>NZ_BAAAZY010000005.1:125390-203763 GCF_039537145.1 Streptomyces shaanxiensis
GCCCTCTCCACAACCACGGCACATCCGCCCGCCCCCTCACCGGCCGGTCGCATCGCTGTCGACCACGGCCCAGAGCCCTCAGGTCGTATGCCTCACGCGACAGCCTGGCACGCGAAAGGTCCGAGCGCTGCGATTTGACGCAGTGAATCTTCGATTCGGCGCGTTCGACGGATCGTCACCAGCACCGCCCCAACTCCCGCTCTGTTAACGGGAGTTACACGGGAGAGAGAACCCGAGATGGACGGATCGAGATGGACCGGCGCCGATGCCTCAGCGCTTGGCGACGAACACATGGGAGGCGACGTCCGCCTCCAGCTCGGCCGCCTCGCCGCCGCTGCCCACCAGGACACCGCCCGCCGACTCGGTCACGCTCACCACCGAGCCGGGCTGCACGCCCGCCCGGCGCAGCGTGTACATCAGCTGCGCGTCCGTCTGGATCGGCTCGCCGATACGGCGCACGACGACCGTCTTGCCCTCGACGCCCGGGTCGAGGTCGGCCAGCGAGACCATGCCCTCGTCGAGGAACGGATCGGCGCCGTCCTTCTCGCCGAGCTCCTCCAGGCCGGGGATGGGGTTGCCGTACGGCGACTCGGTCGGGTGGCGCAGCAGCTCCAGCACACGCCGCTCCACGGCCTCGCTCATCACGTGCTCCCAGCGACACGCCTCGGCATGCACCTGCTCCCACTCCAGCCCGATCACGTCGACGAGCAGGCACTCGGCGAGGCGGTGCTTGCGCATGACGCGGGTGGCCAGCCGCCGCCCCTCGTCCGTGAGCTCCAGATGCCGGTCGGACGCCACGGACACCAGCCCGTCACGCTCCATCCGCGCCACCGTCTGGCTGACGGTCGGCCCGCTCTGGTCCAGCCGCTCGGCGATCCGGGCGCGCATGGGGACCACACCTTCCTCCTCCAGCTCGAGGATGGTGCGGAGATACATCTCCGTGGTGTCGATCAGTCCGGACATACGTGCCCCTCGATTAGCTCTGCGATTAGCTCAGCTAGCTCTGCGATCAGCTCAGCCGGAAGCGAGACAGCTCCACGGCGCGTGCGCTGGCCCTGCACTCAATTCTGCCGGATACCACTGACAACCGTGCCGCGCCGTTGAAACCAACGGGTTACGCGGGGCGGTGCGTGCGGCCGAGCGGGGCATCCGGCCGTAGCGCGAGTATCCGGCCGTGGCCCGGGGGCGGCATCCGGCCGCAGGGCGGGGGCATCCCGCCGTGGCCGGGGCGGCATCCGGCCGCAGGGCGCGCATCCGGCCGTATTGACACCGCACTGGTCCAGACCGCACGGTGATCCGCAACACACCGTCACCCGACGACCACGCCACCCGGAGGGCCCCGCATGAGCGACAGCACGCCGGCCGACCAGTTCTTCGACGCCGCGATCGGCCTGCTCCAGCGGGTCCGTGACGAGGAGGCCGAGAGCATCGGGGCGGCCGGCACCCTGCTCGCCGACACCGTCGCCACCGGCGGCCGGCTCTTCGCCTTCGGCGCCGGTCACTCCTCCCTCGCCGCCCAGGACATCGTCTACCGCGCCGGCGGTCTCGCCCTGATGAACCTGCTGGCGGTCCCCGGCGTGGTGGGCGTCGACGTCATGCCCGCCACCCTCGGCTCCGCCCTGGAACGCGTCGACGGCCTCGCGAGCGCGGTCCTGGACAGCTCCCCCCTCCGCGACGGCGACGCGCTGATCATCATCTCCCTCTCCGGCCGCAACGCCCTCCCCGTGGAGATGGCCATGAAGGCCCGCTCCCTCGGCGTCCGGGTCATCGGTGTGACCTCAGTGGCGTACGCCTCGGAAACGCAGTCCCGCCATGTCTCCGGCACCTACCTCAAGGACCACTGCGACATCGTCCTCGACTCGAAGATCGCGATCGGCGACGCGGAACTCACCCTCGACACCATCCCGGCCCCCTTCGCCCCCGCCTCCACGGTCGTCACGTCGGCCCTCCTCCAGGCGGTCATGGCCACGGCCGCGAGCACACTGGCCGAGCGCGGCATCGAGCCCCCGCTCCTGCGCTCCGGCAACGTCGACGGCGGCCACGACTGGAACGGCCGGGTGTTCGAGAAGTACGGCGACCGGATCTTCTACCGGCACTGAATCCCGGATCTTCCACCGGCACTGAAACGCGGATCTTCCGCCGGCGCTGAATCCCCGTCCCGGTGCTCGCTACTCCGAGTCCAGCGCCCCCGCCAGATCCAGCGCGGAAGCGATCCGCACCGCCACATCCTCCCCGTACACCGCGTCGCCCCGCTCGAACGCACTGCGGCCGGCGCCCCGCAGAAACGTCACGACCCCCAGCGTCCGCCCCCGACTCCGCAACACGGCACACAGCGCGTGCACCACGTCGGCCGGCCACTGCCGCCCCACGGCCCACTCACGCGCCCGCTCCGCCGGCAAGTTCCCCGCGTCCGCCCGCACCGACCCGGCCCGCGCCACGCACTGCAACGCCGGATGCCCCTCGGCGTACCGCACCGGCAGCCCGGCCTCCCCGCCCAGCAGACTCGGCCCCGGCGCCCCGGAAGGCGTCACCGCGACCCGAACCAGCCGTACCGGATCCGCCGAATCCGCATCCGCGACCGCACCGCCCGCGACCCGGTCGATCAGCGCATGATCGGCGAACCCGGCCAACGCGAAGTCCAGATGCACCGTCGCCGCCTCGACAGGGTCCTCGCACTCCGCGGCGGCCCGCGCGGCCCGATGCAGCTGATTCGTCCGGAACCGCAGCAGCGCCGCCTCCTGCTCCCCCTGCTTGGCCGCGGTCACATCCTGGAAGAGCCAGCCCACCCCCAACGGCACGGGCTCCTCCGCGAGCGGCGAGGCCAGCCGTACGAAGCCACACCGCCAGCACCGGCGCCGCTCACCCTCCGGCGTCCGTACGCTCACCCAGACCTCGGCCGGCGCGGGCGGCGCACCCTCCGCGAGCACATGTGTGAGCGCGCTCTCCAGCTCCTCGACGCCCTGGGCGAGCAGTTCCCCGAGCGGCCGCCCGAGCACGGACGTACGCCCGATGCCGAGCGCACGGGCCGCATGCGCGTTCACGACCGCGGGACGCAGATCGGCGTCGACGAGCACGACACCCCACGACGCGTCCTCGAACAACGCCTCGCTCAGCGCGATCGACCGCTCCAGATCGATCTGCGCGTGCACCTCGCTGAACGCGCAGTACACCCCGGCGGGCTTCCCGTCCGGCCCGCGTACGGCAGCCGACTGCGTCCGTACGAGCACCCGCCCGCCGTCCTTGGTCAGCAGGGCGAACTCATGCACCTGGCGCCCCGGAGCGTGCATGGCGGACATCAGCCGCGCCTCGACCTCCTCGGCGTCGGCCGCGCGCACCGCCCACCCGGCGAACCCGTGCCGCCCCACGGCCTCGTCCGCACTCCACCCCAGGATCCGCTCGGCCTCACGGTTCCAATGGGTGACGACCCCGTCCGCGTCGAAGGCGCACAGAGCCGCGTCCATCCCGTCCAGCAGCGCGGCCAGCAGATCGGAACCGCCTGCCGAACCCTCCGAACCGGCCGGACCCGCCGACGAACCCTCCGGACCATCCCTCTCGGGTTCGTCCGGTCCCAGCTCGTCGGTGGTCCCACTACGCCGGGAAGCACTCACATGGACCCCCTGCCAAGCTGCGTCCGCACGTACGACGCGTCGGTTCGCTCACTTGCAATCATCTAACTGGAACGTGACGCAGCACACACCGTGTTCCCCAAGATTGAAGGAATCGTTGTACGCACCGTCGCGTGCCCCCGCGTGATCACCTGCGCCTACTCCAACCGCAGGTCCAGCCACAGATCGCGCTCGCCGTCCAGCACATACCGATCGACCTCCACGAACCCACGCGCCTCGGCGAACCGCACCCCGTCCTCATTGGCGGCCAGCACACAGGTCTCGATCACCCCGGCGCCCAGCACGCGCGCGTGCGCGAGCCCGTCCTCGTACAACTCCCTGCCGTACCCGCGCCGCCGGTACTCGGGCAGCACGCGCGCGATGACCGTCGCCGCCGCCCCCTCGCCCTCCGGCGGCCGCACCGTCGAGCAGCCGACCAGGACGTCACCGACGTACGCGTTCCGCAGCCGGTACCGCCCGCCGCGCTCCCGCACCTCGTCGAGATCCATCGCCGCCGGCGGCACGATCACGTTGTGGACGTGCCGCCACTCCTCAAGCATGACCTCGCCGTCGACCGGCACAATCCGCAGCTCAGACACGCGCGCCACTCCCCCGTCGGGCGTACACCTCGATCTCGAACCTCATACGAGGATCGGCCAGCCCACACACCATCATCGTGGCCGCCGGCCTCACCTCCCCGAAATACCGCCGCAGCACCGGCCAGCACGGCTCGAAGTCCTCCCGCTCCGGCAGCAGATACCGCACCCGCACCACATCCGCGAACGAACACCCCGCCTCCTCCAGCGCGGCCCCCACGTTCCGCAGACACTGCTCGGCCTGCTCCACGACGTCCTCGGAGATCGTCATCGCCGCGTAGTCGAAGCCGGTCGTCCCCGACACATGCACCCAGTCCCCGTCGACCACGGCACGCGCGTACCCGATCTGCTCCTCGAAGGTCGAACCACTGAGAATCGCAACCCGCCCCGCATGCTGCTCCGTCATGATCGGAACGCTAGGTGCGCAGTGCTGATACGTCCATCACGAAAAAAACGGTTGATCGGGGCAGAGCCACTTCTTAGGGTGTGCGGTACACGAGAAGGGAGGTGGTTCGGCAGATGTATGAATACCGGACGCGTGAGGTGGCTGCGGGCTAGCGGCCCGTCACCCCACCCAGTGCGGTGCCGGACCAGCGCGTGAGAGACGCGTGCAGCCGGCCCAATCCCAGCAGTCACCCGACCCGCGAGCTCGCCGGTACGTCCGGCCGGCTCCCCCGCCACAGGCGGAGGAACCCGAGCTCGCGGGTCGTCTGCGTGTGCGGAGCCTCTGCCGCCGTCACGGACTGAGCCGCTCCACCCGCCAGCTCCCGTCCTGCTCCGCCACATACACCAGCCGGTCGTGCAGCCGGTTCTCCCGCCCCTGCCAGAACTCCACCGTCTGCGGGGCCACCCGGAAACCGCCCCAGTGCGGCGGCACCGGCACCTGCTCGCCCTCGGGGTAGCGCGCGGCCAACTCGGCGTAGGAGGCGTCGAGTTCGGCGCGGGACGGGATGACGCTGGACTGGGTGCTGGCCCAGGCGCCGAGCTGGGAGCCGTGCGGGCGGGTGCGGAAGTACGCGGCGGTCTCGTCGCGGCCGGTGCGCCGGGCCACGCCCGAGACGATGACCTGGCGGGCCATCGGGTGCCAGGGGAAGAGCAGGGAGACGTACGGGTTGTCGGCGAGGTCGCGGGCCTTGCGGGAGTCGTAGTTGGTGTAGAAGACGAAGCCCTGCTCGTCGAACTGCTTCAGCAGCACCGTTCGTGAGCTGGGCCGCCCGTCGGCGTCCGCGGTGGAGACGATCATCGCGTTCGGCTCGAAGAGGTGGGCCTCCGACGCGGCCTGCTTGAACCAGCGCGCGAACTGCTCGACGGGAGTGGCGGCCAGGTCGTTCTCGGCGAGGCCCTCGGCCCGGTAATGCTTGCGCATCGCGGCGGGGTCGAGGGGGACGGCGTCTCGGTCGGTCACGCGGTCATCTTGCCGTATGCGGCGGGCGCCGTCCGGGACGGTGTCCTTCGTCACTGCGTGGCACTGAGTGCCGCAAGACCTCCCCAAGGGTGGCACTCGGGGTTATCGTGCTGTTGCCGTCGCGGTTGGATGACTGTCGGCCGCACGGGGCATCACAGGGGTACGCCACCGGACCGCGAGTCCGCCGAGGCTCGGAATTGCGGACGCCGGAAGCCTGGCATCCGAAACCGAACCGAGTCCGTGACCGTGGATCCAACGGCGTACGTAGATCTCTGCCGACTGACATGTGGTCGTCCCACCCACAACCCCACCCGTCGCACACATCATGAGGAGCCGCCTGATGTCCGACTTCGTACCCGGGCTCGAAGGAGTCGTCGCGTTCGAGACGGAGATCGCCGAACCGGACAAGGAGGGCGGCGCCCTCCGGTACCGGGGCGTCGACATCGAGGACCTGGTCGGCCACGTCTCGTTCGGCAATGTGTGGGGGCTGCTGGTCGACGGCGCGTTCCGGCCCGGCCTGCCGCCCGCCGAGCCCTTCCCGATCCCCGTGCACTCCGGCGACATCCGCGTCGACGTCCAGTCCGCCCTCGCCATGCTCGCGCCCGTGTGGGGCCTCAAACCGCTTCTGGACATCGACGAGGAGCAGGCCCGTGAGGACCTGGCCCGGGCCGCCGTCATGGCCCTCTCCTACGTCGCCCAGTCCGCGCGCGGCCAGGGCCTGCCCATGGTCCCGCAGAGCGAGATCGACAAGGCGCAGTCCGTCGTCGAGCGCTTCATGATCCGCTGGCGCGGTGAGCCCGACCCCAAGCACGTGGCCGCCGTCGACGCGTACTGGACGTCGGCCGCCGAGCACGGCATGAACGCCTCCACGTTCACGGCCCGCGTCATCGCCTCCACCGGCGCCGATGTGGCCGCGGCCCTCTCCGGTGCCGTAGGGGCCATGTCGGGCCCGCTGCACGGCGGTGCCCCCTCCCGTGTGCTGCACATGATCGAGGAGATCGAGCGCACCGGCGACGCCGAGGCGTATGTGAAGCAGACCCTCGACAAGGGCGAGCGCCTCATGGGCTTCGGCCACCGTGTCTACCGTGCCGAGGACCCCCGCGCGCGCGTGCTGCGCCGTACGGCCCGCGAACTCGGCGCCCCGCGTTTCGAGGTCGCCGAGGCCCTGGAGAAGGCCGCCCTGGCGGAGCTCCACGCCCGCCGTCCGGACCGTGTCCTCGCCACGAACGTCGAGTTCTGGGCCGCCATCGTCCTGGACTTCGCTGAGGTCCCGGCGCACATGTTCACGTCCATGTTCACCTGTGCCCGTACGGCGGGCTGGTCGGCGCACATCCTGGAGCAGAAGCGCACCGGCCGCCTCGTCCGCCCGTCCGCGCGCTACATCGGCCCCGGCCCGCGTGACCCGCGCGAGGTCGTGGGCTACGCGGACATCGCACACTGAGTCCTACGCGCGCATGCCCATCGGGTCCCACACGCGCGTGCCCAGCCCACTCCGGGTCCCACGCGCGCGTACCCCATCCGACGGCCGGTCGTCACGCGGAGCCGATTCCAGCTCCGCGTGATGCGCCCGGCCGCCGTCCGCCACCCGGCCCCGATCCCGCGCCACCCGATCCCGCGCCGCCCGGCCACGGGCCCGGGCGAACGTGCCGGTGAGATCGCACACGGAACGTGACTGATCCGCTCCGCCAGTATGCTGGGGCGGCTGCGGCCACCCACCATCACCCGTCCCTACGTGGTGAGTTACGGCCTGCGGCGATCAGGACGTCTCACGGCATGGGGATGGGGAAACAAGTGCTGATAGCGGGCCGCTACCGGCTGGGCGACTCGATCGGGCGCGGTGGGATGGGGGAGGTCTGGCGGGCCTACGACGAGACGCTCGCCCGGCATGTGGCCGTCAAGCTCCTCCTGCCCCAGGACTCCGACCCCACCGCGACCTCCCGGTTCCGGCTGGAGGCCCAGACCGCGGCACGGATCGACCATCCGAACGTGGTCGGCGTACGGGACTTCGGCGAGCACGACAACCAGCTCTACCTGGTGATGGAGCTGGTCGAGGGCGACAGCCTCGCCCGGACGCTGGCCCGCTCCGGCGCGCTGCCCGCCGAGCGCGTGGCCCGTGTCGCCGCCGAGGCCGCCGCCGGGCTGGCCGCGGCGCACCGGCAGGGCATCGTCCACCGGGACATCAAGCCCGGCAACCTGCTCCTGGACGCCGACGGCACCCTCAAGATCGGTGACTTCGGGATCGCCCGCTTCCTGGACGACCCCGGAGCCGCGCTCACGGCCACCGGGCAGATCGTCGGCACGAGCCTGTACCTCGCCCCCGAGCGTGCGCTGGGGCAGCCGGCGGGCCCGCCGTCCGACGTGTACGCGCTGGGCTGCGTCCTCTACCAGCTCCTGACCGGCCGCCCGCCCTTCCACGCCGACACGGCCGTCGCCATCCTGCACCAGCACCTCGACGCCGCCCCCGTGCCGCCCCGCGAGCTGGGTGTCCCCGGCCTCCCGCCCGCCTTCGAGAACTACCTCCTCGGCCTGCTCGCCAAGGACCCCGAGCACCGGCCCACCGCCCAGCAGGCCGCCGGGTGGTTCACCGGTGGCGCCTGGCAGGGCCGCCCCGAGCCGCTGCCCGACGCGACGCCGCCCTCCCGGCGGCAGACGGCCGTGTCGGCCTCGGTCGCCGGGGCGCAGC
The DNA here is from genome assembly GCF_039537145.1 of Streptomyces shaanxiensis. Taxonomy (NCBI): domain Bacteria; kingdom Bacillati; phylum Actinomycetota; class Actinomycetes; order Kitasatosporales; family Streptomycetaceae; genus Streptomyces; species Streptomyces shaanxiensis. The sequence goes on from NZ_BAAAZY010000005.1 coordinate 133,680, forward strand.
AGGTGGGTGAGACCAGCAACCCGACCACGTACATGCTGCCGTCGGCCCAAGGGACGGCGTCCGCGGACGGACCCGGCCTCGGACCGAGATCCAGATCCAGATCCAGTTCCAGATCCAGATCCGGTTCCGGTTCCGGTTCAAGATCGCGGTCCGGGACGCGTCGCGTGGTCGCCACGGCCGCCGGCGCGGTGCTCTTCATGATCGCGATGCTCCTCGGCATGCTGTGGTTCTCGCCCGACAACACCGGGACCGAGGGCACGAAGTCCGAGGCCCCGCCCAGCCCGAGCGCGTCCGCCTCTGCGTCCCCCCTTGAGTCGCCCCCGTCCCCGGCGGCCTCCCCGAGCCCGGCGGCGGAGACGAGCACCGGTCAGGAAGGGCAGGACGAGGGGAAGCGGGAGGAGAGGCGCGACCAGGAGCGGGAGCAGCAGAGGCAGCAAGAGGTGCCGCAGGACGACGACGGCGACGAGGACGGCTGACAGCCGCCGGTCTCCCTGGCGTGCATGTCAGAGCTTGCCCCACACATACGCCGTACGGTGGCCGTCCAGCAGCTCGGATATTCGGGCGCGGAACGCCGGGGTGAATTCGGGCCAGTTCCAGAACTCGAAGCCCAGGTGGCCGAAGGCGAAGTAGTCGTCGGTCCAGGTCCAGGCAGTCAGCGGGACGGACTCGGCGCAGGCGGGGCAGTCGACCTGGGCCGCGCCCGTCTCATGCCAGGCGTCCATGGCCTTGCTGAACGGCGCCCACGCATCGTCGATCAGGTCCCACTCGTCGCTGGTCAGGCGGGTGGTGACCCCGCAGCGCGGACAGCTCACCGCTTCCGGCCCACCCTGCCCGCTGTCGAAGACGGTGCGCCGGGTGTACACGGCGAGGCCGTCCCAGGGATCCCGGTCGGCGTCCTCCGGTGACACAGCCCGCTGCCAGTTCCGGCCCGGCGGATGGCCCAGAGGCTGCCCGAGAACGCAGTCCGTGCGCTCGGCGAGCACGATTCCCTCGACCACCAGCCACTCGACCACGCGCTCGGCGAGGCGCGGCGCCTCGTGCGGACTCGTATCGAGGTCGACGATCGTCTGGAAGTGATCACCCATGCCGAAACCGTAGCCCCCGCCACTGACAACGCCCTCAGCCGAGCGTCTCCTCCAGCAGCCCCGCCCACTGCGCCACCACGCGATCGCGGCGGGTGGCGTCGTCCGTGAGCAGGTTCGCCAGGCCCAGGCCGCGGGCCATGTCGAGGAGGCCCTGGACCGTCTCCCGTACGCCCGGCCTGGTCTCGTCCGCGCCCAGCAGGTCCACCGCGATGCGGTGGGTCTCGCGGCCCACTCGGGCCTCCAGTTCCGTCACGCGGGGGCGCAGCTGCTCCTCGTTCGACGCGGCCACCCACAGGTGCAGGGCCGCGCGGAACAGGGGGCCGGTGTAGAGGTCGACCAGCGCCGACACCACCGCGCGGCGGTCCCCGGCGGCGCCGTCGGGGAACAGGTCCCGCAGTGCCGTGGAGCGTTCCTCGGCGACGTACTCGACGGCCGCCGTGAAGAGGTCCTCGCGGGTCGGGAAGTGGTGCTGTGCGGCGCCGCGGGAGACGCCGGCGCGTTCGGCGACGACGGAGACGGTGGAGCCCGCCCAGCCGTGTTCGGCGAGGCAGGCCACGGCGGCTTCCAGGAGCCGCTGCCGGGTGACGCGGCTGCGGTCCTGTTTGGGCACGCGGTCCGTACGGTCCACGCGGTCGCCGACTGTGCTCACACCACCCATGCGGGATCCCGTCTTTCGAGGAAGGCCGTCATCCCCTCGCGGGCCTGCGCGGAGGAGAACAGCCGGGCCGAGAGTGCGGTCAGGTCGGCCGCGTCCCGGTCGAAGGTTTCCAGCACCTTAGCCGTGAGCAGCGCCTTCGTCTCGGCCAGGGCCTGGGGGGCGGCTCTGCGGAGGCCGTCCAGGATGGGGGACAGTGCCTCGTCGACGTCCTCGCCCTGCGTCGTCAGCAGGCCGATGCGGACTGCCTCGGGCGCGGTGAAGCGTTCGCCGGTGAGGTAGTAGCGGGCCAGGGCGCGGGGGTCGGTGCGGGGCAGGAGCGGGAGGGAGATCACTGCGGGGGCCACTCCTATGTGGACCTCCGTGAAGGCGAAGGTGGCCTGGGGTGACGCCGCCGAGATGTCGCAGGCGGCGAGCAGGCCGAGGCCGCCCGCGCGTACGTGGCCGGTGACCCGGGCCACGACGGGTTTGGGCAGCTCCACGATCTGGCGGAGCAGTGCGACCATGCCGTCCGGGGGCGGGGGGTCGCGCAGGTCGGCGCCCGCGCAGAAGGTGTTGCCGGTGTGGGTGAGGACGATCGCGCGTACGTCGGTGTCCTTGGCGCAGTCGGTCAGCGCGTCGGTCAGCTCGCCGACGAGCGCGGCCGAGAGGGCGTTGCGGTTGTGCGGGGAGTCGAGGGTGAGGGTTTCGACGCCACGCGCGCGTGTGCGGCCGATCAGTGTCACGTGGCCTCCTTGGGTGCCCGCAATTCGCGGCGCAGGATCTTGCCGGAGGCGGCCCGGGGGACGCCGTCGATGAAGGTGACCTGGCGGACGCGCTTGTAGGGGGCGACGCGTTCGGCGACGTACATCATGACCTCTCCTTCGGAGAGGTCGGTGGCGGTGGGCTGGCGGACCACGTACGCGTGGGGGACTTCGTTGCCGTCGTCGTCGTAGACGCCGATCACCGCCGCGTCCGCGATGGCGGGGTGGGTGAGCAGGAGGGCTTCGAGTTCGGCGGGGGCCACCTGGAAGCCCTTGTACTTGATGAGTTCCTTGACGCGGTCCACGACGAACAGCCAGCCGCCTTCGTCCACGTGGCCCACGTCGCCGGTGTGCAGCCAGCCGTCGGCGTCGATCATCGCGGCGGTGGCGTCGGGGCGGCCGAGGTAGCCCTTCATGATCTGGGGGCCGCGGATGAGGATCTCGCCGGACTCGCCGACGCCGAGGTCCTTGTCGGGGTCGTCGAGGGAGACGATGCGCATCTCGGTGCCGGCGATGAGCCTGCCGACGGTTCCGGCGGGCGCGTCGTGCATCGCGGCCAGCGGGACGACATGGGTGCCGGGGGACAGTTCCGTCATGCCGTACGCCTGGCCGACGGGCGGCAGTCCGAGGCGCTGCGAGCAGGCGGCCGCGAGGTTCGCGTCCAGGGGCGCGGCGGCGCTGATGATGTATTTCAGGGACGACAGGTCGTACTGCTCGACCAGCGGGTGTTTGGCGAGGGCCAGGACGATCGGCGGGGCCACGTACAGGCCGGTGATGCGGTGGGTCTGGATCGCCGCGAGGAAGGTCTGCAGGTCGAAGCGGGGCAGGACGACGACCGTCGCGCCCAGCCTCAGGGGCGCGTTCATCAGGGCGGTCAGGCCGTAGATGTGGAAGAAGGGCAGCACGGCGAGGATGCGGTCGCCGGGGCCTGCCGGGATGGTGGGTTCGAGCTGGGCGAGGTTGGTGGCGATCTGGCGGTGGGTGAGCATCACGCCCTTGGGGATGCCGGTGGTGCCCGAGGAGTACGGCAGGGCCGCGATGTCCGCGGCGGGGTCGATGTCGACCTGCGGTTCGGGGGCGGCGGACGCCAGCATGTCGATGAGCGAGCGGTGTCCGGGTGCGCTGTCGCAGACGAAGATCTCGCGGACGCCGCCGGCGAGTTCGGCGGCGCGGCGTGCCGTCTCCAGCAGCGGCGAGACGGTGACGATCCAGCGGGCCTCGGAGTCCTTCAGCTGCTTGGCGAACTCCTCGGGCGTGGCGAGCGGGTGCACGGTCGTGACGGAGGCACCCGCGCGCGTGGCGGCGTAGAACGCCGTGGGGAAGGCGACCGTGTTGGGGCTGTGCAGGGCGAGGACGTCGCCCTTGTGCACGCCGGCGTCCGCGAGGGCGGCGGCTATGCGCCGGTGGAAGCGGTCGAGTTGGTCGTAGGTGAGGGTGGTGCCGTCCGTGCCGTCGACGAGCGCGGGCGCGTCGCCGAACTCGGCGGCCCGGCCCAGTACGGCCTCGTGGATGGGGAGTTCTACGGCCGGGACGTCTGCGTACTCGCTGCGGAACACGGTTCCTCCTCGCGACACGGTGCCGGACAGGTGCCGGACGGGTGCCCGTCAGTACGACTTGGGCAGGCCCAGGGTCTGGTGGGAGACGTAGTTGAGAATCATCTCCCGGCTCACCGGAGCAATACGAGACACGCGCGCCGCGGTTATCAACGAGGCGAGCCCGAATTCGCGCGTGAGGCCGTTGCCGCCGAGGGTGTGCACGGCCTGGTCGACGGCCCTCACGCAGGCCTCCCCGGCCGCGTACTTGGCCATGTTGGCGGCCTCACCGGCGCCGACGTCGTCCCCCGCGTCGTACAGGTGGGCCGCCTTCTGCATCATCAGGCGGGCCAGTTCGAGGTCGATGTGCGCCTGGGCGAGGGGGTGCGCGATTGCCTGGTGGGCGCCGATGGGGGCCTTCCAGACGGTGCGGTCGCGCGCGTACTCGACGGCGCGGGCGAGGGCGTGGCGGCCCATGCCGATCGCGAAGGCGGCCGTCATGATGCGTTCGGGGTTGAGGCCGGCGAAGAGCTGGAGGAGGCCGGCGTCCTCGTCGCCGACCAGGGCGTCGGCAGGCAGTCGTACGTCGTCGAGGGTCAGCTCGAACTGCTTCTCGGCCGCGTCGAGTTCCATGTCGATCTGGCGGCGTGTGAAGCCTTCGGCGTCGCGCGGGACGATGAACAGGCAGGGCTTGAGGCTGCCGGTGCGGGCGTCCTCGGTGCGGCCGACTATGAGGGTGGCGTCGGCTATGTCGACGCCGGAGATGAAGACCTTGCGGCCGGTGAGCAGCCAGTCTCCGGTGTCAGGGTCGCGGCGGGCCGTGGTGGTGATGCGGTGGCTGTTGGAGCCGGCGTCGGGCTCGGTGATGCCGAAGGCCATGGTGCGGGTGCCGTCGGCGAGGCCTGGGAGCCATTCGCGCTTCTGTTCCTCCGTGCCGAAGCGGCCGATCACCGTGCCGCAGATGGCTGGGGAGACGACCATCATCAGCAAGGGGCAACCTGCGGCGCCCAGTTCTTCCAGGACGATGGAGAGCTCAGCGATTCCGCCGCCTCCGCCGCCGTATGCCTCCGGCAGGTTGACGCCGAGGTAGCCGAGCTTGGCGGCTTCGGACCAGAGCTCTTCTCGGTCGTAACTGCGGCCGTGGCGCTTGCCGAGGGCGGATACTGCGGCTCGTAGGGCCTTGTGTTCTTCGGATTCGATGTGGGTGGTCACGGGACTCCTTCGGGCTGCGGGTTCGTCGTGGCTGGTCGCGCTCACGCGGCGGAGCCGCATATCAATACAGCCCCGCGCCCCTTCAGGTCGGCTGCACGACCGCCAGTAGAGCGCCGACCGTTACCTGTTGTCCGGGGGCGGCGTGCAGGGCCGTCAGCGTGCCTGTGACCGGTGCCGCGATCCTGTGCTGCATCTTCATCGCCTCCAGCCACAGCAGGGGCTCTCCGGCCCGCACAGGCGCTCCTACGGCCAGCCCCTCAGCCACGCGTACGACCGTCCCCGGCATCGGCGCGAGCAGCGAGCCCGGTGTGTGCTGTTCCGTCGGGTCCGGGAATCGGGGCAGCGCGGTGAGGCGTGTGGCGTTCACGTGGATCTCGTCGCCGTACCTCGCGACCTCGAAGTTCCTTCGTACGCCGTCCACTTCGAGTACGACCAGGGCGGCATCGGCGTGTACGACCCGGACCCCGTCCGCCCCCAGGCCCGCGCGCGTGTGGCGGTAGCTGACCTCGATCTCCTCGCCCGCCATCGTGTACCGCTTGACCTGCGGCTGGGAGGGAACGTTGCGCCAGCCGCCGAAGCGGGAGCGGCCGTGGGCGTCGGCGAGGGCGGCGGCAAGGGGGGCGTACGGGTCCGGTGTGGGCTCGGTCAGGTCGGTGAGGTGGCGGTCGTAGAAGCCGGTGTCCATTCCGGCCGACGTGAACTCCTCGTGCCGCAGGGAGCGGACCAGGAGGTCGCGGTTGGTGGCCGGGCCGTGGATCGTCGCCCGTTCCAGGGCGCCCGCGAGCCTGCGGATCGCGGCCGCGCGCGTGGGGGCGTGCGCGACGAGTTTGGCGAGCATCGGGTCGTAGTGGACGCCGATGTCGTCGCCGTCGGTGAAGCCGGTGTCCAGCCGGACGCTCTCGGGTACGGCGAAGCGGTTCAGTGTGCCGGTCTGCGGGGCCCAGTCGCGGGCCGGGTCCTCGGCGTAGAGGCGGGCCTCGACGGCGTGGCCACGCGCGTGTGGCGGGGTGTCGGCGAGGGCGTGGCCTTCGGCGACGCGGATCTGTTCCGCGACCAGGTCGAGGCCGAAGACCGCCTCCGTGACGGGGTGTTCGACCTGGAGGCGGGTGTTCATCTCCAGGAAGTACGCCGTGTCGCCGGCCACCAGGAACTCGACGGTGCCGGCGCCGACGTAGTCGACGGCGCGGGCGGCCCGTACGGCGAGCGCGTGCAGCTCGTCCGTGAGCCGGTCGGAGAGTCCGGGGGCCGGGGACTCCTCGATCACCTTCTGGTGGCGGCGCTGCAGGGAGCAGTCCCGGGTGCCCAGGGCCCAGACCGTGCCGTGGGTGTCGGCGAGGATCTGCACCTCGACGTGGCGGCCGTTCTCGACGTACGGCTCGACGAAGACCTCGCCGTCGCCGAAGGCGCTCGCGGCCTCGGTGCGCGCGCTCTCCAGGGCGGCGGTCAGCTCCTCGATGCGGCGTACGATGCGCATCCCGCGCCCTCCGCCGCCCGCGGCCGCCTTCACCAGGACCGGAAGGTCGGCCTCGGTGACCTCGCCCAGGGGCGCCAGCCCCATCAGCTCCTTCGCACGCGTCTTGGACGCCATCGCCTCGATCGCCTCCGGGGGTGGACCGATCCAGACGAGGCCCGCGTCGAGGACGGCCCGCGCGAAGTCGGCGTTCTCGGAGAGGAAGCCGTAGCCGGGGTGCACGGCGTCCGCGCCGGAGGCCACGGCCGCCTTCACGATCAGGTCGCCGTCCAGATACGTGGCGGTGGGCGCCGCTCCCGGCAGCCGTACGGCCGCGTCGGCCACGCGCGCGTGGAGGGCGTTCGCGTCGGCGTCCGAGTACACGGCGACCGTCCGGATTCCCCACTCACGGCAGGTGCGGAAGATGCGGCAGGCGATCTCGCCCCGGTTGGCGACTAGGACTGAAGTGATCACTGGAAGGTCCCTCACATCCGGAAGACGCCGAAGCCACCGCGCGCGCCCTCGTAAGGCGCCGTGTGGATGGCGGACAGGCACATGCCGAGGACGGTGCGGGTGTCGCGCGGATCTATGACGCCGTCGTCGTACAGCCGTCCGGACAGGAACATGGGCAGCGACTCCGACTCGATCTGCTGCTCCACCATGGCGCGCAGCGCGGCGTCCCCTTCCTCGTCGTACGGCTGTCCCTTCGCTGCCGCCGACTGCCGGGCGACGATCGAGAGCACGCCGGCGAGCTGCTGGGGGCCCATGACGGCCGACTTGGCGCTGGGCCAGGCGAAGAGGAAGCGGGGGTCGTAGGCGCGGCCGCACATGCCGTAGTGGCCGGCGCCGTACGACGCTCCCATGAGGACGGAGAGATGGGGCACGCGGCTGTTGCTCACCGCGTTGATCATCATCGCGCCGTGCTTGATGATGCCGCCCTGCTCGTACTCCTTGCCGACCATGTAGCCGGTGGTGTTGTGCAGGAACAGCAGGGGGATGTCTCGTTGGTTGGCGAGCTGGATGAACTGGGCGGCCTTCTGGGACTCCTCGCTGAAGAGGACTCCTTGGGCGTTCGCCAGCACGCCGATCGGATAGCCGTGCAGGGCCGCCCAGCCGGTGGTCAGGCTCGTGCCGTACATCGGCTTGAACTCGTCGAAGTCGGAGGCGTCGACGATCCGGGCGATGACCTCGCGCGGGTCGAAGGGGGTCTTGAGGTCGCCGGGGACGATGCCGAGGAGTTCGTCGGCGTCGTACTTGGGGGGTTCGGCGGGGCCCGGATCGCCGTACGCCTTGCGGTGATTGAGACGGGCGACCACACGGCGTGCCTGCCGCAGCGCGTCCGGTTCGTCGACGGCGAAGTAGTCCGCGAGGCCCGACACGCGCGCGTGCATCTCCGCGCCGCCCAGCGACTCGTCGTCGCTCTCCTCACCGGTCGCCATCTTCACCAGGGGCGGTCCGCCGAGGAACACCTTGGCGCGCTCCTTGACCATGATCACGTGGTCGGACATGCCGGGCACGTATGCGCCGCCGGCCGTCGAGTTGCCGAAGACGACCGCGACGGTGGGGATGCCGGCCGCCGACAGCCTCGTCAGGTCCCGGAAGATGGCGCCTCCGGGAATGAAGATCTCCTTCTGGGACGGCAGGTCGGCGCCGCCCGACTCGACGAGGTTGATGCAGGGCAGCCGGTTGGCCAGCGCGATGTCGTTCGCGCGCAGGGCCTTCTTCAGCGACCAGGGGTTGCTCGCTCCCCCGCGCACGGTCGGGTCGTTGGCGGTGATCAGGCACTCCACGCCCGCGACGACCCCGATACCGGTGACGAGGGACGCGCCGACCGTGTAGTCGCTGCCCCAGGCGGCCAGCGGGGACAGCTCCAGGAACGGCGTGTCGGGGTCGAGGAGCAGCTCGATGCGCTCACGGGCGAGCAGCTTGCCGCGCCCACGGTGCCGCTGGACGTACTTCTCCCCGCCGCCGGCGAGCGCCTTGGCGTGCTCGGCGTCCAGGTCGGCGAGCTTGGCGAGCATGGCCTCGCGGTTGGCCGCGTGTTCGGGGCTCTTCGTGTCCAGGGAAGAGGCAAGGACGGTCACAGGAGCGTCTCCGGGATGTCGAGGTGGCGGCTGCGCAGCCATTCGCCGAGGGCCTTGGCCTGCGGGTCGAAGCGGTGCTGGGCGGCGACTCCCTCACCGAGGACGCCTTCGACGACGAAGTTGAGGGCGCGGAGGTCGGGGAGGAGGTGCCGGGCGACCTTCAGCTGCCCGCTTTCGGGGATCAGCTGCCGGAATCGGTCGACCGTGAGCTCGTGCGCGAGCCAGCGATAGGCCTCGTCCGTCCGTACCCAGACCCCGACGTTGGCGTTGCCGCCCTTGTCGCCGCTGCGGGCACCTGCGACGAGACCGAGGGGAGCGTGCTGGGTCGGACCGGGTGGCAGCGGGTCCGGTGGGGGTGGCTGCGGGACGTCGTCGAGTACGGCGGTGTCGGGGGCCGGCGGCACAGGGATCCGGCGTCCGTCGTGGAGGACGGCCACATGGTCGACGGCACCATGGGGGACGTACACATCCTCGAAGACCCCATAGGGCGAGCCCTTCCCGGGTGGCGCCAGCACATGGAAGCCGGGGTAACTGGCGAGGGCCAGCTCCACTGCGGCCCCGCTCAGGGTTCGCCCGACGGTCTCCTGGTCCCGGTCGCGCACGACGAGCCGCAGCAGTGCGCTCGCCGTCTCCTCGGTCGGGGCGTCGGCGCGGTCGGTGCGCACGAGGTCCCAACGGACGTCGGCGGGCGGTGACTTGGAGAGCGCGTCCGTCATCTGCTCCCGCACCAGGGCCGCCTTGGCCTCGACATCGAGGCCGGTGAGCACGAAGGCGACCTCGTTGCGGAAGCCGCCGAGGCGGTTGACGCCGACCTTGAGGGTCGGGGGCGGGGCCTCGCCTCGTACGCCCTCGACGCGGACGCGATCGGGGCCGTCCTGGGTGAGCCGTACGGTGTCCAGGCGGGCGGTGACGTCCGGGCCCGCGTACCGGGCGCCCGCCGTCTCGTACAGCAGCTGGGCCGTCACCGTGCCGACGTCGACCAGGCCGCCGGTTCCGGGGTGCTTGGTGATGACGCAGGTGCCGTCCTCGTGGAGCTCGGCGAGCGGGAAGCCGGGGTGGCGCAGGTCGCCGCCGCTCTTGCGGAACTCGTCGAAGAAGGCGTAGTTGCCGCCGGTCGCCTGAGCCCCGCACTCCAGCACATGTCCGGCGACGACGGCGCCCGCGAGCCGGTCATGGTCGCCCGGCCCCCACCCGAAGTGGGCGGCGGCGGGCCCGGTGACCAGGGCGGCGTCCGTCACCCGCCCGGTGACGACGATGTCCGCGCCCTCGCGCAGACAGGCCGCGATACCGAAGCCGCCGAGGTAGGCGTGCGCGGCGAGGCTGTCCGGATACCGACTGTGGAGGTCGTCGCCCTCGACGTGGGCGACGCGGACGGGGGTGCCGAGCCGGTCCGCCAACTGCCGTACGGCGTCCGCCAGTCCGGCCGGGTTGAGGCCGCCCGCGTTGGCGACGATCCGGACGCCCCGCTCGTGTGCGAGCCCGAGGCACTCCTCCAGTTGGCGCAGGAAGGTGCGGGCGTATCCGGCGCGGGGGTCCTTGAGGCGGTCGCGGCCGAGGATCAGCATGGTGAGCTCGGCGAGGTAGTCGCCGGTGAGGACGTCCAGTTCGCCGCCGGTGAGCATCTCGCGCATGGCGTCGAAGCGGTCGCCGTAGAAGCCGGAGGCGTTGCCGATCCGCAGCGGGCGGGAAGCCTGCGTGCTCGTCACCGCGAGGCCCCCTTCGGCGCGCGGCCCTCACCGGGCGGGCCCGCGAAGACCTGGGCGATGTCGAACCAGCGGTCCGCGTCGGGGCCCTCAGCTCGCAGGGCGAGGTCGGAGCGGTGGGCGCGCTGGGTGACGAGCAGGCAGAAGTCGAGCGCCGGGCCGGTCACGCGCTGCGGGGCGTCTTCGGGGCCGTAGGCCCACAACTCACCGGACGGCGCGACGAGTTCGATGCGGAAATCGTCGAGAGGTACGGGGAGTCCGTGCACGCCGAAAGCGAAGTCCCGGGTCCGTACCCCGATCCACACCACATGCCTCAGCCGGTCGGTGGGTGTGCGCACCACACCCAGTGCGTCGGCGATGTCCAGACCGTGGGCCCAGGTCTCCATGAGTCGGGCCGTGGCCATGGAGGCGGCGGACATGGGTGGGCCGTACCAAGGGAACCGGACGCCATGCGGCGCCTCGCGCAGTGCCGTGTCCAGGGCGGTCCGCCCTTCCCGCCACCGCGCCAGCAGCTCGGCGGGCGGCAGTCCGGCCCCCTCCTCCGCACCCTCGTCGACGAACGACCCCGGCGACACCAGCGCCTTCTCCACCAGCGTGTGGAACCCGTCCACGTCGGTCACCGCCAGCAGCGCCGAGCGGTCCGTCCAGGCGAGGTGCGCGATCTGGTGGGCCACGGTCCAGCCGGGGGCGGGTGTGGGGAGTGCCCACTGCTCGGGGCTCAACTCTGCGACGAGCCGGTCGAGTTCCTCACTCTCCGCGCGCAGATCGTCGAACACGGGCGTCGGATCGGACACGGTGCGCTCCCTGGGGCACGGCGGTGTGCGGGGTGGTGCGGCGTGGTGAGGAGCATGGCAGCGGGAGCAGAAACAAGCAAGCATGCTTGCATTGATTTGACGCATGGGCGATGAGCAGCTTCAGCCCATGACTACGGACTCGGGAGACGACGCAGCCGACGCACGGCGATCTCACAGAGGGTCGGGCGTGACCTGCCAGATGGTGACGAGTTCTGAGCGGGGGGTGATCATGTAGACGAAGAAGCCGCCGACCACGAACGCATGCTTCGCGCCTTCGTCGTTACTTCGCGTGCACAGCCTTGGCGGCGTCGCGGTAGACGCCGCCGGCGGTGGCCAGGTGTTCGCGCGCTTCGTCCGGCGCGGTCGCAACGTGGGCCAGGTACCCGGCACGGTGGTACGCCCTCGCCGCTTCCGGATGCCGTTCGATCTCGATCAGGGCGGCCCAGTGCTCAAGGTAGGCATGGACCGGCTTGAGAGAGCCGTACTCCACCGCCTCCGCCAGGGCCTGGTCCTTGGCCTGGTCATAGGCAGCCAAAAGCTGGGGCGCGACGACGGCGCAGGCAGCACGCAAAGCACCCGGGGTTCGCTCAGGGCGGGGAATCAGCGGTCCGTCGCCCACGGATTCCGTGGGTTGCAGACCCATGCTGCCGTTCCCTTCCATGTCCTCCGAGGACGGGCCGGCCCGCTCGCCGGAGGACCGGGTGATTCAGGGCACGAGCCCGACTCTAGCCGTCAGCTACCGACCCCCGGCTCCTTCGCCTTCCCCCGCCCCACCTGCGTCCGCACCGCCCCCATGCTCGCCGCGATGACGAGGGCGATGGCGACGGCCTGGGCGGTGGACAGGGTCTGGTCGAGGAGGAGGAAGCCGGCGGCTCCGGCGACGGCCGGCTCCAGGCTCATCAGGATCGCGAAGGTGGGGGCGGGCATGCGGCGCAGGGCGAGGAGTTCGAGGGTGTAGGGGAGCACCGAGGAGAGGATCGCCACGGCCGCGCCGAGCCCGAGGGTCACCGGGTCGATGAGCTTCGCGCCCGATTCGGCGATGCCGAGAGGCAGGAACAGGATGGCACCCACGGCCATCGCGAGCGCCAGCCCGTCGGCCTGCGGGAAGCGTCGGCCGGTGCGGGCGCTGAAGACTATGTAGGCCGCCCACATGGCGCCGGCCGCCAGGGCAAATGCGACACCTATGGGGTCGAGACTCTCGAAGCCTCCGCCGCCGAGGAGGAAGACCCCGGCGAGGGCGAGTCCGGCCCAGACGACGTTGACCAGGCGGCGTGAGGTCAGGACGGAGAGCGCGAGCGGGCCGAGCACCTCCAGGGTGACCGCGGGGCCCAGCGGGATGCGGGCGACCGACTGGTAGAAGAGGCCGTTCATCGCGGCCATCGTGACGCCGAAGACGATCACCGTGCCCCAGTCGGTGCGGGAGTGACCGCGCAGCCGGGGCCGGCAGACCAGCAGCAGGACGACCGCCGCCACCAGCAGCCGCAGCGCCACCACGCCGAGCGCACCGGCGCGCGGCATCAGGCTCACCGCCAGGGCACCGCCGAACTGCACCGAGATCCCGCCGGCCAGCACCAGGCCCACGGGGCCGAGCGCGTCCCACCGGCGCGGGGCACCGGCCGTGGGCTCGGACAGGGCGGCCCGGGTGTGGGCCGGTGAGGGCGTGGCGGCGGCATCAGGGGTACTCACGGGCGTTCCAGGGGCTCGGCTCGACATGTTCATCGTGCTGTACTTCCGAGTCCAGGGTAGTGGACTTAGTCAGGCGTGTGAACCCATTACGCCACTGTCCCGGAATGTGGACGGGAAGGGACGGGAGGGACGGGAGGAGGCAGGAGGAGGCGGGAGGAGACGGGAAGGGCCCGCCCCCTCCCCGACTACGAGCCGACTACGAGGCCCCCCGACCGTCCCTCGGCCCGAACACCCTCAGCGCGTCCGCATCCGTGGCGCGGGCGTTGAGGAAGTGATCCGCCCACTCCGCGATGTCGCCGTAGGCACACTCCGCGGTCAGCCGTGCGATCGCCCGCGGAACGTCGTACGGCGTCACCCGCAGGACGACCCCCGGCCCCAGCAGGCACCAGTGGGCGCCCGCCCGCCCGTACGGCATCCCGACGCTCCCCGGGTTGACCACCAGGCGCCCGTGGGCGAGCCGTGCGTAGGGCATGTGGGTGTGCCCGCAGACCACCGTGCGGACGGAGTCGGCGACCCCGTCGAAGACCTCCGCCCACCGGTCGGGGCGCGAGTCGACCAGGACGACCTCCTCGTCGTCGCGGGGTGTGGCGTGACAGAAGAGGACGTCGCCGAGGCCACGCACGCGCAGCGTGAGCGTCCTGGGGAGGGAGGCGAGGAACTCGACCTGGTCCTCGGTGAGCCGACCCGCCGCGTAGGGGGCGATCGGGTCGGGGATCTCGTCCCGTTCGCCGCGCCGGTACTCGACCAGCTCCCGGTCCGCGTTGCCCGCGATCCACAGCACGCGGTCGCCCTGCCGGCGCAGGAGGTCGAGCACCTCTGCGGGCTGTGGTCCCGCCGTGATGTCCCCGGTGAGCACGATGCGCTCGGCGGCGGCGACCTCCGGCTCGGCGAGCACCGCCTCCAGCGCGGGGAGCACCCCGTGAATGTCGGAGAGGACGGCCACCCGCCCCAGCTCAAGGCCCGGCGCAGGGTCCGGCTCAAGGCCCGGCGCAAGGTCAGGCACAAGGCCCGGCGCAGAGTTCAGCTCAAGGCCCAGCTCATCGCCCCGACTCATCGGCCACTCCTTCGCCGTCCCCCGACGCCCCCTCCAACGCCTCCCCCGACGCCTCCGCCAGCACCTCCGCCAGGTGCCGCCCCCGCACCCCGGCCAGCTGTTCCAGCTGCGTCCGGCACGAGAACCCGTCCGCCAGCACCACCGCCCCCTCCTGCGCACCCCGCACCGAAGGCAGCAACTGCTCCTCGGCGCAGGCCAGCGACACCTCGAAGTGCCCTTTCTCGAAACCGAAGTTACCGGCGAGACCGCAGCAGCCCCCGCTCAGTTCGCCCGAGAGCAGAGCGGCTTGACGCAGCCGACGGTCGGCCCCGTCGCCGAGGACCGCGTGCTGATGGCAGTGCGTCTGCCCGACCGCCGCCCGGTCCACGCGGGGCGGCGTCCAGTCGGGCGCATGCCGCTCCAGCGTCTCCGCGAAGGTCAGGACCCGGTCGGCCAGGCGCCGGGCCCGCGGATCGTCGTGCAGCAGTTCCGGCAGGTCCGAGCGGAGGGCCGCCGCACAGCTCGGCTCCAGGACGACGACCGGGGCGGCCGTCTCCAGCACCGGCTCCATCAGGTCGAGCGTGCGCCGCAGCACCGCGCGAGCGCGGTCGAGCTGCCCGGTCGAGACGTACGTCAACCCGCAGCAGACGCGACTGCGGCCCCGTAGGAGGGACAGCGGGTCCATCGCGACCGCCGTCCGGCCACCGCCCCGCTCACCGTCCCCCACCGGCACCCTCTTCAGCCGCACCGTGGGCGGCAGCGCCACCCGCAGTCCCGCCGCCTCCAGCACCCGTACGGCCGCCTCCCCCACGGACGGCGAGAGGTGCTCGGTGAAGGTGTCCGGCCACAGGACGACCAGCTCACCGCGCTCGCGGACCCCGTCGGCCAGGGCGTCACCCCCGCCGAGCCCACCACCGCTCCCCGCCTCGGCGCGCCGCCCCTCCCACCACCGGCTGAACGTCCGCGTCGCCACCCGCGGGATCTCCCGCTCCGGCGCGATACCGCCGAGCCGTTTCGCCGCCCGTGCCAACGGCCGTACGGCGGCCAGGGCGTTGACCAGCGACGCCGTACGCGTTCGTGCCACCACGCGCAGCCACTGCGGCAGCCGGCCCATGCTGTAGTGCGCGGCGGGGCGGCGGCGCCCCTCGTAGTGGTGGTGCAGGAACTCCGCCTTGTACGTGGCCATGTCGACCTCGACCGGGCAGTCGGACCGACACCCCTTGCAGGACAGACACAGGTCCAGCGCGTCCCGCACCTCGGTCGACCGCCACCCGTCGGTCACCAGTTCTCCGGCGAGCATCTCGTGCAGCAGCCGGGCACGCCCGCGCGTGGAGTGCTCCTCCTCGCCGGTGGCCCGGAAGGACGGGCACATGACGGACGGGCCCGACACCGAGGTCGTACGGCACTTCGCGACCCCGACGCACCGTCGTACGGCCGCCGAGAAGTCCCCGCCGTCGGCCGGGTATCCGAAGGCCACGTCCACCGGCTCGCGGGGCAGGACCGCGAACCGGAGGTTCGCGTCCAGGGGCGCGGGGCGCACCAGCATGCCGGGGTTGAGCAGGTCGTCCGGGTCCCACACCCCCTTCGCCCGCTCGAAGAGACGGACCATGGCCTCCCCGTACATCTTCGGCAGTAGCTCGGCCCGCGCCTGCCCGTCCCCGTGTTCCCCGGACAGCGAGCCCCCGTGCGCCACGACGACCTCGGCGAGCTCCTCCGAGAAGCGCCGGAAGCGGCCGATGCCCGCCTCCGTCAGCAGGTCGAAGTCGATACGGACGTGGATGCATCCGTCCCCGAAGTGCCCGTACGGCGTCCCGCGCAGCCCGTGTGCGGTCAACAGCGCGCGGAAGTCCCGCAGATACGCGCCGAGGCGCTGCGGCGGCACCGCGCAGTCCTCCCATCCCGGCCACGCCTCGCTGCCGTCCGGCATCCGGGTCGCCGTACCGCTCGCGTCCTCCCGGATCCGCCACAGGGCCCGTTGCCCGGCCGCGTCCGTCACGACCAGCGCGTCGACGACATCGGCGGCCCGCACGATCGCCTCCGCACGCGCGCGTGCCTCCCCCTGTGACTCCCCGCCCGTCTCCACGAACAGCCAGGCGCCGCCCCGGGGAAGCGCGGCGGTCGAAGGCACGAGGTCGGCGGCCATGCCCTCGACCGTCAGCGGCCCGTACGGCAGCAGCCCGGCCGCCGCCTCCGCCGCCGCGCTCTCGTCGACGTACGCCAGCACGGCGAGCGCACGCGCGCGTGGAGCTTCGACGAGCCCTACGGTCGCCTCGGTGAGGATCCCCAGGGTGCCCTCGCTCCCGCAGAAGGAGCGGGCGACGTCGGCGCCCTTCTCGGGCAGCAGCGCGTCCAGGGCGTATCCGGAGATACGGCGGGGCAGTTCGGGAAAGCCGGTGCGCAGCCGCGCCAGCTCGCCCTCGACCAGCTCCCGCAGCCCGCGCGGCGCCCCGGCCCACTCCTCCCCCAGCCGCAGCCGCTCCCCACGCGCGGTGATCACGTCCAGCTCCCGCACGCTGTCCGCGGTCGTCCCCCACGCCACCGAGTGCGAGCCGCACGAGTTGTTGCCGATCATCCCGCCGAGCGTGCAGCGGCTGTGGGTGGAGGGGTCGGGGCCGAAGCGGAGCCCATGCGGGGCGGCGGCGTCCTGCAGGCGGTCGAGGACGAGGCCGGGCTGGACGACGGCGGTGCGGGCCTCCGGGTCGAGGGAGACGATCCGGTTCATGTGACGGGTGAAGTCCAGCACGACGCCGGCACCGGTGGCCTGCCCCGCGATGGAGGTACCTCCGCCACGCGCCACGACCGGCACCATGTGGTCCCGGCACACCTCCAGCACGGCGGCGACGTCGTCGGCATCATGTGGCGCCACCACACCGAGTGGGACGCGCCGGTAGTTGGACGCGTCCATGGTGGTCAACGCCCGGGAGGTGACGTCGAAGCTCACCTCACCCTGGACGACGGTTCGCAGCGCAGCCTCAAGATCCGTCATACCTCCAGCAAACCAGCCAAGTCCAGCAAACTCAGCCCGTCCGGCGTTTGAGGACGAGGCCCCTTCAGGGCCGAAGCGGGGGTCTGGGGGCGGCAGCCCACAGGTCCGACGCCAGCCGACGCCAGCCGAAACGCCGTCTCACCCGACGGACGAGGTTTCACCGAGGTTTCCCGAAACGGCTACGCTCCCCCCGTGGCTGAGATCCAGATTCCCGCTGACATCAAGCCCGCCGACGGACGTTTCGGCGCGGGCCCCTCCAAGGTGCGGACGGAAGCGCTGGACGCGCTGGCCGCCACCGGAACCTCCCTGCTCGGCACCTCCCACCGCCAGGCCCCGGTCAAGAACCTGGTCGGCCAGGTGCGCGAGGGCATCAGCGAGCTGTTCCAGCTCCCCGAGGGCTACGAGGTCGTCCTCGGCAACGGCGGCTCGACGGCCTTCTGGGACGTCGCGACGCACGGCCTGATCGAGAACAAGTCGCAGCACCTCACGTTCGGTGAGTTCAGCTCCAAGTTCGCCAAGGCCGCCAAGCTCGCCCCGTGGCTCGCCGAACCGGACGTCATCTCCGCCGACCCCGGCACGCACCCGGAGCCGGTCGCCGAGGCGGGCGTCGACGTCTACGCCTTCACGCACAACGAGACCTCGACCGGCGTCGCCATGCCGATCAAGCGTGTCGAAGGTGCCGACGAGGGCGCCCTGGTCCTGGTCGACGCCACGTCCGGCGCCGGCGGTCTGCCGGTCGACGTCTCCGAGACGGACGTCTACTACTTCGCCCCGCAGAAGTCCTTCGCCTCCGACGGCGGCCTGTGGATCGGCGTCTTCTCCCCGGCCGCGATCGAGCGCGCCGAGCGCATCCACGCCTCCGGCCGCCACATCCCGGAGTTCTTCTCGCTGCCCACGGCGATCGACAACTCCCGCAAGAACCAGACGTACAACACCCCGGCCCTCGCCACCCTCTTCCTGCTCAACCAGCAGCTGGAGTGGATCAACGGCCAGGGCGGCCTCGACTGGGCGGTCCGCCGGACGGCCACGTCCGCCCGCACGTTGTACGGCTGGGCCGAGGACATCAAGTACGCCAACCCGTTCGTCACCGACCCGGCCAAGCGCTCGGCGGTCATCGGCACGATCGACTTCACGGACGAGGTCGACGCCGCCGCCGTCGCCAAGGTCCTGCGCGCCAACGGCATCGTCGACACCGAGCCCTACCGCAAGCTCGGCCGCAACCAGCTCCGCGTCGCGATGTTCCCGGCGATCGACCCGGCGGACATCGAGGCGCTGACGAAGTGCATCGACTACGTGATCGAGAAGCTGTAGCACTCCGAGCGGTACGACGATGAGGGCGCCCGGCGAACGCCGGGCGCCCTTTCGCGTCCGATCGTCCTGCAGGAACCGGCCGCTGATTCCGCCCGCACGGTCACGGCACCAGCACGAGCTTCCCCGTCGTGCGCTTCTCCTCGATCGCGCGATGGGCCTCGGCGGCCTCGGCCAGCGGATAGGTGCGTTCCACGGTCACCCGGAGCCGGCCCGCCTCGATGCGGTCGGTGATCGGCTCCAGCGCCTGCCCGGAGGGCTCGGCCGTGACCCAGGCGTAGCGCAGACCACGGGCTGCGGCCTCGCGTTCGTCGGTGCCCGGGTCGATCGACGCGCCGACGAGCAGGCCGCCCGGGCGAAGCACGTCGAGGGAGCGTGCCCCATAGGCGCCGCCGACCAGGTCCAGGACGGTGTCCACGGGGGCCACGGCGGCGCGGAAGTCGGTGACGGTGTAGTCGACAAGCTCGTCGGCGCCGAGGTCACGCAGGTAGCCGTGCTTGGCCGTGCGGGCGGTGCCGATGACGTGGGCCCCGAGCTCCTTGGCGAGCTGGACCGCGACGTGCCCGACCCCGCCCGCCGCCGCGTGGATCAGCACCCGGTCGCCGGGCCCGACCCCGGCCAGTACGGCCAACGCCTGCCAGGCGGTGATCCCGACGAGGGGCACGGCCCCGGCGTGCGCGAGGTCGAGGTTCTTGGGCTTCGACGCCAACGCGGCGGCCGGTACGGCGGTGTACTCGGCGTACGCGCCCCGCCGGGAGACCGGCAGCATGCCGTACACCTCGTCGCCCGCCGCGAAGCGCGTCACGCCTTCGCCGACGCGCTCGACGACACCTGCCACATCGTTGCCGGGCGTCCAGGGCAGGGTGACCAGCTCCGGCACCCGACCGGACCGGAGAACGGCGTCACCCGGGTTGACCCCGGCACCGCCGACCCGCAACAGCACCTCCCCGGGACCGGGTTCGGGCACGTCGGCCTCGGTGTAGGTGAGTACCTCCGGGCCGCCGAACGCGGACTGGACGATGGCATGCATACGAGCGGACATCGGGCTGTCAGTGCTCCTCGTCGAGGGACTCGCCCGTGGGGCGTCACAGGCAGGAGTCCATCGTCGGTCCGGACAATGACCGTACGGAAGAAGGCACTTCTCTGATATCGAGGTTCCTCATGGATACCGGCTTCGACCTCAGGAAACACGGCGGCGTGGAGGTCTTCCTGCGCGACTGCCCCACGCGTGCCGTGCTGGAGCTCATCGCGAGCAAGTGGACCATGCTGGTGCTGGTGGCGCTGGAGGACGGCCGGCCCATGCGGTTCGGCGAGCTGCGCCGTCGGCTGGACGGCGTGACTCCGAAGGTGTTGACGCAGACGTTGCGCGCGCTGGAGCGCGAGGGGTTGCTGACCCGCAGCGTGTACCCGACGGTGCCGCCGCGCGTGGAGTACCGACTGACCGAGCTGGGCCAGGAGGTGGGCGGGCTGATCCAGGGCATCACCCTGTGGTCGCAGGCGAACATCGCCGCCATCCAGGCCGCGCGCGAGGAGTTCGACGAACGCGCCGCCCTCCTGCAGCAGGACCCGGTCGCCCCCGACCGTTGACGGGGCGCCCGGCGATCACCGGGCGCCCTGCTCCCGTACGGCCGCCTCGGCTACGCGGCCGTACAGCTCACACTCGGCACACCCCCACCCCCGGGCGCACCCCCGAACCCGAAACTCGCCGAACCGCCCACCGCGACCGCCCCGTTGTGCGCGGCATTCGTCGCGGTCACCGTCCCCCCGCTCTGCGTGTACGACGCGTTCCACATGGACGTCACCTGCTGGGAGCCGCTCCAGGTCCAGGTCACCTTCCAGGAGTTGACCGGGGTGGTCCCCGTGTTGGTCACCTTCACCTCGGCGTTGAAGCCGCCGCCCCAGTCGCTGGTGACGGTGTAGGCGGCGCTGCATGCCGCCGTGCCCCCGCCGGGGTCACCGGGGTCGCCGGGGTCACCGCCCCCGCCGGCCGGGAACCCCGGTGCCTTGATGCTCGCCAGGTAGCCGTCCTTCACGGTGTCCACGGTCGACCAGTCGTCCTTCAGGATGCCGCCCGTGTCACCGGAGTTGGGGTTCCAGGACCAGAAGGTCCAGTGGAACGAGTCCGAGCCGTACGTCGACGTCGAGCGCAGGTACGTCGCCAGCGCGGTCAGCCACTTCTGGTCCACCGTCGACTGGAGGGTCGTACCGAACTCGCCGAGCCACACCGGAGCGATGTTCTGCTTGAAGATGTAGCCCCAGTACTTGTCCCAGATGCCCGGCATGTTGTCGGGGAACGACGGGTCGCTGAACCAGGGCTGCTGGGCCACGCTCGTCGCGTAGTCGTGGGCCGAGTACACGAGCCGGTTCGGGACGTCGAGCTGGACCGGGTACTGGGCGACGCCCATGAGGTTGCCGCCCCACCAGCCGTTGACGCCGTTGTACGACTGGACGCCCTCGACCATGATCAGCAGGTCGGGGTTGACGGACAGCACGGCGTTCCCGGCGCGCTGTGCGGCGAGCCGCCAGTCGCGGGTCGTGTCGCCGCAGCCCCAGCACGCGGGATCGTGCGGCTCGTTGTGCAGGTCGATCCCGATGACCGTGCTGTCGCCCTTGTAGCGCCCTGCCAGCGCCTTCAGATTCGCGATCCACGTCGACTCGGGGACCGCCGAGGTGTACCAGAGCGCCGACTGGCCGCCCGCGTCGGGCCGGTGCCGGTCGAGGACGATCTTGAGGCCGACCTGGCCGGCGTACGCCACGATCCTGTCCAGCACCTGCACGGACGTCAGCCCCTGCAGATCGGCGTTCTTGCCGTCGGCGTAATTGATGCTGTCCGGCATCGTGCCGCTCTTGAGGATGTCGTCGCTGAAGGGGACGCGGAGGGTGTTGTAGCCCAGCGACTCGATCTGGTCGAGCATGCTCTTGTAGTCGCGCGCCCACAGGCCGTGGACGACGTGGTTGCCGGTCTCGAAGCCGAACCAGTTGATCCCGGCGATACGGACCGGCTGCCCGGCCGCGTCCAGGATCTGCCGGCCGCTGGTGTGCCAGTAGCCGGCGCCGGCCTGGGCCTCGGCCGCCCGGGCCGGCTGCGTGCCGGCTCCGGCCAGCGGTAACAGGAGCGCGGCGGCCACCGCGCACAGCGCTCTTCGCAAGCTGCGGAACATGTCCCTTGTTCCTCTCGGGGAGGCGCGGCCCCGGAATCGATGGGAGCGCTCCCATCGACCGCGCACCTCCCAGGAAACTGACGCACCATGGGCACGTCAAGGAGATGCGCGGCATTTGAGGGGCCTCGGTCACCGGCTCAGCTTCTGGAACCTCCGCATCGCGAGCGGCAGGAAGATCGCCGTCAGGATCACCGGCCACACCCCTGCCATCAGCAGCGCATGCTGCTCGACCCAGGAGCCCCCGGTCACCGCACCGGCCGGCACCCCGAACAGCTCGCGGGTGGCCGCCGCAGTGGACGAGATCGGGTTCCAGGCCGCCACCCAGCCCAGCCAGTCGGGCATCAGCTGCGGCGCGACGAAGATGCTGGAGATCATCGTGAGCGGGAAGGCGACGGCGAACAGGCCGCCGGCGGCCTCCGGGTTGGGGACCAGCAGGCCCAGCCACACCCCGATCCAGATCAGCGCGAACCGCAGCCACAGCAGCAGCCCGAAGGCGCCGAGGAAGCCGAACCCGCCGTCCGGGCGCCAGCCCATCGCGAAGGCGGTCAGCATCATGATCGCCAACTCCGCGCAGGCGGCGAGCAGATCGGTGATCCCGCGCCCGGCGACCACCGCCGACGAGGCCATCGGCATGGAACGGAAACGGTCGATGACACCCTTCGTCGAGTCGTAGACGACGAGCGTCGCGGTGTTGATGAAGCCGAACGCCATCGTCATCACGAACATGCCCGGCATCAGGAAGTCCTTGTAGTTTCCGCCGCCGGGCACCTTCATGGCACTGCCGAAGACATAGCCGTAGAGGAGGACGGAGAGGATCGGGAAGCCCAACTGCCAGGCGATGTTGACCGGTTGGCGCTGGTAGTGGGTCAGGCCGCGGCGGACGATGTTCCAGACGTCGGCGAGGGCCCAGTACACGCGGCCGCGGGCACTCGGTGTGGTCAGGTCGACGGCACTCATACGGCGGCCCCCTTCTGGGTCTTCTGGCCCTTCTCGGCCTTATCGGCCTTATCCGGTTTGTCGGCCTGCTCAGCCTTCTCCGTACGGTGTCCGGTCAGGCGCAGGAACACGTCGTCGAGGCTCGGCCTGCGCAGCCCGATGTCCTCGACCTGGACGCCCTCGTCCTGCAGCGTCCGCGCGACCTCCGTGAGGGCGGACACCCGGTCGATGACGGGTGCGTGCACCCGCGACTCGCCCTCCTCCGCCTCGGGTTCACCGTCCGAGACGCGGGCGACGACCTTCACCACCCGCGGAATGTCGGACCGCTCCGCCACCACGACCTCGATACGGTCGCCGCCGACGAGGTTCTTCAGTCCGTCGGGGGTGTCGTCGGCGATGGCCCGCCCCTGGTCGATGACGGTGATGTGCGAGGCCAGCTTGTCGGCCTCCTCCAGGTACTGGGTCGTCAGCAGTACGGTCGTGCCGCCGGCCACCAACGCCCGCACCGATTCCCAGACTTCACCCCGACTGCGGGGGTCGAGCCCGGTCGTCGGCTCGTCCAGGAAGAGGACGGTCGGGGCGAGGATCATCGAGGCGGCGAGGTCGAGGCGGCGCCGCATACCGCCGCTGTACTTGCCCACGCCCCGGTCGGCGGCGTCGGTCAGGTCGAACTGCTCCAGCAGCTCGGTGGCGCGCAGCTTGGCCCGCCTGCCGCCCAGGTGGAAGAGCCGGCCGAACATCTCCAGGTTCTGCCGGCCGGTGAGCACCTCGTCCACGGCCGCGTACTGCCCGGTGAGGCCGATGCGCGCCCGGACCTCGCGCGGCTGCCGGGCCACGTCCAGCCCGGCCACGGTCGCCCGGCCGCCGTCGAGCCGGATCAGCGTGGACAGGATGCGTACGGCGGTGGTCTTGCCGGCGCCGTTCGGGCCGAGCAGGCCGTGCACGGTGCCCTCACGGACGGCCAGGTCGAAGCCGTCGAGGGCGCGTTTTTCGCCGTAGCGCTTCTCCAGCCCCTCGGCCCGTACCGCGTATCCGTCGTGTCCGTGGTGTCCGTCGTCACCCATGGATCGGGTCCCCCTTTCAGTAATTGAGTACACCGTACCCGATTGCGCGTACACCGTACCCAGTTTTTCCGGGAGGACTTAAGCTGAATCGCATGACGAGTGGCAAGGGCGGCACCAGCGGTACGGAGACCAGCGGCAGCGGCGACATCGTCCGCACGTTGGAGCTGCTCTGGGAGACGGGCCGACGCCCCAGCCGCGGACCCAAGCCGGCCCTCACCCTGGACCAGATCGTGGACGCGGCGGTCCGGGTCGCGGACGCCGAGGGCCTGGAGGCGGTGTCGATGCGCCGGGTCGCCGCCGAGCTGGGCACGGGCACGATGTCGCTGTACCGCTACGTCCCCGGCAAGGGCGAGCTGCTCGACCTGATGCTGGACCGCGTCCAGCGGCCCTCCGAGAACCCCGCCGACCTCGGCGACGGCACCTGGCGCGCGGCGCTGGAGGCCCTGGGCCGCGCGACCCTCGACCTCTACCGCCGCCACCCCTGGCTGCTCCAGGTCAACCAGTCCCGCCCGATCCTGGGCCCGAGCGCCATGGACGGCATGGAGAAGGTGCTCGCCCGCATCAAGCCGATGGGCCTGTCCGACCCCGAACTGGTCTCGGCGATCATCATGATCGACGGGTACGTCGTCGGGGCCGCGCGCACCCAGCTGTACCACCAGGAGGCGGAGCGCCGGACGGGCCTGACGGACGCGGAGTTCTGGGAGGCCCAGACCCCGATGCTGGAAAAGGTCCTCGCGTCGGGCCGCTACCCCCTGATGGCCTCCCTCGACGAGAACACCTGGGGCCCCGACTTCGACCACTTCGGGTTCGGGCTGCAGCGGATCCTGGACGGGCTGGAGGCCTTC
Source organism: Streptomyces shaanxiensis (assembly GCF_039537145.1). Classification (NCBI taxonomy): domain Bacteria; kingdom Bacillati; phylum Actinomycetota; class Actinomycetes; order Kitasatosporales; family Streptomycetaceae; genus Streptomyces; species Streptomyces shaanxiensis. The sequence goes on from NZ_BAAAZY010000005.1 coordinate 157,957, forward strand.
GTCGCTCGGCGGGCGGAGGAGCGGGGCGGGGAGAAAAAGGGCGGGGAAGGGTGACGCCGGGAGCGGTGACGCCGGGAAGAGGTGACACCGGACGCGGACCGGCCTACGGGCTGGGCTCCGCGATCATGGCGATCCAGCTCAGGACACCCACGGGGATGGCGACCACGACGACGTAGCCGACCCGGTCGGCCACCTTCTGCCGCCGCGAAGGCTCCCGGCGGTGGGCCTCCTTGCGTTGGGCCTTCCCGCGCGGCTTGATCGCCTGGTGCGCGAGGACCGCGAGGACGACCACGCAGACCGCGACCTGCCAGAGCTCGCCCACGACACCCCAGAACCCGACCCGCTGAACCGTCTCCGGCTCGAGCCCCTGCCGCGCGTCGAACCCACTGCCGTCCGGATAGTCGTGCCCGGTGTCCTCGAGGTGCACAGACACGGCGTCGTCGGCCGTGCCGCCGTCCGGCGTGAAGTCCCCGGAGCAGTCGTAACGGGAGTTCTTGCCGCTGCTGTTGGTGTCGTGGCAGGTGTCCACCTCGTACGTGCCCGGGGTGCCGTAGACCCCCGCGGACAGGGCGAGGTCGGCGGTCGCGGTGACGCACCAGAAGGCGGCGACCAGGGCGAGGAGGACGCCGCACACCCAGCCGAGTACGCGCTTCATCCGCCCACCAAAATGTTCGGCTCCTTCTCCAACAGCCTGGAGATACCGGCCTGTTCGGCGAGAGCCACGCGCTGCGGGTCGGCCTGGGCGCGCTCCTGCTCGTACTTCTTCCAGTCCGCGGGCTGCACGAAGAACATGTCGTTGCTCCCCGGTAGGACCATGACGCCGCCGAAGGCCGGGTCCCCGGCGAACCAGGCACCGCCCTCCTCGGCCTCCTTCGGCCGGCGGCGCATCGTCGTGGCGTTGACCGCGCGCAGCGAAGGCGCGCCGTGCTGCCCGCGCACCGACAGCCGGACGGTGTGCACATCGCCGAGGTACTTCCACTCCGAGCCCTTCCAGGAGACCCGGGTGCGGTACTCCAGGGGGTAGGTGTGCAGCACCTTCTCGCACACCTTGATCCGGGAGCCGTGGCGCAGCCGGAGCATCAGGAAGATCAGCACGAGCAGGGCGGCCGGGATGCCGAACCCGGGCAGGGCGGCGTCATAGCCGGCCAGGTGCGCCACGTACGGGACGGCGAACAAGGTCACGGCGAGCGCGAGGCGGGTGACGATGTGCCGGTACAGCAGAGCGCGGTTGTGCCTGAGCACCTGCGCGGCATCGGGTGCGAGGGGCGGGTTGGCCATGCGGGGTCAGGTGATCCTTCGTACGAGGTGGAACGCCTCGGGCATTCTCCGACACACCGCCGAGGCCCTTCACCCCCGCCGCAGCAGCCTCCGCAACCCGAACACAACCACACACGCGACGACCACCGCGACGGCACCGACCTTGATGTCGCCGCTCGGGCCGCCGTCGCCGTCACCGTCGTCGCCCGCGGCCGAACTGCCGCCGCCGGAGGAGGAGTCGGGGGATCCGGCGTCCTCGGGGGCGTCCTGGGCGACCACCGCGCTGCCGGCCCCTTCGCTCCCCAGCATGAGCTTGGTGCCGTCGGGTGAGTAGCTGACGGACTCGCCCTGGCCGAGGGGCACGCTGATGCGCTCCAGCCGTTTGAGTTTGCCGCCGTTCCAGTCGTAGGCGATGCCGCCGAAGTAGCCGCGTACGGCGAGGGTCCGGCCGTCCGGGGAGAAGGCGGCGTCGGTGGCCCACAGGTCGACCGGGGTGATGGGCTTGAAGACGTTCGTGCCGTTGGGGGAGAGCTTGGCCGGTGCCTCGTAGAGGTGCCCGCCGTCCTCCAGCTTGTCGATGATGTAGACGCGCCCGGTCTTGGGGTGCACGACGAGCGACTCGGCGTCGCGGGTGCCGTCGGAGTACTTCACCACGTACTGCGTGGCGCGGATCGTCTGGTCCTTGAGGGTTTTCGGCTCAGGCAGCCGGTAGACCCACACATAGGGCCACTCCACACCGTCGTTGTCGCCGATGTCGCCGACGTAGATCTCGTTGCCGGGCCCGATGGCGATCGCCTCCACGTCGCGCGGGGTGCCCACGCCGGTCATGGTGATCGTCGCGACGGTCTCGCCGGTGCTGCTGTCGACGGCGTAGAGGTAGGCGCCCTCGTCCTGGTCGTTGTGCGTCCAGTAGACGCCCGGGTGCTGACGGGAGGCGGCGAGACCGCTGGACTCCGTGATGCGGGGGTCCTTGATCGTGAAGTCCTCGTTTCCGTCCGCGGCGGACGCGGCGGCGGAGGCGGGCACGGCGGTGAACGCCCCCACGAGAAGGACCCCGGCAAGAGACGCGAGCAGTCGGCGCATGCCCCCAAGCCTGCCATCCCGGCCGGTTTCACGAGCTGGGCCGGCCTGACTGAGATCCACGGGGACATCGCCTGATCTCCGAGGAGGAGTTCGACGCGGCGTACGCGCAGATCGGGGAGCGCGGCATCGAGACACCGGGCGCAGGCGGCGTGTCAGGCTTCACACGCCGCCTGCTCCTACCGACAGGTAGCGATCGTCCATCATGAGCGGATGCTCAGGTTCATGCCCGTCGGCGACACCATGACCATCGGCAGCGCCGGCGAACACACGTGGCGCTACCGCATGTGGCAGCACCTGCGCGAGACGTACGGCGGCCCCTTCGCCCTCGTCGGCCCGCGCGAGACGCTCTACGACAAGGCGATGGACGCGCCCACGTCGTACGAGTACGCCGACCCCGACTTCCCCCGCGCCCACCTCGCCGGCTGGGGCGAGGGCTGGCTGCACATGGCACCGCTGATCGGCGAGGCCGTGCGGTCGTACCGGGCGGATGTGCTGCTGGTGTCGCTGGGCCTGATCGACCTGGGGTTCTACACGAACGCGGAGCAGACGGCGGAGAACGCGCGCGGGTTCGTGGCGGCGGCGCGGGCGGCGAACCCGAAGGTGCGGATGGTCGTGCTGCCGGTGATCCCGAACGTCCGGGCGGAGTCGGACGCCGAGTTCGCCGTGCAGGTGAGCCGCTTCAACGAGTTGCTGGCGAAGGCGGTGGCCGACCTGGACGAGCCCCGCTCACCGCTGCTCCTGGCGTCCCCTCCCCCGTCGTACGACATCAACCTCGACACCTACGACGGCACGCACCCGAACGCGAGCGGCGAGCACAAGATCGCGGAGGCCTTCGCGGACGCGATGTATCAGGCGTGGGGGCTGGGCGAGCCGTACGAGGCCGACTGATCGTCGACCGCCTGATCGTTGAGCGCCTGATCGTTGGCCGCCTGACGCTTGACGGCGTCCACGAGGGCGTCGGCGCAGGGGCGGACGCCCGGTAGCAGGTCGTCGCCCCAGTGCTCTTCCTCGTCGCCGAGGTAGACGGCACGGGCGTGCGCGAGGACGGGCCGGTGCTCGGCGGGGAGCCGGGCGAGGGCCCAGTCGGCGGCGGCGTCCTTGGAGCGGATCGCGCCCGTGTCGAGGGTGGTCCAGATCCGGGCGAGGGTGAGCAGGACGTTGCGGGTGTCGGAGTCCAGCTCGGTGAGGAGCTCGGGTACGGCGGTGACGATCGCGCGCCTGAGATCCGCGGGCGGGACGGGGTCGAGGAGCTCGGCGGGTGGGGGCCCGTACAGCGGGGCGTTCGCCAGCAGCACCATCGTGAGGAGCGGGGCGAGGTCGGGGCTGGGCTCGGGGACCGAGGTTACGCCGCGTTCGTAGTCGGCGCGCAGCCATTCGCCGTAGAGGAAGTCGCAGGTGGGTGGGTAGCGCCAGGGGCGTACGTCGTCCTGTACGACGACGATGAGCTCGACGGGGCGGGAGGCTCCGCCGGACACCTTCATCAACTCCCTTACGAGCGCTCGGCGTTGGGCCTGGGTCGTGGGCTCGCTCACGACGACCAGGACGTCGATGTCGCTGTGGGGGCGTAGGCCGCCGAGGGTGGCGGAGCCGTGGAGGTAGATGCCGAGGATGGTGGTGCCAAGGGTGTGGTGGAGGAGGGGGACGATGTGCTGGGCACCTGGGTCTGGCATGTGAGCTTCCTCTCGGTGTCCTGGTCACTGTGCGTATCGTTGTACTGCGCGGCTGCACCTTCCGTGGGGCAGCCGGGGAGGAGCGCCACGATGACCGTCATTGAAGACAGGATCGCGATGGCCGAGAGCGACACACGCTGGCTCGATGAGATGTTCGAGCGGCTCGAGAGGATGCCCGTCCCCGAAGGATTCAGGGTCGAGATCGTCGGGGGCAACGTCCATATGACGCCGCAGCGGGATACGCACTGGGTAATCATCCGCCGAATCGTGCGGGCGCTGGAGGACAGGTACGGGATGGACGTCAAAGCATTCTCGGACGTCCGCATCGACTTCCCGGGCTACAAGAACGGCTTCTGTCCGGACATCGCCCTGCTCAATGACTCGGCGAAGAAGGACGACACGGGCCACTGGCGTTACCAAGACGTCGAGTTCGTCGCCGAGGTCATCTCGGAGGGTACGGCCTCCAACGACTACGGCCCGAAGAAAAGGGCCTATGCGGCCGCCGAAGTCTCCGTCTACGTCGTCGCCGACCCCTACCAGGGGCGGTGCTACGTCTACACCGATCCCAAGGACGGCGACTACGAGAACCGGACGCCGGTGGACTTCGGCACCGACGTCGACCTGATCGGCACCGTTGTCGACCTCACCCTCAAAACCGACCGTTTTCCCCGCGACTGACGCCCCCGACCACCCGTCAGAACACCTTGCTCTCCAGCTTCCCCAGCGGGTCGGAGCCTTCCTCCAGCAAGGCGACCGCCGCCTTCCAGCCACTGTCCTCGGTGTAGAGGGCGCTGCGCAGGAAGGCGGAGGTGAGTTGCTGGATCAGGGCGACGCGTGCGGGACTCTCGTCGGTCGTCTCGGCGACCTCGTACCCGGGAATGCCACCGAGCGAGTGCTCCGCCCCGAACAGCGTGAGCAGGCTCTTGCTTCCCGGGCTGTGGGTGTAGGGGTCGGTGAACCAGTCCGGTCCGCGCGAGGTCAGGTGGGACTGGTCGTGGTCCCCGGCGACGACGAGGGCCGGCGTGGTCATGGTGTCGAAGGACGGCCTCATGAAGGGGAAGTTCTCGGCGGCGAACGGGGTCAGATCGTCCCCCAGGCCGGCCATGGCGAGCAGCACACCCGCCTTGACCCGGGGGTCGGACATGTCCTCGCCGGGAACACCGTCGGAGTCGAGGAATCGCGCGCCCAGCAGCGTGCTCGCTGTCTGAGCTCCCCAGGAGTGACCCGCCACGGCGATGCGGCCGCGGTCGAGGCGCCCGCCGAGGCCCGGCACCGAGGCTTCCAGGACGTCGAGTCCGTCCAACACCCGCTTGAGGTCCTCGATACGGAAGCGCCAGATCCGCGGTGTACGGGGGTCCTCGGCGGGGAGGCCGAGCGTCCTGGAGTCGAGGTGGGTCGGCTGCACGACCACGAAGCCTTGCGCGGCCCAGAAGTCCGCCAGCGGGGCGTAGCCGTTCATCGACCACCCGAAGCCGTGCGAGAAGACGACGACCGGGAGATCGCCGCCGGTCGCGGGGGCGGACACGCGGACCTGTAGGTCCTCGCCACGACCCGGGGCGGCCAGCACGACCGGCTTCGCGGATATCACTGTGGCGGGCGCACCCGCGCTCTTCCGCACGTTCACGGTGTTGTTCGAGTCGGACATGGAAGTGCCTCCGTTGATGGTGACGGACGGACCGGTCCCCCGGTCTGCCATCATGGGCGAAACGGAACCTCGTTCCGCAAACAATACGGAACACTGTTCCGCTTTGGCAATCACGGAAGGAGCGCCGCGGTGAACGACAGCGGCCACAGCACGGGAAGCGCGGCCGGATCCAAGCGCAAGGACGCCCGGCGCAACCAGCAGACCCTGCTGGACGCGGCCGCCTCGGTCTTCGTCACCTCGGGCGTGGAAGCACCGGTACGCGACATCGCCGCCAAGGCCGGCGTCGGGACGGGCACGATCTACCGGCACTTCCCCACCCGGGCGGACCTGATCATCGCCGTCTACCGCCACCAGGTCGAAGCCTGCGCCGAAGCGGGACCGGCCCTCCTGACGACCAGTCCGACACCGCACGCCGCCCTGGAACAGTGGGTCGGCCTCTTCGTGGACTTCCTGGTCACCAAGCACGGCCTCGCAGCCGTACTGCGGACCGACAGCTGCGGTTTCGAGACGCTGCACACCTATTTCCTCGACCGCCTCCTGCCGGTGTGCGCCCAACTCCTCGATGCTGCCGCCGCCTCCGGCGAGATCCGCCCGGGCATCGACGCCTACCAGCTCATGCGCGGCATCGGAAACCTCTGCATCGGCGCCGAGAGCGACCCCCGGTACGACGCGCGCCGACTGGTCGCACTCCTCGTCGCGGGGCTACGTCGGCCGAGCTGACCGTGGCCCTCCGGCGGAGCTTCTCCCCACGACTTCGCGCAGCAACTCACCCTCGACGAACGGGACTTCCTCCGTCGGCATCGACCGCCATTCCAGCGGCCAGGTGACGCCGGTCAGGGCCGGTACGCCCACGTACGCCGAGTAGCCGGTGGCGCGGGTCAGGGTGCGTACGCCGGGGGGCCAGCGGTGGGTGGTGGCGGTTTGCGGGGGCAACAGGAAGTACAGGTATCGCTCGCCGGTCAGCTCGCGGATGATCGGGCCCGCGTCGAAGTGCGTGCGGAGCAGGAGTTCGGCGGCGGCGCCTTCTGCCTGGGCGCCTTTCATACGTACGGCGTCGAAGTGGATGCCTGCGTGGCGGAGCGCGTGGCCGGTGTCGGGGATCCAGGTGGGGAGCCAGGGGTTGGCGATTTTCTCGTACATGCCGCAAATGCAACCGGGCGCTTACATACTGTGACCAGGGGTTCGTGGTGGTGGTGCGGGGCTGTGTAGTTGGGGAGGTCGTTGTGCACGCCGGTGAACGAGGTTCGGGGAACCTGGAGATGTTCGGCTCGTTGCTGCGGTTCTATCGCGAGCGGGCCGGGATGACTCAGGAGGCGCTGGGCAAGTACGTCGGGTACTCCAAGTCCCAAGTGGCCATGGTGGAGCGGGGAGAGCGGCCGCCCAAGGGCAAGCTGGTCGAGATCGCGGACGAGGTCCTGGGTGCACAAGGTGCACTTCTGGCGGCGGGCAGGAAGCTGAAGGCGAGCCGGTTTCCGTCTTGGTTCGAGGACTACGCGGAGCTGGAGGCGAGGGCGACCTCGATCTACATGTACGCCAACCACGTGATTCCGGGCTTGCTGCAGACCGAGGCCTACGCGCGGGCGATCTTCGTCGCGCAGCGCCCCACCCTTGAAGAGGAGGAGATCGAGGCCAGGCTGGCGGCACGCCTGGACCGCCAACAGGTGATGGAGCGCAAGCCCGCACCCACCGTTGGCTTCGTGCTTGACGAACACACGCTCAGGCGCCCCCTTGGCGGCCAGCCCGCCCTGCGGCAGCAGTTGGAGCACCTTCTGATCGTCGGGAAGCGCCGCAACATCGAGATCCAGGTCATGCCGACCGACCGGCAGGAACACGCCTCTCTGAACGGCCCCATGATCCTGCTGGAAACCGATGAACGCAGGCAGCTCGCCTACGTCGAGGGGCCAGGCGGCGGATACTTCGTCAGCGAACAGCCGCACCTGGGCGACCTGTTCACGCAATATGGCATCCTGCGAGCCCAGGCTCTCAACCCGGATGAGTCAGCAGAACTGATCGACAAGGTGGCACGGGACCTATGAGTACCGACCTGCACTGGTTCAAGAGCAGCTACAGCGGCGGCCAGGGCGGCGAGTGCGTAGAAGTAGCCCTCACCCCCACCACCATCCACATCCGCGACTCCAAGACCCCCACAGACCACGGACAGAGGGCCGTCCAGATAACCCCCACCACCTGGACGACCTTCCTCAACTCCCTGCCCTAGCCCAGACCTAGAACATGCCGTTGTCGTTCGCGGACGTCGCCGGCACATCCTGGATCACATCCCAGTGCTCGACGATCTTCCCGTTCCGCACCCGGAACAGATCCACGATCGCCTGCCCCCGCTCCCCCGGCGCGTTCACGTAGTGGCTGTGCACCGCCACCAGGTCACCCTCGGCGATCACCCGCTTCGGCGTGACCTTCAACTGCGGAAACGCCTCGAAGTACCCGCCCAGCCCTGACTTCACGCCCTCCACACCGTCCGCGATGTTCGGGTTGTGCTGGTGGTACTCGGTGCCCCAATACCGGTCGATCGCGGACAGGTCCTTCTGGACGAGGAGTTGGTCGAAGGCCTTGGTGACGAGCTGCTTGTTGTACGCCGTCAGCCACGCCGGCCCCGGCCGCTCCGTCCGCGGCCAACTCTCCGTCGAGAACATGTCGTTGCCGTTGGCCGAGCCCTCCGGCACGTTCTGCCCCACGTCCCAGTGCTCGGCGATCTTCCCGCCCTGGAAGCGGAAGATGTCGAAGACCGCGCTGCCCCGGGTGCCGGGCGTCATGACCACGTTGGAGTGCACCAGCACGAGGTCGCCCTCGGAGATGACCCGCTTGACGTCGTACTCGGCGTCCGGGAACTGCTGATGGATCGCGACGCCCAGGTTCTTCAACGTCTCCGCACCGTCCGGCGCGAGCGGGTTGTGCTGGATGTAGTCCGGGCGGACGTAACGGTCGACGACCTCGGTGTCGCCCCGCTCGAACACGCCCTTGAGGACGCGGACGGCGACAGCCTTCTGGTAGCCGAGGCGGGCGGAGTCGTCGTAGCCGGAGAACACGGGTGCGTGGGTGACCGGCACGGACGCGAGGGCCGGCACGGCGGCAGCGCCCAGCAGCGCGGCGGAGGCGACGAAGGCGGCAAGTGCCCTACGGACAGGACGGACAGGCGTGGTGGGGGGCATGGGGCTCTCTCCGGAGATGGATATTGAAAGTTCAATCTCACGCTGTGCACAGGAAAGCACTAACTCCCAGTTAGCGTCAAGATCCGTCGACCCGGCGAGATCCCTTGCCTAGAGCGCACTCCACACAGCTAGCGTTCAAGCCATGAAGTACACGCAGCTCGGACGCACGGGACTCAAGGTCAGCCGACTCGTGCTCGGCACCATGAACTTCGGCCCGCAGACGGACGAAGCGGACAGTCACGCGATCATGGACGCGGCGCTGGACGCGGGCATCAACTTCTTCGACACCGCCAACGTGTACGGCTGGGGCGAGAACAAGGGCCGTACCGAAAGCATCATCGGCAACTGGTTCGCGAAGGGCGGCGAGCGACGCGACAAGGTCGTCCTCGCCACCAAGGTGTACGGCAACATGGGCGCGGAGGGCGCGGCGTGGCCCAACCACGACAAGCTGTCGGCCGTGAACATCCGGCGGGCCGTCGATGCCTCGCTCAAGCGGCTCCAGACCGACTACATCGACGTCTACCAGTTCCACCACATCGACCGCGCCACTCCCTTCGAGGAGATCTGGCAGGCCATCGACGTGCTGGTCCAGCAGGGGAAGATCCTGTACGTCGGCTCCTCCAACTTCCCTGGCTACAAGATCGCCCAGGCCAACGAGATCGCCGCCCGGCGCGGCGGCACCATCGGCCTCGTCAGCGAGCAGTGCCTGTACAACCTCTTCGAGCGCCGCGCCGAGATGGAGGTCATCCCGGCCGCGCAGGAGTACGGGCTCGGCGTCATCCCGTGGTCCCCGCTGCACGGCGGGCTGCTCGGCGGCGTCATCAAGAAGGAGGTCGAGGGCGGACGGCGCGGCTCCGGGCGGGCCGCCGACTCCCTCGCCGACCCTGCCGTACGGGCGAAGATCCAGGCGTACGAGGACCTGCTCGACAAGCACGGCCTGGAGCCCGGCGAGGCCGCGCTGGCCTGGCTGCTCACCCGCCCGGGCGTGACCGGCCCGATCGTCGGCCCGCGCACGGCCGAGCAGTTGGAGTCGGCGGTGCGCGCCGCCGAGTCGGAGCTGAGCGAAGAGTTGCTGGCCGGGCTGGACGAGATCTTCCCGGGTCCGGGGCCCTCTCCGGAAGCATTCGCCTGGTAGCCCCTCCCCCCCCCCGACTTCTTGGGCTCCGTTCCATCGAACGGTTGAACAAGGAGGCAGCGGGCGGACGACGCGAAGCACCCCTTCCCGTCGCCAGACTTGCCGCGCCGCCGCGTAACGGACGTGGCGGCGCGACAGGTCAGGAGGACCCCCCACATGTCCATGGACTTCAGCAGGCGCCGACTGCTCGCCACGGGGGCCGGTGTCGCGCTCGGCGGTGCCGCCGCGGTCTCCGCGTCCACCGCGATGGCATCCACCGTGCCGACCGCCGCGGACGCCCTCTCGTCGGGCCCCCGCGTCCGCGAGGAGACCCGCTCCCTCGACGAGTTGTACGCGGCCGCCGTCGCCGAGGGCGGCAAGCTCGTCCTCTACCAGGGCGGGGACGTCGACAGCCAGGCGGCCGGTGTGCGGGCCGGATTCGCGAGCCGCTTCCCCGACATCGACCTGACGGTCGTCGTGGACTACAGCAAGTACCACGACGTCCGCGTCGACAACCAGCTCGCGACCGGCACCCTGGTCCCCGACGTCGTACAGCTCCAGACCCTCCAGGACTTCACCCGCTGGAAGCGGGAGGGCAAGCTGCTGCCCTACAAGCCCGCCGGGTTCTCCAAGGTCCACGAGGGGTTCAAGGACCCGGACGGCGCCTGGACCGCGCTGATGGTCATCGGCTTCAGCTTCATGTACGGCATCGAGGCGGCCGGCGCCAACGCGCCCAAGACGCCCCTCGACCTCGTCGACCCGCGCTGGAAGGGGCAGATCGCCTCCTCCTACCCGCACGACGACGACGCGGTGCTCTACCTCTTCTCCCTCTACCAGCGGACCTATGGGTGGGACTGGGTGGCGAAGTTCGCCGCGCAGCAGCCGCAGTTCGCCCGTGGCTCGCACACGCCGGGCCTCGCGGTCAACGGCAAGCAGAAGGCCATCGGCGTCGGCGGGTCCGGCAGCGCGGTGTCGACGTCGACCGTGACGAAGTGGGTCGTGCCCGAGGGGCACCCGTTCATGGCGTGGGGGCAGCGGGCCGCGGTCCTGAAGCAGGCCGCCAACCCGACCGCCGCCAAGCTGTACCTGAACTGGGCGCTGTCCGAGGAGCGGCAGAAGGCCAGCTTCAACGGCTGGTCGGTGCGGACGGACGTCACGCCGTCCCCCGGTCTGAAGCCGGTGTGGGAGAACCCGGACGCCCACGTGGACGGTTTCCCGAAGTTCATGGAGGACCGCGCCGCGATCGAGCGGCTGAAGCAGACCTTCGCGCTGTACTTCGGCGAGGTGAAGGGCGACCCCTCGCCGGGCTGGCTCGGGCTGCACCCGGGACGCTGAGCCCTGTCGGTTCACTGTCGGCTCACTGTCATTTACTACGGTCACACGAGTAACGGCTTAAACTCCTGACGGCATAGTCGCTTCCCATCGGCCCGTCCAGGGAGTCACCGCCGTGCCCGCCACCACTCTCGCCGTTCGCCCGTCCCGCCTGTCGGCCCGGCACCTCCCGCACCTGGTCTTCCTGGTCGCCGTCGCCGGCACCCTCGTACGGCTCGTCGAGCTGAACAACGAGCTGTGCTGGTCCGTCGCGCCGCCCATGGCCGTACTGGCCCTGCTGTACGCCGCCGGGCCGGCCCCGTGGGCGCGGCTGGGCCGGGCCGGGCGGCCGGTCTGGTTCGGGCTGCTTCTGCTGCTGTGGTCGTGGGTGGCCTGGGTCCTGCCCGCGCCGCTCACCTTCGGATACGCGTGGCTGGCCGTGCCGCTGGCCGTCCTGGCGCTGCGCATGCCCACCCGCGCGGAGCGGGCGGCGGCGCTCGGCGTCCTCACGGCGCTGCTGATGGCGGCGCTGGTCCGGGCCGGCGGCGGCCTCGACCCGGATCTGCTGGCACCGCCGGTCACCGCCATGTGGGCGACCGTCCTGCTCTACCGCGGCCAGCAGCGGCTGACCCGAGAACTGGCCGACACCCGGGGCGAGTTGGCGCGTCGGCAGCGGGAGGCCGGGCGGCTGGCCGAGCGTGCCCGCATCGCCCGCGACCTGCACGACACGCTCGCCCAGGAACTCGCGGGCAGCCGCATGCTCCTCCAGGCCGCCGAACGCGACTGGGACCGCCGCCCGGAGGCGGCCCGGCGCCAGGTGCGGCTGGTCACCGACGCGCTCGGCGACCACCTCGCCCAGACCCGCGGCATCATCGACGACCTCACCCCGCCCGCCCTCGCCCGGGACGGCCTGGAGGCGGCACTGCGTGAGCTGACCGCCCGTACGGGTTCCGCCGCCGGGGCGCCCGGGATCTCCTTCAGCGCCGAGAACCCGCCCGCCGCCCTTCCCGTGGAGCAGGCCGTCGCCCTGCTCCGCGTGACCCAGAGCCTCCTCGCCAACGCCTGCGAACACGCCCGCGCCACGCACGTACACGTCACCCTGATCCAGGGCGGGACCGTCGCGGCCGTCGAGGTCCGCGACGACGGTGTGGGGTTCGAGCAGGAACCCGTACGGTCGGCCGCCTCCGGGGACGGGCGCGGATTCGGGCTCGCCGGGGCACGCGAGCGGCTCGGCGCCCTCGGCGGCACGCTCACCGTCGACACCGCGCCCGGCCACGGCACCCGCGTCCGGGCGACGCTGCCGGTCGCACGGGCCGCCGAGGACCGCGTCCCGGTCGGCGCCCGATGAGCGACGACGCGGCCGAGGCCGAGCCGCTACGGCTGCTGATCGTCGACGACCACACCGTCGTACGGGCCGGTCTGCGCGCCCTGCTCGAAGGCGAGCCCGGCTTCGAGGTCGTCGGCGAGACCGGCGACGGCACCGAGGCCGTACGCCTGGTGGGGCGGCTGCGCCCCGACGTCGTCCTCATGGACCTCCGGCTCACCGACTCGGGCAGGTCCCCTGCCGGAGCCGACGGCGTCGACGGCGTCGAGGCCACCCGCCGGATCCTCGCGACCAGCACCGGGGTCCGGGTCGTCATGCTCACCAGCCACGGCCGTACGGCCGACGTCCTGCGGGCCGTCGAGGCGGGCGCCCGCGGCTACGTCCTCAAGGCGGGCCCGCCCGAGGAGCTGTTCCGTGCCGTGCGGGCCGCGGCGGCGGGGGGCATGGCGCTGGCGCCGGAGGCCGCCGCGAGTGTCGTCGGGCACGCGGTCGAGCCGGGGCCGGTGCTCAGCGAGCGGGAGATCGAGGTCGTACGGCTGCTCGCCCGGGGGCACAGCAACCGGGCCATCGCGAGCACGCTGTTCCTGGCCGAGGCGACGGTCAAGACCCACCTCGTACGGATCTACCGCAAGCTCGGCACCGAGAACCGGGCCGCGACCGTCAGCGAGGCCGTCCGGCTGGGGCTGATCGAACTCGTCTGACCGGCGAGGCGGCGAGACCGGGCGCCGACGGCCAGGCGGCCGGCCACGTCTCCTACCTTCCGAGGGCCGCCGCCAGCGCCACCACCACGAACATCAACACAAGCGCACCGGCCATGATCCGGTTCCGGGTTTTCGGGTCCACGTGACCGAGCCTAACCGGCGCCTCCGAGCGGCCAGCGGGCGACCGCCTCGTACCGGGGCTGCTCGCCCGCGACGCCCGACGTCGGCAGATTGCTGCGCACCAGCGCCAGCTCGGCCACCGTCCAGGTCCGGCTCGTGAACTCCGCGAGGGTCGCCACGTACGGCCGTACGTCCACCGCCGAGCGGCTCCTGGCCACCGTCAGGTGGGCCTTGTACCGCCGGTGCTCCCCCATCGGCACCCCCGCCTTGCGCGCCGCCGCCTCGCTGCGGTCGGCCAGCAGTCGCAGGGTGGCCAGGTCCCCCTCCGCACCCGCCCACAGAGCCCGCCCGTGCCCGAACTGGCCGCCGCCGCTGAGGGCCAACGGGAAGGACGGCGTACGGTGCGCGGCGCGCTCCAGGCGGGCCGACAGGTCGGGTACGAGGTCGTCGTCGACCTCGCCGTAGAAGGCGAGGGTGAAGTGCCAGCCGGGGCGGCCGGTCCAGCGCAGCCGGTCCGCGCCGGGCAGCCCGCGCAACTCCGCGACCTCGGCGGCGAGTTCACGGGTCACGTCCTCGGGCGGCAGTACGGCGGCGAAGAGTCTCATGGCACCCAGCCTGGCACGATGAGGGGATGGAGATCATCATCAGGGACGGCGGGCCCGACGACATCCCCGCGATACTCGGCATGCTCGACAGCGGTGTGGAGTGGCTGGTCGCGCAGGGGCGGACCGGGCAGTGGGGGACGAAGCCGCTGTCGCAGAGCCCGAAGACGGTGGAGTCCGTGGCCCGGTACATGGACGAGGGCGATGTCTTCATGGCCGAGGTCGACGGCGTGCCCGCCGCCACCCTCACCCTCACCGACTCGCCCGGCCCCTACCTGGCCCACCTCCCGCCGATCGGCGAGCCCGAGCGCTACATCCACTGGCTCGCCTCCGACCGCCGCTTCAAGGGCCACGGCGTGGGCAGCGCCCTGCTCACGCACGCCGCCGAGGTGACCCGGCAGGCAGGGGTCTCCCTGCTGCGCGTGGACTGCTACGCGGGCGCCGACGGCAAGCTCGTCCGCTACTACGAGAGCAACGGCTTCGTGCGCACGGAGACGTACACGGGGACGGACGACTGGCCGGGGCAGGTGCTGGCCCGGAGGGTCTAGCCTCCGGGCCGGACGGGGATCAGGCGGCTCGGGCCACGGGCGCCAGCTCCTCCTGCCGCTGCCGCGGCTCGAACCGCACCTGCGGATGGCCGCGGTTCCAGCCGACCGACAGGCGCAGGTTGCCGACGCGGGCCAGGACCAGGGCGATCGTGACGGCCGCGGTGGCGGTGATGGCGCCGCCCACCGCCAGGGCCGCCCGGACGCCGTACGCGTCGGTGATCCAGCCGGCGATCGGCGCGCCCAGCGGTGCGCCGCCCATGAACACCATCATGTACAGGGCCATCACCCGGCCCCGCATGGCCGGGTCGGTCGCCATCTGGATGCTGCTGTTGGCGGTGACGTTCACCGTCATGCCGAAGATGCCTATGGGGGCCATGAGCAGGGCGAACATCCACAGGGAGGGGGCGAACGCGGCCACTATCTCCATCGTGCCGAAGGCCACCGCCCCCGCGATCAGCACCCGCATCCGGGCCGTCCCGCGCCGGGCCGCGAGCAGGGCACCGGCCAGGGAGCCGACCGCCATCAGCGTGTTGAAGAGGCTGTAGGAGCCGGCACCCGCACGGAAGACGTCGTCGGCGAAGGCGGACAGGTACACCGGGAAGTTGAAGCCGAAGGTGCTGACGAACCCGGCGAGCACGATGGTCCAGATCAGCTCCGGGCGCCCCGCGACGTACCGCAGGCCCTCCCGCATCTGCCCCTTCCCGCGCGGGGCGCGCTCGACCGCGTACAGCTCACGCGCCCGCATCATCAGCAGACCGGCGATGGGCGCGACGAACGACAGCCCGTTGGCGAGGAACGCCCAGCCGGTGCCCACGCCGGTGATCATCAGGCCGGCGACGGCGGGGCCGACCAGGCGGGCGGACTGGAAGTTCGCGGAGTTGAGGCTGACGGCGTTCTGGAGCTGGTCGGGGCCGACCATCTCGGAGACGAAGGACTGGCGGGCCGGGTTGTCGACGACGGTCGCCAGACCGACGACGAAGGCGGCCAGGTACACATGCCAGACCTGGACGTGTCCGGTGAGGGTGAGAACGGCGAGCGCGATGCCGGTGGCGGCCATCGAGGTCTGCGTGACGAGCAGCGTACGGCGCTTGGGCAGACGGTCGACGAGGACGCCGCCGTAGAGGCCGAAGAGCAGCATCGGCAGGAACTGCAGGGCCGTCGTGATGCCGACGGCGGTGGCGGAGCCGGTGAGGCTGAGGACCAGCCAGTCCTGGGCGATGCGCTGCATCCAGGTGCCGGTGTTGGAGACGACCTGGCCGAGGAAGAACAGGCGGTAGTTCCTGACCTTCAGCGAGCTGAACATCGAGGACTTGCGGGGCCGGGGGGACTTGGGGGGTTCGAGGGCGGGCGGGGAGTCGTCGGGGTCTGGTGCGGGGGCGGAAGCTGCTCCGGGTCCCGAACTCAAAAGGGTTCGCCTCCTTGCGACGGCTGCGACTACGGCTTACAGATGTGCGAGCTTCTCCAGCACGGGGGCGGCGGCGCGGAGTTTCGCCCACTCGTCCTCGTCGAGGCCCTCGACCAGGGCGGCCAGGAAGGCGTTGCGCTTGCGGCGGCTCTCCTCGAGCATCGCCTCGGCCTGCTCGGTCTTCGTGACGACCTTCTGGCGCCGGTCCTCCGGATGCGGCTCCAGACGGACCAGCCCCTTGGCCTCCAGCAGGGCGACGATGCGGGTCATCGACGGCGGCTGGACGTGCTCCTTGCGGGCGAGCTCACCGGGGGTGGCCTTGCCGCAGAGGGAGAGGGTGCCCAGCACCGACATCTCGGTGGGGCTCAGCGACTCGTCGACCCGCTGGTGCTTGAGCCGACGCGACAGTCGCATCACGGCGGAGCGAAGAGAGTTCACGGCGGCAGCGTCGTCGCCATGGGTAAGGTCCGACATGTTCTTTAGCATAACTCATTACCCTTACTAAAGACCATCCGGCGCAGTATCACTCATCCGGGTGATCCGGTGGCGGAACGTGACACGCCGAACCGGCGGATGGGGCAACCCTCGTGTTCATGGGGACCAGCGTGCTCAGCCTGCGGATAGACCACGAGCTGCTCGAACGACTCCGAGAGCATGCGGCGAAAAGAGGAATGAGCGTCCAGGACTACGTCGTCCGAACGCTCATCCGCGATGACTTCGACGAGCGGTTCCAGTCCGCCGTCGACGAGACCGAGAAGTTCTACGGGCTCACATGAGACGGCTTACGTGAGCCCCAGCGCCGGCATCAGGTAGTAGAAGGCGAAGACCGCCGCCACGACGTACATCGCGACCGGCACCTCCCGGCCCCGCCCGGCGGCCAGGCGCAGCACCGCGAAGGTGATGAAGCCCATGCCGATGCCGTTGGTGATCGAGTAGGTGAACGGCATCATCACCATCGTCACGAAGGCCGGGATCGCGACCGTGTAGTCGGCCCAGTCGATCTCCTTGACCGAGTTGGCCAGGATCAGGAAGCCGACCGCGAGCAGGGCCGGGGTGGCCGCCTGCGAGGGGACCATGGTGGCGATGGGCGTCAGGAACAGCGCCACGCCGAAGAGGGCGCCGGTGACGACGTTCGCGAAGCCGGTGCGCGCGCCCTCGCCGACGCCGGCCGTGGACTCCACGAAGGCGGTGGTGGCCGAGGAGGAGCTGGCACCACCCGCGGCGACGGCGAGGCCGTCGACGAACAGCACCTTGTTGATGCCCGGCATCTGCCCCTGGGCGTCGGTCAGCTTCGCCTCGTCGCTGACGCCCATGATCGTGCCCATGGCGTCGAAGAAGCAGGAGAGGAGGACCGTGAAGACGAAGAGGGTGCCGGTCAGCGCGCCGACCTTGTCGAAGCCGCCGAACAGGCTGACCTGGCCGATCAGGCCGAAGTCGGGGCCGGCGACGGGGTTGCCGGGCCACTTCGGGGTCGTCAGCCCCCAGGACGGCACGTTCGCGACGGCCTCGATGATCACGGAGAGCACGGTCATCGCGACGATCGAGATGAGGATCGCGCCGGAGACCTTGCGGACGATGAGCGCGAGCGTGAGCAGCGCGCCGAGGATGAAGACGAGCACCGGCCAGCCGTTGAGGTGACCGTCGCCGCCCAACTGGAGGGGCACGGTCGTCTGGGCGACGTCCGGGATGCGGGAGACGAAGCCGGAGTCGACGAGGCCGATCAGCATGATGAACAGGCCGATGCCGATGGAGATGGCCTTGCGCAGGCTGTAGGGCACGGCGTTCATGACACGCTCACGCAGACCGGTCGCGACCAGCAGCATCACGATGAAACCGGCGAGCACCACCATGCCCATGGCGTCCGGCCAGGACATCCGGGGCGCGAGCTGGAGCGCGACGACCGAGTTGACGCCGAGACCGGCGGCGAGCGCGATCGGCACGTTGCCGATGACGCCCATCAGCAGCGTGGTGAACGCGGCCGTCACGGCCGTCGCGGTGACCAGCTGGCCGTTGTCCAGCTGGTGGCCGTACATGTCCTTCGCGCTGCCGAGGATGATCGGGTTCAGCACGATGATGTAGGCCATCGCGAAGAAGGTGGCGAAACCGCCGCGGATCTCGCGGGGCAGGGTGCTGCCGCGTTCGGAGATCTTGAAGAAGCGGTCGAGTGCGCCGTATGTGGGCCCGGCTCCCGGCTGTTCAGGGGTGGGGGCCTTGGCAGGAGCCGAGGTGGGCATGCTTTTGGTTGTTCCTACGAAGAGAAGTGGTCAGACACAAACCGTTTCAGTATGAACATATAAAGCCGGGATCGGCCATCTCCGCGCGTAGATCGGTGTGGATCCGATCGCCTCGTAAGCTGTCCTCCATGGCGAAGTGGACCCCCAGGCACGAGGCACCCGAGCCCCTTGAAGGGCCCGTGGTCGCCACCATCACCGGCGGCACGATCCTCTGGTTCGTCCTCTTCGTCGTACAGCTGCCCTTCTACGGCTGGTTCGACGACCGCGACCAGACCTGGTGGGTGTGGACCTGCCTGGCCGGCGGCGGGCTGGGACTCATCGGCATCTGGTACGTCCGCAGGCGCGACGCGGCGATCAAGCGGGCGGCCGCCGCCCCCATGGAGCCCCGGGAGACGACCGGCGAACCCCAGTCGTCCTGAGGTCGGCCCCCTACAACCTGGGCACGACGCCCCGTCCTCCCCAAGTCGGAACTTCCGTGCACTCGGCGGGTGAAGCCGTAAATCCGCACGTACCGTCGAATGCATGACGCATACCGACGCGGGCGCCGGACTGGACACTCCTGTGCACTCCGCCCGCGCCCCGGTGGCGACGGGCGGGCTCACCGCCGCCGAGGTGGCCGAGCGGGTCGCGCGCGGCGAGGTCAACGACATACCGGTGCGCAGCAGCCGGTCGATGACCGACATCGTCCGCGCCAACGTGTTCACCCGGTTCAACGCGATCATCGGCGTGCTCTGGCTGATCATGCTGTTCGTCGCGCCCATCCAGGACAGCCTGTTCGGCTTCGTGATCCTCGCCAACACCGGCATCGGGATCATCCAGGAGTGGCGGGCGAAGAAGACCCTCGACTCACTCGCCGTGATCGGCGAGGCCCGGCCGACGGTACGGCGGGACGGGATCGCCGCCGAGGTCAGCACATCGGAGATCGTGCTGGACGACCTGATAGAGATCGGGCCGGGGGACAAGGCCGTCGTGGACGGGGTGTGCGTCGAGGCCGACGGGCTGGAGATCGACGAGTCGCTGCTCACCGGCGAGGCCGATCCGGTGGTCAAGCGCCCGGGTGACCAGGTCCTGTCCGGCAGCTTCGTCGTCGCCGGCGGCGGCGCCTTCCAGGCCACCAAGGTCGGCCGCGAGGCCTACGCCGCCCAGCTCGCCGAGGAGGCCTCCCGCTTCACCCTGGTCCACTCCGAGCTGCGCTCCGGCATCTCCACCATCCTCAAGTACGTGACCTGGATGATGATCCCGGCCGCGACCGGCCTGATCATCACCCAGCTCGTCGTCAAGGACAACGAGCTCGACGACTCGATCGCCCGGACCGTCGGCGGCATCGTCCCCATGGTCCCGGAGGGGCTGGTCCTCCTCACCTCGGTCGCCTTCGCGATCGGCGTCATCCGCCTCGGCCGCAAGCAGTGCCTGGTACAGGAGCTGCCCGCGATCGAGGGCCTGGCCCGCGTGGACACGGTCTGCCTCGACAAGACGGGCACCCTGACCGAGGGCGGCATGGACGTCACCGAACTGCGCCCCCTCAACGGCAGCGACGACGAGTACATACGCAGGGTGCTGGGCGCCCTCGGCGAGTCCGACCCCCGCCCGAACGCCTCCCTCCAGGCCATCATCGAGGCCTACCCGGACGCCGAGGACTGGCGCTGCACCGAGTCCCTGCCGTTCTCCTCGGCCCGCAAGTACAGCGGCGCCACGTTCAGCGAGGGCAACGGCGAGGCGAGCACATGGCTGCTGGGCGCCCCCGATGTGCTCCTGTCCTCCGACGACCCCGCACTGGCCGAAACCGATCGGTTGAACGAACAGGGCCTACGGGTCCTGCTGCTCGCCCGCACCGGCCGCGACCTCGACGCCGCCGACGTCGCGGAGGGCGCCAAGCCGGCCGCCCTCGTCGTACTCGAACAACGGCTGCGGCCCGACGCCGCCGACACCCTGCGCTACTTCGCCGAGCAGAACGTCCGGGCCAAGGTGATCTCCGGGGACAACGCGGTGTCGGTGGGCGCGGTGGCGAGCAAGCTCGGCCTGTCGGGTTCGACGGTCGACGCGCGCCGGCTCCCTCCCGACAAGGACGGGATGGCGACGGCCCTCGACGAGGCCACGGTGTTCGGGCGGGTCACCCCGCAGCAGAAGCGGGACATGGTGGGCGCGCTGCAGTCCCACGGGCACACCGTCGCCATGACCGGCGACGGCGTGAACGACGTCCTGGCCCTGAAGGACGCCGACATCGGCGTGGCGATGGGGTCCGGGTCGGAGGCCACGCGGGCTGTGGCGCAGATCGTGCTGCTGAACAACAGCTTCGCGACGCTGCCGTCGGTGGTGGCGGAGGGGCGGCGGGTGATCGGCAACATCACGCGCGTCGCGACCCTGTTCCTGGTCAAGACGGTCTACTCGGTGCTACTGGCGCTGATGGTGGTGTGCTGGCAGGTGGAGTACCCGTTCCTGCCGCGCCACCTGACCCTGCTCTCCACCCTCACCATCGGCGTCCCGGCCTTCTTCCTGGCCCTCGCGCCCAACAAGGAGCGCGCGAAACCCCATTTCGTACGGCGGGTCATGCGGTACGCGATCCCGGGCGGCGCGGTGGCCGCGGTGGCGACCTTCGCGACGTATCTGATCGCCCGCCACTACTACACGGGCGAGGGCTCGCTGGACGCGGAGACGAGCGTCGCCACGCTCACGCTCTTCCTGATCTCCATGTGGGTGCTGGCGATCATCGCCCGCCCGTACACCTGGTGGCGCCTCGGGCTGGTGGCGGCGATGGGCCTCGGGTTCCTGCTGGTGCTGGTGGTGCCATGGCTGCAGGAGTTCTTCGCGCTGCGGCTGGTCGGGGTGACGATGCCGTGGATCGCGGTGGGGATCTCGGCGGGGGCGGCGGTCGCCCTGGAACTCATGTGGAGGTGGGTCGACCGCCGCTTCCCGGTGTAGCAGTCAGTGACTACTGGACATCCACGAAGTCACCCGTGGCGTTGACCGCCGGGGTCGTGGTCGTGCCCGCGAAGACGTAACGGAAGTAGCCGTCCTGGGTGGCCTTGACGGTCGTCTTGAGGTTGCCCGTCGCGTTCGTCTTGATGGTCTTCACGGTGCTGTAGGTGTCGCTGTTCTTCTTGCGGAACTGCAGCTGCACGGGCTGCTCCACGTAGCCGTTGTACGTGCCGCGGTCCCAGTTGGCGCGGGAGAGCTTGCCGGTGATCGTGATGGTCTTGTTCTTCTGCACGGGCTCCGGGGAGGCGTCGACCGTCAGCTTCGAGTGGCGCTGCACGAGCGTGGTGCCGAGGCCGCCCTTGCCGGCGTAACCGACCTTGCTCTGGTCGAACTCCTCGCCCGCCGGGTCCTGGCCGTTGAAGGCGGTGGCCTCCGCGGCGGCCCGCCAGGTGCCGGCGTCCGTGTTGATGAGCTCGTGGGCGCCCGGGTAGACGTCGATGGTGCCCTTGCAGGTGGCGGTGGTCGCGGAGGCCGCGGTGCACTTGGCCGGCTTGTTGCCGAAGAGCCTGTTGTCCGGGCTGGTGTAGGAGCCGCGGTAGATGATCGGGTCGGTGATGAAGTCGTCGGCGGTGATGTCGACGTCCGCGCCGTGCGTCAGCGTGTACGACACGGTCGTGGCGACGTGGTTGGTCGCGCCGACCTTGATCGCCTTGGCGATCTTGAAGTTGGAGAAGGAGACGTCCAGGTCGTACCGGGCACCTGCCCGCTGACTGCCGGACTCGGCCTGCGCGGCCTGGCGGATCTTCGCGACAGCGGCGCGGTAGGAGGCGACGGAGGCCGCGGACTCCTCGGCCTGGGCGGCCGGCGCGGCGAAGGCGGAGAGGGCCAGGGCGCCGGAGAGAGCGGAGACGGCGGCCACGGTGGCTCTGATGCGCATGCGTTCCCCTGGTACGGAAAGGGGCCCCGCTGGTCGTCGTTCCCTGCACTGCGGGTCACGCCGGGGCCCGGGTGATCGAGGGGCCTGTTGGCCCATGTGATCAGATTGTCGGGAGGGGTTCCCGGTTGTGTGGTCGCCGAGGAAACTTAGTGAGCTTCGTCACGAACTCCCCGTAGGCAACGGGAAGTTCGCGACGAATGCCCCTCAACTACCGCATGCGACTACTGCACGTCGACGAAGTCACCCGTGGCGTTGACCGCCGGGGTGGTCGTGGTGCCCGCGAAGGAGTAGCGGAAGTAGCCGTCCGTGGAGGCGGTGACCGTGGTCTTCAGGTCGCCGTACGTGTTCGTCTTGATGGTCTTCAGCGTGGTGTAGGTGGAGCTGCTCTTGCTGCGGAACTGCAGCTTGACCGGCTGGGTGGAGTAGCCGGCGTACTTGAAGGTCTCCCAGTTGGCGCGGGACAGCTTGCCCGTGACCGTGATGGTCTTGCCCTTCGTCACCGGCTCCGGCGAGGCGTTGACCGTCAGCTTCGAGTAGCGCTGGACCTTGTGGGTCGTGTGGAAGTCGTTCCAGTAGATGCTGCCGTCGCCCGCGAGGGCACCGGCGGTCACGTGCCAGGTGCCGGCCAGCGCGTTCTTGTACAGGTCGGAGCCCGGCGTGGCCGTGATGGTGACCTTGCAGGTCGACGTGGTGGCGCTGGAGGCGGTGCAGGAAGCGACTTCCTCGTTCTGCACCAGCAGACCGTCGATGTCGTCCTCGACGTCGGTGCCGTGCCACAGATCGACGTACGCGTCCTCGATGCCCGAGGCATGGCTGGCGGTCAGTGACACCGTGAAGGTCTTGGCATACGTGGTGCCGACGGCTACGGCCTTGCCGGAGTTGACCGTCACGTTGGACACGACGGGCTCGGCCGCGGCAGCGGCGGCCGTGCTGAGCGCCGACCGGTTCGGGGAGGTGCCGAAGCGCTCGGCGGCGCTCGGCTTCTCGTTCACGTCGCCGCCATGGTCGGCCTGCGCGGCCGGTATGGCGAGGGAGGAGAGGGCCAGGGCGCCGGAGACGGCGGCCACGGTGGCTCGAATGCGCATGCGCTTCCCCATATGGAGAGGGCCCCGCAGTCCACGGTCTCGCGATCCGGGTCGCGCGGGGCTCAAGTGATCAAGGAGTCTGTTGACTCGGTTGATCAGATCTCCGACGGCAACGAATGGTTGTACGACTGGTGAATATTCTGTGCCGTGTGTGCTGCTAGACCTTCGGCCACATGCTCTTACCGCCGGCCAGCGCCCCCTTGCCGTCACCCGCGTACAGGTGAAGGTCGCCGTTGGACGCCATGGCCGCCAGGTCCGCCTTGCCGTCGCCGTCGAAGTCACCGCCGACGATGGCGCGCTTGGTGCCCCAGGTCTTGTCGTGCCACATCGAACGCGCCTTGTCGAAGGAGCCGTCGGCCTTGCCCAGGTAGAGGTGGAGCGCTCCGTCGGCGTTGATGGCGGCGATGTCGTCCCGGCCGTCCCCGTTGAAGTCACCCGTGGCGATGTGCTTCTTCTTCCACGTCTTGTCCGGCCACATCGACTTCTTCTGGTTGACCAGCTTGCCGTTCGCATCCCTCTTGTACGTGTAGAGGGAGCCGTCGGCCCACTGGAACAGCAGGGTGTCCCGCCCGGCGGTGCCTGTGCTGAGGGAGGCGACGGTCCACGGTGACGGCCTCGGCCCCCCGCGAGTCGGCCCGGAAGTCGCCCGCGACGAGCGCAGTGTGATGCGAGCGAGTGAGACCCCCCATGTGCGCTCCGAACTCGAGCGTGCCGTCCGAACGACCGAGGAAGACCTGGCTGTAACCGGTGACCATCTGTGCCGCGATGTCCGTTCGGCCGTCGCCGTCGAAGTCGGCCGCGGTGAGGCATCAGCGCCTTCGAGAAGTGCCTGCGGAACAAGACCTTCGACGGCTGCAAGGGCGTGGCCGTGGACGCCCTGCTCAGCGGCAAGCTGAAGGGCCTGGAGCGGGCGTACGACGAGCTGAAGTTGCTCCAGCGCGGCTGCAAGATCGTCAACAAGGCCTCGCTGACGACGGCGACCCGGGCGGGCTTCACCACGACTGCGATGGCCGCGTCGAGCGGGGTGCCTTGTGGGGAGCACAAGGTTCCGGGGCTGCCCCGGGCCGTGGACGAGATCGAGAACTCCGGCGGCTGCGACGTATGCGCCGAGAAGATCAGGAAGAGCCTCGGAGGCGGCAAGATCGTCACCATCAGGCCGGTGGACGAAGCGATCCTTCCGAAATACCGAGGAGTGGACGCGGGTTGGTTCTTCCACGTGGTGGTGGTCCACAACGGCCGGGTCTACGACGCCTGGACCGGACGGGCCGGCGACACCATCGCCGAGTACAAGGCCCAGTGGACCAGGCACAAAAATATCGACTTCGGGTTCTAGGAGACGAGTGAACGACAAACAATTCGTCGAGGCGCTCCGCGACAGCCCGCAAGGGTACGGCCTGAACGGCACCTACTACCCGACGGCCATGTTCCTCACGGGGATCGACTTCGGCAGGTCAGGTGGACTGCTGCGCGGTTTCACCGAGTGGCTGGTCGTCCGCAGGGGCGAGTGCAGCAGCTTCTACTGGCACAAGCTCGTCCTCCTCGACCTGTTCCCCGACATCGACCTCAAGGGCTGGAAGAACGAGGACCATCTGACCCCGGAGCAGCACCGACAGGCTGTGGACCACCTGTTCTCACTCGTCCTCGAATTCCTGGACGTGCGGAACAAGCCGCGAGAACTGGGGCTGATGTACAAACGGTACGAAGCGATGTACGCGCACATCTGGGGATAGGCGGAAAGGGCCGCCCCACCGGAATCTCACCGGTGGGGCGGCCTCTTCGTCCGTGCGGCTCAGTCGAACCAGCGATCCCGAGCCAGCTCCGCGGTGCGCGACGGATCCTCCAACAACGCCGCCACCTCGAACCGCCGCGGCCACTGCCCCGCCGCCCACGCCAGCCCGGCCGCTACGCCCTCCAGGGTCGCGGCGTGCAGCACCCCGTCGTCCGTCAGCCGCCAGTCGATCTCGACCCCGTCCACGACGAGCTCCTCATGCTCGACGTACGACTCCGGCGTCCGCGCCCCCAGCAGCACCCGCACCGACTCCGGTACGTCGTGCTCGGCGCCCTCGCTCGTCACCTCCCCGGTGACGGACTCGCTCAGCCGCCGCACCTGGAACAGCTCGGCCAGCTCGGCGGCCCGGGACGGACGTACCGGCAGCAGCGGCACCCCCTCCGTGAAGGGCAGCAGATCCGGCGAGTCCACGACCACTGCGTCCCCCGCGTCCACGACCTCGACCCGCCCGTCGAGCACGGCCCGCACCTCGTCCGGCAGGGTCACCTGCTCGGGGTCCAGCTCGGCCAGGGCGCCGTACAGGGCGTGCAGTTGGGCGGCGGACACCTCCCGCTCCGGGTCGGCCAGGCGGTCCAGGAGTTCGGCCGCGCCGCCCGGCTCGTCGAGCAGCGCGGCAACCGACGTCCGTACGCCCAGCGCCCGCAGCACCTGTTCGTCGTCGAAGCCGGTCGCGTCGGCCTCTTCGTACAGGCCGCGCAGGAGGGGGTCGCCGCCGGAGGCGAGGAGGCCCGCCGGGCGGCGGCCGTCCAGGACCGGGTTGCCCCGCAGCCACCAGGCCGTGTACGGCCGTACGACCTCGTGCGTGCCGTCGGGCAGCAGGATCCGCACCTGCTGGGTGAGCGCGTCCCGCAGCGGCGGCTGGGCGAGCAGGGCGAGGGCCTGGGGCCACTTGTCCTCGTCCACCAGGTCCAGGTCGCGTACGGCGATCAGCTCGGTGGCGACCGGCGGGACCGGCGTGTCCGGGAAGCGGTCGAGGATGTCCTCGCTCCAGACGTCCACGGCGTCCAGCAGACCCGCGTCGTCGGGCTCGGCGAAGTCGCCCTCGCGGGGCTCCAGTTCGTCCGGGTCGAGGACGACGTCCGCCGCCCGGACCAGGGCGAAGTTGGCGAGGACCCCGCAGGCGGCGAGCGGGGCCTCGCCCCACTTGTCCGCCAACTCCGCGTCGATCGCGGCCAGTTCACCCTCACGCATGACCTGATGGAAGGGGCTGCCCGGGAAGACCAGCTCACCGGCCGGCGCCAACTCCCCCTCCTCGTCGGGCAGGGCAAGCGCGCCCAGCCACGGCTCGTCACCCGGCTCCAGGCCTGCCTCCCGGACGAGCGCGAGCACGGTGTCGGCCAGCTCCTCGGCGTCGGGGGTGTCCTCCTCCCAGCTCACACCGCCGTCCTCGTCGAGGGAGGCGGCGACGGCGGCCCGCACCTGCGGCGTGGTGAGGACCGCGCGGGGGGTCGCGGGCAGGGCGCCCAGCTTCTCCAGCAACGGGTGCGCGGCGTCCGGATGGGCCACCTTGAGACCGAGGCGGGCCAGGATCTCCGGGTCGATCGGGGCACCGTCGGAGGTGGGGAGCAGGATCTGGCGGGGGCCGATGGTGGTGCGCCCGTCGGCCAGGGGGACCGGGAGGCCGGACAGGCGGTCCGGGTCGATCCCGGCGAGGCTGTCGTAGAGCCGCCGCCACCAGCCCGGCTCCTTCTCCAGCCCGGCGAGGCGGTCGATCGCGTCGGTGAGCGGGACGCGGGCGACCCCCAGCGTCCGCAGCTCCACACGCCGTTCGAGCCCGGCGGGGAGGAGGGTGGGCAGAACCTCGGCCAGCACGCTCACCGTGTCGGCGCCGGCGCCCTCGACGACCTCGGCGTCACGGGGACGGAGGGACTCGGGCAGCTCGGAGTCGGGCTCGTGCGGCTCGGAGGCGGGCGGGAGGACGGCCGGCTGGGCGGGCGGGAGAAACTCGGTGCGGGGCAGGCGGTCCAGGATCGCCTGGCGCAGGGTGCCGTCCAGCTCGCCCTTGCCCAGCGGGCCGGGCACGAGGCCGATGATGCCGTCGCTCACCGGGCGCCAGTCAGCGAGCAGTTCGGCGTACGCGTCCGCCGCGCGCTGCACGAGGAAGTCGGTCAGCGGGCCGGGGGCGGCGTGGCGGCGGGTGGTGTCGAGGGGGAAGGACGCGATGAGGAGGGCGGGGACACCGAGGGGTTCGTCGCTGGGCGTGGGCGCGTGGACGACGGGGGCGGTGCGGGGCCGGGCGGGGGTGCTGTCGGCGGCGTTGACGGGTACGGCCCAGGTGAGCGACCAGTGCGGGCGCAGCCGCTCCTCGAGCGGGCGGTCGGCGAGGAGGTCGGGCGTGAGCGGGCCGTGGGCCGCGGACGTACGCCAGTGGGTGACTCCGTCACGGGAGTCCTCCACGACCGTGAAGGGGCCGTCGACCCGGCGGCGCAGCGTGCGCGGCTCGGCGTCGTCGACCTCGACCACGACCTCCTCGAGGCCGGGGAGGGCAAGGAGCAGCGCGTCGTCGACGGCGTGCAGCAGCCGCTCGGCGAGGTCGGCGGCCGCGGTGTCGCGCAGGGGGAGGATGACGGCGGTGTCGTACGGGTCCGGGGCGGTGCCCTCGGCGGCGAACGGCAGCCGGAGCAGCGGGACGTGCCCGTCCCGGCGCCGGATCTCGTCCCCCAGCCCAGGGCTGTGCCGCGCGGTGCTGCCGGCCAGCTCCCGCGCCTCGGCGAGGGCCCACCGGACACCGCCGTGCCGCCCGACGACGGCGGGCTCGTCGGTGACGGCGAGGACGGCGGCGAACCCGACACCGAAGCGGCCGATGGAGGCCGTGTCCCGCTTCGCCGAGGCCCGCAGGGTGGAGAGCGACTCGACACCGGCGGCGTCCAGCGGGGCTCCGGTGTTGGCGGCGACGAGCACCCCGTCGCGCAGGGTGAGCCGGAGCCTTCCCGGCACCCCCGCCCTGGCGGCGGCGTCGGCGGCGTTCTGGGCGAGCTCGACGACGAGCCGGTCCCGGTACCCGCCGAGGACGAGATCCTCCTCGGCGTTGGCGTCCTCCCGGAAACGGGCGGGGCTGGCGGCCCAGGCGTCGAGTACACCGCGGCGCAGCCGGGCCGTCCCGAAGGGGTCGGCACCCTCGGCTGCGGGACGCACGAACTTGCTCACGATCACTCTCCTCGTCGGCTGAGGAGAAGGTATCGCGGGGAGGAGCGAAAGCGTCCCGCCCACCTGGCTGTGGTCGAGGCGAGTATCGGCACGGGATGCCTGGCGCCTGCGGCCCACGTTGGGGACGCCCTCTATGGGGTCTGCTCGGCGGCTGACGTCTCTGTAGTAGTCGGGCGGTGGATGCTTCCGTCAGTGGCATCTATGACCGCGGACAGTATCGTGTCCCCATTACGAACGGAGAGACGCCAGTGGATACGCCACTGATCGTCACGACGTTCCGCAAGATAAATAGGCTCCGCGCGTTCACCTTGGCCGGCTTCGACCTTGAAATGACCATCGAATATCCCCCACGCCTTCTGCTCATTGACTTGAGCTTCTGGGAGCTGAGGGTCCTCGATATGACGCGCTATCAAGTCGATCACCCGGCCGGAGGGTTCAATCGCAATACTCAGGCGCATCGGCATCAACACCCCCGCTTTCCAGCGGCGCCACTCGACCATCCAACCGATTTCCTCGCTCTCATCGATGGCACTCACCGTAACCTTTGACCCCGGAATCGCCCAAGGCGCATAAGCGGAGGCATATTTCGCGGCGATATCCTTGGCGCCATCGGCAGAGCTGACGCGGCGACTCACGCCCGGTATTTTGTAGGCGTGGACACCTTCACCGTAGTAACTGGGAGTGAAGTGAGCGGTGAACTGCTCGCGGTCAGGCCATGTAATCTCTGCATACCCGCCACCGGCGAGCGGCGTCGTGACCGCAGCCGTCCCGTCACCATTGTTGAAATATAGCGCATCACTCACCGAGGGGCCTGCGCCAAAGGCCTTCTTCAGAGCATCGCCGAGGGCTCGCTTCTGGACAGCACTCGCAGCCGGCACATTTGACGGTTGGACCGTGCGGGTGGGATCGATCACCGCGATCCATGCAGCAACAATAAGCACAAGAATCGGTGCGCCAACGACCATCGCGCGCCGCATCGCCACCTTCGTCATGGGCTCACCGCCGCGAAGGCGTCGGCTGACCAGTTCGCCAATGACCGCACCAGTAATGGCGCCAACCGTGTTCGCGACGAGATCGTCGCTGTCGCACAGGCGACTGATGAAGGGGACAGTGGCCTGCGCTGTCTCAACGGTGGCGGTGAACAATATTCCAGCGGCGACAGCGAAGAGGAGCCGTCGGGTCGCAAGGGCGGCGAACAGTCCAAAGGGAGCAAACAGGAGTATGTTGAGTTGGCCCTGTGTGCTGGTGAACGCCACGAGGACATCCGGATTTACTGCGCACTCGTACGTCATCACACCGCTGCCCGACCACGAGGTCAACGCAACGGGACCGACCGTCGAGGACGCCCACAATCCGTTGAAGGTGGCTTGCGTTCGACTCGTGCGTCTGACACCGAGGAAGTAGACAATCACCCCCGCCGCGATGGTCACCGAGATAGCAAGGGCGAGGAATAGAAGGTGGCCCTGGAAGACGGCTTCAATCAAGGTGGTTCCTGATTCTGATACTGCGGATGGCTGGAGCCATCTTCACACGCATGGCTTGAAATTGGCGGCCAAGAGCAGGCCTTGCATCTCCTCACGGGGCACCTTACCGGCTGGCGGGTTCTCGAACCAGACGGCCAGGAAAGGCGCCCCGCACCCCTCTATTTCAGAAGGGATGAGAACCGAAGCATTTCAGGCGTGGATCAGCAGGGGTCCGCCGGAGGCGTAATGTAGGTGGTGCCGCCGCTGGTCACGAGCTTCCCGTAAAAGGCAGCACAGCTGGCACTCGGACTCCAGGAGCGGCTGTAGTGGAAGGGCGTGTTCGACATGTTGATGAAACCAGAGTAGACACTGTTACCCGAACGCTCATATCCGAGCTTGGCTGAAAGGCTGCCACCTCCCGTGCGGTAGTAGTTGACATCCACATAGTTACCGGCGGAGGTGGTACTCACACTGAGCACACCGTTATCGAGAGACGTGCAACGGTCCCATCTGGTGATGGTGCCGTCACTGGGGCAAGAAGTGGCTCCGGCTGCGGATGCCGGAATGGCGTTGAGACCGAGGGACACGAACGCGGCCACCCCAATGATCGCGGCACGTATACCAGGTCACATGAATTGAAGTCCCATCTCCTGTAGCGGGAATGATCATGTACGCGCCGCAACATATCACAAGCACGGCACGTGATGATCATGCGTTTCTCGCTGCGCGATCTACTGGCGGCGATAAGGTGCACGACCACCCCGCAAGGAACCAATTGCGCGATTCGGGAAGGTCTACCGACGCTCGATGGAACCGGTAGGCGTAAAGCCGACCGATGCGGGGCGGATCATTCGTAAATGGTGGGCAGCGCGAGTGGAGTGACTACTCAGGACGTGGAGATCACTCAGACGGAGTTCTCGAACGCCCCCAAGGGCCTGAAGGTCATCGAGTACCGGGCCCCCAACGGCAACGAGACGGACGGGAACGTCCTCGTCCACAGTGCGCTGAAGGGCTGCCGTTTCTGGTACCGGCAGGGCCCGCAGCACTATCGGCACCGCGTCAGGCAACGTTCGCCCTGTTGCCTGCCGGCGGTGCTGGCTCGTGCAGAGTCGCGGTCTACTCGGCGTCGAGCTGGTGGTCGGCCCAGACGTAGCTTTCGGGCAGCAGGTCGGTGATGAGTACGGTTCGGATGCTGTCCTCTTCGCCGACGATGACCTTGAGGGCGGGAAAGTAGTCGAGAAGGACCTGACGGCACCTTCCGCACGGGGGAACAACCCCGCGGTCGCGGTCGCCCACGGCGACGATCGTGTCCAGCTCGTAGACACCTTGGGCGGCCGCCGTGCCGACGAGGACCAGCTCGGCGCAGGGGCCTCCGGTGAAGTGGTAGGCGTTCACCGCCGTGACGATCCGGCCGTCCTGGGCACGGGCCGCGGCCGCCATGGTGTGGTTGTCGCCCCGACAGCGGGTGCGGGCGACGTCCGCTGCGGCCTGGACGAGTTCGTGGTCGACGGACGCCATCAGATACGGGGACTCCGGGAGGCGTACGGCAGGAAGCCGGCCCAGGCCTGTGGGGTGAGGGTGAGGCGGGGGCCGTTGGTGTGCTTGGAGTCGCGGATGTGGATGGTGGCGGGGGTGGTGGCGACTTCGACGCAGGAATCGCCCTCGCTGCCGCTGCTGTAGCTGCTCTTGAACCACGCCAGCTCGGAGGGGTTCCCAGCCGAGGCGTTGCGGATCATGTTTCCCCCAGCAGTTGTTCGATGAAGGCCGTCGACTCACGTGGTGTGAGCGCCTGCGCCCGGATGATGCCATACCGCAGTTCAAGGATACGGAGCTGCTTGGGCTCGGTGACCGGGCGGCCGTTGGCCATGGCTGGCGAACGCCCCACGGCCGAGCCGTCCTCGAACTTCAGCACCTCGATACCACCGTCCACCCCGGCGTGCTCCTCCCGATCCATCGGCATCACCTGAAGCTCGACGTTCCGCAACTGCCCCGCCTCCAGCAGATGTTCAAGCTGGCCGCGCAACGCCACCCTGCCTCCGAGCGGGCGTCGCAGCGTCCACTCCTCCAGTACGAAGCTCAGTTCAGGCGCCGGATCCCGCTCGAATACGGCCTTGCGGGCCACGCGAGCCGCGATGAACCGCTCCACCTCGTCCTCGGTGTACGCGGGGCGCCGCATCAGGAGAAGCCCGCGCGCGTACTCCGGCGTCTGCAACAGACCGTGGACGTTCAGCGGATCGTAGAGCTGGAGCTCGACCGCCTTGGCCTCCATCTCCCCCAGCGCCCGCACCTTCTTCGGGTACCGGACCTTCTTCACGTCCTCCTTCATCGCGGAGATCAGCCCACCCGCGTCCAGCACCTCGTCCGCCTTGTCCAGGTACTCAAGCCGAGGAATCCGCTTCCCACCCTCGATCTTGTAGACGAGGTCCTCGCCGTACCCCACCGCCTTGCCGAACTCGGCGGCCCGTATCCCCGCCGCCTCCCGCCACAGCTTCAGCTGCCGCCCGACGGTCGCGATCACCGCCACGCCCCACTCGTCGTCCGGATCGACCTCCCAACCCGGCTCATCCGCCTCGGTCTTGAGCCGTACGCCGTCGCCGTCAACCGCTGTCATGCCCTACCCCTCCGTCGTACCGCCGCAGTGCAGCAGCGCCCTACCCGCACGCCCGTCCCGACAGCCCGGACACCACCGGACAAGCTCCGGACAGTCACCGTACGCACCCGCTGAGTCACTGTTCACGGTAAGCGCACCCGGCCACGCTGAGTAACGTGAATCAAGAAACCGCCGCCCTCACGACTCCACTCGCCCCACCCGCCCCACTCACCCAACTCGACAACCCCATCCGCAACTTCAGCGTGCAGCTGTCCCCCACACCCCGCGGCGCCCGCCTCGCCCGTCTCCTCGCCACCGAACAACTCCGCAGCTGGGGCCTGCCCTTGGACCCGGCGGCCCACGTGGTCGCGGAGCTGGCGGCCAACGCGGTCCGGCACGGCCGTATCCCCGGCCGGGACTTCCTCCTGCTGCTCTACGTCGTCGGCGACACCCTCCGTATCGAGGTCGCGGACACGTGCGGTGACCGCCTGCCGCACCCCCAACACCCCGCCCCCGAGGCCGAGTCGGGCCGCGGGCTGCTGCTCGTGGAGGCGTTCGCGGACCGCTGGGGGTTCTCGGAGGGCCCGGCCCCACGCAAGACGGTGTGGGCCGAAGTCGTCCTCCCACCGGACTCCAGGAACCCGTACTCCGGTGCGACGGGCTGCCTCCCCCAAGAACCAAGACGGTGAAAGAACCCGACCAAACCCCACCCCTCCCTCCCGCCCCCGGCGCAAACTCACCCACTCGGGTGAACATCACCAACTCGGCTGGATTCGGGGCAGGTTGCCTGCCTTACGCTCGCCGCAACACAACCGCAGACATGCAACGGCCCTCGCCGGGACGGCAATCCCAGTGCGAGGGCCTGACCACCAAGGAAGCAAACCCTTCCCGATGGATACGCAAAACCCTAGCGCGCCCTCGCGCGCCCAGTCCCGTGTTGCCGCCAACAACAACCCGAACCAGCGGCACCGGCACCCCAACTCCGGCGGCCTGCTCCACGACAACACTCGCCACACCACCCGCTTCACGGTGATCGGCAACCACCTGGTCCAACACCCGGACCTCTCGGCCCTGGCAATCGGCCTGGCCGTCTACATCCAGTCGCTCCCCTCCGGCGCCCGCGTCGACATCAAGACCCTCGCCGCCCGCTTCCCCGAGGGCAGGACCCGTATCGCCGCCGCCCTGCGCGAGCTGGAGACGCACGGCTACCTGCGCCGCGAGCGCAAACGCATCCCCGACGGCCGCATCGTCACCCGCACGGTCTCCTGCAACCAGCCCGGCAGGGGCAGCGAAGCCCAGGACCACCAGCCCCAACCCCGGCCCCGGAAAAGGCGAACCGCGTCCGCCCCCCAAGCCCCTACCCGCCGTACCGCAACCGGCCTACCCGGCCCCGACCCTCCTCCAGACGGCCACCGACCTCCTCGCCGGTCTCCGCCACCACGACCCCCGCCTCCTGCTAAGCGAGCGCGACACGGCCCACCTGGCCCCCGGCGTCGCGGCCTGGCTGGAACGGGACGTGGCCCCCACAGCCGTACGCCACACCCTGACCACCGACCTGCCACCCGAGCCCCTGTGCCGCCCGGCAGCCCTACTGGCCCACCGCCTCGCCGCCCAACTGCCACCCCCGCCCCCGTTCACCCCGCCACCTGTGGTCCGCCACCCACTCCAGACCTGCGAAGACTGCGACCGCGCCTTCCGCTCGCCGGACCCCGGCCGCTGCCGCGACTGCCGTATTTCCGATCCCGTCCCGGCAACCGCCTGAGCGGCAGCCCAGCCACAACACACCGACGAAAGGCCCGAAACCGCACCATGGTCAGCTCGTCCCACGAGGCGATGCACCGCATCTTCCAGGACTACCCGGGGCTCTTCTCCGGGGTCTCCAAGGTGCTGGGCATCGACTTCGCCCCGCCCACCTCAGTCGCCGTCCTGCCCAACGATCTCACCGCGACCAGCCCCGTCGAACGTCGTGTGGACACACTCGTGCGGTTGGAGTCGGAAGACGCCGAGCCGTTGCTCCTCGCCATCGAGGCCCAGGGCCAGAAGGACCCGGACAAGCCCGCCAGCTGGGCGTACTACGCCTCGTACTTACTCACGAAGTACCGGCTGCAGCCGGTACTCCTGGTCGTCTGCCAGGACCGCTCCACCGCAGAATGGGCCGCCGGCCCGGTCGACTTCGGCCCTCCCCAGTGGCCCCTGCTCACCCTGCGCCCGCTGGTCGCGGGTCCGCACAACATGCCGGTGATCACCGACCCGGCCGAGGTCCGGAAAGACCTCGCGCTCGCCACACTGTCGGCAATCACCCACGCCAAGAATCCGGACGTCGGGGCCATACTGAAGGCAATGACGACCGTGCTGCGGGACACACCGCAGGCCATCGCCGACCCGATCATTGAACTCATCTCGCAAGGCCTGGGCAAGCGCCCGGCAGCAGAACTCTGGAGGAACCTGGTG
Source organism: Streptomyces shaanxiensis (assembly GCF_039537145.1). Lineage (NCBI taxonomy): Bacteria > Bacillati > Actinomycetota > Actinomycetes > Kitasatosporales > Streptomycetaceae > Streptomyces > Streptomyces shaanxiensis. Next base: position 192,516 of record NZ_BAAAZY010000005.1, read on the forward strand.
GCCGTGGACCTCTCCTTCTACAAGTCGTACATCGCAGAAGAGATCCGGGACGAAGGCCGCGCGGAGGGCCGAGCCGAGGACATCCTGCGACTCCTGGACCGTCGCGGCATCGACGTCTCGAATGACGACCGCGAGCGCATCACGTCCTGTGACGACCTGGACGTACTGGGCCGCTGGTTCGATCGGGCCATCACGGCCGCGTCCACAACCGAGGTCTTCGCTGACTAGCAGCCGACCGCCCCGGTCTGCGGAGCTGACGTCGCTACGAGTGCCCCAACTCCGCCGACTCCTCATCCGCCCCCACCAAAACCGACCCCGAATCCGCCGCCGGCCGCAGCGGGAACGGATCCACCCGCGTCTCGTCGATCACCGGCGGAGCCGGACGCGGCGGCTTCGGCATGACCGCGGCCTCCGAGTGGCCGCCGCAGCCGTACGTCAGGGACACGACGCGGCCGTCCGCCGGAGCGAACTCGTTCGCGCAGACACCGAAGGCTTGGCCCAGGGAGCCGCCGATCGGGGCGAGGAAGCCGCAGGTGACGCAGGAGGCGGGGGCCGCCTGGGCCATGGGGGTCTTCGCGCCGAACGCCTCCTCCCATCGGTCCGCGGCGACGTGCAGGCCGTAGCGGGACAGGACGCGGGCGCGGCGCATGCCCAGTTCCTCCGCCACGGCGGCGATCGAGCCGCGGGAGGGGGCGAAGGGAAGGTTCGCGGGGACCCCGGCCGTGACCTCGGCGTCCTCGGCCTCCACCAGCTCCGCCATCTCCTCGGAGACGGCCGCGCTCGGCACCGGCTCGTCCTCGCCGGAGTAGCCGGGCTCCAGGCGCAGGTCCTCGGCGTCCGTGGGGAGCAGGTCGCCCGGGCCCATGTCGCCGGGGCGCAGGCGCTCGCTCCACGGCACCCACTCGGGGGCGAGGAGGGCGTCCGGACCGGGGAGGAGAACCACCTCGTCCAGCGTCACCACCTTCGCGCGGGACGCTCGGGCCACCGTCACCGCCCAGCGCCAGCCGCGGTACCCGAGCTCCTTGCACTCGAAGAAGTGCGTGGCCACGCGGTCGCCCTCGGAGACCAGACCCGCGTGCTCGCCCACGACGCCGGGCGCGGCGGCCTCCTCGGCGGCACTGCGGGCGAGGTCGACGGCCTCGGCGCACAGACGGTCGGGGGTGCGGCTTCGCGTTGTCGCTGCGCTCACAGGTATCGCTTCTCTCCTACGCCGTCTCTCGGGTGCGGTGCCTTGAGGCGGTGGGAACGGACGGAGCGGACCTGTGGGCCGCGTCGACGTCCGCATCCGAATCGCGCTCGGGCGCACCTACGTCATCCATTGTGCGGGATGGCTGAGATACGCACGCTACCTGTTCGCGAGCGCTGGGCCTACACCGACGGCCCTTTCACCGTGCGCGGCGGCCACGGAACCCGTGTCGTCGCCCTGAGAGTTGCCTGGCACCGACCTGAGACCTTGCCCATGGCTTTCCCCCCATACGCGCCGTAACCGCACTACCCGCCCCCATCTCGGGGCACTATTGCGTCGTGGCAACCGCTAGGCAGCCGCAAGGGGCCACCGGTGTCGGTGGCGCCAAGGGCGGCCGGAGTCGAGGCGGCGGAACGGGCCGGATGGGCGGCTCCCTCCGCGCGCTCGGGCGTGCCCTGCACTTCCCGCTGACCGGCCCCGCCCGCGGCATCCGCAAGGCCACGCACGCGCAGGGCGCCGGCGAGTCCGGCCTCGGCAAGCTGATCGAGCTGCACGGTGTGAACGGCGCCGGGGACATGATGATCACCGTCGCGCTCGCCTCCACTGTCTTCTTCTCCGTCCCCACCGACGAGGCCCGTGGGCGTGTCGCGCTCTACCTCGGCATCACCATGGCGCCGTTCACGCTCCTCGCGCCCGTGATCGGCCCCCTCCTCGACCGCCTCCCGCACGGCCGCCGCGCCGCGATGGCCGGCGCGATGCTCGCCCGGGCACTGCTCGCCCTGGTCCTGTCCAGCGCCGTCGTCAGCGGCGATCTCCAGCTGTATCCGGCCGCGCTCGGGGTGCTGGTGGCCTCGAAGGCGTACGGGGTCGTCAGAAGCGCCGTCGTGCCCCGGCTGCTGCCACCCCGCTTTTCCCTGGTGAAGGCCAATTCACGGGTCACCCTCGGCGGACTCCTGGCCACCGGGATCGCGGCGCCGATCGGCGCGGGGCTGCAGGCGATCGGGCCGCGCTGGCCGCTCTACGGCGCCTTCGTGATCTTCATCGCCGGTACGTTCCTGTCCTTCTCCCTGCCGCACAAGGTCGACTCGGCCAAGGGCGAGGACACCGCGCTGCTGGCGGCCGACGAGCAGCATCTGCACGGGCCGCACCGCAAGCCCGTCAAGCGCCCCGGCCTGCGCACGGTCGGTATCGCCGTCACCCACGCCCTGGGCGCGAACGCCGCCCTGCGCTGTCTCTCCGGCTTCCTGATCTTCTTCCTCGCGTTCCTGCTGCGCGAGCACCCGATGGCCGGCCAGAGCGCCGCCGTGTCCCTGGGGACGGTGGCCGTCGCGGCCGGCGCGGGCAACGCGCTCGGTACGGCCGTCGGGGCGTGGCTCAGATCCCGGGCGCCGGAGATCATCATCGTGACCGTCGTGGGCTTCGTGCTGGCCGTGGCGATCACGGCCGCGCTCTTCTTCGGCTCGATCCTGGTGGCCTTCCTGGCGGCGGTCGCCGGGTTCGCACAGGCGCTGGCCAAGTTGTCGCTGGACGCGCTGATCCAGCGGGACGTGCCGGAGCTGGTCCGAACGTCGGCGTTCGCGCGCTCCGAGACGCTGCTGCAGATGTCCTGGGTGCTCGGCGGCGCGATCGGCATCGTGCTGCCGCTGAAGGGCTCGCTGGGCCTGGCGGTCGGCGCGGTGATCGTCGCCATCGGCTGGGTGACCACGGTGAAGGGCCTGATCGGCTCGGCCCGCCGCGGCGGCCACGCACGGCCACGGGTGGACTGAGACGCCGCGAGACGGCCGTGACGTACGCCCTGACGCCTCCGTGACGCACGGCACGCCGCCCCCACGTAGAGAGAGCGCCATACGAGCCCGATAGCCTTCGCCCATGACCACGCTGCAATCCGTTGTGCGACGCCGCCGCGCGCTCGCCGCCGCCGGCGCCGTTTCCGCCGGACTGCTCGTCCTGTCGGCCTGCGACAAGCCGACGCCGATCGCCACGATCACCGTCGGCACGTCCTCCGTCCACTCGGAGGCGACCTGCGGTGGCGAGGGCGACGCCCTGAAGACCGCGGACCTGGCGGGGTGCCTGAAGGACAAGGGCATCGAGTCCATCAAGGTCGACCCCGACGACACCGTGCGCTTCGGCGTCGACCCGGAGATCGCCGACAACGGCTGGACCATCCTCATGAACGGCCAGCCGCTCACCGACTCCAGCAAGAAGACGTACCGCACCGTCCCGGGCAGCGTGTTCTTCAACGCCCAGTACGGCGCCAGCGGCAACTCGACGCTGGTCTCCATCAAGGAGGGCGAGCAGGACGTGACGGGTCTGTGGTCCTTCAAGCTGGAGAAGGACAGCTGATCGCTGCCGCAGCGCTTCGCGTGCTCGTGGCCACCGCGGTCCCTGCGGAGAGGGACGCGGTGGCCGAGGCGTTCGCGGCGGCCGCGGACGGGGGGCGGGTGCTGCTGAGGCCGGTCGATCCGGTGCCCGATACGGCCGGGCGGCCGGTCGTCGACCTCCTCGCCGCCGGCGTGGGACCTGCCCGGGCCGCCGCCACCACCGCGTCCGCCCTCTGCGCCGCCGCCCTCGACGGCGCCCCCTACGGCCTGGTCGTCTCGGCCGGCATCGCCGGCGGCTTCGCACCCCACGCCCCCGTCGGCTCGCTCGTCGTCGCCGACGAGATCACCGCCGCCGATCTGGGCGCGGAGACCCCCGACGGCTTCCTGCCGGTCACCGAGCTGGGCTTCGGCGCCGTCACCCACCGTCCGCCGGAAGCACTCGTACGAGAGGTCGCGACCGCCACCGGCGCGCGCCCCGGCGCCGTCCTCACCGTCTCCACGGTGACCGGCACCGCCGTCCGCGCCGCACGGCTCCGCGAGCGCCACCCCACCGCCCTGGCCGAGGCCATGGAGGGCTTCGGCGTCGCCGAGGCCGCCGCGGTCCACCGCACGCCGGTGCTGGAGCTGCGCGCGATCTCCAACCCCGTCGGCCCCCGCGACCGCGCCGCCTGGCGCATCGGCGACGCGCTGGCCGCCCTGACGGAGGGCTTCGGGAAGCTCACGCCCGTACTGGAGAGTTGGAACCCACATGACCGGTGAGCCGCTGCAGATCGCCTACTCCCCCTGCCCGAACGACACCTTCGTCTTCGACGCCCTCGCCCACGGCCGCGTCCCGGGCGCGCCCGCCCTCGACGTCACGTTCGCCGACATCGACATCACCAACGGCATGGCCGAGCGCGGTGAGTTCGACGTGCTGAAGGTGTCGTACGCCGTGCTGCCGTACGTGCTCGACGAGTACGCCCTGCTGCCCTGCGGGGGCGCGCTGGGCCGGGGCTGCGGGCCGCTGGTGCTGACGCGGGAGGCGGGGGTGGACCTCACCGGCCGTACGGTCGCGGTGCCGAGCGAGAGGTCGACGGCGTATCTGCTGTTCCGCCTCTGGGCCGCGGACACGCTCCCCGGCGGGGTCGGCGAGATCGTGGTCATGCCGTTCCACGAGATCATGCCCGCCGTGCGGGACGGGAAGGTCGACGCGGGCCTCGTCATCCACGAGGCGCGGTTCACGTACCAGAACTACGGGCTGCACAAGCTCGCGGACATGGGCGAGCACTGGGAGAACACCACCGGGCTGCCGATCCCGCTGGGCGCGATCATCGCGAAGAGGTCGCTGGGCGCGGCGGCGCTGACGCGGCTCGCCGACTCGATCCGCACGTCCGTGCGCGCCGCCTGGGACGATCCCGAGGCCTCCCGCCCGTACGTCATGGAGCACGCCCAGGAGATGGACCCGGCCGTCGCCGACCAGCACATCGGCCTGTACGTCAACGAGTTCACGGCCGGCCTCGGCGAGGACGGCTACGCGGCGGTGCGCGGTCTGCTCACACGTGCGGCGGCCGAGGGGCTGGTGCCGCCCCTCGGCCCGGATGCGCTGGATTTCCCGTAGGACCGTTCAAGTCCGTAAAGGGGTTGTACGTCGAGAAAAGCCTGTATGTCGAGAAATGACCTATACGTCGAGCTGGTCGGCGACCGCTCGCAGCAGGCCGGCGATCTTCTTGCCGGAGGCCTTGTCGGGGTAGCGGCCCTTCTCGAGCATCGGCGTGATGTTCTCGAGGAGGGTCGTCAGGTCCTGGACGATCGACGCCAGTTCGTCCGGCTTCTTACGGGTGGCGGCCGCGACCGAGGGGGTCGGATCCAGAACGGTGACCGAAAGTGCCTGGTCGCCACGCTGGCCCGCGACCACGCCGAACTCCACGCGCTGGCCCGGCTTGAGAGTCTCGACTCCGGCGGGGAGGACCGAGGAATGGACGAAGACGTCACCGCCGTCGTCGCGGGAGAGAAAGCCGAAGCCCTTCTCGCTGTTGAACCACTTGACCTTGCCGGTAGGCACGTCTGTCCTCGTCCTCGTACTCGTCGGAAAACTGCTTCTGAAAACGGCTCTTGATAGCACTACAGCGGGTCGACCATGACCCGCCGGTACCAAGGCTAATGCTCCCCGGGCAGGTGACAAGACGTCGCCCGGTTGTTCCCTCGCGCAGGGAACTACCCTGGTCCGGTGCGTGACAAAACCCAAACGAATTCCGCCGCTCCCGGTGACCGACTGATCCGTGCCGGTGCGGTCCTGTTCTTCATCGGTACCGTGGCCACTCTGGTCACGGTGGCCCCGTTCCTGCTCGGTACGACGCCATTTCCGACGTACATGTTCGGACTGAGCATGCTCATGGGCGTCGGATTCCTTGTCGCCGGCGCCGGGGTGTTCCAGTCGATCGCGGCCGGAAGGCGTCAGGCGCGGGGCGCTTCGCGGTAGCCGGCGAGCCAGTCGGGGAACTCCGTCAGGTCGTCGAGGACGACGTCCGCGCCGAGGGCGCGCAGCTCGGCGGCGTTGTACGGACCGGTGGCCACGGTGACGGACAGGGCGTCGGCCGCGCGGGCCGCGCGTACGTCGCCCTCGTGGTCGCCGACGTAGACGCCGGCGTCGTGCTCGCGCAGGGCCGCCGCCTTCTGCTCGGCCCAGAGGTTGCCGATGACCGCGTCCGGCTCGATGCCGAGGTGCTCCAGGTGCAGTTTGGCGTTCGGCTCGTACTTGGCCGTCACCACGATCGCGCGTCCACCGGCCTTCCGTACGGCGGCTATCGCCTCGCGGGCGCCGGGCAGGGCGGGGGTCGCGGCGATGGCGATCGTCGGGTACATCCCGCGGTACTGGTCGGCGATGGCCGCGATCTGCTCCGCCGGGAACCAGTTGATCAGCTCTTCCTCGAGCGGGGGGCCCAGGCGCGTGATCGCGAGGTCGGCGTCGATGTACGTCCCCGTGTGTTCGGCCAGTGCCGTGTAGCAGGCGTGGATGCCGGGGCGGGAGTCGATGAGGGTCATGTCGAGGTCGAAGCCGACGGTGAGCTGACGCGGGGTTGAAGAGGCCATATGCGCCATTGTGCCCAGGCCTGCGGCGGGGCAGACGAGGGGTGTGTGTGATGTGCGCCCAGTAGCTCGGTCCTGTTCCCGGTTCGGCGGCTGCGGGCCGGTGGGGGTTGATCGCGCCCACGCGGCGGAGCCGCAAATCGATACAGCCCCGCGCCCCTAAGGGCGTTTCTGTGAGCGCCAGACGATGAACAGCGCCGATGCCACCGCCGCCCCCTTCAGTACCCAGGGCCAGGTGTCCGCGAGTGCGGCGTTCGTCTGGCCCTCCGCGATCGGGTCCCCCCAGCGGCCGTTGGTGCGCCCCCAGAGCCAAGCGACGCCTGCCGTGAGAGACAGGGCGGGCAGGATCACCACCGCCCACTTCGTCTCGGCGTCGCTCAGGCGGCGGGAGCCCCAGGCGATGAGCCAGCCGAGGAGCAGGGCGATGAGGTTGCCGAGGACGGCGCCGGTGACCAGGAGGGCGGCGGCGAGCAGGAGGAGGGGGTTGCTCCAGCGGCCGGTGGGGAGGGTCGGGCGGGGCAGGAGACGGCGGCGACGGCGGCCGGCGGTTTCCGGTTCCGGGTCCTCGGCCTTCTCCACCGCCGTGGGGGCGGATTCCGCCGCGGGCTCCTTCTTCCGCGGCGCCGCCTCGTCCTTCGCGGGCGGGCGCCTGAGCATCTCCGGGATCTCCACGCCGCCGACGAATCCCGGGACGTCCTCGCCAGGGCCGAAGGCGCTGCTGTCGACCCGCCACCAGTCGGGCTGGGTCGCGCTGCCGCCGAGGTCCGCCGTACTGGCGAGGTGCGGCGGTGGGGCGGCGTCGTCCGGTGCCGCCGGGGGCTCGGCGGGGCGCGGGCGGGGGACGAGGCGGCGCAGGCCCTTGGGGCGTTCCTCGTCCGTCCCGTCGTCCCGGCTCTCCGGCTGTACGGGCACGGCGGCGGCCGGGGTCTGGGGTGCGGGGGCGGCGTTGCCGCCGGCGGCCGTGACGACCTCGTCCGGGGTGCCGAGGCGGGCGATGATGCGGCGGACGGCGGCGGGGCTGTCGACGGGGGCCTTGGCGCGCCGCCGGTCGATCTCGCCGCGCAGCTCGGACACCAGGCGCATGCGGGTGGCCGACGGCAGCTGGCGCCGCTGGGCCACGTCGCCGACGCGGCTCAGATACTCGTAGACGACCTGGTCGCTCTCGATCCCCACGAAGTCCCCTCCGGGGTGGGTGCGTTGCGGTGCGTTGGATACCCCGTGGGACGACGTTAGCGCAGGACATGGGGTGGGTCAGAGCGGGCGGCACTCCCCCGAGTTCTGTGCTTCGGAGCAGAGGCCGTGGCCGTGGTCGCGGAGGATGTCGCGGCCGCTCTGCTGGGTGAGGAAGTTGAGGAAGGCCGCGGCGACCGAGCCGGCCGGGGTCTCGCCGTAGGTGTAGGCGAACTCGGTCTGCCAGTAGCGGTAGTTGGTGTCCTCGACGCCGTCCGCCGTCGCTTTCCTGCCGTCGATGGTCAGCTTGGCGAGTCTGTCGGCCGCCTTGTGGCCGTCGACGCCGGTGGTCTCGCTGTAGCCGAGGGCGCCGGGGGTCGAGGCGGCCGTGTTCAGCATGGTGTCGGTGCTGGTGACCTCGCAGCGGCCGTACCGTTTCGGGTTCAGGGACGCGCAGTCGGTCTCCGTGAACTGGGGCGGTTCCTTGCCGTTCAGGACCTTGGCGACGAGGGTGCTGCGGGTGCCGGAGCCGGGGTCGCGGTTGACGAGGTGGACGGGCACGTCGTTGCCGCCGACCTCGGACCAGTTCTGGACCCGGCCGGCGAAGATCTCGCGGATCTGGGCCAGTTTCAGGTTCTCCACGCCCGCGTCCTTGTTGACGACGAGGGTGAACACGGAGAGCGCGACGGGTCTGGGGATCAGCCGGGGGTGTCCGTCGGAGGCGAGGCCGTCGGTGAAGGCGATGTGGTCGCCGAGGCCCTCGCCGACCGGGACTTCGGCCTCCCGGCCGGCCCTGTCCAGGTCGGTGACGCCGTCGGTGCTGCCCTTGAAGGAGTCGTCCGCGAGCGGGATGTGCACGTCCGCGCCGTCGCACCTCTCGAGGTAGTCGCGTGCGGCGGCCCGTACCGCGGGCTCGAAGGCGGTGGAGCCGTGCAGGTACAGGGTGCCGCTCACGCAGTCCAGCGGCGGCCTGCGGTCCTCGCGCAGGAACAGGGTGAAGCCCGCCTGGACGGCGACCGCCGCCGCCAGGAACCCGATGGCGAACCAGGCCGGCCGGGAGGCGAACAGATGGCTCTCGGTCCTGGCCAGCTTGAACCGGAAGTACTTCGCCAGCGGGTCGAACCAGCGCCGGTCGGCGCCGACGGCACCGACGATGTCCGGCTTGGGGAAGTCGTCGGTGCTCTCGTCGTCCTGCCAGCGCTCCAGGATCACCAGGACCTTGTACTCGGCCCGCCGGGGCAGTTTGACCTTCGGCAGCTCGACGACGCCCGCGCGTCTGGTCTCGTCGTTGCGGAAGCCGTAGCCCGCGGCGCCGTCCCGGAAGAACCGGCGCAGCTCGCGCTGGCTCAGCTCGGTGACCACGATGCCCGCGACCTGCCGGCGGCGGAAGGTCGCCCATATGCCGCTGGGGTCGTTCTCGTCGGTCAGGTAGTCACCGGGTTCGATGGGGGCGGATCCGGCGTTCTCGATGCGCAACAGGACGAAGGAGGGGTCCTTCAGCCGGTGGCCGTCCCGCTCCAACTGCTCGAGGATCTCGGCGTGCTCCGACCGGGTGTCGTCCGCGGCGAGCGTGTCCATCTGCACCCGGTAGCCGAGCCGCTTGCGGCCGACGACCGCGAACTCCCACAGGAACGCGAAGACGGGGATCGCGAGGCTGACGACGGCGATCCACTGCTCGACCTGCTCGCTCACCGCTGGAACCCCCAATTCCCTTGAGCCGTGAAGCAGTTGGCAGGGAGCCCAGAGTGACGAGTGGGTACGCGGTGTTGCCAGAGGTGCCGGAATCCTCCGGACGATGTTCATCCGGAGGTCAACTGTGAAACGTTCCGTTCGCCGACCGGACGGGGTTCGAGGCCCCGCTCCCACCCCGGCCCAGCCGCCCCACCCGCTAACGTGGGCAGGATGAGCGACCCGGCTACACCGCCCCGTTCCCTCGCGGAGGCCCTCCGCACGCGGGACGACGCCTCGCTGGCCGTGCTCCTGCGCAGCCGCCCCGACCTCATCACCCCCGTCCCGACCGACCTCACCCAGCTGGCGACCCGCGCCGGCACCCGGGCCTCGGTCGTGCGCGCCCTGGAGCGGCTGGACCGCTTCGCGCTGCAGACGGCGGAGGCGCTGGCGGTGGCGGCGGACCCGGCGACGTACGACGAACTGCTCGGCCTGATGGCCGGCGACGAGGGCGACCCGGCCGTGGCGAGCGCCCTGCCGCACGCCCTCGGCGCCCTGCGCGACCAGGCCCTGGTGTGGGGCGGCGACGACCGGCTGCGCCTCGTCCGTACCGCACGTGAGCTGCTGGCGCCCGCGCCCCAGCATCCGTCGCCGACCGGGCTCGGCCCGAGCGTGCAGGAGGCCTCCGCGGGCATGTCCCCGGGCCGTATCCAGGAGATCGTCTCGGCGGCCGGGCTGACCTCGACCCACGACGCCGTGTCCGCCGTGGCGTCGCTGACCGCCCTGTTCGCCGACCGGCGGCGCATGGCGGCGCTGCTCGCCGACGCCCCGGAGGAGTCCCGGGAGGTACTGTCCCGCCTGGTCTGGGGTCCGCCGTACGGCCAGGTCACCGCCGATCCCGCGCCCCGCCTGCGCTGGCTCCTGGACCGCGGCCTGCTCCTGCCGACGACGCCCGGGACGGTCGTACTCCCCCGCGAGGTGGCCCTGCACCTGCGCGCGGGCCGCGCGCACCGCGCCACCGAGCCGCTGCCGCCGCCCGTCGAGGCGGCCGCGACGCACCGTCCACAGGTTGTGGACGCGACGGCGGCCGGGCAGGCGTACACGGCGCTGGCGACCGTCGAGGAGCTGCTGAAGGACTGGGACGAGGGCGGGCCGGCCGTGCTGCGGGCCGGTGGCCTCAGCGTGCGCGACCTGAAGCGGACCGCCGTCGCCCTCGACGTGCCCGAGCCCGTCGCCGCCTTCTGGGTCGAGCTGGCCTACGCCGCCGGGCTGCTGGCCTCCGACGGCGAGGCCGACGAGCGGTACGCGGCGACGCCCGCCTACGACGAGTGGCTGGAGCAGCCCGCCGCGCAGCGCTGGGCACGGCTGGCGGAGACATGGCTGACGGCGACGCGTACGGCGGGGCTGATCGGGGGGCGGGACGCGAAGGACCGTACGTTGTCCACGCTGGGCCCGGGCCTCGACCGCTCCGCCGCGCCGGAGGTACGGCACCGGGTGCTGACGCTGCTCGCCGGGCTGCCGGAGGGGCAGTCCCCGTCCGCCGAGTCGGTGCTGGCGCGGCTGCGCTGGGAGCGGCCGTTGCGCGGCCCCCAGCAGGACGACGACCTGCGCGGCAGGCTCGCCCGGTGGGCGCTGAACGAGGCGGAACTGCTGGGGGTGACGGGGCGGGGCGCCATGTCGGCCCACGGTCGGGCGTTGCTGGGCGCGCCCGCTACGACGGCGGCCGAGCGGCGGCCTGCGGCGGCGGGCCGGGGCGCGGGCCCCTCGGCCACGGGTCCATCGGCGGCCACCCGCGACGCCGACCCCACGGCCACGGGCCCGTCGGCGGCCACCCGCG
>NZ_BAAAZY010000005.1:203789-352708 GCF_039537145.1 Streptomyces shaanxiensis
ACGCCGGCCCCTCCCCCCACGGCCTTTCCGCATCGCCCCCGCCCGCCGACGCTCCCACCGGCCCCGGCGACAAGCTCCCGATCCACCACGAGCACCCCCGCCCCACCGCTCCCCCCGAGCCCCTCTCCCCCGCCGAACAGGCCACGGCCACCGCTGCCGCCGCGCGGCTCCTCACCCCGCTGCTCCCCGAGCCGCTCGACCACGTCCTGCTCCAGGCCGACCTCACGGCCGTGGCTCCGGGACCGCTGCAGCGGCCGCTCGCCGCCGTGCTGGACGTGCTCGCGGACGTGGAGTCGAAGGGCGGGGCGACGGTGTACCGGTTCACGCCCGGGTCGGTGCGCCGCGCACTGGACGCCGGGCGCAGCGCCTCCGACCTGCACGCCTTCCTCGCCGAGCACTCGCGTACGCCGGTGCCGCAGCCGCTGGCGTATCTGATCGACGACGTGGCCCGTAAGCACGGCCATCTGCGGGTGGGCGCGGCGTCGGCGTACGTCCGCTGCGACGACGACGCGATGCTGAACGAGATCCTCGCCGACAAGCGGGCCGCCGGCCTGCGCCTGCGTCGCCTCGCGCCGACGGTGCTCGCCGCCCAGGCCGACCCGGCCGCGCTGCTGGAGGGCCTGCGCGCGATGGGCTTCGCGCCGGCCGCCGAGTCGGCCGAGGGCGACGTCCTGATCACCCGCGCCGACGCCCACCGCACCCCGCCGCGCACGGCCCCCGCGCCGGTCCCGGACGGCCCGCCGACGCCGGACGCCACGCTGCTGGCGGCCGCGATCCGCGCCATCCGGGCGGGCGACCTGGCCTCCACGACACCGCGCAAGCCGAGCGCGAGCGCGGCTCCGGTGGCCGGCGGCGACCTGCCCCGGACCACCTCCGCCGAGACCCTCGCCACCATGCAGGCCGCCGTCCTGACCGGCGAGGCGCTGTGGATCGGGTACGTCAACGCCGAGGGCGCCGCGAGCCAGCGGGTGATCGCGCCGGTGCGGGTCGAGGGCGGGTTCGTGACGGCGTACGACCACACGGCGGACGAGGTGCGGACGTATCCGCTGCACCGGATCACCGGGGTGGCCGAGCTGGCGGACGACCAGATCTGAGCCCCGCTCCGAGACCGGGTCCGGTGGCCGTGGGCCACTCGTTCGGGCGTACGCGGCGTTCCATGTACGCCACGCCGGGTTTTTCCAACTCTTGAGGGACCTTCCGTATCTCTCCGCATCGCGCCGCGTGGCGCAGGGCAGCCACCCGGTGTCCTGATCACGCTCAAGTGAGCGCAACAGAGAGGTAGTTGTCCCATGCGCACAGCTCGTCGTCTGGCCACCGTCCTGGCCGCCGCGGCCCTGATGATGGGTGCCTTCACCACCCAGGCCGCAGCGATCGGCATCGACATCGCCGGGCTGGTCATCGAGACCCCGCAGATCTGACGCGACCGCAGCGCACCCATCGGGGCCGGTCCCGGCGTCCCAGGGCCGGCCCGCCCTCCGTACCGGAAAGGCCTCGAAGTCCCCATGCGTTCCAAGCGCCCCGTCCCCAGCCGTACCGGCGTCGCCGTCGCCGCCCTCGTCTCGGCGGCCGCGACGGTCGCCGTCCTCGCGCCCGCCGCCTCGGCGGCGCCCGCCGCCCTGCCGCTGCCCATCCCGGCAGCCGGGTCAGGAGGCGAGCCGCTCGTCAACATCGACGGGCACCTGATCGCCCAACCGCTGGTCAACAACCTCAATCTGCCCACGCTGAAGTAGCGCGGCGCATCCGGTAGCTGTCCCCGTCGATCCGTACGACCTCGGCGTGGTGGGCCAGCCGGTCCACCATCGCCGGCGCGGAGGGGCCGCCGAAGATCTCGTCCCAGCGGCCGAGCGGGCGGTCGCCCGTCACGATCAGGGAGGCCCGTTCGTAGCGGTGGGCGACCAGCTGGAAGAAGAGGGCGGTGGTCTCCGCGTCGAAGGGGGTGTAGCCGATCTCGTCGACGATCAGCACGGCGTGGTCGTCGAGCGCGGCCAGCTCCTGCGCGAGCCGCCCGGCGTCCCGTGCGCCGGCCAGCCGCGCGGCCCACTGGGCGGCGGACGCGAACAGCACCGAGTGCCCGGCCTGACAGGCGCGCACGCCGAGGCCGACGGCCAGGTGCGTCTTGCCGGTGCCGGGCGGGCCGACGAAGACCACGTTGCGGCCGGCGGCGACGAAGTCCAGCTTGCCGAGCCGGGCCACGGTCTCCCGGTCGAAGGAGCGCGGGTGCTCGGAGTCGAAGTCCTCCAGCAGCTTGCGGGCGGGGAATCCGGCGGCGCGCAACCGCTCCTCGGCGCTCGGCTCGTCCTCGCGCGACGCGGCCTGGGCCGGCACGAAGACCTTCTCGGCGGGCTCCTCGGGAGTGTGCTCGCGGTGCGCGTGCTGCCGCTCGGCCTGCGCGGCCATCGGCCCCGACATGTAGGCCAGGATCGCCGCCGAGGCGATGAACGCCATGTGGATCACCGTGCCCCACAGCAGTGAGTGGCGCGAGGTGTGGTGGACATCCACGAACATCTGGAGAAGATGGACGGAGGAGATGCCCACGATGGCGGTGGCTAGCTTGACCTTCAGCACGTTGGAGTTCACGTGCGAGAGCCATTCCGGCTGGTCGCGGTGGCCCTGCAGACCGATGCGCGAGACGAACGTCTCGTAGCCGCCCACGATCACCATGATCAGCAGATTGGCGATCATCACGACGTCGACCAGCTTCAGCACGGCGAGCATGACGTACGTCTCGGTCGCCTGCCCGGTCACACACCGGAGCACTAAGGTCCACAACTCGTTGAAGAACTTGTAGACGTACACCCCCTGAGCGGCCACCAGGCCGAAGTAGAGCGGGGCCTGCAGCCAGCGGGTGGCGAACAGGGCGTACCCGAGGGTGGTGGTCGTGGGCGACGGATCACTGCTGATGGGCTGCACGCTCGGCATTCTTCGCAGCTGCCGCCGTCCAGGTGAAAACCACGTCACTCACAAGAATGAAAAGACATCCTGTAGGACTCCGTAAAGGATCAGGCACACTGGACGTTTGGCCGGGTGGTCGAGCGGAAGGGCTGACGCACGTGAACGGACCACTGATCGTCCAATCGGACAAAACCCTGCTCCTGGAGGTCGATCACGAGCAGGCCGACGCGTGCCGTCGGGCGATCGCCCCGTTCGCGGAACTGGAGCGGGCACCCGAGCACATCCACACCTATCGGGTGACGCCGCTCGGGCTGTGGAACGCGCGCGCGGCCGGGCACGACGCCGAGCAGGTCGTCGACGCGCTGGTGACGTACAGCCGCTACCCCGTGCCGCACGCGCTGCTCGTCGACATCGCCGACACGATGGACCGGTACGGCCGCCTGACCCTCTCCAAGCACCCCACGCACGGCCTCGTGCTCACCACCACCGACCGCCCGGTCCTGGAGGAGGTGCTGCGCTCGAAGCGGGTCGCGCCGCTCGTCGGCGCCCGTCTCGACCCGGACACCGTCGCCGTGCACCCCTCCGAGCGCGGGCAGATCAAGCAGACGCTGCTGAAGCTGGGCTGGCCGGCCGAGGACCTCGCCGGGTACGTCGACGGCGAGGCGCACCCGATCGAGCTCCACGAGGACGGCTGGGCGCTCAGGCCGTATCAGAAGCAGGCCGTGGAGAACTTCTGGCACGGCGGCAGCGGGGTCGTGGTGCTGCCGTGCGGCGCCGGGAAGACGCTCGTCGGCGCCGGGTCCATGGCCCAGGCGAAGTCGACCACGCTCATCCTCGTCACCAACACCGTCTCGGCCCGGCAGTGGAAGCACGAGCTGGTGAAGCGGACGTCGCTGACCGAGGACGAGATCGGCGAGTACAGCGGGACGAAGAAGGAGATCCGGCCCGTCACCATCGCCACGTACCAGGTGCTGACGACGAAGCGGAAGGGCGTCTATCCGCACCTGGAGCTCTTCGACTCCCGCGACTGGGGCCTGATCCTCTACGACGAGGTGCACCTGCTGCCCGCGCCCGTCTTCAAGTTCACCGCCGATCTCCAGGCCCGGCGACGGCTCGGACTGACCGCGACCCTGGTCCGGGAGGACGGGCGTGAGTCGGACGTGTTCTCGCTGATCGGGCCGAAGCGTTTCGACGCCCCGTGGAAGGAGATCGAGGCGCAGGGCTACATCGCGCCCGCCGACTGCGTCGAGGTCCGGGTCAACCTCACCGACTCCGAGCGGCTCGCGTACGCCACCGCCGAGCAGGAGGAGAAGTACCGCTACTGCGCGACGACCGACACCAAGCGGAAGGTCACCGAGGCCATCGTCCGCCGGTTCGCCGGGCAGCAGATCCTGGTCATCGGCCAGTACATCGACCAGCTCGACGAACTGGGCGAGCACCTGAACGCCCCGGTCATCAAGGGCGAGACCTCCAACGCCCAGCGCGAGAAGCTCTTCGACGCCTTCCGGGAGGGCGAGATCAGCGTCCTCGTCGTGTCCAAGGTCGCGAACTTCTCCATCGACCTGCCGGAGGCCACGGTCGCCATCCAGGTCTCGGGCACCTTCGGCTCACGCCAGGAGGAGGCGCAGCGGCTGGGGCGGGTGCTCCGCCCGAAGGCCGACGGCCACCAGGCCCACTTCTACTCGGTCGTCGCCCGCGACACGATCGACCAGGACTTCGCCGCCCACCGCCAGCGCTTCCTGGCGGAGCAGGGGTACGCGTACCGGATCGTGGACGCGGACGAGATCCTCGCGGGGGAGTAGGCCGAGGGGAGGGCACAGGCGGCCGGGAAGGCGCAGGCGGCCAGGAGGGCGAGGCCCAGGAGCGGGTACGGGGCCGCCAACGGCTGCTGCCACCACGGCAGTCGAAGATCCAGATCGCCCTCGTGCGGAAGCAGCCACATCGTGCGGGCGGTGAAGAGCACGACGACCGCGCAGGCCAGTCGTGCACGGCCGTCCGCCAGGAGTACGGCGATCAGCGGGACGCACCACACCCAGTGATGCGACCAGCTGATCGGCGAGATCAGCAGCGCGGTGAGGGCCGTGCAGAGGATCGCGTGGCTCTGTCGGGTGGCCCGCGCGGTCAGCCACAGGCCCGTGAGCGCGACGGCCGCGCACGGCAGGGCCCAGGCCCAGACGCCCGGTGCCGGGTCGCCGAGGGCGCGGGCGATCAGGCCCCGCAGGGACTGGTTGTCGACGATCCATACCTTGCCCACACGGTCCGTCTCGTAGAGGCGGCGCGTCCAGTAGTCGAGGCTCGCGGCGGGCAGCGCCAGGGCACCGAGCCCGACGGTCCCCGCGAAGGCCGCCGTCCCCGCGAAGGCCGCCGTCGCCGTGCCCGCCTCTCTGCGCCGCCCGCGCAGCAGCAGGTACACGAGGAAGATCGCCGGGGTCAGCTTGATCCCGGCCGCGATGCCGATCGCGACGCCCTTGCCGGGAGCGCCGGCCGGGCGCACGAGGTCCCAGAGGATCAGGCAGGCCAGGGCGAGGTTGATCTGGCCGAAGAGGAGGGTCTGGAAGACCGGCTCCAGCCAGAGGGCCGGGGCCGTGGCGGCGCAGAGGGCGGGGAGGCCGAGGGTCAGGTTCGCGAGGCGGGCGGAGAGGTGGACCAGTACGGCCACCAGGAGCGCGTTGCCCGCCAGGAAGGCCGCTTTGAGGACGGCGACCGGGACCAGCGCCGCCGGGACGAAGAGGAGGGCCGCGAAGGGCGGGTAGGTCGCGGGGAGGTGCCACTCGGTGACCGTGAAGTCGTAGAGGTCGGCGCCGCCGCGGAGGACGGCTTCGCCCGACGCCCGGTAGACCAGCGCGTCGGCCATCGGGAGGCGCTGGGGGACGCAGAGGGTGGTGAGGGCGAGGAGGGAGACCGCCAGAAGGCAGTAGGGAGTTGCGGAGTGTGATCGGCGGGTCACGCGGTGACCCTAGGCGTCACTTGTGGCGGACGCCCGCTTCCTCGCCGTACTCACCGAGGATGATCACGTCGAAGGCCGCACCTGCGAACACCTTGACGGCACGCAGGGCTTCGCCGATGCGATGACGGTGGTGACTCCCCTGAAGCGCTGTGGCTCCGCGGGGGCCCACGGGGGCTGGATGGATGGTTGCTGCGCTCATGTCTCCATGATGGGTTCGCAGCCCCGAAGACCGCATCGGTCTGCGGTGCCAAGCCGCGTACTGCCTCCGTACACCTCGGGACGGACCCCTTACCCCCGGGGAGGAGGGCCCCGTCCCCTAGGGGGCGGAACCGATCGGCACCGACGGGTCGGAAAATGCGTTGGCATCCGACGTCGGCGCTCACCTAAAATCTCCGCTCTTGCCCGCCTCCGTTCACGGAGCGCCGCTGCCCGGACGGAAACCGGGCGGCATCGCAGCGCCACACATCGCAGCGCCACCCGTCTCACTCGTAGGCCCTCCGGAGGCACCCCCTTGTCCACGCCCGTCGACGACCCCCTCGACCCGCTCGGCACCCTCGACCCGCTCTCCCGAGAGCGCTCCCACCTCGCCGGCTCGCGCGCCGCCCTGCGCGCCATGCGGGAGGACGTCGAGTCCCTCGACATCAGCGACGTCACCGCGAACTGGGTCAACGCCGAAGTCCTCGCGCATCAGATCGACCTGCGCATCAAGGCCCTGGCCGACCTCAGCGACACCCCGCTGTTCTTCGGCCGGCTCGACTACCTGCATGCGCCCGGCGCCGAGGAGGCGGAAGGCGCAGAGGGGGAACGCTTCTACATCGGGCGGCGGCATGTGCACGACGCCGACGGCGACCCGATGGTGATCGACTGGCGGGCACCGGTGTCCCAGCCGTTCTACCGGGCCTCGAAGAAGAGCCCGATGGACATCGCGCTGCGCCGCCGCTTCGGTTACACGGGCGGCGACCTCACGGCGTACGAGGACGAGCACCTCTCCGACCCCGCCGAGGCCGCCCGGACCAGCAAGCTGCTCCAGCAGGAGATCGAGCGCCCGCGCGTCGGCCCGATGCGGGACATCGTGGCGACGATCCAGCCGGAGCAGGACGAGATCGTCCGGTCCGGGCTCGGCGGCACCGTCTGTGTCCAGGGCGGCCCCGGTACCGGCAAGACGGCGGTGGGCCTGCACCGGGTCGCGTACCTGCTGTACGCCCACCGCGAGCGGCTCGCCCGCACCGGCACGCTCGTCATCGGGCCGAACAAGTCCTTCCTGCACTACATCGAGCAGGTACTCCCGGCGCTGGGCGAGTTGACGGTCCGCCAGGCGACGGTGGACGACCTGGTCGCGCACGTCGAGGTGCGCGGCACGGACGAGGCGGCCGCCGCGGTGGTCAAGGGCGACGCGAGGATGGCGGAGGTGCTGCGGCGGGCGGTCTACTCGCACGTGACCATGCCGACGGAGGCGGTGGTCGTCGTCCGGGGATCACGGCGGTGGCGCGTCCCGGCGTACGAGGTCGAGGAGATCGTCCGCGAGTTGCTCGCCCGCGACATCCGCTACGGCGCCGCCCGCGAGGCCCTCCCGCAGCGCATCGCGCACGCCGTGCTGGTGCAGATGGAACGGTCCGGCGAGGCGCCGGACGACCGGGTGCAGGACGCGGTGGCCCGCAACAGCGCGGTGAAGGCGGCCGTCAAGGTGATCTGGCCGCCGGTCGACCCGGCGAAACTGGTGCTCCGGCTGCTGTCGGACGCCGACTTCCTCGCCGTACACGCGGACGGGGTCCTCGACGAGGACGAGCAGAAGACCATCCTGTGGGCGAAGCCCGCGCGGTCGGTGAAGTCCGCCAAGTGGGCCGCCGCGGACGCGGTGCTGATCGACGAGGCGAACGACATCGTCGCGCGCACCCCCTCCCTCGGCCATGTCGTCCTCGACGAGGCGCAGGACCTCTCCCCCATGCAGTACCGGGCGGTGGGCCGCCGCTGCACGACCGGTTCGGCGACGGTCCTCGGCGACCTGGCGCAGGGCACGACCCCCTGGGCGACCCGGAGCTGGGACGAGGCGCTGGCCCACCTCGGCAAGTCGGACGGCGTCATCGAGGAACTGACGGCCGGCTTCCGCGTCCCGACGGACGTCATCACCTACGCCTCCCGCCTCCTCCCGCACATCGCGCCGGGCCTGACGCCGGTGGCGTCGATCCGGGAGAACCCGGGGTTCTTCGAGGTCCGTACGGCGTCGGGGGCGGCCGAAGTCGTCGCCGCGTGCCGGGAGTTGCTCGGCAACGAGGGGTCGGTGGGCCTGATCGCCGCGGATGCGCGCATCCCGGAGCTCTCAGCGGCGCTGACCACGGCGGGCATCACCTGCTTGGCCCCCGGCGAGGAGACGACACAGGACACCCGTCTGACGCTGGTCCCGGCGTCGCTCGCGAAGGGCCTGGAGTACGACTATGTGGTCCTGGACGAGCCCCAGGCGGTGGTGGACGGCGAGCCGGACGAGCGGACCGGGCTCCGCCGGTTGTACGTCGCCCTGACGCGGGCCGTGTCGGGGCTGATCGTGGTGCATGGGGCGCCGTTGCCGGCTCAGCTGGGCGGCTGACGGGGTGCTGGTGAGCTTCGCCGCCGGGTGCGGGAGCCACCGCGGCTACCAGGCGTCGTACGCCACGTCCAGGTACAGATAGCGGACCACCGCGAGCGCCGACAGTCCGAGTGGCAGCAGGTACCACCCCCGCCTGAGCCATCCGGCGGTGACGGTCGGCCAGGTGAGCAGCAGGGCGAGCCCTCCGGTGCAGGCACCCAGGAGGGCACAGGTCCCCGCGCTGTCCAGGGTGTCGCGGTCCAGGCGGTACTGCGGCATGAAGTAGTAGGCCAGGGCCACCAGGCACAGCGCCAGGCCGTTGAGCGCCACCAGCACGGCGGCGCTCGCCATCGCACGTTTCCTCACCGCAGTGCCCGCCCCGCTTCGGCGCGGTGCGCCTCGAAGTCGTCGGCGTACGCCTGCGCCTGCTCGCCCTGGTAGTACGGACCGCCGTTGTAGCGGGCGGCCAGCTCGCGATACTGAGCTGCCGTCATCCGGTCGGCCGGCACATCGGCGAACTCACTCTCCGCCTTGAGATTCGCCAGGTACTTCGAGGCGATGAACAGGTTCTGCGCCGGGTCCTTCAGCGCCCCGCGGATCTCGTCGCGCTGGTCCTCGCTCAGCCGGTCCGGGTCGTAGCCCAGCACCTCCGCCGCACGCCGGATCTGCACGGCCATGGGACCGTACGAGGTGTTGTCCCGGTCGCCCGCCAGCGGCCCCGGCAGATTGTCGGGGACAACCGGGCTCGCCCATCCCTCCGCCGCCTCCCGGACGGTCTCCGTGACGCTGTCCAGGACGTACGGCTTGCCGCCGACCTCCTTCCACGCGATCCCCGCGATCATGTCCGGGGGCAGGCCGGTCTGCTGGGCCGCCGCGTTGATCAGCTCCTTGTTGTCGCCGATCCACCGGTCCCGGCCGCCGAACTCGTCCAGCAGCCAGAGGCTGTCGCCCTCCGGCAGGCTCTTGAGCTGGTTGCGGATGTCCTGCAGAGCGGGCGAGACGCGAGCGTCGCCGGCGCCGGGGAACGGGTTCTTGCGCAGGTCGCCGCCCGGCAGCCGGGTGTCGTCGTCCATCCTGGCGGCCTGGGCCGCCTCCTCGATCATGGGGGCGATCCAGCCGATGACGTCCTGACCGTCCTTGAAGTCGCCGCCCCGGAAGTCCGGCAGGTCGGCGTACGCCGTCTGCAGCCGCCCCAGGCAGTCCCGGCGTGCGTTCTCCTCAAGGGTCCGGGCACGGGAGAAGGCCGCCTCCGCCGCGCTGTACTCGCGCTCGGCGTCCTCCCGGATGGAGTCCGCGTCCACCCCTATCTCGGCGATCCAGTCGAGGAACCCCGTGGTCTCACGGATGTCCTCCCACCGCCGCATCGGTTCGGCGGCCTGCGCGGTACGGGTGATGGCCGTCGCCACCGAGGCGACCAACGCATCGAGGCGCGCCTCGTGGTGGATGCCGGTCTCCAGGTGCTGCTTGGCGTCCGTCACCGCGTCCGCGTATCCGAGCAGGGCGTTGCGCGCCTTCCCGAAGCCGTCGGACAGCCCTCGGACCAGGGAGGCGACCTGCACCAACCGCTCGTCGTAGGACTCCCGGTGCACGCTCTCCCACCGGGTGCCGTCCTTCGCCCGTTTCACCGGGTCCTCGACGGAGTCCAGCAGATCCCGCATGCGGGTGAACTCCTGGGCGTTGCGCTCGATCAGCGCGGGGTTGCAGTCCTCCAGGAACTCCACATCGGCGTGGTACGTCATGGCGGTCTCGGTCACCGGTCCTTCGGGGCCACAAATCGGCCGTCAGTGAGAATGCGGTCCAGGTCGGCCTGGACCGTGCCGTTCACCTGTACATACGCCGAACCCGTGGCACGCAGTTTCGTGGACAGCGCGGTCAGCAGGGTCACCAGGTCCTGGTACTGGTCGTCCGCGAAGCGCGCGAACTCGTCGACCTTCCGGCCGACTTCGGGATGCGAGCGGGGTGCGCGCGCCATCGTGCCGGCGTCTCCGTCGAGGCGGCCCGCATGGAGCAGGGACGCGATCTCGAGCAACAGGTGCGCGCTGCCGTCGATCGACGGCGTTTCAGCCGAGAATCCACTTGTCATCCGCAAATTGTGACAAGGCCATGCCACGCCCGTCCAGAAGGCGCCGACCCGGCGATACCGGTACCCGCGCGAGCCGGCACCCTTCACGGCCGGGAAGCAGTTCCCCGCGCCCCCAAGGGCGTTGCAGCCGGCCTTGGCGCCGCCCGCCTACGCCACCCCGTCCAGCACAGCCCGCCACTCCGCCACGGCCTCGACGGACACCGGGCCGTCCCACCCCCCGGGCCTCGCCGCCCCACCGATGTGAAACGCGTCGATCCCGGCGGCCAGCAGCCCCGGCACATGGTCGAGCCGCAGCCCGCCTCCCACCAGAATCCGCTGCTCGTACCCGGGCTCCCCACCCCGTGCCGCCTCCGCGAGCAACGTGGGAAGCCCGTCGTCCACGCCCGCCGCCGAACCGGCCGTGAGGTACGTGTCCAGTCCCGGCATCCCGTCCAGCTGCTTGCGCAGCGCGTCCCGGTCGGCGGACCGGTCGATGGCGCGGTGGAAGGTCCAGCGGCAGCCGTCCAGCGCGCCCACCACCCGCTCGACGGCCGCGAGGTCCAGCCCCCCGTCGGCATCGAGGAACCCGAGCACGAACTCGTCGGCCCCGGCGCCCCGCATCTCGCGAACCGTCCGGACCAGCCGGTCGACATCCCCGGCCCCGAAGCCGTCCGCGAGCCGCAGCATCACGCGCAGGTCGATGCCGACGGCGGCGCGGATCCCGGCGAAGGTCTCGACCGGCGGGGTCAGCCCGTCGGCCGCCATGTCGGTGACCAGTTCGAGCCGATCCGCACCCCCGGCCTGGGCGGCGACCGCGTCCTCGACCCCGAGGGCGATCACCTCCAGGACTGCACGCTTGCTCATGGGACCCCATTCCTCGGCATTCGACGGCGGCTACAGGTCTAGTCCAATCCCAGGGTACGGGTTGGAGAAGCCGTCGCGGAGGAGGCCCACCCACTTGGCGCGAATCGCGCGGGTCACCCGAAGATGTTCAGCTCCCTCGCCTCCGCTCCCGCCAGCTCGTACGACGCCCCCTCCGCCGGCCGCCCCGCACAGAGCCGTACGAGGGTGGCGGCGTCGCCGATGTAGCGCGCGGGCGGACGTGGGGCCGTCGGCTCGCCCAGGCGCAGGGGCTCGTCGACGTCGTCCAGGTCGGCGTGGAGCGGGATGTGCCGCCGCTCCCGGGTCAGCCGGACCAGCAGCCGCAGCGCATCCGGCAGACCGGCCCCGGCATACGCCCCCGGCTCCCCCAGCACCTCTCGTACATCACCGGCGTGCACCCTCCCCCACTGCCTCAAAGGCGTGGGGGGACCCCCATCCCGAGCGCGATGCCGTCCAGCGCCCCGCCCGCCTTGGCGATCACCGGGCCGGCCTCGGTCATCCCGCGCTCCAGCTCGTCGACGACCCGCGCGTTGGTCCAGTCGGCCCGCTCGGCGATGTCGCGGTCGTTGGACTCGGGCGAGAACACGCCCTCCTCGAAGCGGTGCTCCACGACCCGCATCAACGCGGCCGAACAGTGCGCCAGCACATCCCGCACCGACCACCCCGGACACGCGACGGTGGGCAGCGCGAAGTCGGCGTCCGACCGCGCGCGCAGCAACGGAACCAGTGCGTCCCGCTCGACGACCAGCAACCGTCCCGGCAGCTCGGGATCCCGTACGTCGTGCACGTCAGCAGAAGTCATGGTCCCCACGCTAGGTGGCTCGGCGCGCGCCCGGGAGAACACCGACGCGCCGGCGACCGAACCCACCCGCCACAATGACGCCATGGCCGATCTCGACGCCCTGCGCACCCGCTTCGCCCAAGCCCTGACCGCAGCCCGCTCCTCCGCCGCATCCGCCGCATCCGCCGCATCCGCCGCATCCGCCACCACCGAACCGGCCCCCGACCCGGCCCCGTACGCCGACAACCTCCTCACCCGCTGGCAGGAGCCGCAGCGCCACTACCACACGCTCACCCACCTCACCGCGGTCCTGGACCGCGTCGACGAGCTGGCCGAGCACGCCGACGATCCGGACGCCGTGCGCCTCGCCGCCTGGTTCCACGACGCCGTGTACCTGCCCGACCGGTCGGAGAACGAGGAGCGCTCCGCCCGTCTCGCCGAACGCGCCCTCCCGGAGGCCGGTGTCCCCGCGGAGCGGACCGCCGAGGTGGCCCGTCTCGTCCGCCTCACCACCACCCACGCCCCGGCGCCGGACGACCGCAACGGCCAGGTCCTGTGCGACGCTGACCTCGCGATTCTCGCCGCGCCGCCCTCCACGTACGCCGCCTACACGGCCGCCGTCCGCGAGGAGTACCACTTCGTGCCGAACGACGCCTTCCGCGAGGGCCGCGCCACGATCCTGCGCCAACTCCTCGCCCTGCCAAGCCTGTTCAGCACCCCGCACGGGAAGCAGGCGTGGGAGGCCACCGCCCGCTACAACCTCGCCGGCGAGCTGGAAATGCTGTCGCCGTGAACAGCCCGCCGCCGTAGCCTGCACGGCATGCGAGACATCAGCGGGGAACGCGTGCAGGAAGCCGTGGCAGGCTGCGTGGCAGTGCTGCGGACGGCGGCCGACCGGGACTGGACGGCCGTCCGAGCCGGGCGGCTGGAGTGGGACTGCCACGCCACCGCGTTCCACATCGCCGAAGACCTCATCGCCTACGCCGCCAACCTGGCCGGACGCGCCCAGGACGCCTACGTCCCGTTCGAAATCACCCTCGACGAGGGCACAAGCAACGAGGGACTCCTCCACGTCATCGAGACGACCGGAGCCCTCCTCACCGCCACCATCCGCACCACACCCCGCGAGGTGCGCGCCTTCCACCCCTACCCCTTCCGCAGCGCGAACCGCGAGGGCTTCGCCGCGATGGGCGTCGCGGAGGTGCTGCTGCACACGCACGACATCGCCGAAGGGCTCGGCCTGAGGTACGAACCAGCCGCCGAACTGGCCGAGTTCGTACTCACGACGCTCTTCCCGCACATCCAGCCCGGCCCCACCCCCTGGACCACCCTGCTGTGGGCCACCGGCCGCGGTGATCTGCCCGGCCGCGCGCCCGTCACCGAGTGGCGCTGGCGCAACAACCTCGTCATCCCCGGCGACCGCCTCACCCTCCAGGGCGTCACCCCCGCATCCGCCGCCGACCTCCGCACCGGCGGCGACGGCGGCTTCGAGTGGGTCGAGGGCGGGCCCTTCGACGGGACGCGCGAGGCCGCGGGGATGATGGTGAAGGCGTACGAGGAGGGGGTGCACCGGCCCGAATGGGGGCTGTTCGTCCTCGTACGGCGCGAGGACGGCCGCGCGATCGGCGGCATGGGCTTCCACGGCGCACCGGACGAGCAGGGCCACGCCGAGGTCGGCTACGACCTCGCCGAGGCCGCCCGCGGCCACGGCTACGCGACCGAGGCCCTGCGCGCCCTCTCCGAACACGCCCTGGCCAGGGACGACGTACAGCTCCTCGTCGCGGCGATAGAGACCGACAACCTCCCGTCGCAGGGCGTCGCCACGCGCGCGGGGTACGTACGGGCGACCGTGGAGGAGGAGCGGACGGCACACGAGGAGCGGGACATGGACCGGACGCTTCAGCTGTACATCCGCAGGGGGCGGCTCTCGGAGGCCTAGCCTGGGGCGAACCGACCCCGCAGCGCCGGAGGGAGCCCGCCCGCCATGTCGTTCACCGACGAGGAGACCGCCTACCTGTACGCGAACCCGCTCGCCCGGTTCGCCAGTCTCTGCACGGACGGGCAGCCCGATGTGGTGCCGGTGGCCCTGGAGTTCGACGGCACGCACTTCTGGGTGGGCGGGCCGCGCGCGGAGGTGCTCCGCACCCGTAAGTTCCGCAACGTCGGGCACGGCCGCGACAAAGTGGCCTTCGTCGTGGACGAACTGCTCTCCATCGAGCCGTTCACCGCCCGCGGCATCCGGGTGTACGGCGTCGCGGACGGGCCCGTGCAGCGGGCCGGCATGGTGGGTCCCGGGCACTACCTGCGCATCACGCCGACCCTCTCGTGGAGCTGGAACCTGGCCGACCCTCCGCGGCCCTCCGGCGACTCCTGGTATCCCATGCACCGGACCACGCATGCGTGACCCACATCACGTTCGAAGGGCCACGACTCACGTCACATCCTGCCGAGCCGTTCCGTCATAGCTGTGTAACCGACGACAACGGCAGGGAGTTGGCCATGAGCGCCCGTCTGAACCTCTTCGAGAACCCGATCGCCGGCAAGGTCATCAAGCACTTCGCCTCGGCCGGCAAGGTGGTGCACGACTCGCCGCTGCCGCTCAGCACACAGCACCTGGTGACGCTCCGCGCCAGCCAGATCAACGGCTGCGGCTTCTGCACCGACATGCACAGCAAGGACGCGGTGGCGGCCGGCGAGGACTGGCTGCGCCTCAACCTCGTCGCCGCCTGGCGGGAGGCCACCTGTTTCACCGAGGCCGAGCGCGCCGCCCTGGAACTCACGGAGGCGGGCACCCGTATCGCGGACGCGGCCGGCGGGGTCTCGGACGAGATCTGGGAGAACGCCGCCAAGCACTACGACGAGGAGCAGCTCGCCGCGCTGGTGATCCTGATCGCCATGATCAACACCTACAACCGGCTGAACGTCATGATCCAGCAGCCCGCGGGGAGCTACCAGCCCGGTCAGTTCGCGTAAGCGCGGGCGCCGAGGGGCGAGAAGCCAGGGGCGAGGCAGTGAGGGGGCGAGGGGGCGTCAGCCCAGTCCTCGCCCCTTCGGCCTGCGCAACCCCGACCCCTGCAACAGCCGCACCACCTCACGGCTGCTGACCTCCACGGCACCCGCGCGCACCGCGTCGGCGTACCGATGGGAGGGGATGTCGTAGTGGTCCCGCTCGAAGGCCCGGCGCGGCACGCCCAACTCCTCGGCGAACGTGTGCAGTTCGTCGTACGACACGTCGCTCACGAGGTGCGACCACATCCGCCCGTGTCCGGGCCAGGTCGGCGGGTCGATGTAGATCGTCACGGCGTCACGGCTTCCGTCGCGGCTCTTGTCGCGGCTTCCGTCACGAGGCCGGCCCGCCGCCCGCGCCGGCGGACCCGAGCGCCCCCACCGCCGCGACCTTCACCCCCGCCTCGTGGCACACCCAGTGCGGATCGGGGCCCAGCTCCGGCTCGACGTCCAGCGCGTGCGGGTCTCCGGAGCGGCACACCGGACACAGCGGCCAGCGGCCGTACTTGTCCAGCAGCGCGTCCTGCACGTCCTGGGCGACGAGCCCGGCCACGTACGCCACGCCGTCCGGCCACTGCTCCACCCACCAGCGCCGCTGTACGACGGACTCCTCGACCAGCGAGACGACGTCCGCCTCGGCGACCTCGCCCGCGACCAGGTCGGCGAGTACGAGGGCGCGGGCCGTGTGCAGCGCCTGCTCCAGCGGACTGATGGGTTCCATGGACCCATTGTGCGCACTCTTGACCACGACGCCGAGCCGAAAATATCTTTCACTTGTGACCCGGGATGTGAAGGAAAGTTTCGGCAGCGGCCCTGGCGGACCCCCGCCCGCGCCCGCCGCCCTCGCGGCCAAGGTGCGCACGCTCGCCCCGTCGATGACCCGCTCCATGCAGCGCGTCGCCGAAGCGGTCGCGAACGACCCGGCGGGCTGCTCGGCCCTCACCGTCACCGGCCTCGCCGAACACACCGGCACCAGCGAGGCCACCGTCGTGCGCACCGCCCGCCTCCTCGGCTACCCCGGCTACCGCGACCTGCGCCTCGCCCTCGCCGGCCTCGCCGCCCAGCAGCAGTCGGGCCGCGCCCCGGCCATCACCACCGACATCGCGGTGGACGACCCGATCGCGGACGTGGTCGCCAAGCTCGCCTACGACGAGCAGCAGACCCTCGCCGACACGGCCGCCGGGCTCGACACGGGCCAACTGGGAGCGGCGGTGTCGGCCGCCGCCGTTGCCCGCCGTATCGATGTGTACGGCGTCGGCGCGTCCGGGCTGGTCGCCCAGGACCTCGCGCAGAAGCTGCTGCGGATAGGGCTGATAGCCCAGGCGCACAGCGATCCGCATCTCGCCGTGACGAACGCGGTGCAGTTGCGGGCGGGTGACGTGGCGATCGCGATCACGCATTCCGGCTCCACCGGGGACGTGATCGAACCGCTGCGGGTCGCCTTCGAGCACGGCGCCACGACGGTTGCCATCACCGGGCGGCCGGACGGGCCCGTCACCCAGTACGCCGATCACATCCTTACGACGTCCACGGCTCGGGAGAGTGAGTTGCGGCCTGCGGCGATGTCGTCGCGGACCAGTCAGTTGCTGGTGGTGGACTGTTTGTTCGTGGGGGTTGCTCAGCGGACCTACGAGACGGCGGCGCCTGCGTTGGCCGCGTCTTACGAGGCGCTGGCGCATCGGCATCGTAGATAGACCGTAGGCCTGACGGTTGTGGGTACTGTGCGGGTTCGCTGTGGCTGGTCGCGCCCACGCGGCGGAGCCGCATATCGATACAGCCCCGCGCCCCTTGGGTTGGACAGCACACCGGAAACTGGAAAGAGCGGCTTCCCTCATGACCTCTACATCCAACCCCCGTGACCTCCGCGCCGAGTTGGAGACCCTGACCACCGAGGCCTTCCGCCCCGAGCTCGCCGAGATCGATCAGCTCCCCACCCTCGACATCGCCCGGCTCATGAACGGCGAGGACGCGGCCGTCCCCACCGCCGTCGCGCAGCGCCTTCCCGAGATCGCCGCCGCCATCGACGCCATCGCGGAGCGGATGGGCCGGGGCGGGCGTCTGGTGTACGCGGGCGCGGGCACGGCCGGTCGGCTCGGCGTGCTCGATGCCTCCGAGTGCCCGCCCACCTTCAACACCGACCCGGACCAGGTCGTCGGGCTCATTGCGGGCGGACCGGAGGCCATGGTGACCTCCGTCGAAGGCGCCGAGGACTCCGCGGCGCTGGCCCGGGCCGACCTCGACGCCCTGGAGCTGACCCCCGCCGACACGGTCGTCGGCATCTCCGCGTCCGGGCGCACCCCGTACGCGATCGGCGCGGTCGAACACGCCCGGGCGCACGGCGCGTTGACGGTCGGGCTGTCCTGCAACCCGGACAGCGCCCTCGCCGCGGCGGCCGAGCACGGCATCGAGATCGTCGTGGGCCCGGAGCTGCTGACCGGCTCGACCCGGCTCAAGGCCGGCACCGCGCAGAAGCTGGTCCTCAACATGCTCTCGACGATCACGATGATCCGCCTGGGCAAGACGTACGGGAACCTGATGGTCGACGTCCGCGCCTCCAACGACAAGCTGCGCGCCCGCTCCCGCCGTATCGTCGCCCTGGCCACCGGCGCGGCCGACGCCGACATCGAGCGGGCCCTGACCGAGGCGGGCGGCGAGGTGAAGACGGCGATCCTGGTGCTGCTGGCGGATGTGGACGGACCCACGGCGACGGGGCTCCTGTCCGAGGCGGACGGCCACCTTCGGGCGGCGCTGAAAACGGCGGGCGGCTGAGTCAACTCCGTTGTTAGCGTGCCCGTATGACGGCAGCTACGACGTTCCTCATCGGCGGCGATCTGGCAGTACGACGGCTCGGGTTCGGGGCCATGCACCTGCGGCCCCAATCCGCCGAGGAGCACGCGGCCTGCGTCGCGGTCGCCCGGCGCGCGGTCGAACTGGGTGTCACGCTGGTCGACACGGCGCACCTGTACGGCTGGGGAGCGAACGAGGATCTCCTCGCCGAGGCCCTGCACCCGTACCCGGAAGGGCTCGTGATCGCCACGAAGGTCGGCTTCCGGCAGACGACGTCCGGTGAGGGCTGGCGGCACGCGGGCGCGCCGGACGATCTGCGCGGGCAGGTCGACGAGGCTCTACGCCGGCTGCGCCTGGACCGTATCGAGCTGCTCCAGCTCCACCGCCTCGACCCGGGCGTCCCGCTCGCCGACCAGCTCGGCGCACTTCGCGACCTGCGCGACGAGGGCAAGATCGGCCGGATCGGCCTGTCGGAGCTGACGGCCGACGAGCTGGCCGAGGCGCGGGCGGTCGTGGAGATCGCGAGTGTCCAGAACCGGTACAACGTCCTGGACCGTGAGCACGAACCCGTGCTGAAGGCCTGTGAGGCGGCGGGCATCGCCTTCCTGCCGTGGCGGCCGGTGGCGGCGGGCGCGTCCGGGGGGAGGTCGGCGGACATCGCCGCGGTGGCCGCGGAACTCGACGCCACACCCACCCAGGTCGCTCTCGCCTGGCTCCTCGCCCACTCCCCGGTGATCCTGCCGATTCCGGGGACGTCGAGCGTCGCGCACCTGGAGGAGAACCTCGGGGCGGACGCCGTACGCCTCGGCCGGGAGCAGTACGACCGACTGAGCCGCGCCGCCGAGTCGGCCTGACGCGGCACCCTCCCGGTTGTCGTCACCGGCGTCAAGGCAGCCACAGAAACCCCGCAGGTCGCGCACAACCCTGCCCCGGTCACGTTGGTCTTTCGTGCGTGAGCTCCGCGCCGCAACCGGGCGCAGGGCGTTGAGTACGGGAGATACACCATGTCAGCCACAGCCATTCGTCGTACCGTCCTGACCGCTTCCGCGGTCTCCCTCGCCCTTCTGGTCACCGCCTGCGGTGGCGGCGAGGAGGCAGGCGGGGACAAGGAGACGAAGGGTGGCACCCAGTCCGAGCAGTCTTCGGCGAAGGCGCTCACCGCCGCCGAACTGGAGAAGCTCGTCGTCGCCAAGGGCGATGTCGAGGGCCACAAGATCACGGTGCCGGGGAAGGACGACGTCTTCGAGCCCGGTGCGGTGTCCGTCGAGAAGGCCGAGTGCGAGCCCGTCGGCCAGGCGCTGTCGGCCCTGCCGGCGAGCAAGCCGGCGTCGAGCGTCCAGCGGCTCGTGGTCCAGGAGCCCGAGGCGGCCAAGAAGGACATGCCCTCGATGGAGGAGCTCGCGGAGATGACGGAGGAGGAGGCCGAGCAGGCGACGCTCGACTCGCTCGACATCACCAAGACGATGGCCTCCCTCTGGTCCTACGAGGCCGACGGCGCCGAGCAGACCCTCGCCACGCTGCGGGAGGCGGGCAAGAAGTGCGCCGGGGGCTTCTCCATGACGATCGACGGGGAGAAGCAGCAGGTCACGAAGGTCACCGAGGAGAAGCTCTCGGCAGGCGAGGACGCCGTCGCCTGGACGGTGGCGACGAAGACGGGCGGCACCCCCGCCGAGACCAAGGTCGTCGTCTTCCGGCAGGGCACCACGCTCGCGGGATTCTCGTCCTTCAACATCGCGGCGGTCACCCGGGGCGAGGCGTTCGAGCAGCCGACCGCCGTCATCGAGGCGCAGGCGGCCAAGCTCGGCTGACCGGAGGTCGGGTGGGAGGGGCTCCCCCCTCCCACCCGACCAGCTCGTCCCACGTGGCGCAGGACACGTTCACTACGGGATTGCGTTGGGGAAAGTTCAGGGAAGTCATAGGGCGCCCATGATTGCCGAGAAGGGATGACCCGTGACGTCCACTGCGCCTCCCCCCATACCTCGGGCCGCAGGATCGTTTCCGCTGATCGGCCACGCTCTGAAGATGCGCGACAACCTGGGTTTCATCGCCTCGCTGCGTGAGACACGGGAACCGCTGATCGAGATCGTCCTGCAACCCGGGACGCGGACCATCGTGGTGCAGGACCCCGCCCTGATCCACCAGATGCTCAAGGCGCTCGCCCCGAGCCTCGACAAGGGCCGGCTCTACGACAAGCTGGGCCAGTTGCTGGGCGACAGTGTCGTCACCGCCGCCGGCCGGCCCCACGTACGCAAGCGCCGACAGTTGCAGCCGGCCTTCGCCCACACCGAGATCACCCGGTATGTCGACATCATGCGCGCCGAGGCGACGGCCATGGTCGCCGGCTGGGAACCCGGCCGGACCCTCGAGGTGCGCGAGGCGATGGTGCGGCTCAGTCTCGACATGCTGGCGAAGACGGTGTTCTCCGGCAGCCTGGACGAGACCACGTTCCGCCAGTTGCGCAGCGACCTGTCGGTGCTGATGCACGGCATCGGCACCCGCATGATGCTGCCCGACTGGGTCGAGCGGCTGCCGCTGCCCTTCAACCGCCGCTTCGACCAGGCCTGTGCCGGCGTACGCGCCACCATCAACACCGCCGTCGACGAGCTTCAGGCCTCCGGGCACGACACCGGGGACATGCTGTCCATGCTGCTGCGTGCCAAGGACGAGGAGACCGGCGAACCGCTGACCGGGCATCAGATCTCCTCCGAGATACTCACCCTGGCCGTGGCCGGCACCGAGACCACCGCGTCCGTCCTGTCCTGGACCCTGTACGAACTCGCCCGCAACCCCGACATCGAATCCCGCGTCCTGGCCGAGCTGGACGACGTCCTCGGCGAACGGCCGGTCACGCTCGACGACCTGACCCGCCTGCCGTACCTGAACCGCGTGATCACCGAGGCCCTGCGGCTGCACCACCCCGGCTGGCTCGTCACCCGCCGCACCATCGCCGAGACCCGGCTCGGCGAGTGGACCCTGCCCGCCGGCACC
Source organism: Streptomyces shaanxiensis (assembly GCF_039537145.1). Classification (NCBI taxonomy): domain Bacteria; kingdom Bacillati; phylum Actinomycetota; class Actinomycetes; order Kitasatosporales; family Streptomycetaceae; genus Streptomyces; species Streptomyces shaanxiensis. The sequence goes on from NZ_BAAAZY010000005.1 coordinate 224,695, forward strand.
GAACTCGCCTACTGCCAGCAGGCCCTGCACCGCGACCCCGAGCTCTACCCCGACCCGCTCACCTTCGACCCGGACCGGTGGGACGGCACTGCGATGCCTCCGCCGGGCGCGTTCCTGCCCTTCGGGGAAGGCAAGCACAAGTGCATGGGAGACCGCCTCGCCCTCACCGAGCTGAACACGGCGCTCGCGACCATCCTGCGGTCGGTGCGGCTGGAACTCGCCGAGGGCCAGGTCGTCCGTCCCGTCGCCCGGCTCACCGTACGACCGCGCACGCTGCGGATGACCGTCCGCCCCCGCAGCCGTACCGAGCAGAGGTCGACGGCGGCCTGAACCGACACACCATCGATTTGCCGGGCCATTGAGGTCAGAATCTGACCTCAATGGCTCCTAGCGTGGGTCTCGACCGATGGAACAGCAATCCATGGAGGCCGAGACCATGCAGGACACCACGCCCAACACCGCCACCGCTGCCGCCGCCACCGCCTCGGACGAGCGCACCGACCTCCTCGAAGCACTGGCCAAGCACCGCCACTTCCTGCGCTTCACCACCCGCGACCTCACCGACGAGCAGGCCGGGCTGCGGACCACCGCCGGCGAGCTGTGCCTCGGCGGCCTGATCAAACACGTCGCGTCGGTGGAACGGAACTGGGCGGACTTCATCCAGCACGGACCGTCGGCCATGCCCGACTTCACCGCCATGACCGAGGCCGACTTCGCCAAGCGCGCCGACGAGTTCCGCATGCTGCCCGGCGAGACACTGGAGGGCGTCCTGGCCGACTACGCCGAAGTGGCCCGCCGCACCGACGAGTTGGTCACCGCCCTGCCCGACCTGAACGCCGCCCACCCGCTGCCCAAGGCCCCCTGGAACGAACCCGGCGCCCAGTGGTCGGCCCGCAGGGTCCTGCTGCACATCATCGCCGAGACCGCCCAGCACGCCGGCCACGCCGACATCATCCGGGAGTCCCTGGACGGCGCGAAGAGCATGGGCTGAGCCGGCCTCGGGCTCCGCGTCGCCCGCGAGGCGGTTCGGGGCTCGAACCCCACCCTCGTCCCCGTCCGCGACTCCAAGAACCCCCACGGCCCGAAGCTCGCGTTCCGGGCAGAGGCATGGGCCACATTCGCCGAGGACGTGAAGGCCCGGTAGGCGTACGCACCTCTCACCGCCCCCTTGCCGCCGAAGGACGCCGCACCGTTGTCAGTGGTGTCTGCGATGGTTCGGGTACGGAGATCGGCGGGCTGGAGGGGGCATGGGATGACGGGGCGGGACGCCGGCGGCTGGACCGGCATGGACTATCGCGGCTGGCAGGACCACAAGGACGTGACGCGCCGCCTGGACGCCGGGGCCGATCCGGAGAGGTGGGGCGTCGGAGGCTCACGGCCCCTGCATCGCGCCGCGGTGTTCGGCTCACCCGAGGTCGTCGCGGAACTGGCCCGGCGCGTGGCGGACGTGGACGCGCTGGAGAACGGAACGACCGCACTGTGGGACGCGGTGGTGGCGGGCCGTACGGAGAACGCGCGAGCGCTGGCCGCCGCCGGAGCCGACCCGGAGTGGGTCGGATACGGCGGCTGGACGCCGGGACGGCTGAGTCTCGCCGGGCCGGAGCCGGACCTGTTCGACCTGTCCGAGACTCAGCCGGGTCTGTCGCAGGCGGAGCGCGCGGTGGCGGAGGAGGGCCGACGGCTGATCGCGGCCCTCGGTGACTTCTACTACGACGGCCTGGGCCTGGCGGCCGTGGGCGGGATCGACGCCGAGGAGGCGATACGCCGCCTGGAGGCGACCCCGGCCGACGGCGAATTGATCGAGGACATACTGGCGGACCCGTTCGACCACGACCTGGACGAGACCCTGCGACTCGTCGGCGTGACGACCGTGCCGGGCGGCTGCGTCGTCACCCAGCCATGGGGATACGGCCCTTCGATGCCGGGCATACACACCCGCCTCTCCGCAGGCACCGTCTCCTACGGCCTGTACGCCAACCCCAAGAGCGGGAACCAGGGCAGCATCCACCGCGACGGTGCGGGCGAGGGCTGGGACCTGCACCCGGGCGGCGGCCCGTACCCGGAGGAGAGCCCGGAAGAGGTCCTGTTCTCGTACGTCTACTGCCACCACGCGGTGGCCTACTCGCTCGCGTACGCCGGCCTGCGCCCGACCGACGCCCGCGCGGTCCTCGGCCCGCCGGACCACTGGGTCGAACTGCCGGACGGCGACTACTGGGCAACGTGACGAAGCGGCCGCATGGACCCATTGGACAAGCTGCCATGCCTGCTCGACGAAGCCGCCATCGCCGAAGCGCGCGCTCGTCAGGCGGCTCCGTCCGGTCCGGCGCTGTCCCACGACGAGTTCATGGCCCAGTTGGAGGCAACGAACCTCCAAGGTGCATGCTGAAGGTCGGCCGTAGCCCTTGACGGGGCCCCCGCCAAGCCCCGGAGCCACCCCATGAACCACGCCCAACTGACCGCCCTCGGCCGAGCCCTCCGTCTCCTCGGCGAGCACGGCGAGGCCCTCACCGCCGACACCCCGGACGCCAGACTCCACGAGGTCAAGGCCGACCTCCGCCGCGCCCTCGACCTCCTCGACGAGAGCGTCGCCGGCGCCGCCCCCACCACCCGCTGCCCCGAGCACCCGAACGGCCCGGTCGACGAGAACGCCCACGACCTCTGCCTGCTCTGCGAAACCCGCCGCCGAGCCGCCCGCCGTGCCGAGTACAGCGGCGGTCCCGTACCCCCGCACACCACCGAGACCGCCCCCTCCCGCTACGGCGTCCGCGCCGACCGCCCCCAGCCCCAGCAGCGCTGGCTGCCGGAGCTGTGGAACGGCCAGGAGTGGCAGCTCTGCGGCACCCCGCGGCGGGATCGGCGGGAGGCCGAGCTGTATCTCGCCGCCCAGCGCCGCGGCCCGCGCCCCGCCATGGCCTACCGGCTCGTGCACGAGTTCACCGACTACGAGGTGCTGCGTGTGTGGGGCACGCCGGTGAAGGTCGACATCGAGCCGTTGGGGAACCTGTAGAGGCCGTACGGCTTTCAACTCCGTACGGCCTCCGCAACCTCTGTCGCCCTGCGACAACCTCTGTCGCCTTACGACAACCTCTGTCGCCTTACGACTTCGCCGTCGCCCCCACCTGCTCCGCCGCGCCCTCCGCCACCGGCTCCCCGGCGGCGGCCACCGCCTGCCGCGGGATGAACGACGCCACCACGAAGGCCAGCAGCGCCGCCCCGGCGCCCACCGCCAGGACCACCTTGAAGGCGTTCTCGGACGGCAGGGCGTACCCGCCGAGGTCCGTCGTCATCTGGGCGAGGATCACGCCCGCGACCGCGCTCGCCGTGGACGTGCCGAGGGACCGCATCAGCGTGTTGAGGCTGTTCGCGGCGGCCGTCTCCGACGCGGGTACGGCGCTCATGATGAGCGCGGGCATCGAGCCGTAGCCGAAGCCGACGCCGGCGCCGATGACGCAGGCCACCAGGACGAAGTGCCAGACCTCGGACATCAGGACGATGTTGAGGCTGTAGCCGGCGGCCACGATCAGGACGCCGATCATGAGGGTGACCTTCGGGCCCTTGGCCCGGGAGATCGCCGCGGACACCGGGGCCGTGGCCATCATGACCAGACCCGAGGGCGCCATGCACAGGCCCGCCACCAGCATCGACTTACCGAGACCGTAGCCGGTCTGCGCGGGGAGCTGGAGGAGCTGCGGGATGACCAGGCTCATCGCGAACATCGCGAAACCGACCGCGATCGAGGCCAGGTTGGTGACCAGCACCTGACGGCGGGCCGTCGTACGGAGGTCGACCAGCGGCTGCTCGGTCCGCAGCTCCCACCAGCCCCACGCCGGCAGGATCACCACGGCCGCCGCGAACAGCCCTAGCGTCGTACCGCTGCTCCAGCCCCAGTCGGCGCCCTTGGAGATGCCGAGGAGCAGACAGACCAGGCCGGTCGCCATGCCTATGCCGCCGACGAGGTCGAAGCGCCCGCCGGTGCGCACCTTCGACTCGGGCACCACCAGCAGCACGCACCCCAGCGCGACGACACCCATGCCGGCCGACGTCCAGAACAGCACGTGCCAGTCGAAGTTGTCCGCGATGAGCGCGGCGGCGGGCAGCCCGAGCGCGCCGCCGATGCCGAGCGAGGCGCTCATCAGGGCGGTCGCGGAGCCGAGGCGCTCGGCGGGCAGTTCGTCGCGCATGATGCTGATGCCGAGCGGGATCACACCGGAGGCCAGCCCCTGGAGCACCCGTCCGACGATCATCGGGACCAGCGAGTCGCTCAGGGCGCAGACCACCGAGCCGCTCACCAGCAGCACGACGCTGACCAGCAGCATCCGCCGCTTGCCGTACATGTCGCCGAGCCGCCCCATCACCGGGGTCGCCACGGCCGCCGCGAGCAGCGTCGCCGTGACCGCCCAGGCGGTGTCCGACGCCGGGGCGTCGAGCAGCCTGGGCAGCTCCGGGACGATCGGGATGACCAGGGTCTGCATCAGCGAGACGACGATCCCGGCGAAGGCCAGCACCGCCACCACGGCGTTCGTCCGCGGCGGGGCGGCACCCGTGGCCTCGGCAGGAGGGGCGGGGCTTTCGGACATGGCGGGGCCTCCGTCGGCGTACGAGCGGGAAGGGCACAGGCACCCTTCCCGCGTGATTGACCGAGGCAACTTTAAGTCAGGTGATTGACTTACTCAAACCAGACAGGTCACGCCTCCCGCTCCACGAATGTCCGCATCCGTTCCTCGTCCAGCTCGTACACCGTCTCGTGCGCCCGGGGATCCCGCGCATGGAAGGTATGGAACATCGGCCCCTCCGCACCACCCAGCTCCACCAGCGACGCCGACGCCCCGCGCACCGCCCGCTCCGTGCCGGGCGCGGTCGTCAGGTCGATGCGGTTCACCACGCCGGGGGTGACCCAGACCGGCACCGACGCCAGGAAACCGAGGAGCTGGAGGTGGTAGTGCCCGGTCAGGACGACCCGTACGTCACTGCCCCGGATCGCCGCCGCCAGTTCGCCCGGGTCGCGCAGGCCGAAGTGCGGCTGGGTCGCCGAGATGTCGAGGGCGATCGGCGGGTGGTGGAAGGCGAGGACGGTGCCCCGCTCGGCCGGGGTGCTCAACACCCCCCGCAACCAGTCCAGTTGACCCGCGCTCACCTGGCCGTACACCTTCCCCGGCACCAGCGAGTCCAGCGTCACGAACCGCCAGCCGCCGACGGTGCTCACGGCCGCCCGCTCCGCGTCCCCCGAGCCCAGGACCGCCTCCGGGGCCGCGTGCCCGCTGCCCAGCACCTTGCCGAAGGCGCCGCGCTCGTCATGGTTGCCCGTCGTGTAGAACACCGGTGCGCCGAGGCTCCGTGCGAAGTCGCCCACCAGTTCCTCGAGGGCCGTGTACGCCTCTACCGCGCCGTCGTTCGCGAGGTCGCCGGTGACCACGATCGCGTCGACGTCCCGCTGGTGCCGTAGCTCGGCGAGCATCAGCCGCAGTGAGTCGGTGGCGTTGACGCCCTGCCGGTTGGGAGCGTCGGAGCGCTCCAGATGGGTGTCGGAGAGATGAAGGATCCTCATCTCTCCGACGATAGCGACGCGTTGGGCCCTGCTGGGGGTTGGAGCTCAGCTCAGGGCTTGGGGCTCAGCTCAGGGTCTGCAGCGAGGCCGCGTCGTAGGCCGCCAGCTCGTCGACGCGGCCGGACAGCACCTTGGCCGCCCACTCCGGGTCCTGAAGCAGGGCGCGGCCGACGGCGACCATGTCGTACTCCTCGCGCTCCAGGGCGTCCAGGAGGTCGTCGATGCCCTTGACCTCGGAGCCCTGGCCGGCGAACGCGTTGATGAAGTCGCCGTTGAGGCCGACCGAGCCGACGGTGATGGTGGGCTTGCCGGTCAGCTTCTTCGTCCAGCCCGCGAGGTTGAGGTCGGAACCCTCGAACTCCGGGATCCAGTAGCGGCGGGTGGAGGCGTGGAAGGCGTCGACGCCGGCCGCGGCGAGCGGGGTCAGGATGGCCTCCAGCTCCTCCGGGGTCTCGGCGAGGCGCGCGTCGTAGGCCTCCTGCTTCCACTGCGAGTAGCGGAAGATGACCGGGAAGTCGGCGGAGACCTTCTCACGTACGGCGGCCACGATCTCCGCGGCGAAGTTCGTACGGGCGACCGGGTCACCGCCGTACGCGTCCGTGCGGCGGTTGGTGCCCTCCCACAGGAACTGGTCGACCAGGTAGCCGTGGGCGCCGTGGATCTCCACACCGTCGAATCCGATGCGCTCGGCGTCCTCGGCGGCCTGCGCGAACGCGCCGATGACGTCGTCCAGGTCCTGCCGGGTCATCGCCTTCCCGGTGACCTCGCTCTCGCCGATCCGCAGACCGGAGGGACCGACAGCGGGGGCGTCGGCGAACGGCGGCTGGCCCTGCTTGCGCACCATGCCGATGTGCCACAGCTGCGGGACGATCGTGCCGCCCGCCGCATGCACGTCCTCGGCGACCTTCGCCCAGCCCGCCAACTGCTCCTCGCCGTGGAACCGCGGAACGCGGCTGCTCTGCCCGGCCGAGTCGTGGCCGACGTAGGTGCCCTCGGTGACGATCAGGCCGACACCGGCCGCGGCGCGCCGGGCGTAGTACGAGCGCACGTCCTCACCGGGGATGCCGCCCGGGGAGAACATGCGGGTCATCGGCGCCATCGCGATGCGGTTCGGGACGGTGAGGCCGTTGATCACGGTCGGCCGGGACAGGATCTGGGCCGCGCGGGAGGCGGGGGTCTCGGTGACGGTCACGTCGAGGGCTCCTCGGGGTGGGGCTGTTAACCGGTTGGTATGTGCGCGCGCATTGTTGCACCTACTTAAACAACAGACCATGTGGTCCCACACATTCCGCGTCCCGCCGGGTGCAACTGTGACCCCGGCCACGCGCAGCGCCCCAAAGGGGCGCGGGGCTGTATCGACATGCGGCTCCGCCGCGCGGGCGCGACCAGCCACGACGGCGCGGCAGACAATCCACGGCAATTCACGGCAATTCGCGGCTCCAGCGGCACCTCCAGCGGAGCGTGCCGCGGCGAGGGCCGCGCCCTACGGGAGGCCGCCCGGGCGCTGCCCGGCGACGCGATGCTCACCGACGTCGACCTGGTCGGCCCGCTCGCCCCCGACGGACTGCTCGCCGCGCACTTCGACCCGGAGTCGGCCCGCTGGGCCGACGGCTCGGCGGCGGGGCGGGCGGCGGTCTCGGCACTGCGGTCGGCCGGCTTCCGCTACAGCGCCCGCCGCCATCGGCTGACACTCGAGGGCGCCCGCGAGCCGTCCCTCCCGTTCCGCCACCTCGGCGCCGCCCCGGCCGCCGGGCCGAACTGCACGGGCCGGCCCGCCGTCGGCTCCTCCTACGGCAACCCCTGAAACGCCCGAGGGCGGCACCCCCTGTCGGAACAGGAAGTGCCGCCCTCGGTAAGGACGTTGATCAACCGGAGTCGAAACCCCGAGGTCGATCAGAAGTCCATGTCACCGCCCGGCATGCCGCCACCGGCGGGCGCGGCGGCCTTCTCCGGCTTGTCGGCGATGACGGCCTCGGTGGTGAGGAACAGCGCGGCGATCGACGCGGCGTTCTGCAGCGCGGAACGCGTCACCTTCGCCGGGTCGATGATGCCCTCGGCGACCAGGTCGACGTACTCACCGGTCGCGGCGTTCAGGCCGTGACCCGGGGTGAGGTTGCGGACCTTCTCCACCACGACGCCGCCCTCGAGGCCGGCGTTGACGGCGATCTGCTTCAGCGGGGCCTCGAGCGCGAGCTTCACGGCCTGGGCGCCGGTCGCCTCGTCACCCTCGAGCTCCAGCTTCTCGAAGACAGCGGTGGCCTGGATGAGGGCCACGCCACCACCGGCGACGATGCCCTCCTCGACGGCCGCCTTGGCGTTGCGCACGGCGTCCTCAATGCGGTGCTTGCGCTCCTTGAGCTCCACCTCGGTGGCGGCACCGGCCTTGATGACCGCGACACCGCCGGCGAGCTTCGCCAGGCGCTCCTGCAGCTTCTCGCGGTCGTAGTCCGAGTCGCTGTTCTCGATCTCGGCGCGGATCTGGTTCACGCGACCCGCGACCTGCTCCGAGGAACCGGAGCCGTCGACGATGGTGGTCTCGTCCTTGGTGATGACGACCTTGCGGGCCTTGCCCAGGAGGTCCAGGGAGGTGTTCTCGAGCTTGAGACCGACCTCCTCGGAGATGACCTCGCCGCCGGTGAGGATGGCGATGTCGTTCAGCATGGCCTTGCGGCGGTCGCCGAAGCCCGGGGCCTTGACGGCGACGGACTTGAAGGTGCCGCGGATCTTGTTGACGACCAGCGTCGACAGGGCCTCGCCCTCGACGTCCTCGGCGATGATCAGCAGCGGCTTGCCCGACTGCATGACCTTCTCCAGGAGCGGGAGCAGGTCCTTGACCGAGGAGATCTTGGAGTTGGCGATCAGGATGTACGGGTCGTCGAGGACGGCCTCCATACGCTCCATGTCGGTGGCGAAGTACGCCGAGATGTAGCCCTTGTCGAAGCGCATACCCTCGGTGAGCTCCAGCTCCAGACCGAAGGTCTGGGACTCCTCGACGGTGATGACGCCTTCCTTGCCGACCTTGTCCATGGCCTCGGCGATGAGCTCGCCGATCTGGGTGTCGGCGGCGGAGATGGAGGCCGTGGAGGCGATCTGCTCCTTGGTCTCGACGTCCTTGGCCTGCTCAAGCAGGGCGGCGGAGACGGCCTCGACGGCCTTCTCGATACCGCGCTTGAGGGCCATCGGGTTGGCGCCGGCGGCTACGTTGCGCAGGCCTTCCTTGACCAGGGCCTGGGCGAGAACGGTCGCGGTGGTCGTACCGTCACCGGCGACGTCGTCCGTCTTCTTGGCGACTTCCTTGACCAGCTCGGCGCCGATCTTCTCGTACGGGTCCTCGAGCTCGATCTCCTTGGCGATGGAGACACCATCGTTGGTGATCGTGGGGGCGCCCCACTTCTTCTCGAGGACGACGTTGCGGCCCTTGGGGCCGAGCGTCACCTTCACGGCGTCCGCGAGCTGGTTCATGCCGCGCTCGAGGCCGCGCCGCGCCTCCTCGTCGAACGCGATGATCTTGGCCATGTGAAGTGGTCCCTCCAGGACTGGGGGTGATTCCTTCGGACCGCGCCCGCGCCCGCGACGGACGGCTCGCCTGCCTCGTGGTTCCTTGCCCCACCCGGCCTGCGGGCCTCACCGACCCGGTCCTTCTTTGTCACTCTCACCTTCAGAGTGCTAACGCCAATGATTAGCACTCGGGGTAGGCGAGTGCAAGCGGCTCTCGGGTATCGGGCGGGGCGCTCTGCCCGGCGCGAACAAGGGCCGGGCACGGCCTGGGCACGACCGGGCATGGCCTGGGCATGGCTTGGCGCACGGCCCGGGGCATGGCGAAGGGCCCGCACCCCGGGAGGTGCGGGCCCTTCGAAGAACGTCGCTGCAGTTAGTCGACGCGTGCTTCAGCCGGTCGCCAGACGAACCATGTCCGCCTGCGGCCCCTTCTGGCCCTGCGAGATCTCGAAATCGACCCGCTGACCTTCCTCCAGGGTGCGGTAACCGTCCATCTGGATCGCGCTGTAGTGGACGAAAACATCCGCACCACCGTCGACCGCGATGAAGCCGTACCCCTTCTCCGCGTTGAACCACTTGACGGTGCCCTGAGCCATGCCTAACTCCCCTATTACTGGCCCTTGCACAGATCCACACTTCGCGGATCCGGGTCAGACCTCACCCCCCATCGGTCGGGGGCGTGCGCCGGAACGCGTCGACCGCGGCTGAATGTATCTGCCCAACTGCCGTCTGCAACAGGTCAATCGGACGAGAAATCCGGGCACGACCGGTCGGGAATGTGGGGACAATTACCCTGACTTCAGGTCAAGTCGGACCCGACAAAGGGAACAAAAGCCGCAAAAAACCCGCACACTTTGGCTACTTCTTGTCGGGCTTACGGCAGAAAATCAAAGGCCAATCAAGGGCTGCCGACCTGTGGAACGGCGGCATGTTCCCCAACTGTACCTCGCTCAACCACACAGAATTGCCCCCTCCGCTTCTCTCACGGAGGGGGCAATTCGATGAACTCTTAGTGACCGGTGTTACCGATGGTAATGTTCGGTCATTCGGTCACCCGCCGTCAGCCGCCGGCGACGGCCGGGATGATGGAAACGCCGGCACCGTCCGGGGTGGCCGTCTCCAGCCCCTGCTCGAAACGGACGTCGTCGTCATTGACGTACACGTTGACGAACCGACGCAGCTTGCCCTGGTCGTCGAGGACGCGGGCGGCGATACCCGTGTGGTTCTTCTCCAGGTCCGCGATGACCTCGGCGAGGGTCGCCCCCTCGGCGGCGACCTCGGCCTGGCCACCCGTGTAGGTGCGCAGGATGGTGGGGATGCGGACGTTGACGCTCATGCGGTGTGACCTCCGGTCGGGTAAACGGGCCCAGGGGCGCGGGGCTGTGTTCAATGTGCGGCTACCGCCGCGTGGGCGCGACCAGCCCCCACCGGCCCGCAGACGCAACGACTATGCGAGTCCGGCCTCGCGGAACGAGTCCAGGTTGGGACGAATGGTCGCAGTCAGCCCAGTTCCGGCAACCGCGTCAAGGGTCTTGAGCCCGTCGCCAGTGTTCAGCACAACCGTCGTCAGCGTCGGGTCGAGCACGCCGTTCTCGATCAGCTTCTTCGTGACGCCCACCGTGACGCCGCCCGCCGTCTCGGCGAAGATGCCCTCGGTCCGGGCGAGGATCTTGATCGCGTCGACGACCTGCTCGTCCGTCACATCCTCCACCGCACCGCCCGTACGCCGCGCGATGTCCAGGACGTACGGACCGTCGGCCGGGTTGCCGATCGCCAGCGACTTGGCGATGGTGTTCGGCTTCTGCGGGCGGACCACGTCGTGCCCCGCCTTGTACGCCGTCGACACCGGCGAGCAGCCCTCGGCCTGCGCGCCGAAGATCTTGTACGGCTTGTCCTCGACGAGCCCGAGCTTGATCAGCTCCTGCAGACCCTTGTCGATCTTCGTGAGCTGCGAACCGGACGCGATCGGGACGACGAGCTGGTCCGGGAGCTGCCAGCCGAGCTGCTCGCAGATCTCGTACGCCAGGGTCTTGGAGCCCTCGGCGTAGTACGGCCGCAGGTTGACGTTGACGAAGCCCCAGCCCTCGCCGGCCGGGTCGCCGATCAACTCGGAGCAGAAACGGTTCACGTCGTCGTAGTTGCCCTCGATGCCGACGAGCTCGCCGCCGTAGACGGCGGCCATGACGACCTTGCCCTGCTCCAGGTCGTGCGGGATGAACACGCAGGAACGGAAGCCCGCGCGGGCCGCCGCGGCGCCCACCGCGCCGGCCAGGTTGCCGGTGGAGGAGCAGGAGAGGGTGGTGAAGCCGAAGGCGCGGGCGGCCTCCAGGGCCTGGGCGACGACGCGGTCCTTGAAGGAGTGCGTCGGGTTACCGGAGTCGTCCTTCACATACAAACCGCCGGTCACACCGAGCTCGCGGGCGAGGTTGTCGGCCTTGACGAGCTGGGTCCAGCCGGGGTTGATGTTCGGCTTGGTGGCCACGTCGGCGGGGACGGGCAGCAGGGGCGCGTAGCGCCAGATGTTCGCGGGACCCGCTTCGATCTGCTTGCGGAGCTCCTCGGTGTCGTACGCCGAGAAGTCGTAAGCGATCTCCAGCGGGCCGAAACATTCCTCGCACGCGAAGACCGGTCCGAGGGGCACCCGGTGGCCGCACTCGCGGCAGGACAGCGCCGCGGCGGGACCGAGGTCTACGGTGGAATCGGTGGTGCTTGCAACAGTCTGCACAGCCATGTGAGGCGAGGCCCTTTCTCCTCATCTTCCTCACGACGCATCTCGCCGTGAGACGGATTTGGCACCTTCCCAAGCCGGGAGCCTCGCGGAGACGATCGACAGTGATCGTTACGAGAGCCGACTGGAGGGTTGCCGGGGCTTCATCGGGCCGTTTCCCTCTGCCCCTCTGGATGAGCTGTATGCGGTTGTTAACAACGGTTGACCCCGGACATGCGATGGTCATCCGCGTTGTTCAAGACTGTAACCGAAGGCCAGGACAGTTGAGATAGTCGTCCGAACCGCGAGATGGATCACACGATTACCTGCTGTGATCACGACAGTGAGGAGCAACAGACTGTGCTGGAAGAAGCCGAGCGCTGGCTGAGCACCCGCTCCTGGTCCGTGACCGATCGTCCACTCCATCAGATCCTGGCCGCCAAGCAGCGTACGGGTCAGTCGGTCTCCGTCGTGCTGCCCGCGCTCAACGAGGAGGAGACGGTCGGCGACATCGTCGCGATCATCCGTCACGACCTCATGCAACAGGTCCCGCTGGTCGACGAGATCGTCGTCGTCGACTCGGGATCCACCGACCGCACCTCCGAGGTGGCCGCCGCCGCGGGCGCGACCGTGGTGCACCGGGACGAGATCCTGCCGCGCGTCCCGGCCGTGCCCGGAAAGGGTGAGGTCCTGTGGCGCTCCCTGCTCGTCACGAGCGGGGACATCGTCTGTTTCATCGACGCCGACCTGAAGGAGTTCTCCTCCGACTTCGTCTCCGGCATCGTCGGCCCGCTGCTCACCAACCCCGAGGTCGACCTGGTCAAGGGCATGTACGACCGTCCGCTGCGCGGCGCCGCCGGGCAGGGCGGCCGGGTCACCGAACTCATGGCACGCCCGCTGCTGAACATGCACTGGCCGCAGCTGGCCGGTTTCGTGCAGCCGCTGGGCGGCGAGTACGCGGCCCGCCGCAGCCTGCTGGAACAGCTCCCGTTCCCCGTCGGATACGGAGTCGAGCTGGGCATGCTGATCGACGCCCTGCACCTGGTGGGTCTGGACGCGCTGGCCCAGGTGGACGTGGGGGTGCGCAAGCACCGGCACCAGGACGGGCAGGCGCTCGGCCGGATGTCCGCCGCGATCTACCGCACGGCCCAGCTGCGGCTGGCCCGCGGGCATCTGATCCGGCCGTCGCTCACCCAGTTCGAGCGGGGCGAGGACGGGTTCGAGCCGCGTACGTACTCCGTGGACACCGAGGAGCGGCCGCCGATGGTGGAGATCGCCGAGTATGCGACGCGGAAGGTCGCGTAAACGCCGGAAACCGGCCGTATACAGGGCGTACAAGAGCCGTCCACTGAGCGGAACCGCACGTTTGAGCGTTTCCGGGCCGGGCTAGGTTGAGGCGTATGGCTACCACGCAGGATGCGCAGGGTGCGGCCAGGGTGCTGGTCGCGTCGAACCGCGGGCCGGTCTCCTACGAGGTGCGCGAGGACGGCTCGCTGCACTCCAAGCGGGGCGGCGGCGGAGTCGTCTCCGGGCTGTCGGCGATCGGGCCGGACGCGGGCGCCCTGTGGGTGTGCTCGGCGCTGACCGACGGGGACCGCGAGGCGGTGCGGCGCGGGGTCGGCGAGGACGGCGTGCTGATGCTGGACATCCCGGCCGACGTGCACTCGGACGCGTACAACGGCATCGCGAACTCGGTCCTGTGGTTCGTCCACCACATGCTCTACCAGACGCCGCTGGAGCCGGTCTTCGACGCGGAGTTCCGGCGCCAGTGGGCGTCGTACGAGACGTACAACCGTGCCTTCGCCGAGGCGCTGGCCGGGCGGGCGGCGCCGGGGGCGGCGGTCCTGGTCCAGGACTACCACCTGACGCTGGTGCCCGGGATGCTCCGCGAGCTGCGCCCCGACCTCCGTATCGGCCACTTCTCGCACACGCCGTGGGCGCCGCCGGAGTACTTCCGGATGCTGCCGGACGACATCGCCGGGCAGGTGCTGCGCGGGATGCTCGGCGCGGACCGGCTGGGGTTCCTCACGCGGCGGTGGGCGGACGCGTTCGAGGCGTGCTGCGCCCAGTTCACCGGCGGGCTCGGCAACACGCGGGTCGGGGTGCACGGTCTGGGGGCGGACGCGGACTTCCTGCGGGCGCGTTCGCATCAGCCCGACGTGGCCGAACGGACCGCGGCGCTGCGGGACGAGATCGGCACGGCCCCGGACGGCAGCGCCCGCAGGACGATCGTGCGGGTCGACCGGACAGAGCTGTCCAAGAACATCGTGCGGGGCCTGCTCGCGTACCGGCAGCTGCTCGACGACCACCCCGAGTGGCGCGAGCGGGTGGTGCACGTGGCGTTCGCGTACCCCTCGCGGCAGGACCTGGCGGTGTACCGGGACTACACGGCCGAGGTCCAGCGGCTGGCGGAGGAGATCAACTCCGGCTACGGGACCCCGACTTGGACCCCGGTGCTCCTCCACGTCAAGGACGACTTCGCCCGCTCCCTTGCGGCCTACCGGCTGGCCGACGTGGCCCTGGTCAACCCCATCCGGGACGGCATGAACCTCGTCGCCAAGGAGGTGCCGGTCGTCTCCGACGAGGGATGCGTGCTGGTGCTGTCGCGCGAAGCGGGCGCCTTCGAAGAACTGGGCGAGGACGCGCTGGCCGTGAACCCGTACGACGTCATCGGCACGGCACAAGCACTGCACGAGGCGTTGTCCATGGGCCCGGAGGAACGAGCGGAACGCTCAAAACGCCTCGCCGCCTCCGCGACCGCGCTGCCGCCGGCCCAGTGGTTCTTGGAGCAGTTGTCCGCGCTGGAGGAGGGAACGGCGGGTGAGCCGGGCTGAGCCGGACGGCTCGGCTTAGACCGGGCGGCCCGGCTGAGACCAGGCAGCTCGCCTGAGCTCGGGTCGGCCCGCCTCAGACCGGCTGGCCCGGCTGAGGGGGGGCGCCGTCCGAGACCGGTCAGCTCCTGTGAGGCTGGTCAGCCCGGCTGAGCCGAGTCCGGCGCTCGAGACCGGTCGGCCTGTCTGAGACCCACCCAGCCTGCGGGCAGTCGTGCCGCTGGGGCGGCACGGGTGGGCGCAGGCGGCACCCCGCAAGCGCGGGCGAGCGTCGTGAGGCCGCTCGCCCCGGCCGAGCCGGCCGCCCGAGCCCCGGTCCCCCGGGCCGAGACCAGTCAGCCCGGCTGAGGCCGATCAGGTGGGCTGAGGCGGCGGCCTCCATGCAGCGCGGGTCAGGTCGTCCGGTTCGCCAGCGTCTGCAGCAGTCGTACGACCCCCTCCGGGCCGTCGACCACGATGTCCGCCCTCTCCGACAGCTCGGTGACCTCCTCGCTGCCGCTGCAGACCAGGAGGCCGGGGGTGCCGTCGGAGCGGAGTTTGTCGATGGCGGTGTAGGCGGGGAGGTCGCCGAGGTCGTCGCCGGCGTAGAGGACGGACTCGGCGCCGAGTTCGCGGACGTACTCGCTCAGGGCCACGCCCTTGTCCATGCCGGGTGGGCGGAGTTCGAGGACCATGCGGCCCGGTTCGACGATGAGGCCGTTGCGGGTGGCGAGGTCGGTGAGGGGTTCGCGGAGGGCGTCGAAGGTGCCCTGCGGGTCGGCCGCGCGGCGTGTGTGGACGGCGAGAGCGTGTCCCTTGTCCTCGATCCAGGTGCCCTGCCCGGCATCGCTCCCCTCGAGGAGGCCCGGCAGTTCGGCGCGGACGGCCTCGACGCCGGGGTGGGGGTCGGGTGCGGTGACCTCACCGCTGACGGCGTCCCAGCGCTCGGCACCGTAGTGCCCGAGCACGACGAGGTGCTCCAGCCCCGGGACCCCGGCGAAACCGCCGTACCGCACGGCGACGTCGGCCGGACGCCCGGTGATCACCGCGACGGCGGCCACCTTCGGGGCCAGCGCGGCGAGCGCCGGCAGGGCGTCGGGGTGGGCCCGGGCCTGCTCGGGGTCCGCGACGATCGGCGCGAGCGTCCCGTCGAAGTCGAGCGCGATCAGCGCCCGCGCGGGGCGGGCGAGGAGGGCGGCCAGGGCGTCGCGCCCCGGCTGGGTCGAGGGTGTCGGCAGGGGGTCCATGGAGTTCGTCCAGTCCGAAGTGGTCGAGTCCGAGGTGGATGCGTCCGAGGTGGATGGGTCCGAGTCGGTCAGGTCCTTGTGACTGCCCATACGGCGACCCTATCCAGGGAGCGCCGGACGTACCCCTTCCTCGTCCCCCCTCGTCCCCTTCGTCTCCCTCACCGCTCCGCCCGCCGCGCCTCCCGTACCCGCCGCAGGCGGTTCACCGTCACCGGGTCGTGGGCCAGGGCCCGTGGGTCGTCCAGCAGGGCGTTCAGGAGCTGGAAGTAGCGGACGGGGGCCAGGCCCAGTTCCTCGCGTATCGCCCGCTCCTTGGCGCCGGGGCCCGGAAAACCCCGGCGTTCCAGGGCGAGGATGGCCTGCTCGCGGTCGGCGAGGGCGGCGGCCTCGGGCTGGTCCTGGTCCATGTGTCGCACCGTAGCCTCCGCCACCGACAACCGGCGACTACTCCGCACTCTCCGCCCGCGTCGCCGTCGACTGCAGCTGCCCCAGGATCGCCGACGGGCTGCCGCCGGACGCGACCGTGCTGCCGATCCGTCGCTTGACGTCCGCGCTGACGGCCGCCCAGGAGGTCCGGCCGACGGGGTAGAGCTCGGAGAGCGGGAGTTGCTCGAGGAAGGGCTTGAGGTCGGCGTCCTGCTTGGCCGCGGTCATCACCCTGGACGCGGAGTTCGTGACGGGAAGCAGGTCGTACTCACGGGAGAAGTCCAGGACGTTGTCCTTGTCGTAGACGAAGTCGAGGAACTCGCCCACCTGCTCGGCGTGCCCGTTCTGCTTGAAGGCCATCATCCAGTCGGCCACGCCCATGGAGATCTTGGTGGGCCCCTCGGCGCCGGGCATCGGCACCATGCCGAACTTCACGCCCTTCTTCTCCGCCATGTGCATCAGCGAGGGGTGGCCGTTGAGCATGCCGACGTCCCCGGCCGCGAAGGCGGAGAACGCGTCCGCCCGGTTGAGCTCGCCGGGCGCAACCGGCCCGGTGAGCCCCTTGCCGACCAGGTCGTTCTTGAGCCAGTCGAAGGTGGCGACGTTCTCCGTGGAGTCGATGCTGTACGTGCCGAGGTTGGTGTCGGTGTAGCCGCCCCCGCCGCTCAGCAGCCACTGCATCGTCTCGGCCTGCGCCTCCTCGGGACCGAGCGGCAGCGCGTACGGGTACTTCACGCCCTCCGCCTTGAGCGCCTCGGCGTCGGCGGCCAGTTCCTTCCAGGTGGTCGGCGGGGTGAGGCCGGCCTTCTCGAAGAGCGTCTTGTTGTAGAAGAGCAGCCGGGTGGAGGAGGCGAAGGGTATGCCGTACTGCACGCCGTTCACCTGCCCGGCGTCCGCGAGCTGCGAGACGAAGTCGGCCTGGACGGGGATGGAGAGCAGCTCGTCGACCTCGTACAGGAGGTCCTTCGCGGCGTAGTCGGCGTACGCGCCGATCTGCGCCAGGTCCGGCGCGTCCCCGGCGGCGACCATCGCCTTGACCTTGGCGTCGACGTCGTTCCAGGAGTACACGGTGACGTCGATCGACACCCCCGGGTGCTCGGCCTCGTACGCCTTGGCGAGCTTGTCCCAGTACTTCTGGGAACTGTTCGCCGCGCTGTCCCCGTAGTCCGCGGCGACCAGCTTCAGCGTCACCTCGTCCGAACCCCCGGTCAGCCCGCAGCCGCCCAGAACCGCCGTCAGCCCCAGCGCGGTCACCACCGCGATCGTTCCGGTACGTCCCGTACGTCCCGTACGCCTACGCCGCTGCACGCAAACCTGCCCCACACCCATGTTCGAAACTTTCGAAACGTCATACATATTGCCCCCATAAGGTCTACACCACGTAAGTGGACTAGACCTCTCGCGGGTGTGCAAGACACACTGTCCCCCGTGAGACATGTCATCGCCCTCGATGTGGGCGGCACCGGGATGAAGGCCGCCCTGGCGGGAGCCGGCGGCGAGCTGCTCCACCAGGCCCGCCGCCCGACCGGCCGCGAGCGCGGACCGGACGCGGTCGTCGAGGGCATCCTCGACTTCGCCGCCGAGCTGCGCGCGTACGGCGAGCAGCACTTCGGCGAGCCCGCGGCCGCCGTCGGCGTCGCCGTCCCCGGCATCGTCGACGAGGAGCACGGCATCGCCGCCTACGCGGCCAACCTCGGCTGGCGGGACGTGCCCCTGCGGCAAATGCTCACCGAACGGCTCGGCGGCACCCCCGCCGCCCTCGGCCACGACGTGCGCACCGGCGGCCTCGCCGAGGGCCGGATCGGCGCGGGCCGGGGCGCCGACCGCTTCCTCTTCATACCCCTCGGCACCGGCATCGCCGGCGCCATCGGCATCGACGGCCGGGTGGAGGCGGGTGCGCACGGCTTCGCGGGCGAGATCGGCCACATCGTCGTACGGCCCGAGGGTGCCCCCTGTCCGTGCGGGCAGCGCGGCTGCCTGGAGCGGTACGCGTCCGCGGCGGCGGTGAGCGAGGCGTGGGCCGCCGTCTGCGGGGACCCGGAGGCGGACGCCGCCGACTGCGCCAAGGCCGTCGCGTCCGGCGACCCTAACGCCGTACGTGTCTGGGAGGAGGCCGTCGCCGCCCTCGCCGACGGCCTGGTCACCGCGCTCACCCTGCTGGACCCCCGCACCCTGATCATCGGTGGCGGCCTCGCCGAGGCGGGGGAAACCTTGTTCACACCGCTGCGGGACGCCGTCCGACGGCGCGTCACGTTCCAAAAGCTGCCGTCCATTGTCCCCGCGGCCCTGGGCGACACGGCGGGATGCCTGGGCGCGGGCCTCCTCGCCTGGGATCTCCTCGACCGAACCGACCGTACGGAGGTAACCCCCTAATGGCAGCCGACCTAGGGGCGCGGGGAACTGCGCGACCAGCCACGACGCACCAGCAGCCCGCGACGGGCCGAACACCCCTGGTGCTCTCCGGTGCCGACGTCGTCATGCCGACGGGAACCCTCAAAGAGGGCCAAGTGATCATCGACGGCACCCGAATCGTCGGCACAGCCCCAGAAAACTCCCAGGTCATCGACGTAACCGGCCACTACCTGGTCCCCGGTTTCGTAGACATCCACAACCACGGTGGCGGTGGAGCTTCGTTCACTTCGGGCACGCCAGACGACGTAGTCACCGGCATCCACACCCACCGCCTGCACGGCACCACGACCCTCGTCGCCTCCACCGTCACCGGTGACATGGACTTCCTGGCCCAGCGGGCCGGCCTCCTCTCCGAGCTCGCCGAGCAGGGCGACATCGCCGGCATCCACTTCGAGGGCCCGTTCATCTCCCCGTGCCGCAAGGGCGCCCACTCCGAGGAACTGCTGCGCGACCCCGACCCGGCGGACGTGCGCAAGCTGATCGACGCGGCGCGCGGCCACGCGACGATGGTCACCCTCGCCACCGAACTGCCGGGCGGCATCGACTCCGTACGCCTGCTGGCCGATCACGGCGTCATCGCGGCGATCGGGCACACGGACGCGACGTACGAGCAGACGGTGGAGGCGATCGAGGCGGGCGCCACGGTGGCCACCCACCTCTTCAACGCGATGCCGCCGCTCGGCCACCGCGAGCCGGGTCCGATCGCGGCCCTGCTGGAGGACGAGCGCATCACGGTCGAGCTGATCAACGACGGCACGCACCTGCACCCGGCCTCCCTGCAACTGGCGTTCCACCACGCGGGCGCGGACCGGGTCGCGTTCATCACGGACGCGATGGACGCGGCCGGCTTCGGCGACGGCCGCTACATGCTCGGCCCGCTGGAGGTGGAGGTGGCCGACGGTGTGGCGCGCCTCGTCGAGGGCGGCTCGATCGCGGGCTCGACCCTCACCCTCGACCGCGCCTTCAAGCGGGCGGTGACGATCGACCGGCTGCCGATCGAGGACGTCGTGGCGGCCCTGTCCGCCAACCCCGCCAAGCTGCTCGGCCGCTACGACCGCATCGGCTCCCTGGAGCCCGGCAAGGACGCCGACCTGGTCCTGCTGGACTCCGACTTCGACCTCAAGGGCGTGATGCGCCGGGGCGAATGGGTGGTTGAGCCCCAACTGGGGTGATCTGTCCCGCTGTTGAGGGCGGCGGTTGTCCTGGGAGACTGGGCCGGCCGCCGCCCGTTTGGCATGATCAGGCCTCCGGGCGGAGCGTCCGGCAGACAGACGGCGAACACATTGCGAACTTCGGGGGAGGTCGGCCGGGGTGATCCTCACGGTCACACTGAACACCGCTCTCGACATCACCTACCGGGTACGGGCGCTGCGGCCCCACACCTCCCACCGGGTCTCCGAGGTGACCGAGCGCCCCGGCGGCAAGGGTCTGAACGTGGCCCGGGTGCTGGCGGCCCTCGGCCACGAGGTGACGGTCACGGGCTTCACGGGCGGCGCGACGGGCCGCGTGATCCAGGAACAGCTCATCGACACGCCGGGCGTGGTGAACGCGCTGGTCCCGGTGACGGGAGCGACCCGGCGCACGATCGCCGTCGTCGACGAGCACACGGGCGACACCACCCAGCTCAACGAGCCCGGCCCGACGATCACCCCCGCCGAGTGGTCCGCCTTCCAGGAGGCGTACGAGGACCTGCTCGCGTCGGCGTCCGCCGTGGCCCTGTGCGGCAGCCTGCCGCCGGGGTTGCCGGTCGGGGCGTACGCCGGTCTGGTGCGGGCCGCGAAGGCGGCCGACGTACCCGTAATGCTGGACACGAGCGGAGAGGCGCTGCGCCGGGGCGTCGCCGCCCGCCCGGACATCATCAAGCCCAACGCCGACGAGCTGGCCGAACTGACCGGCTCCCACGAGCCGTCACGTGCCACGCAGGACGCCCGCAGGCGCGGCGCCCGATCGGTCGTCGCCTCCCTCGGCGAGGCTGGCCTGCTCGCCCTGACCCCCGAGGGCCGCTGGCGGGCCACCCCACCCACCCGCGTCCACGGCAACCCGACGGGCGCGGGCGACGCGGCGGTGGCAGGCCTGCTGTCGGGGCTGGTCGAGCGGCTGCCGTGGCCCGACCGCCTGGCCCGCGCGGCGGCGCTCAGCGCGGCGAGCGTGCTGGCGCCGGTGGCGGGGGAGTTCGAGCGGGGGGCGTACGAGGAGCTGTTGGGAAGGGTTGCGGTGACCGGGGAGGTCAGCGCGGCCTGACGGCCCCTACTCGACCCAGCCCTTGACCAGCCACATCTGGTCGATGAGGGCGTCGCACTGGTTGCCCTGCTCGCAGGACACCTTGATCGTGTTCGTGCCCTTGTTGAGCTGGATCCAGTTGTAGGTCTTCGTCCAGCCCTTCTCGTAGTCGCCCTCGGGCCCGCCCGCCCAGTTCTTCAGGTCGACCGGGGTGCTGGCCGGCGTGCCGTTGACCGTGAGCGTGGCGTTCTGGTCCTTCCCCGGGACGCTGTAACCGACGAAGACGGTGTACTTGCCCTTCTTGGGGATGCCGTTCATGGACCAGGTGACCGACGAGCCGACCTGGTTGAAGCCGGTGACGTACACGCCGCCGTCCGCCTGGGCTCCCTTGACCTCGGACGCGGTGGCGGCGCTGCCGCCAAGGGCGAGAGCCTTGGCGTCGATCGTCGGCAGGTTCTCCTCGGCCGCCTGGCTGTTGCTGTTCGACGGGCTCGGCGCGGTGCTCTCCTGGGACTGCGTCGGCGTCGACCCGGCGTCGTCGGTCTTGTCGCCCTTGTCGTCGTCCCCGCCCAGCATCGCCACGCTGATACCGATGACGACCGCCGCGACCACGGCGATCGCGCCGATCAGCAAGCCCTTGGTGTTGGGCCCCCGGCCACGCCCCGCACCGGACCCGCTGCCGCCGCTGTACGCCGTCTGCTGGGTCGTCGGCGCCCCGCCGGGAAACGTCTCCGGGGCCGCGTAGTGCGCGTTCGGCTGGCCATAGGCGCCCTGCTGCTGCGGGATCGGGCCCTGGGGCGCCGACGCAGGCGCCGGCGCCGGCTGGCCGTACTGGCGCTGCCCGACCGCACGCACGCGGTTGACCGAGCCCGGGTAGCCGTAGCCCCCGCCACCGGACGGCGGCTGGGCTCCGTTGGCCTGCCCGTCGGCGTAGAGGTAGCCGAACGGGTCGTCGTCCTCGGGCGGCGTGTTCGCGCCGTTGTTGCCGGACGTCATCCCTGTGGTACTCCTCACCAGGTGCGGGCGAATGCGATAGGTCTGAAGAATGGCGAGCCTACCCGCTCCTGCTGGCCCAAACGGGTGACACAGACCGCATCAGCTCGCTGACCTGGGGGTTACCCGGCGCGTCTGTGCTGTTTGGGACGAGATCGTTTCTCTACGTACATCCGCTCGTCGGCGGACTTCAACACTTCGTCCGCAGTCATGCCGCAGTGGGCCCACCCGATCCCGAAACTGGCGCCGACGCGGACGGCCCGCCCCTCGGCCCGGATCGGCTGGATGATCTCGTTGCGCAGGCGTACGGCGAGGTCCTCGGCGTCGGCCCGGCCGAGCCCGTCGGCGAGGATCACGAACTCGTCGCCGCCGAGCCGGGCGACGGTGTCACCGTCGCGGACCTGGCGGGTGAGGCGCCTGGCCACCTCGATGAGCACCGCGTCACCCGCGTTGTGCCCGAACCGGTCGTTGATCGACTTGAAGCCGTCGAGGTCGCAGAAGAGCACCGCGAGCCCCTTGGTGCCGTCGTCGCGCTCCCGCTCGTCCGGGGCGACCGTGTGGACGTGATGGTCGTAACCCTCGAACGCCGCCGCGCCCGGCCGGAAGTCGAAGCCGTGGCCGTTGGCGTCGTACACGGCGGGGTGGCCGTAGGCCGCGTCGGTGGACTCCAGGGCGCCCGCGTTGGTGGGGCGCGTGCACAGCCGGGAGGAGAGGCGGGAGCGCAGCTCGGCGGAGTTCGGCAGGCCGGTGAGCGAGTCGTGCGAGGCACGGTGGGCGAGCTGGAGCTCGCGGCGCTTGCGGTCCTCGATGTCCTCGACGTGGGTGAGCAGGAAGCGGGGGCCGTCGGCGGCGTCGGCGACGACGGAGTTGCGGAGCGAGACCCAGACGTACGTGCCGTCGCGGCGGCCCAGCCTGAGCTCCGCCCGGCCGCCCTCGGCGGAGGTCCTGAGCAGCGTGCCGATGTCCTCGGGGTGGACGAGGTCGGAGAAGGAGTAGCGGCGCATCGCGGAGGCGGGGCGGCCCAGCAGGCGGCACAGGGCGTCGTTGGTGCGCAGGATGCGGCCGTGCTGGTCGCCGCCCATCTCGGCGATGGCCATGCCGGAGGGGGCGTACTCGAAGGCCTGCCTGAAGCTTTCCTCACTCGCGCGCAGGGCCTGCTGCTCGCGCTCCAGCCTCACCAGTGCCCGCTGCATATTCGCGCGTAGACGTGCGTTGCTGATGGCGATGGCGGCCTGGAACGCGTACATCTGGAGCGCCTCGCGCCCCCACGCGCCCGGCAGCCGGCCGTTGCGCGGCCGGTCCACGGACAGCACGCCGATCAGCTCGCCGCAGGCGCCGCCCTGCACGCCGGGCGTGTACATCGGCGCGAACAGGCGGTCCGAGGGGTGCCACTCGTCCTCGAAGCGGGGCGCGGGGCCGTCGGTGTACCACTGCGGGACGTCGTCGTCGTCGAGGATCCAGCCCTCGGTGTGCGGAATGAAGACCAGGTCGCCCCAGTGCTCGCCCATGCTCAGCCGGCGTTCCCAGGACTCCCGGGAGCCGACGCGGCCGGTGATGAGGGCCTCGGCGGCGGGGTTTCCGGCGAAAGCGGCGACGACGAGGTCGCCGTCGGGGCGTACGAGGTTGACGCACGCGAGCTCGAAGCCGAGGCCGGTGACGACACCGTCGGCGACGGTCTGCAGTGTGTCCGCCAGGCTACGGGCCGTGTTCATGTCAGCCATGACCTGGTGCAGTTGTCGGAGGGTCGTAAGACGGACGTACGGCTCCGACTCGGTCTCCATGCTCGCCCTCCCCCCGAGACCTCGCAGCGAATCAAGGGTTCTACTTCGGCGTAACTTCCCTTGCTAGTTCCCCGCCACTGAATCACAGCGCGCTGCCCACTCGGTACACAGGGTCAACAATTAATGGCTCTTGTGACTCAAGTCACAGGTAAACGTGAACAATTGAGCGGTGTTTCTGCGTTTTTCCTGTGCGTTTACTGAACGCAAACTTTGTGTGCGTGTGGAGATGCCACGAAAGGTATCCGAACAGGCGCGGCGGGGCCGTCGCTCGGTCCGCGGTCCTAGGTCCGTTCTCGGGCGGAGGCCCGATGCGGGAGGCGCTGAGGTGACATTAGCGTTTTCGGCGTGCCGAACACTTCCCCGCCCCCCGCGCCGCCCGTGACCGCCGTCCTCCCCGCCTCCCGGAGCGGCTCCGGGCATGCTGAGGGAGTGAGCAACGACGAGTTCCGTGCCGCCATGTCGCGGCTGGCCGCGGGTGTGGTCCTGGTGACCGCGCTGGAGCCGCCGCTGGACCCGGACGACCCGCACGCTCCGGCCGGCGAGGACGTCGGCATGACGGCGACCGCGTTCATGTCGGTGTCCCTGGACCCGCCGCTGGTGCTGGTCAGCCTGCGCGAGGGCTCCCGCATGGACGACCTGCTCGACGAACAGCCCCTGTGGGCCGTCTCGGTGCTCTCCGAGAGCCAGCGCCACATCGCCGGCCGCTTCGCCATGAAGGGCCGCGTCAGCGACCGCCTGCTGTTCGCCGACATCCCGTACGTCCGCGGCAGGGAGACCGGCGCTCCTTTGGTGGGCGGCGCCCTGGCCACCCTGGAGTGCCGCACCGAGCAGCGGGTGACGGCCGGCGACCACACCCTCGTGATCGGCCGCGTCCTGTCGGCGTCACTGCCGAGCTCGGACGGCGGACCGCTGACCTATTTCCGGGGCCGTTACCGGCAGTTGGGGTGAACTCCCCGGAAGGACCGGCGCACAATTCCGTAGCGGCAAATGATCATCCGCCTTACCGTGCCTGGATGACGTCGACGACTTCAACACCGCGCCTCGAAGAAATCACACCCGCGAACTTCGAGGCCGCCACCGGCATACGGGTCCGCCCCGACCAGGAATTCGCGGTCTCCCCCGTGATGCAGTCCCTCGCCGAGGCATACGTCCACCCCGCGGGCGTCGCCTGGCCCCGCCTGATCGTCGATGGCGACCGCCCCGTCGGCTTCCTGATGGCCTTCTTCGACATCGACTGGCGCGCCGACGGCACCCTGTTCCGCTCGGGCCTGTGGCGGCTGAACATCGCCGCCGACGAACAGGGCCGCGGGTACGGGCGGTTCGCGGTCGAGTCCGTCGCCGCCGAGATCCGCCGCCGGGGCGGCAAGCAGCTGTACGTCACCTGGCACCCCGGCCCGAACGGCCCCGAGGGCTTCTACCTCGGCCTCGGCTTCCGCCCCGACGGCGAGACCAGCGAGGGCGAGACGGTGGGGGTGCTGGAGTTGGAGGGGCCGGAAGAGTCGTAGCCGGGGCCCTGAGGACGGGCGTTGCGGTGGCCGACCCTCACAGGCCCCGAGGCGAACAGATCCCGAGCCGAACAGGCCCTAGATCGGCCTGACATCGAGCCGGGACACCCGCCCGGGGTCCGTCACGATGTCGATCACGGTGATCCGATCCCGTACGAACGCAAACCGCAGGGCCCGTTCCACCCGTCCCTCGGCGAACACCACGAACCCCGGCACGCCGTCGACCAGCGCGGACCGCCCGGCCCCGGCGAGCGGCCCGAACGTCGCCGCGCCCCGTGCCACCGCCGCCGCGCCCGTGGTCACCCCGACCTCGGTGCGCGCGACGACGTCCGGGTCGAGGACGTCGAGGAGCCCCTCGAAGTCCCCCTCCCGCGCGGCGGCGAGAAAGGCGTCGACGACCTCCCACTGCCTGCGCTGCCCGGCGCCGCCGGCCTCGGACGCGTCGGCTCCCTGCACCCGGCGCCGGGCCCGGCTGGCGAGCTGCCGCGCGGCGGCCGGCGTACGGTCCACGACGGCCGCCACCTCGTCGTAGGCCACCCCGAACAGGTCGTGCAGCACGAACGCCAGCCGCTCGGCCGGGGTCAGGGTGTCCAGTACGACGAGCAGGGCGACGCCGACCGAGTCGGCGAGGAGGGCGTCCTGCTCGGGGTCGGGCGCGGTCGCGGAGGCGAAGGTGGAGGGCGCGGCGGGCAAGGGCGCAGCGGCGTCCAGGGGCTCCTCCGCGCGGGACCTGCGGGAGCGGAGCATGTCCAGGCAGACCCGGCCCACGACGGTCGTCAGCCAGCCGCCGAGGTTGTCGACCCGGGTGGTGTCGGAACGGCTCACCCGGAACCAGGCCTCCTGCACCGCGTCCTCGGCCTCGGCCGTCGAACCGAGCATGCGGTGCGCCACGGCACGCAGGTGCCCGCGGTGCGCCTCGAAACGCCGGGCAAGGAAGTCGGTGTCGCTCATCGGTCCGTCACAGCCTCTCGTCGCGGGCCCATGGTGATGGGGTCGGTGACTTGACGGATCTCGGGGCGACGATGTGACAGACGCGGTGCGGCGCCCGTGGCGGAGGCGGAACGCGGCCGCCCGTTGCCGGATGCGTGCGGTCAGTTCGCGCAGCTCGGCACAGCCTCATAGGACGGCAGTTGCGCGCAGCGTCGCCACGCCCGGCGAGGTGCCGCCTTCCCTCAGGCGGATGCCACCCCAGGCACCGGATCCACCCGTCGGCCGTGCGGCTCGACGGGCACCCCCGCGCCGGCCCGTTTCTCGGCGCCGTCGGCTAGCCCCAGTCCCGCCCGGACCGCCCCCGCTTGGTGTCGGAGCGCTGCTTCTTCTCCCTCAGCCGCCGCTCGTTGATCCCGCGGGGGATGCGGGTGGGCTTGCGTGGCTTGGGCGGTGGGGCCGTCGCCTCGGCGAGGAGCGCGGCGAGGCGTACGGCGGCGGTCTCGCGGTTGCGCCACTGGGAGCGGTGCTCGGAGGCGCGGACGGTGAGGACGCCGTCGACGAGGCGGGACGCCAGCCGCTGCAGCGCCCGCTGCTTCCAGACCTCGGGCAGCGCCTCGGTCTTCGCCAGGTCGAAGCGCAGCTCGACCTGGGAGTCACTGGTGTTGACGTGCTGGCCGCCCGGGCCACTGGAGCGCGAGAAACGCCACATGAGCTCGGCCTCGGGGAGCGAGACGGAGCCGCGGATGACGTGAGGACCGGACATGCCGTCCATGTTCCCCGTTCTGTCCGGTCCACGTCACGCGAATATCGCCCTCCCAGCCGTTCCCGTATCCCCTACGGGTGCTCTTTGGCAAAGAAAGTAAAGACACCTGGAACTTGAGGTACCCCTCTCTGCGTTCATAGGGGTAGCTGTAGCTTCTAGCCGTACCGCAACGAGGGAAGGGACTCCCAACAATGGCTGTAAGCCTGTCCAAGGGTGGCAACGTCTCGCTCACCAAGGAGGCTCCGGGCCTGACCGCCGTCACCGTGGGCCTCGGCTGGGACGTCCGCACCACCACCGGCACGGACTTCGACCTCGACGCCTCGGCGATCGCGGTCAACCCCACGGGCAAGGTCTACTCGGACGCCCACTTCGTCTTCTTCAACAACAAGCAGACGCCGGACAGCACGATCGTCCACACCGGTGACAACCGCACCGGTGAAGGCGCCGGCGACGACGAGGCGATCAACGTCAACCTCGCCGGCCTCCCGGCCGACGTCGACAAGATCGTCTTCCCGGTCTCGATCTACGACGCGGAGAACCGCTCGCAGAACTTCGGCCAGGTCCGCAACGCCTACATCCGCATCGTCAACCAGGCCGGCGGCGCCGAGATCGCCCGCTACGACCTGTCGGAGGACGCGGCCACCGAGACCGCCATGGTCTTCGGCGAGCTCTACCGCAACGGCGCCGAGTGGAAGTTCCGCGCGGTCGGCCAGGGCTACGCCTCGGGCCTGGTGGGCATCGCGCAGGACTTCGGCGTGAACGTCTGACCTTCGCTGCACTGAGCGAGCGGGAGCCCCTGGCTGCGGTACGCCGTGGCCGGGGGCTCCCGGCGTTGGCGGGCTCCCCGCGTTGGAGGGCCCGGCGTTGGAGGGCTCGACGTTGGAGGGCCCGGCGCTGGAGGGCTTGGCGCTGGAGGGCTTGGCGCTGGAGGGCTTGGCGCTGGAGGGCTTGGCTTGGCTTGGCGGGCCCGGCTTGGCGGGCTCGGCGATCGGGGACTTCGATAGGTTGCCCCGCATGATCATCGACCCCCTCCCCCGCACCCCCGAGGCGTCGCTCGCGCGCTGGGGGGCCTGAGCCACGTGAACTGGACGACCCTGGCCGCCACCGCCCTCGGCGCACTCGTCGGCGTCGGCTCGACGCTGCTCGCGGACCGGGCCCGCTGGCGCCGCGACCTGGCCGACCGGACCCGGCAGGAACGCAAGCAGATCTACGTCACCGTCCTGACGAAGTACCGGCTCGCCTACGAGGCGATGCACGCGGCGGCCGTCACCGGCCGCGACGAGGCGCCCGCGGCCCGGGAGACGGCCGTACGGGAGGCGTTCCGGGAGTCCGGCAGCGACGAGGCCCGGGAGACCGCCCTGATCTGCGCGCCACAGGAGATGTCGGACGTACTGGAGAAGGTCTACGCGACCCTGCGCGAACTCCAGGACGCGTTCGCCGCCGGTGATCCACCGCTCCACTCACCGGAGTTGCAGGAGCAACGGCTCAGACACGCCGAGGCGATATGGGCGGCGCGTGCGGCGATGCGGCGGGATCTCGAGGGGACGGGCTGAAGCACCGGACGCCGACACGGGGGGCTCACGGCCGGTCGGGTTTCCCGTCGCCGTACAGCCACTCCCGCCAGATGGACGTGAAGTCCTCGTCCGGCGCCTTCTCCTCCACGTACGCCGTGAAGTCGTCGGTGTCCGCGTTGCCGTGCCGGTGGTCGGCCGTCCAGCCCTGGACGATGTCGTAGAAGGCGTCGTCGCCGACGGCCTGGCGGATCTTGTGGACGACCATCGCGCCGCGCTGGTAGACGGGGTCGGCGGAGACCTGCGCGGCGCCGGCCGGCTCGGCGGGCGGGAAGTCCCAGAGGTCCTCGTAGTCGTCCTCGCCGTGGTCGTACAGGGCGTCGAAGGTCTCCTGCGCGCTGTCGCCGCCGTTGTCCTCCTCCCACAGCCATTCCGCGTACGTCGCGAAGCCCTCGTTCAGCCACATGTCGCGCCAGCTCTTCGGCGTCACGGAGTTGCCGAACCACTGGTGGGCGAGCTCGTGGACGAGCAGCTCGGTGTCGGGGGCGCCGGGGAAGACAGGCCGGTTCTGGGTCTCCAGGGCGTAGGCGGAGGCGTTCACGCGGGCGACGATCGCGCCGGTGGAGGAGAAGGGGTAGGGGCCGAAGTTCTCCTCGGCCCACTCCATGACCTCGGGGATCCGGGCGAGGACCGCCCGGGCAGGGCCGTCCTGGGAGGGCACGACGGCGGTGTGGACGGGGAGTTCGCCGCCTGTCACGCCTTCGATCGTGGAGCGGTGGATCTTGTAGTCACCGATGGCGAGGGTGGCGGCATGACTGGCCATGGGTTCGGCGGTGTGCCAACGGAAGGTCGTACGGCGGTCGTTGGTCGTCCGGTTGGTCAACTCGCCGTTGGATACGGCCTGGAGCCCCTCCGGCACGGTGACCGCGATGTCGTACGACGCCTTGTCGGACGGGTGGTGGTTACCGGGGAACCACGCCATGGACCCCGTCGGCTCGCCGAGCGCGATCGCGCCGTCGTCGGTGGAGAGCCAGCCCTCCTCGGAGCCGTCGGGGTCGGTGATGGTCTGCGGGGTGCCGGAGTAGCGGACGGTGAGCCGGAAGGTCTCGCCCTTGTCGAGTTCGCCGTGCGGGCGGACGACCAGTTCCTGGCCGTTGCGGCTCCAGCGGGCGCGTTCGCCCTCCACCGTGACCCGCTCGACGTCCATGCCCAACAGGTCGAGGTCGAAGGCGGAGAGGTCCTGGGTGGCGCGTACGGTGATCTCCGCCGTACCGGAGAGGTGGCGGTCGTCGGGGTCGTACGCGAGGTCGAGGGCGTAGTGGGTGACGTCGTAGCCGCCGTTGCCGGCCTTGGGGAAGTACGGATCGCGCGCGCCGGAGCCGCCGGGGGTGCCCTGCACACCGCCGTCGCACGCGGTCAGGGCGAGGACGGCGAGCAGGGCGCAGCCGACGGCCCGGAAGGGACGGAGGGCCGTGAGCGTACCGGGGGTCGGGAACGTACGGACGGCCGAGTGTCTACGGACGGTCGGGACAAGGGGCGCAGATCGGGACACGCCAGTGATCCTATGAGCGTCGGCCGTGACACCATCACCTGCGTGCTCGACATCGGCTATGCCCTCTCCACCCGCTTCCCGGACCCCCCGCAGACGGACTACCGTCGCGCGGACGTCCGCGCCCTGCGCCACGACCTCTTCTGCGGCGACGTCTACCTCGCCGACACCAAGGCGGACCGGGAGTTGTCCACAGCCTGGGGGTGGGTTCCGGTGCTCGACTTCGCCTGGGCCCTGTGCGACATCGCCGAGCGGCTGGACCAGGACCCGGCCGGCTCCCGCGCCTCCCGCCCCCAGCGGGCGGAACTGGACTTCACCGAGTCCACGGACCGCATGTTCTTCGAGCGCCGCTTCGGCTGGGTGGACATCGAGGCGGACTGGATGCCGGCCGAGGAACCCGCGCTGACGTTCTCGCACACCGAACTGCGCCGCGAGGCCCGCGACTTCCTGCACGACCTGCTCGCCGACCTGATCGACCTGCACGAGGACCTGGGCGAGAACCCGGCGATCTGGACCCTGCAGGCCCGCTTCCCACGGCTGGCGTAGCCTCCGCGGGCGCCTCTCCGTGCCTCGCCGTGCCTCGCCGGCGCCCCCGCGACAAAGAAGGAGCCCCTCCCGTTCATCCGGGAGGGGCTCCTTGTCAGAGCGCCGGGCAGGCCTTGCACCTGCATTTCCCCGCAGGAAGCGGGGCGTCTTTCCTTGGACCACCAACGCATCACCGACCGCCAGGAGTTCTGGCGAGCAGCTCTGCGTCAATCATACCGGACCTGCCCGGGTGCCGATCACGGACCGGCCTCCACCCGCACCCCCAGCTCCGCCGCCAGCACCGGCGCCAGATCCAGCAGTTGCGCCGGACTGATCACCGCCCCGGACAGCCGCTCCACCCCCCGCGCGATGTCCAGCTCGGCCGCCCTCCGCAGGTCCACGTCCGTCAGCGTGGCCCCGCTGAGGTCGACCCCCTTCAGCACGCAGTCCACGAACTCCACCCGCTCCAGGCGAGCGCCCCCGAAGTCCGCCTCGACCAGGACGCAGCCCTCGAGGACGACGTCCCTCAGCCTGGCCTTGCGCAGGTTCAGGTAGTCGATCTTGCCGCCTCGGATCACCACCCGCTCCAGGACCGCGCCGTGCAGCTGCACCCCGCCCAGCCGGGCGTCCAACAGCTCCACATCACGCAGGGTGGCCTCGGCGAGGTCGGTGCCGACGCCGCGTGGGGCCGTCAGGACGGAGTCGAGGATCCGGGCGTGCCGGAGTCTCGTCTCGTCCAGGGCGCAGCCCCGCAGCGCGCAGTCCATGAACCGCGCGCCCGCGCCGTCCTGCCCGGTGAGGTCCTCCTCGCGGAACTCCAGGCTGTCGTAGTCCCCGTCCGGCTCCAACCGCCCGTCCCGGTACGGCTCCAGCGGCGGCAGCCGCACCTCGGGCCGCCGCGCGCCCTTCACGCCACCCTCACCCATCGCTTTCCTCGCCATGCCCCCATGCTGCACCCCGCCACTGACAATCACCCTGACCTGCGACGACACCGCCGATGTCACATTCCGGGGGCTCAGGACCGTCGTAGTCCCGGAAGGCAAGCAAGGCGACGCCCCCGAGCACAGCGACCCGAGCAGAGCAACCCGAGCAGCGCGACCCCGACCAAGAGGGAGACCCCAAGCCATGCACCGCATCACCGTCATCGGCGGCGGCTTCGCCGGACTCACCGCGGCCATCACCGCCGCCGAGGCGGGCGCCAAGGTCACCGTGTACGAAGCCCACCACACCCTCGGCGGGCGGGCGCGGACCGCCGAGGGGACGTACCGGACCAACGAAGGCCCGCACGCCCTGTACAACGGCGGCCCGCACTGGGCCTGGCTCAAGCAGCGCGACCTGATCGGGCCGCTCGCGCCGATCCCGCCACTGGAGGCGGCCCGGCTGCGGCTGCGGCACCGGGGTGTGCTGCGTCGCACCCCACCGTTCGCCATGCTCAAGCTGCTGCGGCGCGGCCTGCCGCAGGCGCCCGTCGACGTCGACTTCCTGACCTGGGCCACCGGCATCGCCGGCGAGGAGGGCGCCCGGGCCGCCGCCCACTACTCCGCGGTCGCCCTGTTCCACCACGACCCCGGCGCCCTGTCCGCGGCGTTCGTGCAGGAGCGGCTGCGCCGGGCCACCAAGCTGCCGCCGGAGGCGCACTATCCGCGGGGCGGCTGGGCGACCATGATCGACCGGATGGCGGCCCGGGCATGGAATCTCGGGGTGCGGATGGAGACCCTGTTCCGCGTCGACGAGCTCCCGGCCGACACGCCCGTCGTCGTCGCCACCTCCCTCGACGCCGCCCGCCGCCTCCTCAAGGACGACTCCCTGACCTGGACCAGCGGTCGTACGGCACTCATCGATCTGGCGGTGCGGACCCGGCGCGGGGACGCCTTCGTCGTATCCGATCTCGACGAGACCGGGTGGATCGAGCGGTTCACCGCGCAGGACCGGTCCCTGGCGCCGGAGGGTGAGCAGCTGATCCAGGGACAGATCCCCCTGGCCCCGCACGAGTCCAAGGCCGACGGCGTGGCCCGCGCCGAGCAGTTGCTCGACCTCGGCTTCCCCGGCTGGCGCGAACGCGTCACCTGGCGGCGCGAGTCCGTCGCGAACGGCCGTACCGGCGCCGTCGACCTGCCCGGCACGAGCTGGCGCGACCGTCCGGCCGTCGACCGCGGCGACGGCGTCTATCTGGCGGGGGACCAGGTCGCCGCCCCCGGTGTCCTGTCCGAGGTCTCCTTCAACAGCGCGCTCACGGCCGTGTCCCTGGCCCTCGGCCGGCACGCCCTTGACCTCAAGCACGCTTGAGGTCGCAGCATTTCCCACAGCCGCCTCCGGCGGCGGGGTGGGCACCCTGCCGGCCCGATTCCACGACGATGGGGGACCCCATGCACGCCATCCGCCTGCACACCTTCGGCCCGGCCGAGAACCTCACGTACGAGCAGGTCGACGACCCCGCACCCGGCCCCGGCCAGGTCCGTATCGCCGTAGCGGCGGCCGGCGTGCATCTCCTCGACACCGCCCTGCGCGAGGGCGTCCAGGGCCCGGCGCCGCAGCCGCCCACGCTGCCCACGGTCCCCGGCCGCGAGGTCGCCGGCGTCGTCGAGGCCCTCGGTGAGGGCGTGGCCGCGCTCTGGCTCGGCAAGCGCGTCGTCGCCCACCTCGGCTTCGCGCCGGGCGGCTACGCCGAGCTCGCCGTCAGCGACGTCGACCGCGTCCACGAGATCCCGGCGAACCTCGACTTCGCCGAGGCCGTCGCCATGATCGGCACGGGACGTACGGCGATGGGGATCCTGCAGTTCGCCGAGCTCGGCCCGGACGCGGTCGCCGTGATCCCGGCGGCCGCCGGCGGCATCGGCACGCTGCTGGTGCAGTACGCCAGGAACGCCGGCGCCGTCGTCATCGGCCTCGCGGGCGGGCCCGAGAAGACCGCCCGCGTGCGGGAGAACGGCGCCGATCTCGCCGTCGACTACAAGGACCCCGCGTGGCCCGGGAAGGTCCGCGCCTTCCTGGGCGGCCGGCCGGCGACCGTGGTCTTCGACGGCGTCGGCGGCGAGGTCGCCCGCGAGTCCGTCGCCCTGCTCGGCCCCGGCGGCCGGCACCTCGTGTTCGGCTGGTCCGGCGCGGGGCTGCACGACGGCAAGCCCTACTTCGTCGACGGCGTCTCCGAGCAGGTCCTCGGCCCCGTGATGATGCGGAAGGCCGGCGGCCCCAACCCCGTACAGACCCTGGAACTGCGCGCCCTCGCCGAGGCCGCCGCGGGCCGCCTCACCCCGGCCGTGCAGCACTTCCCGCTCGCGGAGGCCGCGGCCGCCCATCGCGCCCTCGAAACGCGCGGAACCGTGGGAAAGGTGGTGCTGGAGCCGTGACCAGCCGTAAGCCCCCGCACCAACGGATACGTCGGCCCTCCCCAGATGCGATACGGCGCCGGTCATGGTCTTCTGGCCGGGAGCCGCACCCGAACGGGTGAAAGCGCCCGGGACGCCGATCCCGGCCGCTGGTGGGGCCCGGTGACCTCCGAAGCACGGGCCCCGCAGGGGCGCCGGTGCCGGAGAAGGTGGCCTGAGAGCCGCCTCGACCGAGCTCCACGACCGACCTCCACGAACGGCTTCCACGAACGGGGGGAGGGGCCCCATCGGACCGCGGAGCCCCTCCCCCACCCTCCGTCGAGGGTCAGCCTGCCGGCGCAGGGTCACCCGGCGACCGCCTTCGTCGCCTTGCTCACCGCCGACCCGTCCTTGTGCCCGGTACGGCGCGCGACCACCTTCACGGTGATCTTCTTGCCCTTCTGCGCCGACTTCAGCACGAGCGACGACTTGGTCGCCCCGCTGATCGCCTGGCCGTTCGCGTACCACTGGTACGCGTACGACGTCGGCGCGAGGCTCCACGTCCCCTTGGACGCCTTCAGCGTCCGGCCGACCTTCACGGTCCCGCTGATCACCGGCAGCTTGGTCGCCTTGGGTGCGTCACCCTTGGCCACGGTCACCGCCGCCGAGGTCGCCGAGCCGCTGACCCAGCCGGACCTGACCGCGGTGACGGTCACGCTGAGCTTCTTGCCGACCAGCGAGGCGGGGACGGTGTACGTCGCGGCCGTCGCCCCGCTGATCGCCGTGCCGTTCGCCTTCCACTGGTATGTGTACGACGCCGGGGGCGCCGACCAACTCCCGGGCGTGGCCGCGACCTTGGCGCCCGTCTTGGCCGTGCCGGTGACCTTGGGGGCGGCCGTGTTCTCCAGCTTGGGCTGGGGGGTCACGGTGAAGGAGCCGCGCGGGAACTCCCAGCCGCGCGTGAGCACGCTGATGTTCCAGGTGCCGGTGGCCGCGCCGGTCAGGTCGAGCGTCGCGGTCACCGTCCGGTTGTCCGCGGAGACCGAGTCGGCCGCCGCCGTGATCGTCTTCCCGGCCTGGCTGAGCCGGACGGTGACGTCCGGACCGAGCGCGGTGCCCGTGACCGTGACCTTCACCTTGCCGCCTGCGGCCCCGGTGTCGGGGCTGACTGCGGTGACGGCCGTCTCCTCGGTGCCGCACGGCGCCGACGTGCAGGTCAGCTTGGCGCTGTAGGCCGTCGTGGACGCCTTCTCGGGCAGGCTCAGCAGGAACAGCGTCGGCGTGCTCTCCGAGGAGGAGCCCAGCGCGTCGCATTCGGCGCCACCCGAGGAGTACATGCACCCGTTGGCCCAGGTCGACGTGTTGTACAGCACCGGCACCGCCGTGGTGGTGGCACCGGCGGTGTCCTTGATGTCGGTCTCGAAGCGGTCGAACCCTGCGGTCGGCAGCGCCGCGCACACGGCGGTGTGCGACTCGTCCAGGGTGCCGGTGACCGGCCCGTACCCGTACGCCACGGACGGCACCTTGGCGCACTCCGCCGCCGGACCGTCCGCGGTCGCGATACGCAGGGCGTCCAGGCGGTACTCGGGGGCCGCCTTCAGCGTGACCGGCGTCTGCACGAGGACCTGGTGGGTGGTGGACCCGGTGGCCGCGCAGGGCGAGTTGCGGAAGGAGCACTCCACGCGGCCGTCCCCGCCGATCACCGCGGAGTTGGCCGTGCCGAGGGCGTCCCGCACGTTGACGTGGACGACGTCGGTGGCCGCGGCCGTGGTCACCTGGTGGCAGTCGAGCGTGCCGGGGCCGGCGTAGGCGCTCTTCACCGAGGGCCCTCCGACCTTGGCCGCCGCGGTCTTCGCGCAGCCCGCCGAGGAGGCGCTCGCGGTGACGTCACGCCTGGTCAGGGTATAGGTGGCCGCCTCGTCCCGGCCGGTCACCAGCACGGTGTGGGCCTTGCCCGGGGTCAGGGAGCAGATGGTCCAGCCGTTGGTGGTGGCGTAACGCTCGCAGACCCGCTTGCCGTCGGAGTCCAGCACCGAGAACGCCGCTGAGGCGGTCCCGGAGGTGGCGATCAGCTGGAAGATCTCGGCATCGGTGTGCGCGTCCGCCGGGATGCCCAGGCAGTGCGAGAAGACGCCGGCGCCGGTGGTCAGGGTTGCCTTCGCGCCGCCCGCCTCGAAGCTGCCGGCGGGCAGCACGGGGCAGCCCTCCGCGACGTCGGTGCGATGGAACGCCACCGCGTAGGCCCCCGTCGCCGAGTCGCCTCTGTCCTCGGTGCGCACCAGCGCCCGGTAGGGGGCCTCACCGGTGAGCGCGCAGTCCCCGCCGCGGAGTTTGTCCTCGTCGCACTGCGCGGTGCCGGTCCGGTCCAGGACCTCCACCTCGGGCGTCAGCCCGGCCGAGGAGAGCGAGGTGAGCGCGGCGATCCGGGCGCCCCGGGGCGCGTCCAGCGTCAGGCAGTCGTACTGCCCGACCGTGCTCAACTCGCCCTTGTGCAGCACCGTCCCGGTCGCCACGCACCCGGCGTCGGAGGCACGGTCGAGGACGACCAGGCCGGCGCGGGTGTCCCGGAAGGGGTAGGTGCCGTCGTCGAGGACGGCCGTATAGGTGCCCGGTGTCCTGATCCGGCAGGGGTCGGTGCCGTACCGGCACACGCTCAGCCCGGCCGCGTCGTACACCCGGGCCACCCCGACCTCACGGTCCTCGCCCACCGAGTGCACGGTGTACGGGCCCGCCGTACCGGCCGTGAAGGTGAAGCACGGGTTGGCGGTGAGGTCCTGCTGCTCCAGCGCGCCGAACGGGCGGACCGGGGCGGTGGTGCAGCCCTGCGGGTCGCTGAGCCGGCGGACCTTCACCGCGTACTCGGCGGGGAAGCCGTTCTCGGAGCGGGAGACGGTGGAGATCACCCGGTAGGGGCCGTCGCCGGGCAGGACGCAGCTGTCCTCGTCGTTCTCCGGGAACCGCTCGCAGATCCGCCTGCCGGTCGCGTCGGTGATCCAGGCGAGGGACTCGCCGTACACCTTCGAGCCGTACCTGAGCCGGACCCGGTCACCGCGCTCGCCCTCGAACGGCTGGCAGTCGACCTCGACCCGGCTCACGGTCGTCCGGGTGATGTCCGGCTGGTCCCAGTCGGTGCCGACGGGGTCCGCGCAGCCCCGCGTCGAGCCGAGCGGCACGAACGTGACCGACGTGTCCTCGTCCTCCCAGCCGGAGTTGAGGACCTTCAGCGTGTAGGTGCCGGCCGCGGGCACGTCGCACATGCCGTGCGTGGCGTACTGGTCGCCGGAGCAGTCCACCGCGCTGCCGTCGGCGGCGAGCAGCTGCCTGGTCATCGTGTTGCCGCTGCCGTCCAGCGCCGGTGCCAGATAGAGGCCCGGGGTCTCGACGGTGACGGTGTAGCAGGCGCTCGAGTCGGGTGCGACGGTCGCCTTGCCGACGGCGTCCCCCGGGTCGCCGAACGGGGCGAGCGCGAGCGGCGCGCACGCCTCGTCGGCGGCGACGGCGGGGCTCGCCCCGGTCAAGGTCAGAGTTGAGGCGAACAGCGAGACGAGAGCGGCGAACACGGCCGGAAGAGCGGCCGCCCGCCCCCGTCTCGCAGGCGGACAGGAATCGTCCTCGGACACGGAATCCCCCCTGGATCATTGGTCGTCGAGGCGATGGTCGCACACAGGTACGACAACGTTCTCGTGAGTATCCAGGGGCGGAAGCGGTCGAAAGTTTCGTCAGTGCCGCCCGGCCACCCGGTCGGCGATCCGGGCCAGTTTCGAGGCCTCGACGCTGCTGGTGAGGCGCTCCCTCCGGTCCGCCGCCCGGTAGGTGGCGTACAGCCCGTGCACCCCGAGCCAGCGCAGCGGTTCCGGCTCCCACTTGCGCACCTTGTGCCCGACCCACGGCAGGTCGGTCAGCTCGGTCCGCCCGCCCTGCCCGGAGTCCTGTCGCACCATGTCCCGCAGGGTGCGCGCGGCGAGGTTGGCGGTGGCGACGCCCGAGCCGACGTAACCGCCCGCCCAGCCGAGCCCCGTCGAGCGGTCCAGCGTCACCGTCGCGCACCAGTCGCGGGGCACGCCCAGCACACCCGACCAGGCGTGCTCGATACGCACCCCGGCCAGCGCCGGGAAGAACTCGACGAGGACCTCACGCAGCGCCTCCACGGTCGCCGCCTGCGTACGCCCGTCGTTGTCGGTCCGCGACCCGAAGCGATACGGCACCCCGCGCCCGCCCAGCGCGATCCGCCCGTCGGCGGTGCGCTGCGCGTACATGTAGGCGTGCGCCATGTCGCCGAGCGTCTCGAGGCCCGCCCAGCCCACGGCCTCCCACTGCTCCTCGGTCAGCGGTTCGGTGGCGATCATCGAGGAGTTCATCGGCAGCCAGGTCCGCTTCTGCCCCTTCAGGGCGGCGGTGAAGCCCTCGGTGCAGCGCAGGACATAGGGCGCGCGGACGGTGCCGTACGGCGTGACGGCGTGCTTGGGCCGGATCTCCGTCACCGGCGTCAGCTCGTGGATCGTCACCCCGAGCGCCGCCACGGCCGCCGCGAGCCCCTTCACCAGCTTCACCGGGTGCACCCGCGCCCCGTGCGGCGTCCACGTCGAGCCGACGGCGTCCGCGACCCTGATCCGCTCGGCGGTCTCCCGGGCGCCGTACAGCACACGGTCCTTCTCGCCGTACGACACCTCGTGCTCGTGGAAGGCCCTCAGCCGCGCCCACTGCGCGGGCGTGCGGGCGACTTCGAGGACCCCGCCCTTGTGGATGCCGGCGTCGAAGCCCTCCTCCGCCGCCGCCCTGATGACCTCGTCCACGGTGTCGTTCATGGCCCGCTGCAGCCGCACGGCCGCGTCATGGCCGTGCCGCTTCGCGTACCGGTCGCGCCCCGCGATGCCGTTGTACAGCCACCCGCCGTTGCGCCCCGAAGCCCCGTACCCGCAGAACTTCTGTTCCAGGACGGTGATACGGAGGAAGGGGACCGCCTTCTTCAGGTAGTACGCGGTCCACAGTCCCGTGTATCCGCCGCCCACGATCACCACGTCCGCGGAGGCGTCCCCCGCAAGCGGCTCGCGCACCTCAGGGAGGCCGTCGTCCGCGTACCAGTAGGAGATGCCGCCGTTCACGGCACCACTGACCGAGCTGCTCATGCGAGGACGGTAATTGGGGTGAGCCGATTCCGGGAGCCCACTAGGGTCCGTTATGTGATCGACATCCCGCAGGAGCTCGCCGCATCACAGCAGAAGTACAACGGCGAGGAGGGCAGCGCCTTCATCGCCGGACTGCCGGACCTGACGGCCGGCTTCCTCGACCGCTGGGAACTGACGGTCGACGGACGGCCGATGCACGGGGTCTCCGCCCTGGTCCTCCCCGTCCTGCGCCGGGACGGCACTGCGGCCGTCCTGAAGCTGCAACTCCTCGACGAGGAGAGCGAGGGCGAACCGGTGGCCCTGCGCGCGTGGGACGGCGACGGGGCGGTACGGCTCCTCGACCACGACGCGACGACCGGCACGATGCTCCTCGAACGCCTCGACTCGTCCCGCATGCTCGCGCACCACCCGGACGCCCACGCTTCGGTCCTGGTCATCGCCCGCCTCCTGGCCCACCTCACGTCCTTCCCCGCGCCCGCCGGACTGCGCCGCCTCGGCGACATCGCGCAGGCCATGCTGGAGCAGGCGCCCTGGGCGCTGGAGCGCATCCCGGATCCGGAGACCCGCCGCATCGTCGCCGGCTGCGCGGCGGCCGTACGGGAAGTCGTCGACGAACCCGGCGACCGCCTCCTGCACTGGGACCTCCACGACGAGAACGTCCTCGCCGCCGAGCGCGCCCCGTGGCTCGCCATCGACCCCAAGCCCCTCGCCGGAGACCCCGGCTTCGAGCTGTGGCCCGCCCTCGACAACCGCTTCGACGCCGACGACGTCCGCTGGCGCTTCGACGCCATGACCGACGTCCTCGGCCTGGACCGGGCACGCGCGCGTGCGTGGACGTACGGCCGCCTCCTGCAGAACTGCCTCTGGGACATCGAGGACGGCCGCCCGGTGGAGGACCGCCAGCTGGAAATCGCGAGGCGGCTCAGAGACCGCGCCAGCTAGCCTGCGCCCATGATCCGACCCGCGACCCCCGCCGACATCCCCGCCATCCACACCCTCATCCGGGAACTCGCCGAGTACGAGAAGGCGCTGGAGGAGGCCAAGGCCACCCCGGAGCAACTGCACGAGGCCCTCTTCGGCGACCGCCCCGCCGCCTACGCCCACATCGCCGCCGACGACACGACCGGCGAGACCGTCGGCCTCGCGCTCTGGTTCCTGAACTTCTCGACCTGGCGCGGCGTCCACGGCATCTACCTGGAGGACCTCTACGTCCGCCCCACCGCCCGCGGCGCCGGCCACGGCAAGGCCCTGCTCACCGAACTGGCCCGGCTGTGCGTGGAGCGCGGGTACCAGCGCCTCGAGTGGTCCGTACTGAACTGGAACGCCCCGTCCATCGCGTTCTACGAGGCCCTCGGCGCCCGCCCCCAGGACGAGTGGACGGTGTACCGGCTGACGGACGACGCGCTCGCCGAGCTGGGCGCGGGACCGGACCGCGCCGCGGTGTGAACGTCCTGCGCATGACCCGCCATCGAATGGGCACGGCCTGCTGGCATGAGCCCCACGAATATGCACAGCCCGAACTCCCCCGCCCCTGAGCCCGACTTCGTCCCCGGCCTCGAACTCTCCCGCCGCTTCTACACCGACGCCGTACGCCCGTTGCTGGAGGAGGCCGCCCCGGGCGTCGCGCACTCCGCGGCCCGGGTCGGCAGCGGCTCCGAGGTCCTCGGTTACGACACCCCGCGCTCCGCCGACCACGAATGGGGCCCGCGCCTCCAGGTCTTCCTCCACCGCCACGACGTCCCGCGCCACGCGGCCCGCATCAGACACATACTCGCCGAGCACCTCCCGAAGACCTTCCTCGGCCACCCCACCAACTTCGCCCCCGCCGGCGAGGAGGACCGGGACATCCGCGTCATGCAGGCCACCGACGGCCCCGTGCACCACCGCGTCGAAGTGACCGGCACCGCCACCTGGTTCACCGACACCCTCGGCTTCGACCCGGCGCAGGGCATCACCCCGGCCGACTGGCTGGCCACCCCGACCCAGCTCCTCGCCGAGGTCACCGCGGGCGCCGTCTTCCACGACGGCCTGCACACCCTCACGCCCTTACGCCGCGCGCTGCGCTGGTACCCCCACGACGTCTGGCTGTACGTCCTGGCATGCCAGTGGCAGCGCGTCGCGCAGGAGGAGGCCTTCGTGGGCCGCTGCGGCGAGGTCGGCGACGAACTGGGCTCCGCCGTCACCGCCGCCCGCCTGGCCCGTGACCTGATGCGGCTCTGTCTCCTGATGGACCGCCGCTACCCGCCGTACGGCAAATGGCTGGGCAGCGCCTTCGCCCGCACCGCGGCGGGCCCTCGCCTGTTCCCCGTCCTGACGGCCGCCCTCGCCGCCACGGACCGCCACGCGCGCGAGCAGCACCTGGCCCACGCCTACGAGATCGTCGCCCACCAGCACAACCAGCTCCACCTGACCGACCGCGTCGACCCGGCCACGCGCGCGTACCACTCCCGCCCCTTCCAGGTCCTGCGCGCCGACCGCTTCGCCGAGGCCCTGACCGCCCGCATCACCGACCCGGCCCTCAAGGACCTGCCGCCCGTCGGGGCGGTGGATCAGTTCGCCGACAGTACGGACGTGCTGACGCGCCCTGCCCTGGCCAGGGCTCTCACCACGACGGTCCAGCAGACGCGGCGGGAACGTCGCACGCCGCCACTGCCTTCAGTTCCTGCGCCACGGCATCACCGATCATCCCCGCGGCACCCGCACGCGCGTGGCTGACGACGGTGAGCGTGTAGGTGTCCGCGGTGTGGACGAGGCAGAGGTTCGCCGTGCCCGGCGGGGAGAGCTGCGGCAGGGGGACGATGTGGGACAGGGGGCGACCGAGCAGGTGACTGGGGTTGTCCCGCCACTTGAACGCGGTGCACAGGCTCGTGGTGGCCTCGGGACGGGCCAGGCTCCTGGCCATGACCCCGG
The DNA here is from genome assembly GCF_039537145.1 of Streptomyces shaanxiensis. Lineage (NCBI taxonomy): Bacteria > Bacillati > Actinomycetota > Actinomycetes > Kitasatosporales > Streptomycetaceae > Streptomyces > Streptomyces shaanxiensis. Next base: position 266,458 of record NZ_BAAAZY010000005.1, read on the forward strand.
CCAGCGACGGCACGGTACGCGCGGCCGCCTGCAGCGTGGGCAGGATCGCGCGGTGGGCGTCGAGGCGGCGGGGGAACGCCGCCACCATGTCCTGGCACGCCTGGAGCCGGGCCACCGGGGCGTCGACGTCGACGGGCAGCGGGATGCGCAGCGCGGTGACGCCGTTGCCGAGCCGCTGTGCGTCGTGCCGGGTGCGCAGGTCGACCGGCACCGTGGCGTAGAAGGGGGTTGATCCCCTGGGCCAGGAGCACAGGGGCCCGTAACAGGCACGCAGCGCGCCCGCGTACGTGCTCAGCAACAGCTCGTTGAGCGTCGCTCCCCGCCCGCCGGCCGGCTGACGGCGCGCCGCACGCATCACCTGCGGGTCGAGCCCGACCACGGCCACCGACGGCCGCGGTGCACCGGACGACGCCGTAGGGAGGGGTTGGCCGAGGGCCCCGATGCGGCGCAACTCCCGCCCCACGACGGCGGGACGGACCCGAGGGCGCGCCGTGACGAGCGGTTGTGCGGCCGCTCCCTGCGGGGCCGGCGGTACGGCGTCGTCCATCAGCAGCCGGAAGAGGGTCTCCAGGGATCTGCCGTCCAGCAGCGCGTGATCGGCGAGCAGCACGAGGGCGTGCCCGCCCGCCGGGTCGGCGGCTCGCGTCATCGACAGCCGCCACAGGGGCCGTTCGGCCGGCAGCGGGTGACCGACCCCTTCGGCCAGCAGCGATTCGAGATCCTGGTCCGTGACGGTGACCTGCGCGCCGGGATCGAACGACCGGGCCGCGGCCCAGCGGTGGCCCGACAACGCGGCGGACCCCGCCGGGGGCAGGAGGACCCGGCTCATCCGCTCCAGTGCGCCCCACCTCTCGCGGACACGGGACTGGACCTCGGCCGGCTCGAACGGCCTCCCGGGGAACACCGCGGCGATGCCGATCGTCCCCGGGAGCCCGTTGCGCAGGTGTCCTTCTTCGATGGCGGTCAGTCTCATGGGCCGAACCCTCCGCTGATCAACCGTGCGGCGAATCGAACACGACACAGGCGTTGTGGCCCCCGAAGGCGAAACTGTTGCTGATCACCGGGCCGTTCGGGATCTTGCGCGGTTCGCCGGCGACCACGTCCAGCTCGCACCGGGGATCCAGCCGCGTGAGGGACGCGGTCGGCGGCGCCAGCCCTTCCCGCACCGACAAGACCGTGATCACGGCCTCCAGCGCCCCCGCCAGCCCCAGCCCGTGCCCGGTCACCGACTTGGGCGCGGTGACCGGCACCCTGCGAGGGCCGAACAGGGCGGTGATGGCCTGCGCCTCCGCGATGTCGTTCAGCTCGGTGCCGGTGCCGTGCGCGTTGACGTACGTGACGGCCTCCGCGGTCGTGCCGGCGTCGGCGAGCGCCTGCTCCATGCACGCCCGCGCACCGGCACCGTCGGGATGCGGCGCCGTGAGGTGGTGGGCGTCGGACGTACGGCCGTACCCGGTCAGCGTGGCGTGGATCCGGGCACCCCGCGCCTGGGCGAGGTCCAGCCGCTCCAGCACCAGGAAGGCCGCTCCCTCGGCGAGGACGAACCCCTGCCGCCCGATGTCGAACGGCCGTGACGCGGCGGTGGGATCGGCGCACTCGGTGACCATCGCACCGGCCCGCCCGAAGGCCAGCGCGGTCGTCGGGGTCAGGGGGCTGTCATGGCCACCCGCCACCACCACGTCCGCGCATCCCGCCCGGATCATCTGCATCGCCTCACCCACCGCGTGCGTCCCGGAGGCGCACGCCGTGGAGACCGTCAGACTGGGTCCGGTGATCCCGAGCCGGGCACTGATCCAGTACGCCCCGGCGTTGTGCATCAGCCGCGGCGCGTAGAGCACATCGGGATGCCCGATGCCGTTCTCCTGGCTGATCACCCCGCCGTACCCGGTACCGGTGACCACGGCCCGCCGCCCGGGCTCGACCTGCAGCCCGCCGGCGTCCGCCACGGCGTCCACGGCCGCGCACACCGCCATCTGCATCGACCGGTCGGCCCGCCGCATCTCCTTGGGCGCCAGGTAGCCGGCCGGGTCGAAGTCGGTCATCGGACACGCGGGGTACACGACGGTGCCCTCGTCGTCGAAGGTGTGCAGCGACGTCGCCGAACGGCCCTGTACGAGGCTCTCCCACAGCGCCGCCGGAGTCGCTCCGGCCGCGCAGCGGACGCCCAGGCCCGTGACGGCGACAGCGGGTCGGCGGGTCACCGGGCGGCGGGGGTGTGGGCGGGGCGGGCGCGCAGGCTCACGATGAGGTCGGCGACGTCACCCACGGTGGACACCCCGGACTTGTCGGTCCCACGCAGGGACACCCCGAACAACTCCTCGGACGCCGCCTCCAGTTCGGTGATGTCCAGGCTGTCGGCACCCAGGTCGGCGACCAGCCGGGCCTGCGGCACGACCGCCTCCGGCGGCACCGACATCACCCGCGCGCACAGCGGGCGCAGCTCTTCCCATACGTCGCCGTGTTCCACATCCATGCAACTGCCTCCATCTCCTGGTGCCGTCAGGGCTGACTCACGCCGACGGCGTCGCCATCCGAGCCCATGTCTCGAACTCCGTGACGACCGCGTCGGCGAGCCGTCTCGCGTCGTCCGGGCGCACGTTGCACACCGCGGTGAGCGTGAACGCGTCCCCTGCCTGGGCCAGGGCGAAGCTGACGGTGCCCGGGTGCTGCAGGGGCGGCAGCCCGACGGTGCGGACGAGCCGGCGCCCCTCGAAGGTGCTCGGTCCGCCGGGCCACTTCATGGCTGTGGTCGCGGTCGCCGCGAAACATGAGCGTCGACCGCGGTTGGCCAGCAGCCCGGTCACCCAGGGCCCCGTCCGCCGAACCGCTTCCGCGGCGGGGAACAGCACACCGGCGTGGACGGCGGCCCGCTCGGGGACCGTGGCCAACGCGTCCTGACACGCCCGCAGCCGCGCCACGGGACCGTCCACGTCGACGGGCAACGGAACCCGAACGACCGTGAGGGTGTTCCCGAGTTCCCGCGGATTGGCCCGGGTGCGCAGATCGCACGGCACGGCCGTGTACGCGGGTTCGTCACGCTGCCGCCACCCGCGCACCGGGCCGTACTGGGCCCGCAGCGCGCCGGCCACCGCACCGACCAGCAGCTCGTTCAGCGTCGCGCCCCGGCCGTCGGCGGGCTGCCGGCGCGCGGACCGGACCAGATGCGCGGGCAGTTCGCTCACCGCGACCGAGGGATACGTCTCCTGCGGCGACCGCATCGGAAGGGCCTGCCCCACGGCCGCCATCGCCCTGAGTTCTCTGCCCGCGGCTCGCAGCCCGGTACGGGTGAGCGGCGCCGACCGCGCCGACTCCCGCGCCGCCACCGGGCTGTCCGTCAACGCGCGCATCAGCGTCGCCAGGGAGCGTCCGTCCAGCAGCACGTGCTGGGCCACGAGCGCCAGGGCGAACCCGCCGCCGTGCGCCGCGTCCGGGACCACGAAGAGCCGCCAGGGCGGGAGTGCGCCGGTGAGCGGACTGTCCAGGCTCTGCGCCCACAGGTCGTCCAACTTGCTGCGGGCCACCGTGACATGCACGGCGGGATCGAACGGTCCCGGTACGGCCCACCGCACACGCCGCCGCCGGAACAATCCCCGCCGCACCGGCCCGCCGCCACCCGAGGGACGGTCGAGCACACAGTTCATCCGCTCCAGGCCCGTCCACCGCTCGGCGACGCGCGCCCGCACCTGATCCACGTCCGGTTGTTCACCGGAGAAGACCGCCGCCAGGCCGATGACTCCCGGACACCCGTTGAGCAACAGCATCTCGTCGGCACAGGACAGTCTCATGCGACAGGTCGCCCACCCTTCCTGGTAAACGAGATCACCCTACACGCAGGGTGACGAACCTTCACTCAACGTATATGGCGCGTTACAGTCCAACGCCCGCCCCGTGCTGGAGCGGGCGTTGGACCGAACGCTTCACACCCTCTACTTGACCTGGCTGTTGCAGCCCATGTCCGAGCCGAGGTGGGTGGACTGCGCACCCGGGTTGCCCTCGCCGTTGAGCGCGTTCGCCAGCAGGCTGTTGAGGGCGCCGACGCTGCCGAGGACATCGATGTTCATGTCGTGCGAGCGGCACTCGATGCCCTGCGTGATGTCAAGGTCGTGGGCTCCCGCCTCGCCATGGGCGGCGGCGGTGCCGACGCCGAGGGAGCCGACACTGCCGAGGACGGCGCCCACGAGGGCGACCTTCTGAAGCTTGCGCATTTCTTCTCCGTTGGTCGAGCAGATGTGCTGTGCAGCAGATCGAGTTGGAACGGTGGACAACTACGGGAGGCAGCTCAGCCGAGCCGCGGCAGACCCAACTGGCCCACCGGGGGCGCCTGGACCTGACCGAGGCCGAGCCCGGGCACCTGCGGCGGGCCGGCCGTCGGGACCAGCGGGTTGATGAGCGGGTTCACCTGGGGGTTCACCTGCGGGTTCACCTGGGGGGCAACCCGCGGCGGGGGCTCCGGGTTGAACACCTGGGGCGCGTTGACCTGCGGGGCGACCTGCGGCATGACCTGCGGTGCCGTCTGCGGGGTGACCTGCGGCACCACCTGCGACACCGGCGACTGGGGGGCGGGCTGCGGCGCGGCGTGCGGCGCGTTGGAGGCCTGCGCGGCGCCACCCGACGACGCCGAGGCGGAGGCGTGGCCGCTCTGCGGCTGCGGGGCGGGCGCGGGGGCCGGCGCGGGCGCGGGCGGCGGAGCGGGCGCCGGAGCCGGGGGCGGGGCCGGGGGCACGTACTGCGGCGCCGGGGCGGGGGCCGCGTACTGGGGCGGTGGCGGCGGGGTGGAGGCGTGAGCGAGACCCGTCGAACGGGCCTCCGCCACGGCGTACTGAGGCGGCGGGTAATGGGGAGCGGGCGCCGGGGCGTACTGGGGTGGCGCGTACTGCGGCGGGGGCGCCGGGGCCGCGTACTGAGGCGGCGCGTACTGGGGAGGAGGCGCCGGGGCCGCGTACTGAGGCGGGTACTCGGGGGCGGGTGCCGGAGCACCGTACCCGTAGGGATATTCGGCCGCCTCGCTGACGCCGGCGCCGATGGCGGTCAATCCGCCGGCCGCCGCTACGACGAGCGCGGCCTTGTGAAGCTTGCGCATGGAACCCTCGGCCCTTCATTACCTGTACAGGGAATCCGTTGTATTCAGTGGAGCCAGCAGCGGATCCCGTTGCACCTCTCCGACTCCTGATCGCTGCCCTCTCTCCGCTGGCAACGACAATTTCCTGACCGGGTCACGGGATCGGAAAGTCCGTCACTCTATCGCCATCAATCCGATAAACGGTTCTGAGGATTTGTCATTGATTAATACCTCTGGCAAATGGGTGACCGAATCCCGATACACGTGACCGGCCATACGCCCGCCTCGTTCCCCACAAGGTCAGAGCAATGGCTCACAGCATTTCCGTACGTTCCATGCACAGGTCAATGAAGGGCCGAGGTTCCATGCGCAAGCTCCAGCAGGTCGCGCTCGTCGTCGCAGCAGCCAGTGGTCTGTCAGCCATCGGCGCCGGCCCCAGCGTCGCCGACGCTCCCGTTGCATACCGCGGCAGCACTCCGCCCCCCGTCGGGCAGCGGGACGCCCAGGCCCACACCTGGACCCGCTCGCAGGCCAGCGTCCAGACCTCCGGCACGCCGTCGTCCTACGGGCAGCGACAGGCGGCGCCCCAGCGCGGTGCCGAGGTCAGCCCGCAGGTCAGCCCCCAGCTGAGCCCGCAGATCAACCCGCAGCTCTCCCCCGCGCCGGCCCCCGCGGAGGGCCCGCTCGAGCAGGCCAACCTCTTCCGCCCGTACCAGGAGTGCAGCCCGCAGTCCCTGCTCAACGCGAACGTTCCGGTCGCCGCCCTCGCCGCCGCCGAGGCCACGGGCGTCGACTGCGACCAGGCCAACAGCCAGGCGAATGCCGCCGCCTCCGCCCGCGCCACCAGCTAGGACACAGCCCTCCACTTGCGACGACCGTGCTGGTCGCAGCCCTCGACAAACGGCCGTGACCAGCACTTTCCCATGCCTCTATCCGGCTTCTGGGTGCTTCTGATACGAGATCACGAATTCCGGCGCGCCGCTCTGAGACATATCGGATACTTCGTATTAACCTCCCGTAACTGTACGAAGTCGATCCCTCACAGATCGCACCCACCTCACTCCACCGGAGATGACATGCACAAGCTTCGCAAGGCTGCCGTCCTGGTCGCCGCCCTCGGCACCGTCAGCCTCCTGGGCGCCGGCACCGCCACCGCCCAGGGCCTCGACGGTCACGGCGGCAAGGGCGGCGGCAAGTTCAGCGTCCTGCAGAGCTCCAACTGCAAGTCGCACGACCTGAACGTCGACGTCCTGGGCCAGGTCGGCATCCTCAACGGCCTGCTGGGCAACGCGCTCAACGGCGAGGGCAACGCCGGTGGGCAGGACACCCACCTCGGCTCGACGATGGGCTGCAACAACAGCGCCTTCTAAGCACATGACGGCCGCCTAGCCGGCCGTCCGCAGGAAAAGGTCCCGGTACCGAGCTTCGAGCCTGGTACCGGGACACCTTTTTATGTCGCGATTCAAGCGCGACGCGCGATAATTTCCGGATATCCGCCAAGGCGGTGAGACTTCTCCAATTTCGGCGTGCCGCTTATTAATCACGAATATTTCCTATTAGCCTCTGTAACTGTTCGAAGTCGATCCATTACGGATCGCACCCTCTTCACTCCACCGGAGAAGAACATGCACAAGCTCCACAAGGCCGCCGTCCTGGTCGCCGCCCTCGGGAGCGTCGGAATCCTGAGCATCGGCGCTGCCCACGCCGACCAGGGTGGCTGGAGCAAGAACAGCCGGAGCCACAGCGGCTCCAGCTTCAGCGTCCTGCAGAGCACCTCCTGCAAGTCGCACGACGCCAACGTCGACGTCCTCGGCCAGGTCGGCATCGCCAACGGCCTGGGCGGCAACCTGCTGAACGGCGAGGGCAACCCGGGCGCGCAGGAGACCGGCCTGGGCTCGTCGATGGGCTGCAACAACGCCGTCGGCGGCAAGTAAGCCAAAGCCCCACCCCACCCGGTGCCCCGGCCACAAGCCGGGGCACCGGGCTTTTCCCGGGCGTCTTCCGCCCGGAAAGCAGAAATGCCGGACCGGGATCAAATCCCGGTCCGGCATTCTCCGTTCGCACCTCAGAACTTGAACTTGGGCACCTTGAAACCCTTGGGCAGCTTCGCCCTGTTCGAGCACTCCACGACCGGACCGGAGCGCAGGGACCCGTCCTTCAGCATCGTCTGCTCGGGAAACGTGAAGCGGGGCCGCTCGACGATCTGGCAGTCCTGCGCCTGCTTGACGACATACTTGCGCTTGTCCTTGCGGACCAGCTCGCTCTTCTTGATGCAGACGATGTCCCCCTGGGCGGTGATCGTGCACGCACCCTTGGGATCGTCATCCGCGTACGCCGGCGCGGCGCCGCTGTAGATCACGGCGAGTGCGCCGAGGAGCCCCGAGACGGTGGCGATCTTCTGTCGACCGATCATGTACTTCGTTCCTTTGCAATCGAGGCCCGGGCGACCGCGCCGCCGACCGGCGCCCGCCCGAGCCTTGGAGAACGTAGAAATACGACGCCCGTCGCCCGGCACGTTCTCGGCCTGGTCCGGTGACGGCACTGCTGCAGCCCGGCCGCGCACCCCTGAGGGTTCTGCCGCGCGTCCGGGCTGCAATTTGCTAAAGGTCCGACGGATATCGATGCGCCTGTCGTGAGAAACGCCCTATGGGGTCGGCCGTGGCTCGGAGTACGGAGCCATCCGCTCCGCGGCCGTCACGACGACGTTCGCAGTGCCCTGAAACTCGCGCATCGATTCCTCGGTGCTTCGTTACTGAGCGGCGTAGGTAGGAGCGGAGTACTCACCGTAGCCGTACTCCGGCGCCACGGTCTTGGGGGCGGCCTCCGGCGCGGCGGCCGGAGCGGCAGCGGGCGCGGCAGCCGGCGCAGCGGCAGGCGCAGCCTGCGTGGCCTGCTGCGGGGCAGCGTGCGCCTTGTCGGCCGGAACGCCCCACGTGCCAACGGCGTTGGCCGTCGAGGTGGCCACGGCGGTCACGTTCTGACCGTCCCAGCCGTCCTCGTGAGCGAACGCGGAACCGGCGGCACCGAAGGCGGACAGACCCGCGACCGCTGCAGCTACGACCGCAACGCGCTGAAACCTGCGCATAGTTTGACCCTTTCTTCCCGGGCACGAAGCCCTGGTTGACTACTTAATGTGAGCATATACACTTAATCCGTAGCAATTTGGGATCTTTGGCCCTTCTCTGTGTCGTGTCGGCCCATGGCGAGGAGCCCTTTCGTCCGGCTCTCCATGGACGCGAAGGGAAGGTGCTTTCCTGAGAGCAACGACGCTTCCCCGAGGGCGAGTCACGGGCGGCGAGCGGCGGTCACCCGTTTGCCGACCCGCGAAGACCCGGAACCAGAAGACACGGAAACAGCGGACGGCCGGACCAGGTCAACCCGGTCCGGCCGTCCGCTGTTTGAGAGGTGGGGCAGGCCGTCAGCCGGCCCTTAGTCGGCGGTTACGCCCCTGGGCCGCCCAGGATGCGCCCCAGTGCGCTGAGGTGGCCGCCGTCGCTGGCGTCGTTGGTGGCGGGCGCCGGCGCCGGCATCGTGGGCCGCGTCATGTCCTTGCAGGTGATGTGGGGACCGATCCGCGTGGTCCCGCTGTTCAGCAGGCCCGCGGCAGGCAGGGTCACGGGCTCGGTCGGCTGGCAGGTGACCGACCGGCGGACGGTGAAGTCGCCGCCCTCGGGCAGCTGGCCCACGATTCGCTGGGTGCAGATGATGTTGCCCTGATTGTCGGGCGCACAGGCACCCGGGTTCGCCACGGCGTGCGCCGGGGCGACGCCGATCCAGGTCATGGCGAGGCCGCCAAGAAGCCCCGAGACGGCCGCGATCTTCTTTCCGTTGAACATGTGTTGCGTCTCCTTTGTGAGGGGTACCCCGGCGCCATGCGCCGCGAACCGCCGCGCCGGACCCCGGGAAGTCGGAGATACGGGCCCCGGGTTCCGCTCATGTCCGGGATGCTCGGGGCCGTTTCGCTTACGAAGTGAAAAGGAGTGACCTGGGCTTCGAGGTTCGGGGTGCGCGCCTTGCCCGCGCCGTACGCGATTCCGCCCGGGGGCGGCCGCCGTAACGACTCGTCGACGCACGGAAGTTCAGCGGTCGTGGACGCGGACGGGCCCCTTCGGGGGATGACCCCGAAGGGGCCCGCGGAAGGCGTCGCGCACGACCGTGCCGCCGACCTCAGCCAGTGAAGGCGTTGTTGAACTGACCGCAGGTGGTGTCAAAGGTCTCGGCGAGGCCGAGCACGGCGATCGGGAGGTCGCCACTGGCCACCGTCTGCGGGCTGCACTCCTGGTACGGGCGGTAGAGGTCGGTCGAGGCCGGCTTGACCTCGTAGGCGACACCGGTACCGGCACCGATGGCGGACAGGCTGCCGGCCGCCGCCGCGACGATCATGACCTGGTGAAGCTTGCGCATGGAACCCTCGGTTTTCATTACCTATGCATTGAGGCTGGTTGCCTACTGTGACTGAACGAACACTAGCAGTAGCGACCCGGTTCCATGCCGGTGCATATCCCGTGTCCGAGGGGAGAGATGGGTGTACGCGGAATTACCGAGAGTGGTCCGTGCGCCTCAAACGCAGAGCGGCCCAGGCGTACTTGGATTCACGCCTGGGCCACTGCGACGAATTGTTCATATTGTCGGAGCCCCCTGTCGGATTCGAACCGACGACCTGCTGTTTACAAGACAGCCGCTCTGGACCAACTGAGCTAAGGAGGCCTGCGCGCGCCCGAGACGCACGCGCCCGTGCAGTGTACCCAGGTTCCGAGCGGGCCCTGTCGAAAATTTCCGCGAAGTTCACATGCCCCCAGGTACTGACAGATCAGGCGAACGCCGGGTACCGTCCAGAGCCAGTCCGCACATGTGGACTAAACAACCACCTTCCTACAACGGATCGTCCGGCACGTTCCTGCCGGTAGAAGGGGGCCCATTCACCATGGCCACTGTCTCGTTCGACAAGGCGACCCGGATCTACCCGGGCACCGAGAAGCCCGCCGTAGACGCGCTCGACATCCACATCGAGGACGGAGAGTTCCTCGTTCTGGTCGGCCCGTCCGGCTGCGGCAAGTCCACCTCGCTCCGCATGCTCGCGGGGCTCGAGGACGTCAATGGCGGCGCCATCCGCATCGGCGACCGCGATGTCACGCACCTGCCGCCCAAGGACCGGGACATCGCCATGGTGTTCCAGAACTACGCGCTGTACCCGCACATGACGGTCGCCGACAACATGGGCTTCGCGCTCAAGATCGCCGGCGTCAACAAGGCGGAGATCCGCAAGAAGGTCGAGGAGGCCGCGAAGATCCTCGACCTCACCGAGTACCTGGACCGCAAGCCGAAGGCCCTCTCCGGTGGTCAGCGCCAGCGTGTCGCCATGGGTCGCGCCATCGTGCGTGAGCCGCAGGTCTTCCTCATGGACGAGCCGCTGTCCAACCTGGACGCCAAGCTCCGTGTGTCGACCCGTACGCAGATCGCGTCGCTGCAGCGCCGTCTCGGCATCACCACCGTCTACGTCACCCACGACCAGGTCGAGGCCATGACGATGGGTGACCGCGTGGCGGTCCTCAAGGACGGTCTGCTCCAGCAGGTCGACACCCCGCGCAACATGTACGACCGCCCGGCCAACCTCTTCGTCGCCGGCTTCATCGGCTCCCCGGCCATGAACCTGGTCGAGGTCCCGATCACCGACGGCGGCGTGAAGTTCGGCAACTCGGTCGTCCCGGTCGACCGTGAGGCGCTCTCCGCCGCCACCGACAAGACCGTCACCGTCGGCGTCCGCCCCGAGCACTTCGACGTGGCCGGCTCCGAGTCGGAGCAGGGTCTCGCCGTCACCGTGAACGTGGTCGAGGAGCTCGGCGCCGACGCGTACGTCTACGGCACCGCCAAGGTCGGCGGCGACGACTCCAAGGACCTCGTCGTCCGCGTCAGCGGCCGTGACGTCCCGGAGAAGGGCAGCACGCTGCACATCGTCCCGCGCTCCGGCGAGACCCACGTGTTCTCGACGTCCACGGGCGAGCGACTGTCCGACTGACGCGGCCGAGGACAACCAGCGGCAGGACAACCCCGGGTAATTCACCCAGGTTGACGAAGAGGGCCCCGCAGAGTGCTGCGGGGCCCTTCTCGTTGTCGACAAATACCCCGGCAGATCGGGTCATTTCGAGCGCTGTGCGTCAACACGCCGTTCGAGGGAGGCCATCACTTCGTCCCCCGAACCGGTGACCAAATGTCGCCATATCAGTACTGAACGCTACCCTCACTCGCGTGAAGCACTCCACCACCCAACAGACACGACGCGGCCACCGGGGCCCCGCCCGCCAGCTCGGCCGCACTCTCGCCCTCGTCCTGCCCGTCGTCCTGGTTCTCTCCGGGACCCTCGCGGTCACCCGGGTCAACTGGTCGGGGAACCCCTCGGACTCGGTGCTCACCGCGACCGACGTCACGAGCGCGGGTGACGCGAAGAAAGCCGCCCCGCGCGCTCCGCAGGACGTGCTGCGCGACCAGTTGCTGACCGAGCTGCAGGAGAAGGACCCGGGCACCGCCCTGACCCACCTCCAGCAGGCCGTCCACGAGCGCCCGTCCCTGGCCCGGCACTGCGCCTCGATCGCCCGTGCGCTCGGGCGGGCGGCGGTGCGGGTGTACGGTCCGAACCGGGCGCAGTCCTACGCTCGGCCCGTATGCGACACCGCGTTCGCCTCCGGCGTGGCGGCCGCACACAGCTGAACGCCCTCTCCGGCTGAACGCTCTCTCTCGCTGAACACTCTCTCTGAACACCCTCTTAGCTGAACACTCCTATTGCGGACGGTAACGGCTGATTACGGAACGGTTGCCGGGGAATGCCGCGAGCGGGGCGCCGCGTACAGTTCGGTCATGACTGATCCGAATGCCGCGTCCCGCCCCGTTCAAGCCGTCGTCCTGGCCGGTGGCCAGGGGTCCCGGCTGCGTCCGTACACCGACGACCGGCCCAAGCCGATGGTCGAGATCCCCGGGACGGGGACGCCGATCATCGGCCATCAGCTTGTCTGGCTGGCCGAGGAGGGTGTGACGGATGTGGTGATCAGTTGTGGCCACCTGGCCGAGGTGCTGCAGGACTGGCTGAAGTCGGCCGAGCTTCCGGTGCGGGTGACGACTGTCGTCGAGACGGAGCCGCTCGGCAGGGGCGGCGGTCTGAAGTACGCGGCCGCGCACCTCCCGCATCCCGATCGGGCCTGGTACGCCACCAACGGTGACATCTGGACGCGTTTCTCCCTGCGGGACATGGCGGACTTCCACACCGAGCGCGATGCCGTCGCGACGCTTGCGCTGGCCCGTCCTCGTATCCCGTGGGGTGCGGTGCAGACGGACGGCTTCGGGCACATCACCGACTTCATCGAGGCGCCGCCGTCGACCTTCGAGATCAACGCGGGCGTCTACGTCTTCTCCCCCGCCTTCGCCGGCCTCCTCCCCGAACGCGGCGACCACGAACGCACGACGTTCCCGCACCTCGCCCGAGAGCGCCGACTGGCCGGGTTCCCGATCCCTCAGGGGGCGTACTGGCGCGCCATCGACACGGCGAAGGACCTGACGGAGGCGGCGAAGGAACTGGCGGCGCTGGGGCGCTGAGTGCTCCGCGGGTGTGGCGTGGGATGCCTGCGGCGGCCTGTGCGGCGTCGGTGGGGGTTCGCGTAGCGCCTGCGGGGTGGGTTGTGGGTCCGTAGGCGACTACGGGCGCGTGGGGGTACGCGGCCACCCCTGGACGCCGGCCCAGGCATTCCAGCCCGTCCGGCGTTTGAGGACGAGGCCCTGTAAGGGCCGAAGCGGGGGTCTGGGGGCGGCAGCCCCCAGGGACGGGACGGGTAGGGGCGGCGGGGGCGAGACCAATGGGGCCTCAGGCGGTGGCCCGCCGGCGCTGTATGGCCCCACGACGAAGGGCCCCGGACGTCACCACGTCCAGGGCCCTTCGTCGTCTTCGCGCGCTCGGCGTCATATCGGTGCTGTCAGCCGGTGGAGGGGCTGCCGAGGAGGTTGTCCACCGGCCCGTTTACCCCAACAGGCCGCCTACCAGGCCCGGTTCCCCGGAGGTGGAGCCTCCGGTGCTGGAGCCGCCGCCCGAGGTGGGGCCTCCGGAGGTGGGACCGGTGCTGGTGCTGGGGGCCTCGTCGGCCGGAGTGGACTGCTGGGGTGGGGCCTGGCCCGCCGTGCCCTGGGTCTGGCTGGGCGTACCGGCACCCGTCGTACCCGTGTCGCTGGTGGCACCCGGCGTCGTCGCGGCCGACGGCGTGGCCGCTCCCGACGTGGCGCCCTGGGTGGGCGAGTTGGAGGCGGACGGCGTCTTCCTGCGCTGGTCGGGCTCGGGGAGCGGGGAGCCGGGGAGTTCGTTGCGCGGGGCCTCGCCGGGGCCGGGGACCACGACACGGTCGGCGTCGCGGACCGCACCGCCGAGCAACGAGCCGATGAGGAGGGTCAGGCCGGTGACGATCGCGGTGATCAACGCGCCGCGGCGAAGGACGTAGTTGCGCAGCTCCCAGATGTCGGAGCGGGGGCCGAGGCGGCGCCAGGCCATCCCGGCCAGGCGGCCGTCGATCGAGTAGACCGGCGCACCGGCGATGATCAGCGGGGACCACGCCGCGAGGTAGATGATGTCGGGGGCGTCGTAGACCGGGACGCTCTTCCAGCTGACGGTGACCAGGAGCGCCGCCGACAGCAGCGCGCCGACGACCGCGGCGACCCGCTGCCAGCACCCCAGGACCGTGAGGACACCCACGATGACCTGGAAGAAGGCGATGACGAGCCCGGAGCCGACGGGGTGTTCGAGGGCGAACTGGCGGAGGGGCTCGGCGACTTCCCACGGGTGCAGGGTGTTGAGCCACTTCACCATCGAGCCGCGCTTGCCGCCGTCGAAGTAGACGGGGTCGCAGAGCTTGCCCATGCCGGCGTAGATGGAGATGAAGCCGAGGAAGACGCGGAGCGGGAGGAGGACGACGCCGAGGTTCATACGGCGGCCGGGGTAGTAGGCGTGTCGGGCCGGGTCGTCGCCCGGGCGCTTGAGTGGCGTGCCCGTCTCGTCCTGGCCGTCGGCCTCGTCTACGTCGTCGAAGTCCTCGGCCTCGTAGGTGAGTTCCTCGTCGTATGCGCTTTCGACCGTGCGCATGTTCGGAAGGAGGCGGGTCTCCACCGACTCGTGGGTGCGTTGCGCGCCGACGATCGGGGTCTCGACCGTCTGCGTCAACTCGTCGTCGTAACCCATGTCATAGCCGCCGCCCACGTCCACGCGTGGGATGACCTGGGTGGCTCCGGCGGGGGCCGGTTCGTCGCCGTGGCGGACGCTGCCGTCCCGCACGGCCTGGAGCAGGCGGTGGGCGCCGGTGTCGTCCGGCGCGGACGTGCCGTTCCAGACGGCGACCCGGCGGCGGGGGCCGGTGGCCGCGCCCGCTCTGCCGGCCGCATTGACGGCGGGGATGCGGGCGGTGTCGTCGGTGGCGCTCAAGTGCCGTGCGATCCGCAGCGATTTGGTGCGCCCGGTCGACGCGCCCAGCAGCACGCGGAAACTCGCGTGATTGACGATGATCTGCGCCGGATCGCTCGGCACCTTCACCATGCTCAGCGCGGGAGCGTCGTCGTATCCCGACGAGCGGTCCCCCGTGGGTGTGCGGGGTGTTCTGGTGTCCACACTCAACTAACCGAGTGACATGTGGTTAGGACACTGCTTTGACCGGTCCGATCTGTCCGGACCCCGTCAAGGATGCGCAGGTCGCACCACTCTCACCAGAATTAACCCGCACGGGTGACGCCACGGATGTCTGTTCAGACGCGTCGGCGAGCCGCCTCGTAGAGGACGATGCCTGCCGCCACACCGGCGTTGAGCGACTCGGCCCCGCCCGGCATCGGGATGCGGACGCGGAAGTCGCACGTCTCGCCGACCAGGCGCGACAGGCCCTTGCCCTCGCTGCCGACCACGATGACCACCGGGCCGCCCAGGGCCTCCAGGTCGCCGAGTTCGGCCTCGCCGTCGGCGGCCAGACCGACGACCACGATGCCCGCCTTCTTGTACGCCTCCAGGGCGCGGGTCAGGTTCGTGGCGCGGGCGACGGGGGTGCGGGCCGCCGTGCCGGCCGAGGTCTTCCAGGCTCCGGCCGTCATGCCGGCGGCTCGGCGCTCGGGTACGACGACGCCGTGGCCGCCGAACGCGGAGACCGAGCGGACGACCGCGCCCAGGTTGCGCGGGTCGGTCACGCCGTCGAGGGCGACGATGAGCGGGTCCTCGCCGTCGTCGTAGGCGGCGCTGGCGAGGTCCTCGGGGTGGGCGTACTCGTACGGCGGGACCTGGAGGACGAGGCCCTGGTGGTTGAGGCCGTTCGTCATGCGGTCCAGCTCGGGGCGCGGGGCCTCCATGAGGTTGATGCCGCCGCGCTCGGCGGCGAGCTGGAGAGCCTCGCGGACGCGCTCGTCGTTGTCGATGAACTGCTGGACGTAGAGCGTCGAAGCCGGGACGCCCTCGCGCAGGGCCTCGACCACCGGGTTGCGGCCGACCACCAGCTCGGACGTGCCCTTGCCGCCGCGGCCACGGGGCGCGGGACGGCGTACCGTCTGCTTCGCCTTGGCGTTGGCGATGCGGTTCTTCTTGTGTCCCTTGCGCATCTCGGCGGGCGGGGTCGGGCCCTTGCCCTCGAGGCCCTTGCGCCGCTGGCCGCCACTGCCGACCTGCGCGCCCTTCTTGCCGGACATGCGGCGGTTGTTCGCGGCCATGACCTACCTGTCTGTCGTGAAGCGTTCGTACGTACGTCTATGCAGTGTGCCGCCCGGAGGGCCGGGCGGCACAATCGATCTTCCCGAGCACCGGCTCCGTCAGAGGGGGCCGAGGGTCCAGCGCGGGCCCTGTGGGCTGTCCTCGATGGCCAGGCCCGACTGGTTGAGCTGGTCGCGGATGGCGTCCGCGGTGGCCCAGTCCTTGCGGGAACGGGCCGCCTCGCGCTGGTCGAGGACCATGCGGACCAGGGTGTCGACCACGCCGTGCAGATCCTCGCCGCGGTCGGTCTCGCCGGCCCAGTGCGGGTCGAGCGGGTCCAGGCCCAGGACGCCGAGCATGGCGCGCACCTCGGCGAGGCGGGCCACCGCGGCTTCCTTGTCGTCGGCGGCCAGTGCGCTGTTGCCCTGGCGGACCGTGGTGTGCACGACGGCCAGCGCCTGCGGGACGCCCAGGTCGTCGTCCATCGCCTCGGCGAAGGCGAGCGGGACCTCGGCGGACGGCTCGACGACGCCCGCCTTCTCCACCACGCGCTGCACGAAGCCCTCGATGCGCGCGAACCCCGACTCGGCCTCGCGCAGGGCCTCCTCGCTGTACTCGATGGTGGAGCGGTAGTGCGGGGTGCCCAGGTAGTAGCGCAGGACGATCGGGCGCCACTGCTTGACCATCTCGGACACGAGCACGCTGTTGCCGAGCGACTTCGACATCTTCTCGCCGCTCATGGTGACCCAGGCGTTGTGCACCCAGTACTGGGCGAAGTCGTCGCCGTAGGCCTTGGCCTGGGCGATCTCGTTCTCGTGGTGCGGGAAGATCAGGTCGAGGCCGCCGCCGTGGATGTCGAAGGCGGAGCCCAGGTACTTGTGCGCCATCGCCGAGCACTCCAGGTGCCAGCCCGGACGGCCCCGGCCCCACGGCGTCTCCCAGTCGGGCTCGCCGGGCTTGGCGGCCTTCCACATCGCGAAGTCGCGCGGGTCCCGCTTGCCGGTGATGCCCTCCTCGGCGGGCTGGCGCATCTCGTCGAGGTCCTGCCGGGACAGCTCCAGGTAGGAGGGCCAGGACCGGACGTCGAAGTAGATGCTGCCGTCCGCCTCGTAGGCGTGTCCGCGCTCGATGAGGCCGCGCATCATCTCGACCATCTCGGTGACATGGCCGGTGGCGCGGGGCTCGTAGGTCGGCGGGAGGCAGCCGAGGGCGGTGTAGCCGTCGGTGAAGGCGCGCTCGTTCTCGTAGCCGATGGACCACCAGGGGCGGTTCTGGTCGACGGACTTGGCGATGATCTTGTCGTCGATGTCCGTGACGTTCCGGATGAACGTCACGTCATAGCCGCGGTAGGCGAACCAGCGGCGCATGATGTCGAAGTTGAGCCCCGAGCGGATGTGCCCGATGTGCGGCGCGGCCTGCACGGTGGCGCCACAGAGGTAGATCGAGACACAGCCCGGCTGGAGCGGGGTGAAGTCACGGATCTGCCGGGCGCTGGTGTCGTACAGGCGAATCGTCACGACACCAGGGTAGTGGGCGGACGGCAGTGCCCGGCGCGCAAGGGCGGTTTGCTGTCGCCTCAGTGTTGTTTGGCCGTTGTCGGCGGTGGGCATGGTGGGTGGCCGGGTTTCCCCGGCCCTCCTCAGCCGGCCCGCACCACCAGCGCCGTCGCGACTGCCATCAGTCCCTCGCCGCGGCCCGGGAAGCCGAGGCCGTCGGTCGTGGCGCCGGATACGGAAACCGGGGCTCCGGCCGCCTCCGAGAGGATCTTCTGGGCCTCGTCGCGCCGCTTGCCGATCTTGGGGCGGGGGCCGACGACCTGGACCGCGATGTTGCCGATCCGGAAGCCCGCCTCGCGCACGATGCGGGCCGCCTCGGTGAGGAGTACGACGCCGGAGGCGCCCGACCACTCGGGGCGCCCGGTACCGAAGTGCTGGCCCAGGTCGCCGAGGCCGGCCGCGGAGAACAGGGCGTTGCACGCGGCGTGTGCGACGACGTCCGCGTCGGAGTGGCCGGCGAGACCCGGCCCTTCGCCCTCCCACTTCAGGCCCGCGCACCACAGCTCGCGGCCCTCCTCGAAGGCGTGGATGTCGGTGCCGATGCCGACCTGCGGGAGCGGCATCCCCACGTTCTCCGCCCCCGGCGTCCCCTGCGCCTCAGAAGCCATCGTTCAGCCTCCGGCGTGCCAGGACCGCCTCGGCCAGGACCAGGTCCAGTGGGCGGGTGACCTTGAAGGCCTCCTCGTGGCCGGGGACGACCACGACCGTCAGCCCGAGCTGCTCGACCATGCTCGCGTCGTCGGTGACGTCGTCGGTCACCGTCTCGTGCGCACGGATCAGCGTGGCGCGGTCGAAGCCCTGCGGGGTCTGTACGGCACGGAGGCGGGCGCGTTCCGGGGTGGCCACCACCGGTTCGGGCTCTCCCGTGGTCGTGGCCGGCTCGACCTCCTTGACGGTGTCCGCGAGCGGCAGCGCGGGCACGACGGCCGGAGCACCGTCCCGTACCGCCTCGATCACCGCGTCGACCGTGTCCACCGGGACCAGCGGGCGCGCCGCGTCGTGCACCAGGACGATGTCGTAGTCCGGCGGCAACGCGTCCAGGCCGAGCTTGACGGACTCCTGGCGGGACTCCCCGCCGGGGACCACCAGGAAGTCGGTGCGCTCGGGCAGCGCGTGCGCGTCGAGGAGGCTCTTGACCTCGGGGGCGCCGTCGGGCGGGGCCACGACGACCACGAGGGAGACGGCGCGGGAGGCGGCCATCGCGCGCACGGCGTGGATGAGCATGGGCGTGCCGTTCAGCGCGCGGAGCGCCTTGGGGGCGCCCGGGCCGAGACGTACGCCCCGGCCGGCGGCCGGGATCACGACGGCTGTGCGGACTTCCGCGGGCAAAGGACGCGAATCGTCAGACATCGGTTCCTGTCAGGTTTGTGTGCTCGGCCTACGTGGGTATGGCCTCAGCGTGCCGGGCGCGACGCCTTGACCGGACCCTTCCGTGACGCCGGTCGAGCCTGCTGCCCGGGCCCGGCACGCCAAGTATCGGGGGAATCTTCCCCCGAGGGTGAACCCGCGTACGGCGTCCGAGTACGAACATGCCGCAGCGCCCGGCGACAGGAAATACGTCATCGGGCACCGCGGCACTTCTTTTAATGATTCAGCACAGTGCTGAACTGAGGCGGACGGACCGCGTCAGGACGCGAGAACCTCGTCGAGCAGGGCCTCGGCCTTGTCCTCGTTGGTGTTCTCCGCGAGAGCCAGCTCGCTCACCAGGATCTGGCGGGCCTTGGCGAGCATGCGCTTCTCACCGGCGGAGAGTCCACGCTCGCGCTCACGACGCCACAGGTCACGCACGACTTCCGCGACCTTGATGACATCGCCGGAGGCGAGCTTCTCCAGATTTGCCTTGTATCGACGCGACCAGTTCGTGGGCTCCTCGGCGTACGGCGCGCGCAGCACCTCGAAGACCCGGTCCAGCCCGTCCTGACCGACCACATCACGCACGCCGACGAACTCCGCATTGTCCGCTGGCACACGTACCGTCAGGTCACCCTGGGCGACCTTCAGCACCAAGTAGGTCTTGTCCACGCCTTTGATCTGGCGAGTTTCGATGGCCTCGATCAGCGCGGCCCCGTGATGGGGATAGACCACGGTGTCGCCAACCTTGAACGTCATGTGACAGGTACCCCTTCCGTGGCTATCCAGGGTAACACGGAAACTGCGGGTTCTGAATGGCGTTTTCGCAGGTCAGGGCATATCTCGGGGCTTGACAACTCCGACAGGAACGTGCTTCGCGGGCCGATCGGAAGCAGGTATTCGCAGGTCGGAGCGGCTCTGCGGGCGAGGTGAAACGCGCACGTTACGCACATCCGGAGGCACCTCCAAGTGGTCGAACATCCACATATGTCCGGTTCCAAGTGTGCGACTTCCGCTACTCCGTTCGACGTCCGGAGTCGGGTACCGGACGAATCCGGAATTGATCACGACCCAGGTCGGCAGCACTCTCGGTGATCAATTCCGGGAAGGTCGTGCATTCCTTCACGGAAATTTTGCGCGGCGTCTTGCGAGGGACTTATGTGAATGGCGGACGGGGTGCGCGGGGCAATCCGACTCGCGGGTCACTTGGGGGTGACGGGACGGATCATGAAGGGCTCCGAAGAGGGTCCGAAGACGCCCGAAGAGGTACTGCGGCCGCTCAGGGGAGGGTCGGGTGCGGTCGCGCGGGAACGGCTCGGTAACCTAAGGCCGCTGACAGACACTTAGGGCGGCTTTATTCGCCCGCCCCGTTCGAGTCAAGGAGTTGCCGCCGCCGTGAGCAGCAGCCTTCGACGCGGCGCCCTCGCCGCGGCCGCCATCGCGTTCTCGATCACGTCGCTCGGTGCGTGCGCCGCCGGCAACAACAGCCAGACGCTGGAGATCAAGCCGGACAACGCGGCGACCACCGTGGGCGACATCAAGATCCAGAACGCCATCGTCATCACCCAGCCCGACCTGGAGTCGACCGGCCCGGCCGCGATCTCCGCGACCCTGTTCAACTCCGGCCGGACCGCCCAGACGCTGGACGCGATCAAGGTGGACGGCACCGACAAGACCGCCGCGCTCAAGCCCGCCAAGGGCGGCAGCCTGACCATCCCGGCCGGCGGCTCGCTGATCCTCGGCGGCAAGGACAACGCCTCCGCCACGCTGCCCAGCAGCCGCGAGGCGATCCAGGACGGCAACGCGCAGAAGATCACCTTCACCTTCAGCAAGACCGGTGACGTGAGCCTGCGCGCCTTCGTCGTCCCGTCCGAGAGCTTCTTCGAGGGCTGGGGCCCGAGCGCGGTCCCGGCGGCGCCGGGCAAGACGACCCCGAGCGGCTCGCCGACCGGGTCCCCGGCCGGGGGCACCTCGACCGACGAGGCGTCCGCGAGCGCGACGCCGACGGACGGCGCCGCGGCCGGCGGCGGAACCGAGGCCGGCACGAACGCGGGCGGCGCGGCGAGCCCGTCCGACAGCGCCTCGCACACGACGGCCGGTCACTGAGCGGTCGTACGGCCTCTCCACAGCCGTAGGCTCCACAGCCGCAGAAAAAGGGCGGGGCCCCGGAAATCCGGGGCCCCGCCCTTCGTCGTTACGGCCGCTGCCGCGGCTGCTGCTCTTTACGGCTCGAACTTGTAGCCGAGGCCACGCACCGTCACCAGGTACCGCGGCGCGCCCGGGTCCGGCTCGATCTTGGCGCGCAGGCGCTTGACGTGCACGTCGAGGGTCTTGGTGTCACCGACGTAGTCGGCGCCCCAGACGCGGTCGATGAGCTGCATGCGGGTCAGGACGCGGCCGGCGTTGCGCAGGAGCATCTCCAGGAGGTCGAACTCCTTGAGGGGGAGGTCGACCTTGGAGCCGGAGACCGTGACCACGTGACGGTCCACGTCCATGCGGACGGGACCGGCCTCCAGCGCGGCCGGGGTGACCTCCTCGGGCTCGCCGCGGCGGCGCAGGACGGCCCGGATACGGGCGACCAGCTCGCGCGAGGAGAACGGCTTGGTGACGTAGTCATCGGCTCCTATTTCCAGGCCGACCACCTTGTCGATCTCGCTGTCCTTGGCGGTCACCATGATGACGGGGACGTTGGAGCGGCCGCGCAGCTGGCGGCAGACCTCGGTGCCCGGCAGGCCGGGCAGCATCAGGTCGAGGAGGACGAGGTCGGCGCCGTTGCGCTCGAACTCGTCGAGTCCGTCGGGCCCGGTGGTCGCGACGGCGACCTCGAAGCCCTCCTTGCGGAGCATGTACGACAGGGCGTCGGAGAAGGACTCCTCGTCCTCGACGACAAGCACTCGGGTCACGGAAGGACCTCCGGGGCGGAAAGCGTTTCGTACGCGGGTGAGTCAGGGGAAGTGGGGGTATCGGGTGGTGCGGGTTGCCCGTCCTCGTCGTCGAGATCGGGGTGCTGTTGTGCGCGGTCACGGGCCGCACCAGCCTCCGGCAGCCGGAGGGTGAAGGTGGAGCCCTGTCCCTCGGAGCTCCACACCGTGACCTCCCCGCTGTGCGAGGCGGCCACGTGCTTGACGATCGCGAGACCGAGGCCGGTGCCACCGGTGGCACGGGAACGGGCCGGGTCGACGCGGTAGAAGCGCTCGAAGATGCGCTCCTTGTCCTTGTCCGAGATGCCGATGCCCTGGTCGGTGACGGCGATCTCGATGAGGTCCCCGCCCGGGGCGGTGATCCGGCGGGCGGCGATGCCGACGCGGGTGCGGGCGGGCGAGTAGTTGACGGCGTTCTCGACGAGGTTGCCGAGCGCGGCGGCGAGCTGGCCGCGGTTGCCCCACATGGTGAGGTCCTCGGTGCCCCCGGCGGCCATGGTGATCTGCTTCGTGCCGGCGGCGTGCCGGCAGCGGTCCATGGCCTCGGCGACGAGTTCGTCGACGCGGACGGGCTCGGCGTCCTCCAGCGGGTCGTCGTTCTGCACCCGGGAGAGGTCGATGAGCTCCTGCACCAGGTTGGTGAGCCGGGTGGCCTCGATCTGCATACGCCCGGCGAAGCGCTCCACGGCCTCGGGGTCGTCGGAGGCGTCCATGACGGCCTCGGACAGCAGGGAGAGCGCACCGACCGGCGTCTTCAGCTCATGACTCACGTTGGCGACGAAGTCGCGCCGCACCGCCTCTATGCGCCGGGCCTCGGTGAGGTCCTCGACGAGGAGGAGGACCAGGCGGGAGCCGAGGGGCGCGACCCGGGCCGACACGGCGAGGGCCTCGCCGCGTCCGGTGCCGCGCCGGGGCAGGTCCAGCTCGACCTGCCGTATCTCGCCGTCACGTCTGGTGTCCCGGGCCATCTGGAGCATGGGCTCGACGGAGAGCTTGCCACCGCGCACCAGACCGAGGGCGTACGCCGCCGAGCTGGCCTTGACGACGGCGTCTCCCTCGTCGAGGACGACGGCCGAGGAGCGCAGCACCGACAGGACCGTGTCCACGCCGGGCGGCAGGACCGGGTCGGTGTGCAGAGAGGTTCGGGTGGGTCGCTTCAGGTCGCGTTCGCTCCAGCGGAACGCCAGCATGGCGATGACGCCGGTAAGCACCCCGGCGATCGCTGCCGCTGCGGCGACCGCCGCGTTCACGTCCATGCACCCAGGTTAGGCATGGCGCAGCCGGTGGCCACAGCCGTCGGAGTGCGAGCTCGAACACTCGTCGCCCAGAGTTCACCTTGGAGCCAGTATTGGTTCATTTGGGGTGGCGGAAACGGACGCGTGGGCGCCGGATCGTGGGAGCGTCGGGTTCGCCCTGGCGGTTTAGCGTGGAGATCACACTGGCGGTTTCACGACAGTCCGACTGGCGTTTTCGGGACAGTCTTACTGTCGGAGGTCATGACCGTCAGACTGTCCGCTCGACGGTTTGACTGGTTTGAGGACAACGAAGCGGATAGGCCGGCGGTCGACGGCAGTCTCCTGGCCCCCGGAACCCCCGAGGCAGACGTAAGAGAGGGACCCCTGATGCGGGACGCGTACCACGAGGAACTGGACTCGATCGGCGACAGCCTGGTGGAGATGGCCCGGATGGTCGGGTCGGCGATCGGGCGCGCGACGACCGCCATCCTCGACTCCGACCTGAAGCTGGCCGAAAGCGTGATCGAGGCCGACCAGAAGGTCGACGATCTTCAGCACGACCTGGAGGCGCGGGCCATAGCGCTGCTCGCCCGCCAGCAGCCGGTGGCGACGGATCTCCGTATCGTCGTGACGTCGCTGCGGATGTCCGCGGACCTGGAGCGGTCGGGCGACCTGGCCCAGCACGTGGCCAAGCTCACGCGGCTGCGCTACCCCGAGCGCGCCATCCCCCAGGACCTGCACGCGACCATCCTGGAGATGGGCCAGCTCGCGCAGCGCCTGATGGCGAAGGCGGCCGAGGTGCTCGTCACCAAGGACGTCGACCTCGCGCTCCAGCTGGAGCAGGACGACGACGCGATGGACCTCCTGCACCGCACGCTCTTTCAGCACCTGATGGACGAGCGCTGGAAGCACGGCATCGAGACGGCCGTGGACGTGACGCTGCTCGGCCGTTACTACGAGCGGTACGCCGACCACGCGGTGGCGGTGGCGAAGCGCGTGGTCTACCTGGTGACGGGTGAGCACGCGGACGAGCTCCAGGCCGACATCCAGCCGGAGATCCAGTCGGTGTCGGGGGCGGAGGGGGCGTAAGCCCTGCGGGGGTGTCCGGGGCGGGAGTGTCCGGGCCCGGGGGCCCGGTCCGAGGGTCTCGGTCGGGGCAGGGCGTGGGGCACGGGGCTTGTGACGTGCCGGTCCGGTGGGCTCGTACGCGGGCTTGCGGGGTCCGGCGGGGGTCTGTTCGAGGTGTGTGCAAGCCTCTGTGCGCCGTTGATGCGCCCAGCGGGGCGGGCATGGAATGGGCACAGGCACCAGCCTCGAGGAGGGACCATGGCCGAATCCCCCAGCACGCCCGGCACGACACCCGACCCCACGCGGTCACGCCCGACGGACCAGCCCGCCGACATCAGGAGCCTCCCGCTCTTCGGCGCCTGCGGCTGCGGCTCCGGCTGCGGGTGCGGGTGCCAGTCGGGGAACCCTTGCCAGTGCGGGTGAGGGTGCGTAGATCTCGTACGACGGTGAAGGGCCCCGGCGCTGTGGAGGCGCCGGGGCCCTTCGCTGTGCGCGCGGCCTTGGGTGCTTCGGGTGCGCCTCGCCTGCCGTGTCGGGCGGGCGCAGTATGGAAGGAGAGCAGGTGAGCACACCCGGGAAGCGGAAGGAGGTGCGAGGCATGGCTCAGTTCATGGACGTACACCACAACATGAAGGGCGTCACGGCCGACCAGCTGCGCGAGGCCCACAACGCCGACCTCGCCATAGAGAAGGACGAGCGCGTGCACTTCGAGCGGGCCTGGGCAGACCCCGAGTCCGGCGTCGTCTACTGCCTCTCCGAGGCTCCCTCGGCCGAAGCGGTCCAGCGCATCCACGAGCGCGCCGGGCACAAGGCCGACGAGATCCATCCGGTTCCGCTGTCGATCTGAGGACGCGGGAAGTCGCTGAGTACCAGGAGGGAGTACGGGACGCGTCGGGAAGGAGGTGTGAGGCCCGTGACACGGTTCATGGACGTCCACCACGGAATGCAGGGCATCACTGCCCAACAGCTGCAACAGGGTCACGACGCCACCGCCGCGGTCGAGGCGGAAGAAGGAGTCCACTTCGAACACGCCTGGGCGGACCCGGAGTCCGGCACGGTCTACTGCCTCAGCGAGGGCCCTTCGGCCGATGCGGTCAAGCGTGCCCACGAACGCGGGGGCGGCGGGGTGCCGGACGAGATCCATTCGGTGCCGCTGACGGTGTGAGGTGCGATGTCGCGGCGCTGCGGGGCTGCGGAGAGTGGCGCTGCCGCCGCCTTTGATCCCCTGCCTGGTACGTCGCAGGCAGGGGATGCCGCTAATCCGCTGCCTTGCAGGCGATCGCTGTGGCGACGAGATCGGGTGTCGCGTCAACGTGGTAGTCAGTGAGGTCGGAGCCCTCTACGCCGGCCGGCGGCGGTATCGGCGTATACGTCGGCATCTTGGTCGGCACCTTGTTCGGCGTCGGCGTCGGCGCCGCACACTTGACGAGGGAAGCGGACGACGACGGCCCCGGCCGCGGCCCCGACGTCGGCTCGATCCCGTCGTTCATCGACTCGGTGACCGACCATCCGGCAACAACCAGCACAAGCCAACCACCGACCAGCCATCCCTTGGCCCGCCTGCTCATCGTGTCTCCGCCTCCGCCCCCGCCCGAAGTCCCCATGAACAGGGGCCAGTTTGTCAGCCGGGTACGACAGCGCACTCGCAGGCCTGGGTAGCACGTAGGCTCCGGCCGGAGGGAGGGGGCTGCGATGGCGGACGAGTACTTCTTGTTGGTGTGCGACGACGTGCCTCATGACGTCGTGCTGACCGATCCCGGAATCCGCGTGCTGGACGTGGCCCGGGCCGTGCGCCGGCTGACCGGGCTGAGCCTCTGGCGAAGCAAGGTCCTGGCAACGCAGCTACCCGCCGTGATTCTCGACAGCGTCCCGCAGGAAGACGCCGAGGCAGCCGTCACGGTCCTGCGCGAGGTGGGAGCGCAGGCAGAGGTGAGGGCGCGGCCGGAGTCGGGAGTCCTGAAGTCCTGAGGAGCCCGATGACCCGGACGACGCTCCTCGGGGTTCCCTTCAACAGGCGATCCGCGGGAGACGGACTTACGGTCGAGCGGTAGGCGGCGCTGCGGCGAGTGGGGGTTCTCGCTTGTCGGCGCCGGTCGAATCCCTTCACGACACCGACAGGAGACGACCTCCCATGGCCACAGCCTCTGAAACCCCGGTGCTGGACACCATCGCCGCGATGACGGTGGACTCGGTCGAGCGGTGCGGGCTACGCCCCGAGACCTTCATGCTCACCCGCATAGCGGCCCTCGCCGCGTCGGACGCCCCGCCGATCTCCTACGTCGCCCATATCGACCCCGCCATCCAGGCCGGCATGACCGCCGAGCAGGTCCAGGACGTCCTCGTCGCCATCGCCCCCGTCGTGGGCACCGCCCGCGTCATGACGGCGGCCGGCAACATCGCCAAGGCCCTGGGCATCACGATCGCGGTGGCGGACGCCGAGATGCAGGGTCGGGCGTAGGACGCCACCGGGCGTAGGACGCCGCCGGCCGAGGGCTGACGGGCCGGCGCCAATCACAGAGCAGCAGGGAGCCTCCTATCTGCGGCGACGCAGGTAGGAGGCTCGGCATGTGGGCCCGAGCTTCCCGCCGTGATCCCACCACTCGCCCCGTTCGGGAGGGCCGTCCTAGGGCCGTCCTGCCCTGTCGCCGCGCCGGGCCGCCACCTGGCCGCCCTTCCGAGACGGCTACGAACGCCGCCGCCCCGCCAAGGCAACGGCCGTCCCGATCCCCGCGATCACCAGACCGATCCCACCGAAGATCAGCGGCAGCAGCCACAGCGAAGCGAACCCGTTGATCCGCGCTTCGTCGGGGGAATCGGCGCGGTACAGCACCTCGACGCGCTCACCCACCTCGTACGACGGCGGATTGGAACCCGTGGAGCTACGGAACGTCCTGGGCGTGCCCTGGGCGGACGTGTACTCGACCACCGGGTACGCCACGGGCTTGTCGTCCGTCCGCTTCTTGCGCGATGCGCTGCTGTGGTCGCTCCGCCACTCCAGGGACACCACGGTGCCCTGGGCACGCTCCGCATCCGCCAGGAACGCGACCGACACCCCCGCGAGGACCAGCCCCACGACCAGGAAAAGCGCTCCGAACGCGATCGCCCCGAACGTGATCCACCGGCGGGCACCCTGCCCACGCACCTGAACCTGCACGACGTCCCCCTCACTGATCCGGCGTGGGAGGGACGTTATCCCAGGCACCTCGATCGCCCCGCTCCCGCCCGGGGCAGCCGGCGGCGCGCGGGTATGGCCCGGTCGGCTGTCGGGTAGCGAACAACTGCTCGGATCGCCGTTGTACGGGCGCTGGGAGGGGATGCTGCGGTGGCGCAGGACGACCCGCCGGGCGGATGGACCCCGCAAGAGCGCCGGATGTGGGAGGCGTACCGAGTCGGCGAGTGGTGCGAGAACGTGGCCGAGGTCCGCGGCAGCGCGCTCCGCCGTCTTAGGCGCATGCCTAAGGAGCAGTGCACGAGGCGTCAAATATCTGGAACCTTCCAGTCCACTTCGTCGTCCGCAGCGCGTACGCCCAGCCGTCGCCCAGGATGGCAGCCACCACTTGGTCGGCTCGCTCCAGGCGCGTCTTTCCGCTGGTGTTCGTCGTGGCGGTCCGGGTGAGTATCCGCCGCATCTGACCACGACGGGCCCAGAGACGGCCCCGGCACAGCAACAAGCCCCCTACCAGCACAGAACCTGCAGGTAGGGGGCTTGATCGTTCCGTCTTACTTCTTCTTCCCCTGGTTCTTGACCGCCTCAATGGCAGCCGCAGCCGCCTCCGGGTCCAGGTACTTACCCCCCGGCGTCACCGGCTTGAAGTCGGCGTCGAGCTCGTAGTAGAGCGGGATGCCCGTGGGGATGTTCAGGCCGGCGATGTCGGCGTCGGAGATGCCGTCGAGGTGCTTGACCAGGGCGCGGAGCGAGTTGCCGTGGGCGGCTACCAGGACCGTGCGGCCGGACAGGAGGTCGGGGACGATGCCGTCGTACCAGTACGGGAGCATGCGGACGACGACGTCCTTCAGGCACTCCGTGCGCGGGCGCAGCTCCGGGGGGATCGTCGCGTAGCGGGGGTCGGCGGACTGGGAGAACTCCGTGCCGTCCTCGAGCTCGGGCGGCGGGGTGTCGTACGAGCGGCGCCACAGCATGAACTGCTCCTCGCCGAACTCGGCGAGGGTCTGTGCCTTGTCCTTGCCCTGGAGGGCGCCGTAGTGGCGCTCGTTCAGGCGCCAGCTGCGGTGGACCGGGATCCAGTGGCGGTCGGCGGCCTCGAGGGCCAGCTGCGCCGTGCGGATCGCGCGCTTCTGGAGGGACGTGTGGACCACGTCGGGGAGGAGATCGGCGTCCTTCAGGAGTTCGCCACCGCGGACCGCCTCCTTCTCGCCCTTCTCGTTGAGGTTGACGTCCACCCAGCCGGTGAACAGGTTCTTCGCGTTCCATTCGCTCTCGCCGTGGCGGAGGAGGATCAGCTTGTACGGTGCGTCGGCCATGCGTCCGAGCGTAATCGAAGGCTTTGGCCGGGTGCGCCCCGCGCCCGAAGGGCGGACGGTTGACGGGATCTGTTAATCCGGTGGCCTCCCGGGCGGGCGTAATTGTAAGTTGCGGATGCCGGTTGAGGTTCTTACATCCGTGGTCGTAACCGAAGCCGAAGCCGAAGCCGTCGCCGAAGCAGAAGCCGTCGCCGTAGTCGTCGCCGTATCCGTAGCTGTAGCCGTTCCGTGGGGGATCCGCTGTGTCCATCGCCGGTCTGAGACGTGCCACCCGCGAGAGCGTCTCCGGGCTCCCCCGCGAGTTCTGGTGGCTGTGGACCAGCACACTGGTGAACCGGCTCGGGGCCTTCGTGGCCACTTTCATGGCGCTGTACCTCACGATCGACCGCGGCTACTCCGCCTCCTACGCCGGTCTCGTCGCCTCGCTGCACGGCCTCGGCGGCGTCATCTCGTCGATCGGGGCCGGCGTCATGACCGACCGGATCGGCCGGCGGCCCACGCTGCTCATCGCCCAGGCCTCCACCGCCGTGTCCGTGGCCGCGCTCGGCTTCGTGCACCACCCCGTCGCCATCGCCGCCGTCGCCCTCGTCGTCGGCGCCGCCTCCAACGCCTCCCGGCCCGCCGTGCAGGCGATGATGGCCGACATCGTGCGGCCCGAGGACCGGGTGCGGGCCTTCTCGCTCAACTACTGGGCGATCAACCTCGGGTTCGCCGTCTCCTCCATGGCCGCCGGTTTCATCGCCGAGGTCAGCTATCTCGCCGGGTTCCTGATCGAGGCGGGGATGACGGCCGTCTGCGCGGTCGTGGTGTTCGTCAAGCTGCCGGAGTCACGGCCCCGGCGCACGAAGGCGGAGGAGGCGGCCGGCGAGGAGGTCCGGCTCGGCCACGTCCTGCGCGACGGGCGCTTCATGAGCGTCGTCGGGCTGTCCTTCCTCGTCGCCTTCATCTTCCAGCAGGGCTCGGTCGGGCTGCCGGTCGCCATGGGCGGCGCGGGATTCTCACCCGCCGACTACGGTCTCGCCATCGCCGTCAACGGCGTCCTGATCGTCGCCCTGCAGATCCCGGTCACTCGGTTCATCGAGCGGCGCGACACCGGGCGGATCCTCATCGTGTCGTCCCTGCTCGCCGGGTACGGCTTCGGGCTCACCGCGTTCGCCGGGTCGGTCGGCGTCTTCGCGCTGACCGTGTGCGTGTGGACGCTCGGCGAGATGCTGAACGCGCCCACCCAGACCGGGCTCGTCGTCCGCCTCTCCCCCACTCAGGGACGCGGCCGCTACCAGGGCATGTACACCCTGTCCTGGTCGGTGGCGGCCCTGGTCGCTCCCCTCGTGTCCGGCTTCGTCATCGACCGGTTCGGTGCGGAGTGGCTGTGGGGGCTGTGCGCGGTCGTCGGGACGGTGGCGGCGGTCGGGTACGGCGTCCTCATGCGGCGGCTGCCCGCCGAGACCCCGGCCGCGGCCGGGGCGCCCGTCGACGCGAAGTCCGAGGTCAGCACGGCCTGACCGGACCGCCGGCCGCACGGACTCAGGGGTGCATCCGCGCCCCCTTCATCACCTTGTCCACCGCGTTCCGCGGCCCGTACACCGCCAGCCCCACCAGATCCAGCTCCCCCGTCGACACCGCCCGCACGGCCGCCCGGTTGTCGCGGTCGTTGCCGGTGGTGAAGAGGTCGGAGGTGAAGACCGCGCGCGGGAGGGCTCGGGACAGCACGCGCGCGTGGGCCGTCGTCAGCATCTCCTTCGTGCCCTCGAAGACCAGGACCGGCTGGCGGAACATCGGCAGGTAGCCCACCCCGTCCGCGTCCTCGTACGGCTCGCCGATCACCTCGGGGAGCTGCGTTGCCAGGCCGCTGACCAGGAACGCGGTGACGTTCAGGCGCTGCCAGGTCTCCAGGTCCTCGCGCAGCAGGACGGCGATCTTGGTGTCGAAGCGGACGGGTTCCGCAGCGGTGGCGGTCGTGGTGATCGCGGTGGTCGTGGCGGTCGCGTCGCTCGTGTCGTTCATACGGCGAGACTGGCGGCCGCCGTACGCCTCCGTCTTGTACGTTCTTTGCATGGCCGCCGCCCGGAATCGCCAGGAAGTCTCCGCGTGGCGCCCCTCCGTCCCGGGCGTCACCGAGGTCTTCCACGCCCACTTCACCGAGTACGCGTACCCGATGCACGTCCACGAGGCCTGGACGCTGCTCATCGTCGACGACGGCGCCGTGCGCTACGACCTCGACCGGCACGAGCACGGCACCCCGCACGACACGGTGTCCCTCCTCCCGCCGCACGTCCCGCACAACGGCTCCCCCGCCACCCCGCACGGCTTCCGCAAGCGCGTCCTGTACCTGGACAGCACCCGGCTGGGCGACGATCTCATCGGTCCGGCCGTGGACTCCCCCGACCTCCGCGACCCGGTGCTGCGGCTGCGCGTCGGCCAGTTGCACGCCGCCCTCGCGCACCCCGGCGACGAACTGGAGGCGGACAGCCGGCTGACCCTCATCGGCGACCGGCTGCGCGCCCACCTGCGGCCCAGGAGCGTCACCGACATCCCGCGCCGCGACCCCGCGCTCGCCGGGCGGCTGCGTGAACTCCTCGACGAGCGGGTGGTCCAGGGCATCGCCCTCGACGAGGCCGCGGCACTCGTCGAGGCCCATCCCGCCCATCTCGTACGGTCGTTCAGCACGGCGTACGGCATCGCCCCGCACCAGTACCTGATGTCCCGCCGCGTCGACCGCGCCCGCCGGCTGCTCCTGGCGGGCCGGTCGCCGGCCGAGGTGGCCGTCGCGACCGGCTTCTACGACCAGTCCCATCTCACCCGCCACTTCCGGAAGCTGGTGGGCGTGCCACCGGGGCGCTATCGGAACAGCGCGCGCTGAGCGTCGTACAGATTGCGCGGGCGTACGACGTCCGTGGTGCCGTACAGCTCCAGGCGTGAGTGGAGGTCGCCCGCGAAGTCCGGTACGTCGATCTGGTCGAACTCCGTGACCTCGTCGATGCCGACGGTGGCGGAGTACGGTGCCAGGCCGTCGAGGCGGATCATGCCCGCGCGGCCGTTCGTGACCCGGACGTTCCAGTGCGTGAAGCGTGCGCCGAACAGCGGGCCCGCGCTCGCGTCGCCGCCATGGCGGCCGTTGTTGTGGACCGTGATGTCGGTGCGGACGTTGGCGAAGGGCAGACCACGGTGGCTGTCGAAGGTGCCCATCCGCATGTCCCCGCGTGACCAGACGTTGTGGGAGGACAGGCCCTCGACGTTGATGCCGTGGAGCTGGGTGTTCGAGGGGGCCGGGGTGGTGCGGGCCTCGATCGTGAAGTCCTCGATCAGGTTGTCGTGCGAGCCCTCGCGGCAGAAGTAGGGGTGGTGGGTGCCACGGCCCGCCACGCGCGTGTGGCGGAGCGTGCAGGCGGAGGCCGCCACCAGGCCGAAGCCGTTGTCGACGTGGCGGACCGTCACGTCGTGCGCCCAGCAGTCGTAGGCGCATTGGAAGACGACGCCGTTGTGTCCCTTGTCGAGGAGGTGGGGTTGTTGTGAGGTCTCCGTCGCCTCAAGGGTCAGGCCCTCGACGCCCGAGCCGGTCAACTCGGTGGCGTGGGTGGTCAGTTGGGGGTCCCATTCCGGGCGGATGTCGAGCGGGAGCGGGCGTTCCAGGGTGATCTCGCGGCCGTGGACGCGAGTGATGCGGACCGGCCATTCGCAGGGGACGTACGACGTCAGTTTCGTCTTGTCGTCCCAGGTGTAGGCCTCGGGGCCCGGGCCGCCGCCACACATGTGCTCCAGGAGGGTGTGGTCGGCGTCGTCGGCGAGGCGGAGGAGGACCAGGGCGCCGGGGCGCAGCGGCGAGGGGTTCGGGACGGTCACCGTCCAGGAGCCCTGTCGTGCCGGGTCGACCGGTGTGAGCGGGCGCCACTCGTCACGGCGGTTGCCCGTCCAGCCCTCGAAGGGCCAGTTCTTCGCCCTGATCGCGGCCACGAGGGAGTTCCAGCGGGCCTCGGGAGCCAGCCAGATCAGGCCGCCCGCCCAGGACCAGGACGACTTGTCGCCGCCGTAGCGGGAACCGTACGCGCCGATCAGCTCGGTGAGGTTCTTCGTCGCGTGGAGCGTCGTACGGGTGCTGCCGGCGCCGCGGAGGACCACGTTCGAGTGGCCGACGCGGATCACGTCGTCGATGCGGAACGTGCCGGGCGGCAGGGTGACCGTGCCGCCGCCGGCCCTTCCGGCGGCGGCGATGGCACGGTTGATCGCCGGGGCCGAGTCGGTCGTACCGTCCGCCACGGCACCGAAGTCGCGGACGTCGGCGACGACCGGGCGGAGGGGGAAGCGGAGGGCTCCGCCGCGGTGGCCGGCCCGGCCGACGTAGGGGATCTGGGGGTGGGTGAAGGGGGCGCGGGTGAACTCGCGCCAGAGTGAGGGGGTTTGGGGAGCGGCGGCGAGGGCGGGTGCTCCGGTGAGCGTGGTGGCGGCCGCCGCTGTGGCACCGAGGAGGAGACTCCGTCTCGCCATGCCTTGATGCGCGTTGCCCATGTCCGTACGTCCTTCCATGCGGCTCTTCATGGATGTGAACGACGTTCAGAAGTGCGTTGGCCGGTGAGCATGCCACGGGAGCCCTGCACGGGGAAGGGGGTGTGCGGGGGTTGCTTAGTACGGACCTGACGCGGGCCTGGTACGGACCTACTACGGGCCTGAGTTCAGTTGGCGGGGCGCTGGGTCAGATGAGTGAACGCGTCCAGGTTTCGCGTCGACTCGCCGCGCGCGACACGCCACTCGTACTCCTTGCGGATCGCGGACGCGAAGCCCAGCTCCAGGAGGGTGTTGAAGGCGCCGTCCGCCGCTTCCAGGACCTGGCCGAGGAGACGGTCGATCTCGTCGGCGGTGACGGCGGCGAGCGCGAGCTTGGCGGTGACGTAGATGTCGCCGAGCCGGTCGACCGCGTAACTCACGCCGTACAGCTTGAGGTTGCGCTCCAGGAGCCAGCGGTGGACGCCGGGTTCGTTCTCGTCGGGGTGGCGGATGACGAAGGCGTTCAGCGACAGGGAGTGGCGGCCGACAATCAGGGAGACGGTCGTCGACAGTTTGCGCGTGCCGGGGAGCTTGACGACGTAGGTGCCGGGGGCGGGGCTCTCCCACTCCAGCTCGGCGTCCTTCAGGGCTCCCTCGACGACCTGCGCCGTCTTGTGTGCGTCAGTCATCCGTGCGTCACCCATGGTGGGAGCGTACGTGACGCCTGTGGGCCTGGGTCGCGGCGACGTAGACGTCCGCCGTGGCGGCCGCCGCCGCGTCCCAGCCGAAGGACTGGGCGTGCCGGGCCGCGGCCTCGCCCATCCGTGGGGACAGGTGCGGGTCGTCGGCGAAGGCGCGCAGCACGCGCGCGTAGTCGGCCGGGTTGTGGCCCTGCACCAGGAAGCCGGTACGGCCGTCCCGTACGGCCACCGGGAGGCCGCCCACCGCTGCCGCGAGAACCGGTGTACCCGCCGCCTGCGCCTCGATCGCCACCAGCCCGAACGACTCGCTGTACGACGGCATGACCAGCAGCGACGCCGCCCGGAACCAGTCCGCGAGCTGCTCCTGGCCGACTGGCGGGCGGAACCGTACGACATCCGCGATGCCCAGGCGGGCGGCCAGCTTCTGCAGGCCCTCGGGCTTGGCGAGGCCGCTGCCGCTGGGGCCGCCCACGACCGGGACGAGGATGCGGGAGCGAAGCTCGGGGCGCTCGTCCAGGAGGACGGCCACCGCGCGCAGGAGGACGTCGGGGGCCTTGAGGGGCTGGATGCGGCCCGCGAACAGGGGGATCAGGGCATCCTGCGGGAGGTCGAGGCGGGCGCGGGCGGCGGCTCGGCCGTCGGCGGGCGAGAAGCGGGTGAGGTTCACGCCGGGGTGCACTACGGCGACCTTGTCGGGGGCGGCCGCGTAGTGCCGTACGAGTTCGTCCGCCTCTTCGTCCGTGTTGGCGATGAGGCGGTCGGCGGCCGCGACGATCTGGGTCTCGCCGATGACGCGGGCGGCGGGTTCGGGGGTGTCGCCGTCGGCCAGGTTGGCGTTCTTGACCTTGGCCATGGTGTGCATGGCGTGCACCAAGGGGGCGCCCCAGCGCTGGGCCGCCAGCCAGCCGACGTGGCCGGAGAGCCAGTAGTGGGAGTGGACCAGGTCGTAGTAGCCGGGGCGGTGGCCGGCCCAGGCCTGCATCACGCCGTGCGTGAAGGCGCACAGCTGGGCGGGGAGGTCCTCCTTGTTGAGGCCCTCGTAGGGGCCCGCGTCGATGTGGCGGACGAGGACTCCGGGGGCGAGTTCGACGGTCGGGGGGAGGCCCGTGGCCGTCGTGCGCGTGAAGATCTCCACCTCGATGTTGATCGCGGCGAGGCGCTGCGCGAGCTCCACGATGTAGACGTTCATGCCGCCGGCGTCGCCGGTGCCGGGCTGGTGGAGCGGGGAGGTGTGCACGGAGAGCATGGCGACGCGGCGGGGGCGGCGGTGCGGGAGGCGGAGCCGGGGGTGGGTCGCCGGGGAGCGACGCCCGAGCCTGCTGACGTAGTGGCTCACGTGGCGTTCCTCCTTGGCTGCGGGCATGCCGGACGGAGGGTGCGGGCGCCCTCCAAGGGGGTGCAACAGCGGAGGGAGGCATTCCCATTCCGGGCGGGGTGGTTTTTGCCGAGGCATTACCGCGGGTCGCTCAACTGTTCGGGGCTTGGGTGCGTTGCCTGAGATGCCTGCGACGGCCCGTGCGGGTTCGGTGGGGGTGCGCGTTTGCGCACTGGTCGTTCGTCGGGGGTCGGGGCCGCGCCGGGGGGTGTCCGTCCTCGGTCGGGCGGTTGGCGGGGGCCTGGAGGTGCTGTTTCTTGACGCCCGACACTGCGGGCGGACACCCCCCGGCACGTCCCCTGCTCGCCGTTGCGCCAGTGCGGGTGGCACGGCCCAAACGGTCAGAACGGCCGCTTACCCTCGTATGCATGACATCCCGTGCCTCTGCCCGGCCCGTGGGCACCGTTACGCGCGGGACCACCAACCCCAATCGGCTGCGCCGCATGGATCGCTGGATCGCCCATGTACACGGGGGCGAGCTCCGGCGGGCCGCCGATCCTGTCGCGGTCGATCTTGGGTACGGGGCCGCTCCGTGGACCGCGGTGGAGTTGCTCGGGCGGCTGCGTACCGTGGCGCCCCGCGCGCGTGTGGTCGGTGTGGAGATCGAACCGGCTCGGGTCGCCGCCGCCAAGGCTTATGAGCGCGAGGGGCTCGTCTTTCGGCACGGGGGGTTCGAGATTCCCCTCCCGCAGCGGCCGGTGCTGGTGCGTGCGGCGAACGTGCTGCGGCAGTACGAGGAGGGCGAGGTCGCCGGGGTCTGGGAGCGGCTGTGTGCGCGGCTCGCGCCGGCCGATCCGGCCTCGGGGGCGCGGGGCGGGCTGCTCGTCGAGGGGACCTGTGACGAGATCGGGCGCCGGCACGTATGGGTCGCGCTCGGGCCCGAGGGGCCGCGGACGGTGACCTTCGCGACGCGGCTGGGCTCGCTGGAGCGGCCGTCGGATCTCGCCGAGCGGCTGCCGAAGGCGCTGATTCACCGCAATGTTCCCGGGGAGGCCGTGCACGCGTTCCTGCGTGACTTCGACCGTGCCTGGGCCGCCGCCGCGCCCTACGCGTCGTACGGCGCACGTCAGCGCTGGATCCGGGCGGTGCGGGACCTCGCGGGCGACTGGCCGGTGACGGACGGGCCGGGGCGGTGGCGGCAGGGTGAAGTGACGGTGCGGTGGGAGGCGTTGGCACCGCGGAGGTGAGTCCTGCGGGGAACGATCTCCACGAGTCGTTCGTCACAAAGACGGGGAGACCGTCATGACGGGGAGGGAAAGGGGGGAAGCAGACCTCTGTCACTTTGCGCGCTGTCGTGGCACGATCCCCCGGACGCTCGTAAGTTACTGACGGGACATCAGTTTGGGGGCAACAGGTATGGGCTCGGGCAAGCGCGGCCTGGTCGCATCGGCCGTGATCGTCGTCTGTGCGGTCACCGTACTGGCGGCACCAGGCACGGCATTCGCGGCACCCACACCCACCCCGTCACCCAGTTCCCCGTCCTCGACCGCCGTGACGAGCAAGGACCTTGAGGAGGTCCGCCAGAAGCTCGAGAAGCTCTACCACGCCGCGGCCGTCGCCACCGACGAGTACAACGCCGCCGAGGAGGCGGCCGAGAAGCAGTCCGCCGAGATCGTCGCGCTGGCCAAGAGGATCGTCAAAGGCCAGGAGAAGCTCGCCGAGTTGAAGAAACGGGCGGGTGACGCGGCAGCCGCGCAGTACCGCTCGGGCGGGCTGCCCGACGAGGCGAAGCTGATGCTCAGTGACGACCCGCAGGCGTTCCTCGACGGGACGGGCCGGGTGCTGCAGGGTCAGCGCGCCACCAAGGGGATGCTGGCCGAAATGACCCGCATCCAGGAGGACTTGGAGCTCTACGCCCGGGACGCCTCAGCCCAGTGGCACAAGCTGGAGGCGGGCCGCAAGGCCAAGGCCGCCGCCCAGAAGAAGGTCGAGAAGCAGATCAAGGCGGCCGAACAGCTCGAGTCCCGGCTGGAGAAGGCGGAGAAGGAGCGCCTCGCCGAGCTGGAGCGAGAGGCCGCCTACCGGGCGCAGACCGCCTGGCTGGACTCCGGCATCCTGAAGGACCTCGACAGCAAAGCCTCGGAGCAAGGGCGCAAGGCCGTCGAGTACGCCACGGCCCAGCTGGGCAAACCGTACGAATGGGGCGCCGAGGGCCCGAAGACGTACGACTGTTCCGGCCTGACGTCACAGGCGTGGGCGAGCGCCGGGAGCGGCATTCCGCGGACCTCACAGGAGCAGTGGAAGCAGCTGAAGCGCATCGACATCGAGGACATGCGGCCCGGCGACCTCATCATCTACAACGACGACGCCAGCCACGTCGCCCTGTACGTCGGCGACGGCGCCATCATCCACGCCCCGCGCCCGGGGCGGACGGTGACGGTCGCGGGGGCCGGCTCGATGCCGATCCTCGGGGTGGTTCGGCCCGATGCGTGATGATTCAGGGGGTCTTGTGGCAGCCGGGTCGTGACCCTCGCCACGTGACCCACCCCACGTCACTTCCCTCCCCAAACCCGGCGCGGGCGTGACGTTCGTCATCCTCGCCTTCCCGTCGGCCTGTCCAACTGCGGTAGGGAACGCGGCATATGACAGTGGCCGGTGTCGGTGCAGGGTGGCTCACACCATTCCGTTGCGGCGCCGACTACCGCTATGGTCCCCGTCGGTGGATCGAGGTCCCTCGTTCCCACCAGCCCTCGGGGGGAGGGAAGGAACTCAAGACGATGCCCCTACCCATACCGCGGCAGAGAGCCATCCCGGCCGTGGAGAGTGGTCAGGCACCGGCCGCGCCCCCAGGCGGCACCTCCAAGGAAGAGGCCCCGCGTAAGGAAGAGACGGTCGAGAACACCGCCCACACCAACCTGACGCTGCTGCTGATCGAGGACGATCCCGGCGGCTCCGCACTCGTGCCCGAGCTGCTCGACTCGGCCG
Organism: Streptomyces shaanxiensis; assembly: GCF_039537145.1. Classification (NCBI taxonomy): domain Bacteria; kingdom Bacillati; phylum Actinomycetota; class Actinomycetes; order Kitasatosporales; family Streptomycetaceae; genus Streptomyces; species Streptomyces shaanxiensis. Next base: position 304,296 of record NZ_BAAAZY010000005.1, read on the forward strand.
GCAAGCCGATCCGTGTGCGCACCGCCCGCAACCTCACCGAGGCCGAGCGGCTGCTCACCGACGACGTCCACTGCATCCTGCTGGACCTCGCGCTGCCGGCGCCCGGCCGGGCCGCCGACGACGAGCTGGGCGTGCTCAAGCACGTCCTGGAGCTCGCGCCCCGGCATGCCGTCCTCGCGCTCACCGCCTCCGGCGACGCCGAGCGCGCCGCGGAGGCCGTGCGCGTCGGCGCCCAGGACTACCTCTTCCGGGACGAACTGGACGGGCGGCTGCTGAGCCGCGCGATCCGGTACGCGGTGGAGAGGAAACGTTCCGACACGGCCGAGCGACGGCTTGCCGAGGGCCGGATGCGGGCGCAGGAGAACCGCCGCCTGGAGCGCGGTCTGCTGCCGACGCCGCTACTGGAGGGTTCGTCGCTGCGGTTCGCCGCGCGCTACCGTCCGGGGCGTTCGCGTGCCCTGCTCGGTGGGGACTTCTACGACGTCGTGCGCACCTCCGACGGCACCGTGCACGCCATGATCGGCGACGTCTGCGGGCATGGGCCCGACGAGGCCGCGCTCGGTGTGGAGCTGCGCATCGCCTGGCGGGCGCTGACGCTGGCCGGGCTGTGCGGAGACGCTCTGCTCGGGACGCTCCAGCAGGTCCTGGAGCACGAGCGGGCCGACGAGGAGATCTTCGCGACGCTGTGCACGGTGGATATCGCGCCGGACGGACGGCGGGCGGGGCTGTGTCTCGCGGGGCATCCGTCGCCGCTGCTTGCCCGGCCCGGGCGGCCGGCGCAGCTGTTGCCGTACGACAACAACGGGCCCGCGCTCGGTCTGCTGCCCGGTGCACGGTGGCCGCGGATGGAGGTGAAGCTGGGTGCGGAGTGGAGTCTGATGCTCTACACCGACGGCTTGATCGAGGGTCGGGTCGGCGAGGGCCGGGAGCGGCTCGGTCAGGACGGCATGGTGGAGATGGTGCGCCGGCAGCTGTCTGAGGGGCTGCAGGGGGAGGCGCTGCTGCGGGCCGCCGTCAATGAGGTTCGGGACCTCAATGGGGGCGAGCTGGCGGACGATGTGGCTGTGCTGTTGCTGGACCGGGGGGTCTGAGCGGGGAGTCGCCGTTGCAGGTGCCGGTTTCTACGCCGGCCAACGGTGCATTGTGGCTGGCGCCCACGCGGCGGAGCCGCACATCGACGCAGCCCCGCGCCCCTGTGGGGCGTGCCCCTGAGCGGCGCCGACTAGCGGCCGCCGTTCCACGGGCCGTAGGGGCCGTCGCTGCTGGAGCCGCCCTTTCTGCTGCGGCCGCCGCCCGGGAGGCTCTTGATCGCGGGGCGGACGTCGACCATGTACACGATCGTCGCGATGAGGCCGATGATCGGCAGGAACGACAGGATGTTGAAGATCAGGTTCACCACGAAGGCGAGGCCGAGGATGATCAGCCAGAACGGCTTGCTCTGCTTGTCGGCCGCGCGATAGGCGTCCTCGCGGCGCGTGGCCGCGTCGATCAGCGCGAAGCCGCTGAAAAGGATCAGGGCCATGCTCAGCAGCCACATGAACCCCGCGAAGCCCTGCATCAGCACAACGTCCACCACCTGAATCGGCTCGTACCTACGCGGTCACCGTACCCGCAACCCCAGGGCCGCTACCCGAACAACGGGCCGAGCACTCCGTAAGTGCCCGGCCCGTGTCGAACAGCCCCTGTTCACCCGTCCGTGTTACTTGGCGGGCGGAGTCGTCTTCTTGGCGGGGGTCTTGCGTGCCGTGGTCTTCTTGGCGGTGGCCTTCTTGGCCGGGGTGGCCTCGGCGGCGGCCGGGGTGGCCTCCGCGGGCTTGGCCTCGGCCTTGTCCTCCTTGACCTCGACCGGCTCGGCATTCGGCTCGACGGCCACGGCGAGCTCCTCGATCTCCTCGGCCGCCTCGCCGCGCCAGGTCCTCACGGCCTGCTCGCCGTGCTCGGCGACCTTCTCGTAGGTCTCGCGGGCCTTCACGGCGTACTCGGCGGCGACGCCGACACCGCGCAGCGCGATGTCCTGTGCGGTCTCGCCGAGCTTCTTCAGGTCGGCGTCGATGCTGCTGCCGAACTTCTTGAAGTCCGCGTCCAGGTTGCTGCCGAACTTCTTGATGTCGGCGTCCAGGCTGCCGATGAACTCGTTGACCTTGGCCTGGATGGTCTCCTGCGCCTCCTTGGCCTTGGCACCGGCCTCCTTGGCGCGGGCGGTGGCCTTGTCCTGGACGGCCTTCGGGTCGGTGTTGCGAACGGCCTCGAACCGGGCCGGCGCCTCGGCGCGCAGCTGCTCCACCAGGCCGGGCACCTTCTTGGCCTGCTGGAGGGCCAGGTCGGCGGTGCCGGCGGCGAAGTAGAGCGGGGTCGGGTCGCTGAGGGTCTTACGCAGGTCGTCGGCGATGGCCATGGTGATGGTCCTCCCGGTTTGCTGTGAGGTGAGGGTTTTGGGTTCCGCGGACGGCCGGTCGGCCGGACGGCTGCTCGCCGTCGCGTGCCCTTGCGTGCCTACGCGTGCCTGTCGTGGCGCGCGTACGACCGGTGCTCGGTCAGCCGGCCGACTGCTGCGGGTTGTTCGGGTTCTCCGGGTCGGCGTCGCTGCCGTCGGACGTACGGGTCGTGCGGGTGGTGCGGGACGTGCGGGTGGTGCGCGTCTTGCGGGTCGTACGGCTGCGGCGTACGGCGGCGTCGCTGCCCTGAGCGTCCGCCGTGTCCGCCGCGTCCTCCTGGCTGTCGCTCTGCCGGGTACCCACGTCGGCCAGTCGGACCGCCTCGGACGGCTCGACCACCTCGGCGGCCTCCCCCGTCTCCGGGGATATCCCGAACCCGTTCTCCTTGCGGAAGGATTCGTAGATCTGGAGCAGCACCTGCTTCTGCCGCTCGTTCAGCGTGGGATCGGCGAGGATGACGGCGCGCGTCTCCACCTCGTCCCGGTCCCGCTCGGCGTCGAGGATGCCGGCACGCACGTACAGCGTCTCGGCGGAGATCCGCAGGGCCTTGGCGACCTGCTGCAGCACCTCCGCGCTCGGCTTGCGCAGCCCGCGCTCGATCTGGCTCAGGTACGGATTGGACACCCCGGCGGCGTCGGCGAGTTGCCGCAGTGACAGCTGCGCGTTGCGCCGCTGCTCACGCAGATACTCACCGAGATTGCCGACGTTGAGCGATGCCATGCCTCCACCTTGCCTCAACCCCGCTAACTATTGCAAGCAGCCGCTTGCAAAAGTGCGCCACGCCACGTTGTGTCTCGGCACTTCATCTGCGAGTGAGCGGGTCACCCGGCAGGGCTGAGCGCGCTGGTTGGCACGTTGAGCACGGCGGCCGGTGAGCGAGTCGATCTCTGTTTCGGCGACGATACCGGCGGATGCCGTTGCCGAGCAGGTCCCTAGGATCGTCGGCATGGCACTGCGACCTGCTCATCTGAACATCAAGGCTCTTGACGCCTCGGCGGTCGGCCGGTTCTGGGCGGAAGCGCTCGGCTGGAGTGCTTACAGCGCCGGCGTGAGCACCTACGTCGGCCCCGCCGGCGGACCCGTCTGGCCGGACCCGGTCGTCGTCGGCATCGACGTCGTTCCCGTCCCGGGGCCCAAGACGGCGACGAAGAACCGTGTGCACCTCGATCTCGCCACCACCTCCGCGGCCCATCAGGCGGAGTTGATCGCGCACCTGAAGGCCGGCGGGGCGAGGCCCGTCGACGTGGGCCAGGGCGCCGATGTGCCGTGGACGGTCCTCGCCGACCCGGAGGGCAACGAGTTCTGCGTGCTGGAGCCCCGGGAGATCCACCGGGACACCGGGCCGATCGCCGTGATGGTGGTCGACTGTGCGGATCCGCGGGCCATGGCGCGGTTCTGGGGTGAGGCGATGGACTGGACCCTGCACGAGGTGACCGACGAGCATGCGCTGTTTCGCTCCCCCAAGGGTGTCGGCCCGTATCTCGAGTTCCTCCGCACGCCCGGCGTGAAGACCGTGCCGGACCGCATCCACCTTGACCTGCTGCCGTACCCCGGTGACGACAAGGCAGCGGAGGTGTCCCGGCTGCGGGCCCTCGGCGCCACCGACCTCGACCTCGGCCAGGGCGACGTCCCGTGGACGTGCCTGACCGACCCGGAGGGCCACGAGTTCTGCGTCCTCGCCCCGTCCTGACACTCGGGCGGCTCGGGCGGCTCGGGCGGCTCGGGCGGCGAGAGCGTGCGTGGCGGGGGAGAGCGGTGGCCTACTACGCGGACGGCAGCGCGTCGGTGCACCTGCTCAACGACACACGGCACCTCGGCACCGGCAACTCCCTTTCCACATAGGAGGGTTAGGTCAGGCCGGCGAGAGGAGGGGACTTCCGGGCGCTCTCACCGGAAGGCGGCGGCGTTGTCCGACGCCCACTGCCGGAACGGCCTGGCCGCGGACCCGGTGAGCCGGGAGACGGTGTCGTGCACCGTCAGCAGGTCGTCATTGACGTCCCCGCCCATCAGGTCGAGGACCGCGGCCGCGGTCTCGTCTCCCATGAGGGACGCCAGCTGCCGGTGGGCTTCCTCCCGGCTGATCTCGACGAAGGACACCTCCCGCCCCGACACCGCGGCGATGGCGGCGACTTGCTGACGGGCCGTGACGGGTTCCGGCCCGGTCAGTACGTACGTCCGCCCCCGATGGCCCGGCTCGGTCAGCGCCGCGCGGGCCACCGCCGCGATGTCCGCGGGGTGGATGGCGGGGAGCCCGATGTCCGCGTACGGCGCCCGGACCACGCCCTGCTCGCGTATCGCCGGCGCCCACCACAAGGTGTTCGAGGCGAACTGCGTCGGCCGCAGGACGGTCCAGGCCATGCCGCTGTCCTTGAGCAACCGCTCGACGGCCAGGTTCTGGCCGGCCGCGGGCAGATGCGGATGGGTCTGCACCGTGATCGACGACACCAGCACCACATGCTCCACGCCTGCCTGCCGGGCAGCCGCCAGGACCTCGGCCTCCGCGCCCATGCCCGACAACAGGAACAGCGAGCGCGCCCCCGCCAACGCGGCCTTCAGGGAATCCGCCCGCGCGAGATCGCCCTCGACGGCTTCGACGCCCTCGGGGAACGAGGCCCGCGCCGCGTCACGGGTCAGACCGCGCACGGGGGCGGCGCCGGCCAGGTGCAACTCCCTCAGCAGAGCACTGCCGATGTTTCCGGTCGCGCCGGTCACGAGGATCATCGTCGTCTCGTCTCTGTGGTCAGCCGGTGATCACGTCCACTGCACGCTAAAACCCCAACTCCGCTTGAGGTCAAGGAACTGAAGCGCGGCTCCGCGCCCCTCGTCTCCCGTGGGCTGGACGGATGAAAGCGGCCTGCTCCATAAGTAGTACCGCGAGCGGCTGTTGGGCCCTGGGCGGATCCGCTCCTCGATCATCTTCGCGTCGGCGCTCGGCCGGCCTGAGGCGAGGAGTGGCGCGTGGCGGATCGGAATGTTTCCCGGGGACGGTCGAACCGGCTGCGCGCCAGGTGGGCCGCGGTCTGTGCGGGGCTCGCCCTGTCGCTGACCGGGGCTCTTCCGGGCATGGCGGCGGCGTCCGGCACACCCGCGGCGGCCGCGTCCGACACCCCTGCGCCTCCCCGGCCACCGGGCCGGCTCCTCGATGGCCCCGCGGCGTTCCTCGGCGGGTTCCTCCACCCGGATGCGCCGCCGGCCGGAGCCGACGACTGGGGCTGCCGTCCCACGCGCAAGCATCCGCGTCCCGTCGTACTGCTGCACGCGACCTGGGCGAACGCCCACGCCAACTGGAGCATGCTGGCCCCCTGGCTGAAGCAACAGGGCTACTGCGTCTTCGCCCCCAACTACGGTGGCGCGCCGGGCAGTCCGTTCAAGGCGAGCGGCCCCGTCCCGGTCTCCGCCCGGCAGATCGCCGGATACGTCGACCGCGTACTCGAGGCCACCGGCGCCCGCCAGGTCGACCTCGTCGGGCATTCCCAGGGCGGCGGCGTGACGCCCCGCTGGTATCTGCGGTTCGAGGGCGGCACGGATCCCGCGCATCCGAAGCAGAACAAGGTGCGCCGGCTCATCGGCCTGGCGCCGTCCAACCACGGCACGACCGCCCTCGGCCTCGGCACACTGGCCACCGCGCTGGGCCTCAACCCGGCCATCTCCGCCGTTGTCGGCCAGGCGTGGTCGGACCAGATGGTCGGCTCGGAAGTGAACCAGAAGCTGGACCGGGACGGCGACACACAGCCAGGCGTCCACTACACCGTCATCGCCACCCGGCTCGACGAGGTCGTCACCCCGTACACGAACCAGTTCCTGACCGCGAGACCGGGCGCGAAGGTCCGGAACATCACGATCCAGGACGTCTGCCCCGAGGACCTCTCCGAGCATGTGTCGATCGCCTACGACACCAACGCCGCCCAGCTCGTGAGCAACGCCCTCGACCCCGCCCACGCCAAGCCCGTCCAATGCGGTCTCTCCCTGCCCGTGCTCGGCGGCTGAGGCCGGACGCGCGGAACGCGGACCCCGGACCACGGACCCCGGCCCGGGGTGACCGCCGCCTCCCCGCCATGTCACACAGCGGGCGAGCCGTCTCGTCCTAGGTTTCACAGGCGTATTCCGGACTCGGGACGGTGAGTGTCATGCGGGTGTTCGTCGCAGGTGGGACCGGGGTCATCGGGCGACGGCTGGTGCCGCGGCTGGTGGAGCGTGGGCACCAGGTGACGGCCACGACGACGAGCGCGGCCAAGCTCGACCTGGTGAAGCGGATGGGCGCGGAGGGCGTCGTGATGGACGGGCTCGACGGCCCGTCCGTCACCGCGGCGGTGGCGGCGGCCCGGCCGGACGTGATCGTGCACCAGATGACGGCGATCTCCGCGCCGCACTCCGGCAAGCCCGACATCAGGCACTTCGACCGCTGGTTCGCCACCACCAACCGGCTGCGCACCGAGGGGACCGACCACCTGCTGGCCGCCGCGGCGGCGACCGGCGGCCCCCATGTCGTCGCGCAGAGCGCCGCCATCTGGAACGGGATCCGCGAGGGCGGCTGGGTGAAGACGGAGGAGGACCCGCTGCCCGTGGAGACGGGCAGGCTGCGCGCGCTGGGGGAGGCGGTCCGGCACATCCAGGACGTGGTCCTCAAGGCCGACGGGACGGTGCTGCGCTACGGCGGGTTCTACGGGCCGGGCGCCACCGACGACCAGGTCGAGCTCGTCCGCAAACGGCAGTTCCCGCTGGTCGGGGGCGGTACCGGCTACTGCTCCTGGGTGCATCTCGACGACGCGGCGAGCGCCACCGTCCTGGCCGTGGAGCAGCGGGCGAGGGGGGTGTTCAACATCGTCGACGACGAACCGGCGCCGGCCAGTGAGTGGCTGCCGTATCTGGCCGAATGCGCGGGGGCCAAGCCTCCGCTGCGGGTCCCCAAGTGGCTGGCACGGCTGCTCGCCGGGGACGTGGTGGTGACGATGATGACCGAGGGGCGGGGGTTCTCCAACGCCAAGGCCCGGCGCGAGCTCGGCTGGGAGCCGCGCTATCCGTCGTGGCGCCAGGGCTTCCGGGAGGAGCTGGCGCGGTCGTAGCCGTACCCCCGATACCCACTTTTTTGTGCGTACTTGGCAGCGCGCGACCGTCGCCCGACCCTTGATGTGGGTGATCGACGAGGTGCCCGGACGGACGAGGGGCAGATGACGGACGGAGGGGAGATTCAGGGAAGGGAGACCGGCCGGCCGCCGGTCATGCGATCCAGGCGGCGGTGGCCCCAGTCCGACAGCGGGCCGAGCGCCTCGGCCAGGTCGCGGCCGAAACCGGTCAGCGAGTAGACGGTCTTCGGCGGCAGGACGTCGTACACCTCCCGGTGCACCAGCCCGTCCGTCTCCATCTCGCGCAACGCCTGGGTCAGCACCTTCTCGCTGAGGCCCGGCAGCCTGCGGCGCAGTTCCGCCGGGCGGCGGGGGCCGTCCTCCAGCAGCCACAGCAGCGACGTCTTCCACTTGCCGTCGATCACGGAGATCGCGGCGGTCACCCCGCACACATTCGGGTCGTGGCGCCGATGCGTCATGTCCCACCCCTCATACGACACCCCTTTTGTCATCAATTATCGCCACCCTACAGGGAGTTGAGTCATGTCTACCTACGTCGGCGAATCCGTCGTCACCGTCCTCGGTCTGGGCCCGATGGGCCGAGCTCTGGCGGGCGCGTTCCTGGACGCGGGGCTGCGGGTCACCGTCTGGAACCGCACCCCGGGCCGGGACCGGGAACTCCTCGACCGCGGTGCCACGGCCGCCGCGTCCCCCGCGGAGGCGGTCGCCGCCAGTCCACTGACCGTGGTCTGCGTGGTGAACTACGACGCGGCCGACGCCGTACTGCGGCAGGACCCGGTCACCGACGCGCTCAAGGGCCGTACGGTCGTGAACCTGTGCGCCGACACCCCGGCCCGGGCCCGGGACACGGCGGAATGGGCGGCCACGCACGGCATCCGTTATCTGGACGGCGCGATCATGTCGATGACCACGACCATCGGGACGCCCGAAGCGGAGGTCATCTACAGCGGTCCGGAGGACCTCTACCGCGAGCACCTGCCCGTGCTGGAGACGCTCGGCGGCACCCACACCCACCTCGGCGAGGACTTCGGCCGGGCCGCCGCGTTCGACATCGCCCTGCTCGACATCTTCTGGACGGCGATGTCGGGCTACGCGCACGCCCTGGCCGTCGCCCGGGCCGAGGGCATCACCGCGCGGGAACTGCTCCCCCATGCGCAGGGCATCGGCGCGATCATGTCGCCGCTCTTCGAGGAGTTCGCGCGGGACGCCGACGACGGCACCTACTCCGGCGAGCTCAACCCGATCACCTCCGCCGTGTCCACCATGGCCCACGTCATCGAGACCTCCGAGTCCCACGGGATCGACGCGAGCCTGATGCGCGCCGCCGAGGGCCAGGCCCGCCGGGTCGTCGGACTCGGACACGGAACGGACGGGATCACCCGGGTCACCGAACTGCTGGGCCGCCACCTGCGGTGAGCCACTCCTCCAGGACGGTGAAGTCCCGGTCGGTGAGGCCGTAGCGGTGGTCGACCCGGTGGAGGAGGGCGGGCGCGGGGTGGTGGCCGGCCACCCAGGCCCGGTCGGCGTCGGTGATCTCGTCGTCGACCCAGAGGAAGGGGCGCCCGGCCGCCCAGGCCGCGAGGGGCCGTGTCTTCCAGTGCAGGCCGCGGGGCCCGAGCCGGGGTTCGTCGCCCTCCTCCGGCCAGTCCACCACTCGCAGCGGAGGCAGTCCGAGCCAGGGCGCGACGGAGGTGTTCGCGTCCTCCATCCAGGTCGTGGCCCACACCAGCTCGCAGCCGAGCTCGGCGAGCCGGGCCAGACGGGTCCCGAGTGCGGGGTCGATGCGGGCGAGGAGGGGGTGGGCGGCCGTGTCGGGCAGGGGGTGGGGCGGCTCGTACAGCGCGTACGGCCGCTCCGCCCCGAAGGGGATGAGCGTTCCGTCGACATCCAGGAACAGAAGGGCGAGAGGAGGCATCGGAAAAAGGATCTCCCCCGGCCGTGGCACTGCGCTACCGTCAGGTCCATGACTGCCGGGTCGGCCTTGTGCCGTGAGCGAGTTGGGTGTTGCCCGGCCTCTGAGTGAGGTCGCGGCGGCGGGCCAGGAGCCCGCCTCTTTCTCTTCGCCTTCCCTCCGTACGGAAACCAGCGACAGCGAAAGAGACACAGAAAGCAGAGCATGCCCAACGACTTCAATCAGCAGGTCATCGAGGAGTTCCGCGCCAACAAGGGCCGTGTCGGCGGCTACTTCGAGGGCGCCCGGCTCCTCCTGCTCACCACCACCGGCGCCCGCACCGGCCGCCCGCACACCACCCCCGTCGGCTACCTCCCCGACGGCGGCGACCGCGTCCTGGTCATCGCCTCGGCGGCCGGCGCCCCCAGCCACCCGGCGTGGTTCCACAACCTAGTCGCCAACCCCCAAGTCACCGTCGAGAGCGGCGCGTTCACCTACGAGGCGAGGGCGGTCGTCCTCGACGGCGAAGAGCGGGACCGGGCGTTCGCACGGGCCGTGGAGGCGGACCCGGGCTGGGCGGCGTACCAGGAGAAGACGCGGCGGGTGATCCCCGTCGTGGCCCTGCACGAGATCGCCCAGGGCGGCCCGCCGAACATCAACGCGTCCTCCATGGGCGAGGCCATCAAGGTCGTCCACGACGCCTTCCGCCGCGAACTCGCCCTGATCCGGGAGGAGATGACCAAGGGCGGTGCCACCCTCGGCGCCCAGCTCCGCGTCAACTGCCTCACCTTCTGCGCGGGCCTCCACAACCACCACACCGGCGAGGACCTCGGCATGTTCCCCGTCCTGGCCGACCGACACCCCGAGTTCGCGCCCGCGCTGGCCCGACTGGGCAAGGAGCACGAGCGGATCGCCGAACTCGTCGAGGACCTGCGCCGCGTCATGACCGCCGAGGACCCGGAGCCGGCGGCCGCCCGCGCCGAGGTGGAGCGCCTCACGGCGGCGCTGGAGGCGCATCTGACGTACGAGGAGGAGCAGTTGATACCGATCCTCGACGCCGCGTAACGCCCCATGGGAGGCCGTCGCCCCCCGTCGCCCCTCAGAACGGCAGCGGTCTCCCATGCACCACCTCCAACCCCGCGACCGCCCGCGTCACCACCACATACAGCCGGTGCCACCCCCGCTCCTCCGCCTCCACGATCGCGGCCGGCTCCACGGCGACGACATGGTCGTACTCCAGCCCCTTCACCACACTCGCCGGCACGACCGCCACCCGCGCCCCCAGCTCGTCCGCACCCCCCACAGCGATCCCGGCCGCCCCCAGCGCCTCCCGCACCCGCCCCACGTCCCCGTCGGCGGCGACGACCCCCACGGACCCCTCCCGGCCCAGTGCGTCCCGCACGGCATCCACGACCGCCCCCACCAGATCGCCGTCGGCCTCCCGGAACCGCAGCTCCCCGTCGCCCCGCAGCGAACGCGCCGCCGGCACCTCCACGTCCAGCCGCTCCAACAGCCGGTTGGCCAGCGCCAGCACGGCCCCGGGCACCCGGAACCCCGTCGTGAGCGGCACGATCACCGCGTCCGGCTTGTCCAGATGCCGCAGCACCGTCTCCCAGGACCGCGCGGCCCAGGGCGTCGTCGCCTGCGCCAGATCCCCCAGCACGGTCACCGACCCGAAGACCGCCCGCCGCGCGATCGCCCGGCACTCCATCGGCGACAGGTCCTGTGCCTCGTCGACGACGACATGGCCGTACCCCTTCGGATGCTCGATGAGCCCGGCCACCTCGTCGAGCAGCACGAGGTCGGCGGCCGACCAGCGCGCCGACTTCCACGACCGCGGCGGCTTCGCCCACAGCAGCGCCTTCTGCTCGTCGCCGTCCAGCAGCCCGTCGGCGGCGGCCTCCAGCACGGCCGGGTCGGTGAAGAGCGCGGCCACGACCTCCTCGGGCCGGACCCGTGGCCATACGGCGTCGACGTACGCCCCGACCGCCCGCGCCCCCGAGATCCTCCGCACCCACGCGCCACTCTGCGGCCCGGCCCGCCGCTCGGCCTGCTCCTGAATGCGCCGTACGGCCCGCGTACGCACCCGCTCGCGCCCGACGGCATACGGCGTCTCCTCGGCCCGCACCCCCGCGACGATCCGACCCAGCTCGTCCGCCGAGACCCGCCACCGATACGAACCGTCGGGAACGACAAGGGAGTCGAGGGCCCCGCCGGGGTCACCCACCCGGGCATACAGCGCCCGGCGCAGCACCTCCGCCATCCGGACGTCGTGCTTGACGACGGCCGCCCGCTCACCGTCCACCGCACGCACCGGACTCCGGGCGATCTCCTCCCCGAGCGTCGACTGCCGGACGCCCGTCTCACCGAGGGCGGGAAGGACCTGGGAGATGTACGTCAGAAAGGTCCGGTTGGGACCGAGGATCAGCAGGCCGCCGCGGCGGATGCGCTGCGGGTGGGTGTAGAGCAGGTAGGCGGCGCGATGCAGGCCGACGGCGGTCTTGCCGGTACCGGGCGCACCCTGCACACACACCGACAGGGCGAGATCTCCGCGTACGAGATCGTCCTGCTCGGGCTGGATGGTGGCCGCGATGTCCCGCATGGGCCCGACGCGGGGCCGCTCGATCTCCCGGGCGACGATCTCGCTGGCCCGGGACTCGCCCCGGTCGAGATGCTCGTCCTCCAGCCCGGTGAGGTCGGCGGAGTCCCCACGGCTGCCGGGCGCCCACCCGAACCGCCGCCGGACGGCGACCCCCTGCGGGTCACGGCCGGAGGCCTGATAGAAGGCGCGGGAAACGGGAGCCCGCCAGTCGACGACCAGGGGCGGGTCGGCCGGGCGCTCGGTGATCCGCAGCCGCCCGATGTGCAGGCTCTGCCGATCGGTCTCCAGCCGCCCGAAGAACAGGGGCCCCTCGGGCAGCTCGCGCATCTCCTTCGCGCGGCTGCGCAGCTGGTACCCCAGCACTTCGGCGTCGGCACCGGAGGCGGAGACGTCCTCGCCGGTGACGACGTGTTCCTGGGCCCCGTCGACCATGGCGGCGAGGGCGGCGCGGCAGCGGTCGTGGTGGGCGCGTTCGTGGCGCAGGGCGTGGTGCAGGGCAGGGTCGGTCGACGTCATTCCACCGAGCGTACCCAAAAAACGTAACCGGGTTAAATATTTTACCGAGCCTCAGGCGCGTCGGCCCTCACCGAACGGTCAGCCGCGGCAACCCCGCCTCCAACAGCCCGAACGCCCGCTCGGCCGCCGCCACCGCGTCCCCGCGCACGTCGGCCGCCCGCTCCCCCGCCGCGATCCGCCGCCAGTTCTCCAGCGCCAGGACCCGCTGCACGGCGACGATCTGCCCGGCGGCCAGCCGCGCGTCCAGCCCTCCGCCGAGCGCCTCGGCGAGCGCCGCCTCGGAGCGTTCGAGATAGCCGTACAGACGGGCGGCCAGCGCGGGAGTCCCGTACAGCATCGACTGGTAGGCGAGGACGTGCGGATCGTCATTGAGCCCGGTGATCGGATCGAACCGCTCCAGCCCGTCCAGAAAATGCCGCCGCAACGCCTCCACCGGCGAGGGCCCCTCCCGCACGACCCGCGCGGCCTCGCCCTCGTGGTCGGCGAACCGGTACAGGACGAGATCCTCCTTCGTCGGGAAGTACCGGAAGAGCGTCGGCTTGGAGATCTCGGCGGCGGCCGCCACCTCGGCGACGGAGACGGCGTCGAAGCCCCTCTCCAGGAAGAGGCGGACGGCGGTGTCGGACAGGGTCTGGTACATCCGCTGCTTCTTGCGCTCGCGCAGGCCGGTGTCGCCGGTGCCCGTCTCGTTCATGCGGGTGAGCCTACGCACCGCCGGCCCGCCCGCCCTCATCCGAAGGCGACCGCGGGGCCGACGTCAGGCGATGGCCGCAGGTCGGACGGGGAGGCCGAGGAAGCGCCCGGCTGCCTCCAGGGTGCGGCCGTACGAGTCCACGGCTCGGCGGACATAGGGGGCTCGCAGGCCCGCGCCGGTCACCAGACGGTCGAGGTCGAGGTAGGCCGACCGCACGAATTCGAGCCCGCGGTAGACGTGCCGGTCCTTACGCCAGTCGCGGGTGAACTCCCCGTCCAGCTGGAGCACCCAGCGCCGGAACATGCGCGGGTATATCTCGGGTCGGGTACGGGTGAGGTGCATGTGCCGGACCAGGTCATGGAGCGGGTCACCGACCAACGCCAGCTCCCAGTCGACGATGGTCAGCCACGGGTGGCCCCGGCGGCGTACGAGGTTCCACGGATGAAGGTCACCGTGGAGCAGGGCGGGCTTCCGCTCGCTCACCCGGAACCGGGACAGGATCTCCCCGAGCCGGCCGGCCCCGGGCAGACCCAGGAGCCGGGCCAGCTGCTGCGACTCCTTCGGCAGGGCGGTCACCAGGCGGACGAGGTCCGCGCACAGCCAGCGGAAGAAGTCGCCCGCGTCGGCCATCGGGTCGAGCTTTCGGTGGTCGACCCGCGTCAGAGCACACAGCTGGTCCACCAGCGCGTCCGCCTCGTGGGGAAGCAGGCCGTGCACCGGATGCCTGGGGGACCGGTCGAGGTCCGGCTCGCCGGCATAGGTGTGGATGGCGAACGACTCGCCGCCGTAACTGCTTCCCACGGCGAGCACCTTCGGGGCCGCCACGTTGGCGCGCGACTCCTCGATGGCCCGCAGAACGGCTTGCTCGCTGAGGAAGCCGCGCTCCCGCCGGTGCGCCGTCGCCAGGCCGCGTCGCACCACCACCGGGAAGGGGAACTCCGCCGGCCAGACCACCGAGTTGCGATGCGCGGTCCCCTCCAGCATCAGACGGGCCGGAACCGCGCCCTCCGCGGCGAGGGCGACCGGGACGGCGGAGTGCGGGAACTCCGGCCGCTCCGGAAAGCGTTGATCCGGCTCCCAGCCGATCGTCCGGGGGCCGGCGGTACGACGGCCGGTGCGCTCGGCGTCGGCGGGTCGGGCCGCCCGCCACCGGAACAGGATCCCCTCGACCGCGGCCACGCGCGGCACACTCGTCAGCCCCAGCGGCTCCTCCGCCGTCTCCAGAGCCCGGCACACGGACTCGGCCGCCTTGTGCAGGCCCTCCTCGCCGGCCGAACTCCGCAGAGCACCGGCGGCGCGCATGACGTCCGGATAGACGGACTGCCCGTGCTCGAAGGCGAGGTAATGGCTCAGGTCCTCGGTCAGTCCCTCGATCGCGGCCGGGCATATTCGCTGCATGGCTTCCGCCCAGACGCCGATCACCTCGTCCACCTGGTGGTCGGGGTACTGCATGCGCACGAGATGCGTGGCGAGGTCGTGCAGAGGGTCGCCGTAGGTCGCCAGTTCCCAGTCGATGCGGACGACGGGCGTCGCCGCCGCCTCGGGGACGATCAGGTTGTCGCGATGCAGGTCCGCATGGAGCAGGCCGTAGGGCCGGGAGCGCATGGCGGGCACCCGTCGGCCCAGCCGGGCGAGAGCGTCCTCCGGGACGCCCAGCGCGGCGAACAGCCCACCGAACTCGGCCCGATTGGGCTTCCGGATGCTCCAGTCGGCACGGCTCACCAGCAGGCGCAGAAAGCCCTGGCTGTCACCGTCACGGGACCAGAACCACGGCAGTAGGGGCAGTGCCTCCCGTCGCACCGTGAACGTCCCGGCCACCTGTTGGGCCAGCACCTCGACGTACAGGGTGTCGACGGGCTTGCCGTTCTCGGAGTGGACCGACAGCGGCTTGCCCTCCACATAGCTGTGGATCCGGAAGCCATCCCCTTCGGCCAGGCATTCGGGGGTGCCCGTCTGGACGCCTCGTACGGCGTCCAGGACCGCGCCCTCGTCGAACCACGTCCTGAGAACAACGGGCGTCGCGCCGGTCTCGCGGACCCGCACGATCACCCTGGTGCCGGGCTCCAGACCGAGCAGTCGAGCGTCACGCCGGGGCAGCTCCCACACGTAGTTCGAGTTGTGGTGCCCCCGGCTCACCGCGCCACTCTGGCGCGCCAGCCGGAGGATCTCGTCGCTCCGCCCCTGATCCACTCGCACACGGCGAGCGGGGCGGGGAGCAGGACGTGCGCTCACAGGCCGCTCCTGTCGGACATCACGGAAGCCGGACTCGAGAAGAGGAAGATACGGCAGTGTCGTGCCGTGCAGGTGGAGAATCCTGTCAATGTGAGACTACGAGGCGTCAGAAGCGTTCATTACGACCGTGTCCGTTTCTCTGTGCCAACGGACCAGCGCAGCCATGATCTGCTGAGGGGTCCGCACCTTCTCCAGCCCGAGCGGCTCGGCGGCCGCCGTCAGGATCCGGTGGAGTTTAGCGGAGGCCGCGGGAAGACCCACCCAGCTGAATTCCGTCTGCTCACGCAGTTTCAAGGACACGCGAATGACATCGGTGAACACCGACTGCGCCCTCTTGAAGTCGAGAATCCGCGGGAGGTCCTGCTCCCAGCCGCGGGAACTTCCGGGATGGACGCGCTCGACGACCCGGCGCCATTCCAGCGTCATACGGTCTTCCTGCCACGCCGGATAGCGCATCAGATAGAGATGGGTGGCCAGGTCGTACAGGGGGTCCCCCACCATGGCCAACTCCCAGTCGATCACCCAGAGCCGGCCCTGCGGATCGACGATGAGGTTCTTGCGGTGCAGGTCCGCGTGCAGCAGGCAGAAAGGCCGCCTCGTCAGACCGGACACTCTCTTCCTGAGCCGGGTGAACGATTCGTCGTGCACGCCGAGTTCCCGGAACAGCCCTTCGAACTGCGGGCGGTTCCTCTCGTAGACCTGGTCCTCCATGAAGACGATCAGGCGTTCCAGGAAGCCGTCGGTGTCACCGTCGTCGGGGCGGTCCTCGGGCTCGCAGCGCCGCTCGGCCTTCAGCATGGGTGGCCTGATCCGGACCATCTCCCGGAACAGGTCGACGAGTTGGTCGAAGATCGCGTCGGACACACGTCGGCTCGACCACCAGCGCCGGTCGCCGACCGTACGCCCCTCGATGAACCCCTGAAAGTCCGTACCGCCGATGGCCACGATGTCCGGCACACACCCGATGTCGTGCTTCTTCAGGGCCCTGAGCAGCTCTTCCTCCGACTTGAAGCACCGTCGGTCGAACCACAGGATCTCCGCACGCGGCTCCCGGACCTTGATCCAGGTCCGTTCCGCCAGCAGGACGTGGGTCACATGGTGGTACCCCTTGAGCGGACCTCTGACGAGTCCCGGATCGACGCTCAACTCGTCGGCTCGCTGCCGATCGTCGGAGACCGAGGGGGTTGTCATGCGCTGGGTTCAGGCCATTCCGGTCGGGCCGATGGGGAAGAGGGGACGCACGTTACTACTCCGGAGTCAAACAACGGTGGAGAACTCGTGCATTCGGGTGACCGGCCCCCTTCCGGGCCAAGCGGCGCACACGAGAACGACGGACCCGACACAGGTGGGGAACCGGCCGGAAGCGCTGGCAGACCGGCTGGGCGGTGGGCCAGACTGTCGCGATGACCTCAGGGAGGCACATTGGGTGACACGATCGACGACCAGGATTCCCTGCCGGCCCTCCTCAACCGGACCAAGGCGGTTCTCTTCGACTTCGACGGGCCCCTGTGTTCCCTCTTCCGGGGCCTGCCCACGAAGGACGTGGCGGACGAGATCAAGGAGACGGCACGAGGGCACCGGGGGTGGAATCCCCTCGCCGCGGAGGTCGAGCGCTGCTCCGACTCGCACGACATCCTCCGGCACCTCAGGGACATGTACGAGGCGGCCCCCGTGCGGCCCAGTCCCCTACCGCTCAAGCTTGCCGAGGACATCGTGACGCGGGCGGAGGACAAGGCTGTCGAGACCGCCGAGCCCGCGCAGGACATCGTCACTCTCGTGGAACTGCTGTCCGGACTCCGCATGCGCCTGGCCGTCGTGAGCAACAACGCCGAGAAGCCGATCCGGAAATTCCTCGACCGGTCCGACATCCGGCTCGGTTCGACATTCCACGGCGTATTCGGCCGGGATCCGCACGACGCACGGCGCATGAAGCCGGACCCGCGCTGTGTCGAGCGCGCCATCCAGGAACTCTCCCTCGACGCCTCCCACTGTCTTCTCGTCGGTGACAAGCTCTCCGACTTCAAAGCCGCCCGGTCGGCGGGGACCTGTTTTCTCGGATACACCCGGAAACCGTCCCGGGCCGCGGACATGAAGGAGAGCGGAGCGGAGGCCGTGGTCTCCTCGCATCAGCCGGTCATCGAGGCGGCGCGCCTGCTCCGTGCCGCTCGGCCGGCCATTCGTCCGGTGCGCTGACGAGCTCCCAGGCGGAATCGAACCAGCCCTGTTTGTCGTCCACGAACTCCGTTCCCGGTGAGTGCTGATCGGCGTCCTTCACGTGATGGGTGAGTGTGGCGCCCAGTCCGACCACGTCCATCGCCATGATCTCCTGTCCGTCGTCCAGTTCGATGGGTCGCTTGTAGATCCCATAGAGGCCGAACAGTGCTTCCTCCTGGTTGACCAGGTACAGCTTGAAAGTCGGCAACAGCTTGGTCCGCCGGATCTGGAAGTCCACCGAGGGCACGAGCTTCTCGGACTCCAGCTGCCTCATCACCGCGCGCAGGCTGTCGGTGTGCCGACGCGCGATATCCAGGAACCGCGCTTTCAGGAGTTGGTCGTACTCGGGGTTCTCCGGTTTCAGGTACGGGAAATCGAGTGACTCCTCGGGCAACAGCATGCGCAGGGCTATGCGTTTCGGGGCGATCTCCTTGACCTGGATCCGCTCTGCCTGCACCCGGATATGGGCGTCCAGGGACTCCGCCGTCAGCGTGAAGACGTCCAGCGTCACTTCGCGCCTTTCGAAGGCCTGCTCGATGAGTCGTCCCAACGTGACCTTGCGATCGGGCCACTTGACGCTCGTCGGCGAATCGATCCGCTGGTTCCTGATGACCTTGGTGCCGCTCCCCTGACGCGTCTCGATCCAGCCCTCGCTCACCAGCTCTCTGAGCACCCGCTGCACGGTGTCCCGGGAGACTCCGAACTCGTCGGCCAGGTCGCGCTGCGCCGGAAGCTTGTTGTTCATCGGGTACCGGCCGTCGGTCATACGAGCCCGCAGCTCCCTGGCGACACGCTCGAACTCCCTGCCGCCACCGTCGCCACCGTGCTCGCCGCCCACAACGCGACCGTACCTCTCCGCGCCGCCGGGCAAACCCGCTTCCAGCCACATCGGCAGTCCAACTTGACTGCCGGTTAAGGGATCAATGGGCCAGGGCAGAACCAGAATAAGTCAACCAGTCCAATTGGACTGCAAGTTGATCGCCTCGAGGAGAGCTGTAGCCGGGGGGACTCATGAGCAAGAATGCGCTGCTGCACATCGGATTCGCCATAGCGGACCAGGTCGTCCGGTCGCCCTACGGGGCGCTGGTGATGCTGGGTCTCTTCTTCCTCGTCATCGGGATCCAGGCACATAGCAGGACCTGCGCGTACGTCGGGGCGGTGGTGCTCATCCTGCTCATGACCCAGGCCTGAGAGGGTTTCACCGATGAGCGGCCGGCCGCCGCTTCAGTCAACCAGTCAGATCGGTCGGCTTCTCACGCAACAACTGCAGCAAGGGCTCCAGGGAGCCGACGACATCCTTCACCTTGACGTCCCGCAGCGAGTTCTCCTTGTCCTCGTCCCGCGCATAACCGAGGAAGGAGACGCCGGCCTCACGGGCGGCGGCGGCGTCCGCGGGTGAGTCGCCGATCATCAGCGCGGTGGCCGGGTCGGCCCCCATGGCGCTCAGCGCGCGGTTGAGGCAGTGCGGGTCGGGCTTGAGGAGGCCGAGGTCCTGCGTGCGGCCGTATATGTGAGGGGCGAAGCAGGAGAGCAGGTCGCGGCTCTCCAGGTACTTGTGGACAGCCAGTGGAGAGTTGTTCGTCGTGATGGCCAGGCGGGCGCCCACGGCCTTCCAGGTTCGGATCAACGGGTCTGCCCACGGCGTGGGCATCGCGCCGATGGCCGCGTGGAGTTCCTCCTTGGTGAGACGTTCCTCCATCTCCGCCACCAGATCGCTGCCGGGATGTCGGCTGTCGACCGCGCGCAGCACGGCCTGCGGATCCTGGAACCCCCGCTCCTGCTCCATCAACAGGTAGGACAGGCCGACCCGCTCGAGCCACTCCACGAACCGGGCGGCCACGCCCGCTGACGGGTGCCGGGCGAACAGCGTGCAGATCGGCCCGTCGAAGTCCCACAGGACGACCCGCGCACGGGCTATGAGTTCTTTGAGCCTCTCGGTGTCGTACTGCGTCTCTGCTGCCACCGGTTCAGTCTGCGCCGTATCTGTCGTGTCTGAAGTCACTAGGAGAGTGTCAGGTCCGTCGTGATGGTTTCCCAGAGGGCGTCGAACCACTTCTCGGACTCCTCCACGAACGCGGCGTCGCGCCCCCTGGCCTCCTTCGCGAAGGAGAAGAGGACGGACTTCGAGCCCAGGGCGTCGTACATGTCCAGCATTTCGCTCTCGTACTCCTCCTGCCGCTCGGTGAGTACGTAGTAGCCGATCAGCGCTTCCGTCCCGTTGAGCAGGTACAGCTTCACCGGCGGGGTGAAGGGCAGCGCGCGGAAGGTGACATGCACGTCGATGCCGTGGGTGGACCGTACGGCCTGCAGGTTGTACCGCAGCACCTGCGCCTGGGCGTTGCGCATCTCCAGCCAGCGCTGGTGGACCAGGTCGCCCTCGCTGCTCTCGACCGGGACCGGGAAGGCGAGGGTGATGTCCCGGGACGGCAGCAGGATGCGGACGTCGATCGACTCGGGGTGCAGGGTGCCCTCATGGATCAGCCGGATGGGCTCGCCCAGCGCGAGCATCAGGCTCTCGGCCGTGAGACAGACGGCGTCGATGCGCACGTGCGGCGCCGCGAACGCCTCCGTCAGACGTGGCGCCAGCCCGACCACCGTCGGCTGCGGCCCCTCCCGCGCCGGCGTCGACTCGGCGATCCGCGGTGGGCTCCCCCTGCTCACGTTGGTGAGCAGCCCATCCTCCTGGAGCGCGCGCAGGGCCTGGCGTACGGTGCCTCGCTCCACGCCGAACTCCTCGGCCAACTCGGCCTGGGTGGGCAGGCGGTCGCCCGCCTTGAGCTCACCGACGCGGATGCGTTCCCGCAGGATGTCCGCGATCTCCTGGGGAGAGAGTCTCCTGCTGCCGTTCACTGCCACGTTCTCCTGAGTCACGACCAAACGCTACAACTCGGATCTATCTAGCGGGAGTTGTTTGTAGCTTGTTTCAAAGTAGGGGCCAAGTGGGGACAACTTAGTCAGAGTTGGCGTCAAGTTGGTTGAGTTGGCGGAAGTAATCCTTCCATCCCCAGAAGCCCGAAGGGGGAAACACCGATGCCCGTCCTCGCACTCCTCTCCGCCGTCTTCGTCGTAGGTGTCGAGCAGACCCTCCAGTGGAAGTACGGCGCCACCGGCATCATCGGCCTGCTGCTGCTCACCATAGGCATCAAGGCCAAAAGCCCGACCATCAGTTCGATCGGGGCCGTCGTCCTCGCCGTCCTGGTCTCGGGGCCCGCTCTATGAGCCCTGCGCCCGCCGGGAGCGACGAGAGCGACGAACACACAGGTCAAACACTGTGGGGGACGATCAGCTCGTGAGCACCAGCTCCGAACTGATCGTCTCCCACAGCGCGTTGAACCACACATGCGACTGCTCCACGAACGTCGTGTCCCGCAGGCCCGCCCCCTGCTCGAAGGCGAACAGCGTGGACTGGATGCCCGGGGCGTCGTACATCTCCAGCTGCTGGTGGTCGATCTCCACCTCGCTGCGTGCCAGCGTGTAGTAGGCGAAGAGCGCCTCCGTGCTGTTGAGCAGGTACAGCTTGACCGGCGGGGTGAACGGCAGCGCGCGGAAGCTGATCCGCACATCGATGCCGTGCGTGGACCGCAGCGCCTGCAGATTGTGCCGGAGCACCTGGCCCTGGGCGTTGCGCTGGGCCAGCCAGCGCAGGCGCAGCTGCTCGTCGGCGGCGTCGGCCGTGGCGTCCACCGGCGTCGGGAAGGCGAGCGAGATGTCCCGGCTCGGCAGCAGGACACGGACGTCGACCTTGGCCGGTTTCAGCTGCCCGGCGTGGATCTGGCGGAGCGGTTCGCCGATGGCGAGCGTGAGGGAGACCGCGGTCAGGCACAGGGCGTCGATCTCGACGTGCGGGGCCGCGAAGGCGGCGGCGATACGCGGAGCCAGGGCCACCATGGTGGGCTGCGGCGGGGCTCCCGGGCCGGTCAGCGCCTTGCCGAGGTCGGGAGCGACGGTCGCCGGGGCCCCCTTGGACACGTTGGTCAGCAGGTGCTCGGACTGCAGGATGCGCAGCGCCTGTCGTACGGCTCCGCGCTCGACGCCGAACTCGTCGGCCAGCCTGGCCTGGGTGGGCATGCGCTGGCCGGGCCGCAACTCGCCCGAGGTGATCCGGGCGCGCAGCTCGTCGGCCACCTCCCGATGTGACTTCTGTGGCCGCTGTGACCTCTTCCGCCCATTGACGGAGGCGTGTTTCGGCTCCACGACCAAACACTACAACTTCCCGCCATCTTTAGGCAGTTCCGGGGATGGTGGTTATGAGACGTTCCAAGCGGTCATAAGTACAGTGAAGTTGGCGACCAACTTCAACAACATGGTCAAACTTCAAATGGGTTGGCCTGGAAGGGGGGTCGGCATGCCGCTCGTCTACCTCGCTGTCGCCGCACTCGCCATCGGATTCGAGCAACTCGTCCAGTGGAAGTACGGGCCGATGGGCATCGTCGCCTTTCTGGCGCTGTCCATCGGCATCAAGGCAAAGAACACCATGATCGGCGGCATCGGCGCGGTGATCCTCGTCATGCTGCTCGCCCACTAGGCCCTGTTGCTACGGCAGGACCCAGGCACCAGGTTCGGTCGGCCGGGCTCCCTTCCGGAGGGGAGCCGGGAGCCCGGTCGGTCAGCACAGTCACAACTTCACATCGACAACCGAACAGCGAACGCACAGCCACAACTGAACAACAACCACAACCACACAGCTCGCTACGGATGAGCAGACCTGTCGCCGGCAGAAAGGAGACCTCAGAAGATGTCCGGGCACCAAGGTCGCCCGGACGTACGCAGCAGGGCGTCGGCCACCCGGGCGGCGCCCGCTCGTTCTTCCCGCACCAGCCCCAGCGCGGCGAGCCGTACGGCGGACTCGTCACCGAGCCACAGCCGCGCCAAGTCGGCGACGTCGAGGACGAGTTCGGCGGCGTCGGTGGTGGGCGTGCAGGATGCGCCGTCCGCGGACGCCTCCAGCCGGAACCGCCCGCCGGCCAGTCCGCCCCCGTCCACGACCTCCAGCACCAGCGAGCCCTCCCCGTCGTACGTACGCGCCTCCAGCGCCCGTACGACATCCAGGATCCGCACCCACAGCCAGTCCGCCAGCGTCGTGAGCCGGGCGGCCCGCGGATCGGGCAGGTAGAAGGGCAGCAGGTCGTCGGGGCCTCGCCAGCCGCTCTTGACCGTCGTGATCCAGTCGATCGAGCACAGGTAGCGCCACAGGTTGCGCTCGGCGTCCGGGGTCGCCGCGATCAGCCAGTTCACGGTCGCCGTGTTCAACGGCTGCTTGCCGTCGCCCCAGTGGTCGTCCGCCTTGTACGACACCAGTCCGTCGACCTCGCCGCTCGCCGAGCGGTACACGGCGAAGAACGGCTCGGCCCACGGGGAACTGTCCAGGTGCAGCAGGCCGGTGTTGGCCTGCCACCAGCGCTCGTCGCGGTCGACGGCACCCGGCTGGGCGCGGCGCACCCGCTCGTGCAGCTCCGGGCCGATCTTGCGTACGTCCGCCGGGTCCACGACGTCGATACGGCCGCCGTCCTCGGGGCCGGACCACCTCGGGTCGAGGCCGGTCCGCGGGACGTCCACCGTCCACTGGGCCGTCCAGGTCGCCGGGCCGAAGCCGTAGCGGCCGTAGATCGGGTACTCGGCGGAGATCAGGGTCGCGACGACGTCACCGCGGTCCTTCGCGGCCGCCAGGTCGTGGGCCATCATCCGGGTGAGCAGGCCGCGGCGGCGGTGGGTGGGGGTGACGGTGACGTTCGAGATGGCGTCGGCGGGGACGACGGTGCCGCCGACGGTGGTGAGTTCCTGTGCGAAGGAACGGAAGGTGGCCACGCAGCGGCCGGCGTCGAAGGCGCCGAGGGTGCGAGTGGGGTCGATGTACGACGCGCGGTCCGCGATCTCCGCCTCGGCGACGCCGGGGGTGCGCAGGAAGCCGGTGTTCAGGGCCCTGCTCCAGTCGGGGATGTCGGCCTCGGTGATCGGGCGGACCTCGATGTGGGGTTCGGGACGGCTCATGGGGTCACGGTAGGTGGGCGAGCGCGGGGGTGTCGCCGGTTTTTCCTCGCCCCCGCCGCCCCTACCCGTCCCATCCTCCAGGGGCTCCGCCCCTTCGACCCCGGGGCCTTCTGGGGGCTGCCGCCCCCAGACCCCCGCTTCGGCCCTGAACGGGCCTCGTCCTCAAACGCCGGACGGGCTGGAATACCGGGACCGGCGTCGAGATGTGGCCCTCGTCCAGATGACGCCCCCTGCGGGTGGGTGGGGGATCGGGACGGTGCGGCCCTGCCCTCGAACGCCGGGCGGGCTGAAACACGCGAGCCGGCGTCGAGAAGTGGACGCCGGTGGCGTGCGTAGCCGCCTGGCCCGTCGGTTACGTCAGTAGGTCGTCCACCTGGGCCTCGCCCTCCCGGTAGCGGCGGGTGATCTCGGCGCTGCAGTCGTCCGCCGTTCGCTGTAGGTGCTGGCGGCGGCGGGAGACCTGTTGTTCGTACCGTACGAGGCGGCCCATCGCGGTGGTGAGCTCGGTGTCGGTGCGGGCCTCCAGGTCCGAGAGTTCCACCTCGGCCAGCATGTCCGCCGCCAGCCGCCGGTACTCCTCGCTCTGCGGGGTGCCCAGCGTCACATGGCGGGCGGAGGAGCGGTGGCGGGCCGGGGCGTCGGTGAGGATCTCCGGGAGGCGGTCCACGACAGAGGCCGCGCCCGCCGGAGAGCGCCGGGCCAGCTCCGCCCGCAGGATGTCGATGCGGCCCTGCAGCAGCCGCCGTACATAACTCAGGTCCGCCTCGTCGCTCTGCGCGTCCCGGCGCAGGGTGCGCAGTTCGGGCAGGCTGAGTACGGTCAGATCCTGTTCGGGCGGCTCCGCGGGCAGCGGAGCGTGCGGGCCGGGGCCCGGATCGTCGGCGGTGCGTTGTGTGGGTGGCCGGATTGCGGCCGGCTGGCCCGCGTGGGTCAACACGACAGCCCCAGGGGGCTGCCCGGTACTCGGTGTGCTCATGTGCCTCTACCGTCCCCTCGACCGGCGTGTGGAAGCATGGTGCCATCCCAACTGGCCGCTATGTGACCGAGTGCCCACGAACAGCCCCAGATGGGGGGTTAAGGATCCAAAAAGAGGCCCCCAAAGGGGTCTCCATCCGGGCCCTCACCAGGCCACTCCGCGCACACGGCATGATGGGCGGCATGCGAGCTGTGGTGCAGAGAGTGGACGGCGCGAGCGTCGTCGTGGACGGCGAGACGGTCGGGGAGATCACCGGCGAGGGCCTGTGCGTGCTCGTCGGCGTCACCCACGAGGACACCAAGGAGAAGGCGGCCCAACTCGCCCGCAAACTCTGGTCGATCCGCATGCTGAACGACGAGAGGTCCTGCAGCGACATCGACGCCCCGCTCCTCGTCATCAGCCAGTTCACCCTCTACGGCGATGCGCGCAAGGGCCGTCGGCCCACCTGGAACGCCGCCGCCCCCGGCGACGTCGCCGAGCCGCTCGTCGACGAGGTCGTCGCCCAACTCCGCGCCCTCGGCGCGACGGTGGCCACGGGCCGGTTCGGCGCGAAGATGCGGGTGGCACTGACGAACGACGGACCGTTCACCGTGCTCGTGGAGATCTAGCCGCGCCACCGCGACCTCAGGGCTCGACCACGACCTCCTGCGCCGCCGCCGTCGTGTCCGCCACCAACCGCGCGTCCAGCGGCACGTTCCGCTTCACCAGCGCGAGCGCGACCGGACCGAGCTCGTGGTGGCGTACGGACGTCGTGATGAAGCCGATCTTCCGGCCGTCGGGGCCCTCGTCCGCGAGGTGGATCTCGGTGCCGTGGGGCGGGAGGTGGACCTCGCTGCCGTCCAGGTGGAGGAAGACCAGGCGGCGCGGGGGCTTGCCCAGGTTCTGGACGCGGGCGACCGTCTCCTGGCCCCGGTAGCAGCCCTTCTGCAGGTGCACCGCGGTGCCGATCCAGCCCAGCTCGTGCGGGATGGTGCGGTGGTCGGTCTCGAAGCCGACGCGCGGGCGGTGGTGCTCGACGCGGAGGGCTTCGTACGCCAGGATCCCGGCCGCGGGGCCGGCCTCTTCCGCGTACGACTCCAGGTCCGCCCGCGGGACGAACAGATCGCGGCCGTACGCCGTCTCGCGTACGACGGCGCCCTCGGGCACGTCGGCGATGGACCCGGCGGGCAGGTGCACGACCGCGAACTCGTCGGTGCGGTCGGCGACTTCGACCCGGTAGAAGAACTTCATCGACTCCAGGTACGCGATCAGCGCGTCCTGGGAGCCGGGCTCGACATGGGCCCAGGCCGTCGCCCCGTCGTCCACGAGATACAGCGCGTGCTCGATGTGGCCGTGCGCGGAGAGGATCAGCGCCTCGGTGGCCTCGCCGGTCGGCAGGTCGCTGACGTGCTGGGTGAGCAGCAGATGCAGCCAGCTCAGCCGGTCCTCGCCGGAGACGGAGACGACTCCGCGGTGCGAGAGGTCGACGAATCCGATGCCGTCGGCGAGGGCGCGCTGCTCACGGAACAGATCGCCGTAGTGGGCGGCGACGCCTTCGTCCACGCCCTCGGCGGGCACGGCGCCGGGCAGGGTCAGCAGGGGGCTCTTCATGGGCACAAGCCTACGACTCGGTAGTTGAAGTCTTGGCGTTCGAGGTCTTCGCCGAACGGTCCGCACAGTCCGTGCACCGACCGAAGATCGCGAAGTGCTTCATGTCCGTGTCGAACCCGAAGGTCTGGCGCAGTTTGGCCGTGAACTCCGCGGCCACCGACAGATCGGCCTCGATCACGTTCGTGCAGTCGCGGCACACCAGGTGGATGTGGTGGTGCCGGTCGGCGAGGTGGTACGTCGGCGCGCCGTGCCCCAGGTGGGCGTGGCTGACCAGCCCGAGCTCCTCCAGGAGCTCCAGGGTCCGGTACACGGTGGAAATGTTGACCCCCGACGCCGTCTTCCTCACTTCCACGAGGATGTCGTCGGGGGTCGCGTGCTCAAGGGTGTCCACGGCTTCGAGCACGAGTTGCCGCTGCGGCGTCAGCCGGTAGCCGCGCTGCCTGAGGTCGCTCTTCCAGTCGGTGCTCACCACACCGACGAGTCTAGAGCCACTCGGTCGGCTGCCTACTTGAAGAAGGCGATGCCGTCGTCCGGCATATCGTCCGGCAGGGCCTTGGCCCAGCGCTCGACGTCCTCCGGGGTGACGACCTTCTTCAGGTGCGCCGACATGTAGGGGCGCAGCTCGACCTCGGGGGTCTGCTTCTCGCCGACCCACATCAGGTCGCTCTTGACGTAGCCGTACAGCCGCTTGCCGCCGCTGTACGGGCCCGAGGCGGCCGTGCGCGCCACCGCGTCCGTGACCAGGTCGATCTGCGGCTTCTTGGCGGCCAGCTCGCCGTACCAGATCTCGACGACGCCGTCGTCGCGGACCATCGTGACCTCGACCTTGCGGTCGGCGTCGATGCGCCAGAAGCCGTGCTCGGACTCCAGCGGCCGGACCTTGTTGCCGTCGTTGTCCAGCACCCAGGTGTGGGACTGGTACTCCAGGAAGTCCCGGCCGTCGTGGGTGAAGGTGACCTCCTGCCCGAAGTTGCACTTCTCGGCACCGGGGAAGTCGTGCACGCCCGCGCCCGCCCAGTTGCCGAGCAGGAAGGCGAGGGGGACGAGGTCCTTGTGCAGGTCGGACGGAATCTCGATCATGAGCGGCGGTTCCTAGATATGGGTCAGCGCTGGCCCTGGTACAGCTTCTTCACGGTCAGTCCGGCGAAGGCGAGGACGCCGACGCAGACCAGGACCAGCAGGGCTTCGAAGAAGATCTCCACGGGGTGCTCCTCGATTGAGCGGAGGTTGTGCGGTACGTACAGGGCCGGGCCCCAGCTTACGCGGCCGGGGCCCGGCCCTTTCTGTGAGGTACGCCCTCGCCGGGTCAGCCGAGCAGCTGGCTCTGGAGGATCACCGTCTGCTGGAAGGGGACGGCCTCGGCACCGCCCTTGCGGGACTGCACGACCAGCCCCAGTACGTCACCCGAGACCAGGTATGCCTGCCGGACCTGCTCGGCGCCGTACGGCTTCGCCTCGGCGTAGGCGTAGTGCCGTACGTCGACGACCTCGGCGTCCGTGGGGAAGTCCTCGTCGAGGTGCACCTCGGCGGCGCCGCGCAGGGCGTAGGTGGGCGAGTCGTAGTTGGTGAGGTGGTCCTGCTGGAGCACGTCCGCCACCTGGCCGGACCCGAACCGCAGCAGGTAGATCCGGGTGCGCGTGCCGTCCGGCATGGTCCAGCCGCGGGCTGCGATGTGCCGCAGGGCGTGGTCCGTGAGCAGCTGGGCGAAGGTGTCCCGGTCTTCCTCGGACTCGTACGCCGCCAGGAAGTCCTTCGTCGCCAGCCAGCCGTTGCGGCCACTCAGGGCCTCGTCGGCCTTGTCGGCCCTGGCCCCCTCGGGCACCGGCAGGAGCAGTTCGCGCAGGTCCGCGTGGTGGAGGGAGGCCGCGTTCTCCTCGGCGAACGGCGCGGGACTGCCCGAGGGCAGGGGCGGCCTGGTGATCTCCGGGTACGTCCAGCGCCCGTCCGTCTCGGTCGCGAGACCGGGTACGTCCGTGCGCTCCATCCGCGTGATGCCGTATGCGGTGGAGGCGCCGACGGCGGCGAAGACGGCGACGGCCGCGGTCCACCGCAGGACGGCGCGCAGGACGCGGCGGTCCTTCTTCACCGGGGGAACGGCGGGATCGGCCTGCGGCGGCGGAGGTATGTCGGCCACGGGCGCCGTGATGGTGTGCTGCTGCTCGGTCATATGGCCATCCCCGGGTCGTCGATGCGGTCGAGCTGTCGGGTGACGAACACCCCGATGCCGTTCATGTCGACCGGCCGACCGCCCGACGCGGTGAAGCTGATCAGCACGTCTCCCGAATAGGCCGCACAGAAGACCCGGTCGAGCCCCTCGTCCTCGCTCTTGGGCGTCAGGAAGCACTTGGCGTTCTTGTGG
Organism: Streptomyces shaanxiensis; assembly: GCF_039537145.1. Taxonomy (NCBI): domain Bacteria; kingdom Bacillati; phylum Actinomycetota; class Actinomycetes; order Kitasatosporales; family Streptomycetaceae; genus Streptomyces; species Streptomyces shaanxiensis. Next base: position 332,877 of record NZ_BAAAZY010000005.1, read on the forward strand.
CCCTCGATCTTGGGGCCCGCGCGGAAGACGCCGAGGGCGGAGAAGAACTCGTTCTGGGACGTCGCGATGTCCCGTGCGGCGGCGCGGCTCTCCATCCGTGCCAGGACGACGCTGACGGAGAACGCCTCGTTGAAGTTGATCGCGCGGCGGGTCGCGTAGACGTAGCTGCGCATCGCCATGCCCTCGACGCTCTGCTTGTCGATCTCCTTCTCCAGCAACCGGCGCTGGCTGCGGGGCAGGTCCCCGAGCGACTCCTTGCGCAGGGCCGTGGCCTGACGGCCGCTGAGTTCGGCGTCGGAGCCGAACTCTCCGAGGTCCGGGCCGCGGGTGTAGCCGTTCTCGTCGTACGGCAGCAGCATCCCGCGCAGCCCCGGGACCGCCTCCTTAGCCTTGTCACCGGCCACGGAGGGCTTGGGGAACTTCCAGGTCGGCGCGCCCGGATCACGGTCGGCGTGCTGGACGGTCACGACGGTGTAGCCGGCACCGCCGACGACGGCACCGAGCAGCAGGACGGCGCCGGCGAGGGCGGCGAGGCGCGAGCGGCGCGGGCGCTTGCGCTCGGGGCCCACGGGGCCGCCAGAAGGGCTGGCGGAACTCTCCGGACTCTCGGAGCCCTCCCGGGTCTCGGAACCCTGCGGGCTCTCGGAACCCTGCGGGCTCTCGGAGCTCTGCGGGCTCTCGGAGCTCTGCGGGCTCTCAGGTGTCTCGCTCACAGCCGTCCCATCTGCCGCTCGGCCAGATCCATGATCTTCTTCTTGGGGATCGGCTTGGTGTCATAGACCCAGATGTCCATCGCGATGTCGCCGCGCCAGGCGTGCGCCTCGGCCGAGTACAGCGGGAGGTAGCCGGCCTCCCGCTCCGGGGTGTCGTGCACATACGCCATGCCGTCGCCCGTGCCCGGAATGGACCAGCTGCGGGTGTCCGACTCCTCCTCGGCCCAGTAGTACGCGCCCTCGGCATTGGCGGCGGCCGCCAGGGTCTGTTCCTGGCGGTACTGCGTCAGGTGGATCGCGACGCTGTGCGTGCCGCCCACCCGCCAGCTCGCGACGGCGGCACGGCGGAACTCGTCACTGATGAGGTCACTGATGACCTCGTCCGGCTCCTCGTAGGTCTGCGCGTAGTCGGCCAGGTTGAGCCAGCCGTCCGTGCCCAGCTCGAACTCGGCGTCCCGCGCGCCCTTGGGCCGCTTGAGCAGCAGCTTGCGCAGATCGCCGTCGGTCTTCAGCCGACGGTCCTCGGCGGCGGACAGCGGCTCGACCTCGCCCTTGGCCTGCTCGACCACCGGCTGGGAGAGGGGCGGCAGCCTCGTGGGCTCGCGGTCGGCCTGTACGAGGTAGCCGGTGCAGGTCCCGGCGACGAGCCCGAGCACGACGGCGCCGGCGATCAGCAGCGCCGTACGCCCGCGACGGCGGGGCCGGGGCGCGACGGCCGGCTCTGGCGGCGCGGGCACCGCCGTGGGCACGGGCGCGGCCCCTGCTTCTTCAGGTACATCCAAGACATCCCCCACGGAACGTGAAGTGCGCACTCCGTATGCGCGCACAGGAGACCCGTGGTCAACGCCCCAGGTTGTAAGGGTGTTGATTACGATTCAGCCATGGCGAAGAAGCTCGTAATCAAGGTGACCGCGGGGGCCGACGCCCCCGAACGCTGCTCACAGGCGTTCACGGTCGCGGCGGTGGCCGTGGCGAGCGGTGTGGACGTCTCCATGTGGCTGACCGGCGAGTCCGCCTGGTTCGCGCTGCCGGGCCGCGCCGCCGAGTTCGAGCTGCCGCACGCCGCCCCGCTGCCCGACCTCATCGACTCGATCCTGGCCGGCGGCCGGCTCACCCTGTGCACGCAGTGCGCGGCCCGCCGGGACATCACGGAGAAGGACGTCATCGAGGGCGTACGGATCGCGGGTGCGCAGGTGTTCGTACAGGAAACGCTGGGGGACGAGACGCAGGCGCTCGTCTACTGAGACGGCTGGGTCCAGAGGCAGAAGGGGTGCCCGGCGGGGTCGAACAGCACGCGCACGTCGTCCTGCGGCTGGTACTCGGCGAGCGTGGCACCCTCGGCCATTGCACGCGCGGTCTCGCTCTCCAGATCGTCGACCTCGATGTCCAGGTGGAGCATCATCTGCTGGTCGCCGGGCTTCCTGGTGGGCCAGACCGGCCGGGTGTACCCGGGTTCGGTCTCGAAGGCCAGGGCCAGGCCCTCCGTGCCGGGCGGCGGGCCGATGAGCAGCCAGTCGGGCTCCTCGGCACGCACCTGGTAGCCGAGCAGCCGCAGGTAGAACCCGGCGAGGTCATGGGCGTCGTGCGCGTCCAGCACCACGGTGGACAGCCTCGTAGGCGACATGCACGTCTTCTACCGCGGCCGCTTCTTGCCGTCCAGCTCGTCCCACCACTCGTCGGACTTGGGGTCCCCGGAGGGATCGTCCCACCAGCGGTCCTCGGGCCCTCGGCGGTTGGCGATCATCGCGGCGACCGGAGGGATGACCATCGCCACCACGCACATCCCCACGGCCACCGGGACCGACCACATGCGTACGACGCCCCAGGCCAGGACGAACAGCGTGAGGCACGTGCCCATCATGGCGAAGTAGATGTGACGCCGCCGTGCGTACATACCTCAAGCGTAGGGCTCCGCACACGCCGAAGGGGCCGCACCCCGGGCGTCCAACCCATGGGATGCGGCCCCTCGGCCGACAAGTACCGTCAGACCGCGATCGCGACCTCGGCGAGCGCGCCCTTCTCGGCGACGACGACCGTGCGGTCGGCGGTGCCGCCGGGGACGAGCGCACGTACGGTCCAGGTGCCCTCGGCCGCGTAGAAGCGGAACTGGCCCGTGGCGGAGGTGGGGACCTCCGCGGTGAACTCGCCGGTCGAGTCCAGCAGACGGACGTAGCCCGTCACCGGCTCGCCGTCGCGGGTCACCTGACCCTGGATCGTGGTCTCACCGGGCTTGATCGTCGAGGCGTCGGGGCCGCCGGCCTTCGCTCCACACATGTCTTTCTCCAAGAGGGGTCTGACCGGAGGAAGGCCGGTCGGGATTGCGGGTCTGTTCGCTTACTGCCTGGTCTTACTTGTTGGCGCCGAGCTCGATCGGGACGCCGACGAGGCTGCCGTACTCGGTCCAGGAGCCGTCGTAGTTCTTGACGTTCTCCACACCGAGCAGCTCGTGCAGCACGAACCACGTCAGCGCGGAGCGCTCACCGATACGGCAGTAGGCGATGGTGTCCTTCGCCAGGTCCACCTGCTCCTCGGCGTAGAGCTCCTTGAGCTCGTCGTCCGACTTGAAGGTGCCGTCGTCGTTGGCGTTCTTCGACCACGGGATGTTGCGGGCGGACGGGACGTGGCCCGGACGCTGCGACTGCTCCTGCGGGAGGTGGGCAGGCGCGAGCAGCTTGCCGGAGAACTCGTCGGGCGAACGGACGTCGACCAGGTTCTGCGAACCGATGGCCGCCACGACGTCGTCGCGGAAGGCGCGGATGGCGGTGTTCTGCGGCTTGGCCTTGTAGACGGTCTCGGCGCGCTCCGGGACCTCCTCGACCAGCTCGCGGGCGTCCAGCTCCCACTTCTTGCGGCCGCCGTCGAGAAGCTTGACGTTCTCGTGGCCGTAGAGCTTGAAGTACCAGTAGGCGTAGGACGCGAACCAGTTGTTGTTGCCGCCGTAGAGGATCACCAGGGTGTCGTTGGCGATGCCCTTCGTCGACAGGAGCTTCTCGAAGCCCTCCTGGTCGATGAAGTCGCGGCGGACCGGGTCCTGCAGGTCCTTGGTCCAGTCGATGCGGATCGCGTTCTTGATGTGGTTCTTCTCGTAGGCGGACGTGTCTTCGTCCACCTCCACGATCGCGATACCGGGGTTGTCCAGGTTCTCCTGGACCCAGTCGGCGTCGACGAGGACGTCGCTGCGGCTCATGCTCTTCTCTCCTCCGGGGCAGTTGCGGCGGGGCGTGCGAGTGCGAGGGGGTGCGCGCGCTCGGACCGAGACGGCGCACCTGTGCCCTGGTCAGGGCGCGGGGAAACGCAGAAGTCGGAGCTTCCGCTCAGAAGGGGCGACAGAGCATGGCGGCGACGCGGCACAGGTCGACTGCCCGCCGCTTCGTGAGATCCGCCTGTCGCTTCATGGGCTCGATCGTAGGGACGGACATACGGGCGTGTCACCGGCGTGTCGCATACTGAGACGAGATTGTCCGCGATGCGGGATCGACTCACCGCGGACTGGGTCCCCACGCGGTTCGCGGGCCCGTGTATCGGCGATCACATCTACGGTGCGGACGGCGTCGTCTCGCCAGTCGGACACCCGGCGCCCGCCCGTCCCCGTACTACCCGGCGAGGCGGACGTTCGAACCCTTCACCGTGATCTCGACGCCGTCCTTCGCCGCCTGGACCTTGTCGAGCTGGATGCCGCCGGGGAGGCCGTCGATCTTCTGCTCGAAGTCGGTGATCGCGCGGACCCGGGACTCGGCGATGTCGACGCCGCCGAAGCTGGGCAGCGTGTCGGCCTGCACCCGCACGGTGTCGCCCTGGGCGGTGACCGAGCTGAGGACGTAGACCGGGTTCGGCATCTTGGTGCCGAGGACGGTGGCCTCGACGGCGACCTTGATCTTGCCGTTGCCGCCGTCCGAGAGACCGACGACGTTGGCGGTCACGCCGGGGGCGACCTGGGTGGGCTCGGACTTGGCGGTCTTCAGCAGCTCGGCGTAGGTGACGGACGCGGTGCCGGTGGCGGTGGCCGCGGTGGCGGAGCTGTAGTCGCCGGAGAACTCGACGCCCTTCATGTTCGCCGTGAGGTCGTCGATCCGGATCGTCCTGCCGTCGGCGCCGGTGGCGGCCTCGTAGTCCTTGATGCCGACCTCGACGTCGTCCAGGGAGCCGCTCACGACCTGGGTCAGGAACGGGAAGCCCTTGATGGACACGTCCGGGGCGGCGGCGAGGTTCTCGCTGGCCTGGAGCTTCCCGGCCGCCTCGTCCTCGGCGAACCCGACGGCGAGCCGGTCGGCCAGCACGAAGAGGCCGCCGAATATCACGACGAGGATCAGCAGTATCCGCAGGGCGCGCATGGTGTGGTGTTCCCCCCACATCGGTGGTCATCAACGACGGACGACGGTCGCGACGGGCGAGTGGCCGTCCAGCGCGAGGGTAACCCTGGGGTGGGGGTGACCGACGGATTGTCGATCACCTGTGACAGGGGGGCCCAGTCGTTTTTCGCCCCCGCCGCCCCTACCCGTCCCGTCCCTGGGGCTGCCGCCCCCAGACCCCCGCTACGGCCCTTAAAGGGCCTCGTCCTCAAACGCCGGACGGGCTGACCTTGCCTGGTCCGGCAAAACCCGGCCTCACGCCAGCGCCCGTCCCAGCACATACACCACCGGCGCCGCCGCAGCCAACGGCAGCGCAACGCCCGCCGTGAAGTGGACGAACCGCGACGGATAGTCGTAGCTCGCCACCCGGTGCCCGATCAGCGCACACGCAGCGGCTCCCGCCCCGAGCAGCGCCCCACCGGCACCCATCCCCGTCATCGCGCCCCCGGCAACCCCCGCACCCGCCGCCGCGAGCAACGAGACCACCACCGAGGCCACGGTCGGCAACGGCAACGCCCGCGCCAGCACACCCACGGCGACCGCCATCGCCCCCACGGTCACCGCGTCCGCCTCGGCCGCGAGATACCCGGCCGCGATGATCGCCAGCGCCGCCGAGGCGACCGTCGCCATCAGGCCGTACATCCGCTCGTCCGGATCGGCGTGCGACCGCAGCTGCAGGACCAGCGCCAACAGCACCCAGACACCCAGCGTCCCGAGGATCGCCGCCGGCGCCCGGTCGGCCACCAGCAGCGCCACGTCCGCCGTCACCGCACCCGCGAAGGCCAGCGCGATGCCCTGCCGGGCGGGCCACATGCCGTTCAGCCGGAACCAGCCCGCCGCGGTCACCGCCTGCAGGACGACGAGGGGCACCACGAGGGCGTACGGCCCCACCGCCGCCGATCCCGAGAGCAGCAGCCCCAGCAGCGCCGTGAGCGCGGCCGGCTGCATGCCCGGCTCGATGATCGGGGACCGGCCCTCCAGCCGGGCCCGCTGGGCGTCCGTGACACGGGAGTTGCCGGAAAGGGTGGCAGGGCCGTAGCCGGGGTCCTCACCGTCCGCGGGCTGCGCGTCCGTGCCGGAGCTCTGCTGCTGCGCGGGCGACGGGAACGGGGTCTGCGACTGGAACTGGGCCTGCGGCTGAGCCTGCGCGCGGGCCTGCCCCTGTGCATGGGCCTGCCCCTGCGGCACGCCGTCCCAGCCGCCGCTCTGATACCCGGCGGCGTCCCCCGCCCCCTGCGACGGCAGATACGACGTCTCCGCGGAAGCCGCAGCACCCGCAGGAGCCGCAGAGCCCGACGTCACCGGCGCGTGCACCTGCGTCTCCCAGGTCTGTCCCTGCCACTGCTGCGTGTACTGCTGGGCGGCCTGCGGATCGTCGTGCGTCTGCTGCCCGGGCCACGCCTGCGGGGCGGGCTGCTGGTACGGGTCGTACCCGTCGTACCCCTGCCCCTGATGCCCTTGGTGTCCCTGCTGTCCCTGGTGTCCCTGATACGGCTGGTCGCTCATCGTCACCCTCCTGCGAACGGCGGGAGCACCTCGACCGTGCCGCCGTCGGCCAGCCGTACCGTCTCATGTTCGCGGGTGCCCACGGGGTCACCGTCGACGAGGAACGAGCATCGCTGCAGGACGCGCACGAGTTCCCCGGGGTGTCGCTCGCGCACCGCGTCGAGCGCCTCGGCGAGGGTGACCGCGTCGAACGGCTCCTCGGCGATCCCGGCCGCGGCCTTCGCGGCGGCCCAGTAGCGCACCGTGACCTTTGGCATCCGGTTCCTCAATCGATCGGCTGTGTACCCCGTCAGGCTAGCCGCCCTGTGAGACGGCCCAGTGCCCGATGCGCTCCAGCAGGGCGTCGCCGGCCGCGTGCTCGGCGTGGCCCATGCCCGGCTCCAGCCAGAGTTCGCCGTGGTCACCGGCCGCCTGGGCCAGCATGCGGGGGTGGTCGAGGGGGAAGTAGCCGTCCCGGTCGCCGTGCACGATCAGCAACGGCGTGGGCGCGATCCTCGGGACCGCCTCCACCGGAGACATCGGCACCGGGTCCCAGTCCCGGTGGTGGATCCGGGTACGGAATCCGTAGCGGCCCACCAAACGCCCCTCCGGCCGGGTCACCAGCCAGTGCAGCCGGCGCATGTGAGGCGTACCCCGGTAGTACCAGCGCGCAGGCGCACTCACGGACACGACGGCGTCCGTATGCGCCCCGCGTGCAGGCGCCGTCTCACCGTTCTCGCCGTAGATCGCCGCGTGCCGCAGCACCACCGAGCCCCCCATCGAGAAGCCGACGGTCACCACGCGCGCGTGCCCGAGCCCACGCGCCCACCGCACCGCCGCCGCCAGGTCCAGCACCTCGCGGTCGCCGACCGTCGAGCGGCCGCCCGACGCGCCGTGCCCCCGGAAGGAGAACGTGACGACGGCCCCCTGCCGGGTGAAGGCCTCCGCCACGCGGCGGACGTGCGGCTTGTCCACGTCCCCGGTGAAGCCGTGGGCGACGACGAACACCAGATCACCGGCAGGTGGACGGGAGTTGTCGTATACGACCGCACCCGGGTCGTATACGGAATCGATCGTCACCCCGTCGTCGGTGTGCAGAAACGTCCGCATAGGTGTGCGTCTGGTCGTCTCAGAGTTCGGACGAACCGTCGATCGTGCCACATGACCTGCCGGACCGTTGCTCATGTGGGCTATTCTGCTGGGCAGAGGACTCGGGCAGCGTAGCCCCCGGGTCCTTTTGTGCTTTCGGAAGCGTTGTATACGACGCGGGAAACCGCAGGTGTACGGGGCCTTCGGGATCGCAGAGCAGTTCCGCACCGCAAAACGTCCTCGCAGGGACCGAGGAGGAACCAGACGTATGAGTTCTCTGCTGCTCCTGACCAATGCCCTCCAGCCGTCGACGGAGGTGCTCCCCGCACTCGGCCTGCTGCTGCATAACGTGCGCGTGGCGCCGGCGGAGGGACCCGCCCTCGTCGACACCCCCGGTGCCGACGTCATCCTCATCGACGGACGCCGCGACCTCCCGCAGGTCCGCAGCCTGTGCCAGCTCCTGCGCTCGACCGGCCCCGGCTGTCCTCTCATCCTCGTCGTCACCGAGGGCGGCCTCGCCGCCGTCACCGCCGACTGGGGCATCGACGACGTGCTCCTCGACAGCGCCGGTCCGGCGGAGGTGGAGGCCCGGCTCCGGCTCTCCATGGGCCGCCAGCAGATCGTCAACGACGACTCCCCCATGGAGATCCGCAACGGCGACCTGTCGGTCGACGAGGCGACCTACAGCGCGAAACTGAAGGGACGGGTCCTCGACCTCACCTTCAAGGAGTTCGAGCTCCTGAAGTACCTCGCCCAGCACCCGGGCCGCGTCTTCACGCGCGCGCAGCTGCTGCAGGAGGTCTGGGGCTACGACTACTTCGGCGGCACCCGGACGGTCGACGTCCACGTACGACGGCTGCGCGCCAAGCTCGGCCCCGAGCACGAGTCGCTCATCGGCACCGTACGGAACGTCGGTTATCGATTCGTTACTCCGGAGAAGATCGACCGGGTCGCCGAGGAGGCGAAGGCCAAGGCCGGCCAGGCAAAGCCGGAGGATGCGGACGAGGCGGACGCCCTGGACGGCATCGAGATCGGGGCCGAGGCATAGAAGGGCACGGCGGACGCTCGGGCGGGGCGTCACCGGCATCGCTTCCGCGCAGCGGAGTGACAGCCGGGCGACAGGGAAGCTCCTTCACGCCCTGCCCAGAGCGGGTCCATCCGCGTAGACTCCGCGCGTGGCCAAGGTGACTCGGGATGACGTGGCGCGGCTGGCAGGGACTTCCACTGCCGTCGTCAGCTATGTCATCAACAACGGACCCCGGCCGGTCGCCCCGGCCACGCGCGAGCGCGTTCTCGCCGCGATCAAGGAACTGGGCTACCGGCCCGACCGCGTCGCCCAGGCGATGGCCTCGCGGCGCACGGATCTCATAGGCCTGATCGTCCCGGACGCGCGCCAGCCCTTCTTCGGGGAGATGGCGCACGCGGTCGAGTGGGCCGCCGCCGAGCGCGGAAAGATGGTCCTCGTCGGCAACTCCGACTACGTCGGCGAGCGCGAGGTCCACTATCTGCGGGCGTTTCTGGGTATGCGGGTCTCCGGGCTGATCCTGGTCTCGCACGCGCTGAACGACCTGGCCGCCGCCGAGATCGAGGCCTGGGACGCCCGGGTCGTCCTGCTGCACGAGCGGCCGGAGGCCATCGACGACGTCGCCGTCGTCACCGACGACCTCGGTGGCGCCCAGCTCGCCGTACGCCACCTCCTGGAGCACGGCTACGAGTACGTCGCCTGTATGGGCGGCACCGCGGAGACGCCCGCGGTCGGCGACCCGGTCTCCGACCACGTCGAGGGCTGGCGGCGCGCGATGGCCGAGTCGGGGATCCCCACCGAGGGGCGGCTGTTCGAGGCGCCGTACAACCGCTACGACGCGTACCGCATAGCGCTGGAGATTCTCTCCGGGCCGAACCGTCCCCCCGCGATCTTCTGCTCCACCGACGACCAGGCCATCGGTGTGCTGCGGGCGGCGCGGGAGCTGCGGATCGATGTGCCGGGGGAGCTGGCTGTCGCCGGGTTCGACGACATCAAGGAAGCGGCGCTGGCGGATCCGCCGTTGACGACCATTGCTTCGGACCGGTCCGCCATGGCTCGGGCCGCGGTGGATCTGGTTCTCGATGACGGGCTGCGGGTTGCCGGGTCGCGGCGCGAGCGGCTGAAGGTGTTTCCTTCGCGGTTGGTCGCGCGGCGGTCTTGTGGGTGTGCCTGAGAGCTGAGGAGCTTCTCTGAGCGTTCTCTGAGAGGCACCGACTCGCTGCCAGAAGCGCCTTTACATCGGGCATACGAGCTTCTGCCGGGCTTCTCAGGGAGCACTCAGGAAGCTCTCATGGTGGGGCGACAAGCTCATTTCCATGACCGAGAGCTTCCGCCGCAGCGGCGACTACGAGAACCCCTACCAGGGCGCCCAGCAGCACGCCTCCTCCCCCGTGAACCCGGAATGGCCGCCCCCGCCGGCGTACCAGCCGCCGGCGCAGCAGGCGGGCGGCGAAGCCCCCACCGCTCTCCTCACCGAGCCCGTGGCCCAGCCGCCGAAGGCGCGGCGGCGCCGGCCCCGCGGTCCCGTCGCCCTCCTCGCGGCCGTGGCGATCGTCGCCGCGGCGATCGGCGGCGGTACGGCGTACGGCATCCAGGAGCTGACCGGCAACGACACCGTCGCCACCTCCAGCTCCACCAGCACCAACGTCGTCCCCTCCAGCCAGAAGGGCACGGTCTCCGGGGTCGCCAAGGCGGTCAGCCCGAGCATCGTCGAGATCAGCGCGGCCTCGAACGCCGGGTCGTCCACCGGCTCCGGCGTGATCATCACCAGTGACGGCGAGATCGTCACCAACAACCACGTCGTCTCCGGCGCCTCGCAGATCAAGGTGACGACCAGCGACGGCAAGGAGTACACCGCCGAGGTCGTCGGCACCGACAGCAGCAAGGACCTCGCGCTGATCAAGCTGCAGAACGCGTCCGGGCTGACGGTGGCCACCCTCGGCGACTCCAGCGGGGTGCAGGTCGGCGACGAGGTCGTGGCGATCGGCTCTCCCGAGGGCCTGACCGGCACCGTCACCAGCGGCATCGTGTCCGCGCTCAACCGTGACGTGACCGTCTCGACGGACGAGAGCCAGGGCCAGCAGCAACAGCAGCAGGGCGGCGGCGGATGGCCGTTCGAGTTCGGCGGTCAGGAGTTCAACGGCGACACCGGTTCGTCGACGACGACGTACAAGGCGATACAGACGGACGCCTCCCTGAACCCCGGCAACTCCGGCGGCGCGCTGATCGACATGAACGGCAACATCATCGGCATCAACTCGGCGATGTACTCGGCCGCCGGCTCGGGCTCGTCCGACGCGGGCAGCGTGGGCCTCGGCTTCGCGATCCCGATCAACACCGTCAAGGCCGACCTGGCGAAGCTGCGGTCGGGTTCGCAGAGCTGAACTCCCAAGACTGAAGGGGTACGTCATGATCCAGCAGGTTGAGCACACCGCGACCGGCGTCGGTCCCTCCGACCTCGCCCTGGCCCTCGCGGTGGCCGGCGCCCTGCACGCGCCGACCGCCCCGTCCCGGGCGCCGGAGCTGGCGACCGTCCGCCTGAGCGCGGGCCGCAGGGCGACCGCGTCCCGCAGCCGTCGCCGTACCGTACGAGGCTGAGACCGTACAAAACGAAAAACGTGCGAGGCTGAAGGCGTTCAAGCCCGCTCAGCCCTCCGTCCAGCCCCCTGACCCACCGCACCCGAGGATCCCGAGCCCATGAGCCCCGCCGATGGCGACCGTGACCCCCAGCGCATCCTGATCGTCGACGACGAGCCTGCGGTGCGCGAAGCACTCCAGCGCAGCCTCGCCTTCGAGGGGTACGACACGGAGGTCGCGGTCGACGGCGCCGACGCCCTGGAGAAGGCGACCGCCTACCGGCCCGAGCTGGTGATCCTGGACATCCAGATGCCCCGCATGGACGGCCTCACCGCCGCCCGCCGTATCCGCGGAGCCGGTGACACGACGCCGATCCTCATGCTGACCGCCCGCGACACGGTCGGCGACCGGGTGACCGGGCTGGACGCCGGGGCCGACGACTACCTGGTCAAGCCGTTCGAACTGGACGAGCTGTTCGCCCGGGTCCGCGCGCTGCTGCGGCGCAGCTCCTACGCGGCGGCGACCGGTGCGGGCGCGGCGGAGGAGGACGAGGCGCTGACCTTCGCGGACCTGCGCATGGACCTCGCGACGCGGGAGGTCACGCGGGGTGGGCGGCCGGTGGAGCTGACCCGTACGGAGTTCACGCTGCTGGAGATGTTCATGGCGCATCCGCGCCAGGTCCTCACCCGGGAGCAGATCCTCAAGGCGGTGTGGGGCTTCGACTTCGAGCCGTCGTCGAACTCGCTGGACGTGTACGTGATGTACCTGCGCCGCAAGACCGAGGCGGGCGGCGAGCCGCGGCTCGTGCACACGGTTCGGGGCGTGGGGTATGTGCTGCGACAGGGCGGGGCGGAGTGAGCAGGGTTCTACGCCGGTTCCGGTCGCTGCCGATCCGGGCGCGGCTGTCGATGCTGGTCGCCGCGGCGGTGGCGTTCGCGGTGGCGGCGGTTTCGGTCACCTGCTGGTTCATCGTGCAGGGGAAGCTGTACGAGCAGGTCAACGCCGACCTCAGGAAGATGTCGCAGCCGCAGCGGTACAGCCAGGTCGTGGAGCTCCTCAACGCCTGCCCCCAGAGCGTCCCGACCGACGAGACCTTCCAGACCGGCGGCAACGGCCTGCGGGCGCAGAGCACCTACATCCAGCTGGTCAAGGCTGACGGGACGCCCTGCGTCTCCTCCACCTCGGCGGGCACCGTCAAGGTCACCGACGCCGACAAGAACGTGATCAAGGACGCGGACGACACCACGGGGAACGTTCTCGAGGGGATCACCCGCAACGGCACCGACACGGACGGCAATGCCGTTCGGGTGTTCACCGTGCCGCTGGTCGTCAGCCAGGGGCCGGTGAGCCCGCCCCAGCTGTACCCCGACACCGCACTCCTCGTCGCGGTGCCGCTCAAGAACACCCAGTCCACCCTCAACGAACTCGCCCTCATCCTCCTCCTCGTCTCCGGCATCGGAGTCATCGGCGCCGGAGCGGCCGGCCTGGCCGTGGCCCGCGCGGGCCTCCGCCCCGTCGACAAGCTGACGGACGCCGTCGAACACGTGGCCCGCACGGAGGACCTGACCGTCCGCATCCCGGTGGAGGACGACGCCGAGGACGAGGTCGCCCGTCTCTCCCGCTCCTTCAACTCCATGAACTCGGCCCTGGCCAGCTCCCGCGACCTGCAACAGCAGCTCATCGCGGACGCCGGCCACGAACTCCGCACCCCCCTCACCTCCCTCCGCACCAACATCGAGCTCCTCACCCGCAGCGAGGAGACGGGCCGCCCGATCCCAGAGGCCGACCGCAAGGCCCTGCTCGCCTCCGTCAAGGCGCAGATGACCGAACTGGCCTCCTTGATCGGCGACTTGCAGGAACTGTCCCGCTCGGAGGGCCAGCGCGGTGAACGCGTCCAGGTGATCTCGCTGCAGGACACGGTCGAGGCGGCGCTGCGCCGCGCCCGCCTGCGCGGCCCCGAGCTGACGATCAGCTCCGACCTCCAGCCCTGGTACGTCCGCGCCGAACCGGCGGCGCTGGAGCGCGCGGTGGTCAACATCCTCGACAACGCGGTGAAGTTCAGCCCCGAGGCCGGCACGGTCGAGGTCGCACTGAACGACGGCGTCCTGACCGTCCGCGACCACGGCCCCGGCATCCCCGCCGACGAACTCCCCCACGTCTTCGACCGCTTCTGGCGTTCCCCCAGCGCACGGGCCCTGCCCGGCTCGGGCCTCGGCCTGTCGATCGTGGCCCGCACCGTAGAGCAGGCGGGCGGCGAGGTCACTCTGGCCCGAGCGGAGGGCGGCGGGACGGTGGCGACCGTACGACTGCCGGGGGCGCCGACGCCGCCGCCGGCGGAGCCGCAGCAGTAGTCACGTCTCACTCAATGCGGCCGGGAAGGAGATCCACTTCGCGGCCGTTTCCCCCTACGCTTGAGGCGAGGGGGAGCCATGTTGAAGAACTCGCTACCGAAGATCGTGCTGTGGACCACCCTGGGCCTCGTGTTCACGGCCGGTGCCGTCTCACTCCTCGCCCTGGCGGTGGTGTCGGCGTCGGATGACGGGCCCTCGGGAGGGGCCGGGTCGACCAGTTGGTACACCACGCGGCCGCCGGAGAGCACCGACAGTCCCCGCGGCACCGAGGAGCCGACCTCGGAACCGACGGAACCGGGGGCGACCCCGGTGACCGTGGTGACCCAGACCGTCGTCGCGGTTCCTTCGGGCGGTGGCAGCGACGGCCCCGGCGCCCTGATCACGGCCTTCGGCTCCCTCCTGAGCGGCGCCGCGGCGGTCGGCACGCTGCTCCACGCCGTCCATCTGAGCCGCCAGAACCGCAGCGCCGCGTCGACGGAGGACGACGCGAGGCGGGCGCCCAGTTCTTGACGGCGGCGAGGACGGACGTCCACGAGGTCGGCCTGAAGAAACTGATCACTCCGGGGCACCCCGAATCCCGGCGCGCCGTCGCTCTCAGGTCGGCCGAACGACCGAGCCGAGGGGGCAGTGGCAGGCGAGGCCTGGCTGTTCGGCCGAGGTGCAAGGGGTCGGGATGGCGGGAGAGTTGGGGTGCGGCGCCCGGCCCGACGCCCTCCCCGCCGGACCGGGCCGGGCGCCGGCGGGGAACATGTCCTGTGGAGCGGTGGCAGGCAAAGAGGGATAAAGACCGACAGGCAACCTCACCCACCTGTCAATGTACTGTCATCCGTACCTGCTCCCGACCCTACCCACCAGTTCTCTGCAACTCTTCGTGGCTGTCAGACAGGTGCCGGACGTACCCGTCGGCACCGTGCACAGCACACAGGAGTGAGCCACCCCCATGCGACTCATTCGCAAATCAATGCTCAGGAAGAGCGCCAGGAGCGGTGTCAAGAAGAGCGCCCTGATCACCGCCTCCACCGCCCTCGCCATAGCCGGCGTACTGACCGGCACCGGTTCCGCTCAGGCGGCCGGGAACGGGCCGGGCGGTGCGTCGAACATCCGGGGTACGGATCCCGGGAACACCGATCTGCTGATCGAGCGGCTCTGCAACCAGGAGCCGAGCCTGACCGGCGTCTACGGCGCCTACAACGTCGACACCGGCGAGTTCAAGACCCAGGACGAGTACCTGCGCGACGTCTTCGGGCTGTGGAAGCCGGCCGGGCCGTGGGAGCTGTTCCGCGGCTGGTGCGGTTACGCCGAGGCCTCGACCTGGTCCATCAAGGGCGAGACGGTCCGCACCTCCCCGTGGATCGGCAACCGCGGCTCGAAGGACGACAAGGAGACCTTCGTCAGCAGCTACAGCACCAAGACGTTCGCCAAGAAGAGCGTCGGCGGCACCATCAACCTCTCCCTCGCCAAGAGCATCTTCTCGGGCAGCGTGGGTGGCAGCGCCGGCTACGAGTGGGGCTGGGAGAAGACCTCGTCCTTCGAGCGGCGGAGCGAGAAGTCGATTCCGCCGTGCACCCAGGTCGCCGTGACCTGGACGCCGTACCAGCGCGTGGTGCGCGTGAACCCGATCTTCCAGGTCGAGGACTACCAGTGGAACAAGGGCGACGGCGACGTCACCACGCACACCTGGCGCGGCCGGGACGCGAGCTGGAAGACGATCTACTCGTACGGCTACTACATCGACGGCACCTCCGACAAGCTCCTCCCCAACGGCCAGCCCGACGGCCGTGAGGACAAGGTGGAGGAGAAGCTGGACCCCAACACCTGCGCCAAGTAGGCCCCTGGGGCCATTGCGGAGCGGGCTCGCGCCGAGCGGGTCCGCTCCGCATCACTGCCCCGGGCGGTCGCGCCTGAGCACCAGACCCGCAAACGCGGCGATGCTCGCGCCGAAGACCCCGGCCGCGAAACCGGGCGCATCGTGGTCCACCAGGTACTTCGTCAGCCAGAAGACGCCGGTGATGCCCGTGCCCGCGACCACCGCGCCGAAGATCCGGAAACGCACCTCGACCCGGTCCATCCAGCGCCGGTGCTCGTAGTCCGCCTCGATCTGGCGCAGCATCCGCTCGGCGCTGCCCGGCACGGCCGTCTCCCAGGCAGCGGCCTGCTGGTCCAGGGGGAGGTCCCGCCAGGAGCTCCTCGTCTCGCCGACCGGCCCCGGGTCGGGTGCGGGGGTGGAGTCGGTCATGCGGAGCCTCCCGGCGGGCGGGGTCCGGCAGCGGGTGGTGGGCCCAGCCGGCCGTAAGCCTCGTGCAGATACGCGTCCCGCGTCGGCGGCAGCGGCGGCACGGCGGTGCGGGGTCTCAGGAATACGGCGGCATCGGTGAGTCCCGCCACGAATGCGGGGCCTCTGCTCGGGGCGGCGCGGGGTTCGCGGGGCGCCGTCGTCGCACGGGGCGCCGTCGTCGCGCGTGCCGCCGCTTGCGAAGTCACCGGCCGGCGCAGGACGTTGGTCACGGCGGCGCCGACGAGAAACACCCACAGGCCGGGCAGCCACCACATGCCGTCCAGCGACGGCATTACATAGCCGATGAACACCGCCAGCAGCACGGTAGTCAGGGACGCGATGAGCAGGCCGGGCCAGGCCCAGCCGTCCGTCCCTGGCCCGGCGATGGCGTGGGTACTCCCGGGTGCACGCATGGCCGGTGCGCTCATGTCCGGCGGAGGTGACGCCGCCCACCCCGGGCTCATCCCGGGTCCCGCGCTGGGGGTCGGCGTCGCCGGGAGCCATGTGTCCGGCACCCCTTCCACCTCGGACAGCACAGCGGCCACTTCGTCCAGCGTCGGCCGTTCGGCCGGAGTCTTGCCCAGCATGCGCAGCAGCACGGGGGCGAGCGGACCGGCTCGGAACGGCTCCGCCGGCTCCTCGTACAGCACCGCATGGAGCACCGCGGGCGTGGTCGAGCTGTCGCGCAGGTTGAAGGGGCTGTGGCCCTGGACCGCCTCGTACAGGACGACGCCCAGTGAGAAGAGGTCCGCGGCCGGGGTCGGCCGGCCGCCGGTCACCAGCTCGGGTGCCAGGTAGCGGAGCGAGACGGAGGCGTCCGAGGCCGGCGTGCGCCCTGTCAGGTCCGGCTCGTCCAGCATGCTGGGGGCAAAGCCGAGGAGCAGGGTCCGCCCGCCCGTGTCGATGACGATCTCTTCCGGGGTCAGATTGCGGTACGTGACGCCCGCCGCATGCAGAGCGGTCAGCGCGTCGAGCACACCGAGCCCGATACTCGCCACGCGCCCCGGCGGCAGCGTCCCCGACTCCGACTCCCGTAGGACATCGCCGAGGGTGCGGGCGTCGGCGAGATACTCCATGACGACCCAGAGCCCGTCATCATCGGACAGCGCGTCGAGCACGTACAGGATGCGCGGACTGCGCTGATGCGCCAGCATCCGGATCATCCGCATCGCCCGCGCCCGTTTCGTGTCGTCCTCCGCCGACCCCGCGGGCAACAGGATCCTCCGCAGCAGCACAGTGGCGCCCAGCGCCTCGTCCTCGGCCACCCAGGTCATGTCGTGGCCGCCCGTTCCGATCCGGCCCGAGAGCCGGTAGCGCCCACCGACCAGCGGCTCGGCTTCCTCCGTGTTCCCCGCCACGTCCGCGCCCCCTCCGCTCGTCCACCGGCCGCCCCAACTCCCTTGTACATCCCCGGAGTCCCGCATCCGACACCCCCACCGAAAGGACTCCCACCCCGGCAACCTTTCCGCCCCCAGCGGCGACCGCCCCTCGGACCATCCCCCCGCACGGAACGGATCGCCGCATGACTGAGCAGCACAGCAAGGCCCGTCACCGCAGAAGCAGGACGGCCCTGGCGGTCGGGGTGCCGCTGGCCCTGACCGCCTCCGGCGTCCTCGCCTACGGCACTGACCTCGGTCTCCTCGGCTCCGGTGCCCAGCAGCGGGCGTCCGCCGCGACCGCCGCCGCCCCCGCCTGGGCCACCGCCGCCGCCGACGGGTTCGCCTCCGTCAACTCACTGGGGCAGAACGGGACTTACGGTGGGCGTGACGGTCAGATCGTCACCGTGAGGACGCAGGCCGATCTGGAGAAGTACGCGACGGCCACCGAGCCGTATGTCATCGTCGTGGCCGGGACGATCAACATGAACCCGGTCGGAAAAGAGATCAAGGTCCAGTCGGACAAGACCATCGTCGGGTCCGGGACGTCCGGGCACATCGTCGGCGGCGGGTTCTTCCTCGGCTCCGGCGTGCACAACGTGATCATCCGGAACCTGACCATCCGGGACTCGTACCAGGGCGTCTGGAACGACAAGGATCATGATTTCGACGCGGTCCAGATGGACGGCGCGCACCACGTGTGGATCGACCACAACGACCTGCGGCACATGGCCGACGGGCTCATCGACGTCCGCAAGGACAGCACGAACGTGACCGTCTCCTGGAACAAGCTGAGCCAGAACAACAAGACCTTCGGCATCGGCTGGACGGACAACGTCAAGACGGACATCACGGTCCACCACAACTGGTTCCGCGAGACCGAGCAGCGCAACCCGTCCACCGACAACGCCGCCCACGCGCACCTCTACAACAACTTCCTGGAGGACGTCGCCGGCACCGACATCAAGTCGTCCTACGGCAACTACTCGCGCGGGAAGACCGCCATGGTCCTGGAGAACTCCTACTTCCAGGGCATGACCAACCCCGTCATCAAGGACAGCACCGCGACGCTCGTCCAGCGCGGCAACGTCTTCTCGGGCACCAGTGGTCGTAACGAGAGCGGTGGTTCCGCGTTCGATCCGAGGTCGTACTACTCGTACTCGGCGGACGCGGCCGCGAACGTGCCGTCGGTCGTCAAGTCGGGTGCGGGGCCGCGGAGTTCGATCGGGACCACGGCGAGCAGCGGCACGGTGAGCACCAAGGCCGCGACCACCCTCACCGTCGCCAAGGACGGCTCCGGGCAGTACTCGACCGTGCAGGCCGCCGTCAACGCCGTACCGGCGAACAACCCCTCCCGCGTCGTCATCCAGGTCAAGCCGGGCACGTACCGCGAGGCCGTGACCATACCGGCGAACAAGCCGCACGTGACGGTCGTCGGGACCGGCGCCAGCCGCAAGGACACCGTCATCGTCGAGGGACACGCCGCCGGCATGACCAAGCCCGACGGCTCGGGGACGTACGGCACGCCCGGCAGCGCCACCCTCAGCGTCAAGGCCGACGACACCCAGTTGCGCAACCTCAGCGTCACCAACGACTTCAACGAGGGCGCGAACCAGTCCCTCTCCGGCCACCAGGCCGTGGCCCTGCTGACCCAGGCCGACAAGGTGTTCCTGGACAGCCTCATCGTCACCGGCGACCAGGACACCCTGGAGATGGAGACGGCCGCCAAGGGCGCCCTCGGCCGGGTCTACGTCAAGAACTCCTACATCCTCGGCAACGTCGACTTCATCTTCGGCCGCGGCACCGCCGTCATCGACCGGTCCGTCATCACGCTGCGCAAGCGCTGGGACGGCACGTCCGCCGGATACGTCACCGCGCCGAGCACCGAGGCCAACCGCAAGGGCATCCTCATCACCAACTCGACCGTCAACGGCGACGTGAGCAACGGCAGCTTCTTCCTCGGCCGCAACTGGCACCCCGGTGGCGACACGACCGTGGACCCGCAGACCACGGTCCGGGAGACGAACCTGAGCGCCGCGATCAAGTCCACCCCCTGGTCGGACATGGGCGGCTTCCCCTGGAAGGACGACCGCTTCGCCGAGTACAGGAACACCGGCGCGGGCGCGGGTTCCGCGAGCTCCAACCGGCCTCAGCTGACCGACGCCCAGGCGGCCGGGCAGGAGGTCGCCGACTGGCTGGGGAACTGGACGCCTACGGCTTCCTGAGGCCCTCACCGGCTCGCTCAGCAGCTGTCCAACCGGCCTCGCCCAGGAGCTGGGCGAGGCCGGTCCGCCGTCGGGCACCAAGCCGGGTCATCGAAAGCCCCGCGAAACACCAAGGGCAGACCAACGCTCGATCATGACTTCCCCGTACCCGTCCATGATTCAGCAACGCGAACGTTTATTTGAAGTTTCGAGCGTACGTTCCACCCTGTGAACTCCGACAGATCCGCCGGCTCACAGCCGGCCACCGCCGCTCACAAGCGGTTCGCTCTCCCCTCGCTCGCCCGCCGCGCACTCCTGCGGGCCGGGCTGACCGGGGCCGCGGCGCTGGGGACCACCGCCGCCCTCGGCACGGCCACCGCCTCCGCCGC
>NZ_BAAAZY010000005.1:352734-399784 GCF_039537145.1 Streptomyces shaanxiensis
GCCCGCCACCCCCACCCCCCGTCGCCGCCCCGGCACCCCCGCGGAAGCCCTGCGTGAACTCGCCGCGGGCAACCAGCGCTGGCGCACCTACCGTGAGCGGCACCCCGACGAGTCGCCCGCCGTGCGGCAGGCCCTGACCTCCAGTCAGCACCCCTTCGCCCTCGTCCTGGGCTGCATCGACTCCCGGGTGCCGCCGGAGCTGGTCTTCGACCAGGGCCTCGGCGACCTGATGACCGTACGCTCCGCCGGTGAGGTCCTGGACGAGGCCGTACTCGGCAGCGTCGCCTACGGCGTGCTCGAACTGGACATCCCGCTGGTCCTGGTGCTCGGGCACCAGTCGTGCGGCGCCGTGAAGGCGGCCGTCGCGGCGGACGAGTCGGGTGAGCGGCTGCCGGCGCACATCCAGTACATCGCCGACCAGATAAAGCCGAACATAGACCGCACCCAGGAGGGCGACGCCCGCGTCGACTCCACCATCGACGCCAACGTACGCGCCGTCCGCGCCCGCCTCGCCGCGGAACCGGACCTCGCCGCGAAGGTGGCCTCCGGCGAACTGGCCATCGTCGGCGCCCGCTACGAGCTGGACACGCAGGGCGTCCACCGGGTCGGCTGACGACCACGCGCGACAGCCCCCGGCATGCCCGGCGACCTCAGTGGAAGCCGAGCATGCCGGGGCGTCGCCGTCGACGGTCGGCCCCCGGCCCTCACCGCCTCAGAACCAGCGTCTCCTCCGTCCACGCCCAGGGCACCGGCCCCGCCAACCGCGCATACGCCCCGCCCCGCGCCACCAACTCCGCGTGCGTGCCCGCCTCCACCAGTCGGCCTTCGTCCACGACCAGCACCCGGTCGGCATCCGGTGCCAGGCTCAGATCGTGGGTGATCAGGATCGTCGTACGGCCGGACATCAGCCGTCGCAGGGGCTGTACGACCTGGCGCGCGGCCACCGAGTCGAGGCCCGCCGTCGGTTCGTCCAGGAGCAGGACGGGGGCGGAGCGCAGCATCGCGCGGGCGATCGTGATCCGCTTGAGCTGGCCGCCGGACAGGGCCGCCGTGCCGGGGGCGATGTGCGTGTCGTATCCCTCGGGGAGCGCGGCGATGAAGTCGTGCGCCGCCGCCGCACGCGCCGCCCGTTCGATGTCCTCGTCGCTCGCGCCGGGGCGGCCGCACGCGATGTTCTCGCGGATGGTGCCGTTGAGGATCAGCGTCTCCTGGGGCAGGAGGGCGACGTTCTCGCGCAGGAACTCCAGCCCCACGTTCGTGAGCGGCACGCCGTCCAGGGTGATCACGCCCGCCGACGGGTCGTAGAAGCGGGTGAGCAGCTTGGACGTCGTCGACTTGCCCGCGCCGCTCGCGCCCGTGACGATCACCAGCTCGCCGGGGCCGGCCGTGAAGGTCACGTCGGTCAGCGACTCCCTGGCGGCGCCCGGGTAGCGGAAGGACACCCCGTGGAAGCCGACCCAGCCCCGCACCGGCCACTCGGCGACCGGCTCGGCGGGGTCCGTGACGGCCGGCTCGGCGTCCAGGATCTCGCCGAGGCGTTGGGCGCCGGCCGTGGCGGCGGTGAGGGTGAGGCCGAGCTGGCCGAGGTTGCGGACCGGCGGGTAGAGGTAGCCGATGAAGGCGGCGAAGGCGAGGAGTTGGCCGAGGGTCATACGGCCCGCGGAGATCTCCCACACGCCGAGGCCGATCACCGCGAGCACGCACACCGTCTCGACGACCTCGACGAGCTGCTCGTACATCTCGCTCAGCCGCGCCCCGCGCACGGACGCCCTCATCCAGGCCCGCGCCTCGCGGTCGAGCCGCTTCTCCTCGTCGCCGCGGCGGTTGTACGCCTGGGTGAGGACGACATTGCCGAGGGACTCCTCGACTACCGACGTGATCGCGCCGTCGGCGACCCGCTCGTCCTGCGACGCGGAGCGGATACGGCCGCCGAAGCGGCGGGCGGCCAGCAGGAACAGGGGCGCGAGGACGAAGGTCACGAGGGCCAGGTCCCAGCGCAGCCACAGCGCCGCCGCCGAGTAGAAGACCGCCGAGAAGGCCGCCGCGACCGTGCCGACGACACCCGACACGACCATCTGCTCGATGGCCTCGACGTCACCGGTGAGCCGCTCGACCAGATCCCCCTGCCGGTGCTTCTGGAAGAAGTGCGGGGGCATGTCCTGGACGTGCCGGAAGACCTTCGCGCGCAGCCGCAGCACGAATCTCTCGGCGGTCCAGGTGGCCAGCGAGTTGCCGAGATACCCGACGAGCGCGCCCAGCGCGGCGACGCCCAGCCAGGCCGCGGCCGGACCCCAGAACGCGGCCAGTGAACCGGCCTTCAGCGCGGTGTCGGTGAGCTCCGCGAACAGCAGGATCGAGGCGGTCTCGGTCAGCGCGGCCACCACGACGCAGGCGACGATCGCCAGCAGCCACTTCCGGTCGCCCCGCGTCAGCGGCCAGAACCGTCGGAAGGCCGTACGCACTTCCCTCATGCTCAAGTCCCTTTCCCAGCGCCGGAGAAGACCTCCGGACATGGCCGAGGCGGGGCCCCGGAGCCCGAGTGCTCCGGTGACCCCGCCTCGTCGGTCGGCCTCAGCCCTTGTGCGCGACCGGGCGGCGCTTCGGGGCGGCGGCCTTCTTCGGGGCCGGCTTGGTGGCCTTCTTGGCCGGGGCGGCGGACTTGCAGTTCTTCTTGACGGGGGCGATCTTGTGGAAGCTCATGGCGGTATCTCGTTCCTGTGAAATGCTTGGATTTACTTGGGTGAATTCTTTGTCGGCTTCCGGTCGCCGATCGTCAGTCGCGGTGACCCACGGGTCGACGCTTCGGAGTGGCCTTCTTGGCGGCCTTCTTCTTGGGCGCCGGGGCGGTGGGCTTGCGGGTCTTCTTCACCGGGGCGACCTTATGGAAGCTCATGCGACTCTCCTTCTTTGCTTTCGCGTCGTTCGCTTTCGACATGGAAAACATTACGGGACGCCGGAGCCGGAAAAAGCCAATTCCGCTGAGACCTCGATGAATTGAGCCTGAGATCGATTTTCAGAGAATCCCGGGAACTGAACCACAATTCACACAGGATTTATTACGGGCATCAGCGGGAGCGGCCGACCGTCAGCCCCTCCCCCTCCAGCCGCACCCTGATCCCGTCCTTCTCCACCCGCACGTCCCGCAGCCGCAGCTGCCCGCTCGGCGGCTCGGGCAGCCGGAAGCCCAGGGACAGCCGGTCGGCGAGGACCGGGCGGGTGAGGCGGGGCAGGGCGTCGAGGAGGGCGGGGTCGAAGCCCAGGAGCTTGAGCAGCTCGGGGTGGTCGAGGGCCAGGTCGATGAGGTTGAGCTGCATGGCGCGGTGCGCGAAGCGCGGGGTGCCGGTCAGCTCGGTGAGCCTGGACTCGTTGCGCAGGGCCTCGCGGACGACGGAGTCGGGGACCCCGAGCCGCCGCACGATCGACGGGACCGACAGCAGCGCCTTCGCCTTGCGGGTCTCTTGGGCGAAGCGGGCGACCGACTGCCGGCTCAGGTGCAGGCCCTCCGAGGCGCGGGCGCCGGGGCGGTACGTGGCCAGCTTCCCGATGTCCAGGCGCATGCCGCCGATGTGCGTCGCGATGCCGCGGTCGCCCTCGCGCACGATGCGCGCCTCGGCACGGAGCCGGAGGTCGTGGCCGGCGACGGGCAGCGTGCCGCGCGCCCGGACCCGGTCGTGGCCCTCTCCGGTGAACGTCACCTGGGACGCGCCGAGTTCACGGTTCAGGTCGGCGAAGGAGAGCAGGACGTCGCCCTCCAGCCGGGGGACGTCGGCGCCGCGCACCGACGTCGGACCGTCGGTGTCCAGCCGTACGCCTCGCGCCGTGGCCGTCACCTGGGCGAGCGAGACCCGGTCGGCGGCCACGTCGGGGACGGTCACCTTCACCGAGTCCAGTCGCTCGTCGGCGAGTTGGGTGAGGAAGGGGAAGCCGCCGATCTCGACCTCTGGGGCCGCGGCCAGGTCGAGGCGGTCCTTGAGGGTGTCCGCCGCTCTGCGCTCGGCGTACAGCAGGGCCCAGCGGTCTCCGAGGGCGAGGAAGGAGGCGAGGACGACGAGGCCGACCACCGCCTTCAGTGCGAGGGGAAGCCCCGCGAAGCGGCCGCGTCGACGGCGGCGGCCGTTGCGGCGGTGGTTGGGCGGGGCCCAGGGATCGTCCTGGGCCTCCGCCTCGTCACGCTCGTCCGGTACGTCCTCGTGGAAGAACTCGTCCAGCGGACCGAGGTCCTGTGGACCGGCGTCCAGCGGACCGTCGTCCAGCCTGCCGAGCTCCTCGTACGGGTTCGTATAGGGATGCGCCGTTATGTGGTGGGGGGAACGCATCGGTCCATCCGACCATGCGTACGCCCCCCACCCGCAACCGCAATCGAAGGTATGCGATCTACCTCACGGTCATTGACTCT
Source organism: Streptomyces shaanxiensis (assembly GCF_039537145.1). NCBI lineage: Bacteria > Bacillati > Actinomycetota > Actinomycetes > Kitasatosporales > Streptomycetaceae > Streptomyces > Streptomyces shaanxiensis. The sequence continues at coordinate 357,131 of NZ_BAAAZY010000005.1, forward strand.
CGGTCAATCATTCAACGACCAGTGCGAGCGCGCTCACTGACTCACGACGGTGATCCGGTTCGCCGCCGGCGGCGCGATCGGGTTCGTGGCCGAGGAGTTGGCCGTCAGGTACTTCTCCAGCGCCGTCAGGTCGTCCGAGCCGACCAGGTCGTTCGTGCCCTGGCCCAGCGTCGGGAAGCCGTCGCCGCCGCCCGCGAGGAAGCTGTTGGTGGCGACACGGTAGGTGGCGGTCGGGTTGATCGCCTCACCGTTCAGCTTGATCGAGTCGGTCACGACCCGGTCGGCGCCCGTCTTCGTCAGGTCCAGCGTGTACGTCAGACCGGACGAGACCTGGAGAACCTTCGGCGACGCCGCGTTCGTGCCGCTGACCTGCTCCTTGAGCACCTGGATCAGCTGCGCCCCGGTGAAGTCCTGCAGGTTCACGGTGTTGGAGAACGGCTGCACGGTGAAGCCCTCGGCGTACGTCACCACACCGTCGCCCTCGCTGCCCTTGGCCGCGTAGGTCAGCGGTGCCCGGACGCCGCCCGGGTTCATCAGCGCCAGGTCCGTCTCCGGGTCCAGCTCCTTGCCGTGCGCCAGCTGGGCGTCGGCTATCAGGTCGCCGATCGGGGACTCCGTGCCGGTGTTGGGGATGTCGGCGGAGATGTAGCCGATCGCGCGGTTGCCGATGGGCGCCGCGAGGGTGTTCCACCTGCTGATCAGCTCGGTCATGTCGGGCGCCTTGGCGACGGTCCGGGTGACCACGTGGTTCGCCGACTTCACGGACGTACGGGCGATGTCGCCGGTGAAGCGGTCGTACGTCAGCGTCGTGTCGGTGTAGATGCGGCCGAAGGACGCGGCCGACGTCACCATGCGCGGCTTGCCCGCCGGGTCGGGGATCGTGCAGACGTAGGCGGCGTGGGTGTGGCCGGTGACCAGCGCGTCCACCTGCGGCGTGATGTTCTTCGCGATGTCGACGATCGGGCCGGAGATGCCGTCACCGGCGCCCGGGGAGTCGCAGTTGTAGTTGTACGACCCCGAAGCCGGCAGCCCGCCCTCGTGGATGAGGGCGACGATCGACTTCACGCCCTGGCGCTGGAGCACCTTGGCGTACTTGTTGATCGTCTCGACCTCGTCCTTGAACTTCAGGCCCTTCACGCCGTCCGCGGAGACGACACCGGGGGTGTCCTCCAGGGTCACGCCGATGAAGCCGACCTTGACGTCCTTCTTCTTCCACACCCAGTAGGGCTTGAGGATCGGCTTGCCGGTCTTCTCGTCCAGGACGTTCGCGGCGAGGTACGGGAAGTCGGCGCCCTCGAACTCCTCGTCCGTGTAGCAGCCGGCCGTCGGGTGGCAGCCGCCGTTCTGCAGACGGGCCAGTTCCTTGGCGCCCTCGTCGAACTCGTGGTTGCCGACGGAGGTGACGTCCAGGTCGAGCTTGTTCAGCGCCTCGATGGTGGGCTCGTCGTGGAAGAGGCCCGAGATCAGAGGGGAGGCGCCGACCATGTCGCCGCCGGCCGCGGTGATGGAGTACTTGTTGCCCTCGCGGGCCTGGCGCAGGTGCGTGGCGAGGTACTCCACGCCGCCCGCGTCGATGGTCTTCGTCGTGCCGTCGTGCTGCAGCTCGGTGACCCGGCCGGAGGAACCGGCCGGCGGCTCCAGGTTGCCGTGCAGGTCGTTGAAGGACAGCAGCTGGACGTCCTGGTAGCGGCTGAACTGGTAGCCGCCGCCGTGCTTCTGGGAGCTCTCCTCCGCCGTCGCCGTCGCGGGGAGCGCTGCCGCCAGCGCGCCCGCGGTGGCGAGACCGGCGGCACCGGCGAGGAGAAGGTGAGTACGGCGTCTGCGGCGCTGGTGCGCCCGTGACTCGGCTGGCATACGCCCCCCTGTGGGTCGAAAGTGACATGGCCCCGTCGGGCGCAGCCTAGAGTCAACGCGCGTAGCGCGACAGAGGGTTCATGGTTACTTTCTGGTTTCCCTTTGCCCGCCCCTTTGCCGCCACATTGTCGGGCGCTCCCTTTACCCTCGTACGCATGACCAGCGACGACACCGCACGCCCCCTCCCCACCCGCGCCATCGAGACCCACTTCGCGCTCTCCCCGGAGCAGACCGAGGCCGTACTGGAGCTGCTGGCGGAGGCCGCCCGGAACGACGGGCAGCAGGCGGTGTCCGAGCAGGGCCGGCTGCAGCTGCGCGGCGGGGAGCGCGAGGGCGTGTCGCATCTGCTGCTGACCGTGGCCGGCGAACTCGTCGGCTACGCCCAGCTGGAGGACACCGACCCGGTCGAGGCCCCGGCCGCCGAACTGGTCGTCCACCCCGCGCACCGCGGCCACGGCCACGGCCGCGCGCTCGGCTCGGCCCTCCTCGCCGCGTCCGGCAAGCGGCTGCGGGTGTGGGCCCACGGCGGCCACGCCGCCGCCCGCCATCTCTCCCAGGTGCTCGGCCTCACCCTCTTCCGCGAGCTGCGCCAGATGCGCCGCTCACTGGCGGACCTGAACCTGCCGGACCCGGTACTCCCCGAGGGCGTCACGGTCCGCGCCTTCGTGCCCGGCCAGGACGACACGGCCTGGCTCGCCGTGAACGCCGCCGCCTTCGCCCACCACCCCGAGCAGGGCTCCCTCACCCAGCGCGACCTCGACGACCGCAAGGCCCAGCCGTGGTTCGACCCGGCGGGGTTCTTCCTGGCGGAACGCGGCGGCGAGCTCATCGGCTTCCACTGGACGAAGGTCCACGCGGAGGAGGGGCTCGGCGAGGTGTACGTCCTCGGCGTACGGCCGGGCGCCCAGGGCGGCGGCCTGGGCAAGGCCCTGACGACGATCGGGCTGCGGCACCTGGCGGCCCAGGGTCTGCCGACGGCGATGCTCTATGTCGACGCCGACAACAAGGCGGCGGTGTCGGTGTACGAGCGGTTGGGGTTCGTGACGTACGAGACGGATCTGATGTACCGCACGGAGACCTGATGTACCGCACGGAGACCTGATGTACGGCACTGAGACGTGAGAGCCGTCATTGCACGGCCGGCCGGGCGCGTACCACCAGTACGTCCAACCCCAGCTCGTCGTCCCCGATGTCCAGCCCCGCCCACAGGGCCTGCGCGGCCAGCAGGTTGAAGACCCGGTGCGGGGCGCACACCACATCGCTCTCACGTCCGCCGCCGGCCAGCCGCTCGGCCACCACCCGGGCGGCCGCCTCGGCGTCGGCGGCGTGCTGGCCGAGGACGGTGGCCACCGGCTTTCCGGCCCCCGACACGAAGGCCTCCACGAGCAGCAGCCGCGCTGCGTCCGGCATGCCGTCACTCCACCGCCGCACCTGAGTCGTGACCGACAGCCCGGTCACCACCCGGCCGAGCTCGGCCAGCATCCACGCGCCCTGCACGAGCCCCGTCCCCAGCGCCCCGGCCCCCGCGCTCGCGGACCAGGGCCGGTTCCCCTCCCCGGCGCGCCCCTTGCCCAGCAGCGCCCAGTCGTCCGGCACGGGCACGGACATCGGCGCCTCCAGAGCGAGCACCGCCCGCCCTCCACTCACCAGCACCTCGGCGACCGTCTCGACCGCCGTCGCCGGGTCGCTCCCGTACCCGGCGAGCGCCTCCGGCAGCGGGCCGTCCTCCGGCACGTCGACGGCCGCCCAGGCGAAGGAGCCGGTCCGTACGGAGCCGATGTCGACGGCGACCACCCGTAGGTCTCGCGGAGCCCGCTCGGCCATCTGCTCCCCCTCGGGGTCCATGATCGGTTCCTGAGTAAGCCGTGCCCCGCTCGGGGCCTTCGCGACTGGCCCCGTCTGTCAGAAGCCCATCGGGGCCGGGTGCGGCTCGGCCTCCGGGTCGGTGGACCAGACGAGGCGCAATTCGAGGTCGTCCTCGCCGATGAGGTCGCACAGCAGATCTGCCGCCCAGCCGTTCCAGTACACCGCCCAGAAGCTTTCGGGGACGCGGAAGGCAGGCACGTGCAGAGGCAGGGCGTCGGGGCGGAAGACGGCTCGTTCGACCTCGCGACGGGGCATGCGCGGTTCGGACGACCGCTCGTGGTCGAGGCAGTCCACCACGTGCTCGGCCACGAACAGCTCGTAGGCCCCCTCGGGCTTGCTCGGGAGGTCGACAGGCACGAACGTGCCGCCGTCGGCGAAGCGCTCCCTCACGCGGTCGGCGATACGCCGGCTGAAGACGGGGGCCGCTGCGGAGATGGACGGATAGTCCATCTCCTGCCACTCCGGTGGGCCCTGCCAGTCCGCGGCGGCGCGCCGGGGGAAGTCCGCCGGGTCGCCCTTGAACTGCCAGCGCATCAGCTGCTCGCTGAGGACGAGGACGAGGCGAAGGTCGTCCCGGAAGGGCGGCATGATCCGGTAGACGGCGAGTGGCGTGGTGGGCACTTCGGTCACGGGGCCGTCCATATGGCTGAGGGTCCTGGCGCTCCGGTGGCCTTCCGACTGGACTGCGCCGCCGATGCGGCGAAGTTCCAAGCGTAGTTCGTCGGCGATGCTCTGGGCCCAGTGGCCCTGCTGGCCGCCGGAGGCCCCACTTGACTTTTGATCCCTCCTTCCACCACCCTTTCACTACTCAATTAGTGAAAGGGTGGTGGAACGGATGGTCGAGTACCGCATCGACCGACGCTCCGGCGTCGCCACCTACGTGCAGATCGTCCAGCAGACCAAACAGGCCCTGCGCCTGGGCCTGTTGGAGCCCGGCGACAAGCTGCCGACGGCCCGTGAGGTCGTCGAGGCGACCGCCATCAATCCGAACACCGTCCTCAAGGCCTACCGCGAACTCGAACGCGAGGGTCTGGTCGAGGCACGACGGGGGCTCGGCACGTTCGTGCGACGCGGACTGAACACCGCGCCGGCCGACTCGCCGCTGCGCATCGAACTGGACGCCTGGGCCGCACGGGCCCGCGAGGCCGGGCTGGACCGCGACGACGTGGACGCTCTCTTCACCTCCGTACTGGACACGCACTTCAAAGGGGACGATTCATGACCGAGACCGCCATCGAGGCGGCCGCGCTGACCAGGAGGTTCGGGCGACGCCGCACAGCCGCGCTGGACGGCTGCGCTTTCCGGCTCCCCGCGGGCAGCGTGTGCGCCGTCGTCGGGCCGAACGGCGCGGGCAAGTCGACCCTGCTTTCCCTCGCCGCCGGACTGGCGCGGCCCACCGAGGGCACGATCACCGTCCTCGGCCAGGCCCCGGCGGCCGTCCGCGAGCGGCTCGCGTACGTCGCCCAGGACAAGCCCCTGCACCCCCAGCTCACCGTCGCCGACACCCTGCGGCTGGGCCGCGAGCTGAACCCGCGCCGCTGGGACGACCGGGTCGCCGCGCGGATCGTCGCCGAGGGCGACCTCGCCCCGGACGCGAAGATCCGCACACTCTCCGGCGGCCAGCGCACCCGCGTCGCCCTCGCGCTCGCCCTCGGCAAGCGCCCCGAACTGCTGCTCCTGGACGAGCCGATGGCCGACCTCGACCCGCTCGCCCGGCACCAGCTGATGGCCACGCTCATGGCCGACGCCGCCGAACACGGCACCACGGTTGTCATGTCCTCGCATGTCGTGGTCGAGCTGGACGGCGCCTGCGACCACCTCCTGCTGCTCGGCGCCGGCCGGGTCCGCCTCGCCGGCCCGCTGGACGACGTCCTCGCCGCGCACCGGATCGTCACCGGCCGGGCCGACGCACCCCTGGACCCGCACACCGTCGTCGAGTCCCGTACGACAGGACGTCAGATCACCGCTCTGATACGACCCGAGGGCGCCCTCGGTGACGGCTGGCAGAGCACCGCCCCGACCCTGGAGGAGCTGGTCCTGGCGCACCTGCGCAGCCCCGAGGCCCCGGCCCTCCACCTCGACGACGCGCGGGAGGCCGCCGTATGACGGCCATGACGACCATCGAGGCGCCCACCGCCGTCGCACCCTCCCGGGGCCCGCGCGGCCTGCTCTGGGCGATGCTGCGGCTGCACCGCTGGGCGCTGTGGTTCTGGGCGCTGCTGGTGGCCGTCGGCGCGGGAGCACTGCTGTGGGCGTACGGTCCGGGCCTGGACGCCGCCTGGTCCGAGTACCGCACCCTGCACTGCGATCCCGGCCTGGGCTGCGACTCCCAGGGCCCCGCCTACACCATGTACGACACGGCCGTCGGCATCGGCACCGGAATCCTCGGCCTCGCGCCGTTCCTCACCGCCGCGTGGGCGGGCGCCGCGCTCATCGGGCGCGAACTGGAGAACGGCACGGCCCAGTTGGCGTGGACGCAGTCCGTCTCCCCGGCCCGCTGGCTCGCCGCCAAGCTCGCCGTCCCGGCCGCCCTGGTCTGCTCCGGCATGCTCGTGCTCACGCTGCTGCACCGCACGCTGTGGTCGGCGGACGGTCAGCTGCGGGCGGCGATGGGCTCACGGAGCTGGTACGGGGGCACCACCTTCGAAGCCAACGGCACCGTCGCCACCTCCTACACGCTCCTCGGCCTCGCCGTCGGCGTCCTGGCGGGCCTGCTCCAGCGCCGCGCCCTGCCCGCGCTCGGCACGGCGGTCGTCGGCCTGGCCCTCATCACGACCGTGCTCGGCACCCTGCGCCCGTACCTGTGGCCGCTGGAAACGCTCACCCACAAGCACGAGTACCCGCCGTACATCGGCATGGTCGTCGACGAGGGCGCCCTCACCTCCACGGGCGCCCGCCTTCCGGACCCCACCTGCGTCGACGACACCAAGTGCCTCGCCGAGCACGACATCGTCGGCTTCTACCGCGACTACCACCCGTCCTCCCACTTCTGGCCCCTGCAACTGGTGGAGACCGGCATCGTCCTCGCCCTCGCGGCGCTGGCGGTCGTGATCGCCTTCCGGCTGCTGAAGCGCCGTACCGGAGTCGCCGTATGACCACCGCCCTCACCGCCGCGACCACCCCGGCCGGCCGCACCACGCGCGGGCCGAGCGGACTGGTCTGGGCCGTGCTGCGGGTGCACCGCACGGCGCTGGTCTTCTGGGGACTGGTCCTGGCCGCCATGACGGCCTGCCTCATCTGGATGTACGCCATCGGCGACGAGGCGCGCAGAGGTATGGGCGGGTGCGTCGAACCGGTCGCCGCCGGCGGCCTTCCCTCCTGCTCGTCCATCGATGTAGCCGCCACCGACACGTACAGCTTCTTCATCGGGCTGCTCGCCACAAGCCTGTCGTTCGTGATCTTCCCCGTGGCCGCCTGGGCGGGCGGCGCGCTCGTCGGGCACGAGCTGGAGAGCGGCACCGCGCGGCTGGCCTGGACCCAGTCGGTCACCCCGGCCCGCTGGCTGGCCGCCAAGCTCGCCGTGCCGGCCGTCCTGCTCGCCGCCGGCACCTGCGGGGTCGCCCTGCTGAACCTGTGGGCCCGCCAGGATGGCGGCCCCGGCCCGGGCGGGAACTGGTACTACTCGGACGTCTTCATCGTCACCGGGCCGACCGTCGTCGCCTACCCCCTGGCGGGACTCGCCCTCGGCGCACTCACCGGCCTGCTGCTCCGCCGGGCCCTGCCCGCCGCCGGCGTCGGCTTCGCGGCCGCGCTCGTCCTCTACAAGGTGCTGGAGCGCTACCGCGCGGACCTCTGGCCCACGGTGACCCGTGCCGAAGCGGGCGGCTTCGAGCTGCCGCGCTCGGCCTGGCAGCTGAGCTGGGACGGCCCCACCCGGGCGACCCGGGCGATCTACCACCCCCAGTCCCACTTCTGGCCGCTCCAGTACGTAGAGACCGGCATCCTCCTCACCGTGGCCGCGGCCGCGACCCTCGCCGCCTTCGCACTACTGCGCCGCCGCACCCCATAAGAGCCTGTGAACAGGCTCCAAGGACCAGCCGCACGTCCCTCCACGGGGGGAGGGACGTGCGGCTCAGGCGTCGTCCGGACAGACGTTCCGTCATGTAGACGCCCGCGAGCCGCCCTGCGCTATCCCGCACGCCATGTCTCCGTAACCATTGGTTCAGACGGACTTGCGACGCTCAGCCAATGACCGCCGCCGTGCCAGCGCCTTCGCCGCCGCCGGAGGGGAACGCGAGGAACGGGGACGCCCGACATCTCCCCGCGACGCTCCCGCCCGCGCTTTCCGACGCGCCCATCGGCGTCGATGCGCGGAACAATGGGCATATGAGCCAGTCCACAAACTCCCAGGCCAACGTCCAGCACGCGCAGCCCTCCGTGGGCTCCATCGCGGCGCACCGCCCGCACACGGTCTCCGCGGTCGTCTCCGACCTGGAACCCGACCTCGACGCCGACCTCGACGCCTACGAGGAGTCACTCGTCGACGGAGTTCAGCTGCCCCAGGGCCGCTTCCTGGACCGGGAGCGCAGCTGGCTCGCGTTCAACGAGCGCGTCCTCGAACTCGCCGAGGACCCGAACACCCCGCTCCTGGAGCGGGCGAACTTCCTGGCGATCTTCGCCAGCAACCTGGACGAGTTCTTCATGGTCCGGGTGGCCGGACTGAAGCGCCGTATCGCGACCGGTGTCGCCACCCGTTCCGCGTCCGGCCTGCAGCCCCGCGAGGTCCTGGAGATGATCTGGGCCCGCTCCCGCGAGCTGATGGCCCGGCACGCCGCCTGCTACCACGAGGACGTCGCCCCCTCCCTCGCGGAGGAGGGCATCCACCTGGTCCGCTGGAACGAGCTGCAGGAGAAGGAGCAGGCCCGCCTCTTCACCCTCTTCCGGCACCAGATCTTCCCGGTCCTGACCCCGCTGGCGGTCGACCCCGCGCACCCGTTCCCGTACATCTCCGGCCTGTCCCTGAACCTGGCCGTACGGGTCCGCAACCCCGTCACCGGCACGCCGCACTTCGCCCGCGTGAAGGTGCCCCCGCTGCTCTCCCGCTTCCTGGAGGCCTCCCCCGGCCGGTACGTCCCGCTGGAGGACGTCATCGGCGCGCACCTGGAGGAGCTGTTCCCGGGCATGGAGGTGATGGAGCACCACGCCTTCCGGGTCACCCGCAACGAGGACCTGGAGGTCGAGGAGGACGACGCCGAGAACCTGCTCCAGGCCCTGGAGAAGGAGCTCATGCGGCGCCGCTTCGGGCCGCCGGTGCGCCTGGAGGTCGAGGAGAACATCAACCAGGAGGTCCTGGACCTGCTGGTGCGCGAGCTGAAGATCAGCGAGGCCGAGGTCTACCCGCTGACCGGCCCGCTGGACCTCACCGGCCTCTTCCGCATCGCCTCCATCGACCGGCCCGAGCTGAAGTACCCGAAGTTCGTCGCGGGCACCCATCGCGATCTCGCCGAGGTCGAGTCGGCGTCCGCGCCGGACATCTTCGCGGCCCTGCGCAACCGGGACGTCCTCCTCCACCACCCGTACGACTCCTTCTCCACCTCCGTGCAGGCCTTCCTGGAGCAGGCGGCCGACGACCCGGACGTCCTCGCGATCAAGCAGACCCTGTACCGCACGTCCGGCGACTCCCCCATAGTCAACGCGCTCATCGACGCCGCCGAGGCCGGCAAGCAGGTCCTCGTGCTGGTCGAGATCAAGGCCCGCTTCGACGAGCACGCCAACATCAAGTGGGCGCGCAAGCTGGAGGAGGCCGGCTGCCATGTGGTCTACGGCCTCGTCGGCCTGAAGACCCACTGCAAGCTGTCGCTGGTGGTCCGCCAGGAGGGCGAGACGCTACGGCGCTACAGCCACGTCGGCACCGGCAACTACCACCCGAAGACGGCCCGGCTCTACGAGGACCTGGGCCTGCTGACGGCCGACCCCCAGGTCGGCGCCGACCTGTCCGACCTGTTCAACCGTCTCTCCGGCTACTCGCGCCGGGAGACGTACCGGCGGCTGCTGGTCGCCCCCAAGTCCCTGCGCGACGGCCTGGTCTCGCGGATCAACAAGGAGGTCCAGCACCACCGTGCCGGGCGTCCCGCCCACGTCCGCATCAAGGTCAACTCGATCGTCGACGAGGCGCTCATCGACGCCTGCTACCGCGCGTCCCAGGCGGGCGTGCCGGTCGACATCTGGGTCCGCGGCATCTGCGCGGTCCGCCCGGGTGTGGCAGGGCTGTCGGAGAACATCCGCGTCCGCTCCGTCCTCGGCCGCTTCCTCGAACACTCCCGGGTCTTCGGCTTCGGCAACGGCGGCGAGCCCGAGGTGTGGATCGGCAGCGCCGACATGATGCACCGCAACCTCGACCGACGTATCGAAGCCCTGGTCAGGGTCACCGACCCGGCCCACCGCGCCGCGCTCAACCGGCTCCTGGAGACCGGTATGTCCGACTCCACCGCGTCCTGGCACCTCGGCCCGGAGGGCGAGTGGACGCGACACGCGACGGACGCGGACGGCCAGCCACTGCGCAACGTCCAGGAGATGCTCATAGACGCCCGGAGGCGCCGGCGTGGCACAGCAACACCTTGATCCGACGGACCCCACGGCCGGGGCAGTGGCCGGGGACGCCCTCGCGGGCTACCTGCGCGCCCAGGCCACGGAGTTCCTCCGAGCCCTGCGCCTGCACCGGGAGACCGGGGGCGGCACGGCCAACGGTTCGAGCGGCTCGGAGGAGTCCGTCGACGCGGCCCGGGCCCTGCGCCGCTCGGCCCGCCGCATCAGCGCCAGCCTGCACACGTTCCGCCCGCTGCTGGACACCGACTGGTCGGAGTCCATCCGCCCGGAACTGGCCTGGCTCTCGGGAACCCTGGCCATGGAACACGCCTACGCGGCCCGCCTGGAACGCCTGCTGCTGGCCCTGCACCGCTTGTCGGGAGCAACGGTCCTGCCGACCCAGGCGGGCACGACCGACGTGGGCGGGGCGGGTGCGGGGGGATCGGCCGGGGCGGTGGCGGGCAGCCGTACCAAGGCAGCCGCGGCCGGCCGCACCGACGTGACGGCGGCCGACCGCGCCGACGCTGCGGCGGGCCGTGCCGAGGTAGCGTCGGGCAGCCGTACGGACGCCGCCGCGGGCAACCGCGCCGAGTCGGCCGCGGGCAGTCGTGCCGCCGGGGCGGCGCCCGCCCCACAGAAAGCGGCACCGTCCCACGCGGGCCCCCTTTCCCCGGCGCCCACCCCCGAGCGCGGCAACCTCACAGTGGGCGCCGCCAAAGCAGGCGCCCTCCTCGACCGCCAGCTCACCCTCGCCCGGACCCGAGCGCACAGCACCGCCCTCCAGGCCCTCGGCTCCTCCCGCTTTCACGCCGTGGCCGACAACATCGCCGTACTGGCCAGCGAGGTCCCCCTGACCCCCGCCGCGACCACCGCCGACCTGCGCCCCCTCGCGGCCGCCGCCGAGGAGCGGCTCACCGACGCGGTCGCCGCGCTCCCCCTGGTGACCGCCGGCCACCCCTACAACGCCGAGGCCCTGATCCACGGCCTCTCCCCGGACCCGGCCCCGCATCCGCAGGACGCCCCCTGGCACCAGGTCCGCCTGCTGCTGCGCCTGCACCGCTACGCCCGCGAGGTCCTCCACGGCGACAACCCCCCGGTGGACGTACGGCTGCTGGCGGCGGGGCAGGCCCTGAACCGGCACCGCGACGCCTCCGAGGCGGCGGCCGCCGCGGCCCAGGCGGCCCGCACCCCGCGGATCGCCCCGGCGACGGCGTACGCCCTCGGTGTGCTGCACGCCGACCAGCGGCACGAGGTGGAGGCGGCCCGTTTCGCGTTCCAGCAGTCCTGGCAGATGCAGACGGTAGGCACCCCCTAGGGACCTCCTGGGGACCCATGAAAGAGGCATACCCCCGGTGACTGACGCGAAGGAGCCCACCGTCCAGGCCGCCGGCTGCGTCCTGTGGCGCCGCTCGCCGATAGCCGGTGAGCTGGAGATATGCCTGGTCCACCGACCGAAGTACGACGACTGGTCCCACCCGAAGGGCAAGCTGAAACGCGGTGAGGACCCCCTCGCCGGTGCCCTGCGCGAGGTGGCGGAGGAGACGGGACGCTCGGCACTGCCGGGCGCCGAGCTGCCGACGCTGCGGTACCTGGCCAACGGCCGCCCCAAGGAGGTCCGCTACTGGGCCGCCGAGGCGGGCCCCGGCACCTTCACCCCGAGCACCGAGGTGGACCGCCTGCTGTGGCTCTCCCCCACGGCGGCCCGGGTCAGGCTGACCCAGCCCCGCGACCGCGACCTGGTCGACGCCCTCCTCGACTCGCTGCACACGACCTAGCCGGAACGGCCCCCCCGAACGGCAGACGGACCTCCCCGTGTCCGAAAGCGGCCCCTCCACTTCCTGGGCGGAACCACGCCACTACACAAAGTGCCCACCGACCATGGCGGTCGGTATCCCGCCGTGTCCCCAACGTGAGCGTTCCGTTACCTCACCGCACCGTCCCCAGGGGTTCACCCCCCGTTCATTTACGGCCTTCGGCGCCTTCACCTGATCTGCCTAATTTCGGCCCTGCACGATGACGGACCGCGCCCCGGGGGACGTGTCCGCGCATCACCCATTCTTCGCACGCCGCCGGAATTCAGGACGGCGGCTCCTGGAAGGAACTCCCTCAAGTGAAGCTTCAGCGCAAGAACCGGCGGGCCCTCGCTCTCGGCGCTCTCGCCGTCTCCGGCGCCCTGGCCCTGACGGCGTGCGGCTCCGACGACACCGGCAACAACGGCGGCGGCACCACCAACACCGCCGACGCCAGCAACATCAAGTGTGACGACGCCTCGGGCCAGCTGCTCGCCGACGGCTCCTCCGCGCAGAAGAACGCGATCGACGCCTGGGTCAAGCAGTTCACCGCCGCCTGCAACGGCGTCCAGATCAACTACAAGGGCGGCGGCTCCGGCGCCGGCGTCACCGCGTTCACGCAGGGCCAGGTCGCCTTCGCCGGCTCCGACTCCGCGCTGGACGAGGAGGAGGTCACCGCCTCCAAGAAGGTCTGCACCGGCGGCCAGGGCATCGACCTGCCGATGGTCGGCGGCCCGATCGCGGTCGGTTACAACGTCCCGGGTGTCGAGAACCTGGTCCTGGACGCGCCGACCCTCGCCAAGATCTTCAACGACAAGATCAAGAACTGGAACGACCCGGCGATCGCGAAGCTGAACCCCGACGCGAAGCTTCCCGACCTGAAGATCCAGGCCTTCCACCGCTCGGACGAGTCCGGCACCACGGACAACTTCACCAAGTACCTGATCGCCACCGCCAAGTCCGAGTGGCCCTACGAGGGCGGCAAGGCCTGGCAGGCCAAGGGCGGCCAGTCCGCCTCCGGCTCCTCCGGTGTCGCCCAGCAGGTCAAGCAGACCTCCGGCGCCATCAGCTACATGGAGCTGTCGTACGCCAAGGACGGCATCAACGCGGTCCAGATCGACACGGGTGCGGCCGCCCCGGTCGAGGCCAACGTCGCCAACGCCACCAAGATGATCGCCGCCGCCAAGCGCGTCGGCGAGGGCAAGGACATGGCGCTGGAGCTGGACTACGCCACCAAGGCCGACGGCGCCTACCCGATCACCCTGGTGACGTACGAGATCGTCTGCGACAAGGGCAACAAGGCCGACACCCTCGCCGGCACCAAGGCGTTCCTGCGCTACGTGGCCTCCGAGGACGGCCAGAAGATCCTGACCGAGAACGACTACGCCCCGATGCCCGAGGAGATCATCTCCGAGGTCCGCAAGACCATCGAGGGCCTGAGCTGACCTGAGTGCGGTCCGGTCCGGGCTGAAAAACCCGGACCGGACCGCACCGTCCGGTGCACCGCCGCCCGGAGCCGTACGTCACATACGGCTCCACCGAGCCGCCGCAGACCGCGTGCGACTCCGCAGACCGGAGAACCCGATGGACATATCCACACAAAGCACTCAGACTTCTCCCCCCACCCCACCGCCCCCGACCGCCGAGCAGAAGCGCGCGGCCCGTGGCGCCACCCGACCCGGTGACCGGATCTTCCTCGGTCTCTCCCGCGGCTCGGGCATTTTCCTGCTGGTGATCATGGCCGCCATCGCGGTCTTCCTCACCTACCGCGCCACCCTCGCGATCAGCAAGGACGAGGCCAACTTCCTCACCGCCTTCGAGTGGAACACGGGCACGATCCCGCCGAAGTTCGGCATCGCGGTCCTCGCCTACGGCACGATCGTCTCCTCGATCATCGCCATGGTCATCGCGGTCCCGATCGCCGTCGCCATCGCGCTGTTCATCACGCACTACGCCCCGCGCAAGCTCGGCGGCCCCATCGCGTACGTGATCGACCTGCTCGCCGCCGTGCCGTCCATCGTGTACGGCCTGTGGGGCGCCCTGATCCTCGTACCGCAGATGGAGGGCCTCTTCGGCTGGCTGGACAATTACTTCGGCTGGACCGGCATCTTCTCCTGGGACGACGGCCCCGCCCGCTCGATGCTGACGGTCGGCATCCTGCTCGCGATCATGATCCTGCCGATCATCACCAACGTGAGCCGCGAGGTCTTCCGCCAGGTCCCGCAGATGCACGAGGAGGCGGCCCTGGCGCTCGGCGCCACCCGCTGGGAGGTCATCCGCATGGCGGTCCTCCCCTTCGGCCGCTCCGGCGTCATCTCCGCCTCGATGCTCGGCCTCGGCCGCGCCCTCGGCGAGACGATGGCCGTGGCCACCGTGCTCTCCCCCGACTTCGACATCCACCTCAGCCTGCTCAACCCGGGCGGCGGCACCTTCGCCCAGAACATCGCCAGCAAGTTCGGTGAGGCGTCCCCGTTCGGCCGTGACGCGCTGATCGCCTCCGGTCTGGTCCTGTTCGTCATCACCCTGCTGGTCAACGGCGCGGCCCGCGCGATCATCGCCCGCCGCAAGGAGTACTCGGGGGCCAACGCATGAGCACCGCCATCGCCGACAAGCGCCCCAGCACCCTGCAAGGCGCCCGCCTGCCCAAGTGGGCCCCGTACGCCATCGCGGCCGGCTCCGCCGCCGTCGCGATCGGTATCGGCCTGGGCGCGGGCCTCGACAGTCGCGTCCAGTGGGGCCTGATCGCAGGCCTCCTCTTCGTCTTGGGTACATACGTCATCGCCGCCCGCGTCGAGGGCAGCCGCCAGGCCAAGGACCGCATCGCGACCTCGCTGGTGTGGGTGGCCTTCCTGCTCGCCGTCGTCCCGCTGGTCTCCCTGATCTGGGAGACCGTGCAGCGCGGCATCAAGGTCCTCGACGTCTACTTCCTGACCCACTCCATGGGTGTGGTCGCCGACTCCGAGCCGGGCGGTGGCATCTACCACGCCATCCTCGGCACCCTGGAGCAGGTCGGCCTCGCCACCCTGATCGCCGCGCCGGTCGGCGTGCTCACCGCGATCTACCTGGTGGAGTACGGGCGGGGCAGCCTCGCCCGGGCCATCACCTTCTTCGTCGACGTCATGACCGGTATCCCGTCGATCGTCGCGGGTCTGTTCATCCTCAGCCTCATGCTGATGATGGACATGCAGCCCTTCGGCTTCGCCGGCTCGCTCGCCCTCGCGATCCTGATGATGCCGGTGGTGGTCCGCTCCACGGAGGAGATGCTCAAGCTCGTCCCGAACGAGCTGCGCGAGGCCTCCCTGGCGCTCGGCATCCCGAAGTGGCGCACCATCCTGAAGGTGGTCGTACCGACCTCCATCGGCGGCATCACGACCGGCATCATGCTGGCGGTCGCCCGTATCACCGGTGAGACCGCGCCGGTCCTGCTGCTGGTGTTCGGCAACAGCTTCATCAACGCCAACCCGTTCGAGGGTGCGCAGGCGTCGCTGCCGCTGTACATCTACCAGCAGTGGGCGAACAGCGCCGGGTCGCCGGCGGCGTACGACCGCGCCTGGGCGGCATCGCTCACGCTGATCGCCTTCGTGATGATCCTGAACCTGGTGGCCCGCGGCATCGCCCGCTGGAAGGCCCCGAAGACCGGTCGCTGACGCGGCCATACAGCGACCGACGAAGATCTGGAAGTGAAGTAGTCATGGCCAAGCGAATCGACGTAAGCGGGCTCACCGCCTACTACGGCTCCCACAAGGCGATAGAAGACATCTCGATGACGGTCGAGCCCCGCTCGGTGACGGCCTTCATCGGCCCCTCCGGCTGCGGCAAGTCGACGTTCCTGCGCACGCTGAACCGTATGCACGAGGTGACGTCGGGCGGCCGCGTGGAGGGCAAGGTCCTCCTGGACGACGAGGACCTCTACGGCCCCGGCATCGACCCGGTGTCGGTCCGCCGCGAGGTCGGCATGGTGTTCCAGCGCCCGAACCCGTTCCCCACGATGTCGATCTTCGACAACGTGGCGGCGGGGCTGCGCCTGAACGCCAGCTACAAGAAGAGCGAGCTGCAGGACGTCGTCGAGAAGTCCCTCAAGGGCGCGAACCTCTGGAACGAGGTCAAGGACCGCCTGAACAAGCCCGGCTCGGGCCTCTCGGGTGGCCAGCAGCAGCGCCTGTGCATCGCCCGCGCGATCGCGGTGGAACCGAAGGTCCTGCTGATGGACGAGCCCTGCTCGGCCCTGGACCCGATCTCCACCCTCGCCATCGAGGACCTGATCGGCGAGCTGAAGGAGCGCTTCACGATCGTCATCGTGACGCACAACATGCAGCAGGCGGCCCGCGTCTCCGACCGCACCGCCTTCTTCAACCTGGCGGCCGTCGGCCAGCCCGGCAAGCTGATCGAGATCGACGACACGGAGCGCATCTTCTCCAACCCGTCGGTCCAGGCCACGGAGGACTACATCTCCGGCCGCTTCGGGTGACCCACCCGGCGACATGAACCCCTCGCGGTGCTGCATGGCGGTGCCACCGCGAGGCAGATAAAGGGCCCGCCCCCTGGCTCCCGGGGGGCGGGCCCGTGTCTTGCGGCGGTGCGGGATGCCTGCGGCGGCCGGTGCGGGTTCGGTGGGGGTACGCAGACTGCGAGCTCGTGGGCCCACCCGTCCCCGTCACCTCCGGACGCCGGCCCAGGCAATCCAGCCCGCCCGGCGTCCGAGGCCAGAGCCACACCGAGCGAGGACGACTTCTCAACGCCGACCCAGGCAATTTCAGCCCGTCCGGCGTTTGAGGACGAGGCCCCTTAAGGGCCGAAGCGGGGGTCTGGGGGCGGCAGCCCCCAGAAGGGCCCCGGGGTCGAAGGGGCAGAGCCCCTGGAGGACGGGACGGGTAGGGGCGGCGGGGGCGAGAAAACCCGTGGTGAGCCGCCGCAGCGAACCGTCGCCTACAGAAACGCCAGGTTCACGACCCCGAACGCCCCCGCCGCCACCAGCGCCGCCGCCGGCATCGTGATGAACCACCCGAGAACGATGTTCTTGGCCACGCCCCACCGCACGGCATTCACCCGCTTCGTCGCCCCGACACCCATGATCGCCGAGGTGATGACATGCGTCGTAGAGATCGGCGCCTTGAAGAGGAAGGCCGTGGTGAACATGATCGACGCCCCGGTCGTCTCCGCGGCGAACCCCTGCGGCGGATCCAGCTCAATGATCTTCCGCCCCAGCGTCCGCATGATCCGCCACCCACCGGCATACGTCCCCAGCGACAGCATCACGGCACACACGATCTTCACCCACACCGGAATGGGATCGCCGTAGTCCTCGACATCGGCGATGACCAGCGCCATCACCACGATGCCCATGGTCTTCTGCGCGTCCTGCAGACCATGCCCGAGCGCCATCCCGGCCGCCGACACGGTCTGCGCGATCCGGAACCCCCGCTTGGCCTTGTGCGGATTGGCCCGCCGGAAGATCCACATGATCGCCGTCATCACGAGATAGCCCGCGCACAGCCCGACGAGGGGCGACACGAACATCGGGATGACGACCTTCTCCAGCACCCCGCTCCAGTACACCGTCGTCCCCCCGGCCAGCGCCGCCCCCACCATGCCGCCGAACAGCGCATGCGAGGAAGAGGAGGGCAGCCCGAAGTACCAGGTGACGAGATTCCAGGTGATCGCGCCCACCAGGGCCGCGAACAGGATCCCCATCCCCTTCGAGCCCTCGGGTGTCTGAATCAGGCCCTCACTGACGGTCTTGGCGACGCCGGACCCCAGAAAGGCACCGCCCAGATTCATCACCGCGGCCATCGCCAGCGCGGCGCGCGGCGTCAGCGCCCGCGTCGACACGGACGTGGCGATCGCGTTCGCGGAGTCGTGGAAGCCGTTGGTGTACGTGAAGAAGAGCGCGACCCCGATGGTCGCGACCAGCGCGAAGGTGTCCATGGGCGGGTCTCAGGACTCCTTGACGGCGATGGTCTCCACCGTGTTCGCCACGTGCTCGAAGGCGTCGGCCGCTTCCTCCAGCACATCGACGATCTGCTTGAGCTTCAGCACCTCGATGGCGTCGTACTTGCCGTTGAAGAGGTGGGCGAGGAGCTTGCGGTGTATCTGGTCGGCCTGGTTCTCGAGGCGGTTGACCTCGATCCAGTACTCGGTGAGGTTGTCCATCGTGCGCAGGTTCGGCATGGCCTCGGCCGTGAGCTCCGCGGCCCGCGCCAGCACCTCGATCTGCTGCTCGACGCCCTTGGGCAGTTCCTCGATGTTGTAGAGGACGACCAGGTCGACGGCCTCCTCCATGAAGTCCATGATGTCGTCGAGGCAGGACGCGAGGTTGTAGATGTCCTCGCGGTCGAACGGCGTGATGAACGAGGAGTTCAACTGGTGGAAGATCGCGTGTGTGGCATCGTCACCCGCGTGTTCCGCGGCCCGCATACGTTCGGCGATCTCGGCCCGGCCGGCGTTGTCCGCCCCGAGCAGTTCCATCAGGAGCTTCGAGCCCGTGACGATGTTGTCCGCGGAAGCGGCGAACATGTCGTAGAAGCTCGTCTCCCGGGGGGTCAGACGAAATCGCACGTGGGGTCCTCAAAGAGCATCGGTTTCGGTCAGGCTGATGCTAGGCGCATCATCCGGCCACGGCTAATGGGCCGTCCTCCAGTGTCGCCCATCGGGCACAGTGGTCGGCACAGGGGCTGCCCAGTGGTCCAGTCCAGCGGCCGTTCGCGGCATCGGCCACAGGCCCTATACCCAGCAAAGTTCGGTACGATATACCCAGTAGGGGTATATGAAGCGGTTTACGTCTGGAGGACGCGATGACGACCACCGAGGCCGGCGCGGGTGCGCCCTCCGCGGCGGACAGGACCGCGGAAACGAACGTCACGGACGCGGCGGATGTCGCCAACGTCACGGAGGTCGTGACGGACCACGACCGGGGCATCCACGGCTACCACAAACAGAAGGACGAACACCTCAAGCGACTGCGCCGCATCGAGGGTCAGATCCGTGGCCTGCAGCGGATGGTCGACGAGGACGTCTACTGCATCGACATACTCACGCAGGTGTCCGCCTCCACCAAGGCCCTGCAGTCCTTCGCCCTCCAACTGCTGGAGGAACACCTCCGGCACTGCGTCGCCGACGCGGCCCTCAAGGGCGGTGCGGAGATCGACGCGAAGGTGGAGGAGGCGACGAAGGCGATCGGACGACTGCTGCGAACCTGATTCCGCGGACGACGGGCCGCCCGAAAGGGCGGTCGCGGCCTCAGCCCCGCTCCCCCTATCGCTCCCCGCCCCGCTCCCCGCCCCGTTCCTCCGCGACGCGCAGCACCTCGTCGATGCTCTCCAGACTCAGCCGGTCCTCACGGGCGGCCGAGGCAGCGATGATCAGCTCTCCGCACAGCTCGATCTCGGCGAGGGCCACGTGGTCCTGAACTGCCGTACCGCCGACCGGAGCCACGTGCATCACCTCGTCTCTGCCGTTACCGACTTCCTAGAGTAGGGAGCGGCCTACACACCGCGCATGGCACGGACGGGCTAGTTCTTGACGCCCGTCACGCACGCATACGCCCACCTCACTCCTCGGCGATCTTCCCCGCGTAGATGTCCTCGCGGTCCGGAAGGCGTACGTCGACAGGCGCCCCGAAGTCATAGAGCAAGGTGGTGGAAGCCACGGCAACGGCACCACCGCTCGGCTGACCGTTGACGAAGCTGAACCGATGCCGGACCTTCCGGATCCGGCCATCGTCGTCGAGATACACATCGAACGGCACCTCGTCCGTGGCGAACCCTTTCGCCGCTGCCGCCAGGGCTTCCCTGTTCCCGTCGGACGCCTCCTGGGCGGCAGCCCCGAGATCAGCGGTCCCCCGGTAATGCCGCACGGCGGTACCCGCGACCTCCTTCTCCCCCACATACGTCGCCGTCCGCGCCCCGCGCAGCACCTCGGCGGCGGCGAACGGATCGGTGGCGCCGCCGGTGACCAGATTCCCGTCCGAGAGCGACCGCGTATCGACCCGCACCCACTTGTCGGCGGGCACACCGGCACCCCGGTTCTTCATGAACAGCGCCCCGGGAGCGAGGAGTTCCATGATCGGCCGATGCGCGGTCGCACCGGCGGGATCCTGGGGCAACAGCACCTTCAACTGCCCCAGCTGCTTGCGGAAGTCGTACACACCCTCACCGCGGATGGTGACGCGGGTGCCGCCGGTGGCCATCTCCATGGACGTACGGGCCTTGGAGCTCCGGGCCCCGACGAGCGCGTCGGCAGCGCGCCGCACGACCTCCACGGCGTCCCGCCCACGCGAATCCTCCGCGGCCGCCCCGCTCCCCGCGCACCCGCTGCCCGCCAGACAGACACACAGGACCCCGGCCGCAACGCCGGCCCCTTGCCTCCGCCTGTGCTGCTGCCGCTCCGTCATCGCCTGCCTACCCCCAGCCGGTACGTCCGTCACGGGCCCCCTGTCGTTCCGGTTAACGACGGGTAGGTGCCCCCGTCACGCCGCCCGGGGGCGTTGCGCTTACTTGCCTTGGGTAACGTTGCTGACGTGGCGCAGCAGGACGGACCGACGTCCCCCCGAAAACATCGCGGCCCCGACGAACACCGCACGACGACAGTGGAAAAGGGCCCTTTCTGCACAGCCCGCTGCACCTGCGGCTGGCGGGGCCCGGCGAGACGCGCACGCAGCTTGGCGCGCGCGGATGCGGAGGGGCATGTGGGGGGCTGACGGCCACGCGAGCGCCGGGGAACCCCACCCACCTACAAGGGGCCGCACTCTTCGACACCGGCCCGCATCATTCAGCCCGTCCGGCGTTTGAGGACGAGGCCCCTTAAGGGCCGAAGCGGGGGTCTGGGGGCGCAGCCCCCAGAGAGGGCCCCGGGGTCGAAGGGGCAGAGCCCTGGAGGACGGGACGGGTAGGGGCGGCGGGGGCGAGAAAAGCCAAGGCCCGCCCCGACGGACCCTCACGCCACGCAACCGATGGAACCCCGACCCCCACCACCCCGTCTCCGTCCACGTAACCCCCCAGGAGGCGACATGGAACGGCGTACCTTCATCGGCGGCGGCGCAGCAGCCCTCACCGCCCTGACGGCAACCGCCTGCAACAGCAGCACCGGCTCCGCCACAGGGACAGGAACAGGCACGGACACAGCCACCCGCACCCAATCCACCGCCTCCTCCGCCCGCCCCCCAGCCACCGCCCCCGCCAACTGGACCGCCCTCGCCCAAGACCTGGACGGCACCCTCATCCGCCCCGGCGACACCGCCTGGAAGTCCGCCCACCAGCTCTACAACACCCGCTTCGACGCCCTGAAGCCCGCCGCCGTCGCCTACGTCGCCCACCAGGACGACATCCGCACCACCCTCGCCTACGCCCGCGCCCACCACTTCCAGGTAGCCATCCGCAACGGCGGCCACTCCTACGCAGGCTGGTCCTCCGGCAACAACCGCCTGATCATCGACGTCTCCAAGCTCAACCGCATCCGAGCCTCGGGCAACACCGCGGTGGTCGGCGCCGGCTCCAAGCTCATCGACGTCTACCGCGCCCTCGCCGCCAAGGGCGTCACCATCCCCGCCGGCTCCTGCCCCTCCGTCGGCGTCTCCGGCCTCACCCTCGGCGGCGGCCACGGCGTCACCTCCCGCGCATACGGCCTGACCTGCGACAGCCTCACCCAGGCCACCGTGATCACCGCCGACGGCAAGCAGCTCACCGCCAACGCCACCACCAACAAGGACCTCTTCTGGGCCCTGCGCGGCGCCGGCAACGGCAACTTCGGCGTCGTGACGGAACTCCAGTTCAAGACCCACCCCGCCCCCCAGGCCGTCACGGCGTACATGACCTGGCCCTGGTCGAAGGCGGCCGCGCTGATCAAGGCGTGGCAGGCGTGGGGCCCGACCCAGCCCGACGAGATCTGGTCGGCCCTGAGCATCTCGAACCACGCGGGCGGCAACCCCACCATCACCGTCGCGGCGTTCTCGCTCGGCACCTACGGCGAACTCCAGAACGCGGTCGACCGCCTCGCCGACGGCCCCGGCGGCCCCGGCCCCGCGAGCAGCGTCGCCCTCAGGCGCCGCTCGTACGAGGAGTCGATGGAGCTCTACGCGGGCTGCTCGTCCTTCAGCACGGACGCCCAGTGCCACCTCCCCGGCTCCACCCCGGGCCGCTCCCCCCAGGGCGCGCTGAGCCGCGAGACGTACACCGCGAAGTCGGACTTCTTCGACCGCTCCCTCTCGTCAGCGGGCATCCAGACCCTGATGAAGCAGATGCAGTCGGTCCGCGGCGGCTCCGGCAGCATCGCCCTCACGGCCCTCGGCGGAGCCGTCAACCGCGTCTCCCCCACGGCCACGGCCTTCGTGCACCGCCGCTCCCGCTTCCTCGCCCAGTACATCGCCTCCTGGCGCGCCGGCACGACGGGCTCCGCGGCCCAGGCGTGGCTGAAATCGGCCCACGACGCGATGCGGCCGTACGCCTCGGGCGCCGCGTACCAGAACTACACCGACCCGTCCCTGCGCGACTGGCGCAAGGCGTACTACGGGGATGCGGCGACGCGCCTGACGAAGCTGAAGAAGCAGTACGACCCGGAGAGGTTCTTCACGTACCCGCAGGCGCTGTAGGCGCAGGCCCTTTGCAAGCCAGGTCCGGAGCCAAAACCGGAAACGAAACCGGAGCCGGAACCGAGGTCGGCGTGGGGGTTCGGGTTGGAGTCGGAATCGAAGCCGGAATCGAAGTCGGAATCGGAGCCCTAGGCCGCCAGATCCCGCTCCTCAGCCCCGGCCGTCTCCTTCCGAGCCCCCGGAATCAACGCGTCCTGCCCACCCACCCGGGACCGTCCCCGCGCGCTGACCAACCACCCCACCCGGGGCGACCGCTCGATGGCGGACATCACCGGCGTCAGCAGAGCCATGGCGAGCGGCGACAGCAGCAGCGCGACGGCCGTACCGAGCGCGAATCCGCCCACCACATCGGTCGGATAGTGCACGCCCATGTAGACCCGGCAGAAACCCTCGAGAAGGGCGATCCCGATCCCGACCAGCCCGAACTTCCGGTTCGCGACGAACAACCCGACCGCCAAGGCCATGGCGATCGTCGCGTGATCACTCACGAACGAGTAGTCGGTCTTGCCGGTCACCAGGACCTCGAGCCCTTGGTGGTCGTTGAAGGGCCGGGGACGCTCCACGAACCCCCGTATCGGCACGTTCACCAGCACCGCGACCGCGGCGGCCAGCGGCGCCCACACGAGCGCGGCCACGGACGAGGCGGCGTCCTCGGCGCCCCTGCGCCGCACGGACCACCAGCACCACACCACGAGCAGGATCAGAGCGAGGACGAGCCCGTACTCACCGACGTACTCCATGCCCCGGTCGAACCAGCGCGGCGCGCCCTTGGCCAGGCCATTGATGTCGTAGAGCAGCTCGACGTCGGGGTTCGACCCGGATTCTGCGAGTCCAGCCATGATGCCGCGGCCCCTTCGTCGTCTCTCCGGCGCATCTTGCGTACGCCGCTCCGCCCACCCCCGTGGTTGTGATCCGGCTACGTCACCAGGAACGCACGGCCCCTGTTGATACGTTCCACACTCCACTGAATGATCACGCAGACGTTATCGAAGAGAGACCCATCACCGCAGCTCAGGGGGTGGGTTCACGCTCCGTCTAAACCGCCGTGGGCAGCGCTTTCGCGCCATCTTCGGTGACTCGGGTGGCTCCGAAGTAGTCCGGGGTGTCGATCGGGTCGAACCGGATCACAGCACCTGTTCTCGGCGCGTCGATCATGTATCCGCCGCCCACATAAATCCCGACATGGTGGATGGCCCGAGAGTTGTTGAGGTCCTTCGAGAAGAACACCAGATCGCCCGGCAGCAGCTCGTCCCTGGCCGGATGCGGCCCCGCGTTGTACTGATCGTTGGCGACCCGCGGCAAGGAGATCCCGACACTGTCGTAAGCGGCCTGAGTCAACCCGGAACAGTCGAACCGCCCACCGTCCGCGGCGGTCCCCTCGCCGCCCCAGAGGTAGGGCGTGCCGAGCTTCTTCTGGGCGTAGTAGATGGCGCCGGCGGCCTGCTTGGAGGGGTCCACGCGGCTGACGGGCGCGGCGAAGCTCTTCTCCAGGCTGCGGATCCTGGTGACGTAGTTCTGTGTCTCGGTGATGGCCGGCACCCCGCCCGCCTTTATGACGCGGTACGCGCCCGCGTTGTAGGCGGCGAGCATGTTGTTCGTGGTGTCGCCGGGGACGTCCTTGACGTACTTGGCGAGTTCGCAGTCGTACGACGCGGCCGACGGAATCGCGTCATTCGGGTCCCAGATGTCGCGGTCGCCGTCTCCGTCGCCGTCGACACCGTGCGTGGCCCAGGTGCTCGGGATGAACTGGGCGATGCCGCGGGCGTCGGCGTGGCTGACGACGTCCGGGTCCCAGCCGCTCTCCTGGTAGAGCTGGGCCGCGAGCAGGGCGGGGTTGATGGCGGGGCACAGGTTGCCCCACTTCTGCACGAGCGCCTTGTACGCGCCGGGCACCGAACCCTTGGCCAGTCCGACGCTGCCCTTGCCGACGCCGTTGACCAGGTTCCCGGCGACGATGTACACCCCGACGACGAGCAGCATCACGAAGCTCAGGCCGAGCGCGACCGCGACACCACCGGCCACCCATACTTTTCGCACGGCTCAACCCTCCCCCATATCGCCGCTGTTCAAGACCGTATCCGGTGAGAGTGGCGTTATTTCACCGTGAAGCCACGGCAGAAGACGCTCGTGTAGTCGTCGGGCGTACGGATGTGATGGAACTGCACGGTCCAGTCGCCGGGGTCATTGGTCAAGGGGATGGCGGGGGACGGCTTGCCCCGCACCCAGGAGTTGAAGTCGTCCGGGTACGTGACGTACTTCCAGTCTCCGGGGGCGCTGCCGCTGTACAGGTCGACGGGCTTGCTCGTGTAGCCCACGTTCACGTTGTCGGCCAGCAGTCCCTCGACCGGTTTTCCGGTGGACGGGTCGATGTCGTGCGGCGGCTTCACGCTGACGGTGACGTAGTAGGGCGCCGTGCCCTCGGTCGCGTCCTTGTCGCGGAATCCGATCCGCACCTTGCCGTCGAGGGTGAGCGTCTCCGTGCCGGTATCCGGGTCGTCGGCGTCGCTGATGGAGCCCATGAAACCGTTGCCTGCCCGCTCCTCCGGCGGCAGTTGGCACTCGCCGGTGTCGGAGTACCACAGCGTGCGGTCGAGCTTGTCCCCCGCGTACGCGGGTGCTCCCTTCGACGCCGCCGAGGACGACGGGCCGGACGACTTGTCGCGCCCTGCGGCGGAGCCGCCCCCCTTGTCGTCGTCCGGCGCCATGAGCACGAGGGCCACGCCCACGCCGACCGCGACCGCCATGGCCACGGCGACCGTCCAGGGCGCGATACGGCGACGGCGGGCGGTCTGCGTGGGCCCGCTCACCTGTGTCGGCGTGTACCCGTACCCGTTCGGCGCACCGGCCGTGGGCAGTTCATGCGCCCCCAGCGGCGGATGAGCCGGTGGCACCGGCACCGCAGCCCCCGCCTGCCCAGTCGGCGGTGTCTGCGGCACCGCCTCGGCCAGTTGGGCGAGCCCCGCGTAGAACGGGTCCTCGACGAGCGCCGCCCGCACCCCGCACCGCGCGATCACCTCGCCGAGCCCCGGCCGCTCCGCCGGGGCCTTGGCCACGCATGCCTCGACGAGGGCGGCCAACTCCGGCTCCACGCCCGCGAGATCGATGGGCTCGTGCACGGCCCGGTAACTGACCCCGGCCGGCTCGCCCATGCCGAACGGAGGCCGCCCGGTCGCCGCGTACGCAAGCGTCGCGCCCAGCGCGAACACGTCCGCGGCCGGACCGACCTCGTTGCGCATCAGCACCTCGGGCGCCGTGAAGCCTGGCGTACCCGGCGCGAACCCGGCCTCGGTGAGGGCCGTCTGACCGGCACCGCGCGCGATGCCGAAGTCGATGAGCGAAGGCCCTTGGGCGGCGAGGATGACGTTCTGCGGCTTGAGGTCCCGGTGCGTGACACCGTGCGCGTGCACCGCCGCGAGGCCTTCGGCGAGGGCCGCGAGCACCCCGCGGCACGTCTCGGCCGGCAACGCCCCCCGCTCCCCCACCGCCTTGCTCAACGTCGGCCCCGACACATACTCGGTAGCCAGCCAGTACGGCGCCGCATCCAACGAAGCGTCGATCAGGTTCGCCGTGTACGCACTCCGCACGGCCCGCACCGTCTCCACCTCGCGCCGGAACCGGGCGAGCGCCTCCGGGTGGTCGGTGATCTCGTCCCGGATCACCTTGATGGCGACCAGCCGTCCACCCGGCGACCGCGCCAGATAGACCTGTCCCATACCGCCCGCCCCGAGCCGTGCGAGCAGTGTGTACGCGCCTATGTGCGCGGGATCCCGATCCTTCAGTGCGTCCACCGAACCGACCTTGCCACATAGATCAGTTGGACGCGGAGTCCCTTTCCGCTTCGTGGTACAGCTCCGCCGCCTCCGCCCCCAGCACCACGCTGTACGACACGTCCGCCGTCGACCCACCCCCGTCGTGCCCACCCAGCACTCCCACGACCGCCCCGTCCCCGTCGACCCAAGGACTCCCGCTGCTCCCTCCGCTGAGGCCGGGGCATGCGATGCGCTGCTGCGTACGGCTGTGCGGGTGCGGCTTGTTGGTGCAACTTACCGGCGATTCACGGGAGTTGAGGTACGCGGTGACGGTGACCGCCGCGGCCCCGGTGGCCGTGTCCGTGTCCGTGGCGAACCTTTCGCCGCCCACCACGTCCTCGACGGCTTCCCCGCCCCGGTCCTCCACGACCGCGAACGCCACGTCACTGTCCTCGTCCCGCCTCTCCTTCCACCCCTCCGACAGGAACCTCCGCCCGACCTTCCACACCCCGTACGGCGCCTCGCCGTCCCGGTACCCCGGCACGAACACGAGATCGTCCGGCCGCCCGTTCAGGCAGTGGGCGGCGGTGACGATGAGATCCCGGTGGGCACTGTGGACGACGGACGCGGTGCAGAAGTGACCGCCGCGCAGACGGTCACGACGGTCCGCCGCGAACAGCGCGCCCACCCGCACGCTCCGCGCCGTAGCCGCGGCGAAGGCGGTCACGCCGAGGGGACCCGTGCCGGCGTCGTCAGCCGCGGCGGAGGCCGAGGTGAGGGCGAGGAGGAGGCTGGCGGCGTACAGGGAGAGGCGGTGGGTGCGGGACGTACGGGAGGTGGGCTTCATCGGGGGTCACTGTGGCCCACAAAGGTGAGAGAAGCGTCAGACGCATTACCTGGCAGGTCATCGATCCCGGCGAACCCCCGTGCCACGATCGGGAGCGCAAGGAGCAACTCGGTCCGACAGCCCGACCGACCGGAAGGACGACGCCATGCCCGCCTACGCCATAGCCCACCTCCGGGACGCCGCCCCGCACCCGGAGATCGCCGAGTACATCGAGCGCATCCCCGCCACCTTCGAACCGTACGGCGGCCGCTTCCTCGTGCACGTCACGCCGCACGAGACGAAGGAGGGCAGTTGGCCGGGG
This sequence comes from Streptomyces shaanxiensis, assembly GCF_039537145.1. NCBI lineage: Bacteria > Bacillati > Actinomycetota > Actinomycetes > Kitasatosporales > Streptomycetaceae > Streptomyces > Streptomyces shaanxiensis. Next base: position 384,645 of record NZ_BAAAZY010000005.1, read on the forward strand.
CACGTGGTGGTGATCGGCTTCCCCGGGATCGAGGAGGCGCGGGCGTGGTGGGACTCGCCCGCCTACCAGGAGATCGCGCCCCTGCGCTCCCGGCACATCGAGGGCGACATCATCCTCGTCGAGGGCGTCCCGGAGGGCTACGACCCGACCGTCACCGCCAAGGCCATGCGGGACGCGCTGCCGGCCGAGTAGCACTCAGCACTGCCAGAGGAACGCGGCCTCGGCGCAGGGCCGACAGGTGAAGACGTAACCGCGGCCCCCGCCACCGAAGTTCGCGCAGGCGGCGGCCTCGTCCCCCTCTTCGAGCTCAGCCGTGAACGCCATGGGGGTCGCGCAGCGGGGGCAGTCGGGCGTCTCGTCGTTCTGCAGCCAGTCGGGCTCACCGCCCAGCCGCCCGAGGACCGGCTGCTGCGTGGGCGTGTCGGCGGGGTGGGGTCGCAAGGCGGTGACCGCGCCCAGGAGGGTCTCCCCTTCGGCCGGGACGGCGGCGGGCTTCAGCTCCCCGGTGAACAGGTAGGCCCGGTTGCCGCCGCCGGTCGCGTCCCAGTCGTCGCACATGCCGGGGTCGTTCTGGCAGAAGAACACCGCGACCGCGACCGCACTACCGTCGAGGGGCAGATGCGCGAGGAACTGCATGGCGCCGTCGCACGCGCGGCAGTCGGGCCAGACGAAGCCCTCCGGGACGAGCGGGACTCCGCCGATGCGCGGTACGGCGGCGTCGGCAGCGGTATCGGCGCCGGTATCGCCATCGGCATCGGTCGGCCCATCGTGGATCAGCAGCATGGCCGCAGCTTAAGGAGCCACCGTAGGCCCACCCTCAAGCGGTCAGCTCCGCCTGCGCAGGCGCCCGGGAGACCGCGTCCTGCCGGATGTACCACTCGGTGGAGAGGATCCCGTTCCGGACTGCCTCGGGGAAGCCGGCCAGCAGCCCGGGTGCGGCTCCCCGCTCCACCTCCGTGCGGTGGGCCAGTACGGCCGCCCACTTCTGCGGCAGCCAGGGGCTCACGTCGACGGTCGCGGTGACCCGTTCGTCCGGGACCGTGTTCATGCCCTTGCCCGCACGGGCCAGTTCGCTGAGCGCGGCGAGGGCCGAGTGGGGGTGCGTGGCCAGGTAGAGGGCGCTCGGCTGCCAGGGGGCGCCGGCGTCCGGGTAGAGGCGTTCGAGGCCGGCCGCCTGGACGGCGAGCGTGGTGACGCGGTGGGTGTGCACATGGTCGGGATGGCCGGTCAGGCCGCCGTACGCGTCGTGGGTGACCACGATCCGCGGACGGAACTCCCTGAGGTGAACGACCAGTCGGCCCACCGCCTCGTCGAGCGGCGCCTCGCACAGCCGCGGGCTGCCGGGGGCGGAGTGCGGCACCCCGGCGTCGGCGTAGCCGAGCATCCGCGGCTCTCCGGCGCCGAGGATCTCCAGCGCCTCGGCGGGTTCGGCGCCGCGCGGCGTGTCCGGGGTCCAGGTCGCCGTGACGACCGCGGTGCGAGCGCCTTCGGCGGCGTGCCGGGCGAGGACTCCGCCCGAGAACAGGGACTCGTCGTCCGGGTGGGCGAAGACCCCGAGCAGGCTCGGCGACGGCATCGAGCGATCACCTCCGAGTGCCTTCCTACCCCTGGGCGCGCAGGCTCAGGCGGCCTGTGGCCTGTGGCCTGCGGGCAGACGGGCCGGTCCTCGGGACGGCACGCCGACGCCGGGCGGGCCGGGCCGCCCCCTGGCACGGCGCCCCAGCGCTCGCGGCCCCCGGAACGAGGCACGATCGACACCCGGCCGCCACCCCATCCAGCTACTCCACCTCACCCGGCTGTCCCGGCCCCACCAGCCCCAATCCCCCCAGCCACCCCGGTCAGCCCGGCCGGCCCCGACTCCTCCGACGGCCAGCTCACCCCGGTCAGCTCCTCCGACACCGTCCACAACCGCCGCGCCACCCCCGCGTCACTCGCCGCCGCCGTCCGCCCCACCAACGTCGGCGCACCCCGCATCTCGCCCAGCCCGTCGGGGCCGACGTAGCTCGCACCGGGGAGGTCCTGCGTGGCGGCGTACAAGGTCGGCAGCGCACCGGCCCTGTCGTCCTGGGCGAAGAGCCTGTTGCCGATCTTCATGAACCCGCGCATCACCGGACTCCCCGCGTGGCTCTGCAGGTTGGTGGCGGCATAGCCGGGGTGGGCGGCCAGGGCACGGACCTGGGAGCCGGACTCCGTCAGACGGCGCTGGAGTTCCAGCGTGAACAGGAGGTTCGCCAACTTCGACTGGGCGTACGCGCGGTTCGGGTCGTAGCCGGACGCCCAGTTCAGGTCCTCGAAGCGGATCCTCGCGCCGAACCAGCGGTGGGCGCCGGACGACAGCGTCACGACCCGGTCGGTGACGTACGGCAGGAGCAGGTTCGTCAGCGCGAAGTGGCCCAGATGGTTCGTGCCGAACTGCATCTCGAAGCCGTCCGCTGTCCGCTGCTGCGGCAGCATCATCACGCCGGCGTTGTTGATCAGCAGGTCCAGGGGGCGCCCCTGCCACGCATCCGCGAACTCCCGCACGGAGGACAGGTCCGCCAGGTCCAGGCGCCGCACCTCCGTGCTGCCGTTCACCGTCGCGGCCGCCGTCCGGCCCCGCTCCGGATCCCGTACGGCGAACACGACGTGCGCACCCGCTCGCGCCAGCGCGTCCGCCGCCCTGAGACCGATCCCGCTGTTGGCGCCGGTGACGACGGCGGTGCGGCCGGCGAGGTCGGGGAGGCTCGTCGCGTCCCATGTCTGCTTGGTCGTCTTCTTCTCAGCCATGCTTCGAATGTAGGCGCCGCCAACAATGCTGTCAATGACAACAATGCTGACGGCGTCAACAAAGATGGCAGCGCCAACATCAAGCTACGATGGTGCGCATGCCCGAGAGCCGCCCCTACCACCACGGAGACCTGCGCGCCGCCCTGCTCGCCGCCGCGGAAAACACCCTGCGCGAGAAGGGCGTCGCCTCCCTCTCGCTACGCGAACTGGCCCGCGAGGTCGGCGTCAGCCACGCCGCTCCCGGCCGCCACTTCAAGGACAAGCAGGCCCTGCTGAACGCCCTGGCCCTGGCCGGGTACGAGCGGCTCGCCCAGGCGCTGAACACGGCCGACGACCCCGCGCTCCCCCTTGAGCCCCGCCTCACCGCCCTGGCCCGGGCCTACCTCACCTTCGCCATCGACAACGCCGAGCTCCTGGAGCTCATGTACGCCCGCAAGCACGACCCGGACGCCTCCGAGCAGATGGCCACCGCTGTCCAGGAGACGGTCGGGAGCCTCGAACGGGTCCTCGCGGACGCCCAGAAGCGCGGCGAGATCATCGCGGGCGACCCCGAAGAGCTCAACCTCGTCACAGGCGCGGCCCTCCACGGCGTGGCCGGCTTCATCGCCGCCGGCTGGCTGACCCCGGAGGCGGCCCTGACCTCCGTAGAGGGCTTGGTCCACCACCTGCTCCACGGCTTGAAGCCCCGCTGACGGTTCGACTTGACACTGGGGCCTGCAACGCCCTGAAAGAGGCGCGGGGCTGCATCGATAGCCGGCTCCGCCGCGGGGGCGCGACCAGCCACAACGAGCCCGCACCAGCCCGCACCAACCCGCACCAGCCCGACAACCGCACCCCTACGGCGATGGCGCTCCGGCACCACCCTCAGCCGACGCCGAACGCCCCCCGCAGGACACTGACCGCCTGCCCGACAGCAGCCTCCGCCGCCCGCGTCTCCCGCAGCGCGTTCAGCATCACGAAGTCGTGAATGACCCCCTGATACCGCACGGCAGTGACCGGCACCCCAGCCTCCCGCAGCTTGTTCGCATACGCCTCCCCCTCATCCCGCAGGACATCGGCCTCGGCAGTGATGACGAGCGCCGGCGGCAACCCCTGAAGCTGGTCGAGGTCAGCGCGCAGCGGCGACGCGGTGATCTGCGCCCGCTCGGCCTCATCGGTCGTGTACTGGTCCCAGAACCACTGCATCGCGTCCCGGCGCAGGAAGTACCCCTCGGCGAACTGCCGATAGGACCCGGTGTCGAACGCGGCGTCGGTGACCGGATAGAAGAGCACCTGCTGAACCAGCGGAACATCCCCCCGCTGCTTGGCCATCAGCGTCAGCGCCGCGCTCATGTTGCCGCCCACGGAGTCACCGGCCACGGCGATACGGCTCGCGTCCAGGCTCTTGCCCGCCCCCTCACCGACGACCCACCGCGCGACGGCGTAGTTCTGCTCGATGGCGACCGGATAACGCGCCTCGGGCGAGAGGTCGTACTCGGGGAAGACGACCGCGGCACCGGTGCCAACGGCCAGCTCGCGCACAAGGCGGTCGTGGGTGTGGGCGTTGCCGAAGACCCAGCCCGCACCGTGGATGTAGATGATCACCGGCAGCACCCCGGTGGCCCCGGCCGGACGGACTATACGGGCCCTGACCTCGCCGGTCGGCCCACCGGACACGGTGACCCACTCCTCGTCGACGGCGGGCTTGGCGATCTCACCGGACTGCACCTCGTCGACGGCCTTACGACCCTCCGCGGGCCCGAGATCGAACAGGTACGGCGGGTTCGCGGTGGCGTCGGCGAAGGCCTGGGCGGCGGGCTCCAGGACGGGGCGGTTGGACTCGGTCATGGCGATCTCCTCGGATCGGGTGCCGCACACCCCACACACACGGGCAGTCCCCGCCCGGCTGGATTCGCCGGGTTCGGCGGCACATCCCGAAAGTAGCGCGCTATTAAGTCGTGCGCAACTGATTCGCACACGATTGGTTCGCTGTCGATAGAATCGAGGGGCCCGAAGATAGGCTGTGCCGGCCTGCCGACCACCCCAGACGCACACCACCAGAACCCAGAACCCAGAACCCAGGACCCAGGACCCAGGGCCCAGCAACGAGGAGCCCCCATGAACCCAGCCACCGAACCCGGCCGACGACCAGCCCCGGACGGCTCCCTCCTCCTGGACGACCAGCTCTGCTTCGCCCTGTACGCCGCCTCCCGCGCCGTCACCGCGCGCTACCGCCCCCTCCTCGACGAACTCGGCCTGACCTACCCGCAGTACCTGGTCATGCTCGTCCTCTGGGAACAGGACTCCATTTCCGTACGCGACCTGGGCGCGGCCCTCCAGCTGGAGTCCAGCACCCTTTCCCCGCTGCTCAAGCGCCTCGAAGCAGCTGGCCTACTGCGCCGTGAGCGCCGACCCGACGACGAGCGCTCGGTCGCCATCCGTCTCACCGACACCGGCGCCCGGCTCCGCGACCGCGCGATCACCGTCCCGCTCGCCATCGGCGACGCGATGGGCCTGTCCCCCGAACAGGACGCGCTCGCCAAGCAGTTGCTCCGCCTGATCACGACGAACGTCGCCGAGAGCTGATCCCCGGGTCAAGCCGAGGCCATTCCCCGGCCATACCCGCGCCATTGATCGGCAATCCTCAACGCCCCTGAGCAATAGGGAAGTCAGGATTCCGAAACCCACCTTGTTGTCGCGTACCCAACAAGCGACAGTCGTCGGCGGGCCGCCGCCCCCGCCGGGAACCGCACCGGCGGACCCCCCACCCGCAGGCCTCTTCACCCACTCACAGGAGGCTCTACGTTGCGCACGACGACCCCCGACTCCCCCACAACCCGCGGCAGATGGCGCCGCATCACCTCCGCCGCCGGCACCGCGGCCGCAACCGCCGCCGCGCTCGTCCTCACCGGACTCGGCACCGCAGGCACCGCGACCGCCGCGAGCGCCACCCCCCAGACCCAGACCGCCTCCCCCGCCAAGGTCACCTGGGCGGCCACCCCCTGCGCCACGCCCAAACACAAGGGCGACCTGGCCTGCAACTCCCTCCGCGTCACGGGCGGCATCACCGCCTTCGAGAAGCAGCAGGCGGCACGGAACGACGTCACCCCCAAGGCCGCCGACGCCACCACCCCCTCCGGCTACGGCCCGTCCGACCTCCAGGACGCCTACGGCCTGACCTCTGCCGCCGCCTCCAACGGCACCGGCGAGACCATCGCCATCGTCGACGCCTACGACGACCCGAACGCCGAGGCCGACCTCGCCAAGTACCGCTCGCAGTACGACCTCCCCGCCTGCACCACGGCCAACGGCTGCTTCAAGAAGGTCGGCCAGACCGGCTCCACGACGTCCCTCCCCACCGCCGACAGCGGCTGGGCCCAGGAGATCTCCCTCGACGTCGACATGGCGAGCGCGACCTGCCCGAACTGCGACATCCTCTTGGTCGAGGCGTCCTCGGCATCCATGGAGGACCTGGGCACGGCGGTCAACGAGGCGGTCGCGCTGGGCGCCAAGTTCGTCTCCAACAGCTACGGCGGCTCGGAGGAGTCGTCGGACCCGTCCTACGACTCGGCGTACTTCGACCACCCGGGCGTCGCCATCACCGTCAGCGCCGGCGACTCGGGCTACGGCGCCGAATACCCGGCCGCGTCCCGCTACGTCACCGCCGTAGGCGGCACGAAACTCTCCACCTCCTCCACCTCCCGCGGCTGGACGGAGACCGTGTGGAAGACGAGCAGCACCGAAGGCACCGGCTCGGGCTGCTCCTCGTACGACGCGAAGCCGAGCTGGCAGACCGACAGCGGCTGCGCCAAGCGCATGATCGCGGACGTCTCGGCCGTCGCGGACCCGGCGACCGGCGTCTCGGTCTACGACTCCTACGGCGTCACCGCCGGCTGGTACACCTTCGGCGGCACAAGCGCCTCCGCACCGATCATCGCGGGCGTGTACGCGCTCGCGGGCACGCCGTCCAGCGGCTCCTACCCGGCGCGGTTCCCGTACGCCGCCGCGGGCACGTCCGCGCTCAACGACGTCACGTCGGGCAGCAACGGCACCTGCTCCACGTCGTACTTCTGCACCGCCCGCACCGGCTACGACGGCCCCACCGGCTGGGGCACCCCGCAGGGCCTGGACGCCTTCACCGGCTGACACCCCGCTGACACTCCGTCACCATCCCTGACGGCAACGGGCCACGGCACCCCGCCGTGGCCCGTTCGCGCTGCCGGGATAGCCTTCACCCGCAGAACACGGGCGCGATCACTCACCCGACCGGCCGCCAGAAACGGCACCCGGCGTGAAGAGGGCTAACGACGGAACCACACGACAGGTTCCGCTCAGGCCTCATTGCCCGGCGTGACCTGCCGTGATACACAGAGTGACCGTACGAGCCATTCGTACGAATCCCGCCCATCAATGACGCCAAGTCGACATACGACGGCGACAATGTCGGCGAGAATGAGGCCTGACCTCTGCGCGGCGCAGGGGACTGCGGAACTACCCAACAGGGGCGGTGACTTACATGCTCTTTGCGGCCGATAAGGGCGACATCAACACCATCATCGGTGGAATCGCTCCGGACTGGGGCCCCTTCGGCAGCCTGGGCAACGAGGCGAAGGTGATGATCGAGGTCGTGATGGCGGTGGCCATCCTGATCTGCCTCGGCATCGCCATCTGGGGCGCGGCCAAACAGCGCATCGGCGCCACGGCCCTACGTGACACGTTCAGCGCCGAGCAGGGCAAGGGGCTGATCATCGCCGGTCTGACGGGCGTCTTCATCATCGGCTCACTGGGCACGCTGTTCACCATCGTGTACGGCATGGCGGTCTAGCCCCGGCGGTCTCCTCCGCTCCCTCCGTCCGCTCCGGGCACGCCCGGTCCCTCCCCGAGTCCCCCACCCACCCGTCGTGCTCACCGGCTGAGGTTGCGTTTCCCTGATGTCGAGTCACCACACCGCGCCCACGCGGGAACCAGCACGGCTACCGTCGTACTCCTACGTGTTTTCGTCCGACGCCGAGGGGGCGTACGCGGCATGAGTCTCGGAGACGAGCGGGAGTCCTCCGGCGGTTACGGAGGAACGGGCCAGACCCGCACACGACTGCCCGAGAGCGGCGGTGACGTGTACGGGGGCGCGCGGAGAGGCGGCCGCTCGTCGTCCCGAAGCCTGGTCACCGTGGTCGGCGTGGTGGTCCTCCTCATCGCAGCGATCGCCTTCGCGAACCGTGGAGGCGACGACTCCGATTCCGCGGCCGGGGACGAAAACCAGCCGAAATCCTCGGCTACGGCGGCGAGTGGGGCGCGGCCGGTGGAGGGGGCGTCCGGGGGGATTCCGGCGGGGTTCGCTCAGGATGCGCAAGGCGTGCAGAGTGCTGCGGCCAACTACGCGGTGACGCTGGTGTCCGCCGACATCCTCAAGCCGGCCCGCAGGGCCGAGATCGTCCAGCAGGTCTTCGTCTCCGACAAGCAGGTCGAGCTCGCGGCCAAGCTCGACCAGGCGTATTCCAAGGAGTTCCTGAGCAGCATCGGCCTTGACGAGAACGGCGACGCGACGGAGGGCAACACCTACGTCTCGCGCACCGTGCCGGTCGGGACCAAGGTCACGAGCTACTCGGCCTCCGCAGCCACCGTCGAGGTGTGGTGCACCGGCGTGTTCGGCATGGCGGGGGAGAGCTCGACCAATCCGGCCAGCAGCGACTGGTTCACCATGACGCTCCAGCTCCGCTGGGCAAACAGTGACTGGAAAGTCGACAGCTTCTCCCAGAAGAACGGCCCCGCACCCGTCCCCGGGGACAACCGGGCGTCCAGCGCCGACGAGATGGCCAAGGCCGTCGAGGAGTACGGAGGCTTCACGTATGCCCGCTAACCCGCGCCGCGTACTCAAGGTCGCCGCCGCCTTCACCGCCGTACAGACCACGGTCGTGCTGCTGGCCACGCGGGCCGTCGCCGCGCCCACGCCCTCACCGACCCCGTCAGGTGACAACTGCGACCTCATCGTCGGCCCCGCCAAGGACTACTGCGAACAAGACAACGGCGGCTCCGGCACCGGCACCGGCGGCCGCTCCCTGACCGACCCCACCTCCACCCTCGACCCCCTCTCCTCCCTCGCCAAGGGCTGCGCCGAAGCCGCCGCCTGGACCGTCGACAAGCTCAGCGAGGCCGTGAAGGACACGGCGAACGTCGACTTCACGAACCCCAAGTTCCTCCAGCAGTACGCGGTCGTCTTCGCGGCGTCGACGATCCTCACGCTCCTCCTCTGGCTCCTGGCCGTGGCCAAGCGAGCCGTCCGCGGAGTCCCCCTCACCACCGCCATCTCCGAGGCGATCGGCTTCCTCTGGCTCACGGTCCTCGCGTCCGCGTTCACGCCGCTGATCCTCTACACGGTCGTATCGGCGACCGACGGCATCACGGACGTCCTGGCGAAGACGACAGGCGACCAGACGGACACCTTCTTCGGCACCTTCTCCGGCGCCCTGGAGAAGGGCGAGGACATCGGCGGCGGCCCGATCATGCTGATCGTCGTCTCCCTGGTCAGCATCCTCGCCGCCGGCATCCTCTGGCTGGAGCTCGTCATCCGCGCCGCCCTGCTCTACGTCGGCGCCCTCCTCGGCACCGTCGTCTACGCGGGCCTGGTCGACAAGAACCTGTGGGGCCACGTCCGCCGCTGGGCGGGCATCATGATCGCCGTCATCCTGGTGAAGCCGGTCATCGTCATAGTGCTCGGCCTGGCCGGCGCCCTGTCCGCCGACGACGGCCCGAACGCCTTCTCCGCCGTCGTCTCCGGCCTGGCCATCATCCTGCTCGCCATCTTCGCCAGCGCGATGATCTACCGCTTCGTCCCGGGCTTCGGCGACGAGCTCGCCGGCTCCCGCAACAACCGCATCATGCGCGGCGCCGAAGGCAAGGCCGCCGCCGTCATAAGCTCTCCCGCGACCCTCGTCGCCCAGGGCATCAAGACGCACAGCTCCCGCGCGGACAACCAGGGCGGCGGAGGCCAGTCGGGCGGCGCCCGCCCCTCGAACCCCGCCTCCGGCGGCGTCGCCGCGCACAGTTCGCGCTCCTCGAACGGAGGCGGCGGATCTGTCCCCTCCGCCGCACCCGCACCCCGCTCGGGCAGCCCGGTGAACACCCCCCACGCCAGCAACACCCGCAACAGCAATCGTTCAGGAGGTGACGGGCGTTGACGACGCAGTCCCACGTGTCCCATCCGGTCACGCCCCGCCGTACATATCTGATCGGCCGCGCCCGGCCGAACGCCGTCGTCGGCCGGAACCGTGAGACCGGCGAGATCGCGTTGATCATCGGCGGCGCGTTCCTCGGCATGATGTGCGGGCTCCTCGTCCCCGTCCTGTCCCTGCGCATCGTGCTGCTCATGGGCTTCCCGATGCTCGCGCTGGCCGCGGTCTACGTGCCGTACAAGCACCGGACCATCTACAAGTGGTTCGAGATCAACCGCAGCTACAAGCGCACCCTCCGCCAGGGCACCACCTACCGCTCCGGCGTCATGGAGGCCGGCACCCATGTCGACGGACGCGAGGTCGAGGTCGGCCCGCCCCCCGGCATCGGCCGCGTCACCTGGCTGGCCGCCCCGTTCGGGCCCGACGAGATCGCCGTACTGCTGCACGCCGACCGCCGCACCGTCACGGCCGTGATCGAGATCGAGGGACCCGGCGTCGGCCTGCGCGACTCCGAGGACCAGGAAGCCCTCGTCGACCGCTTCGGCACCCTCCTCAAGCACGTGGCCAACGGCGACGGCTTCGTGACGCGCCTTCAGATGCTCGCCCGCACCCTCCCCGCCGACCCGGACGCCCACGCCAAGGACGTCGCCGTACGCGGCGACGAGCGGGCCCCCGGATGGCTGCAGCAGTCGTACGACCAACTCCAGTCGATGGTGTCGACGAGCAGCGAGCAGCACCGCGCGTACCTCGTCGCCTGCATGCACTACACCCGCGAACTGGCCGCCGAGGCGATGGCGATGGCCCGCGCGGCCCGCCCGCACGGCGGCAAGGTCGACCGCGACGCGGGTCTGGCCGTCGTCATGGCACGCGAGCTGACCGACATCTGCTCCCGCCTCCAGGAGGCGGACATCCGCGTCCGCCAGCCCCTCGGCCAGGGCCGGCTCGCCTCCCTCATCCACTCCATGTACGACCCGGACCACCCGATCGACCACATCCAGGCGATGACGAAGCGCAACGCCTGGCCGGCCGAGCTGGACGCCATGGAGCCGACGTTCCTCCAGGCGAAGACCCGGGAGTCCTCCACCCGCGCCCCCTGGTGCCACGCCACGGCCTGGGTGAAGGAGTGGCCGATGACCCCGGTCGGCGTCAACTTCCTGGCGCCGCTCCTCGTCCACACCCCCGACGTCATCCGCACGGTCGCCGTCACGATGGACCTCGAACCCACCGAGGTCGCCATCGAGCGCATGCTGACCGAGAAGACCAACGACGAGGCGGAGGCGAGCCGCGCCGCCAAGATGAACCGCACCGTCGACCCCCGCGACGTCGCCGCCCACACCCGCCTCGACCAGCGCGGCGAGGACCTCGCGAGCGGCGCCGCCGGCGTCAACCTGGTCGGCTACATCACCGTCTCCTCCCGTACCCCCGAGGCCCTCGCGCGCGACAAGCGGACCATCCGGGCGTCAGCCGGAAAGTCGTATCTGAAGCTGGAATGGTGCGACCGGGAGCACCACCGGGCATTCGTCAACACACTCCCCTTCGCCACCGGCATTCGGAGGTAGGACCTGATGCGGGACCCGCTGTCCGTCCTCACCGACGCCTTCACGTCCTTCCTCTTCGGGAAGGTCGAGACGACCCGGCTGCCGGTGCGCACGTCGACGGGCCAGGCCCAGGCGGTCTACCTCCCGACCGCCGCCCCCGGCCTCGGCGACTCGGGCGTCATCATCGGCCGCGAGGTGTACTCCGGAAAGGGCTACATCTACGACCCCTTCCAGCTGTACGGCCAGCAGCTCCCCGCCCCCCACTGGCTGGTCCTCGGCGAGTCCGGCAACGGCAAGTCGGCCCTGGAGAAGACTTACGTCCTGCGCCAGCTCCGCTTCCGCGACCGCCAGGTCGTCGTCCTGGACGCCCAGGGCGAGGACGGGGTCGGTGAGTGGAACCTCATCGCGCAGGAGCTGGGGATAACTCCCATCCGCCTGGACCCGATGGCCGCCCTGGACCACGGCATCCGCCTCAACCCCCTCGACCCGTCGATCACGACGACGGGCCAGCTGGCCCTGCTGCGCACGATCATCGAGGTCGCGATGGGTCACGGCCTGGACGAACGCTCCGGCTTCGCCCTGAAGGTCGCGCACGCCTACGTCAACGAAACGATCATCGAACGCCAGCCGGTCCTGACCGACATCGTCGAGCAGCTACGGCACCCCGAGCCGGAGTCGGCCGAGGCGATGAACGTCGCCATAGACGACGTACGGGCCTGGGGCCTGGACGTGGCGCTGGTGCTGGACCGTCTGGTCGACGGTGACCTGAGGGGCATGTTCGACGGCCCCACCACGGTGGGCATCGACCTGGACGCGCCGCTCATTGTGTTCGATTTGTCCCACATCGACCGCAACTCCATCGCCATGCCGATCCTGATGGCGATCGTCGGCGTTTGGCTGGAGCACACCTGGATCCGCCCCGACCGCAAGAAGCGCATCTTCCTGGTCGAGGAGGCCTGGCACATCATCGCCAGCCCGTTCGTGGCCCAACTCTTCCAGCGCCTGCTGAAGTTCGGCCGACGCCTGGGTCTGTCCTTCGTCGCCGTCGTCCACCATCTCTCGGACGTCGTCGACGGCGCGGCGGCGAAGGAGGCGGCCGCGATCCTGAAGATGGCGTCCACCAGGACGATCTACGCCCAGAAGGCCGACGAGGCCAGGGCGACGGGCCGGGTACTGGGCCTCCCGCGCTGGGCCGTGGAGATCATCCCCACCCTCACTCCCGGCATCGCGGTGTGGGACGTCAACGGCAACGTCCAGGTCGTCAAACACCTGGTCACCGAGACCGAACGCCCCCTGGTCTTCACCGACCGCGCCATGACCGAGTCGTCCACCGACCTGACCGACGACGCCCTGCGCGCCGCCGAGCTGGAAGCGGAGGAGCGGGCGGCGGCCTTCGTGGAGCAACACCTGGGCGACTCCGAATCGACGGTGGCGTAGGGGGCAGCGTGAGACCGGACGACCGCCGGGAACACCGGGACGGCCGCGGCAGCCGGGACGGCCAAGGGGGCATCCCCGACGGCCTGCTCATCGGCGTACTCGCCTTCCTCCTCGGCATGACGCTGCTGGTGTGGACGGCGACGGGTCTGGCGGCCCTGTTCGCCCACGGCGCCTGGCCGTCCGGAGTCACCTTCACCCGCACCCCGCTGGCCATGCGCTACCTGATCGAGGAACCGCACGACATCCCCGGCGCCTGGCCGGCCACACCGGCGGAACAGCTGTCGGGGTACGGGCTGTTCTGGGGCCTGTTCATCGGCCAGTTGATGGTCCTCGTCGTACTGACCGTGTTCGTGCTGGGAACGGTGGCCAGGTGGCGGGCCGTCAGGGCGGGCCGGCGCGCGGCGAAGACAGGGAGTGCGGGCGAGCAGGCTCTCTCGGGCGCGGGCGCGGGGGCGGGCGTATCGGGCTCAGGAGAGGGGTTCTCGGGCTCTGGGACGGCTCCTACGCCGGTCCAGGCCGAGGTGCCCGCGCCGCGCACGGAGGCGGAGCCCATGCGGCCGCAGGCGGAGCCCGAGCCGGAACCCCACGGCCTTCTGCTGGGCGAACGGATGAGCGGTCGGGAAAAGATCCTCGTGGCCCCGAGAGAGAGCCGCCAAGCAACCGCAACCCAGGCAGTCCGCGACGCGGAGGGCCCGGCCCTTGTAGTCACCTCGAACCCAACCCTCTGGCAAGCAACCAAGGACGCCAGATCCAAACTGGGCCCGGTCCTCCTCTACGACCCCACCCACCTCTGCGACACCCCGTCCCGCCTCCACTGGTCCCCCACCACGGGCTGCGAGGACAGACAAACGGCAACGGAGAGAGCCGCCGCCCTCCTCGCACCGGTCCGCCCCACCGCCAAACTGGACCAGGCTCTCGCGGCGGTGGCCGAAACGCTCCTGCGCAGCTACCTGCACGCCGCGGCCATCGACGGCCGCACCATCCGCCACGTCCACCGCTGGTCCCAGGGCACCCAGGTCCAGGACGCCGTACGAACCCTCCGCACGAACCCGAAGGCAGCACCCGGCGCGGCAGGCGAACTCGAAGCCGCCCTCACAGCCCACCCCGAACGCCGGGACATGGCACAGGAGTTGACGACCCGGGCCCTCTCCGCCCTCCACACCGTCAACATCCGAGAAGCCTGCACTCCAAACCGAACTGATGCCCTCACCTTGGATTCCTTCGTCCATGAAGGGGGCACGCTTTATCTGGTGGGTGAATCCATCGAGGACCCCCGAGCCAACCCGGGCGCCATGCCACTCCTGACGGCCCTCGCCGCAAGCGTGGTCGAGCGCGGCCGGCGCATGGCCGAACGGTCATCCTCCGGTCGCCTCGACCCACCAATGACGCTCGTCCTGGACGACGTCGCCGCCGTGGCTCCGCTTCCCCAGCTCCCGGAGCTGCTGGCCACCGGAGCGGACCGGGGTATGCCGACCCTGGCCCTGCTCCGGTCTCGGGAACAGGCCCGCTCCCGCTGGCCGCACGACGAACTCCCGGTGTAGCAGCACCGGTTGTTCCGATCGGACTCCCGACGGACAACGGACTCCTACGGCCGCTCGAGGACGAACTCCAGTTCCTTCTCCTCCGGCTTCCCGGACAACGGCACGACAAGGCCACTGGGCACGAACCCCACCCTCCGGTAGAACCGCTGGGCCCGCCCGTTCTCCTCGTGCACGATGAGCCGCACCCGCTCGGCGCCCCGCCCCCAAGCCCACTCCAGGCCGGCGTCGAACAGCACCTCGGTCAGCCCACCGCCCCGCTCCTCGGGCCGCACGAACACACCGACCACATGCCCTTGCCGCCGCTCGACCGAATACCCGGCCCAGTCGGTCGTCCCCGGCTCCTCGATCAGCACGGTCAACGTCCCGACCCACCGCCTGTCCGGCGCCTCCACGATGATCTGCTGAGCACCGTCGGCCCCTTCACAGGCCCGAGCGGCCCGCCCCGCCCAGAAGGAGTCAGGCTGGGCCAGAGCGTCCTCGTACGTCTCCAGAAAGGCGAGATGCGCGACCGGGTCCTGAAGCGCCGCGAGCCGCAGCTCTTTCGCCGCGGGCCACTCGTCCGCACGGATGGATCGGATGACGTAGTTCATACGCCTCAAGCTAACGGAAAAACAAAAAGGCCCACACCGGAAGGTGTGGGCCTTTTTCAAATTTTGTTCGGCGGCGTCCTACTCTCCCACAGGGTCCCCCCTGCAGTACCATCGGCGCTG
>NZ_BAAAZY010000006.1:0-35702 GCF_039537145.1 Streptomyces shaanxiensis
TCAAGGACGGCATCCAGCTGGAGGACGGCTACGCGCGCGCGGACCACTTCCGGGTCGTCGAGCAGACCGGCAAGAACTACCTGGTCGAGGTCACCCTGCACGAGGGCCGCAAGCACATCGTGCGGCGCATGCTGGCGGAGGCCGGCTTCCCCGTGGAGAAGCTGGTGCGCACCTCCTTCGGGCCGATCACCCTCGGCGACCAGAAGTCGGGCTGGCTGCGACGGCTGTCGAACACCGAGGTCGGGATGCTCATGAAGGAAGTCGATCTGTAAGCCCACGCGTGCGTGCGGGTCGTAGGCCCACGCGTGTGTGCAGGCCGGTTCCGGGATGTGTCCGGGACCGGCCGATTCGTTTTCGCCCCTCGGCCGGTCTTCATCCGTGACGGAGGGAGTGGCGATGGGGACGATCGATTACCGGAGTGCCGTCAGCGCGTGTCTGACGGCGCTGGAGAGCCGCGCGTGGGCTCCGGCCCCCTCGGGGCCCGGAGGGCCGTGGGAGGCGCCTGAGGGGCCACTGAGGGCGTGTGCGGCGGGGCGGTGCGGGCGGTGTCGGCGATGCCGGCGGGGTGAGGGCCGATGAACTCCGGGGAGCTTCTGGAACGTTCGCTCGGTTACGCGCTGGGCAGCGTCGCCGGAGTGGAGCCCGGGAGTCTGGGGCGCGGGACGCCGTGTGCCCAGTGGGACCTGGGGGAGTTGCTCGGGCACCTCGACGACTCGCTGGACGCCTTGTACGAGGGCCTGACCGGCGGCCGGATCGGGCTGGTCCCGCGCGTCGACCGTGCCTGCGGGTTCCGTACGCGCGCGTGCGCGGTGCTCGGCGCCTGGGCGGCCGGGCCGCCGGAGTCGGCGCTGGTGGGCGAACGGCCGCTGGACGTGCGGGTGATGGCCGCCCTGGGAGCCGTGGAGATCGCCGTGCACGGGTGGGACGTCGCCCAGGCCTGCGGGCGGCCCCGGCCCCTGCCCGTCGCGCTCGCGGCCGAGCTGCTGCCCGTCGCCCGGTGCGTGGTCGCGGAGGCGGACCGGGGTGTGCGGTTCGGCGCGCCGGTCGCCGTGCCGGTGGGAGCCGGTCCCGGAGTGCGGTTGCTGGGGTTCCTGGGGCGGCGGGATTTCCTGCCGGGGTGACGCGGGTTTGCCGTCCGTTGGTTGTGCAACCCGTCCACCCTCTTTATAGTCGTAGTGACTAATAGTCGTGATGACTATAAAGATGCCCGTGAAGAGGGGTGAGCGGCATGCCGGGACCCACCGTGCCCGAGGGCTACGACAAGTACGCCCACGAACCCTTCGCGGTCACCGCCGACCTCGCCGTCCTCACCATCCGCGACGGTGTCCTGCACGTCCTGCTCGTCGAACGCGGGCAGGAGCCGTACCAGGGCCACTGGGCGCTGCCCGGCGGCTTCGTGCAGCCGGACGAGTCGGCGGAGACGGCCGCCCGGCGCGAACTCGCCGAGGAGACCGGCCTGTCGGACGTCTCCGAGCTGCATCTGGAGCAGCTGCGGACCTACAGCGAGCCCGACCGCGACCCCCGCATGCGGGTCGTCACGGTCGCCTTCACCGCATTGCTGCCCCACCCGCCCGAACCGCACGGCGGCAGCGACGCGGCGCAGGCGTGCTGGGTGCCGTACGACAAGACGGGGCCGCTCGCCTTCGACCACGACCGGATCCTGGCCGACGCCCATGACCGTGTCGGCGCCAAGCTCGAGTACTCCAGCCTCGCCACCGCCTTCTGCCCGCCCGAGTTCACGCTCGGCGAGCTGCAGCACGTCTACGAGGTGGTGTGGGGCACCGCCCTCGACCGGCCCAACTTCCGCCGCAAGGTGCTCGCCACGCCGGGCTTCGTCGAGCCGGTCCCCGGCGCCGCCCGGCTCACCGGC
Organism: Streptomyces shaanxiensis; assembly: GCF_039537145.1. Taxonomy (NCBI): domain Bacteria; kingdom Bacillati; phylum Actinomycetota; class Actinomycetes; order Kitasatosporales; family Streptomycetaceae; genus Streptomyces; species Streptomyces shaanxiensis. The sequence goes on from NZ_BAAAZY010000006.1 coordinate 1,871, forward strand.
GGCCGCGGCAAACCGGCCGCGCTGTACCGCGCGGGCACCGCGACCACCCTCCACCCGCCGCTGCTCCGGCCGACCCCCGAAGGACGCCCCGCATGACCACGACCACCGTGCGCAAGCGCGCCGCCACCGGCTCCCTGCTCGGCCTCGCCCTCGGGGACGCGCTCGGCTTCCCGACCGAGTTCAACGACGTGCCGTCGATCCTCGCCAAGTGCGGGCCGTGGCGCGAGATGGAGCTGCCGACGCCCGCGATCGTCACCGACGACACGCAGATGACGCTGGCGGTGGGGAAGGGGCTGCGGTCGGCGATGGACATGGGCGTACTCGGGCCCGAGGCCATGGTGGAGCCGGTGCGTGCGGAGTTCGTGGCGTGGAACCGGTCTCCGGAGAACAACCGGGCCCCGGGCAACACCTGCCTCAGGGCTTGTGACCTCCTCGAGCGTGCCGATCTGCCCTGGCAGGACGCCAGCCAGATCAACTCCAAGGGCTGCGGCGCCAACATGCGCGTCGCGCCGATCGGCCTCGTCCCCGGCCTGAGCGATGAACAGCGCGCGGGCGCCGCCCAGTTGCAGTCCGCGCTCACCCATGGGCATCCGACGGCGCTCGCCGCCTCCGACCTGACCGCGCACGCCGTACGACTGCTCGCGCAGGGCACCGAGCCGACCGGGCTGGTCGGCCTGCTGCGGTCGTACGCCTACGAGAACCGCACCCGCTACCACGAGCGCTGGCTCGGCGACCTGTGGACCCGCAGCCAGGACCCCACGGCCGAGCACTTCATCGCGCGCGGCTGGGACGAGTGCCTGGAGATCCTGGGCCGCCTCCAGGACGCCGTGCGCACGGCCTCGCCCGAGACCGACCCGTGCCTGGCCACCGGTGCGGGCTGGATCGCCGAAGAGGCCCTGGCCAGTGGCCTGTTGTGCTTCCTGTGGTTCGTCGACGAGCCGCTGACCGCCCTGCGCCGGGCCGCCTGCACCTCCGGCGACTCGGACTCGATCGCGTGCCTGACGGGCGCGTTCGCGGGTGCCTGGCTCGGGGCCGACGCCTGGCCGACGGAGTGGGCGGACCGGATCGAGTACCGGGGGGACCTGCTGACCCTCGGGGCGCTCTGGGACGCTTGACGGATGATCGACGCCCTGGACATCGACCTCGCACCCGTCGTCGCCGAACAGCCCGACCCGGTGCTGTTCGCGACCGTCTCGGGCGCGCATCTGTACGGCTTCCCGTCGCGCGACTCCGACGTGGACCTGCGGGGCGTGCACCTGCTGCCGGCCGCCGACCTCGTCGGTCTGCGCGAGCCGGACGAGACGCGGACGCGGATGTGGGTGCGGGACGGCGTCGAGATGGACCTGGTCACGCACGACCTGCGCAAGTTCGTACGGCTGATGCTGCGCCGCAACGGCTATGTGCTGGAGCAGTTGCTCTCGCCGCTCGTCGTGCACACGACGGACGCCCACCGCGAACTCGCCGAGCTCGCGCCCGGCGTCCTCACCAGCCACCACGCCCATCACTACCGGGGGTTCGCCACCACGCAGTGGCGGCTGTTCGAGAAGACCGCGGAGCTCAAGCCGCTGCTCTACACCTTCCGGGTGCTGCTCACCGGCGTCCACCTCATGCGCGGCGGTGAGGTGCAGGCGCATCTGCCCACGCTGCTGGAGCATGTCGACGCCCCGGCCTACCTGCCGGAGCTGATCGCGGCGAAGGCGGAGCAGGAGCACGGGACTGCCGACGTCGACCACGCGCGCGTGGCGGCCGACGTCGAGCGCCTGCACGCCGTGCTGGACGAGGCGCAGGCGGCCTCAGTGCTGCCCGACGCTCCGGGTGCCTACGACGCCCTGCACGCCTTCGTCGTACGGGCCCGGCTGGAGGGCTGAGGCGCGGCGGGTCCGGATCAGGAAGTCCTCCACCCGGCTGCGGTCCGGCTCGGCCGGGAGCGGACTGTGGCCGAGGGCCTCGTCCGCCTCGCTCGCCAGGCGGGTCATCCGGGACTCGAACTCCGGCCACGGGATCTCGCCCCGCTTGACCTCCAGCAGCGACTCGCGCCGGTCGCCCACGTCGATCGTCAGACGGCCGGTGCGCAGCAGGTCGCGGGCGCTCGCGAGCAGTCGCAGGAGGTGCATCGCGTGCTTCCAGCGCGGGGTGCCGTGGACGCGGACGTCGGCCTCCAGCTTCTTGCGCTGGCCCAGCGCGTAGCGGGTGAACGTCTCGTGGGTCCGGCGGGACAGGAACGCCTCGCGCAGGGCGAGGAGCTCGCGGCCCGTGTCGTCGACGTGCTCCACGAGCGGGGAGTGCAGGCACTCCAGGATGTTCGGGTTGGCGCGCAGGGCCAGCTCGCAGAAGCGCTCCAGCTCCCAGCTGAACTGCTCCTCCCGGGGGCCTTCGACGTGCGTCGGGGGCTTGTCGAAACGCCAGAAGAGCGGTGTCGGGGCGAGGAACACGCCCCGGAGGTCGGTGTCGCTGCCGTCCGTCGCCAGACCGAAGGCGCGCGAGCCCATCACGCACGCGTAGATCGTGTGGTCGCGTACCAGTGTGTCGTGTACCGGTGTCAGGGGCTCGGGGCGCATGCCCCGGAGCGTACGCGGCGGGTCACACCAGGCGGATCGAATTTCCGTCCACGGTGATCTGCTTCTCGGGCAGCGGTTTCGTCGCCGGAGGGTTGGCCACCGAGCCGTCCGTGATGTTGAACTTGCTGCCGTGGCAGGCGCAGTTGATCGTGCCGTCCGCGACGGTGGCGACCGTGCACCGCTGATGGGTGCAGATGGCCGAGAAGGCCTTGAACTCGCCCTGTTCCGGCTGGGTCACCACCACCTCCTGGTCCTTGAAGATCGTGCCGCCGCCGACCGGGATGTCGTCTGTGGCGGCCAGCTCCTCTCCGTCCTGGCCGTCCTGGCCGGGGGAGGTGGTCGAGGTCGGTGTCGAGTCGCTCGCATCGCCGTTGTCGCCGGAATCGCCGCAGCCGGCGACGAGCGCCGCCGCGCCGGCCCCGCCTGTCGCGATGAGGATCGTGCGCCGCGTCGGACGGAAGCTCATGTCGTCACTCCGAAGGTGCGGAAGAACCAGAGGGCGGAGGTCAGCCAGATGATGGTGAGAGCGGCGAAGACCACTCCGCCCACGATGGGCAGCAGCCAGCCGGGAAGTCGCTCCGACCGGAGCAACAGCATCTTTGCACTGAAAGCACCGAAGAAGAAGCAACCCAGGACAGAGTGGAAGAAAACGCGTGTTTCGTACGTCTGGTAGCCCATCGCGTACAGGCAGTGCACCGCCACGGGTACGGCCAGCAGGAACGCCACTCGGCCCGACCAGCGGTGCAGCGCGGACGACCGGGCCGGCCCCGGGAGCTTGCCGTACACCATGAACGCGGAGACCACCTGGACCAGCGCGAAGAAGATCGCCCCCGTCGCCAGCCATGACTTGACCGCGCCGGTGCTGTTGAACCCGGCGAGGTTGAAGGCCGTCCCCGACGGGTCGTGGACCTTGCCGTACGCCCCGAGGCCCACCGCGACCGCGCCGGCGACCAGCGCCGGGACCAGGTAGCGGGCCGGGCTCGGGCGGCGGTGGCCGGGCTGCGGGGACGGGAAGTCCTGGGTGGCGGCGTTCGGGTCGACGGTCATGATCGACTCCCGTGAGGAGGGGGGATCGAGGACGGGTCGGGGAGGCCGGGGAAAGGATCAAGGGGCCGCGGGGCGGGCCGTCAGCTGCTGTCCGTCGACCGTCACCGCGCCGGTCTCGGGGTCGATCCGCGGGGCGGGCGAGGGTCGGCCGTCGCGGGTGAGGACGCCGACCTGCCGGCCGTCCGGCAGCACGATCCAGCCGCCGTCGACCTCGGCGCCGCGCACGGTGGCGGTGGCCCGGTACAGGCCCGACGGCTTCTTCGTCCTGTCGGCGGTGAAGGCGTAGTGCCCGCCGTCGATGTCGACCGTGCCGCGGATCCGCTTGCCCTCCTTGAGAGTGCCGTTCAGCACGGAGCCGTCCTTGCCGGTGAGCCGCATCGTCCCGTCGTCGTTCACGTCGCCCTTGAGCCAGGACTCCTTGGCGCGGCCGTCGCAGAAGTACGCGATCGCCCTGCCGTCGCGCAGGGTGACGGCCACGGCGGAGGAGTCGTCGTCGGTGCGGCCCGTGTAGCCGGCGTTCGGGACAGGGGTCTGCGACGGTGACGGCGACGGAGTCGTCTGCGTGGGCGCCGGTGACGGTGTCGCCGCGGGCGACTCCTTCGTGGTGTCCGCGGACGAGGGCGACGACCCGGGCGAGGGCGCGGACGACGACGCGTTCCTCGTCCCCGTCGTCGCGTTGAGCGACAGCAGGAACACGCCGGCCAACAGTCCCGCGAGAAGGGTGAGCAAGGGGCCGGGACGCTTCATGAGGCCTCCCCCGAGGCGAGCTTCCTGCCAATGAGAGCGGACCTGTGCCCCGCCGTCCAGAGGCGTACGGAGGCGTTCGCGGTCCGGTAGCGCAATCGGGATGGACGGGTGACATTGACTCAAAGCCGACCACCCGGGTCCCCGGTGTCTCAGCGGGCGGGCGACCTGCGTCCGCCGCACGCGGGCTGACTAGGCTGGCGAGTCGAAGAGGCGATCCGTACAGCAGCAAGGAGCAGAGCCGTGGCGGTACGAGCGGTCCGGGGGGCCGTCCAACTGGAGCGGGACGAGGCCGGCCACATGGACGAGCAGGTCGGGGCCCTGCTCACGGCGATCCTGGAGCGGAACGGGCTGAGCGCGGACGACCTGATCAGCATCTGGTTCACGGCCACGCCCGATCTGCACAGCGACTTCCCGGCGGCCGCCGCCCGTAAGCTCGGCATCGTCGACGTACCGCTGATCTGCGCCCAGGAACTGGACATCCAGGGCGCCATGCCGCGGGTCGTACGTGTCCTCGCGCACATCGAGTCCGACCGGCCCCGCGCCGACATCGCGCACGTCTACCTCGGCGCCGCGGCCACCCTGCGCAAGGACATCGCCCAGTGAGAACCGCACTCGTCATCGGCACCGGCCTCATCGGTACGTCCGCCGCGCTGGCGCTGGCCGGGCGCGGTGTCGTCGTCCACCTCGCCGACCACGACCCCGAGCAGGCCCGTACGGCGGCCGCGCTCGGCGCCGGCACCGACGAGGCGCCCGAGGGCCCGGTCGACCTCGCGATCGTCGCCTCCCCGCCCGCGCACGTGGCCGAGGTGCTCGCCGACGCCATGCGCCGGGGCGTGGCACGCGGCTACCTCGACGTGGCCAGCGTCAAGGGCGGGCCGCGCCGGGCGCTGGAGGCGCTCGGGCTCGACCTGTCGTCCTACATCGGTACGCATCCCATGTCGGGGCGCGAGAAGTCCGGCCCGCTGGCGGCGACCGGTGACCTCTTCGAGGGCCGGCCCTGGGTGCTCACGCCGACCCGGGACACCGACACCGAGGTGCTGAACCTCGCCCTGGAACTGGTCTCGCACTGCCGTGCCGTGCCGGTGGTGATGGACGCCGACGCCCACGACCGCGCGGTCGCGCTGGTGTCCCACATGCCTCATCTGGTGTCCAGCATGGTCGCCGCGCGGCTGGAGAACGCCGAGGAGGCGGCCGTTCGACTGTGTGGTCAGGGCATTCGGGACGTGACCCGGATCGCCGCGTCCGATCCCGGGATGTGGATCGACATCCTCTCCGCGAACCCGGGGCCGGTGGCCGACCTGCTCACCGATGTCGCCGGGGATCTGGAGGAGACGGTGCGGGCGCTGCGGGCGCTGCAGTCGGCCGACGAGGCGAAGCGGCTGGAGGGGACCTCCGGCATCGAGGACGTGCTGCGGCGTGGGAACGCCGGGCAGGTTCGGGTGCCCGGCAAGCACGGGGCCGCTCCGCGGGTCTACGAGGTCGTCGCCGTGTTGATCGACGACCAGCCGGGGCAGTTGGCGCGGATCTTCGCGGATGCCGGGCGGGCCGGGGTCAACGTCGAGGACGTGCGGATCGAGCATGCGACGGGGCAGCAGGCCGGTCTGGTGCAGTTGATGGTGGAGCCGAAAGCGGCGACGGTGTTGTCGGCGGCGTTGCGGGAGCGGGGCTGGGCGATTCGGCAGTAGGAGTCTCGCCCCCGCCGCCCCTACCCGTCCCGTCCCTGGGGGCTGCCGCCCTCAGACCCCCGCTTCGGCCCTTAAAGGGCCTCGTCCTCAAACGCCGGACGGGCTGGAGTGCCTGGACCGGCGCCAGAGAGTCGCCGGGACGGCGCGCGGCCGGACGAGTGATGGGGACCCAGTAACCTTGTGCGGGGCGCTCTCGCGTCCCCACACTCCCGCCACACCGCACCAGGAAGGTGTCCCCCCGTGGAAAACGGTGCCGCCAAGCCCGTGATTGTCGCCATCGACGGCCCCTCCGGCACGGGCAAGTCGAGCACGTCGAAGGCCGTCGCCGCGCAGCTCGGGCTGAGCTACCTCGACACCGGCGCCCAGTACCGGGCGATCACCTGGTGGATGGTGACCAGCGGCATCGACATCGAGGACCCGACCGCGATCGCCGCGGTGGCCGGCAAGCCCGAGATCATCTCCGGCACCGACCCGGCGGGCCCGACGATCACCGTCGACGGCACCGACGTGTCCGGCCCGATCCGCACCCAGGAGGTCACCTCCAAGGTCAGCGCCGTCAGCGCGGTGCCCGAGGTGCGTGCCCGGATCACCGAGCTGCAGCGCTCGCTGGCCACCTCCGCCGAGCGGGGCATCGTCGTCGAGGGGCGCGACATCGGTACGACCGTGCTGCCCGACGCCGACCTGAAGATCTTCCTCACCGCCTCCCCGGAGGCTCGCGCCGCCCGCCGCAGCGGTGAGCTGAAGGGCGCCGACGTCAACGCCACCCGCGAGGCCCTGATCAAGCGGGACGCGGCCGACTCCAGCCGCAAGACCTCGCCGCTCGCCAAGGCGGACGACGCGGTCGAGGTGGACACCACCGAGCTCACGCTGACGCAGGTCATCGAGTGCGTCGTCACGCTCGTCGAGGAGAAGCGGGCCGCGAAGTGACAGCTCCCTCCGAGCGGGGTGCCGACGTCGGGCGACGCATCGGCGTCGGCCTGATGTTCGGGCTGTGGCGGCCGCGGGTTCTGGGCGCCTGGAAGGTGCCCGCCACCGGGCCGGTGATCTTCGCGGTCAACCACTCCCACAACATCGACGGCCCCATGGTCATGGGTGTGGCGCCCCGGCCGACCCACTTCCTGATCAAGAAGGAAGCGTTCATCGGGCCGCTCGACCCGTTCCTGCTCGGCATCGGGCAGGTCAAGGTCGACCGAGAGAGCACCGACCGCACGGCGATCACCCAGGCGCTGAGCGTGCTGGACAACGGCGGCGTCCTCGGGATCTTCCCCGAGGGCACCCGCGGCGAGGGCGACTTCGCCGCGCTGCGGGCCGGGCTCGCGTACTTCGCGGTGCGCGGCAACGCCCCGATCGTCCCGGTCGCCGTGCTGGGAAGTTCCGACCGGCCCGGCCGGTTGATAAAGGGGCTGCCTCCGCTGCGCAGCCGCGTCGACGTCGTCTTCGGCGACCCCTTCGAGGCGGGCGACGGCAGCGGGCGGCGCACCCGCAGGGCGCTGGACGAGGCGACCGAGCGCATCCAGAAGCAGCTCACCGAGCACCTGGAAAACGCCAGGCGACTGACCGGTCGCTAGGCGACACTGAGTAGTGGATCAGCCGGGGGACAACCGGGTGGCCCACCGATCACCACGATGAACGACGAGGTACGGACTTCATGAACGACCACATCCACTCCGAGGGCTCGCCCGACGGGCACGACCACGGAGAGCTTGGCGACGCCGAGTACGCGGAGTTCATGGAGCTCGCCGCGGAAGAGGGCTTCGACCTCGAGGACGTCGAGGGTGCCATCGAGGCGGCCGGGCACGGGCCGTTGCCCGTCCTCGCCGTCGTCGGCCGGCCGAATGTCGGCAAGTCGACTCTCGTCAACCGGATCATCGGCCGCCGCGAGGCGGTCGTCGAGGACAAGCCCGGCGTCACCCGCGACCGTGTGACCTACGAGGCCGAGTGGGCGGGCCGTCGCTTCAAGGTCGTCGACACCGGCGGCTGGGAGCAGGACGTCCTCGGCATCGACGCCTCCGTGGCCGCGCAGGCCGAGTACGCCATCGAGGCCGCCGACGCCGTCGTGTTCGTCGTCGACGCCAAGGTCGGTGCCACCGACACCGACGAGGCCGTCGTACGACTGCTGCGCAAGGCCGGCAAGCCCGTGGTGCTGTGCGCCAACAAGGTCGACGGCCCGAGTGGCGAGGCCGACGCGACCTACCTGTGGTCCCTGGGCCTCGGCGAGCCGCACCCCGTCTCGGCCCTGCACGGCCGTGGCACCGGCGACATGCTGGACGCCGTCCTGGAGGCCCTGCCGGAGGCGCCCGAGCAGACCTTCGGCGGCGCCGGGATCGGCGGACCGCGCCGTATCGCGCTCATCGGCCGCCCGAACGTCGGCAAGTCCTCCCTGCTGAACAAGGTGGCGAACGAGGAGCGCGTCGTCGTCAACGAGCTGGCCGGCACCACCCGTGACCCGGTCGACGAGCTCATCGAACTCGGCGGCGTCACCTGGAAGTTCGTCGACACCGCCGGCATCCGCAAGCGCGTCCACCTCCAGCAGGGCGCCGACTACTACGCCTCGCTGCGCACCGCGGCCGCCGTCGAGAAGGCCGAGGTGGCGGTCATCCTGATCGACGCCTCCGAGTCCATCTCGGTCCAGGACCAGCGGATCGTGACGATGGCCGTCGAGGCGGGCCGCGCGATGGTGATCGCCTACAACAAGTGGGACACCCTCGACGAGGAGCGCCGCTACTACCTGGAGCGGGAGATCGAGACCGAGTTCGGCCAGGTCGCGTGGGCGCCCCGGGTGAATGTCTCGGCGCGCACCGGGCGGCACATGGAGAAGCTCGTCCCCGCGATCGAGACGGCCCTCGCGGGCTGGGAGACCCGGGTCCCGACCGGTCGGCTCAACGCCTTCCTCGGTGAGCTGGTCGCCGCCCACCCCCACCCCATCCGCGGCGGCAAGCAGCCCCGCATCCTCTTCGGCACCCAGGCCGGCACCAAGCCCCCGCGGTTCGTGCTCTTCGCCTCCGGCTTCATCGAGGCGGGCTACCGCCGCTTCATCGAACGCCGGCTGCGCGAGGAGTTCGGCTTCGAGGGGACGCCGATCCATATCTCGGTGCGGGTGCGTGAGAAGCGCGGGAGCAAGAAGAAGTAGCGGAAGCAGGATGAAGTAGTGCACGCGAGAAGTCGTGGCGCACGCACACGGAAGGGCGGCCCTGATCGGGCCGCCCTTCCGTGTGTTCAGCCTCTGCGTGCCGGGGGCAGCGCGGCCGGGACGTGGTGCATACCCGAGCCCTGCGGGCCGATGTGCCCGACGCGCTGCCACTGCGGCTGCTGACCGGCGCCGTGGCCGGTGCCGTGGCGGGCGCTGTGGGCCCCCGCGCTGTAGGCGCTGTACGAGCTGCTGAACGACCCCGGGCGATGGCCGCCGTACGGGCCCGTGCTCCGCGGAATGTTCCCGAACGCGGTGAACCCCAGGTCCTCCTCGCCACTGCGGTCACCCGGCAGCGAGCGGAAGGACTTGACGTACTCGGCGTAGAGCGCGTCGTAGATGGGCGTGGCCGATGGGCCGCCCTGAAGGCGGGGAACGTCGTATGCATGCACGTATGTCCAAACGACACCGCGCTCGAAGAGATGCGGCCGTGGTGACGGACCGCCTGCTCATCAGGGGCGCGGGCAACGCCTCAGGGGGCGGGAACCGCGCTCAGGTGCCGGCGAGCGGCAGGGCGGCCGCGACCAGTTTCCCGTTGGCGGCGGCCTTGTCCAGAGCCTCCCGAAGCAGGTCCTCCCTGGGCTGACGCCCGATGGACCCCACGGGTGCGGCGAACATCAGTACCTGCTGATGCTTGTTCGCGGCGGCCCGCCAGCCGTCCGTCACCAGCAACGGCTGGTGCGCCTGCCACCACGCGACCGGCTGCCCCCCATTCGTGCCCGGCTGCAGAACCGCGTGCAGCTGCCCCATGGCCAGCAGCACGGACCAGCCGTGCAGTACGGGCGGCACATCCGCCAGCTCCGTCGCCGGCATGAACCCCTGCTCGATGAGCAGCGGCAGGAAGTCGTCCCCGGAGCCGACCGCCCCGGGTCGCACGATGGGCCCGGTCGGCTCGACGACCAGCGCGGGGTGCAACTCCCCAGCGATCAGCACCAGTCCGCTGGTCACCCCGAGAACGGCCTGCTCCGGCACGATCGTGTCCGGCTCCAGGTCGACCCGGTCGCCGGTGATGGACTTCACGGCGCCCTGCAGCTGCGCCTCGGTGACCTGGACGACCTGAGAGGGCAGGCAGGTGGCGTGGGCGAAGGCGAGGACGGCGGTCTCGTCCCCGATGAACAGGACGGTGCTGGTGCGCTCCTGTTCGGAGTCGCCCGGGGTGCGGCAGGACGTGCAGTCGTAACTGCCGGGGGCGTTGTCTCCGGCGAGCAGCCGGTCGGCTTCGTCGTCGCCGATCTCGGCACGTACCTCGTCGCTGACGTCGAGCATGCGCGGCACGGGTGGCTCCTCGGGATGTGGCGTGGCGGGGCCGGGTGGCTCCCGGCCCGTGAACCGGGCGGGTCCCGGGCTCATGAAGAAGACAACGGGTGATCTGTGGCGGGAGTCACGCACCACACCGAACGGAATCGAACCATCCACCGCGCACGGTCACCTCGCGTACGGAATTGCGCACTCACCGTCAAGTCCTTGGATTTCCAAGGAAGTTGGTTGCGTGAGGTGGGTCACAGATCACTGAGGTGACTGGTCGACAAATCCCGAAATCAGCGAATGAAGTGGGTGGCCGAAAATCGCTGATACCGGAGGTAACGGCGAACTGGCCTGGAATGACAAGGAGTTGGTTGATACCGGCCGCTCGGCCTCCCTACATTCCTCGGCCGTGTGCAACGAGCACCGCTCGGGTACGTCCGCCGACCGCACCAGCCAGCACTCAGCACCGACCCTCGGCGGACGGGGCGGGCGCGACTCACACGCCCCATGGCGTGCGCAGTGGCGTTCCGTCTTGGGGGACCCCGAGTCCTTCGGGAGGGAACTACATGTCCGAATGTGCCGACAACACTCACGACATCGCTCGTAAGGCGCCGAAGGCTCCGAACGGGAGCCGGACTCGTACGACGGCGGTCCTCGCCGGGGCTGCACTGCTCGCCCCGCTCGGGCTGCTGGCCGCCACCGGCAACGCCGCGGCGGCGGACGGCGGAGTGTGGGACCGCATCGCACAGTGCGAGAGCGGGGGCAACTGGCACATCAACACCGGCAACGGCTACTACGGCGGACTGCAGTTCGCCGCCTCCACATGGCGCGCGTACGGCGGAACGGCCTACGCACCGACGGCGGACGGGGCCACGAAGGCCCAGCAGATCGCAGTGGCCACCAAGGTCCAGCGTGCCCAGGGGTGGGGCGCGTGGCCGACCTGTTCGGCCCGGGCCGGAGCGTACGGGAGCGCACCCGCGGCTCCCGCCACCGGCTCGGCGGCCTCCTCCTCCAGCAAGGCAGCTCCGTCGAACACCGAGGCGGCCCCATCGAATCCGGCGCGGACGCCGGAGCGTTCGTCGGGACACACGACCCGTGGCTCGTCCCGTGGTGACTACACCGTCCGCGAGGGCGACACGCTGAGCGGCATCGCCGCCCGGCACGGGACCACATGGCAGCGGATCTTCGCTGCCAACAGGGCCGCCATCGGCGGTGATCCCGACCTGATCGTGCCTGGGCAGCGCCTCGAACTCTGAGTGTCGCTCCCCGCAGAGGCACGGGGTGCCACCCGGTCCGCCGACCGGGTGGGGCCCCGCGGCACCTCGGACGCGCCGCGACGGCTGAGCGCAACAAGCTGCCTAGCGTGCTCATATGAAATGCACACCGCTCACGATCGTCATCGCCGCCGCACTGCTCACCGCAGTTGCCCCGGGAACGTCGCAGGCAGCGCCGGCCACGCACACAACACGCGCAAGCCATACGGCGCCGCCACGACCGGCCCCTGGACCGCCTCCCAAACCCGCGGTGTTCGGCTGTGCCAAGGACCAGTGGCCCTGGGGCTGCGTCGCCAAGTGCGAGAGCGGCGGCAATTGGCACATCAACACCGGCAACGGCCACTACGGCGGCCTGCAGTTCTCCCACCGGACCTGGGTGGGCTTCGGCGGCGCGAAGTACGCCCCGCGCGCGGATCTCGCCACCCGCAAGGAGCAGATCGCGATCGCCAAGAAGGTGGTGGCCGTGCAGGGGTGGGGAGCCTGGCCGCACTGCTCCAGGCGGTACGGGCTCTCGGGCCGTACACAGACCTGGAAACTGAACGTCACGGACCGGCTGACCTCGGGCGCGTCCCTGGGGGCGTCGCTGCTCCTCCGGAAGGGCTCGACCCGGTTCGGTGCGCTGCACGGCGCTCCCATTCGTCTGTCTCGCCGCTGAACACGACCGCGCCGCGCCGCAGTTCGTGGACGAGTGCCGTCCGGCCGCGCAGGACGGGCGGCACTCGTTGCTCGGCGACGACCACACAGGCGTCGAGTTCGCTCAGCAGTTCGTACGTACGGGCGGCCACCGCGGGCGACATGCCCTGCGTGGGCTCGTCGACGAGCAGCACGCGTGCGCGTGCCAGCAGGGCGCGGGACAGCGCGAGCATGCGCTGCTCGCCGCCGGAGAGGGTGCCGGCGCGGCGCGTGAGAAGGGGCTCCAGGGCGGGATAGGCGTCGAGGGCGTTGTCGTACGAGTGTGCCGCGAGTTCGAGGTTCTCGCGCACCGTGAGGGAGCCGAACACGGCCTGGCGCTCGGGGACCAGACACAGTCCGCGGCGGGCCCGCTCGTGGGCGGGCACACGGGTGATGTCGGTGCCGTCCCACACCACCGTGCCGCCGGACAGGGGCACCGTTCCGGCCAGGGCGCGCAGGGCGGTCGTACGGCCGGATCCGTTCCGTCCCAGCAGAACGGTGAGGCCGGGGCCGGGGGCGGCGAGGGTGACGCCGTGCAGGGCCTCCAACGGGCCGTAGCGCACGCGCGCGTGCCGCAGGGCGATGGTGGTGGTCATGCCGGGGTCTCCTGGGGGCCTGTGGCGTCGAGTACGCGGTCGGGCGGGCCGGAGGCGACGATGCGGCCCGCCGTCATGACGTGCACGGTGTCGGCGAGGTCGGCGACCAGGTCGAGGTCGTGCTCGACGACGAGCAGGGCGGTGCCGTCGGCGGCGAGGGCCTTCAGGATCCGGGTCAGTGCGGTGACCTCGGCGGTGTCCAGGCCGGCGGCGGGCTCGTCGAGCAGCAGTACGCGAGGGCTGCCGGCGAGGGCCCGGGCCAGCTCGACGCGCCGGAGTGTGCCGGTGGGGAGGCCGGCGGCGGGCAGGGAGCGTACGGGGCCGTCCAGGCCCAGGAGGCGCAGGGATCGTTCCACGGCCGACGGGTCCTGGAGGCGGCCCTGTTCGGCGCCTACGCGGACGTTCTCGGCAACGGTCAGTGAGGGGAAGACGGCCAGTTGCTGGAAGGTGCGGGCGATGCCGAGGCGGGTGCGGGCGTGGGCGGGCAGGTGGGTGATGTCTCGGGTGCCGAGGAGGACTTGGCCTCGGGTGGGGCGGTGGGTGCCGGCCAGGCAGTGGAACAGGGTGCTTTTGCCTGCGCCGTTGGGGCCGATGACGGCGGTGACCCGGCCCGGGGGGACGGTGAGGGTGATGTCCTCCAGGACGGTGAAGCCGTCATAGCGGGCCTGGAGGTGGTGGGTGGTGAGGGTGGCCTCGTCGGGCGCGGGTGCGTGGGTGGGCACGCGGCCTGCGGCCGCGTTGGGTTTCCTGCCCGCACCGCCCGTGCGGCTTTCGTCGTCGGGTGCGGGTGGCCCCTGTGGGGGCCGAGCGCCGTCGGCGGCTGATCGTGCCACCGTGGGTGGCGCCGCGCGGTGAGCCGTCGTCCGCAGCCGCCCCCGCACCTCCACCCCCAACGCCGTCAGCGTCACCCTGCGCCGCCCCCGCAACCTCCCCGCCGCCGTCCGAGCCGCCTCGTACGGCCCCCCGGGGAACCGTCCCACCAGCACCGCCAGCACCCCGATCAGGGCAGCCGCCACCCCGCCCCGGGCGCCCGCGTCCAGGCCCACCAGGAGGGCTGCCGCGGCCAGGGCGCCCAGGGTGCTGTCGGCGCCCAGGACGACCACCGCGGCGAACCAGAGGAGGCCGCGGACGGGGTCGTAGGCGGACGGGTCGAAGGCGCGCAGGCCCATGCCGAGCAGACCGCCGCCCAGGGCCGCCAGGGCCGCGCCCGAGACGAAGGCCAGGAGTTTCAGGGAGGGCACCTGGACGCCTGCCGCCGACGCGCCCGGCTCGTGGTCCCGCATCGCCGCCAGGGCCCGGCCCGTGCGGCCCCGGCGCAGCAGCCAGGTCGCCAGGAGGGCGGCCGCCAGGAGGGTCAGTTCCAGGACGTAGTACGCGCGGTCGCCCTCGAAGCCCGCCGGGCGGCCCAGGGACAGGCCCGAGACGGCGTAGGGCTGGGCGAACACGAAGCGGCTCACGCCGACGCCCACCGCGAAGGTCACCAGCGCCAGGGCCAGGCCCCGGCGGCTGATCGCCGGCCAGCCGGTCAGGAGACCCAGGGGGGCCACCAGGACGACCGCCAGGGCCAGGGCCGCGAGCTCCGGCAGGCGGGGCAGGCCCGGGAAGCGGCCGGCCGCCAGCAGGGCCGTGAACAGGGCGCCCAGGCCCGCGTACGCCGCCTGGCCGAGGGAGATCTGGCCGCCGCGGCCCGTGACCACGACCAGGGACAGCAGGACCACGGCCAGCGCCGGCACCTGCACCGACGTATGCAGGTCCGAGCCCGCGAAGCCCAGCGGGAGCAGGAAGAGCACCGCCGCCACGATCCAGGCGCCCGGCGGAGTCGGCACGCGCGCGGTGGCCGTGCGCGGGAGGGCGTCGCGGGTGCCCACGCGGGGGAGGGCCAGGGCCGCGATCAGCAGGGCGACGACGAAGAGGTTCGTGCTGACGGCTTGCAGCAAGGGTGCGCCCCAGCCCGTCGGGTGCAGGCGCGTCAGCTGGCTCTGCGCCACCCCGATGCCGAGCGCGGTCAGCACGGCGACCGGCAGGCTGCGCATCCGGGCGGCCACCGCGACCGCGACGACCTCCATGACCAGCAGCGGCAGGCCGTACGGGTCCAGGCGCACGTACGGCGCCAGCAGGACGCCCGTCAGGCCCGCCGTGAACGAGCCGAACGCCCAGCCCGCGGCCGCCACCCGGTCCGCGTCGACGCCCCCGAGGACGGCCAGTTGGCGGTCGTCGACCACGGCCCGCAGTTCTCGGCCGAAGCGGGTCCAGCGGATGACCGCGCCGACGCCGGCCGCCAGCAGCAGTGCCACCGCCAGCTGACCCCAGGGGTCCGCCGACACCAGCTCCGGCGCGTCGTCCCGCGCGCCCTGGCCCCACAGCAGCGCGGCGCCGCCCACCAGCAGCACGAACACGCCGATGGACGCGACCAGGGTCTGCGCCGGGTCGCTGCCCAGCACCGACAGCGGCCGGAAGACGAACCGTTCCAGCGCCATCCCGATACCGGGCGCCAGCACCAGCAGCGTCACCGTCGCGCCCGCCCACAGCGGCCAGCCCCACTCCACCACGCACTGGCGCAGCGCGTACGCGCACACCATCGCGATCGCCCCGTGCGCGAAGTTCAGCACGCCGGTCGCACGGTAGGTGACGATCAGGCCGATCCCGGTGAGCGCGGCGGCGCTGCCGACCGACAGGCCGGCCAGGGTGAGGTCGTACGTCAGCGAGGACATCGGTCATCCGCCTCAGTGATCCGCTTCGGCGGGCTCACAGATCGGGCACGGGCCCAGTTCGCCACTCCTCACCAGCTTCACATCGACCGGTACGGCCTCCGCCTTCCCTGCGACCAGCGGGCAGTCCGCGCGGTGCCAGAGGGTGCCCCCGGGCACCATCAGCAGGTCCCCGCTGACCGCGAGCGGCGCCGTGGGCGACTGGCCGGACTCCTCGGCGTCGGCGGGCTCGGCGGCCACCAGAAGGCCGTACAGCTCCTCCACGCGCGCGGCGGCGAGCGCGCCCCGGCCATGGGTCAGCAGGACGGACCCGGCGATGATCAGCGCGGCGCCGGGCACCGTGCAGGACGCGAGATACGGCAGCTGCCGCTCGGCGAACCGCTCGCCGGAGACGCCGTACCAGCCGATGACGCACAGCACCGCACCGGCCGCGAGCGCGGCCCAGCCGGCCCAGATCACCGGGTGCACGGTCCGCAGTCGGGCTGTCCGCATCGCTGGCTCCCACACGTCGGGTTTCGGTGCGTGCGCGTAGGGATTTCAGTGCACGCACGTCTGGTTTCTGCGCATGTGCCTGGCGCTATTCCATGTCCGCCAATGGACTTGCACTATGCCTCCTGCAAGCTGACCCTGAAAGCACCGGGCGCACACGGCCCGGATCGACACCCGGTGGTGAGCCAGATGGTTCTCGGGAGCGACGTCAGGCGACGGAAGTCACACAGGGGGCGCGGCCCACGGTCGGCCGGACGGGGGACCGCGATCGCCGCGGCCCTGCTCCTCTTCCTCACCCCGGCCCTCACGACCTGCAGCGACGACGAGGGAGGCGGCGGGAACGAGACGCCGCCGACACCGACCGTCGAGCAGACCGAACCCGGCGGGCAGTCGCCGGCCGCGACGGCACCCGCCGACGCGGGGGCGGCCGAGACGGAGATCAAGCAGAACTGGCAGAAGTTCTTCGACCCGGCGACGTCCATGGAGGACAAGCAGACCGTCCTGGAGAACGGCGATCGGATGGCGCCGGTCCTGCAGGCGTTCAGCGGTGACGAGCGCGGCGGACAGGTCCAGGCGAAGGTCTCCAAGGTCGAGTTCACCTCGCCGACCGAGGCGAACGTGACGTACGACCTGACCCTGAAGGGCGCGACCGCCCTGCCGAACGCCTCCGGAACCGCCGTCGAACAGGACGGCACCTGGAAGGTGTCCGCCAAGACGCTGTGCGCGCTGGTCCAGTTGAGCGGCAATGGTTCGCCGATCCCGGGGTGCTGAGGCGGCGATCGCCGTGATGGTGCTGGCTCTGAGTACGGCGTGCGGCAGCCGGCTGCCGGAGAGCGACTTCGAGCACCGCGACCGGAGCACTCCCTCGGCGCCCGCGGGCGAGCGCACCCCGATCCGGGTCGGCATCATCACCAGCGCCACCAGCCCGGTCGGCGGCAACGCCTTCACCGGCCCGCGCGACGGCGCCAAGGCCTTCTTCGACCGCCTCAACGCGCGCGGGGGCGTCGACGGGCGCCGGGTCGAGGTGCGCGAGTGCGACGACGGCGGCAGCGGCGTCGGCAACAACGAGTGCGTGCACGAGCTGATCGACGAGGACAAGGTCGTCGCCCTGGTCGCCACCACCGCCCTGGACTACGCGGGCGCCTCCCGCGTCTCACACGCGCGCGTGCCCGACATCGGCGGCCAGCCCATCGGGGCCGCCTACGACACCTATCCGCACCTCTACGGCATCTACGGCAGCCTCGCGCCCCGCAGCGGCACGACCGGCTGGGACGGCAAGCAGTACGGCGGCACCGAGGTCTACCGCTACTTCAAGCGCGAGCACGGTGCCCGTACGGCCGCCGTCGTCTCGTACAACCAGCCCGCGTCCGCCGCCTACGCCCGCCTTGTCGAGAGGGGGCTGAAGGCCGAGGGCTACGAGGTGGTCGCCGAGCAGGTCGACTTCGCGCTGCCCAACTTCCGTGCGGTGGCGGCCGATCTGAAGGAGCAGGGCGCCGACCTCGTCTTCGACGCCATCGACAGCCACGGCAACGCCCGGCTGTGCGAGGCGATGGACGACGTCGGCGCCGAGGTCACCGCCAAGGTCACGAACGTACAGAACTGGACGTCCACCGTCGCCGAGGACTACAAGGACGCTCCGCGCTGCCGCAACGCCCTCTGGGCGACCGGGTCGTCCCGCAATTTCGAGGACAAGGACCAGGACGCCGTACGGGAGTTCCGGGACGCCACGAACCACCTGGAGGCGCACTCCCAGTGGCAACTGGAGGGCTGGGCCGCGGCCATGTGGTTCACGGACGCGGCGAAGGCGTGCGCCGACCAGGGCGTCACGCGCGCGTGCGTCGACGACCACATGAACCGCAGCCAGGGATACACCGCCGACGGCCTGCTGATCCCGGTCAGATTCGAGCGGCTGGCCGAACCACCGAAGAGCCGCCGGACCTGTCTGTCGGTGGCCCGCTGGGAGGACGGCCGGGGATGGGTCGCCCAAGGAGACATGAACTCCACGTGCTTCGAGGTCCCGCAGCTGTCGTACCAGCCGTGACGGGCAACCAAAAGGCCGCATCGCGGGTCCAACCGACAGAGCACAGAACCGAGGGAGGAGAGGGAGGAACCGCAGCGCATGACGCCCGTGTCGCAGGCCGCACCACTGCGCGCCGACTGCATCGCGGATTCAGCCGGCGGGCTGACCTTTGACGTCACCGCGGCCGTGGCCACCGAGGCGGCCCACCTCGTGCTGCGTCACCGCGAGGGCGACGAGGAGGTCACCCTGCCCCTGACCCCGGCCACGACGGGCCGACTGCGCGCCGCGCTCCCCAGCAGCGTGGCCCTGCCGGAGGGCCACTGGGACGCGTACGCCAGTGTGACGGAGGAGGAGTCGGACCATCGACTGGCGCCGGGTGACATGGACGTGCACCCCTCCGCCTCCCGGGTCCCGTACGAAACCCGGCAAGGCAACCTGAGCGTCGAATCCCGGGTACCGGCAACGCTGTTAGGGGCACTCCCGAGCTCCTAGGCGAGGCAAAATCGGATCATGTTGGAGACCTCGGCAAGACTCCTGCGGCTGCTCTCCCTCCTGCAGGCCCACCGGGAATGGTCCGGCGCCGACCTGGCCGCACGCCTCGGCGTCACCCCGCGCACGGTGCGCCGCGACGTCGAGCGGCTGCGCGAGCTGGGCTACCCGGTCAACGCCAGCCCCGGCACGGGCGGCGGCTACCAACTGGGCGCCGGCGCCGAGCTGCCACCCCTGCTGCTGGACGACGACGAGGCCGTAGCCGTCGCCGTCGGCCTGCGCACCGCCGCAGGCCAGGGCATCGAGGGCATCGGCGAGACCTCCGTACGGGCCCTCGCCAAACTGGAGCAGGTCCTGCCGGGCCGCCTGCGCCGCCGAGTGGGCGCCCTCAACGCCTTCACCGTGCCGATGCTGCGCGGCCCCCAGCCCTCCGGCGTCGACCCGGCCGTCCTGACCGAGCTCGCCAACCTCTGCCGGGACGCCGAGCGGCTGCGCTTCGAGTACCGCGACCACGAGGGCGCCCCCACCCGCCGCACCGTCGAACCGCACCGCCTGGTGTGCAGCGAGCGCCGCTGGTACCTGGTCGCCTGGGACCTCGACCGCGACGACTGGCGTACGTTCCGCGTCGACCGCATCGCCCCCAAGCCCCCGCACGGCCCGCGCTTCACCCCGCGCACCCCGCCCGCCGAGGACCTCGCCGCGTACGTCTCCCAGGGCGTCTCCACGCGCGCGTACGCCTCGCACGCCGTCATCCGGCTGCTGGTGCCCCTGGAGGAGGCGGCGGCGAGCATCTCGCCCACCACCGGGCAACTGGAGGCGGAGGGTCCCGACAGCTGTCTGCTGCGCACCGGTGCCGGGAGCCTCGACGTGATGGTGATCCACGTGATGCTGATGGGCTTCGAGTTCGAGGTCCTGGAGCCGGACGAGCTCGTCGAGAAGATCAGGACGGCTCACGGCCGGCTTGCTCGCTCTTTGGCTCGGGCTGCGGAGCCTCCGACGCGTGGTCGGGATGATGCAGGTCGAACGCCGGGGACTCGGAACGGATCCGCGGCAGCGTCGTGAAGTTGTGCCGCGGGGGCGGGCAGGACGTCGCCCACTCCAGGGAGCGGCCGTAACCCCAGGGGTCGTCGACCTCGACCTTCTTGCCGTACTTGGCGGTCTTCCAGACGTTGTAGAGGAACGGCAGCGTCGACAGGCCGAGCAGGAACGCGCCGATCGTCGAGACCGTGTTCAGCGCCGTGAAGCCGTCGGCGGCGAGATAGTCGGCGTACCGGCGCGGCATGCCCTCCGCGCCCAGCCAGTGCTGCACCAGGAAGGTGGTGTGGAAGCCGATGAACAGCGTCCAGAACTGGATCTTGCCGAGCCGTTCGTCCAGCATCTTCCCGGTGAACTTCGGCCACCAGAAGTAGAACCCGGCGAAGATCGCGAAGACGACCGTGCCGAAGACGACGTAGTGGAAGTGCGCGACCACGAAGTACGTGTCCGTGACGTGGAAGTCCATCGGCGGCGACGCCAGGATCACCCCGGTGAGGCCGCCGAACAGGAACGTCACCAGGAAGCCCACCGACCACAGCATCGGCGTCTCGAACGACAGCGAGCCCTTGATCATGGTGCCGGTCCAGTTGAAGAACTTCACGCCCGTCGGCACCGCGATCAGGAAGCTCATGAACGAGAAGAACGGCAGCAGGACCGCGCCCGTCGCGAACATGTGGTGCGCCCACACCACCACCGACAGACCGGTGATCGCCATCGTCGCCGCGACCAGCGTCAGATAGCCGAACATCGGCTTGCGGGAGAAGACCGGGATGATCTCGGTGATGATGCCGAAGAACGGCAGCGCGATGATGTAGACCTCGGGATGGCCGAAGAACCAGAACAGGTGCTGCCACAGCAGCGCCCCGCCGTTGGCCGCGTCGAAGATGTGCGAGCCGAACCGCCGGTCCGCCTCCAGACAGAGCAGCGCCGCCGCCAGCACCGGGAACGCCATCAGGATCAGAATCGACGTGAACAGCGTGTTCCACACGAAGATCGGCATCCGGAACATCGTCATCCCGGGGGCGCGCATCCCGATGATCGTGGTGATGAAGTTGACGGCGCCGAGGATCGTGCCGAAGCCGGCCAGCGCGAGCCCCATGATCCACAGGTCGGGGCCGATCCCGGGGGAGCGCTCCAGGCCGTTGAGCGGCGCGTAGGCGAACCAGCCGAAGGAGGCCGGCCCGCTCGGCACGATCAGCGAGCCCATCACGATCAGGCCGCCGAACAGGAACAGCCAGTACGACAACATGTTCAGCCGGGGGAAGGCCACGTCCGGGGCGCCGATCTGCAGCGGCATCAGCTCGTTGGCGAAGCCCGCGAAGGTCGGGGTGGCGAACAGCAGCAGCATGATCGTGCCGTGCAGGGTGAACAGCTGGTTGAACTGCTCGTTGGTCAGCAGCTGCAGCCCCGGCCGGGCCAGTTCGGCCCGCATCAGCAGTGCCATGACACCGCCGGCCAGGAAGAACACGAACGACGTGATCAGGTAGAGATGCCCGATCTTCTTGTGGTCGGTGGTGGTCAGCCAGTCGACGACCACACGGCCGCCGGGCTGGATGCCTCGCATGGGCCGTGCCGTCCCTTGTACGGTCTGCGTCCCCATCGCTGGCTCGCCCCTTCGCTCGTCGCGCCCCGGGCCCGCTGAACCCGCGCCGCACGCTGCCGACGCGAGCTCACGCCATGATGCTCGCGTCGGCAGTGCTCCGACAGGGGGCGTACGGGGGTTCTGTGCCGGAACCATGTACTTTCTGTGCGGAACCGGCTTCCGCGGCCGGTGCGGAATGGCGGGGAAAACGAGTTCGCGGGCAGTTCTCCCGGAACTTTTCCGCCGGGCTATTGGCGGGGTCGTCGCGACACGCGGGAATTACGATCGAATGCCTGCGGAAGGCCTATGGAACCGCTCGTTAGTGTGACGAAGTACGGCTGAAACGCGTGTCGTGATCCTGTGACAAAAGCGTGACCCGAGAGGTACGTGTGACTCGGATGGCCGCTACAAAGGTTCACGGTCCGCTCTGGCCCGACCCTTCGTGCAGGCCCTAGCGTGGCGGCATGGCACCCATTCCGAAACCCCCTGCCGAGCCCCACGACAACCCGGACACCTATGTCGGACTCGACGCCGACCGGGCCGAGCGGCTCGCCCGTGACCGAGGGTGGTCGACGGTGCGTTCGCTGCCGCCGGGGGCGATCATCACCATGGAGTACCGCGAGGGCCGGCTGAACTTCGAGGTCAAGGACGGCCAGGTGGCGCGGGCCTGGAAGGGCTGACGGAGGCTCGACGCGGGGCTGTGCAAGAGCGAAGGCCCCGGCTCCTGGAGAGGAGCCGGGGCCTTCGTCGTGCGGGCCGGTTGTGCGTACCGAACCCGTGCCGAACCCCGCTGTTCTGTGCCGCCCTGCGCTGCCCTGTGCTCAGCCGCCCGTCAGCGGCTGGGCCGCCGGGGTGGCGCCGTGGGACAGGCGGTCCGGGTGGGGCGGGCGGCGGCTGCCGACCGGCGTGACCGGTGCGCGCTCCGCGCGGGCCGTGTGCGGTAGCGGTGCCACGTGGATGGATGTCCGCGCCGAGCGGGCCGTGGAGGCCTTCTCGCATGCCGCGGCCTCGTCCTCGGCGGCGGCCGGGTGCGGCTTGAGCAGCACCGGCACCTCGACGGGAGCGGGCGGCAACTGTGCCGGGACGGCCTGACGTGCGCGCCTGCGGTCGCGCAGGTCGAGGATCCAGGTCTCCGCGCGCGCGATCAGCGGCTCGAACCACGGCAGCGCCAGCATGATCAGCAGACCCGCGGCCCAGCCGAGCAGCACATCGCTCAGCCAGTGCGTACCGAGGTAGACCGTGGCGAGGCCGACGCCCAGCGAGGTCACCGCGGACAGGGCCGACAGCCAGCGGCGCGCTCTCGGCGTCGAGGCCAGATAGGCCAGGATTCCCCAGGTCACCACGGCGTTGGCGGTGTGGCCGCTGGGAAATATATCGCCGCCCAGCCACATCTCGTTCGAGCCGATGGAGGTCGCGTAGTGAGGGCCGAGGCGGCCCATGCCGAGCTTGGCGGCACCCACGGTGATGTTCAGCAGGAGCAGTGAGACACCGAGCGCGAGCAGCGGCCGCAGCGTGTGCTGCCGCCACGAACGCCAGCCCAGCCAGGACGCGACCATCACGGCGGTCGGGCCGCGCTGGCCGAGCACCACGTAGTAGTCGACGAACGCGTGGATCTCGGCCCACTGCTGGTACGGCCGGAAGAACATGACCTGCCAGTCGAGCCGGACCAGCCACGAAGTGATGAGGACGGCCCATACGATCGCCACATAGAAGGCCAGCGTGGAGGCGAACAGCACGATCCGGTGCCGGCTCATCTTCGGCACGTCGATGTGTGCCGGACGTTCCGGTTCCCGGTCCAGCCTGGCGAACACCCGGTCCAGACGGGTGAGGGTTCGTTCGGTACGCACCCAATCGACGTTACAGCGAGTGAGCTCTGTTCCCGCGCGATTCCGCCGGTTTGTGATGACGATGTGATGTGGGATTCCTCTCAGCGAGGCGTCTATTTCCTCGGAATCCACAATCCTCGCGCGCTGTACCCTTCATTTCCTTTGATCATTCTGATGCGCTTGTTTTTCGCCGCTTATTAATTCGTTCACCGAATGCTGGGACGGAATTATCCGAGTGCTCACCGGCGGCCGGGGGTCGGTCAGGGCGGACCGGAGCCGTTCAGCCAGAACGCCCCGTACACCGCGGAGGCCACTGCGACCCCGGCCAGCCCCCCCGCCGACCTGCGGGTACGCAGCCGGGACAGGGAGAGCGCGAGGGGCAGCAGCAGGGGGAAGGCGGGCAGCAGCAGCCGCGGTTTCGAGCCGAAGTAGCTCGAGGCGCACAGGGCGAGCGCGGTGACGATGCCGCCGTATACCAGGAGCGGGAGCGGCTGGCGCTGCCGTACGCAGACGACGTACAGCCACACCACCAGCCCGACCCCGATGATCAGCCCGATCCCCGCCAGGGCCGACGGAAACGACGTGAACTTGTCCGCGACGAACCGGGCGAAGGCGTAACCGCCGTCGAAGCCGTTGCGCCAGCCGGCCTGGACGTCCACATAACCGAGCGGGCCCTTGCCGGTGCGGTGGCCGACCCAGAGGACGTAGCCGGCGGTACCGAGGGGGGCGAGAAGCATGCCGAGGGCGCGTGTCACGTGCCGTGAGCCGTGCGGCCCCGCTGTGCTCCGGTCTCGCACGAAAGAGGCGATCCCCGCCGCCCACACCGCCGCCACGACGGCGAGCCCCACCGGGCGGGTCAGGCCCGCCAGCATGGCGAGGGCGCCCGCCGCCATCCATCGGCCGGTCAGGACGGCGTACAGCGACCAGGCGGCGAGCGCGGTGAACAGTGACTCGCTGTACGCCATCGACTGCACGATCCCGACGGGAAGCACGGCCCACAGCAGCACGGCGCACACCCCCGCTCGGGGGCCATATATGTGATCGGCGACCGCGAAGATCCCCCAGGCCGCGGCGAGCGAGGCGAGCAGGCTCACGGCGAAGCCCGCGTCGGCGTACGACAGCGGGGTCAGGGTCGCGCCGAGCCGCTCCAGCCACGGCAGGAGTGGGAAGAACGCCAGGTTCGAGTGCACGTCGCCGTTCGGCATGCGCACCTCATAGCCGTAGCCCAGCTCCGCGACCCTCGCGTACCACAGGGCGTCCCAGCGGGCGGTCAGCAGGGTGTACGCGCTCTTGTCGCGCGCCGCGCTCCACACGGCCAGGGCCAGCAGGCTCAGGGCGCGCACGGCCGCGTAGCCGAGGAGGGCCGGGGCCGCGCGGCGCAGGGCCGACGGGCCGGGCGGTGCCATGCGCGTGTCAAGATCGGTCACGGGCTCGATTATCGACGGTGGGCCGAACCGGACTGACCGCCGGGACGTGGTCACAGGGCAGGGGAGTGGCGTACGCCACACGCGTTCTGTGCGAGGTCTGAGAGGTCCGCCACTCGGCACCGACGAGGACTCGCGTAACCTGACGAGTCACTCGCCCTTCGTTGCGCGGGCCGGAGATCACCGCTCCTCTCCGGCCGAGTCACGGGAAGTCCCCACCCCGTGAGCCCGCCGAGGGAGAGGAAACACTGGGAGGTACGTACATGTCCGGGACGACCACGGCTGCCGCTGCGCTGCGCCGTCGGGCGGCCGGGGCCGGTGCCAACCGCTGGGTCGTTCTCGTCGTCCTCTGCGTCAGCCTGCTCCTGGTCGCGGTCGACGCGACCGTGCTGCACGTGGCGGTCCCCGCCGTCACCGAGGACCTCCGGCCCGGCGCGATAGAACTGCTCTGGATCGTCGACATCTACCCGCTGGTCTGCGCCTCGCTGCTGATCCTCTTCGGCACGCTCGGCGACCGGGTGGGCCGCAGACGCGTCCTGCTGCTCGGATACGGCCTCTTCGGCATCGCCTCCGGCCTCGCGGCCCTCGCGCACGACCCACAGGTGCTGATCCTCGCCCGCGCCCTGCTCGGCGTCGGTGGCGCGATGATCATGCCCGCGACGCTGTCGATCCTGCGCCAGGTCTTCCCGGACCGGCGGGAGCGCGCCCTCGCGATCGGTATCTGGAGCGCCGTGGCCGCCGTGGGCGCGGCGGTCGGGCCGCTGCTCGGCGGCTTCCTGCTGGAGCACTTCTGGTGGGGCTCGGTCTTCCTCGTCAACATCCCGCTGATGCTGGTCAGCCTTCCGGTGGGACGACTTCTGCTGCCCGAGTCCAAGGGCGACGGCAAGGGCCCCTGGGACGTGATCGGCGCGCTGCTGGCGGCGGCCGGCCTGTTCGGTGTGGTGCTGGGCGTGAAGCGGCTCGGCGGCGGCGAGGCCGCGGGCAGCGTGTTCACCGTGGCACCGCTGGTGATCGGTGCGGTGCTGCTGGTGCTCTTCGTACGCCGCCAGCGACGCCGGGCGCATCCGCTGGTGGACCTGCGGATGTTCGCGCGACCGGCGTTCAGTACGTCCGTCGGGTGCATCGTGCTGGCGATGCTCGCGCTGGTCGGGCTCGAGCTGATCGCGGCGCAGTATCTGCAGCTGGTGCTGGGGCTGTCGCCGCTGGAGACGGGGCTGCGGCTGCTGCCGCTGACCTTCGCCGCGATGGCCGCGGGGCTGGCGGGGGCGCGCATGCTACGACGGTTCGGGCCGCGGCGCATGGTGTGCGCCGGGTTCGGCCTGACCGCGGCCGCGGTCGTGCTGCTGACGGCCATGGGCGGATCGGACAACCCCCCGCTGCTGCTGTTCGGGTTCGTGCTGCTCGGCTTCGGGCTGGAGACGACGCTCTTCGGGGCGTACGAGTCCATGCTGAGCGAGGCTCCGCAGGAGCAGGCCGGTGGGGCGGCGGCGATCGGTGAGACGTCCTACCAGCTGGGCGCCGGGATCGGGATCGCGCTGCTGGGCAGCGTGATGAACGCGGCGTATGCCCCCGGGCTGGCGCATGTGGGGGGCGTCCCTGCCTCTGCCTCTACGGCGGCCTCGCACTCGTTGGGGGAGGCGTACGAGGTTGCCGCGCAGCTGGGCGGGCCGGCCGGGGTTGCCCTGCGGCATGCGGCCCGGGACTCCTTCGTGCACGGGCTGCATGTCACGTTGCTCGTGAGTGCGGGGTTGTTGCTGCTGGGGGCGGTGATGGCGTTGCGGTTGCCGCGAGTCATGCAGTGCGAGGCGCCCGCGGTGGAGCTGCCCAAGCCGAGGGAAGTCGCGGAGTCCCGCGTCTCCGCCTGACCAGGCCTTCTCCCACCCGCGCACCACTCGTTTCCGGTTTCTTGACGGGTGGACCTCTCCTGTGGGGGTTCCCCGCCGTCGGCGGCTGTCCGAGGTGGTGGGCAACCTGAGGGTGCGTGCTCCCCGTCGGCGGTTCGTGGGCCTTGGATGTACTGGACGCACGGGACCTTGCGTCGTAGCGTCGGCCTCGTCGTAATTAGCGGTGCTAGTTTTCCGTCCCTGCCGGAAGGTCTCCCATGTCCGCGTCCTCGAAGTTGCCCCCGTTCGACCCCGCCGACCCTCTCGGTATCGACGACCTCCTGGAGCCCGAGGACCTGGCGATCCGGAGCACCGTGCGGGCGTGGGCGACGGATCGGGTGCTGCCGTACGTCGCCGAGTGGTACGAGAGCGGCGAGCTGCCGGGGATTCGTGAGCTGGCCCGGGAGCTGGGGGAGATCGGTGCCCTCGGGATGTCGCTCAGCGGGTACGGGTGTGCCGGGGCCTCCGCCGTGCAGTACGGGCTGGCCTGTCTGGAGCTGGAGGCCGCCGACTCCGGGATCCGCTCCCTCGTCTCCGTGCAGGGATCCCTCGCCATGTACGCCATTCACCGGTTCGGCAGCGAGGAGCAGAAGCAGGAGTGGCTGCCCCGCATGGCCTCCGGTGAGGTCATCGGGTGCTTCGGGCTGACCGAGCCCGACCACGGTTCCGACCCGGCCTCCATGCGGACGTATGCCAAGCGGGACGGCGGCGACTGGGTGCTGGGCGGGCGGAAGATGTGGATCACCAACGGGTCCGTCGCCGGGGTCGCCGTCGTGTGGGCGCAGACCGACGAGGGGATCCGCGGGTTCGTCGTGCCGACCGACAGTGCCGGATTCTCCGCCCCGGAGATCAAGCACAAGCTGTCGCTGCGCGCCTCCGTCACCAGTGAGCTCGTGATGGACGACGTACGGCTGCCCGCCGATGCGGTGCTGCCGGAGGTCGTCGGGCTCAAGGGGCCGCTCAGCTGTCTCTCGCACGCCCGGTACGGGATCGTGTGGGGTGCCATGGGAGCGGCTCGGTCCTGTTTCGAGGCCGCTGTCGACTACGCGAAGTCGCGGGAGCAGTTCGGCCGGCCGATCGGGGGCTTCCAGCTCACCCAGGCCAAGCTCGCCGACATGGCGCTCGAACTGCACAAGGGGATTCTGCTCGCCCACCATCTGGGGCGGCGCATGGACGCCGGCCGCCTGCGTCCCGAGCAGGTCAGCTTCGGCAAGCTCAACAACGTCCGCGAGGCCATCGACATCTGCCGTACGTCCCGGACGATCCTCGGTGCCAACGGGATCTCGCTCGAATACCCCGTGATGCGGCACGCGACCAACCTCGAATCGGTGCTCACCTACGAGGGCACCGTCGAGATGCACCAGCTCGTGCTGGGCAAGGCGCTCACCGGACTCGACGCCTTCCGCTGACCCACCAGGGGGCAGGGCCGGCGAGCGGCCCTGCCTCAGCTCTGGTTGTAGAAGCCGTCCGTGCGGTGCTGCGACGCCTCCCCGCTGATGATCTCCGTGTCGGCCGGAGTCAGCAGGAACACACGGTTGGACACGCGGTCGATCGAGCCGCGCAGGCCGAAGATGAGCCCCGCCGCGAAGTCGACGACCCGCTTGGCGTCGGCGGGCTCCATGGCCGTGAGGTTCATGATGACGGGGACGCCGTCCCGGAACAGCTCGCCGATGGCGCGGGCGTCCCGGAAGCTGTCCGGGGTGACCGTGCCGATACGGCGGCCCTTCTCCTCGGCGACGTCCGTGGCCACCTTCACCCGTGGGTCGGTGACCCAGGCATCCCCGGGCTCGGTCCCTTCGGAGTAGTCGTCGTCGTAGTAACGCTCGTCATCGTTGTCGTCAACGAGGCCCAGCCAGGCACTCGCCTTGCGCACCGATCCCATGGACGCCTCCTCTCACAGCGGTCTCTTTTGCCTTCCGCATCCCTATGGTCATCCATGATGCGGACGTCGTGCCAAGTGGATAGACGCCGCGCGGGGGGTTTGTGACGGTACTGGTGCACAGCGAATCCGTCGAGAGCCCGTGTCCCCCAAGGGGCATGCCACGTACGGCTGCTGACTGTGAGTGAAATATGATTCTTCGCGGCGTATGGGTGAGCCGGAGTGCGTACGGGTGAACGAGTCGGCCGTCGCGACCGGAACCCCGGTCGGTACGATGCGGCAGCTCAGCGTCGCAGGAACGTCGTAAGAACCTCGGGGGAACGTCGTGTTCGGAATCGTCAGGCCCTGTCGTCATCGGCTCGGAGAGAACCTCACCGGGCAGTGGATGGCTCATTTGTGCGGGCTGTGCCTCTCATTGCGCGGGGACCACGGCCAGTTCGCTCGGATCGTGACGAACTACGACGGGCTGCTGATTTCCGTTCTGACGGAGGCTCAGGCCGAGCAGAACAGTGGATTGCGGCGTACGGCGGGACCGTGCCCGTTGCGCGGGATGCGGACCGCGTCCGTCGCGCAGGGGGAGGGCGCGCGGCTCGCCGCCGCCGTCTCGCTGGTGCTCGCCTCGGCCAAGGTGCGTGACCATGTGGCCGACGGGGACGGGCTGCTGGCCCGCAGGCCGCTGGCGCTCGCCGCGCGCCGGGTGGCCTCGGGCTGGGGTGCGGCGGGTGCCCGTAGCGGCTCGGCCGTCGGGTTCGACACCGCAGTACTCGTCGACGCCGTGGACCGGCAGGTCGGTATCGAGTCGCTCGCCGGGCCCGGGACGCCGATCCTCGCGGTGACCGAACCGACCGAGACGGCGACCGCCGCGGCCTTCGCCCACACCGCGATCCTGGCCGGACGGCCGCACAACGCCGTGCCGCTCGCCGAGGCCGGGCGCCTCTTCGGCCGGCTGGCGCACCTCCTGGACGCCGTGGAGGACCAGGTGGCCGACGTCGAGGCGGGGGCGTGGAACCCGCTCACCGCGACCGGGACCTCGCTCACCGAGGCGCGACGGCTCGCCGACGACGCCGTGCACGGGGTGCGGCTGGCGCTGCGCGAGGTCGAGTTCACGGATGCCCGGCTCGCGCACCTGCTGCTCGTGCACGAGCTGCGGCGCTCGGTGGACCGGGCGTTCGGCACGGTGCCCATGTGCGCGTCGCATCAGCCGGGGCATGGACATGGGCATGGGCCGGGTCAGGGGCAGGGGCCGTATGGGGCGCCGCAGAATCCGTACGCCGGCGGGAACCCGTACGCCGGAGGTGGCGGCGCGCTCGGCGGGGGCGGAGCCGGTGGCGGTGGTGGTGGCTTCGGCGGGTTCGGCGGTGGGCCGGCCCCGCAGCCGCCGAAGGGGCGGCGTGGGTTCTGGGCCGGCTGCGGGATGTTCTGGCTGCTGTGCTGCACCTGCAAGTTGTGCTGCGCGAAGGAGTACGAGGGCCCGTGGTCCCGCAAGAAGCGCGAGGGCTGCTGCCGTGACTGCGACTGCGGCGACTGTGGTTGCTGCTGCCCCTGCGACGGTTGCTGACGGTTTGTGGAAGCAGCGGCGACTTCCGGACATCCCCGGGGCATGGGTGGCCGATGGTGACGGAGTTGTGCTCAGGGCCGGTGAGGCGGGCGCGGGTGGCGTACGGGGCGCATCGGCTGGTTGCGCTGGTGTGTGAGGGGGCGGAGGCGTGCGCGTACGCGCCTTCGACCCCGCTGCCGAGACGTGCCGGGCTCGCGCCGGGAGGCGCGCTGACCGGGGCAGGAGCGGCCAATTCGCGCAGATCGTTCAAAGCTTGACGGCCGAAAGGCGCCCTTGCGTCTACCGGTCGTTCGGCCGAATACTCCCCCTCAGCGCTTGTCAGGGGCACGGCGTGTTCGAAATCCGGACCTGTGGCCCGCTGACTGCGCCTCACGGGCCCCACCCCACGCGGGCCCCCGACTTCCCTTGGAGGGAACGAAAAGTGAGGATCAAGCGCACCACCCCCCGCAGTGGCATTACGAGACGGACCCGGCTGATCGCCGTCTCCTCCGGCCTCGTGGCCGCAGCCGCGTTCGCGATCCCCAGCGCGACCGCCGCCGACTCTTCCACCACCTTCAGCGCCGCCGAACTCAAGAGCGCAAGCGGCTCGGTGCTGAAGGCCGACATCCCGGGCACCGCCTGGGCGGTCGACAGCAAGACCAACCGCGTCACGGTGACCGTCGACTCCACGGTCTCCCAGGCGGAGATCGCGAAGATCAAGGAGCAGGCCGGCTCCAACGCCGACGCGCTCACGATCAAGCGCACCGCCGGCAAGTTCAGCAAGTTCATCCAGGGCGGCGACGCAATCTATGCGAGTAGCTGGCGCTGCTCGCTCGGCTTCAACGTCCAGGACAGCAGCGGCAACCAGTACTTCCTGACCGCCGGTCACTGCACCGACGGCGCGGGCACCTGGTACTCCAACTCCGGCCGTACCACGGTCATCGGCTCGACCGCCGGCTCCAGCTTCCCGGGCAACGACTACGGCATCGTGCGGTACTCCGGTTCCGTCAGCCGCCCCGGCACCGCGAACGGCGTGGACATCACCCGCGCGGCCACGCCCAGCGTGGGCACCACCGTCATCCGTGACGGCTCCACCACCGGTACGCACAGCGGCCGGGTCACCGCCCTCAACGCGACCGTCAACTACGGCGGCGGCGACGTCGTCGGCGGTCTCATCCAGACCACCGTCTGCGCCGAGCCCGGCGACTCCGGCGGTTCGCTCTACGGCAGCAACGGCACCGCGTACGGTCTGACCTCCGGCGGCAGCGGCAACTGCAGCTCCGGTGGTACGACCTTCTTCCAGCCGGTCACCGAAGCCCTCAGCGCGTACGGCGTGAGCGTCTACTGACGTTCGGCGTCCGCTGACACTCGGCCGGACAGCGGCACCTGTACGGCCTGACCTGCAGCCAGCAGCATGTGAGCCCCCGCACGCAACTGTCGTGCGGGGGCTCGCCCTTGGTCGCGCCACGGGGTTACCGTCGACGTACAGGCAGTGCTCGCCTGTAAGCGCCCACCCACGTCGGACCCTGGGGGTCGGTGATGGTCGAGGAGCTGGTGGCGGCGGGAGTGACGCTCGCGTCCGCCGGTGTGGTGTATGTGGCGGCGGCCGCGCGGGTCGTCAAACAGTACGAACGGGGCGTGGTCTTCCGCCTCGGGAAGCTCCGGTCCCAGGTGCGCGGGCCCGGGTTCACCATGATCGTTCCGGGCGTCGACAAGCTGCGCAAGGTGAACATGCAGATCGTGACGATGCCCGTGCCCGCGCAGGAGGGCATCACGCGGGACAACGTCACCGTGCGGGTCGACGCCGTCGTCTACTTCAAGGTGACCTCGCCGGCCGAGGCGGTCGTGCGGGTGGAGGACTACCGGTTCGCGGTCTCGCAGATGGCGCAGACGTCGCTGCGGTCGATCATCGGCAAGAGCGAACTGGACGATTTGTTGTCCAACCGGGAAAAACTCAACCAGGGGCTGGAGTTGATGATCGACAGCCCGGCGGTGGAGTGGGGCGTGACCATCGACCGGGTGGACATCAAGGACGTGTCGCTGCCCGAGACCATGAAGCGGTCGATGGCCCGGCAGGCCGAGGCCGACCGGGAGCGGCGGGCGAGGGTGATCAACGCCGACGCGGAGCTCCAGGCCTCGAAGAAGCTGGCGGAGGCGGCGCATCAGATGGCCGATGCGCCCGCGGCTCTTCAGCTGCGGCTGCTGCAGACGGTGATGGCGGTGGCGGCCGAGAAGAACTCCACGTTGGTGCTTCCGATTCCGGTGGAGTTGTTGCGGTTTCTGGAGAAAGGGGCGCAGGTGCCGGGGGAGGTCGGCGGTGCGCAGCGGACCCCGTCCGTTGAGTCGCGGGCCGAGTCGCGGGCCGTGCAGGAGGAACTTCCGCCTCTTGAGCCGCGCTTGGATTTGGATCCGGAAGGATCGATTTCAAGACAGGAGTAGACCTAACGCGTTGCGTATGGTTCGCTCGCTTGCGGTGTTTGCTGTGCGAAGAGACCCCGCGTGACTGTGCACGGTCAAGACAACGGGGGCGTGCAACCGTGTTCTACGCGCGTCCGGAAGTCGACCTTGTGCGCTCCCTGCGGGTCTCGGAATAGTGAGCGTTGTTCAACCGGCGCGGGTGTGGCTTTTGTTGTGCACCGCCCCCGAAGCCGTACGCCTTCCGGTCCGGCGAGGTCCCCACAACCTCTCGGGCCGACCCCCCACAGGAGGACGTAAGTTGAAGCACCGACGCATACCCAAGCGGCGTGCAGCCGTGGCAGGTGCGGGCATCGCCGCACTGGTGGCCGCGGGAGTGACCTTGCAGACTGCGAACGCGAGTGAGACGCCCGAGGCGCCCGCGCTCAAGACCCTGTCGGTCGGCGCGGCCGGAAAGCTCGCCTCGACGCTCGCCCAGGACCTCGGCGCCGATGCCGCGGGTACCTACTACGACGCGCAGGCCAAGAACCTTGTGGTGAACGTCCTCGACGAGGCCGCCGCCGACGCCGTCGAGGCGGCCGGCGCCAAGGCGCGGGTCGTCGAGAACTCGCTCGCCGAGCTGAAGAGCGCGCGTACGACGCTCAAGGCGGACGCGACCATTCCCGGTACCTCGTGGGCGACCGACCCCACGACCAACAAGGTCGTCGTCACCGCCGACCGCACGGTCTCCAAGGCCGAGCTGGCCAAGCTGACCGAGGTCGTCGACGGGCTCGGCGCCAAGGCCGAACTCCAGCGCACGAAGGGTGAGTTCAAGCCCTTCGTCGCGGGTGGTGACGCCATCACCGGTGGCAGTGGCCGTTGCTCGCTCGGCTTCAACGTCGTCAAGGGCGGCGAGCCGTTCTTCCTGACCGCCGGGCACTGCACCGAGGGCATCACGGACTGGTCCGACTCCAGCGGCAACCAGATCGGCACCAACGAGGTGTCCAGCTTCCCGGACAACGACTACGGGCTGGTGAAGTACACCGCCGAGGTCGACCACCCGAGTGAGGTCAACCTCTACAACGGCTCCTCGCAGGCCATCAGCGGGGCCGCCGAGGCCACCGTCGGCATGGAGGTCACCCGCAGCGGGTCGACCACCCAGGTGCACGACGGCAAGGTCACCGGGCTCGACGCTACGGTGAACTACGGCAACGGCGACATCGTCAACGGGCTGATCCAGACCGACGTCTGCGCCGAGCCCGGCGACAGCGGCGGCTCGCTGTTCTCCGGTGACAAGGCGGTCGGCCTCACCTCCGGGGGCAGCGGCGACTGCACCTCCGGTGGGGAGACGTTCTTCCAGCCGGTGACCGAGGCGCTGTCTGCCACGGGTACCGAGATCGGCTGACGGTTCGTTCGTCGGTTCGTGGAGTCCCGCCCCTGTGTGTGAGGGGCGGGACTTTCGCATGTGTGGGGGAGGCGGTGGTCGGGGGGCGCGTCTGTGCCTGCGGCGCCTGTGGCGCTGAGTGGGGGTGCGCGTAGCGCCTTGCGTTTTGTT
>NZ_BAAAZY010000006.1:35737-108902 GCF_039537145.1 Streptomyces shaanxiensis
CGGGGCCGTGCCGGGGGGGGTGTCCGTCCTCGGACCGGCGGTCACCTTAGGCCGGGAGGTGCTGCGTGTTGACGCCGGCCACTGCGGGCGGACACCCCCCGACGCGTCCCCTTGCCGTCGTACGCGGGTGCCGCGCCGTGGGGGTGCGCCTTTACGTGGCCGTCTGCACCTTTGTCGTGCGGCCGCCCGCTCGCAGGGTCGCCGCCAGAAGCGTGACTACGATCCCCGCGGCCGCCCACGCCGACAGCACCAGCAGTGCGCCGGTCATGTCGTTGCCGTTGAAGTAGGCGATCGAGCGTGTTGCCCATGTTCCCGCGCCGGGTGGCAGGGCTGGGCCGATGTCTCTCCAGAACGGTGGGAGCAGTGGGGGTGGGAGGGCACCGCCGGCGCTCGGGTTGCCCAGGATGACGATGATCAGGATGACCAGGCCGATACCGGCCATGCCGAAGATGGCCTGGAAGGCGAGTGTGGCCGCGCCCACCGCGAAGATGATCAGGGCGCCGAGGCCCCAGAGGGCGGCGATGCTGCCGGGGAGGGCGTTGAGGATGGGGCCCACGATCAGTGCGCCGCCGAGGCCGCCGACGATCGCGACCAGGGCCATGGCGATGAGCCGGATCACCGAGCGTCTGGGAGTGGGGCGGCCGGCACCGGAGCTGATCGTCATGATCGACGCGCACAGGTAGCCGCCCACGCACCAGCCGACGGTCAGGTAGAAGGACGAGAGTCCGTTGGCGTCCTGTTGGTCGGCGGGTGCCGCGTCGACGGTGCGGAGGGTGCGTGCCTCGGACTTCTCCAGAGCGGATACGAGGTTCTCCAGGGTGGTGGCCAGCACCCTTCCGCCGCCGGTGGCGACCAGGAGGGTGTCGGTGGTGCCGTTCGGGTTGATCAGCAGGGCGCCGTCGATGTCGCGGTTCAGGATCTGTGCGCGGGCTGTCGCCGCGTCGGGCAGTGCGCGTGGGTTCAGCGGGTCGCCGGGGAGGTTCTCGAGCCGGGTCACCGTCTGCTGGGCGGCGACCTGGGGTGCCACGACCCCGAAGGGCACGTCCTTGGGCTTCGGGTCGTGGAGTGCGCCCACATAGGAGGCGATGAAGAGCAGATGGAGGATCACCACGCCGGTCACGAGCAGGGTGGCTCGTGGAGTGACTGCGTCCTTCACTTCGGCGAGGAAGGGGCTGCCGGGGGTGTCGGCGCCGGTGGTCTGCGTCATGCCCCCACGGTCTGGGGCCTGTGGGGGTTGTGCAGGTGGGGGGCGGCCGAATGGATGTCGTGCGGATGTTCTGTTCCGTGCACTTCCTCAACTGCTCTCGCCGGCTGGGGAGCTGGCGGGGTGGGGCTTGTTTTGATCGATGTTCGCCTCTTGGGGAATCGATGACGTGTTCGAATGTTGGTCGCTGACCGGGGCTGATGGGGTTAGAGTAATCGAACGCGAGTACGATGAACATATCGGGCGTATGGCCGAAAAAGGGGTGGAGTGATGGAGGTGCGGCATGGCGGGTTTCGCCCACGTGCACGTCGCGTCCGGTTACTCCGCCCGCTACGGGGCCTCCCATCCCGAGCAGCTCGCCCGGCGGGCGGCCGAGCGGGGTATGGCCGCGCTCGCGCTCACCGACCGGGACACGGTCACCGGGGCTGTGCGGTTCGCGCAGGCCTGTGCGAAGGAGGGGATCCGGCCGATCTTCGGGATCGATCTGGCGGTGGAGGCTCTTGCGCCTCCGCCACCCGCCCGGCGGCGCCGCACTCCGGCGCGTGGCGGTGCGCATGTCGTCGAGCCGCCGTTGCGGTTCGTGCTGCTCGCCCAGGACCGGGCGGGCTGGGCGCGGCTGTGTCGCATCACGTCGGCCGCCCATGTCGGTGCTCTGTCCGGTACGCCGCCGGTGGTGCCGTGGGAGGCGCTGCGCGAGTACGGCGGTCCGGGGCTGATGGTGTTGCTCGGGCCGCTCTCGGAGCCGGTGCGGGCGTTGTCGGTGGGGCGGGAGGACGTCGCGGTGAAGCTGCTGGCGCCGTGGCGGGAGGTCTTCGGGAGGGGGGTCCGGCTGGAGGCTGTGGCGCAGAAACGTTTTGGCATGGGGGCGGGATCGCTTCGGCTGGCCGCCCGGACGCTGGCCCTGGCCGATCGCACCCGCACCACCGCGGTGCTCTCCAACGCCGTCCGCTACGCCGATCCCGGACAGCATCGACTCGCTGATGTCCTGGACGCCGCCCGGCTGCTGCGCCCCATCGACCGGCGTCACCTGGACAGTGGCCAGCGCTGGCTCAAGGGCGAGCGGGGGATGGCGGTCGTCGCGCGGATGGTCGCCGAGTGCGCCGGAGCGGATGTCCGCCGGGCCCGCCGCCTCATGGCGGACACCGTGGACACGGCGGCGGCGTGCACCGTCGACCCCCGAGCGGACCTCGGCCTCGGCACACCGCACCTCCCGGAACCGTCACTCTTCGGCGCCGGGCCGGGAGCGGGTGGTGCGGCCCGACTGCTGCGTCTGAGGTGCGAAGAGGGCATGGTCCGACGTGGCCTCGACCGTGACCGGGCGGCGCTCGACCGGCTGGACGAGGAACTCGCCGTCATCTCCCACTGGAACTACGACGCGTACTTCCTCGCCATCGGCCAGGTCGTGGCCGACATCCGGGCCAAGGGCATCCGGGTCGCGGCCCGCGGCTCCGGCGCCGGATCGATGGTCTGTCACGCCCTGGACATCGCCACCGCCAACCCGCTCGACCACCGTCTTCTGTTCGAACGGTTCCTGAGCAAGCGCCGGGAGTCGTTGCCCGACATCGACATCGACGTGGAGTCCGCTCGTCGGCTGGAGTGCTACGACACGATCTTCGAACGGTTCGGGAAGGAGCGGGTGGCGGTCACCGCGATGCCCGAGACCTACCGGGCGCGCCGGGCACTGAGGGACACCGGCCTTGCGCTGGGGATCGCGCCCGCGGAGGTCGACCGGATCGCCAAGAGCTTCCCGCATCTGCGGGCCGCCGACATCACCGGCGCCCTCGCCGAGCTGCCCGAGCTGCGGCAGCTGGCGGGCGAGGCGGGCCGGTACGGGCCGCTGTGGGAGCTCGCCGAGGGCCTCGACTCCCTGGTCCACGGCATGGCCATGCACCCCTGCGGCGTGGTCATCAGCGACGCCACCCTCCTGGACCGGCTGCCGGTGCAGCCCACCCCGCAGGGCGACTACCCCATGGCCATGGCCGCGAAGGAGGAGATCGAGGCGCTGGGCAACATCAAGCTCGATGTGCTGGGGGTGCGGATGCAGTCCGCCATGGCCCATGCCGTCGCCGAGATCGAACGGACCACGGGCGATCGCATCGACCTGGACGACCCCGAGCAGGTGCCGCTCGACGACGTCTTCGCCTTCAAGCTCATCCAGGAGAGCCAGACCCTGGGTCTGTTCCAGCTGGAGTCGCCCGGTCAGCAGGATCTGCTGTCCCGGTTGCAGCCGCGCGACGTGCAGGACGTCATCGCCGACATCAGTCTCTTCCGGCCCGGGCCGGTCGCCGGCGGCATGCCCGAGCGGTACATCGCGGCCCGCCACGGCGGCAGACCGGCGTACGCCCATCCGGATCTGGAGCCGGTGCTCGCCGACACCTACGGCGTGACGATCTGGCACGAGCAGATCATCGAGACGCTGTCGGTGATGACCGGCTGCGACCGGGCCTTCGCGGAGATCACCCGGCGGGCCCTCGGTGAGAAGGAGCAACTGCCCAGGATCCGGGACTGGTTCCACGAGCGGGCACGCGCGCGTGGCTACAGCGCGGCCGTGCGGGACGAGGTCTGGAAGACCGTCGAGGCCTTCGGGGCGTACGGCTTCTGCCGGGCTCACGCGGTCGCCTTCGCCGTACCGGCGCTGCAGAGTGCCTGGCTCAAGGCGCACTATCCGGCGTTCCTGCTGGCGGGTCTGCTCGAACACGATCCCGGGATGTGGCCGAAGCGTGTGCTCGTCGCCGACGCCCGGCGGGGCGGCGTACAGGTCCTGCCCGTCGACATCAACCGTTCCCGGGTGCGGCACACCGTGGAGAAGGCCGACGGGGATCAGTGGGGGGTGCGGCTCGCGTTGGCCGCGGTGCACGGCATCAGTGAGGACGAGTGCGCGCGGATCGAGGAGAGCCAGCCGTACGGATCGCTGTCGGACTTCTGGCAGCGGGGCCGTCCCAGCAGGCCGGTCGCCGAGCGTCTGGCGGAGATCGGTGCCCTGAACTGTCTGCACGACGGCCGGCTCACCCGGCGTGACCTGTTGCTCCAGATCGCGGAGCTGCATCGCCAGTCCCGGAACCGGTCCGCGCACGAGGGCCAACTGCCCATCGTGGCGGGCGCGGTCGGCGGGGCGGAGCCGAGCGGGCTGCCGGAGATGACCGGGCGGGAGGCGCTGAGCGCCGAGCTGAGCACCCTCGGCATCGATGTCTCCAAGCATCTGATGGAGCACCATCACCGGCTGCTGCGCGAGATCGGCGCGACCGACGCGGCGCATCTGGCCGGAATGCGTGCCGGTCAGCAGGTGCTCGTGGCCGGGGTGCGGGCATCGACTCAGACGCCGCCGATCGCGAGCGGCAAGCGGATCATCTTCGTCACGCTGGAGGACGGGTCCGGGCTGGTCGACCTGGCCTTCTTCGAGGACTCCCACCCGGCCTGCGCGCACACCGTCTTCCACAGCGGGCTGCTGCTGGTGCGCGGCACGGTCCAGGTGCGCGGTACCCGTCGTACCGTCGTGGGCACCATGGCCTGGGACCTGGACGAGATCGCCGCCGCCCGCCGGGACAACGGTCCCGAGGCCGCGCTCGCCCTCCTCGGCGAGAGCCGCCCGCACCCGACCCCCGCCCAGCCGCAGCGCACCCTGGCCGACGGCACCGCGGGCGCCCGGCTGCACCCGTACGCCGATCTCCAGCCCGCCGGCACGCGTTCCGCCGACCTGAAGAAGTTCGGCCACCGAAGCTCCGGGAGTGCGGGATGAGCGGGACAAGAGGTGTGAGTGAGATGAGTGGAATGGGCGGAACGAGAGGTATGAGTGGGATGAGTGCGCGGCAGCGGCACATTGCCCATCTCCATCTGCATGCCGCGCTGACCGAGGATCAGTACGGTGACATAATCGAACTGATGTGCGGTGTCACGCCTCATGTGCAGGCCGTCCCGCCCGACGCCGTCCAGCTCGACCTGACTTCGGCGCTCAGGTACTTCGACCTCTCTCCCTACGACATGGTCCAGACGACGATGATGAGACTGAAGCTCCTCTACGGCATCGACTGCAGCGCCGGCCTCGCGAACAACCGGATGCTGGCGGCGATGGCGGCCGACGCCTCCGCGCCGGGTGAGACCACCTGGGTTCCCGCCGAGCGGGCCGCCGACTGGCTCCACCCCCGCCCGGTCACCGCGCTGCCCGGCATCGGCCGCGCCACGGCGTCGACGCTCGGCAGATACGGCCTGCACACCATCGGCCAGCTCGGCGACCTGCCCTCGGCGACCCTGCAACGGCTCCTCGGCGCCGGCCAGGCACGGCTGCTGGCCGAACGCGCCCGTGGCCACGACCCCCGCCCGGTCACCCCCGCGGAACCGGCCGAGCACCTGACCGCCGACCTGGTGCTGGAGCGGGACTGCCTCGACCCCGCAGGGCACCACCGCGCGGTGCTGGGACTTGCCGAACAGCTGGGCCAACGTCTGCGCGGGGAAAGGCAGATCGCGAGCCGGCTCAGTCTGACGGTGCGGTACGCCGACCGAAGCTCCAGCACGCGCACGCGTGCGCTGCCGGAACCCACCGACCACTCACCCGCCCTCGCCGCGACCGCCCTGGGACTGCTGGCCGGCCTCGGCCTGCAGCGGGCGAGGGTCCGCGCCTACGCGATCCGCGCCGACGGCCTGCTGCCGGCCGAGAGCGCCTACTGGCAGCTCTCCCTGGATCCCGCCGATGCCCGGGCCCGCGCGGCCGAAGTCGCCGCGGACCGCGCCCGCCGACGCTTCGGGCCGCAGGCCGTACGGCCCGCGACGCTGGCGGACTGATCACGTGCGCCGGGAACGCCGTCCATCGACGCCGCGTGCGAGGTCGGGTGAATCCAAATGCCCGCGGGATACGAACCGAACCCGTGGGCCGATCCGCGACCGCGGGTCAAGTGCCTTCACAGGTACGGAAGTTGTGGAAGTCGTGGCACCAGAGCCCGGGAGTGCGGGATGACCATCCTCTGCATACGTTTCCAGCTGCCGCCGACGGACGAGGCGGCGGTCCTGCCGGGGCTGCTCGGGTTACTCGAGGATTTCACGCCGGTCGTGGAGGCGCTGCCGCCGGACGGGGCGCTGGCCGATCTGCGGTGCGCCGAGCGGTACTTCGGGCGCGGCGCGGTCGAGCTGGCGTCGGCGATCCGGGTGCGGGCCCTCGCCCACCACGGGGTCGACTGCGCGATCGGCGCCGGGCCGGGGCCGACGCTGGCCCGCGTTGCGCTGCGGAACGCGCGGCCCGGGGTGACGTGTACCGTGCCCGAGCAGCCGGACGCCGTCGCGGAGTTCCTCGCCGGGAAGCCCGTCGACGCACTGCCCGGCGTGGGCGCCGCGACCGCCCGCACGCTGTGCGAGTACGGCATGGACACCCTCGGCCTGGTCGCCGCCGCGCCCCTTTCCGTGCTCCAGCGCCTGGTCGGCGCGAGGGCCGGGCGTGAGCTGCGCGAGAAGGCGAGCGGGATCGACCGGGGCCGGGTCGTCCCGAACGCCGTATCGCGCTCGCTGGTCACCGAACGCCCCCTCGCCCGCGACGAGTCGGACCCCGAGCGGCATCGCCGCGCCCTGCTCTCGGCCGCCGAGGAACTGGGCGCCCGGCTGC
This sequence comes from Streptomyces shaanxiensis, assembly GCF_039537145.1. Lineage (NCBI taxonomy): Bacteria > Bacillati > Actinomycetota > Actinomycetes > Kitasatosporales > Streptomycetaceae > Streptomyces > Streptomyces shaanxiensis. The sequence continues at coordinate 42,529 of NZ_BAAAZY010000006.1, forward strand.
GCGCCCTGGACAAGGTCTGCCGCACCCTGACCCTCACCGTCCGCCGCACCGACAGCGCCTCGACGGCCCACAGCCATACCCTGACGGCACCGACGGCCCACTCGGCGGCGCTGACCGGTGCGGCGTACGCCATGTACGACGCCCTCGACCTCCGGCCCGCCCGCGTCCGCGCCCTCGCCCTGCGCGCCGAGGGTCTCGGCCCCGTCGAGCGGGCCCCGTACCGGCCCGCGTTCGACCTGCTCGCCGCGCAGGGCTCAGTTGGCCCACGGCGGCGTGATGCGCGTGCCGTCGGCCAGCTCCGCCGTCAGGCCTATGGACGTGGTGACCCAGGTGACGGCGGTCCGGTCGGCCGGGTTCTCGACGGTCAGGGTCGCGCCGGGGTTGATGATCAGAGTGTCGCCTGAGCGGATCTCCTCGGTGCGGCCGTCCAGCGTGACCAGCAGCTCGCCGTCGAGCAGATGGAGGATCTCCTCGCGGCTGACGGTGTGCGCGGGAGCCTTGGTCCCGGCCGGGATCTCGCCGCGCCAGGCGCAGAGCTCCTTGCTGCCGGTGCCGGGGGTGGCGTACGAGACGAAGCGGGCGCCGTGGATTTCGTGGGTGACGGCTTCGGACGCGCGGACTACGGGCATCGGTGCCTCCTGGTGATCGCTTGTCGGCCGGGAATGGTCAAGCTGCTTGACTATGTGCTCCCTCGATGGTCAAGCAGCTTGACCAATTCGTCAAGGGTGTTTCAATGCCTGCGTGCAGAACTCCGAAGCCATGGCCCTGTCCGCCGCCCTGCTCGCCGTCGCCGGTGAGCTCACCCAACGCATTCACGACGGCGTGGTCGCCCGGGGCTTCGAAGGGGTGCGGCCCGTGCACGGGTTCGCGTTCGCGCGACTCGCCCCTGGCGGTGCGACGGTCACCGACCTCGCCGTCCATCTCGGCGTGACCAAGCAGGCGGCGAGTCAGCTCGTCGACGAGATCGTGCGCAGGGGGTACGCCGAGCGGCGGCCCCATCCCGGGGACGCGCGTGCCCGGTTGGTCGTGCTGACCGGGCGGGGATGGGCCTGTACCCGTGCGGCGGAGGAAGCGGCTGCGGATGCCGTGCGGGCGTGGGGCGATGTGCTGGGGGAGAGGGAAGTGCGGGCGCTGCTCGCGCAGTTGGTGCGTATCGCACCCAATGGGCCCATCAGGCCCGCCTGGTGATGGTTCGTCAGTGGCGGTGACCTGTCTCCGGCCGTCACCGACTATCACTGGAAGTTTTTACTGACGCGTAACTTCACACTTCACCTACTCACCCGTAACTTGACGAGTGAACAGCATCCTCGTGATCCGGATCACAGGGCGTAAGGCCGTCGCACCTCCCTTGAGCCGCAAGGAGATCACACGATGCTGCCCTGGAAACGAGCGCTCAGACCCCTGGCCGCGCTGCTGCTGACCGCCGCGGTCGCCGTCGTCCCCGCCACCACCGCCAGGGCGGCCGAGGCGACGGCGACCTCGAGCAGCGGCTGGAACGACTACTCCTGCAAACCGTCCGCCGCCCATCCCCGCCCCGTCGTCCTCGTGCACGGCACCTTCGCGAACTCCGTCGACAACTGGCTGGCACTCGCCCCCTACCTGAAGCATCGGGGCTACTGCGTCTTCTCCCTCGACTACGGTCAGCTGCCGGGCGTGCCGTTCTTCCATGCCCTCGGCCCCATCGACAAGTCGGCGGAGCAACTCTCCGCCTACGTCGACAAGGTGCTCGCCGCGACCGGCGCCGCCGAGGCCGACCTCGTCGGCCACTCGCAGGGCGGCATGATGCCCCGCTACTACGTCAAGTTCCTCGGCGGCGCCGCCAAGGTGAACGCCCTGGTCGGCATCGCGCCCAACAACCACGGCACCACGCTGTCCGGGCTGGCCAACCTGCTGCCGTACTTCCCCGGCGCCGAGGACCTGCTCTCCACCGCCACCCCCGCCCTCGCCCAGCAGGTCGTCGGCTCCGAGTTCATGACCAAGCTCAACGCCGGCGGCGACACCGTCCCCGGCGTCCGCTACACGGTCATCGCCACCAAGTACGACGAGGTGGTCACGCCGTATCGGACTCAGTTCCTGAACGGGCCCGACGTGAAGAACGTCCTGATCCAGGACCTGTGCGCGGTCGACCTGTCCGAGCACGCGCTCGTCGGCCTGACCGACCGGATCGCCTTCCACGAGGTGGCCAACGCGCTCGACCCGGCCCGCGCCACTCCCACCACCTGCGCGTCGGCGATCGGTTGAGAGCGGTAGGCACGGAACACACCGCCGGGGCCTGACCGACCTGAGCCGCCGGTCAGGCCCCGGAGTACCGGGGCGGTCGAGCCTCGGCTCAGCGGCCGTGCCGGCCGCCACCGGCCGCCGCCCGCCTGCGCACCGACGCGAACAGGACCGCCGAACCGAGAGCCAGGGTCGCCGCACCGCCCATCGCGAGATACGCCGTGCTGCCGTCCCCGCCGGTCTCGGCGAGGTTCTCGGTGGCACCGGCGGCCTTCGGCCGGTTGGCCGGTGCGGTGGACGGCTCCTCCTCGGCCGCCGCGGCCGGCTCCGCCGACGTACTGGCGTCCTGGTCGCCGTGGCCGTTGTGCTCGACCGTCGACTGGTCGGCACCGTCCTCGATCTGCTCCTCCGAGGGCGCGGAAGCGCTCGGGGCCGCAGTGGCCTCGCCCCCGCTGCCACCGCCGTCGGAGTCACCATTGCCCTCGTCGCCGCCGCCGAAGGTCACGTCCGAGCAGGAGTAGAACGCCTCCGGGCTGTCCGAGCGCTGCCAGACCGCGTACAGCAGCTGCTTGCCGGAGCGCTCGGGCAGGGTGCCGGAGAACGTGTAGAAGCCGCCCGACGCCGCCGGGTCGGTGGCCGTCGCCACCGGGTTCGCCAGGTCCAGGTCGGACCAGGCCAGCGGCTTCGTCGGGTCGTAGCCCGGCTTGGTGACGTAGACCTTGAAGGTGCCCTTGTGCGGGGCGGTCACGCGGTACTTGAAGGTGTACGACCCACTGCTCACGCTCGTCGCCGGCCAGTCGGCGCGGGCCAGGTCGAGGCCCTTGAACTCCTCGCTGTTGGCGCTGCACAGCTTGCCGTCCGGGATCAGCTCCTGGTGCCGGCCTGCCGCGTTGCCGATGCGTATGCCGTTCCAGTCGTAGAGGGCCTGGGTGCCGCCCGCCGCGACCGCCGCCCTGCACGCGTCGGACCCGGGGCTCTCCGGGCCCTCCGCGTAGCACTGCGACACACGGCTGACCGGGTCGCCCATCGAACCGTGCGCCGACGCGGGGGCGGTGGCGAGGGCGGTCAGGGCCAGCGGGGTCAGGCCGAGGGCGGCGACGGTGGCGGCCTTGCGGCATGCGGGCATGGGGGATCTCCTCGGAACCGGAACTGATGAGTGCCGGATCCAAGAAACCGTGAATTCGCCTGTCGCAGGGGGTTCCAGGCGATCTTTAGGGTCGCCTTAAGGGAGTGCTCAGGCGGAGATCAGGTAGGTACGGTTCCTGGCATGACCGATGAGGGGATCCGGCCCGCCGTCACCGCCGACGTACCGGCCGTCAAAGCCGTCACCGATGCCGCCTACCACCACTACATCGAGCGGATCGGCACAGTGCCGCAGCCCATGGAGAGGGACCACGCGGCGTACGTGGCCGAGGGAAAGGTGTTCGTCACGGAGGAACCCGGCACGGGGCGCGTGGTCGGGCTCGTCGTGGTCGAGGCGTACGAGGACCATCTGTACGTCGACAACATCGCCGTCCACCCCGACGCCCAGGGGCAGGGCGTAGGGCGACGGCTGCTGCGTTTCGTGGACGCACGCGCTCGTGCGCTGGGCCTGGCCGAGGTCAGGCTCTACACGAACGCGCTGATGTGGGAGAACCAGAAGATCTACCCGAAGTACGGCTACGAGGTCGTCGAGCGTCGCGTGGACGGCCCGTACGACCGCATCCACTACCGCAAGCGGCTTGCCTGACGCGTCTGTGTCTTTCGTCTGTGTCTACTGCGACCGGCAGGGCGTCTCAGCCGTCCGGCCACCAGGTCCGGGCGATGTCCTTGCGGACCTCGGGTCGTCCCGAGGGGCGCTCGTCGGCCTCCTCACGGACCCGACGGGTATCCGACTTCCTCTTCAGGGGCTTCTGCATACGGCGCATGGCTGCCTCCTTCAGGGTCCACCGAGTTCCTCGTTCATATGGAGGTAGACCCTTGCGGGGAGAGTTGCTCATCGCCGCTGGTCCTGTCAGTGGCGGCTGTCACCATTCGACTGTCAGTGGCGGGTGTCACTCTTGGTCCCATGACCGACATGACGAACGGTGAACGCGCCGTCACCGGGGCGCGCACGGACTGGGACACGGCGGCCGCCTCCTTCGACGACGAACCGGACCACGGCCTGCGCGACCCCGAGGTGCGCGGGGCCTGGGCCTCCCGGCTGCGCTCCTGGCTGCCCGAGCGCGCCTCCGACGTACTCGACCTCGGCTGCGGCACCGGCAGCCTGTCGCTCCTCGCGGCCGAGCAGGGGCACCGGGTCACCGGAGTGGATCTGTCCCCGGCGATGGTGGACCTCGCCCGCGCCAAGCTCGCCGGGCGTGACGCGGTGTTCCTCGTCGGTGACGCGGCGGCGCCGCCGGTGGGGGAGGAGCGGTTCGACGTCGTGCTCGTACGGCATGTGCTGTGGACGTTGCCCGACCCCGCGCGCGTGCTGCGGCACTGGGCGGGGCTGCTGCGACCCGGCGGGCGGCTGGTGCTGGTCGAGGGCGTGTGGGGGACGGTCAGCACCGTCGGCATACCGGCGGACCGGCTCACCGGCCTCCTCGCCCCGATCGCCGGGCACGTGCGCGTGGAGCGGCTGTCGGACGACGAGCTGCTGTGGGGGAAGTCCGTGGACGACGAGCGGTACGCCGTGGTGGCGAGGATCTAGGCCAGCAGTGACTCCAGGCCGCCCGCCACGAGCGCGTACGCCTCCAGCTCGTCCAGGGCCGCCACCGCCGCCGCGGCCGCTTCGGGATCCGCCTCCGCCAGGCCGCTCTCGGTGAACTCGTCCTCGTCCAGGCGCCGTACGTCCGTGCCGTCGGCGGAGCGCCACAGGTCCAGGTCGAGGTCCTCGACGACCAGCTCGGCGCCGGACAGCGTGGCCGGGCGGGTGATGTCGCAGTACCAGCCCTTGAGGGCGCCCGCGGCGTCGCGGACCTCCTTCACGGCGTACCAGCGGTCACGCCAGTAGTACTCGGTGAAGACGTCGCCCGGCTCGAAGCGGACGAACCCGAAGTCACGGACGCCGTCGCCGGACCAGGGGGCTCGGACGGCGATACGGGTGCCGTCGTCGGTGAGCAGTTCCGCCGCGTAACGGATCTTGGTACGGCCGGACTTGACGAGGACCACGTCCACAAGGCGACCCTGGTCAGCCGAGTTCGCGGACATGGCGGACCTCCGTCGCGCAGATCTCGTACCCGAACCACTTGTTGATGGCGAGCATCGGGCCGTTGCCGGTGTCGTTGCCCGTGAACGCCTCCGTGAGACCGGCGGCACGGGCGCGGTGCAGGGAGTCGTTCTTGGCCAGCTTGGCCAGGCCGCGGCCGCGGAAGGCGCGGGCGGTGCCGGTCATGCCGGAGGTGTACCGGGTGCCGCCGTCGGTACGGGCCAGGCTGAAGGCGGCGGGACGGCCGTCGACGACGGCGACGGAGGTCAGCTCGTGGCTGAGGAGCGGGTGGTTCCAGGTCTCCTCCAGCCAGGCCTCGTAGTCCGTGAACTCGTAGGCGACGTCGCTCGGTTCGTCCGACGCCGTCTCCGCGTCCAGCTCGAAAAGCGGGCGGGGATCGTCCGCGAAGTCGGCCGCCGTGCGCAGCTCGACGCCCGGGGGCGGGGCCTGGAGCGCGGGCAGCGTGCCGTTCGCCAGGTCCAGGCGGAGGAAGTGCGCCGAGCGGCCCTCGCGGTAGCCGTGCCGTTCGGCGAAGGCGCGGTTGCCCGGTGCGTCGAGGATCCATGCGAACAGCCTGGTCGCCCCTCGCTCGGCCAGGTACTCCTCGGCGGTGCGGACCAGCAGCGTGCCCGCGCCGCGGCGGGTGCGCGCCGGGTCGACGTACACGTTGACGTAGCCCTGGCCGGGATCCGGGCTGTCGTGCACCAGCCCGACCTGTGCCGTGCCGATCACCTCGCCGTCCTCCTCGGCGACGAGCGGCCGGTAGTGGGCGTCGGGGTGCATGTGGGTGACGTCGTAGGTGATGGAGTCCGGGGTCACCACGAAGAAGGGGAGGGCGAGATGGCGGACGCGGGAGAAGCCCTCGACGTCGGCTCGTACCTCGGGACGCAGGGGGCGCACGATTACAGTCATCACGGCGCACGCTACGGGGACCGGCGCCGGGGTGCCTCTCATTTTCCGAGGGGTTACGGGACAATCGGCCCTGTGACCTTGAAGATCCACATCGACGACAGTGCGGCGCCCTACGAGCAGGTGCGGGCGCAGATCTCCGAGCAGGCGCGGTCGGGGGTGCTGCCGGTCGGGTACCGGCTGCCGACCGTGCGAGGGCTGGCGGAGTCGCTGGGGCTGGCGGCCAACACCGTCGCCAAGGCGTACCGGGCGCTGGAGAGCGACGGGGTGATCGAGACGCGGGGCCGCAACGGCACGTTCGTGGCCGCCGCCGCCGGCTCGGCCGCGGAGCGGGAGCTGGCGTCGGCCGCGCAGGCGTACGTGGAGCGGGCTCGCAGGCTCGGACTCCCGGAGACCGACGCGTTGGCGGCCGTGCGGGACGCCCTGCGGGCGGCTTACGGCGAGTAGTCAGCGGCGTGCGGCGAAACCCGGCGTGCGCGTCACCGCAAGGCCCGCTCGCGTCGCCGCCCTCCCGAAGACCCCCGCGTCCTCCACCGCTGCCCCGCCGGGGTCGTTGTTGAAGTACGCGTACGTGTCCTCGGCGTCGGACCAGGTGGTCGCGATGCGGTCGACCCAGGTCTCCAGGGAGCGTCGGCCGTAGCGGGGCCAGGGGTGGGCGCGGCCCTCGTGGAAGCGGACGTAGCCCCAGTCCGTGGTGCGCCACAGGGGAGTCACCGGGCGGGCCCGGACATCGGCCCAGCACAGGGCGGCACCCCGGGACTCCAGCACCTTGCGGGTACCGGACACCCACCAGGACTCGTGGCGGGGCTCGACCGCGATCCGCGTCCCGGACGGGAAGCGGGCCAGGCAGGCGTCGAGGAGGTCGGGGTCGGCGCGCAGGGTCGGCGGGAGTTGGAGGAGGACCGGTCCCAGGCGGTCGCCCAGGCCCGCCGCGTGGGACATCAGACGGTGGACCGGCTCCTCGGGATCCTTGAGGCGCTTGATGTGGGTCAGATAGCGGCTCGCCTTCACCGCGACCACGAAGTCACCCGGCACCCGGTCGCGCCAGGCCTCGAAGTTCTCCCGCGTCGGCAACCGGTAGAACGCGTTGTTGATCTCCACTGTGGCGAAGTACTCCGCGTACTCCTCCAGCCACAGTCGCATGGGCACGTCGGTGGGGTAGAGGGCGCCCCGCCAGTCCCTGTACTGCCACCCCGACGTCCCGACGAACAGGGTCATACAGCCATGAAAGCACCGGATGGCTACAGGTACAGCCCCGAGTCCGCCCCTTCCCGCGGCTCCGGCAGCGACGTCGGGGACGTGCCCCGCTGCAGTGCGTACAACTCCGCCAGGGTGGCCCCCTCGCGGCCGACGCCCTCCTCGGTGCCCAGCCAGGTCACCGCCTCCCGGCGCGTCAGCGCCCCCACCTCGATGCGGGCCAGACAGCGGCCGGGACGGACGACGGCCGGGTGCAGGCGCTCCAGGTCCTCGTTGGTCGTCACACCGACCAGGACGTTGCGGCCCTGGCCCAGCAGGCCGTCCGTCAGGTTCAGCAGCCTCGACAGCGCCTGGCCCGCCGTGTGCTTCGCCTCGCCCCGGATCAGCTCGTCGCAGTCCTCCAGGAGCAGCAGCCGCCAGCGGCCCTTGCCCGTCGAGTCCTCCTCGCCGATCGCGATGTCCATCAAATAGCCGACGTCGCTGAAGAGCCGCTCCGGGTCCAGGACGCAGTCCACCTGGCACCAGTCCCGCCAGGAGCGGGCCAGGGTGCGCAGCGCGGAGGTCTTGCCGGTGCCCGGCGGGCCGTGCAGCAGGAGCAGCCGGCCCGCGATGTCCTCCGGGGTCGTCTTCATCAGGCGGTCCATCGCGTCCGCGACCGGCGCGGTGTAGTTGGCCCGCACCTCGTCCCAGGTGCCCGCCGAGATCTGCCGGGTGGTGCGGTGCGGGCCGCGCCGGGGGGAGACGTACCAGAAGCCCATGGTCACGTTCTCCGGCTGCGGTTCGGGCTCGTCCGCCGCGCCGTCCGTCGCCTCGCCCAGCACCCGCGCCGCCAGTTCCTCGCTGGTCGCCGTCACCGTGACGTCGGCGCCCCGGTTCCAGCGGGAGATCAGCAGGGTCCAGCCGTCGCCCTCCGCCAGCGTCGCGCTGCGGTCGTCGTCGCGGGCGGCGCGCAGCACACGGGCCCCCGGCGGCAGGAGTGTCGCCCCGGACCGTACGCGGTCGATGTTCACCGCGTGCGAGTACGGCTGCTCGCCCGTCGCGAAGCGGCCGAGGAACAGCGCGTCGACGACGTCGGACGGCGAGTCGCTGTCGTCGACGTTGAGCCGGATCGGCAGAGCGTCGTGTGGGTTCGCAGACATGCGGCCATGATCCGGCACGTGGCGCCCCTCTGCACCCGGTTTCCCTGGCACGTCCCGCCAAAGGTGCACGCCCGAGGACCGGTGCGGGGCCGTCGTGCGCCGTGCCCGGGCGTCCGTCATGTCCTCGCTGTATCGGCTCCGTCCTGTTGCAGGACTGTGTAGGTGCGAAACCTGCCCGAGCGGCGGTCACCCCCGTTACCGTTGTCCTTGATGGGACGTCATGGGTGGAATTCGGGGGCAGGGCGGTGGCGGCTCACCGCGCTGCTAGGTGTGGGCGCGGCCGCTCTGGCCCTGGTGGTGACCCTGCTCAACACGCTTCCCGGCAACGGCGCGAGCACCGAGGGCACCACACGCGACGGCGACAAGGTGCACGGCAGTCCGACGGCCACGCCGGACGCGACGAATCCGGAGGTGGGCTGGGGGTTCACCCACACCCAGCACAGCGCCGACGAGGGCGCCGCGGCGGCCGTGAAACGCGTCGAGGGTCGGCTCGCGGACGCCGGGGGGCTGCCGCAGATCCAGCACATCATGGGCTGGGGCGCCGACAACCCCGAGCCGGTCGAGGGGCGTTACGACTTCGAGGCGATGGACCGCCGGATCGACTTCGTCCGCGCCTCCGGCAGCACACCGGTCGTCACCCTGTGCTGCGCCCCCGACTGGATGAAGGGCGGCAAGGCCGGCGTCGACAACACGAACTGGAGCCAGGCAGCCCTGGAGACGGCACCCGAGCCCGAGCACTTCGACGACTTCGCCGCGCTCGCCGTCACCGTCGCCAAGCGCTACCCGGACGTACGCCACTTCATCGTCTGGAACGAGTTCAAGGGCTTCTGGAACGACGCCGAGGCCCGCTGGGACCACGAGGGCTACACGCAGCTCTACAATCTCGTCCACAAGGCGCTCAAGAAGGTCAACCCGGAGATCATGGTCGGCGGGCCGTACCTCGTGATGGACAGCGTCGACCCGCGCGCGGAAGAGGCCTCGACGGCGCTGAAGGGTTCCTGGGGCGCCATGGACCGGCGCACGATCGACGCCTTCGAGTACTGGAACGAGCACAAGGTCGGCGCCGACTTCGTCGTCGTGGACGGCTCCAGCTACACCCGCGACGACGAGCTGCTGCCCGACGAGTTCACGGCCACCGACAAGTTCACGGCCGTGAGCCGGTGGGTGCGCGGGCAGACCGGTGACCTGCCGCTGTGGTGGGCCGAGTACTACGTCGAGCCCGCCGATGGCAACGACGACCGCAAGGGCTGGTCCGAGGCCCGCCGCGGCGCCGTCCAGGCCGCCGGAATGATCGCGCTGGCCAAGGGAGGTGCCACCTCCGCCTTCTACTGGAACCCGCAGGAGGAGAAGGGCACCGAATGCGCCGGCTGCCTGTGGACGCCGACCGACAGCTCGGGCGGCGGCGAGAAGCTGCCCATGTACGACCTGCTCGCCCGGTTCAGCAAGGAGTTCCGGCCGGGGACCGAGTACACGAAGGTCTCCGTGGACAAGCCCGAGGTGCGGGTCCTGGCCACGGACAAGGTGGTCCTGGCCGTGAACACCCTCGACCGGCAGACCAGCGCGAAGATCGACGGCAAGAAGGTCGAGCTGCAGGCGTACGAGGTGAAGTGGCTGGGGCGCTGAGCCGCTTCACCTCCCCAGCCCTCTACTTGATCGTCAGGAACCGCTGCACCAACGAGGCCAGCAGCACCGCCAGCAGCGGCAGCGAGAACCAGAAGCTGCTCTGCAGCCAGCGCAGTTGCCGCACGCTCGGCGCCATCGCCACCCGCACGATCTCGCGTGCCATCAGCAGCAGGATCAGCGCGACCGCCGCCAGCCCGCCGACCACCGACCACGGCGTCCAGGTCACCTGCGGCCCGATCGGACCGGGATCGGCCTTCGGGACCTCGCCCGCCGGCTGCTTGCGCAGCGCGTACATCGTCACGTCGGCGTTGACGAAGACCTTCTTCAGCTCCTGCCGCTTGTCCAGGTTCTGGATCAGCCGCGACTCCCAGGTCGCCGAGTAGCCGACGTCCAGCCGGAGATAGGTCACCTGGCCGCGGTTGATCATCAGGTACGAGTTCGGGCCGGCGTCCTTGAGCGCCTTCACCAACCCCGACACCAGCACCGGGTCGGCCGGCGCGAGCGTCGGCAGGTACTCCACCTTCTCCATGTCCTGCGAGCCCCACGGCATCGACGGCGTCACGACGTTGACCGGGTCGTCGCTCAGCCACAGCAGCCTGAGGCTCGGATCGTCATGGGCGTACACGTACTCCATGGCGGCGACCTCGCCGGGCCGCACCCGCTCGAACGGCTCGTTGCCCCAGCGGGCCACCAGGAAGCCGCCCATGAGCACCAGGCCCGCCATGAGCGCGGCCAGCGGGGCGAGGCTCACCCGGTCCTTGTCGCGCTCCTTCGCCGTGACGCCGGTGCGCGGGAAGAAGGCGAGCCCGCTGAGCAGGGCCGCGCCGGGCAGGGCGAACATGAAGACGCGCAGCGCCATCTCACCGCCGTACGACTGCATGCCGAAGCCCAGGAACGGCACGAAGGTAAGGACGAGCAGCGAGCGCTCCCGGTAGTGGTGGAAGCGCCGGCGCCACCAGCCCCAGCAGGCGAAGGCCATCACCCCGCCGGCCAGCAGCACGCGCGCGTAGAGGACGAGCTTGTGGGTCGAACTGCCGCCCTCGATGCGGCCGGAGACGGACGACGACACGTTGCTGCCGACGCCGCCGACCCCGCCGAAGAGTTCGTCGAAGTGCCCGGACCAGTACGGCTCGGCCAGGAAACCGATCCAGACCGTCACCATGACGCCGAACAGGATCGGCAGGCCGCGCAGTTCGGACTTGCCGATCAGGACCAGCGCGGTCAGCACGCCCAGCATCACGAACGGCGTGAGCTGGTGGGCCGGGACGCTCGCGGCGAACAGCCCGATGACGACCATCAGCAGCACGGCCTGCTGCCGCCGGTTCGCCGGCTCGACCTCGACCTCGCCCGGCCGCCGCTTCGTCCAGATCACGTGCGGCGCGCGGAACCAGACCAGCAGGATCGCCGCGAAGACCAGGTACAGCAGATAGGTGAAGCCCTGCGGTGAGAAGTAGTCCTGGCCCACCCAGCCGCTGAGCACGAAGACCCAGATGCCGGTCCACTTGGCCCGCCAGCTCGCCCGCATCGAGCGCACCAGCAGGAACATCGGGACCAGGTAGAGGAGTTGCATGGTGAGCGGCCACCAGCGGATGACCTCGGTGAAGTCGCCGACCCCGCAGGCCTTCGCGACGAACGCGGCAGCCGCGAAGAAGCCCGGCCAGCTCCAGCGCGCGTCCAGGTCGGGCACGGCCGACCCGGTGCGGTCGATGTAGTCGAGGAAGCCGAGGTGCTGCCAGGCCGTCGCGAACCTCGGCTCGGTCTCGATCAGCGCGGGCAGGGCGTGCAGTGACACGACCGTCGCGAGCAGGGTGACCAGCAGCAGCGCCTTGTGCTCGCGCCCCAGCCACAGCAGCGAGGCGAACACCACGGCCAGCAGCGCGGCGCCGACCAGCGTCGGCATCGGCAGCACGGAGATCAGCCCGAGCCCGCCCATGCCGTCCAGGTCCGCCTCGCCGAGCCGCAGCGCGGGCACCCAGTAGAGCAGCAGCGCGGCGATCAGCAGACAGCCGAGGACCACCCCGAGCCGCGTGGGCAGCAGCCGCTCACGCCAGGTCGGCGCGGGCGCCTGCGGCTGTCGTACGGGATCTTCGGGCATGGGCGGCTCTTCCCGTACGGCGGTCTCCTGCCGTACGACGGCCTCCTCCCGTACGGCAGCCTCCTCGCGCTCCTCCGGTGCGGCCTCCTCGCCCTCGCCCGCGTCGAAGTCCGCCTCGAACGGCGCGTCCACCTCGGCGGGTCCCTGCGAGGCCTCCGAACCGGGCTCGCTTCCCCACTCTCGAATTCGCTCGAGCGGGGCGACCCCCCTCTCCACCGGCAGCCCGAACTCCGGCTTGCGTGCCCAGGTCGGCCGGTGCTCAGGGGTGACCGGGGGCGTGCCGGTGGGCGGCGTGCCCGGGCCGGGGCGGACGTCCGGCCGGCGTTCCAGGTGGTCGAAGTCGACGTGGATGCCGAGGGCGAGGGTGTCGGAGTCGAGCGCCCAGCCGGGCATGCGCTTGCGCGCCCCCTCGGGCACCTCGCGCGCCCCCAGGTCGGCGAGGTCACCGTCGGGAGCCGCGTCCTCGGGGACGTCGGCCGAGGTGGCCCGTGCCGTCCGGTACAGCTTGGGCGCGGCGATCGTGACGATCACCGCGAGGGAGACGATCTCGGCGACGCCCGCGCCGGTCAGGCCCATGCGGGGGAGCAGCAGCAGCGTCAGGCCGAGCACCAGGGCGCACAACAGGCCCTGCAGCCATGCCAGTCCGGCCGTACGGCTCTGTGCGCGCAGCACCGCGAAGTACGTCTCCATGACGACCCGCAGCAGCGCGCCGACCGCGAACCAGCGCAGCAGCTCAGTCGCCGCGTCCGCGTAGCCCTGGCCGAAGACGCCCAGGATCCAGGGCGCGCCGAAGAACAGGATCGCGGCGACCGGCACCATGATCCGCGCCATGCGCCGCAGCGCCGCCCGGGTGTTGGCGGCCAGCCGGCCGGGGTCGTGCGAGCCCTCGACCGTGAGGGAGGCGCCCATGTTGATGGCGAGCAGATTGACGGTGCCGCCGATCGTGGCCGTGATGTAGAAGTACGCGTTGTCCTCGGAGGAGACCTGCGCCGCCACGATCACGGGGATCAGATAGACCACGGCGAGCGAGAACAGGGAGCCGGTGTAGTCGCCCGCGAGGAACTTCCCGACCTCCTTCAGGGACGGCGGCCGGCCGTTGTCCTTGGTCGCCTCCACATGGCGCGGCACCAGGCGCCGGAACACCAGCCAGCCCAGCGGCAGCACCGACACCGCGATCGCCGCGACCCAGGACACGAAGACCCCGGCGGTGGGGATCGCCACCGCGAAGGCCACCAGCAGACCCAGCTTCACCGCGGAGAACACGGTGTTGCCGACCGGCACCCACACCGCGCTGCGCAGCCCGGTCAGCACGCCGTCCTGGAGGGTGAGCAGGTTCCAGGCGATGACGGCCACGACGAAGAAGAGCCCGCCCGCCGCCCCGTTCAGGAACCGGTACGACGGCCCCCACAGGTCCAGCGTCAGCAGGAAGACACCCGCGGCCAGCGCCACCACCACGCAACTGCCCGCGTACGTCCGGAAGATCAGCCGGCCGCTCCTGCGCCCCGCCACCGGGATGAACCGGGCCAGCGCGCCCGTCAGCGTCACCGCGGTGAGCCCCGCGAGGAACTTCATCGCGGCGATCGCGGCGGAGCCCTGGCCGACCGCGGACTCGGAGTAGTAGCGGGCCGCGGCCAGCCAGAAACCGAGCCCCAGCACGGCGGAGATGCCCGTGTTGATCATCAGGGCGTAGGCGTTGCGGAACAGCTGACTGCCCCCGGAGGACCCGCCCAAGCCGGGCAGGCGAAGGCGGCGCCCCGACTGCTCGGGCGCCGTCGCGTCGGTCGATGCGGGCTCGGTCGTGGTCGTCGTGTCAGACACGGGAACGGATGGCCTTCCGGCGGACCTGTCGGGCTCTGCGGACCAGGGCGTACCCCTTGGTGAGGGCACGGTCCCCGGCGAAGGTGCGGGCGATGGCACGGCCTTCGACCATCCGCCCGAACTCCTCGATGCCGGTGGTACGGCGCACGGTCAGCCGGGTGAGGGCGTACGGCCCCTGCCGGCGCCGCGCGAGGCCGTTGTTGACGGCGAGCGCCTGGGCGTACCCGGTCTCCCGCACGGCCTCGCGCACCCGGCGGCTGGAGTAGCCGTACGGGTAGGCGAACGAGGCCGGGACGGTGCCGAGCCGATCCGAGATGATCTCCTTGCACAGGATCAGCTCGGAGCGCAGCCTGTCGTCCGGGAGCTGGTCGAGCTGCGGGTGGGTGTGGCTGTGGCCGCCGATCTCGACGTCCGTCTCGGCGAGTTCGCGGACCTGGTCCCAGTCGAGCATGGTGTCCAGGCCGCCGCCCATGTCGTGCGGGCCCTTCAGCCAGCCCGTGGAGACGAACACCGTGGCCGCGAAGCCGTGCTTGGCGAGCACGGGCAGGGCGTGCCGGTGCACGCCCTCGTAGCCGTCGTCGAAGGTGATCAGCACGGGCCGCTCCGGCAGCGGCCTGCCGGAGCGCCAGCGAGCCGCGAGGTCCGCCGTCCGGACCGGAGTCAGGCCCAGATCGCCGATCAGCGCCATCTGCTCCGCGAACGCCTCCGGCGCCACCGACAGGTCGCGGGTGGCGTCGTTCGGCGAGGTGGAGACGGCGTGGTACATGAGAATCGGCACCCGCGCGTCGGTCATCTGCTGCCCCCCTCGATGCCCCGTTTCCCCTCGGTGCCGGGTTGCCCTTCGACCCCCGCCACCGAGTACGCAACGCCGCCCCGGCGCGCCCGGACACTCCCCACCACGTACCCACCGGCCGCGGTGAACACCCCGGCGACGATCGCGCCCGCCCGCCCCGCACCGCCCGGCCGGGCCAGCAGGACGTCCCGCAGCCCGCGCGCCACCCCGGCCGGCAGGACCCGGGTGGTGTACCGGCGCTCCGACTCAAGTCCCTTGTCGGCGCCGACACTTCGGGCCACCAGCGCCTTCGACAGGCCCTCGGCGTAGGTGCGCGTCCGGAAGTACCGGAAGTGCTCGCGCGGTCCGGGCACCCGGTGATGGATCACCGCCCGGTCGTCGATCAGCAGCACGGCGTCCGGCCTGGCCCGCGTCAGCCGGATGCACAGCTCCGTCTCCTCGCAGCCCAGCGGCAGCCGGTCGCCGTCCCGCCCGATGCCGCTGGCGAAGCCGCCCGCGAAGTCGAACGCCGTACGCCGGAAGGAGGCGTTGCCGCCGAGGACGTTGCGCACCTTCACCCGGCCGCGCGGCAGCCCGCGGTAGGTGCAGCCGACCACCCAGTCGAACTCCTCCGGGAACCAGGCCGGCCGGCGCCCCGACGCCCAGATCGGCTCGGTGCGCCCGCCGACGGCCATCACGCGCGGGTCGGCGTACCCCGCGGCGAAGTGCCGCAGCCAGTCCCGCTCGGCCACGGCGTCGTCGTCGAGGAACGCGATGACCTCGCCGTACGAGGCGGCGATACCGGTGTTGCGGCCGGCGGACAGGCCGCGGGGACCCGCGTTGGCGAGCACCCGCACATCGGTCGCTTCCTTGTACTCCTTGGTCAGCCGGTCCAGGAGCGCCTCGTTGTGGTCGACGACCAGCAGCGTCTCCAGGGCCGGATACGCCTGCGCCCGCACCGAGGAGACCGCCGCGAGGATGTCCTCCCAGCGGTCCTCGGTGTACACGCAGATCACGACGGAGATGTCGGGACCGCTCAAGACGCCTCTCCCCGAACCGAGTGACTCGAGCGACCCGAGTGAACCGGGCGAACCGAGTCGAGCGTCGGGGAGTGCGCCGCGGCACTGCGGCGGCGCAGGGCACGCCGGTTGGAGCGCTCCTTGAGGATCACCTTGAGCACCCTCAGCCCGTCCCGCACGGCGCGCAGATTGCTCGTGCCGTGGATGCGGAGGTACTCGTGGCTGGGTATCTCCTGCACCTTCAGCCCCGCCTTGACGACCCGGATGTTCATCAGGGTCTCCACCTCGAAGCCGGTGCAGTCGAGGTCGATCTTGTCCAGGCAGTGCCGCCAGAACGCGTTGTATCCATAGCAGAGATCGGTGTAGCGGGCGCCGAACTTGCGGTTGACGGCCGTGCACAGCGCCCAGTTGCCCAGCTTGCGGATCGGCGTCATGTCGTCGGTGCCGCCGCCGTTGGCGAAGCGGGACCCCTTGGCGAAGTCCGCGCCCGAGACCAGGGCGGAGACATACGACAGGATCTCGTTGCCGTCGGCCGAGCCGTCCGCGTCGACCATGACGATGATGTCGCCGGTGGCCGCCTCGAACCCGGTGATCAGGGCATCCCCTTTGCCCTTGCCGCGCTGGCGCACGACCTTCACGTCGGGCCACAGCTCACGGGCCACTTCGACGGTGTCGTCGGTGGAGTTGCCGTCCACCAGGACCACTTCGTGTATCCAGTCCGGCAGGGTCTTGAAGACGTACGGAAGGTTCTCCGCCTCGTTCATGGCCGGTATCACCACGCTCACCGGTGGCGCGATGGCCAGGTGAGTGGAGACGGGCCGGTACTTGCCGACCGGTGACGGATCTTGGTCCGCGACCGCCGGGCGCAGAACAGAACTCATGAGTCAGGTCCCTCTCGTCCGGTGGACCGCCCGCCCCTGGGCGGCCCGGTTATGTGTCCGGTTCGAAAGGGGGGTTTCTCATCTCACGGCACGGAAGAGCGGATCTCCGTACGCGTGTGGTGAGCTGGCATATCTGGCCGACCACCAGAAGATCGGCAGCCGGTCGCGCGGCACGACTCGGCGACAAGTGCGGACACCTTCACCGAGCACCCCCCTACCGCGCCCCGCGCCGGGACCGTCGCGGCACTTGAGCCCTCCCCTAGAGCCGTTAGCCGACAGTCCGATGCGGGTGAGATGTACGACGGTATTGACGATTGAGCCTGTATGGCAAGAGCTGGAACGAGCTCTCACGTTTTTGTTGGTTTGACCGTAACCGGCCCGATTGCCGTAGTGGCAACCGGCCCTGCCGATCCAGCCGTTTACCGCCGCCCCGAGCGGATCTTCCCCATGCGTTTGAGGAGCCGGTCCGCCGGTTCGAACAGTTCCGGCCGGGTCTGCACGGTGTTGCGCAGCGCCCGGACCGGGGCACGGCGTGCCCGGTGTCCGAACGCGACCGGGTGACGCCGAGTCACCCACCCCTCCGACACCATCAGCTCGCGTGTCTTCAGGGAGTCCTTGTATTCCTTCTGGCCCCGGCCGAGATCCAGGTAGGCGATGCCGTCGGCGGCGGCCGCCTCGGCCATGCGCAGATGCAGGACCAGGCCCGGCGAGTACTTCGAGAACGCCGGGTCGTAGGCCGGGAACCAGCAGGCCAGCACCCGCTCGGAGCGCAGCCCGAAGTGCGCGGCGATCGGCTTGTCGTTCGCGTACAGCACCGACAGGATCCCCGCGAACGGCTCGGAGCGGGTGTGGAACAGCTGGTCCACGAGCCGGGTGATCCACTCGTGCGCGAACCGGTCGCTGCGCCCCGTCCTGCGGTACTGCGCGGACTTCCACGCCATCAGCGCGCGCAGAGCGGCCGGATCACGCTCGTCGTGCACATACCGCACGCCGTCGTGGTCCCGGCCCAGCTTGCGCTCCTTGGCGAGCGTCGACTTCGTGAACTTCGGTGACTGTGCGCGCAGTTGGGCCAGATAGGCGTCGTATCCCTGGTCGACGTCCATGACCGGGGACGGATACCTGCCGGACGCCTCCGCCCCGAACGCCGCCTGGCCCTCCACCAGGTGGTCGAACTCCCAGACGGCGAGCCCGCAGGCCTTCAGCAGCTCCCTGGCGTCCCAGGTGAACCCGGGCCGGTGCACCACGCCCTGGGCGTCCGAGACGCCGAGGCCGATGGCCCGGCCGACGCCGGCCGCCGTCCGCTGGAACGGGAAGAACGCGGTCGGCTCGCCGCCCTCCCGTACGACCGCGATCCGCACCCCGCGCCGGCAGCGGCCGATCGCGAGGGCGAACTCGGGGGAGAGGAAGGGGTTGCCCAGTTCGGGCGAACCCTGGAGATGGGCCTTGGACTGCATCGATGTCCACGCCGCCCGGTCGGCGGAGCTGAGCTCGCCGGGGCGGTACACGCTGATGTCCACGTCAGTCAGTCCGCCTTCGCGTCGTACGGCCGCGCAGCCGCCGCAGCAGAACCAGCAGGAGAATGAGGGCGCTGATCGCGGTCACGGCCACGATCCCGCCGCGTACCGACCACCGGTGCACGGCCAGCATGCCCTGGGTCACCAGCATGTTGACGACGACCGCGCCCGCAACCGAGGCGATGGCACGGCCGAAGGGTTCCAGCCCGCGCAGCGCGGCGGCGATCGCCCCGGCCGGTGCCGCGAACAGGAAGAACAGAGTGAAGGGGCCGCGCAGCGGCGAGCCCGAGTCGACGAGCGCGAGGACCGCGCCGATTCCCCCCACAGCCGTCGCGGCACCCGCGAGCAGCGGCGTCAGGTCCCTCCCCGGTCCTGGTCGCGCTCGCTCGGTGTCCTGAGCCTCGGCTCTGGATGAAGCTGTCTTGATACGTAAGGTCTGCATTGGCGACTTTGCCCCCCGAAGCGCCGGATGCCGGGCTTCAATGTGGCTCAGCGCCGCGTCGGCCGTCAAGATGCGGTCGGGGCCTCTTGACATCTGTTCGTAGCGCGCGGGAGCGCGGACGGTCCCCGGAGGCGCGGGGCCTCCGGGGACCGGTGGTTCAGATGGCGCGGGGGTGCGTCACGGCACGAGCTTCAGCAGGCGGTTCGGGGAGCCGCTGCCGGGGCTGGTGACCACGTTGGTGGTGGCGCCGGAGGTCAGGGCCGAGGCGACCGCGGCCGGGGTGGCCGAGGTGTGGCTCGCCAGGTAGACCGCGGCCGCGCCCGCGACGTGCGGGGTGGCCATCGACGTACCGGAGATGGTGTTCGTCGCGGTGTCGCTGGTGTACCAGCCCGCCGTGATCGAGGAGCCCGGCGCGAAGATGTCCAGGACCGAGCCGTAGTTGGAGTAGCTGGCCCGGGCGTCGGAGCTGGTGGTCGCGCCGACCGTGATGGCCTCGGTGACCCGGGCCGGGGAGTACGAGGAGGCGTTGGCGCTGCTGTTGCCGGCCGCGACGGCGTAGGTCACGCCGCTGGCGATGGAGTTGCGCACGGCCGTGTCCAGCGCGGTCGAGGCGCCGCCGCCGAGCGACATGTTGGCGACCGAGGGACCCGAGTGGTTCGCGGTCACCCAGTCGATGCCCGCGACCACGCCGGCCGTGGTGCCGGAGCCGCTGTTGTTCAGCACCCGGACGCCGACGATGTTCGCCTTCTTGGCGACGCCGTAGGTGGAGCCCGCGATGGTGGACGCCACATGGGTGCCGTGGCCGTTGCCGTCCTGGGCGGTGGTGTCGCCGTCGACGGCGTCGTAGCCGTACGAGGCACGGCCGCCGAAGTCGCTGTGCGTGATGCGGACGCCGGTGTCGATGACGTACACCGTCACACCGCCGCCCGCGCTGTCCGGGTAGGTGTAGGTGCCGGAGAGCGGAAGCGAGGTCTGGTCGATGCGGTCCAGGCCCCAGGGGGCGTTGGACTGCGTGGCGTCCATCCGGACGCGCTGGTTCTGCTCGACGGAGGCGACCGCCGGGTCGGCCGCGAGTCTTCTGGCCTCGGCCGCGGAGAGGTTGGCGGTGTAGCCGTTCAGCGCCTTGGTGAACGTCTTCTTCACCGTGCCGCCGTACTCCTCGACCAGGTCCTTGCCCGCGGCCGAGGCGGCTTTGACGCCCGCGCTCTTCTTGAGGGTGACGATGTAGCTGTCCTTGATCGCCGTGGGGGAGCCGGCGGCCAGGACGGTGCCCTCGGCCGGGGCGGCCTGGGCGGGGAGGGAGGTGAGGCCGCCCACGAGGGCGGCGGTCGCCAGGCTGGTTATCGCGGCGAACCGGACCTTCTTGCTACGCAGTTGTGCCATTACGAGGGAGTCCTCCTCTTGGCGGCGCGCGCCCGGGTGGGGCGCACGTCTGTGGGGGGTGCGCGCGTGATCGCGGGCACGACCTCGGAACGTCGCGTTCCCGTTCCCAAGCCGAAGTAAAGGATCTGTGGTCCCGGTGTGACCGACAAGGGAGTTGACGACCTGTCAACGAGGCTGTCATGAACACGCAACAAGACCCACAGGGAACCGACAGGGTGGGAGTCGGGATGCCCTGAAAATTCTTGGCATGGACACTTCCTGTCAACACGCGTAGTTGGTACGACGGTTAGGGCAGAGATCCTGCTATAGGGAGGTTCCATGAGACGTTCCCGACTTTCCGCATACGTCGCCTCGCTCCTCCTCGCCGTCGGCGCCGCCCTCACCGGGACCGGCGCCGCGCAGGCCTCCGAAACCGCCGCCATCGGCGGCTACGTGGCCCTCGGCGACTCCTACTCCTCCGGCCTCGGTGCGGGCAGCTACCTCGCCTCCAGCGGCGACTGCGCACGCAGCACGAAGGCGTACCCGTATCTGTGGGCCGCGGCGAACTCACCCTCGTCGTTCGACTTCACCGCCTGCGCGGGCGCTCGTACGAGTGATGTCACGGCCAGTCAGCTCGGCCCGCTCAGCCCCGCCACCGCCCTCGTGTCCATCTCGATCGGCGGCAACGACGCCGGGTTCTCGGACATCATGACGACCTGTGTGCTCCAGTCCGACAGCGCCTGCGTCTCCCGCATCAACACCGCGAAGGCGTACGTCGACTCGACGCTGCCCGGCCGGCTCGACACCGTCTACTCGGCCATTCGCACCAAAGCCCCGTCGGCCCATGTGGTCGTGCTCGGCTACCCCCGCTTCTACAAGCTGGGCGTGTCGGGGTGCCTCGGTCTGTCCGAGACCAAGCGCAGGGCGCTCAACGACGCGGCCGACTACATCGACGCCGCGACCGAGAAGCGCGCCCTCGACCACGGGTTCACCTTCGCCGACGTGCGTCCCTCCTTCACCGGGCACGAGATCTGCTCCGGCAGCTCGTGGATGCACGCCGTGAACTGGCTCAACATCCCGGAGTCGTACCACCCGACGGCCGCGGGCCAGTCGGGTGGTTATCTGCCGGTGCTGGACAGCGCGGTCTGACCCCCTACGAGCCCGGCGACTCGCTGGGCGATGGCGAGACCCCGCCCGTCGGGGTCTCCGTCACACAGGTCACCGAGAACGGCACCGAGTTGGACTTCGTCTCCACCGGGTCGCGCACCTCGACGCCGATCTCGTTCTCGAACGTCCCGCTGTCGTCGTACGTCGTCACGAACGCCTTGTCCTGCTTGGTCCGTTCGCCCCCCTCGGGGAACGACAGGGTCTTCCAGCCCTGGTCCATGACATCGCCGTCCTGCGACACCCAGCGATAGGTGACCTCTGCCGGCAGCCGCCCCACCGTGAACGTCGCCGTGAAGGCGGGCGCCTCGCCGTTCGGCGGCGGACAGGACCCGGAGTACTCGAGGTTCGAGCCCGCCAACGTCACCTTCACGGACTGCGGGGCAGCGGAGGGCGTGTCACTGGCGCTCGGGCTCGGTGTCGGGCTCTGGCCCCCGCCGGAGGCGTTCTCGTCCTCGCTCTCGGTCGGTGAAGTCCCGCCGCCGGTCTGGCTGGTGGTCTCCTCGCCGCGCGCCTTGTCCCCGTCACCCCCGCGGTTGAGCAGGGCGTACGTCAGCCCTGCCACGGCAAGGGCGAGTGCGGCGACGCCGGCGATCAGGACGACGGCGGCGCGGCGGTTGCGGTCGGGGCGGACGGGAGCCGTGGTGGCGGCGGGGGTGCCGGTGACGGGCCGGGTCGACGCGGGCGGTGGGACCGGGGCCGTCGGGGCGGTCTGCGACGGTGCCGGGAACGCCGCGACGGTCGGGGTGTACGGGCTCGCCTGCACGGCGTCCGCGCGCGGCGTGCCGCCCGCGCCGATGATCCGCAGGTCCTGCTCGGCCCGGTCGGCGGGCAGCCGCTCGGCAGGGTCCTTGCGCAGCAGCCCCTCGATGACGGGGGTGAGCGGACCGGCCCGGTGCGGCGGGGGCAGCTCGTCGTCGACGATCGCGCGCAGGGTGCTGAGCGGGGTGTTCTGGCGGAAGGGGGAGTTGCCCTCCACGGCCGCGTAGAGCAGCACGCCGAGCGACCACAGGTCCGACTCCGGGCCGGGCCTGCGGCCCAGCGCCCGCTCCGGCGCCAGGAACTCGGGGGAGCCGATGACCTCGCCGGTCATCGTCAGCGCGGAACTGCCCTCGACCATGGCGATGCCGAAGTCCGTGAGCACGACCCGGCCGTCGTTCGACATCAGCACGTTGGCCGGTTTCACGTCCCGGTGCAGCACCCCGGCCTCGTGCGCGGCCCGCAGCGCGGACAGCACCTCGGCGCCGATGTGCGCGGCGCGCTGCGGGCTCAGCGGGCCCTCGGCGTCCAGCAGCTCGGCCAGCGAGATGCCGCGGACCAGCTCCATCACGATCCAGGGCCGGCCGTCCTGCGCGGCCACGTCGTACACCGTGACGACATTGCGGTTGGCGACCCGCGCCGCCGCCCACGCCTCGCGCTCCAGCCGGGCGTACATCCGCTCGACTTCCGGGGCCGGCAGCCCGTGCGGCGCACGCACCTCCTTGACGGCGACCTCGCGGTGCAGCACCTCGTCACGGGCCCGCCACACGGTGCCCATGCCGCCCTCGCCGAGCGGGGACAGGAGGCGGTAGCGGCCCGCGATGACACGTTCACTGCCGTGTTCTTCGGACACGGGCGTCCCCCATTCGCATCCGTGCGCATTCTCCACAAAAGTAGCTCAGCCGAGTGCGGATGCCGCCCCCTGGAACACCAATCCGGCCCCGAGCAGCACGACGAGGAACGCCGAGCCCAGCGGAGCGGTCCTGCGCAGGAAGGTCGTGACCGGGTGTGTGGTCCAGCGGGGGCGTTTGTCCAGTACCCGTGTGACCCCGGTACCCAGCTTGACGACCGCGAACCCGGCCGCGGTGAGGGTGAGGGCCAGCCCGACCCCGTACGCGACGACGAGCAGCAGCCCGAACCACGCCTTGCCCAGCGCCGCGGCGCCCACGAGGACGACGACCGCGGAGGGGCTGGGCACGAGGCCGCCGGCGAAGCCGAGGAGGATCGTGCCGCGCAGGGTGGGGGCGGTGGGGTGGGTGTGGGTGAAGCCGCCGTGGGTGTGGGTGAGCAGGCCGTGGGTGTGGCTGTGGGGGTGGGGGTGATCGTGCGTGTGGTCGTGCTCGTGGGGGTGATCGTGCGTGTGGTCGTGGTGGTGATGGTCCTCGTGCGCGTGGACGTGGCCCTGCGTGGGTGCGTGGGTCTCCGCCGTGGCGTGGGTGTGGGCGGCGACCAGGACCGGTTGGCGCTCGCGGGCCTGGTCGGGCTCGGTCTCGTGCTGGTGTGAGTGCTCGTGGTCGTGCTCGTGCTCGTGGTCGTGCGAGTGGTCGTGCCCGTGCGGGTGCGGGTGGGTGTGCTTGCGGATGTGCCAGGCCCGGCGTACCAACGTCACCCCCGCCAGCGTGACCAGGACACCGCTCGCCATGCCCAGCCATGTGATGACCGACGGTGCCGCCGCCGAGCCCGCAGTGATCAGGAGGCCGAGGGCGACCACGCCCAGGGTGTGGGTGACCGTCACCGAGGCGGCCAGGGGCATCACGTCTTTGAGGCGTGCGTTGCCGCCCCGTGCCGTGGCGACCGCGGCCATGATCGTCTTGCCGTGGCCGGGGGCGAGCGCGTGCATCGCGCCGAGGAAGACCGCGATCACCAGGGCGAGGGCGGCGAAGCCGACGGTGAGGTCGTGGCGGGCGACCAGTCCGTCCAGGGCGCGCGTCCAGCGGTCGGCGCCGCGCGGCAGGACCGAGGAGGCGGGGGCGTCCGGTGCGGACTCGGCGAGGGCCGGTCCGCCGGGGCGCACGCGCAGGGACGCGGCCTTGGTGTCGGCCGGGGAGGAGAGCAACTCCTCGGGGTACTCGGTCAGTTCGCGGGAGACCGACTCCTTCGGCACGTCCGAGGCGGTGAGCGTCATACGGTCGCCGCGTGCCGTGATCTCCCGCCAGCCGGGGCCGGCCTCCGCGCCCGCGCCCCGGAAGCCTAGGGCGACCGTGGCGTCCTCGGGGAGCGGCGCCGTCAGCCGGCACTCCACGCGGAGGGTGTCCAGACCCGCCTGACCGGGCCGCACGCGCGCGTGGCTGCTGTTCAGCGTCAGCTCGACCGTACGGCCGTCCACGGTGACCTCGCTGCCCTGCGCGGCGTTCGCGCAGCGCTGCCGGGCCCACGCCGTCATGCCCGCCTTCTCGATGTCCGGCTTCGCCTGCGTCGCCGGGATCTCGGCGAGGTCCTCGACATGGTGGACGCGCAGTTCGCCGGGGGCGGTGACGAGGCCGTCGTAGCGGTTGACGGTGAAGTTGCCGAGGGGGTGCGCGCTCGCGGGAGGGGAGGAGAACAGCGCGAGCGCGCAGGCCGCCGTGAGGACGGCGGCGCCGGAGGCGAACAGCCGACGGGGGGTCACTTGCCCGCCTCCAGGTCCTTGAGTGCCGTACGTGCTTCCCGGGCGCCCAGCGGCGAGAAGCCGGGGTTCAGCTTCAGCGCGGCTCGCAGGTGCTCGCGGGCGTCCTCGGCGTGGCCCGTGGCGCGCTCGATGACGCCGCGGTGGAAGAGGAACGCGGCGCTGCGGTAGCCGGTGGCCGTGGCCTTGCGGGCGTAGGGCAGGGCTTCCTCGTCCTTGCCGTTGACGTGCAGCGCCCAGGCGAGGGCGTCCGCGGTGTGCACGGTCTGCCGGCGGTTCCACTCGGCGCGGGCGGCGCGCAGGGCGGACGCCTTGTCGCCGTGGTCGGCGGCCGCGAGGGCGGTGTCGAGGTCGGCGTTGACGCCGTTGGCGCGGGCGAGGGCCGTCCAGGCGTCGACGAGGGCGTACTGGTCGTCGGCCCTGACCTGGTCGCCGGCCGCCTCGTACAGCTCGCCGAGTTCGACGAGCGGGCCGGGGAGGGGGTAGCGGGAGACGACGTCCTGCAGGCCCTTGAGCGCGCCGGTCCTGTCGCCGCTCGCCGCCTGCGCGCGGGCGCGGCCTTCGAGAGCGGGGACGTAGTTCTCGTCGGCGGCGAGGGCGCGCGCGTAGTGGGTGAGGGCCTTGTCGTAGTCGCCCTGGTTCCAGGCGAGCTGGCCGAGCTGGGTGGCGACGTACGCGATGTCGCCGGGAGTGACCGCGGAGGAGAGCGCCTGGTCCAGCACGCGTCGGGCCGTGCGGACGTCGCCGCGCAGCTCGTGGACGTATGCGTAGCGCGTGAAGACCGGGATGCCCGGGCGGCGGTCGTCGGCCGTGTCGGCGGCCTTCGACGCGTCGGTGTAGCGGCCGAGTTCGACCAGGGCGTCGACGCGGCTGCACAGGGCGCGTTCGCTGTACGGGTTCACCTTCAGGGCCTGGTCGGCGTACTTCAGGGCGTCCTCGAAGTCGTGGCGGGCGGCGGCGAGGGCGGCGCGGCCGGCCAGGGCCTGGTCGTTGTCGGACTTCAGCGCGAGGGAGCGCTTGAAGGCCTGCTCGGCCTGCGGGTAGCGGGAGGGGTCGCCCTTCGTGCGGGCCTGTTCGACGTAGGCGAGGCCGAGGGTCGACCAGCCGCTGAAGTCCCTCGGTTGGTCGCGGAGGTGGGCCTGGAGGGAGGAGATGCCGGTGTCCAGGTCGCCGGTGGCGAGGAGGCCGGGTGCGACGGCGGCGGAGGCGGGGGCGATGCCGGTGGCCGTGTTGTCGTGTACGGCGTCGATAGCGATGGAGCCGGCGGTGAAGGCGATGGCCAGCAGGGCCGCGCAGCCGGTGAGGTGCAGGGCGCGGCGGCGGCGGGCGGCTGCGGCGGTGCGGCGTACGGCGGCGATGCGCTGGTCCTTGGTCTGCTCGCCCCCGCCGCCCCTACCCGTCCCATCCTCCAGGGGCTCTGCCCTTTCGGCCCCGCCAGGGGGCTCCGCCCCCTGGACCCCCGTCGGCCTGAACGGCCTCGCCCTCAAACGCCGGACGGGCTGACATTGCCCGCATCGACGGCATTATCGGAGCCTGAATTCGGCGTAATTTTGGAATTCCCTTCCAGGGCAGCTTCCCATTCTCTTCTGCCCGCTTCCGCCAGACCTAAACGCAAAGATTCCGCGAACACCAACCGACGTAATTCGGGCAGGTCTCGTGAGGGTTACATGGCTGTGACGCGTTACACATCGCGTCCTTTTTGTAGGGTATTAACCGGACAGACGGTGCATATCACAGCCGTATCGCAGGGGTCCTCACGCCCGCGTGATAACACAGGCAGCTCGCACACGTAACCCCTCACGGCCATGCAATTTCGAATTTCCCTCGGTAAATTCAATTCGCATGACTGCCGCACAAGCAGACCTGCAAATCGACCGTCCGGCGGTGGCCGACGGGGCCGCGCTGTGGCGGATTGCCAGAGACTCCAAGGCCCTCGACCTCAACTCGTCGTACAGCTATCTGCTGTGGTGTCGGGACTTCGCCGGCACGTCGGCCGTCGCGCGCGACGAGCGCGGGGAGCCGGTCGGCTTCGTCACCGGATACGTACGGCCGGAGCGCCCGCACACCCTGCTCGTCTGGCAGGTGGCCGTGGACGACGCCCATCGCGGCCGCGGCATCGCCGCCGCGCTGCTCGACGGGCTCGTCGCACGGGCCGGCGGCGAGTACGGCATCACAAGCGTCGAGACCACCATCACGCCCGGCAACACCGCCTCCGAACGTCTGTTCGTCTCCTTCGCGGAGCGGCACGGTGCCGCCCTGGAGCGCGAGGTGCTCTTCCCCACGAGCGTGTTCCCGGACGGACCGCACGACCCCGAGGTCCTGTACCGCATCGGTCCCCTCTCCCTCTGACTTCCCCCCACGCAACGAGGAGCGATTCGTCGTGACCATCACCCAGCCCGACCTCAGCGTCTTCGAGACCCTGGAGTCCGAGGTGCGCAGCTACTGCCGCGGCTGGCCCACCGTCTTCGACCGTGCGCGGGGCAGCCGCATGTACGACGAGGACGGCCACGAGTATCTGGACTTCTTCGCCGGGGCCGGCTCGCTGAACTACGGGCACAACAACCCGGTCCTGAAACGGGCGTTGATCGACTACCTGGAGCGCGACGGCGTCACGCACGGGCTCGACATGTCCACCAGCGCCAAGCGTGCGTTCCTGGAGTCCTTCCAGAACCTGGTGCTGCGGCCGCGCGACCTGCCGTACAAGGTCATGTTCCCGGGCCCCACGGGGACGAACGCCGTCGAGGCGGCGCTGAAGCTGGCCCGGAAGGTGAAGGGCCGCGAGGCCATCGTGTCGTTCACCAACGCCTTCCACGGGATGTCCCTGGGGTCGCTGGCCGTGACCGGCAACGCCTTCAAGCGGGCCGGCGCCGGGATCCCGCTCGTGCACGGCACGCCCATGCCGTTCGACAACTACTTCGACGGCACCGTCCCGGACTTCCTGTGGTTCGAGCGGCTCCTGGAGGACCAGGGCTCCGGACTGAACAAGCCCGCCGCCGTGATCGTCGAGACCGTGCAGGGCGAGGGCGGCATCAACGTGGCCCGCCCGGAGTGGCTGCGGGCGCTCGCGGAGCTGTGCGAGCGGCAGGACATGCTGCTCATCGTCGACGACATCCAGATGGGGTGCGGGCGGACCGGGGCCTTCTTCTCGTTCGAGGAGGCGGGCATCACCCCGGACATCGTCACCGTGTCCAAGTCCATCAGCGGCTACGGACTGCCCATGTCGCTGTGCCTGTTCAAGCCCGAGCTGGACATCTGGGAGCCGGGCGAGCACAACGGCACGTTCCGCGGCAACAACCCCGCCTTCGTCACCGCGACCGCCGCCCTGGAGGCGTACTGGGCGGACGGGTCCGCGATGGAGAAGCAGACCCGCAAGCGCGGCGAGCAGATCGAGCAGGCGCTCATCTCCATCACCGAGGAGAACCTCGCCGACGTGAAGGAGTACCGCGGGCGCGGGCTCGTGTGGGGCCTGGAGTTCCACGACAAGGAGCGCGCCGGACGCGTCGCCCACCGAGCGTTCGAACTCGGGCTGCTCATCGAGACGTCGGGCCCCGAGAGCGAGGTCGTGAAGCTGCTTCCGGCACTCACGATCACCCCGGAGGAACTGGACGAGGGGCTCAGCGTCCTCGCCCGCTCCGTCCGGGAAACCATCTGAAACACCACCTAGGAGGCATCGCAGCACCGTGATCGTCCGTTCGTTCAAGGACATCGAAGGAACCGACCGCCATGTGAAATCGGCGTCCGGCACCTGGGAGAGCAAGCGCATCGTCCTCGCCAAGGAGAAGGTCGGCTTCTCCCTGCACGAGACGATCCTGTACGCGGGTACGGAGACGTCGATGTGGTACGCGAACCACATCGAGGCCGTCGTCTGCGTCGAGGGCGAGGCCGAGCTGACCGACCACGAGACCGGGCGGACGCACACCATCACGCCCGGGACCATGTACCTCCTGGACGGGCACGAGAGGCACACGCTGCGGATCAAGGAGGACTTCCGCTGCATCTGTGTCTTCAACCCGCCCGTGACCGGCCGGGAGGACCACGACGAGAACGGCGTGTACCCGCTGCTCACCGAGCCCGAGGAGGTGTGAGAAACCCATGACCACCGCCATCACCGGAAACGTCACCGATCTCTACCCCAGCCGCGGCGCCACCGAGGTGTCGACCCCGCGCCAGGACCCCGTCGTGTGGGGCTCCCCCGACACACCGGGCCCGATCGCGAACGCCGACCTCCAGTCGTTCGAGCGCGACGGCTTCCTCGCGATCGACCAGCTCATCACCGAGGACGAGGTCGCCGTCTACCACCAGGAGCTGGAGCGGCTGATCACCGACCCGGGGATCCGTGCGGACGAGCGGTCGATCATCGAGCCGAAGTCCAAGGAGATCCGGTCCGTCTTCGAGGTGCACAAGATCAGTGAGGTGTTCGCCTCCCTGGTGCGCGACGAGCGGGTCGTCGGGCGGGCGCGGCAGATCCTCGGCTCGGACGTGTACGTCCACCAGTCGCGGATCAACGTCAAGCCGGGCTTCGGGGCCAGCGGCTTCTACTGGCACTCCGACTTCGAGACCTGGCACGCCGAGGACGGTCTGCCGAACATGCGGACGGTGTCCGTCTCGATCGCGCTGACCGAGAACTACGACACCAACGGCGGGCTCATGATCATGCCCGGCTCGCACCGTACGTTCCTCGGCTGTGCGGGTGCCACGCCCAAGGACAACTACAAGAAGTCCCTGCAGATGCAGGACGCGGGCACGCCGTCGGACGAGGCGCTGACCAAGATGGCATCCGAGTACGGCATCAAGCTCTTCACGGGCAAGGCCGGTTCGGCGACCTGGTTCGACTGCAACTGCATGCACGGGTCCGGGGACAACATCACGCCCTTCCCGCGCAGCAACGTCTTCATCGTGTTCAACAGCGTGGAGAACGCGGCCGTCGAGCCCTTCGCGGCTCCGGTACGGCGTCCGCCGTTCATCGGGGCACGGGACTTCACTCCCGTGCGGTGAGACCACACGGCCCGGTGTTCCGGCGCCCGTGAAGCAGCCGGACCCGCCTCCGCCCGAAGGCGTGCGGGTCCGGCTGCTTCACGTGATCTCACCGCTCCCCCTGTCCCGGGGAGACCTCACCTGCCGAACCAGCGTTCGAGGGCGGTGCGGAACTGCTCGGGGCTGTCCGGTTCTTCGGGGCCACAGGCCCAGGCGATGTAGCCGTCGGGCCGGATCAGGAGGGCGTCCAGGCCGTCGGGGGACTCGTCGCTGTGGGCGGTGACGACGTCCACGGCGGCCTTCCACGGCTCGGCGGCGCGGCGCAGGGCCGGCCGGTCGGACAGGAGGACCAGGACGGCTCGACCGCTGCGGTGCAGGGCTGCCTGCCGCGCACGCCGGCCGCCGATCTCCAGCGGAAGGTCCGGGGCCGCGGTGCCCACCAGCGGGTGCACGTCCTCGTCGTCCTCGGGGCGATAGCGCACATCGGCCATCGAATAGACCTCGTGCAGACGGCGTTTGACGGACGCGTCAACGAGGAGTTCGTCGAAGAACAGCTCGAACAGCGGGGTCTGCCGCTCTCCCGGACGCAGCAGTTCGGTGGCGGCCCGGGCGTTGCGGACGACGCGGACACCGACCGGGTGGCGTTCGTCGTGGTACGTGTCGAGCAGACCGGGCGGGGCGGTGCCCAGCGCGGTGGCCGCGAGCTTCCACCCGAGGTTCACCGCGTCCTGGAGCCCCAGGTTGAGCCCCTGTCCGCCGAAGGGCGGGTGGACGTGGGCGGCGTCCCCGGCCAGCAGGACCCGGCCCACCCGGTACCGCTCCGCCACGCGGCAACTCCCGGAGAACCGGGTCAGCGAACGGGGGTCGGACAGGGTGACCTCGGTGCCGCTGACCCGGCGGAGGCCTGCTTGGACCTCGGCCAGGGTGACCGGGGCGTCCGCGGCGGGTGGAGGGGCGTCGAACTCGATGCTGACGATACGGCTGGGGGCCATGGCGTAGGCGGCGACGCCTCGTTCGGTACGGTGCCAGCCGCGTTCGAGCAGGCCTGGCGGGCCGACGGTGACGACGGCTTGGTGACCGGTGAGGCTGGGGCCCTCTCCGGGAAACGGGATGTCCAGCGCCTTGCGTACGGTGCTGCGGCCGCCGTCGCAGCCGACGACGTACCGCCCGCGAACGCGGACGGTCCCTTCATCGGGGGTACTGACCGTGACCTCGGCGCCTGTCGTGTCCTGTGCGACGCCGGTCACGGAGTGCCGGCGGCGGATCCGCGCCCCGAGAGCGACCGCCCGGTCGTGGAGGACGGCCTCCAGCACCCCGGGACGGATCGGCAGGGACGCGGGCGCTGCGCCGTCGGGGCCCCGGGCCGGGCGGAAGGCGGGTTCGGCCTCGGCCATGGCCTCCATGAGCGGGTCGAGCAGTCCGCGCCGGTCCAGGGCCTCGATGGTGCGGACCGTGATCCCAGGGGCCCGTAACCGGGAGTCGAAGTCGGGCGCGCGCTCGAGCACCTCGACCGTGGCCCCGGCCGTCAGCAGTTCACAGGCGAGCATCAGGCCCACCGGGCCGCCGCCCACCACGACGACGTCCGCGTCCGGGCGGCCCGCGCCGGTCTGCGCTTCAACGGACACTCGGCATCACCTTTCCTTCGGGGAGCGACGAGGCGCGATGGGCGCCCAGCAGCACGTGGACGAGGGTGCTGTGATAGCAGCGGCCGAAGACGGCACGACGTGAGTCCTCGTCGGGCTCCGTCGGCAGCTCCCGCGCCGCCCGCGCGTCCAGCGGCACGGCGCCGTCGGGCCTGTGGGCGGCCGCCAGCCGCTGGAGGGCGGACTCGTCGCCGGTCGTCGGCGCGGCGCCCAGGAAGGACAGCGCCACCAGGGCTTCGGTCAGCAGGTCCCAGCGGCCGCCGGTGTCCGCCCGCTCGGCGACGCGTCGCAGCAGTGCGGCAAGACGGTGGGTCTCCTCGTCGCCGAGGGCCGGCCGCGCGCCGCCCATGTCGGTGGCGTAGAAGACGGCGTGGGTGATCCGGTAGGCGTCGTGGTCGAGTGCGGCCGGGGTGTAGGACCGGCCCAGGACCTCCCGGCACAGTCGGGCCCAGTCGATCTCCCGCCGGATGTATCCCGCCTTCCGCAGGGAGTAGAGCACACCCGCCGACTGCGGCCGGTGCCCGTCCCGCTGCAGAAAGCGAAGGACGTCCTCACAGGCGTCGGAACGGTATCCGGTGCTGCGCAGCCACAGGTAGGGCTGCATCACGTACAGCCCGTCGGCAGGCCTGTCGCGGGCCGCGCGGGGCACCACCCCGTCGGTACACGCCTCGGTGAGCAGCTCGCGCCAGCGGTCGAGAGCGGCGCCGACCGTGTCGTCACCGGCGGCCGCCCCCCACGCTGTCAGAGAGGCGTGGATGACGGCGAGTTCGGTGAGCGGCTTGAAGCGGGAGCGCTCCTCCTGCCCGGGGTCGGGGGTGAACCGGGGCAGGTGGTGGCCGAGCCATGCGAGGTTCTGATGCAGCCGCTGCGGTGCCGCACCACCCGGTTCACCCGCCATCCGGATCTTCCTCGGACGGGCTGTGCTCGTCGGCTCCCCGCCCGGGAGAGATTCGGGTGAGCATGCCGCGCTGCTGGAGTCCCTGGACGAGCTTCCGCTGGAGTGCTCCGTGGTGCTCCGGCTCCGGGGCGCCGAGCAGCGACGCGTACGGGCTCTGGGCGTGCCCGCCCTCCAAAGCCATGCGCAGGGCCGCCGCGGCGCGCTGGGAGAGCCGGTAGACCTCGCATCTGCGCCTGTCCAACAGCACGCCGCAGAAGGGGAGTTCGCGGAAGACCACGTGATCGGCCAGGCGGACGTATCCCTGGGTTGTCAGCACAGTCCCTCCAGCCATTGTTCGATCACGCACAGCCGCGCCAGTTCCTCACCGTTGCGATGCAGCCGACCGCGGCTGAGGGCGTCGACGAAACCGGGGCTGAGCACGCCGAGTTCGACGAGGAGCGCGTCGCGGTTGAGCAGCGAGGTCACCGTCTCGAAGTTCTGGTTCACGTAGAGCGCCGGAATGGAGTCGATGCGGGCCTGCTGCATCCGGTGGCCCCTGGCCGTGGGCGCACCGCGATCCGCGTAGGCCAGCCGCAGGGCGAACTTGTCGACGGTCATGCCGTGCCCGAACCCGAGCCGGTGCCGGGCGGGCAGGCTGAGCGCGTACTCGATGAGGTCCCGGTCGGCGAAGGGGGTGCTGAAGAAGCGGCGTTTGGGCAGGCAGTGGTTGAGCCAGGCCGCTTGGAGGTTGGTGGTGTTGAAGGACTCGGAGAGCATGAACAGCGAGGTGATCCCCTGGGGCAGGGAGCGCCGGGACCAGCCGTTGCGCCGTATCGTGCCCTGCAGGCTGTCCCGCGCGCGGTCGGCGGCGTGCCGTATCGCCTGGGTCACCCGGTCGCCGGCCGCGTCGGTGAAGCCGACGGGATGCACGATGGTGTCGCGGTCCGGGAGGGCTGTCGTGGGGTCTCCGGTCGCGACCCGGTACAGGTGCCGGGCGGTGCCCAGAAAGCCCGGCCCCTTGCCGTTTCCGGAGAACGTGGACGCGGCGGCGGTCGCGAGGGTCTGCCAGATGGGTTCCCCGGCGACGCGCGGGTCGAGCAGGGCCAGGCCGCCCACTTCGAACAGGCCGCGATTGAGGTCGTGGGCGAAGGTCTGGTCGGCCAGCAGACCCGAGAGCACGAACCGGGCGCCGTTGGCCTCGGCCTGCTCGACGGCCGCGGTGACGCCCTGAAGCGGTACGTGCGTCTGGGGCAGGGCTCCGCCCTGTGCGGGTCGGATGTAGTCACCGCCGGGCGCGGTGTGCTTGGACATGTCGCGGGGCATCCAGGTCAGCCCGCAGGCGCGGGCCACGGCCTCGGCGCTGTCCCGGTCGTCCGCGAACCCGGGGAAACCTTCGAGTGTGTAGTGCAGGCCGACCGTGTCGGCCAGCAGCCCGGCCTCGTACGCCACGGCGGCGGAGTCGATCCCACCGCTGAGCATGACGACCGCCGACCGCTCACCGGAGAGCATGCGGGCACAGGCGGCGGACAGCCGCGTACGCACCCCCTCGGCAGCCTCGTCGACCGTGCGGGGGACGTCGGCGGACGGACGGAACTCGTCGAAGCGCTCGACCCGGGGTGCCGCCGCGCCCGCCACGGTGACGCAGTGACCGGTGGACACCCGGTGCACGCCGGAGAACCACGACCGGTCGTGGGGCATGCCCCGCTCCGCGATCACCATGGGCAGCACATCGGTGTCCACGTCGGAGAGGCGGGGCGGGCCGTCCAGCAGCCGGCGCGGGTCCACGGCCCAGCGGAAGCTGCCCTCCCGGTGCTGCCAGAACACCGGGATCAGCGCGTTGACGGCACGGTAGAGACGCAGCGTGGTGGCATCGGGTGAGACGTGTGCGATGACGAAGTCCCCGCGCAGGGAGCGGACCGCGGCCGCACCTCGCTCGTCGAGGAGTCGCTGGATCGCGGCGAGCCCGCCGCCGGGCCCCTCGACAGGCTGCCCCGGCAGCGATGTCAGATCGATCCAGCCCGTG
Source organism: Streptomyces shaanxiensis (assembly GCF_039537145.1). Lineage (NCBI taxonomy): Bacteria > Bacillati > Actinomycetota > Actinomycetes > Kitasatosporales > Streptomycetaceae > Streptomyces > Streptomyces shaanxiensis. The sequence goes on from NZ_BAAAZY010000006.1 coordinate 76,731, forward strand.
ATCACGGTGCGGGCGGCGTCCTCCTGGGCTGCCGCGTCCAGCGGGGCCCCGGCCTCCTCGACGGGTCCCTGGTGGAGCCGGTCGGGGCCGGCGGCTCCCGGCCGGTCGTCGGCCGTCTCGGTCCCGCTCGTCCTCGCGACGGGAACTCCGCGCGAGCGGGGGAATCGTATGGCGCCCTCCATACCGAAGGCGGTCAGCAGCACGGTGCGGCCTCCTCGGGGTAGCGCTGCAGTTCCACGTAGTTGAGCGGCCGGCCGCCCGGTCGGCCGGTGAGGGGCAGTGAGCCGAGCACCGGCCAGGCGTGCAGTTCGTCGGTTCCGTCGGCCACTTCGATGACCGGGTAGCCGATGACCACCTCGGCGGGGAAGCCGAGCCGGCGCAGTGCGGCGCAGACGCCGAGCGATTCGTGCAGGCACAGCCCTCGTCGGCCGAGAGTCCGGGCCAGCCCGAGCACGCGCCAGGCGGCCTCGCGCGCGTAGAACGCGGTGATCTCGTCGCACCGGTTGCGCTCCTGCGGGCCGTTGACGGTCGCGGGCAGCAGAGGCAGGGCGGCGGCGAGTCCACGGGTGCGGAAGGTACGGCCCATCCGCAGACAGGCGAGCGTCGCCGCGGGAAGCTCCGCGTCCCGAACGGGGATCGACGGATGGACGGGGACGTCGCCGAGTACGGAGCGGCGCAGCCTGTCCCTCAGGTCCCGGCGGCTCTCGGTGCGGTGACCGGGCCTGACGGGTCGGACGAGTGGCGGGGCCAGCGACGACATGGTCACCTCGGATCTTGTGGGGCGGAACCGGGCTTGGCGTGCCATGAGCCCCGGGCTACCGCGTGGGCGTCAAGCAGATGTGGCCGCCTCTGGAAAGGGGCGGCCACATCTGTTCTGGTTGTCCGCCGGTCAGACCCTCAGGCCCTCAGGCCCTCGGACCCGGCGGACAGGGTCGATCACGGGTTCCAGTCACCGTCGATGAAGTCGTCGGTCGGACCGGACCAGCCAGCCGTGACGTCCTCAAGGGCGCCGACGAACTCGATGTCCGAGTCGGTCAGGTTCTCCTCGTGCTGCTGCATGGTTGACACCTCCTTCTCTTCGAGTTACCGGAAATGGCATGACGGAGAAAATCCGGGTGCGGAATGCGAGTAACTCTCGTCCCGTTGCGGTGCCCTCCGTGGTGCCGAGAAGAACGATGCCGGATGTCGAGCCCGGCCACCATTCGTTTATTTGCCCTACGGGGTATCACCTAAGGAAAATTACCTACACTCATCCGCCGTGGTCCCGGTGTTAACGTGGCGAATTGTCAACTCCAAGCCTGGCGGCTCCTTCACGTCCGGCGGGCCGCGCACTCGGAAGGTGAACATGCGAATCGGCGACGAGTATTTCGACCGCTTCTTTACCGACGGGTATGTCCTGGTGCCGGATTTCCTGCAGAAGGAAGAACTCGAACGCTGCCGCCAGGAAGTTCTACGGTATTTCCCGACGGGTGAAGAGATGTCCGCGCAGCCGGAGCGTTTCACCACACTGCGCAAATCCGCGGGCTTCCCCTTCGCCGGGCCGACGCTGAATCACGTGGCCACGCATCCCGACATCATCGACTTCGTGGAGCGCGTGCTCGGGACACCGGACATCCGGCTCGGCGACTCCATTCTCCAGGCGAAGTACGGTCCCGATCTCTCCCCGTCGAAGGACCAGCGGCTGCACAACGACGCCTGGGGCCGCAACACCCTGGTGCCGCCCCGGTCCGACGGGGCGTTCGGCCGCGTCGTGGGAATCGTGTACTACACCGACGTCCACGCCGACCACGCGCCGACCCACGTCGTGCACCGCAAGCACAGCGAGGACGTCCCTCTGCTGTCGACGACCGGCTACTCCGCCTACGACCCCGCCGAGTTCCCGCAGCTCTACGCCGCGCAGGAGCCGGTCACCGCGGCAGCCGGATCGCTGCTGCTCTTCACCGGGCGGACGGTCCACCGCGGCAGCGCCCTTCATGCTCCCGGGGCCCACCGTTTCGCGCACTTCGTGAACTACCACAGCACCGCCTCGGGCTGGCTCGACACGCAGACCTGGTCCGGTTCGCCCGCCTCTCCCAACGGGCCGGCGGTGCGGGAGTTCATGGAGTCGGCGACGCCCCGGCAGCGCTCCCTGCTCGGCTTTCCCGCCCCCGGCGATCCGTACTGGACCGAGGACATCCTCGGTCGCACCGCCGAGCTGTACCCGGGAATGGATCTCGCGCCGTATGCCGGGGCGTGAAGCGACCCGCGAGCGCGGCAGGGTCCGTGGTGATGTCCCGGACACGGCAGCGATCACGGCCCGGTCCATCAGCCGCTCGTTCGGCCGCGTCGACGCCCTGCGGGAAGTGAGCCTGCGGGTCGACCGGGGCGAGATCATGGCGCTGCTCGGGCACAACGGCGCGGGCAAGACGACGCTGGTGGACATCCTGACCACGGTTCTCCCCGCCTCGCAGGGCGCGGCGACGGTGGCGGGCTACGACGTGGGCCGACAGGGTGCCGAGGTGCGGCGCAGGATCGGGGTCACCGGCCAGTTCACCGCGCTGGACGGCCGGCTGTCCGGGACGGCGAACCTGGTGCTGATCGCCCGGTTGCTCGGCGCGGGACGCCGGGCGGCCCGGGACCGGGCCCGGGAGCTGCTGGAGATGTTCGGCCTGTCCGAAGCGGCCGGGCGGCCGGCCCGCACGTACTCCGGCGGTATGCGCCGGCGTCTCGACCTGGCCGCCTGTCTCATCGGCCACCCGCAGGTGGTCTTCCTGGACGAGCCGACCACGGGGCTCGACCCGTCGAGCCGGCTGATGCTGTGGGAGATCGTCCGCAGGCTGGCCCGGGAGGGAACCGCCTTCCTGCTCACCACGCAGTACCTGGAGGAGGCCGACCGTCTCGCCGACCGGATCACCGTGCTCTCCGGCGGGCGCATCGTGGCCTCGGGTACCGCGGCCGCCCTGAAGGCGCAGATCGGCACCCATGCCGTCCAGGTCGCTCTGACCGATCCGACACGGCACGCACAGGCGCTGCGTGCCCTGCGGGAGAGCGGGCTGTCCCCTCACTGGGAACCCGGAGACGCCCTGCTGAGCACTCCGATCGCGTCCCCGGCCGAGGTCGCCCTGGTGGTACGGACGCTGGACACCGCGGGGGTGTCCTGTGCCCGTCTGACCGTGAACGAGCCGACGCTCGACGATGTCTATCTGGCGTTCGCCCGCGAGGTTCCGCGGGAGCGGGCCGACGGGAGGGCGGCGAAGTGACCCTAGCCAGTACGTCCACGCACCGCGACGTCGCCGACACCGGCAGGCTGGCCCCCGCCGGCTGGCTGGGCAGCCGCTTTCCCACGCAGGTCCGGGTGCTGACGTCACGTGCGATCCGGGCCGAGTTGTCGGACCGGCGCGTGGTGGTGATCCGCATGCTGCAGCCCATCGTGTTCCTGCTGGTGCTCAGCCAGGTCTTCGGGAGCATGGTGGACCGCTCGATCCTGCCCGCCGGCGTCTCCTACCTGGACTACCTGCTGCCGGCGATCCTGGTGACCAGCGGTGTCAGCTCCGCCGCCGGTGCGGGGGCGGTGTTCAGCCGGGACATGGAGAACGGCATGATGACCCGGCTGCGTTCGCTGCCCATCAGCATGTCCAGCCTGCTGGTGGCACGCGGTCTCGCCGACCTGGCGCGTACCGCGGCCCAACTCGTCGTGCTGGTCGGGGCGTCCGTCGCCTTCTCCGGGTTCGCACCGGCCGGGGGCGCGCTCGGGGTGGCCTGCGCCGTGGGGCTGGCGGCCCTGGTGACCTGGTCCCTGATCTGGGTGTTCCTCGCGCTTGCCGCCTGGCTGCGCAGCATGGAGGCGGTGCAGGGCATCAGCGCCATGGTCACCTTCCCGCTGATGTTCGCCTCCAGCGCCTTCGCCCCACTTGATGGTCTGCCCGCGTGGCTGCGCGCGGTGGCGGCCGTCAACCCGTTGACGTACGCCGTGGACGCCTCGCGCGCGCTGGCGCTGGGACTGCCGGCGGGCCGGGAGGTCGCGGCCGCCCTGGCGACGAGCCTGGCCGTGACGGTGCTGGCGGCCTGCGCGGCGGTGCGGGGATTCCGCCGACCCCCGGTGCGCTGACCCCGGGCTGCGCGCCGCGGCGCGGTCACGCCGCCGGTTCCCGCCCCGATTGCCCGGTCCCGACGGCTCTTCCCGACTGCCCGTCCCGACTGCCCTGTCCCGAGGCGGACACCCTTCAGGTGCCCGTCGGGGGCAGGGCCGCGCTCAGACCGGCGCGCGAGGTGATGCCGAGCTTGCGGTAGACCTGGGTCAGGTGCCATTCGACCGTCTTGACGGTGATGAAGAAGTGCTGGGCTATCTCCTGATTGCGCATGCCGTCGGCCGCCATCCGCGCCACCCTGATCTCGCTCGGTGTCAGGTCCCCCTTGCTCCGCCTGGTCGTCCGGGCCTGCAGGCCGGCGGCACGGCTCTCGGCCTCCGCCCGCCGGGACAGCTGCAAGGCACCGCACTCCTCGGCGAGTTCCCGTCCCAGGGACAGATGCCGCCGGGCTGCGGCGCGTTGACCCGTGCGGCACAGGGCCGCACCCAACTCCACGTGTGTGATCGCCCGCTCCAGCCGCGCCGGCGAGTCCTCCAGCAACTCGGCCGCGCGGAAGAGGTGCGCGAGCCCGGTGTCGCCCTCCTCCAGCAGCCCGAGCGTGCGCAGGGCGACCGCGGTGGGCCGGTCGGCCCCGAAGGCCTCCGCCCGCTCGACCTCCCGTTCCGCGAGATTGCGGGCGGTCTCGGATCTGCCCAGTCTGGCGAGTTCCAGGGCCCCGAGCGGCCAGCACGGGAGGGCCGCTCGTCCCAGTCGGCTGTTCTCTCGAGTGCCGCGGCGGCCGTCCAGTAAGTCGTACAGCCCTTCCCAGGACCGGCCGCGGGCGAGGTGCAGCCGTCCTCGGGCGTCGAGCAGCGCGTCGAAGACGGGGGTGTCCTGGACCGACGAGGCGTATCCGAACGTGGTGAGCGCGTCCTCGGCCGCGTCGGCGTCGCCGCGGTCCAGCAGGCAGTGCAGCAGGGTGGCGAGGGCGAGGGGGCGGGTCGCGCCGCCCAGCAGGCCGGGCCCGGTGGCCTCCAGCGCGGCCTCCGCCGAGCGCTCGGCCTGCTCCAGCTCGCCCCGTCCGTAGAGGACGAGGGAACGCAGTGCGGTGGTCGCGTGCCCGGCGAGGATCAGGGTGTTTCCTCTGGCTTGACGGGCGGTGTCGACCAGAAGGTCGTCCGCCTCCACGAGCCGGTCGCACAGGGCCAGGACCCATGCCGCCAGGGTGCCTGGCTGTGCCTCGCTGTCGTGGTCGCCGACCAGCGCCAGGGGGTCGGTGTCCCGCAGGATCCGTTCGGCGACCCGGTTCGCGGGCACGCCTTGGGCGAGCTCGTCCAGCGCCAGCTGCACGCGCAGGATCTGCCGGCTCGCCCCGGGGCGGGAGTCGGACGCGGCGCGGGAGAACTCCGCGGCGTAGACGTGCGAGAGGGGCCGGGTCCAGGACGCCGCTCCGGTGACCGTCACCAGGGCCGCGTCCACGACGGCCTGGGCCTCCTCCGCGTTGACGGCGGTTCCCGGGGCGTCCCAGGCGCGCGGTGTCCCCGCGGCCCGGCCGTCCTTGCGCAGCGCGTCCAGCACGGACAGCGCATGGGCGTGCCGGCCGGACAGTGCCAGCGCGTTGGCCGCGTCGAGACCGACCCGGAACCGGTGTTCAGGAGGCGCCACGGCGAGGGCCCGCGCCAGAGTGGCGGGTGCCGGGGTCTCGCGGGCCCGCAGCTCCGCCGCTCCGAGTTCGGCCAGCAGCAGTCCTCGTGACTCCTGCGGGACCGGCTCGGCGAGTGCGCGCCGCAGCAGCGGCACCGCACCGTGCACGTCCCCGGCCCGGAACGCGTCCCGGCCGGCTCCCCACAGTGCCGTCGCCACCCAGGGGTCGGCGGCGGGACGTGTGTGCAGGAGGTGCTCGACGACGGTGCCGAGGTCCCCGGTGCGTTCGGCGAGGATCCGCGCGGCGCTGCCGTGTGCCCTCCGCCGGTCGGAATCCGGCATGTGCCGGTAGACGGCCGCGCGGATCAGTGGTGCGGTGAAGGCCAGCGAGGTGCGGGAGACCAGGATGCCGGCCGACTCCAGCGCCTCGACCGCGGCATCCGTACCCGCCGTGTCGAGGCCGCAGACCGCACCGGCATCGGCGCGGACCGCCTCGGTGAGCACCGACATGGCGTGGGCTAATCGGACCGCCGTGTGGGGCAGTGTCGCCAGCTCCGCCCCGACCAGGCGGGAGACGCCCGGTGGTTCGAGGGCGCGGAGGGCGGGAACGTCGGCAGCGCGCGGCCGTATGCCCTGGGCCTCGGCCTCGGTCAGCAGCTCGCGGAGCAACAGGGGGAGGCCGCCGGTGAGGTGCAGACACGCCGCGACGAAGTCGTCGTCCGGGGCCTCCCCCAGGGCGTTCGTGGCCATGGTGCGGACCTGGTCCGTGCCGAGGGGGTTGAGGACCACCGTGGTGGTGAGCGGCGATGCGGACAGGGTCGGCAGAAGGGCGGGAGCGTGGGGTCCGTGTCCCGCTCGGGCGGACGCCACCAGCAGGATGCGGTGCTGGTCCATCCGGTTGGTGAGGTAGGAGAAGAACCGCAGGGACTGCTCGTCGGACCAGTGGAGGTCGTCGACCAGCAGGACGAGGGGGCGGTCCGCGGCGAGTTGGACGGACAGCCAGTGCAGCGCGCGTATGGTCCGCGGCTGTGCGTCCGGGCCGGTGCCCGGCTCGGCGGTTCTGGGCCCGGCGAAGTCGAACAGGGAACAGGCGTACCCCGCGGGGCCGGCCAGCGCCCGGGCGCGCTCGGGGCCGTCGACGGACGCGTACCAGGGTTCGAAGAGCTGACGGACGACGCCGAAGCAGAAGTCGCTCTCCATGGCCGTGCCCCGGGCGTCCAGCACGCGCATCCCCGCGTCGGCGGCCTCCTTCCTCACCAGACCGAGCAGGACGGTTCTGCCCACTCCCATGGGGCCTTCGAAAACCAGGGCTCTTCCCTGACCCTCGTGAACCTGCTGGATTGCCGTACGCACCAGTCGCTGCTCGTCCGCACGCCCCGTTACCCCCGTGCCCAGAATCAATCCGTACCTCCCCCTCTTGCCACCTGTCGGCGACAAGGAACCGATAACAGTCAGTGCGTAATGAAATTAACCACTCCTATCCCAACATATCCGAACATATGGCGCAATCGATATTAAGGGCCGTCAAGGGCCGCAATGACCACTCTGGAAAGCGGACAAAACACCCCGCTACTGGGGTAATACTGGGGGTAAGTCCGGGGGTGGCGGGCCGCCGGCTTGATGCATGATCTTGATGGCGAACCACTGCACGACGCTGGTGCCCGATTCGGGCACCAGCGACAGCTTCCCCCACGAAAGCGAGCCGTTAGGTGATTCGTAGCCACACCAGCACGTGCCGACAGGAGACGAACCGCGCAGAAGACCATCCACACCCGGGCGCCGTTCGGCCGGCCCGGAGCGACCAGATGCGGCTGAGCCCGCGGCAGACGGAGATAGTCTCGCTCGTCGCCGAAGGGCTGTCAGGGAAAGAGATCGCCCGCACGCTCCGCATGTCGCCGAAGACGGTGGAGGCGCACATACAGAGGATGTTCGACAAGTACGGTGTGCGCAGCCGCGCCGGGATCGTGGCGAAATGGCTCTCCGACAGCCAGGCGAGACGCGACAGATGACCGTTCACCGGTCCTGCGACAGAAGGCCGGCCAGCGTCTTGTAGGAACGGTCCCAACTCCATTCCCGGTGCACCCAGGCACGCCCTTTCTCGCCCAACGCGCGTGCCTCCTCCCGGTCGAGGAGTAAACCGGTCAGACGAGCGGCCACGTCCTCGGTGCTCGTGCCGTCGACCACATGCCCCGTCTCACCGTCCCGGACCGTGTCCGGAGCACCTCCCGAATCCCCGACGACCACGGGGAGCCCGGCGGCAGCCGCCTCGAGGAAGACGATGCCCAGTCCTTCGACCTCGAGGCCGAGCCGCCGGGTACGGCAGGGCATGGCGAAGACATCGGCCGCCGCGTACAACGGCGGAATCAGGTCGTGAGGCCGTCCGCCGGTGAAGACGACGGCATCCTCGACACCTTCCCGGCGGGCCAGGGCCCGCAGTCGGCGGGCGTCGGATCCGGAACCGACGACGAGCAGGCGCGTTCCGGGCACCGCGCGGCGCACCGCCGGCAGGGCGCGGATCAGCGTGTCCTGTCCCTTCCTCGGCTTCAGCCGTGCTACGCACACCACGACGGGGTCGTCGCCCAGACCGAACTCCCGGCGCACCGCCCCACCGTCGGAGCCGGGCCGGAACCTCTCGTGGTCCACTCCCGGAGTCAGCCGGGCCAGTCTGCCCGCGCCCCGGGGCCCGACGGCTCGGGCGATCCTCGTCCGGGTGTACTCGCCCAGGCACGTCATCGTGTCGGAGCCTTCGGCGATGCGGCGCAGCAGCCCGCGGGCGATCGGCACCTTCGCCCACCACAGTTCGTGGCCGTGCGTGGTGGCGACGATGCGCTCCGCCCCGGCGCGGCGCAGTCGCGGCGCCATCAGACCGAGCGGAGCCGCGGCCCCGAACCAGACGCGGGTGCAGCCATGGGTGCGGAGCAGTTCCTCCGCCCGCGCCGAGACGCGTGGTGTGGGAAGCAGGGTGCGGGCGGAGTCCCGTATCACGGGGAAGGGCTGCGCGGCGTCGAACTCCGCGCTTCCCGGGGTGGCGGAGGTGTACACGACCACTTCGTCCGCGGGGAAACGGCGGGTGACCTGGTACACGAAGGTCTCGATGCCGCCTTGCCGGGGCGGGAAGTCGTTGGTGACGACCAGAGTTCGGGGCACGGCGCTCACTCCCCCGACCGGCCGGTGACGAACAGGTAGTTGCGCCCCTCGTCGGTGACGCGGAGGGCAGGGCGCCAACGTGCGTCCCGCCATGCGTACATGCGATAGCCCTCCCGCTCCATCCGGTCGACGACGCCTTGCGCGGTCCACCCGTACTTGGCCAGATGGCGTTCCTCGATCTCCAGGAGAACGGCGGGCCGGTCCCTGCGCAGCGTCCGGGCCGCGCCCAGCAGCACAGCGGGCTCGGCACCCTCCACATCCGCCTTGATGAAGTCCACCCGGCCCAACCGGCCGCCGGACCGCAGAGCGTCGACCGTGGTGACCCGGACAGGAAGCCGGCGTTCCCGGGCGAACTCGTCGTTGGGGCCGAGCCCTTGGGCGCCGGAGGTGACGAACGCCCGGCCGTGGACCGGGAGACCGCGGCGCACGGGCAGGCTCATCTCGGCGTGCTCGGTACGCGAGCCGAGAGCGAACCGGTGCCGGCGGACCGTGCCCCGGCAGCCGAGCAGCGTGCTGCCCGCGGACAGCACCCTGAACGCTCCTGGCAGCGGTTCGAAGCTGTGCACCGTGCCGCCCCGCCCGACCAGGTCGGCGAGCGGGTACGTGTACAGCCCGTACTCGGCGCCCACGTCGAGACAGATGTCGCCCGCGCGCACCACGGCTGCCAGCCCGGCCAGTTCCCCCTCCACGAAGGACACCCGGCCCCCGAGACGACGCAGCACCCCGGCGGTGCAGGCCAGCCGGAACGGGCGCCGCCCCGAGGTACGGCGGCTCCCGGCCGTACCAAGGCCGTGCGGCCGGTCCCGGACCGTGCCCACCTGCGTTCCGGCACTCCGAAGGTTTCGTGAGGTATCCGCGGACACGTGATCTCCTGTGGTCAGACGCGAACGGTGGCGGGCAGGTCGGGGCCGTGGCTCGGCCGTGCGGCGCGGGGTCCCCGGAGAACGGGGAGGGAGGCGCGCCGGTCCTCCCGGCGACCGGGACGGCAGCACATGAGCAGCACCCAGGGGTAGACGAAGTAGCCGAAGCGGGTCGCGGGGGCGAGGCAGAAGGCGAGCGAGAGCCCCAGAGCGAGCCGTGCGGCCGCGGCCGAGGCGGTGAGCGGCGGGCGGACGACCAGGGAAGCGGCCATCATGAGCGCGGCCACCGCGAGGACCACCAGAGCGACGGTCGCGCCCACGGGCGAGGCGGAGGCGAGAAGACGGCCCGGCAGCGGGCTGGTCGCGGGTGAGGGGACATCCGTCATACCGAGCGGGAAGAGCACCGCGTGCCGGAAGAGCGCCGCCCCGTCGGCGACCGCGACGGGCAGTACCCCCGCGGCCGCGATGGCCGTCGTTGCCGCCAGGCAGCGCAGTACGGCGCTCGTTCCGTCGCGTTCTCCGGGGCCGCCCGGAGGGGCGTCGGCACCGGGAAGCGCGGTGCGCCGCCGGAGTACCGCACCCGCTGCGAGCAGGGCGACGGCCACGGGGACCGCGGGCCAGGCGGTCCACTTCAGCACGGCGGCGAGCCCCAGAAACACCCCGGCGCGCCCGGCCTGCGCCCGCCCCGCGTGGGCCAGCCCCAGGCAGATCAGCCCGACCACCGGAAGGTCGATGCCTCCGACGGCCAGCGGCAGGGCGACCACCGGACAGGCGAGCAGGTGCAGGAGGACCGGTAACGAGCCGGTCGGGCGGCCGAGAGGCTCGCCCTGCGCTCCCGGGTGACCCGGCACGGGCGTCCGCATCACGCGGACCGCGGCGAACGCCGCGGCGGTGAAGCCCGCGGCGAACCACCAGCGGGCGTCCGTCCACGCCGCGTCGCCGAAGAGCGCGCGGGGCAGGCCGAAGACCGTCATCCCGGGCAGGTACGGGTTGTACTCGGACAGTTGGCCGGGCTCGGGGACATAGGGGCTGCCGGTGCGCAGCAGCTGCGCGGCCGCGTCCTCCACGACGCGTACCTCGGACTGGGCGCGGCCGGTGCCGAGCAGCACGAGCGGAACCACCGTCGAGCCGAGGGCGGCCACCGCACCGGGCACCCACCGAGGAAGACGCGCGCGGCCCGCGGCCAGGAGCGCGGCGAGCCCGTACCCGACGGCCGCGGCCGCACCCCAGACACGGTGCGTGGACAACGTCGTCAAAGTGGCGAGCAGCACCGCGTAGGCCGCGTAGAGGCCCCAGCCGACGACCCGAAGCCGGGCGACGGGCAGGCGCCCGGCGCGGCCGGCTGTCCATGGCCGGAGCGTCATCGTCTTCCTTCCGTCGGACTGAGTTACGACGGTAGGGAGACGTTGATCGCATTACGTCAAACGGTGATCCGAATCCTGACGTCAACCCGTGGGTTGATTTCGGCGGGCCGGATCAACCCGTGCACCGATGCAGCGGGCGCCTGTGCTGCCCCACAATCGGCGGTATGGACAACGAGCGTTCCCGACTGCCCGCGGCGCAGGACCGGTCGGTCCCCTCCGGTGGCGGCGGACGTGTCAGGGCGATGGTCCGGCGGGTTCTCGACGCGCCCGCCTATCCATGGATCACGGCGGCGGTGCTGTCCTGCACGGCGGTGGCGGAGGCGCTTCGGATGCGTCCGGACTCCCCCCTGGTGCTGCTGACGGCCCTGATCGCCACCGTGTGCTCGGCATGGCGCCACTCCCGGCCGGTGCTCGCCCGGGTGTCGATAGGGGGCGCGCTGCTCAACTCCCTCGTCTGGCCGCAGATGTTCATGTCCGTGGCCCTGGCGGGGCTCCTGGGGTTCTACGCGCTCTCCCGTAACCGGGTGCACCATCCGGTCATGCTGGTCGCCTGCGGAACGATCGGGGCGATACTGGTGAACATCGGTCAGATCAAGGCGGGCGCCTACGATCTGACCGGACTGGCGCCGGAGCACACACGCGGGGTGCTGCCCTACCTGACCGACTCCTTCGTGGTGGCCGTGGCGATGGTGACGGCCGTCAGCATCGGGGACGCGATGCGCAGCAGGGAGGAGATGCGCCGGGAGCGCCGGGCGGCGGAGGCCCGGCGGATCGCCACGGAGCGACAGCGGGCGGCGGAGTCCGAACGCGCCCGCATCACCCGGGAGTTGCACGACGTCGTCGCCCATTCGGTGTCGCTGATCGCCGTACAGGCGGAGTCCGCGACCTACACGATCGCGGACCTCGGGCCGGAGGGCCGGGAGAACTTCCAGCAGATCGCGGAATCGGCGCGCACCGCGCTGTGGGAACTACGGCAGATCCTCGACGTGTTGCGCGACCGGTCCGGCGAAGGCCCACTGACCGCGCCGCAGCCCACCCTGGAACGGCTGGACGAGCTGATCGAGCAGCACCGGGCCGCCGGGGGCGAGGTGGAACTGCGCCGGACCGGCGGGCCGCGGCCGATGCCGGTGCCGGCCGCCGTGGGTCTCGCCGCGTTCCGCATCGTGCAGGAGGCGCTGACCAATACGCGTAAGCATGCCCCCGGCGCGCGGGCCGTCGTCGAGATCGGCCGCCACCCGGACCGGGTCACCGTACGGGTCGAGGACGACGGAGCACACGGCACGGGGATGTCCGCCCCCGGTGGACCGGCGCCGCGGGGTCTGTCCGCCGTCGACGGCACCGGCCACGGGCTGGCGGGCATGCACGAACGGGCGGCACTGCTCAGCGGCCGGCTTTCGGCCGGTCCCCGGCCTTCGGGCGGATTCGTTGTCGACGCCGTCCTGCCCATGGGGCAGACTCGGGACCCTGAAGATCGTTCAGGGACCTGGGAGGGGGTAGCCACCGGATGATCCGGGTGCTGGTCGCAGACGACCAGGCAGTGGTCCGTACCGGCTTTGCGAACCTGTTGGCCACACAGGACGGCATCGAGGTGGTGGGAGAGGCCGAGAACGGTCTGGAAGCGGTGCGCATGGCGCGCGAGACCCATCCCGACGTGGTGCTCATGGACGTACGCATGCCGGTCATGGACGGCATAGAGGCCGCCCGCCGCCTGCTCGACCCGGAGGACGGGAGCACGGGCGGGCAGGCCGCGGCCTCGGTCCACCGGCCGAAGGTGCTCATGCTGACGACCTTCGACCTCGACGAGTACATCTACGAGGCGCTGTCCGTCGGCGCGAGTGGCTTCCTGCTGAAGGACACGACGTTTCCCGGGCTGCTGAACGCCGTCCATGTGGTGGCGCGCGGAGAGGCGTTGCTGGCCCCCTCCGTGACCAAGCGCCTCATCGCGGAGTTCGCCCACCTCCGCTCCCCCAGGAGGCCGACGCCGTCACTCGAGAACCTCACCGCCCGGGAGACCGAGGTGCTCACGCTCATCGCGCGCGGGCTGACCAACGCGGAGATCTCGGACCGGCTGCGGATCAGCGACCACACCGTCAAGACCCATATCAACCGGCTGTTCGCCAAGCTCGACCTGCGTGATCGGGCTCAGGCGGTGATCCTCGCCTATGAACTGGGCCTGGTCTCCCCGAGGAACGGCGGGTCCGCGCGGTGAAGCGGTAACCCCTCACAGCCACGCCAGCGACGCGGCGCGCTCCAGTACGTTCCGTACGGCGGCGGCGTCGCCCGTGGCTCCCCTCGGCACCGTCTCCGGCGTGTGCCGGCCGCCGACCAGGAGGCAGAAGTCGACCGGCTCCAGGACGAGTTCGGCCCGAACGGGCTCGTCCTCGGAGCCCAGCACCCACTCCTCGCCCCCGGTGACCGAGAACAGCACCGGGGGCGCACCGGTCCCCAGGGCCAGGCCGAGGACGCGGACGGCGAGGCGGACCAGTTGCCCCAGGTGCTCTGGCGGGGGCGGCGGGACGGCGAGGCCGAGGGCGCGGCCGATGTCGTCGGTGTGGATCCACGTCTCGAAGGCGCGCACCAGGAAGTGCTCGGCGACGGGCAGCCGCATCCCCATCAACGTCACGGCCCGTGCGGCGAGTTCGGCGTCCCGGGCCTCGGGCGTGCCGAGCAGCTGCTCCGCCTGCGCGGCCCAGTCGGCCACGGTCTCCTCGGGCGTACGGCCGTGCTCGTGGGCGATGACGTCGGCGGTACGGCGGCCCCAGGCGTCCTCCCAGGGCATGCCCTCCTCGATCCGCGAGGGCGGCACGCGTGCGTCGATGCCGAGGCGGGTCGCCAGGTGCTCGTCGGCGGCGAGGAGGTGGGCGAGGGTGGCGTGCGCGTCCCAGTCGTGCACGACCGGCGTGGCCCAGCGGCCCGCCAGCTCGGGCAGCAGCGCCTCGAGCCCGGCGACGGCGGCGGCGTAGGGCGCGGCGTGCCCGGCGATGCGGGCAACGGCAGGCCGGGTGCGCAGGGCGAGCGAGAGCACGCCGTCGGCCGACCGCGCGGGAGCCTTCGGCGGCGGCCCGTCCAGCAGCCGTACCGTCTCCCGCAGCCGTGCCGCCTCCGCCGCGCAGCGCTCGCACGCGGCCAGGTGTGCCGCGACCGTCTCCTCCTCGGCCGGGTCGAGGGCGCCGAAGGCCCAGGCGGCCAGCAAGTCACGTACCGCCTCGTGATCGTCGGTCATCGGGCTCCTCCTCCCAGTGCCGCTTTCCCGCGAGTACCCCTCTCGCCATCATGCGCCCCTTTCGAGCGCGGGGTCCGGTGGGTCGGCCAAAGTTTCCGCCAAGGAGCGCAGGGCGGTGCGCAGCCGGGTCTTGGCCGTGCCCTCGGGTATCCCCAGCTCCACGGCGGCCTGCCGGTAGGTGCGGCCGGCGAAGTAGGCGAGGTGCACGACCTCCCGTTGCGGCTGCGGGAGTTCGGCGAGGGCGGAGTGCAGCAGGAGGGAGCGCTCCCGGTCCACGACCGTCTCGTCGGGGCCGGGACCGGCGTCGGGGATGGCCTGGAGCGCCGAGTCGTCGGCTCCGGCGTCCTTGCGGTGCCGGGCCTCGCTGCGGACCCAGTCCACGGCCCGCCGGTGGGCGAGCACGGACAGCCAGGTGCGCAGCGAGCCGCGGTGCGGGTCGAAGGCGTACGGCCTGCTCCACAGCTGGGCGAAGACCTCCTGCGCCACGTCCTCGGCGGCGCCCGGCGAGCGGGTCACCCGCACGGCGACCCGCCGCACCAGCCCGCCGTACGCCGCATACACCTCGGCCAGCGCGGACTCGTCGCCGTACACCAGCCGCCGGTGCACCTCCGCGTCGGCAGGCGACTGGACGGACGTATCGCCCGTGGACTCCACCGGCACCACCACCCCTGGTGCCCTTCCTAGCGTCCTCGGCGGGCCCGCGCCAGTGGTTCAGGCAGACAGGGCGTCCAGCAGCCGGTCGACGTCCTCGACGGTGTTGTAGAGGTGGAAGGCCGCGCGCAGGTTGCCCGCGCGGTTGGAGACCTCGATTCCGGCGGCGCTCAGGGCGGGCTGGCGCTCGCCGAGGCGGGGCACGGAGACGATGGCCGAGCCGGGTGAGGGCACCGGTTCGTGACCGAGCGTGGCGAGTCCCGCGCGGAAGCGGTCGGCGAGGGCGAGGTCGTGGGCCCGGATGGCGGCTACCCCGAGTTCCTCGACCAGCTCCAGCGAGGTGCGCAGTCCGGCGTACGTGAAGAGGGCGGGGCTGATGTCGAAGCGGCGGGCGGAGCGGGCGAGGTCCTCGACGGGGCCGTAGCAGCTGTCCCAGGGGATCTCGCCGGCGACCCAGCCGGCCAGCAGCGGCGTCAGCCCGCCGAAGTCCTCGGGGACGACGCAGAACGCGACCCCGTGCGGGCCCAGGAGCCATTTGAAGCCGACGGCGGCGAGGAAGTCGTACCGGTCGGCCTCCAGCGGCAGCCATCCGGCCGACTGGGAGGCGTCGACGTAGGTGCGCGCCCCGTGCTCCAGGGCGGCGGCGCGCACCGCGGACAGGTCGGCGACCCGGCCGTCGGCGGACTGCGCGGCGCTGACCGCGACCAGGGCGGTGTCCGGGCGGACCGACTCGGCGAGGCGCTCCAGCGGGACGGCGCGCACCTTGAGGTCGCCGCGCGCGTGGAAGGGGTTCACGAGGGAGGAGAAGTCGCCCTCGGCGGTGAGGACTTCGGCTCCGGCGGGCAGCGAGGCGGCGATCAGCCCGCCGTACTCGGCGACCGACGCCCCGGTCGCGACCCGCTCGACGGGCACGCCGGCCAGCCGGGCGAAGGAGGCGCGCACGACCTCCACGTCCTCGTAGAGAGGGCCGAGCGGCGTGCCCTCGGCCCGCATCCGCACGGCCCGGTGCAGGGCGGTGACGGTGCGGGCCGGGAGCAGGCCGTTGCTCGCGGTGTTGAGATAGACGTTCTTCGGGGCGAACTCGACGCGGACGAGGCTCTCGAAGGTCTCCATGGCTCCACTGTGGGCCCTGGACACCTATCGGTCCATTGCGATTCTTTACGTGGTGTCACTAAGGAACGCTTATGGATCCGCACCGACCTGCGCGTTCTCGCAGAGTGGCTCAGTGCTGCGGCACCGCGCACCCGTCGGGACCGCAGGCCTCCGCGTCACCCTGGTCGACGAGCCGAAGCGGCGACCGCTCGCCCCAGGCCTGCGTCAGCGCCCGCTCGAAGACCTCGGCGGGCTGGGCGCCGGAGACGCCGAACCTGCGGTCGAGGACGAAGAAGGGCACACCGGTGGCACCGAGTTCGGCGGCCTCGCGCTCGTCGGCGCGGACGTCGTCGGCGTAGGCGCCCGGGTCGGCGAGGACCTTGCGGACGTCGTCGGCGTCCAGCCCGGCCTCCACCGCCAGTTCCACCAGCCGCTCCTCGCCCTCGGCGAAGACGGACCGCTCCTCGGCGAAGTTCGCCCGGTAGAGGATCTGGATCAGCTCGTCCTGCCTGCCCTGCTCCTTGGCGAGGTGCAGGAGCCGGTGCATGTCGAAGGTGTTGCCGTGGTCGCGGCCCTCGGTGCGGTACGCGAGCCCCTCCGCGGCGGCCTGCGCGCCGAGGTTCTCCTCGCCCGCCCGGGCCTGCGCCGCGCTCATGCCGTACTTCTTGGTGAGCATGGTGATCACGGGCTGGATGTCGCCCTTGGCGCGCCCGGGGTCCAGCTCGAACGAGCGGTGCACCACCTCGACCTGCTCGCGGTGCGGGAAGGCTTCGAGCGCCTTCTCGAAGCGGGCCTTGCCCACGTAGCACCAGGGGCAGGCGATGTCGCTCCAGATCTCGACGCGCATGTCTGTGGCTCTCCAGCTCGTACGGGAAACGGAGACTCCCTCCGCCGACTGGATGAACGTTCAAGCAGTGACGTTCATTCCCCTGTTTCCCGCCGAGGGCTATTTCCCGGTGACGGAGAAACGCAGGTTCAGGTGGTGGTCGTCCTCGGCGGGCGGGTTCTCCGAGTCCGGGATCCAGCCCTGCCGGGCATAGAAGGCCTGGGCGCGCCGGTTGTCGACGTGCACGTCGAGGACGGCCGTCCGCCTGCCGTCGGCCTGCCACTCCTCGACGCAGGCCGCGTGCAGGGCGCTGCCCACACCGGAGCGCCAGTGGTCGGGGTCCACGTGGAACTGGAACAGCTTGACCGTGTCCGCCGGGGCGCCCTCCGGGGTACGGAAGGAGGCCAGACCGATGATGCGGCCCTCCTCGACGACGCACAGCACATGCCCGTCCGGTCGCGCGACGGCGCTCTGCCAGGCGGCGACCCAGTCCGTGCCGTCCTGCGGAAGCCCGTCGGGGTAGTAGGTCACCCGGGCCCGCGCGTGCAGCGCCACGATGTCCTCGACCTCGGCGGACAGAACGGTGCGAATCACTCGGCCTGTGGTCACTCGGTCACTGATCATGCAACGGAGGACGTGGCCTCCGCCGCCCCGGTTCCGAGCCGGCTGAACTGCGCCCGATAGGCGCTCGGCGTCAGCCCCGTACGGCGGACCAGATGCCCCCGCAGCGAGTCGGCCGTGCCCAGGCCGCAGGCGCGGGCCACCTGGTCCATGGGCAGAGCGGTCGTCTCCAGCAGCTCCTTGGCGCGTTCGATGCGCTGGTGGAGCAGCCACTGCAGCGGGCTCACCCCGCTCTCGGCGTGGAAGCGGCGGGTCAGGGTGCGCACGCTGACGCCGGCGTGGCGGGCCAGGTCGGTGAGGGTGAGCGGCTTGTCGAGGTTGCGCATGGCCCAGCCGCGGGTGTCGGCGCAGGCGATGCCGCGCTCGGGCGGCAGCGGGGTCTGGGTGAACTGGGTCTGGCCGCCGGGCCGTACGGGTGCGACGAGGGCGCCGCGGGCGACCTCGTTGGCGACGGCGGCGCCGTAGTCGGTGCGGATGACGTGCAGGCACAGGTCGATGCCGGCGGCGTAGCCGGACGCGGTCAGATACGGGCCGTCCTGCACGTACAGCACGTCTCCGCACAGGTCGATCTGCGGGTACCGCCTGCGCAGTTCCGCGGCGTGCGCCCAGTAGGTGGTGGCCTTGCGGCCCTGGAGCAGGCCCGCCTCGGCCAGTTGGAACGCGCCGGTGCACAGCGAGGCGATGCGCTTGCCGGCGTCCGCCGCTTCCTTCACGGCGGCCACGATCCGTGCCTCCGGCTCGTACGGCGCCCCGGTGCCCGCCACGATCACCGTGTCGGCGTCCCGCACGGCGTCGAGCCCGTGCCGTACGTACAGGTCGAGGCCGCCGGAGGTGGGTACGGGCCCCGGCTCGGCCGCGCACACGACCACCTCGTACCCCGGCCGCCCGTCGCTGACGACCTTGCCGAAGAGCATCTCCGGGATGGCGAGGTTGAACATCGACACGGGCGAGGGCGCGATGACGGCGATGCGGTGCGGCGCGATCGGCTGGGACATGGCCAGAACCTCCGGGTGCATGGCATTCCGGCCACTACTGTACGGCGTCGGAGATCCGCAGCATGGAGTCATGCCAACGAACCCGACCCTCCAGGCGGACGAACTCGCCGACGCCGATCGCGAGTTGGGGCTCAAGAGGCCCTCCCCCGCGCTCACCCTGACCGCCGCCCTCCTCGGCTTCGCGCTGATCTGCCTCGACGCCTCCGTGGTGAACGTGGCACTGCCCGCGATCGGCTCCTCCCTGGACAGCGGCATGTCGGGCCTGCAGTGGGTGGTGGACGCCTACACGCTCGCCTTCGCCTCACTGATGCTGTCCACCGGGGCGTTCGCGGACCGGGCGGGCGCGAGCCGCGCCTACGCGCTCGGCACCGTCGTGTTCACGCTCGCCTCGGTGGCCTGCGGTCTGGCGCCGAACCTGCCGACGCTGATCGGTGCGCGGGTGCTGCAGGGAGTGGCGGCGGCCGCCGTGCTGCCGGCGTCCCTCGCCCTGGTGCGGCAGGCGTACACCGATCCGGCCCGGCGGGCCCGCGCGGTGGCCCTGTGGGCGGCGGGCGGCTCGGCCGCGGTGGCGCTCGGTCCGGTGGCGGGCGGCGCGCTGACCACGGCCTGGGACTGGCGGGGGATCTTCTTCGTCAACGTGCCCATAGGCCTGGCGATCCTGGCCCTGCTGATCCGGGCACCGCGCTCGCAGCGCCGTCCGGCGCCCCTGGATCTCCCGGGCCAGGTGACCGCGGTGGTGGCGCTCACGGCCCTGGCGTTCGCGGTGATCGAAGGCGGGGCGGCGGGCTGGGCGGCGCTGGCGGTGGCCGTCGTGGCGGCCGTGGCGTTCCTGCGGATCGAGGCGCGCGGGCCGCATCCGGTCGTCCCCCTCGACCTGTTCCGCAATCGGACGGTGACCACGACGGTCGCGGCCGGAGCGGCGGTCAGCGTCGCCTTCTACAGCCTGGTGTTCGTCTTCTCGCTCTTCTTCCAGCAGGTGCAGGGCCGTTCGGCGCTGTACGCCGGGCTGCTCTTCCTGCCGATGACCGGGCTGATCGCGGCGACGAACGTCGTGGCGGGCAAGCTCGCCGGCCGATACGGCCCCCGGCTGCCCATGCTGCTGGGACAAGCCCTGGCGGTCGTGGGACTGCTCCTGCTGCTGTACGTCGACGCCGGCACGCCCTCGTCCCTGGTGGCCGTGCTCCTCGTCCCCATGGCCCTGGGCTGCGCGCTGACGGTGCCGCCGCTCACCGCGGCGATGATGGACGCCGTGCCGGCCGAACGCGCGGGCCTGGCGGCCGGTGTGCTCAACGCGGCACGCCAGGTGTCCGGCGGTCTGGGCATCGCCGCCTTCGGGGCGCTGGTCTCCGACGGGTTCGTCGGGGGGATGCGGCTGAGCCTGGTCATCAGCGCGGCCCTGCTCACGGTGACGTTCGCGCTCAGCTTCCGTCTCGCAGGTCCTTCGGCCAGTTCGGCCTGAACTCCAGGTGGTCGTACGTCACGACGCACCCCTCCCCCATCGGCGACTGCGTCATGAAGCCGACCAGGGCGGCGTCCGCCTCCTTCTCCTCCCCCAGCGTGAACAGCCGGACGAAGGTCCAGCGCTCACCGTCCCGGGAGGCGTGGAAGGCGAAGGCCCGCCCGGTCCGGCTCACCCGCAGCCAGACCGAACTGCCCTCCACGGTGAAGGAGTTGGCGTCGTCGGAGTGCCCTCGCGTGACCACCGTGCAGACGGTCGGCACGTCCGGCGAGTACTCCAGGCACAGCTTGGCCCAGGCCCGCTCCCCGACATGGACGTAGAGCACCCCGGCGTCGAAGGCCGCGGCGAACCCGACGGTGACCCTGGCGATCAGCTGGAAGTCGCCCTCGGGAGAACCGAGCAGCCGCGGCGCGTCGGAGGCGGGGTCGAGGCCCTCGTCGGTGGGCGGCACGAAACGGTCCTGGCGGGGGCCGGCCCATCCGGAGAGGATGCCGTCCTCGTAGGACCAGTGGCCGTCGGGGCCGTAGGTGCGGAGGAGAAAGGGCAGTTCAGGAAGTTCCACGTCCATCCCCTGAGTTTTGCAGTTTCCCCTCCGCCATGTGGTCCTAAATCGTTCAGCGTTCGAGGAGACCGTTGAAGCGACGCGGCAGCCCCAGGGGGTTGTCGTCCCGCAGCTCGGGCGGCAGCAGGGCCTCGGGGGCGCCCTGATAGGCGACCGGCCTCATCCAGCGCTCGATCGCCGTCCCGCCGACCGACGTCGACGTGGAGGTCGTCGCCGGGTACGGCCCACCGTGATGCTGAGCCGGCGCCACGGCGACACCCGTGGGCCACCCGTTCACCAGCACACGACCGGCCAGCGGCGTCAGCTCCGCGAGGATCTCCGCGCCCCGGCCCTCACCGGCCGCCTCCTCGGCCGACAGATGAACCGTCGCCGTGAGGTTGCCGGGCAGTCGGGACAGCACGGCCTGCGCCTGCGCGTCGTCGTCGTAGCGGGCCACCACCGTCACCGGGCCGAAGCACTCCTCCAGGAGCAGGTCGTACGCCCCCTCGCTGGTCAGCTTCTCCGCCGCGACCGTGAGGAAGCCCGCGCTCACCGTGTGCTCGCCGCCCGCGCCCGGGGTCACCGGCGAGTCCACGTCGGGGAGTTCGGCGCGCTCGGCGACACCGGCGACGAAGTTGTCCCGCATCCGGTGGTCGAGGAGGACGCCCGCCTCGGTGTCGCTGACGGCGTCCGTGAGCGACTTGATCAGCCGGTCACCGGCCGCACCGCTCGGCGCGAGCACGAGCCCGGGCTTCACACAGAACTGCCCGACGCCCAGCGTCATCGAACCGGCCAGGCCGGTACCGATGGCCTCCGCGCGCTCGGCGGCCGCGGCCTCGGTGATCACCACGGGGTTCAGCGAGCCCAGCTCGCCGTGGAAGGGGATCGGCACCGGCCGCGCGGCCGCCGCGTCGAAGAGGGCCCGGCCTCCCCGGATCGAACCGGTGAAGCCCGCGGCGGCGACCAGCGGGTGCTTGATCAGCTCGACGCCGGCCTCGAAGCCGTGCACGAGCCCCACGACGCCCGCGGGGATGCCGTGCTCGGCGGCGGCCGTACGCAGCACCTTGGCGACCAGCTCGGACAGCGCCGGGTGGTCGGGGTGGGCCTTGACGACGACGGGGCAGCCCGCGCCGAGCGCGCTCGCGGTGTCGCCGCCGGCGACGGAGAAGGCGAAGGGGAAGTTGGACGCCGAGTAGACGGCGACGACACCGAGCGGCACCTTGTAGCGGCGCAGGTCCGGGATCGGCGGGGTGGCGGTGTCGTCGGGGTGGTTGATGACGACGTCCAGGAAGGCGCCCTCGTCGACGATGTCCGCGAACGCCCTCAGCTGGAAGCAGGTGCGGGCGAGCTCGCCGGTGAGGCGGACCGGGCCGAGCGCGGTCTCGGCGTCGGCGGCCTCGACGAGCTGGTCCTTGGCGGCCTGGAGCCGGTCGGCGGCGGTGCGCAGGAAGGCCGAGCGGACCGTGCGGTCGGCGAGCGAACCGCGCGCCTCGTGCGCGGCGCGGACGGCGGTGTCCACCTCCTGGGCTGTGGCCTCCACCGCAACCTGTTCACGCTGCTTCCCGGTTCGGGGGTCGACACTCCAGACTGGTGCTGCTGCCACCGCGGGTCCCTCCACATGTATTGCCGCAGTACGGGGTCATCCACCAGGGTCGTTCGATATACTGAACGCTGTCTCTGATGATGAATATGCTGTCGGAGACTATTTCCGGTCGGACGAAGGGGTCAAGGGCGATGTCGGCTGGCGAGACGGGCGGCGGGGCGCAGGTCAAGTCCGCGGTACGGACGGTTGAGCTGCTCGAATACTTCGCCGGACGCCCCGGTATGCACTCGCTCGCGTCGGTCCAGGAGGCCGTCGGCTACCCCAAGTCCAGCCTCTACATGTTGCTGCGCACCCTCGTCGAGCTGGGCTGGGTGGAGACGGACGCGACGGGCACGCGGTACGGCATCGGCGTACGGGCGCTGCTGGTCGGCACCTCCTACATCGACGGCGACGAGGTGGTCGCGGCGGCCCGCCCGACGCTGGACCGCCTGTCGGACGACACCACGGAGACCATCCACCTGGCCCGTCTGGACGGCACGAACGTCGTCTACCTGGCCACCCGCCAGTCCCAGCACTACCTGCGCCCCTTCACCCGGGTCGGCCGCCGGCTCCCGGCCCACTCGACCTCCCTCGGCAAGGCGCTGCTGAGCACCTACTCGGACGAACAGGTCCGCAAGATGCTCCCGGAGACGCTCCCCGCCCTGACCGAGAACACGATCACCGACCGGGAGAAGCTCATCGAGGAACTCCACCAGGTCCGCGAACAGGGCTTCGCCGTCGACCGCGAGGAGAACACCCTCGGCCTGCGCTGCTTCGGTGTCGCGATCCCGTACCGCACGCCGGCCAGGGACGCCATCAGCTGCTCGGTGCCGGTCGCCCGGCTGACTCCGGCCCACGAGCAGATGGTGAAGGACGCGCTGTTCGACGCGCGCGACAGACTGACGCTGGCCACTCGCCGGCTCTGACTCCCCCATGAGCTCCGGCTCTTTCATAAGCTCTGGCTCCATGGATGTTGAACTCCGCGAGGTTCACGACAGCGATCTGCCCGTCTTCTTCCGGCAGATGAACGACCCGGAGGCCCTGCGTATGGCGGCCTTCACCCCCAAGGACCCGGCCGACCGGGACGCCTTCGACGCGCACTGGAAACGGATCCGGTCCTCGCCGGACGTCCTGCGCACGATCCTTGCCGACGGTGACGTGGTGGGCAGCGCGGCCGTCTACGGGGAGCCGGGCGAGCGGGAGGTGACCTACTGGGTCGACCGCGCGTACTGGGGCCGCGGTGTCGCCACGGCCGCGCTGCGCGGGCTGCTCGCCGAGGTCCCCGAACGCCCGCTGTACGCACGGGCGGCGGCGGACAACGAGGGCTCGCTGCGGGTGCTGGCGAAGTGCGGGTTCCGGGTCACCGCCCGGGCCCGGGGCTTCGCGAACGCGCGGGGCGAGGAGATCGAGGAGTTCGTGCTCCATCTGGAGGGCTGACCGGGGGCCGGCCGGAGGGCTGAGGGCTGAGGGCCTCTCCCCCGTGCGGCGGAGACGGATCGTCACCGGGCAGGAGGTGCCCGACCGGGCCCTCGCGAGAGCGTGGCCGTATGACGCAGACACTCGCTCCCACCCTTGAGGCCGAGCAACAGCGCGCGGTCGGTCCCAGCCGGGCCCGTCGCGCCCTGCGGGCCGTCGCCATCGTCTCCTGCGTGCCCTATCTCTCGCTCAAGATCGCCTGGATCGCGGGGAGTCGGGTGGGGATCCCGGACAACAGCTCCCTGCTGGAGCACCGGGCGAGCGTGGCGGTCGCCAACAGCGTCACCGTGCTCATGGACGCGGCCGTGATCGTGCTCGCGCTGGTGCTGACCCGGCCGTGGGGGCTGCGGGTGCCCGCGTGGCTGCTGGCCCTCCCCGCGTGGGTGGCCACCGGGCTGCTCGCGCCGATCATGGCCGGGTTTCCGCTCCAGCTCGCCGTCGACGCGCTCGGCGGAACGGCCCAGACCCCCGTCGGCAGCGATGAACCGTTCCTGGACGCCTGGGTCTTCGGCGTCGTCTACACCGGGTTCATCGTGCAAGGGCTCACGCTCGGCGCCCTCTTCGTGCTGTACGCCCGCGACCGCTGGGGCCGGCTGTGGGAGGGGCGGGTCTGGGAGCTTCCGGTCGGTGTCATCGGGGCGGCGCAGCGGGCGGTGGCCGTCGCGGCCGCCGTCCTCGCGCTGCTGCCCCTGGCCGCCCACCTGGTGTGGGCGTGCGGCGGCACCGCCGGGCTCGACGAGAGCCACGTCGCCGACCGGAACAGCGGCTTCTACGTCATGGAGGCCCTGTCCGCCGTGTTCCTCGCCCTGGCCGTCACCGGCGGTCTGCTCCTCGCGTTCCGGCGCGGCCGGACCCTGCCCGTGAGGCTGCCGCTCGCTCTCGCCTGGGTCGGCTCGGCGGCCCTGGTCTGCTGGGCGGGCTGGCTGTCGCTGGCCCCGCTCACCGACGTGGGCGGCAGCCCCACGCCGCTGATGAACCTCGCCTACGCTGGCCAGATGATGGTCGGCATCCTCGTCGCCTGCCTCGGCGTCCACTTCCTCGCCGAGCGCTCCGCGAGCCGGAAACGTCGTACGACGTGACGGAACTGACCCGGTTCCTGTTCGGGCGGCGGGCACGCCGGCGCTGGATCCATCTGATCCTCGGCGGCGCGCTCGCCATGCCGTACGTCTTCGTCGGCCAGCTCGTGGTCGGTCCCGCCACCGACTCCCGGTACGTCTTCAACGACCTGCCCCTGCAACTGCTCTCCTTCGCCGTCGGGTTGCCCCTCGCCACGATCACCGCCGTGCTGTTCCCGCTGACCCGGTCCCTGGAGGCGGGTGCGGTGCGGTCGCTGTGCGGGGTGGACCGGGGCCTGCTCGCCTACGGGCCGGCCCGGAGCAGGGCGGCCAAGGGGCGTGCGGCGGCCTGGTTCACGCTGCATCTCGGGTTCGGCGGGATCATCTCCGGGATGTCGCTGGCGGTGCCGCCGTTCGCCGGGTTCCTCGCCGCGCTGCCACTGCTCGTGTGGCTGGGCGGCGACGAGCTGGTCGAGCTGCCCGAAGCCCTCGACCACACCTGGGTACTGGTGCTCGCGCCGGTTGCGGGCGTGGCGACCATGGTGGCGCTCGCCGGTTGCGCGGCCGTCTCCGGTTCGCTGCTCGCCCGCTGGGCGCCCGCGCTGCTGGGCCCCACGCCCGAGGACCGGCTCGCGGCGGCCGAGGCGCGCGCCGCCGACCTCGCCGTGCGCAACCGGCTCGCGCGCGAGCTGCACGACTCCGTGGGCCACGCCCTCAGCGCCGTCACCCTCCAGGCGAGCGCGGCCCGCCGGGTCCTGGACAGCGACCCGGAGTTCGTCCGCGCGGCACTCGCCGCGATCGAGGACACGACCCGGCGCACGGTCGGCGAACTCGACGCCGTCCTGGGCGTGTTGAGAGACGGCGACGCACCCGGTACGGCCCCGGCGCCCACCCTCGCCGCCGATCTCGACGGCCTCCTGCGCCGCACGCGCGCGGGCGGGCTGCGGGTGACGGCCACGCTCGCCGCCGACGCCGAGGCCCTGCCGCCCGTCCTGTCCCGCGAGGCCTACCGGATCGTGCAGGAGGGACTGAGCAACGCCCTCAAGCACGCCGGTGACGGGGTGACCGTGCGGCTGCGGATCGAGGTGGCCGACGGGCACCTGCGCATCACCGTCGAGAATCCGGTCGCCGCCGCCCCCGAGTGCCGCCCCGGCGGCGGCCACGGTCTGCGCGGCATCGCCGACCGGACGCGGCTGCTGGGCGGGACGACCGAGGCCGGCGCCGCACAGGGGGTGTGGCGGCTGCACGTACGCCTGCCCATGAGAGGGCCCGTCGACTGCCCGTGAGAGGGCTCGAAGACTGCCTGTGAGACGGCCCGAAGACTGCCTGTGAAAGGACCCGCATGACGCCCCGCCCGACCGTCCGGATCGTGCTCGCCGACGACGAGCGCATGGTCCGCACGGCCCTGCGCGCCATCCTCTCCGCCGAGCCGGACCTGGAGGTGGTCGGCGAGGCGGCGACCGGCGCAGAGGCCGTGTCCGTGGTGCGGGAGCAGCGGCCCGACGTGGTCCTCATGGACGTCCGCATGCCCGAGATCGACGGCATCCGGGCCACCGAGCAGATCCTCGCCACGCTCACCGACCCGCCCCGGATCGTCGTCGTCACGACCTTCGAGAACGACTCCTACGTGTACGACGCCCTGCGCGCCGGGGCCGCCGGGTTCCTGCTGAAGCGGGCGGAGGCCGACGCGCTCGTCCAGGCCGTACGGCTGGTCTCGCACACCGACACGCTGCTGTTCCCGTCGGCCGTACGCAGCCTCGCGGCCGAGCACGCGCGCACGTGCCCCGCGCCCGCGCCCTGGGTGGCGCGGCTCACCGGCCGCGAGAGCGATGTGCTGCGGCTGATGGCTCAGGGTCTGACCAACGCGGAGATCGCGCGACGGATGGAGGTCGGTCCGGCGACCGTGAAGTCGCACGTGGCGGCGGTCCTGGCGAAGACCGGGACCAGGGACCGCACGCAGGCCGTGATCGCCGCGTACGAGGCGGGCTTCATGAACGCTCGATGAGAAAACGGGGCGCAAGGGAACGATTGCGCCCATCCCGCTCGTCCTCTCGAGTGGGATGAACAAGACGATCAGGCGGGTGTCCGTCTTCACACTGCTGCTGGTGTTCGCTCTGCTGGTCAGGGCGACCTGGGTGCAGTTCTACGAAGGCCAGGCACTCGCGGACGACAAGGACAACCGGCGGAACACGATCGCGCTGTACAGCGAGCCGCTCGGCAACATCGTCGTGGGCGGCGAGGCGGTCACCGGCTCGGCGCGGACGAAGAGCGGCGACCTCGCGTACAAGCGGACGTACACCGACGGCTCGCTGTACGCGGCGGTCACCGGGTACAGCTCGCAGGCCTTCGGTGCCACCCAGCTGGAGGGCGTCTACCAGGATCTGCTCGACGGAACCGACACCCGGCTGAAGAGCGTGCTGGACACGGTCACCAACAAGCGGTCCGACCCCGGCAATGTGATCACGACGATCGACCCGGACGTGCAGAAGGCCGCCTACGACGCGCTCGGCGACAACAAGGGCGCCGCCGTCGCGATCGACCCCGCCACCGGGAAGATCCTGGCGGTCGTCTCCACTCCGTCGTACGACCCGTCGCGGATCACCACGGGCGACTCGGACGCCTGGAAGCAGCTGACCAAGGACGCCGACAAGCCGATGACGAACCGCGCGCTGCGCCAGCCGCTGCCGCCGGGTTCGACGTTCAAGCTGGTCGTCGCGGCAGCCGCGCTGGAGGACGGGCTGTACTCGTCGGTGGACGAGAAGACGGTCAGCCCGGACCCCTACCCGCTGCCCCAGTCGAGCAGCGACCTGACGAACGAGAACCCCTCCGCCCCCTGCGAGAACGCCTCGATCCGGGTGGCCCTGCAGTACTCCTGCAACAACGTCTTCGGGAAGATGGCCGTCGACCTGGGCCAGGACAAGGTCAGGGAAATGGCCGAGAAGTTCGGCTTCAACGACGAGGAGCAGGACGTGCCGGTGCGGGCGTACACCAGCGTGTACCCCTCCGACATGGACAAGGCGCAGACGGCCCTGTCGGGCATCGGCCAGTTCGACGTGACCGCCACCCCGCTGCAGATGGCCATGGTGTCCGCCGCCATAGCCAACGGCGGCAAGCTGGTCTCACCCCACATGGTGTCGAAGATCACCGACAGCGGTGGGGATGTGCTGGAGAACTACGACGACCGCGCCGGGACCGAGGAGATCGTCAGCTCCGACACGGCGGAGCAACTCCAGTCCGCGATGCAGACGGTCGTCGAGGAGGGCACGGGCACGAACGCCCAGATCTCGGGCGCGACCGTGGGCGGCAAGACGGGCACGGCCCAGCACGGCGAGAAGAACAGCAAGACGCCGTACGCCTGGTTCACGTCGTACGGGAAGGCCGACGGCAAGGAGGTCGCCGTGGCGGTGGTCGTGGAGCAGTCGGACGCGGCTCGGTCGGAGGTCAGCGGCAACGGGCTGGCCGCCCCCGTGGCCAAGAAGGTCATGGAGGCGGCACTCAAGGGCTAGCTCACTTGACGCCCAGGATCTGCTCGATCGGGTTGATGGCGAAGTACACCAGGAACAGCACCGAGGTCCCCCACATCAGCCAGTGGATCTCCTTCGCCTTCCCGAGCACCGCCTTGATGACGACGTAGGCGACGAACCCCGCCCCGATGCCGTTGGTTATCGAGTAGGTGAACGGCATGACGGCGATGGTCAGGAACGCCGGGATGGCGATCTCGTACTTGTCCCAGTCGATGTGCTTGACCTGCGTCATCATCAGGAACCCGACGGCGACGAGCGCGGGCGCGGCCGCCTGGAGCGGGACGATGGTGAGCAGCGGCGTCAGGAACAGGGCAAGTCCGAACAGACCGCCGGTGATCAGGTTGGAGAAGCCCGTACGCGCGCCCTCTCCGACGCCCGCCGCCGACTCGATGTAGGAGGTCGCGGAGGAGGAGGACGCCGCACCACCGGCGGCCGCCGCCGCACCGTCGATCAGCAGCACCCGGCCGAGGTTGGGCACCTTGCCCTGCTCGTCGAGGAGACCGGCCTCGGCGCTGATGCCGACGACGGTGCCCATGGTGTCGAAGAAGTCGGACAGGACCAGCGTGAAGATGAGCAGGACGACGGTGATGGCGGTGGTCTCACCGAACGCGCCGAACAGGCTGAAGTCGCCGATGAGGCCGAAGTCCGGGGTGTCGACCACCTTGTTCGGCCACGCGGGCGTGGTCAGACCCCAGGCCTTGATGTCGGCGACCGAGTTGATGATCATCGCGAGGACCGTCATCGTCACGATGCTGATCAGGATCGCGCCCTTGACCTTGCGGGCGAGCAGACCGATCGTCAGCAGAACTCCGAGGCAGAACACGAGGATCGGCCACCCGGAGAGCTGACCGGTGCCGCCCAGCTGAACCGGCACGGTGGTGTTCGCGGCGTCCGGGATCCGGCTGACGAACCCGGCGTCGACAAAGCCGATGAAGGCGATGAACAGGCCGATGCCGACACTGATCGCCTGCTTGAGCGGTTGCGGAATGGCGTGCATGACGGCCTCGCGCAGACCTGTGACCACGAGCACGCAGATCAGCAGGCCTTCGAGGACGACCAGGCCCATCGCGTCGTCCCAGGACATCAGCGGGGCGATCTGGAAGGCGACGACGGCGTTCAGGCCGAGGCCGGCGGCGAGCGCGAGCGGGAGGTTGCCGCCGACGCCCATGATGATCGTCATGACCGCGGCCACCAGGGCGGTGGCGGTGGTGAGTTGGACCGCATCCAACTGGTGGCCGAACTTGTCCTTCGCGCTGCCGAGGATGATGGGGTTCAGGACAAGGATGTAGGCCATCGTGAAGAACGTGGCGAAGCCGCCGCGTATCTCACGGGCGAAGGTGGATCCCCGTTCGGAGATCTTGAAGAACCGGTCGACGCTGTTCACGCCCGGTGGCGTGGCACTTGGCCGGTCGGCCACCTTCTGGGATTCGGACATGGCTCTCGCTCCTTGTTGCCTGACTGATCGTGTGCGGATGCTGGCTGGATTGTTCCCGCGTTGAACGCGTTTCAGGTTTTCCCCGTGTTACGGAATCGGGGCTGCTCACCGTACGGCCTGCCATACGCCGTTCGAAGCCTCGTACGAACCAGGCACGCGATCGCTGCTACGCTTCCGCATCTCGCCGGGATGATCTCCGGACGATCACATGTCATTCACATGACACGCACGTACAGGCAGGAGGGGTTGCCCGTGGGCACGGTCGTCGACGACGCCGCCTCCGTGGAGTTCCACGCCTTCTTCGACCGTCACTATGCCGAACTGTCACGCCTGGCCCATCTGCTGACCGGCGAGGCGGACGCCGCCGACGATCTGGCGGCGGACGCGCTGCTGGCGCTGTGGCACCGCTGGGACCGGGTGCGCGCGGCAGACCATCCGGTGGCGTACGCGCGCGGGGTCGTGGCCAACCTGGCCCGCACCAGGATCCGCAGCGCGGTCCGGGAACGGCGGCGTATCGCGCTGTTCTGGTCGCAGCGCGAGGAGAAGACCGAGAACCCGGACGTGGCGGGCGTCGTCGACGTCCAGGAGGCGTTGCGTAGACTTCCGTTCCGCAAACGCGCCTGTGTGGTGCTGCGGCACGCCTTCGACCTCTCGGAGAAGGACACCGCGCTCGCCCTGGGCGTCTCGGTCGGTACGGTGAAGAGCCAGACCTCGAAGGGGATGGCCGAGCTGCAACGGCTGCTCGGGACCCAGGGGGCTCCGCTCAAGGTGCACGCGGCCGCGATGGCCCGCACCTCGAACGCCGGAGGAAGGAACCGATGATGCGGCGGGACGTGCACGACGAACTGCGCGCCCGGCTGCACGAGGCGGCCGAGACGCACCAGCCCAACCGCGAGCGGATCCTGGCCCGCGTCGAGCGGGGCATGGCGGACCCGTCCGGGCAGACCCGCCGCGACCACCGGGCGACCCTGCCGCCGGTCTACGGCTGGTTCCGGATCGTCACCGCGACGGCCGCGGTGGCCGGCGTCCTCGCGGTCGGCGGTTACGCGGTGGCGTCCGCCGTGAAGGAGGACACCCCGCAGCAGACGGTGGCCACGTCTCCGACGCCCACCCCGTCGCCGGACGCGACGAGCCGCGCCCCGGTCCCGCCCGCTCCGCCGGCCGACCCGACGCCCGAGGACACTCCGGAGGCCGGAGGGACGACGAAGGCGCCGACGCAGCCCACCGCCCCGGCCGAGCCGCCCGCCGCCGAGGGCGAGAAGGACGGCCCGTTGTGGTCGGACGGCTCGGTGGACCCGCACAGCAACGACTTCTGGGCGCAGAGCAACCTGACCCTCAAGACGAGCGAGCAACTCACCGCGCTCACCGTCCGGTTGAAGGTCGCCCAGACCGGCGGGGTCACCTCCACCGGCGCCTGGCGCTCACTGCCCGAGGACGACTTCACGCTCACGGTCGAGGAGAAGGACGGCTTCCTCGTCTACACCTGGGTGCTCAAGGAGGGCCGTACGGTCCGCGCGGGCGAGTGGGTGTTCGCCGGGCAGTACGACCATGAGCGCGGCGGCCGGGACGCCAAGAACGACAGCTATGCGATGACCGGCACAGCGGGCGGTGAACAGCTGTCCGTGGCCGGCGACTTCGCAGGCCACGACGACAACTCCGGTACAGACGAAGGGGATTCGTAAAGAAATCCCGAGCACGCGGCAACCCTTCCTTCACCCGGGGGCGACCAAGAGTCGCAACGATCCCCCAGGCAAGGAATCGGGTAATGACAGCACGAGCCGAACAGCGCGTCAGCCACCGCCGCAAGGTCTCCAAGCGGCGGGCCATGATCGCCGGAGCCTCCGCCCTCGGCCTCACCGGTGCCGCGATCGTCACCACGACGCTCAGTCCACCGCCGGTGCCGCCGCGTCCTGGCCGACTCCCAACGGCAGCAAGCCGGTGTCGACCGCGATCCCGGTGTCGGGCACGTACGACGGCAAGCTGGCGAAGTTCTACGGCACCGGCGACCGAGGACGCCGCGACCTTCAAGGGCAAGTCGTCCTCGGCCGTGTACACGGTGTACGGCGGCGGCGCCAGGAACGCCGACGACAAGGTGCTGCAGTTCAACGGCGCGGGCAAGCTGGTGGTCTCCAAGTTCCAGGTGGAGAACTTCGGCAAGCTGGTGCGCTCCTGCGGCAACTGCTCCACGCAGTACAAGCGCACGATCATCATCAACGACGTGGACGTCACCGCGCCCGGCAAGTCGATCGTCGGCATCAACTCCAACTACGGCGACACGGCCGCCCTGCGCAAGGTCCGCATCCACGGCGACAGCGGCAAGAAGATCAAGACCTGCACCCGCTTCGAGGGCAACAGCAGCGGCAAGGAGCCGAAGGAGCTCGGCACCGGACCGGACGGGACCGCCTGCAGGTTCTCGTCGTCCGACCTCACGTACCAGTGAGCGCGTTCTCGCCCCTGCGGCGCGCACACAACCCTCGACACATTCCCGCACATGGGGCACAACCACGTGTTCACATTGAACGTCACTATTAGTGCACGGCAGACGGACAAGACGAAGTGCGACGTCTCGTCCGACCCCATGGACCTGCTGACCTGAGCCCCCCTCGGTCAGCAGAGCCGGCCGGAGCCCCC
>NZ_BAAAZY010000006.1:108951-522359 GCF_039537145.1 Streptomyces shaanxiensis
CGACAGGCGGGGCGTTCGATCTTGCGTCGTCGAGGGCTAGTTCATCGTCGAGCCGATGGTGGTGGAGCCCGTGGTGAGGAAGGTGGTCGCCGGCAGCGAGCCGTCCGACTTGCGGGCGCCGTACGCCGTCGCCGCGTCCGTCGACTTGAAGGACGGGGTCGCCACACCGCTGTCCCAGTTGTTCGCCGCCGACACGGTCGACGAACCCAGCCTGGACAGCCCCTTCTTGTTGCTCACGGCGAGATTGCGGGCGAGGCGCGCCTTGCCGGTGGCGAAGTAGAACCCGGTCTCGGCGTTGGAGTACGCGGTGTTGCGGTTGAGGGCGATCGCCCCGGTGTTGGAGTTCTCCGTGAAGCCGTGCAGCGTGTTGTCCCAGGCCGCGTTGTTGTTGACCACATGGGCCACAGAGGCGCCCCCACCGCCCAGCTTGAACCCGTTGCCGTTGCCCTCGAATGCGGAGTCGCCCCAGCGGTTCTTGCCGTTGCCGAAGGCCCAGGTGTGCCCGATGGTGACAGGCGAGGAGAACTGCCAGAGGTCGAGGCCGTCGTCGGAGTTGTTGTAGAGGCGCGCCCCGGTGACCTTGTTCCCCGTCCCGGAGCCGAACTTGATGGCGATGCCGTCGGCGTTCTGGCCGTGCCCGGCCGGGTCGTAGTTGCCGTGACTGTCCAGGTTCTGCACGAGGTTGCCGGTCGTGCCGTCGCCGCGCAGCGTGAACCCGGAGTCGCCGTTGTTCGCGGTGACGAGGTTCTTGAAGACGCCTCCCACGGACGACGTGGCGACGAAGCCCTGGGCCGGGGAGTTCTGGAAGGTGAGGTTCTGCACGGTCCAGTAGTCGCCGTAGATCCCGGCCAGCCAGGAGCCGTCGGGCAGCTTGGCCCCGTCGATCCGCACCTTCTCGCTGCCGTACGCCTGCAGCGTGATCCGCGCCGAACTCGTGCCGTTCGCCGTGGACTTGAGGGTGGCGGCCGGCTGGTAGGTACCGCCGCGCACCTGGATGGTCGTACCGGCGACGGCGTTCTTGACGGCCGACTCCAGCTGAGCGGTGCTGGACACGGTGACCGTCGTCGAGGCGGCCTGGGCACCGCCGTTCGACAGGCCGAGATAGACGCCGCCGGCCCCCGCGGAGACGGCCACCGCGGCGGCGATGGAGAGGGTGCGTGTCCTGCGGTGGCGGCCGGTGCTCAAACGCACGGGGCGTTCCTTTCCTGGGGGACGAGAGATGCCCTGCAGTGGTCGCCGCGCCCCACAGAGGTTGCCGCACCTCAGCGAAATCGACCGAAACTTTCGCTGCCCCTCATCCCGCACTCACCGATTGACGTGCTGTTTACCTCTGGCAACACTCCGAGGGCGCGCACACCGACCAACAGAAACCCCCACGCCCCCACAAGGAGTGACATGCGTCCCCGCACCCTCCTCCTCGCCTGTCTCTCGCTACTGCTCGCTCTCCTCACCGCCCCGCCCAGCACCGCCCAGTCAGGAGCACCACCCGTGCAGCAGTCCCGGTACGCCGGCTATCTCTTCGCCTACTTCACCGGCGAGGGAACCGCCGACGGCGAGCAGATCCGCTACGCCCTCAGCCGCGGCAACGACCCGCTGCACTGGCGTGAGCTGAACGCCGGGAAGCCGGTGCTCTCCTCCACGATCGGTGAGAAGGGCCTGCGCGACCCGTTCGTGATCCGCTCCCCCGAGGGCGACAAGTTCTACATGATCGCCACTGACCTGCGGATGTACCGGAACAGCAGCGGCAGTTGGGACCAGGTCCAGCGGCACGGCAGCAAGTCGATCATGGTGTGGGAGTCCACCGACCTGGTCCACTGGACCGGCCAGCGCCTGGTGAAGGTCTCCCCCGACAACGCGGGCAACACCTGGGCGCCGGAGGCCTACTGGGACGACTCCCTCGGCGAGTTCGTCGTCTTCTGGGCGTCGAAGCTCTACGCCGCCGACGACCCCGACCACACCGGATCGACGTACAACAAGATGCTGTACGCGACCACGAAGGACTTCCGCACCTTCAGCGAGCCGAAGGTCTGGGACGACCCCGGCTACTCGGTCATCGACTCGACGGTCGTGCAGCACAAGGGCACCTACTACCGCTACACCAAGGACGAACGGGACCCCGGCTCCTCCAGTCCCTGCTCGAAGTTCATCACCGCGGAGAAGTCGACGAGCCTGACCGACACGTCGTACGACTTCGTGGCCGACTGCATCGGCAGCGGCGCGATGGAGCGGGGTGAGGGCCCGACGGTGTTCAAGTCGAACACCGAGGAGAAGTGGTACCTGTTCATCGACGAGTACGGCGGCCGCGGCTACGTCCCCTTCGAGACGACCGACCTCGACTCGGGCAAGTGGACCCCGTCCACCGACTACCAGCTCCCCGCAAGTCCCCGGCACGGCACGGTGATCCCGGTGACGCAGGCGGAGTACGACCGGCTGCTGTCCGCGTACCCCGCGAGCCCCGCCTCGGTGGTGGACGCGACGGCGAAGGACCAGAAGGGGTACGCGATCGTCACCGAGAGCGCCTCGAAGGTCGTCCTGCCGATGCGGCCGGGGGCCGACCTCGCGCGCCTGGCCCCGAAGTTGTGGGCCGGTGAGGGCGCCACGGTCAGCCCGGGCTCCGGCACCCGGCGCGACTTCCGCAAGCCGCAGTCGTACACCGTGACGGCGCCGGACGGCACGAAGCGCACCTGGACGGTCGAGGCGGTACGGACCGGAAGCCCCGTCCTTCCCGGCCTCAACGCCGACCCGGACGTGCACTACCTGAACGGCGAGTACTGGATCTACCCGACGACCGACGGCTTCCAGGGCTGGAGCGGGACCAGGTTCAAGGCGTACTCGTCGAAGGACCTGGTCCACTGGAAGGACCACGGCGTCATCCTCGACCTGGGCCCCGACGTGTCCTGGGCGGACAAGTACGCCTGGGCGCCGGCGATCGCCGAGCGCGACGGCAAGTACTACTTCTACTTCTGCGCCGAGCAGCAGATCGGCGTCGCGGTGGCCGACTCCCCGGCGGGCCCCTTCAAGGACGCGCTCGGCAAGCCGCTGGTCGCCAAGGGCGGGGCGTGGAGCGGCCAGATGATCGACCCGGCGGTGTACACGGACGACGACGGGACGTCGTACCTGTACTGGGGCAATGGTCACGGCTACGTCGTCCCGCTGAACGACGACATGGTGTCGTTCGACGCGTCGAAGGTGCGGGACATCACGCCCGACAACTTCCGCGAGGGCTCCTTCGTGATCAAGCGGAAGGGCACGTACTACTTCATGTGGTCCGAAGACGACACGCGCAGCGAGAACTACCACGTGGCGTACGCGACCGGCCCGTCCCCGCTCGGGCCGTGGACCAAGCGCGGCACGATCCTGCAGAAGCGCCCGGAGTACGGCATCCTCGCCACCGGCCACCACTCGGTGGTGAACACCCCCGGCACGGACGACTGGTACATCGTCTACCACCGCTTCGCCCTGAACGGCCCCGGAAAGGCGGGCGGTGACGGCATGCACCGCGAGACGACCGTCGACCGCATGGAGTTCGCGGCCGACGGCACGATTCTGCCGGTGGTGCCGACGCTGGAAGGGATCAAGCCGGTGCGGAACTGACGCCGACGAGGCCGCGATGCGAAAAACGGGGTCCGGGTTCCCTCTGGTTGGTGCGATGTCCGTAAAGGGTGTGCAGGGTATTCGCGAATGCTCACGCGACGGCGAGCCCGAGACCGAAAAGTTGATCATCTTTCGGCCAGATGGTGTTAGCGTTCCCAGCGCCCGGTGATCAAGGTTTGGCACCGGGACAAACGGGAGGAAAAACAAGTGAATCGAAAGCTGGCTGTCGGTGTGCTCGCGACCGGGCTCTTTCTGACTGGCATGGGGACAGCGTTCGCCACGGCAAGCGGGGGAACGACCAGTGCGGCCGAGGCTCGTGCCGCGTGGAAGGGCATCCCCACGCTGAACAGCGGGGGTGTCCAGTTCAAGGACGCCAAGTACAAGTTCGAGCCTGCGCACCCCAACCCCAACAAGGGTGCCTTCCACTGGAAGGGCAACCTCCGGGACGCCGACCACGGCGACGGACACAACGTCTACGTGCAGGTCCGCGTCGAGGGGTACGACTGGAGCCGGTTCAACGGCAAGCAGAAGAAGACCGTCTGGCTGGA
Source organism: Streptomyces shaanxiensis (assembly GCF_039537145.1). NCBI lineage: Bacteria > Bacillati > Actinomycetota > Actinomycetes > Kitasatosporales > Streptomycetaceae > Streptomyces > Streptomyces shaanxiensis. The sequence continues at coordinate 113,094 of NZ_BAAAZY010000006.1, forward strand.
CAAGCTCAGCTACGACGGTGCCGCGCTGCACACCGATGACGCCTGGATACGGGCCTGCCGTGACCGGGGTTCGCTCCGCCCGGACAACTGCTCGGTGACGAAGGCATACCACCGCTAGGAAAGACTGACGGGTGACACCGTCAGTCACAGAAATACCCTTGGGCCCCGGACTGACCGCCGGGGCCCTCCGGCCTCCGGGGGACACGATCAGTACCAGTACGTCAGACACGTCACACATCCTCTCCGCGAGCGGTGTCGAGCTCTCCTACGGCTCCACACCGGCCGTGCGCGACGCCCACCTCGCGCTCGCGCGGGGCGAGGTCGCGGCGATCACCGGGGCGAGCGGTTCCGGCAAGTCCTCGCTGCTCTACTGCCTGGCGGGCGTGCTGCCACCGTCCCGGGGCCGGATCAGTTTCGAGGGGCAGGCCTACGCCGACCTGGACGACGAGGAGATCAGCGCCCTGCGCAGGGAGCGGTTCGGGTTCGTCTTCCAGTACGGCGAGTTGCTGCCCGAGCTGACCATCGAGGAGAACACCGCCCTGCCACTGCGCCTCGCCGGTCAGCGCAAGCGGCCCGCGCTCACAGCCGCCGCCGAGGTGCTCGACCGGCTGGGGATCGCCGACCTGCGTGAGCGGCGGCCTTCGCAGGTGTCCGGCGGGCAGAACCAGCGCGTCGCCGTCGCCCGGGCCCTGGTGCACAAGCCTGCTGTCGTGTTCGCGGACGAGCCGACCGGCGCCCTCGACAGCGCCAACGCCGGTGCCGTTCTGAAGGAGTTCCTGGATCTGGCCCGCTCGCAGGGCACCGCCGTGCTGCTGGTGACCCACGATGCGACGGTGGCCGCCCGCGCCGACAGCCGCTACACCATGGCCGACGGGGTGCTCGCCCCCATCGGAGCGGCGGGATGAGGGAGTTCCTGCTCGGTCTGCGGTTGCTGTTCGGGTCCGGTCGGGGCAACCGCGCCCGGTTTGTGCTGATGACCCTGGGCGGGTCGCTCGGCGTGTGCTGTCTCGCCCTCGTCCTCACGATCCCGGCGATCCTCGATGCCCACGACGGGCGGGCCGCCGCCCGGTACCCCCGGGTCCACGCCGGTGAGCCGACCGGTCAGCGGACCCTGGTGCAGGAGTTCCGGGACCCGCACGGCTCCAGGCCGTTCGGCCGCGTCTTCATCGCCCCGGGCACACAGGACACGCCCGCGCCACCGCCCGGCCTGAGCAGGCTGCCCGGCCCGGGCGAGGTGTACGTCTCCCCTGCCCTGCGCGACCAACTCCAGCGCGAGCCCGGCCTCAAGGGCCTGCTGCCCGGCACCGAGAAGGGCCTGATCGGCGCGGCCGGTCTGACCGACCCCAACGAGCTGTACGCCTATATCGGCACGACCCGTGACCACCTCGGCGGCGACGCCCGGGCGTTGAAGAGCTTCGGCAGCCCGTACCCGCCCACCTGGGCCGTCGACCCCTCCACGCTGGAGATCCTCCGCTTCACTCTGGCCACCCTGGTCCTGCTGCCCCTCGCCGTCTTCCTGTCGGTGTGCGCCAAGCTGTCCGCCGCCAGCCGCAACCGCCGGCTCGCGGCCCTGCGTCTGCTCGGCGTCAGTGCGAAGGGCACCCAGCGGGTCAACGCCGCCGAGACCGTCGTGGCGGCCCTGCTCGGTGCGGCCCTCGGCCTCGCGGAGTTCTGGCTGCTCAACCAGATCGTCGCCCGGACGGGCCTGCCCGGCCTGAAGTGGTACGCCGCCGACGGCGCGATGTCGGGGCAGACAATGGCCATCTGTCTGCTCGGTTGTCCGGCGCTGGCCTGGTTCGTCGGCCGGGCGAGCGCCCGCGCGGCGGCCCGGAACCCGCTCGCCACCCGCCGTACGGCGGCCCCCAGGGCGCCCCGTGTCTGGGGTGGGCTGCTGCTCGTCACCGGTCTGGGGATCATCATCGGCTTCAGTGCCACCGGGCTGACCGACCACCCCGCGCGCAGCGACGGCATCAACGCCCTCCTGGTGCCGGGCGGTGTGCTGCTGACCGGCCTCGGCCTGGTCCTGACGCTGCCGTTGCTGTCGTACCTGCTGGCCCAGCGGCTCGCCCGTTCGGGCAACCTCGCCCTCAACCTGGCCATGCGCCGCAACGAGGTCGAACCGGGCAGCGCGATGCGCGTGGTCACAGGCCTGGTCCTGCTGGTGTTCTCGGCGTCCCTCGCCCAGGGCGTCCTGGTCGAGCTGAGCCAGGTCTCGCGCAACACCTCGCCGACCCAGGAGTACGGTCTGCAGATGTCCCAGCTGAGCCGGGACCAGCAGCAACGGCTGCGTGAGATTCCCGGCGTGGAGGTGTCCGCCGTCGTCATGGACTTCGACAACGACCTGCAGAGCGACACCGACGACAACCAGGCCACCGCCCTGATCGCCACCTGTGCCCAGCTCTCCGCGCTGACCCGGCGGGTCGAGGGCTGTGTGGACGGCGAGGTGATGCGCATGTCGGACCCGAACACCGGGGACGAGCCCTTCAAGACCTCCACCTACACGCTGGAGAAGGACGGCAAGCGCATGACCCTGCGCATCCCGGTGCCGAAGGACACCGTGCTGTATGCGGGTCAGGGCGTGACGAACCTGTCCAGCGTCTACATCCTCGTCCCGCCCGGCAAGCTGCCGCCCGGCGCCGTCCCGGCGTCCGCCACGCTGCTCCTCGCCTCCTCCTCCGATCCGTCGACGGTGCGCTCGGTCCTGGACGGGATCGGCGCGATCGCACCGACGGCCGACGTGGATCCGACGGGCATCAACATCGAGGCCCTGCAGCAGCTCACGGTGATCAAGACGCTCCTCGTGCTGGGCATGGTGATGGGTCTGGTCATCGGCGTCGCCGCGTTCCTCGTGTCGGTCACCGACCGGGCCGTGGAACGCCGGTCCCAGGTCACCGCCCTCGCTCTCATCGGAGCCCGGGCCGGCACCCTGCGGGCGGTGCAGTGCCTGCAGGTCGTCCTGCCGCTCGCGATCGGCCTGCTGCTGGCCCTGGTCGCGGGCAAGCTGGCCGAGACCGCCTATCTGGTCACGGGCGGCGGCGAGATCTTCTGGGACGGCGCGGGCGTGCCTGTACTGCTGGTCTCCACCCTCGTCGTCGTTGCCCTAGCGATCCTCGGCACCCTCCCCCTGGTCGGCCGCCGCATCGATCCGGAGCTGATCCGCCGGGACTGATCGGCATACGGGACCCATGCCCGAAGCGGGCCGGAGCGCACTCTCCGGCCCGCTTCGTCCGTCACCGGACAGCTCAGTCCATCGTCGCCCCGATGGTCGAACTCCCCGTCGTCAGAAACGTCGTCGCAGGCAGAGTCCCGCTCGAACTGCGCGCGTTGTACGTACTCGACGCATCCGTCGACCGGAACGCGGGAGTCGATATCCCGGAGTCCCAGTTGTTGCCGGCCGAGACAACCGAGGAGCCCTTGTTCACCGTGCCGCCGCCGTTGCTCACGGCCAGGTTCTTGCCGAGCCGGGCCGCGCCGGTGGCGAAGTAGTAACCCCACTTGGCGTTGGCGTACGCCGTCGTGCGGTTGATGACGATCGCGCCCTTGTTGCTGTTCTCGGTGAAGCCGTTGCCGGCGTTGTCCCAGGCTGCCGAGTTGTTGATGACGTGGGCCACGGTCTCGCCGTCGCCGCCCAGCTTGTAGCCATTGCCGTCGCCCGCGAAGGCGGAGTCGGACCAGCGGTTCTTGCCGTTGCCGAAGGCCCAGGTGTGCTCGACGGTGACGGGCGAGGAGAAGGACCAGAAGTCCAGCCCGTCGTCCGAGTTGTTGTAGAGGCGGGCCCCGGTGATGAGGTTGCCGGTGCCGGAGCCGAACTTCACGGCGATGCCGTCGGCGTTCTCACCGTGGTTGGCCGCGTCGTAGTGGCCGTAGGAGTCGATGTTGCGGACCGTGTTGTTGACGGTGCCGTCCCCGGTGAGCGTGAACCCGGAGTCGCCGCCGTTGATGGTCTTGATGTTGTTCCAGTTGGTGCCGGTGCAGGACTGGCAGACGACCGCGCTGTCCGGGGAGTTCTGGAAGGTGATGTTGGAGACGTTCCAGTAGTCGGCGGTCAGCTTGAAGATCCAGGAGCCGGAGGGCAGCGACGACCCGGCGATCTTGACGGTCTCCGAGCCGTACGCGGTGAGTGTGATCGGCGAGGAGGACGTGCCGTTGGCCGTCGACTGAAGCGTGGCCGTCGGGTAGTAGGTGCCGCCGCGGACCTGGATGACGGTGCCGGCGGTGGCGTTCTTGATGGCGTTGGACAGATCGGTCGAGTTGCTGACGACCACGGTCGCGGCCTGGGCCTGGGCCTGGGTGGGGAGTACGGCCAGGCAGCTGCCCAGGGTCAGGGCCGCCAGAGCGGTGAGAGCGGTACGACGAGACATGGGGAGCGGTTCCTCTCTCGTGCGGGTGGGGGGATGGTTCACAGGGCGGAGTCGAGCCAGTCGGAGACCTCGTCCTGCATGGGTGCGGTGAAGACATGGCCGAGGTCGGGCCAGGTCTGCAGCCGCAGCCGCTCCTCGGCGTGGCAGGAACGCCAGACGGCGCGCAGCTTGGCGTGGGCCACGCGGACGCCGTCGGCGGGGAACAGGCGATCGAGGCCGCCGTTCAGGAAGAACATCGGCCTGGGGGCGGCGATGCTCGCCACGTCGGGGAAGTCGAGATGCCGGGCGAGCCCGGGGTGGAGCATGTAGTACGCCGACTGCCCGCGCAGGGTGTTGTTGCCGGGCACCATCATTTCCTTCAGGCCGGTCATCCAGCCGACGCTCACCGCGGCGGCGATGTCGTCGCTGAGCGCGGCCGTCTGCCAGGCGCGGTAGGCGCCCATGGAGAACCCGACGGCCGCGACCCGGCGCGCGTCCACGCGGTCGAGGCCCGCCAGGAAACCGGCGGCCCTGGTGTCCTCGCGGGCCATGAGCCCGGCGAGTGAGGAGCCTAGGTTGTAGAAGTTTGAGGCGAGGGCCTGCTGTTGGTCGTAGACGAGCGGGCCTCGGTCGGCCCAGCCGAGGGCGTCCAGGCAGAGGACGACGTAGCCGCGCCGGGCCAGTTCGTCGCCTACGAAGCGTCCGCTGAAGTACTTGTCCGCCCAGGCCTGCGCCGAGGCGAGCCGCGTGTCGTCGTACCAGGGCCGGACCAGTTTCTCCTTCCCGATGTCGAACTTGGCGCCGTGGTCGTGGAGGAGCAGGACGGCGGGGAAGGGGCCGGTGCCGTGCGGAGTGAGCAGCACACCGCGGACGCGTTCGTACGGGGTGAGGGAGAGCGTCACCAACTCCCGCCCGTATCCGTCCCCTTGTGGGCCTTCCGCGAGTTCAGCGGCGTACGGTGTCCCGTCCGGGCGGGGCACGAGGAGGTGCTCCTCGACCTTGGCGCGGGCGGCCCGGCGCCAGGCGCGGATGTCGTGGATCGGTGAGTGTCCCCAGGCGAGCGGGAAGGTGAGCCCGTCCTTGAGGGCCGGGTGGAAGTCGGGCAGCGGACCGTCCACCACGGCCGCCTCCGCCCCGCTCACCGCTCCTCCGGCGAACAGCGCCGCCGCCCCGGCCCCGACCACGAAAACCCGGCGTCCCACGGCGTCATGGCCGCTCATACGCCCTCCCCGTGCCGGCGTGCCGGACGACGTACTCCTCGACCGCCGACGCGGACGTGAGGGGCCGGTAGTCGTAGACGTCGGCGGGATGCCAGCCGACGTCGGGCGTGAGGCCGAGGCCGGCCGCCACCGAGTTCAGGTGGCCGGGGCGTCCGTTGAACCACGACCCGGTGTCCTGGAAGCGGTCGCCTCCGTAGTCCGCGACGGCGAGGGCGAGGGCGCCCTGCCGGTAACGGAACACATTGCGCTCGGAGAAGATCGCGGACTCCACGCCGACGCCGAGGGCGTAGACGGTGTCGGCGGCCCGTCCCCGGTACACGTTGTTGACGACGTGCACCTGCCCGAAGCGGACGCGCGGGGCGCGCTGCGCGATGTCGGTGAACAGGTTCCGCAGGAACGTCACCTTCAGGTGCCCCCGGTCACGGTCCCCGCGCCCGTCGCCGGACCCGACGAGGATCGCCTTGTCGTGGTCCTCGAAACGGCTGTCGGAGACGGTGACGAAGTCGGAGCCGTCCTCGATGTCCAGCAGCCCGTCGTGCCGCCTGACGTGCTCACCGTGGAAGCCGAGGGGTGCCTCGCGGTCGGGGAACCGGCCGTCGGTGAAGGTGCAGTGGTCGATCCAGATGTTCCTGCCGGTGATGACGGTCAGCGCGTCGAAGCGGGCGTTCCAGCTTCCCCGCGCCCCGTCCCCCGGCGACCAGGTGGTGAAGTGATCGACGGGCGCTTCGAGGTGGAGGTTCCGTACGACGATGTTCGTGCCGGTGTTGACGGTCAGGAAGACCCCGAGGAGCCGGGCGTCGTCGCCGGCCCCGACGAGCGTGGTGTTGCTCGGCACGGTCAGCTGGATCTGCGCCTTCTCCTTCGCGGATCCGGCCTGCCGGAGCTGACGCTGCTGCTTGCAGTGGTCGTGGCGGGTGTCGGACCACTCGGCGCCGTCCTCGCCGAAGCAGGACATGTACTTGGCGAGGTCGTATCCGGGCGCGTAGTCCTGCTCGCCGAGCAGCGAACCGTCCGCCGCCTCATGCCCGTTGATGTCGCCGACGACCCGGATCACCTTCGGTGCGACAGGGTCGCCGCGGTTGCCGAGGGCCTCCTTGAGCTCGGCGCGAGTACGCACCGTCCAGGTCGTGCCGCCCGCGCCGCCGGTGGTGCCGGTGCCGGTGGCGGCCCAGCCGACGGGTTCGCGGACGGGGGCCGCCGAGGCGACCGGAGCGGCCCACAGCAGGCCCACGCAGACGAGGAGTGCGGCCACCCTACGCATACGGCCGCCACAGTCCCGCAGATACGTCTTCCTCGTGTGCAACTCGGCTTCGGCAACGGCGAGTTGAGGCCGGTTCTCCGGCACCGTGGTCACCGCCCCCGGCCCGCTGTTGCGGTACTCCCAGAACCGCATGGTCTGCCAGGGGTACTGCTCGCGCATGTTGGTGTACGGCGCCACCGCGTCGATCCCCGGCCCGATCCGGGTGTCCCGCACGACGAGGGACGGCCAGGCGGTCGTCTCGTACGACGGCACCCAGGGCCGGGCCAGCTTGTACGCCCCGTCCTCGGCGCCGGAGGTGATGCGGGAGCGGACGGCGAGGATGCCGTACGGGTTGGCGCGGGCGGTGGACGGGGCGAAGACCATGCCCTTGGGGGTGAAGTCCACGTCCCGTCGCAGCGTGCGGAAGTGGCATTCCTCGAAGACGGCCGTCGCCCGCCCGAAGACGAAGTCGACGTCGCCGTCGATGTAGCAGTGGCGGAAGTACTGCCGGTCGAAGGTGTCGAGCGCGGTCGTGTCGACGAAGAGGGTGTCCTGGTGGGCGAGGAAGCGGACGTTCGCGAAGGACGACCGGTCGCCGGTGATGTACGCCGCCACCGCCTGCGTGCCGGTGATGTCGGGGTGGTCGGCGCGCAGCCAGTCGTTGGCGAGGGTGAGGTCGCGGACGGTGAGGCCGGGGGCGGCCGAGGTGAAGGTGGCGGAGCCGGCGGTGCCGTAGGTGCCCGAGCCGTCGGGCTTGGGGGTGCCGTTGGCGTTGTCGTGGACGATGACGGCGTCGCGCGGGTTCCTGGTGGCACCGCGCAGCGTCAACTCGGCTTTCGCCACGGGGACTTTCACCACCTCGCGGTACGTCCCCGGGTGCACGACGATCGTCCAGCCGGGGCCGTCCACCGCGTCGACGGCCGCCTGCACCGAGCCACCGGGCCGGACGTGCAGCACCCGGCGGCCGACACCACCGGCGAAGGCGGGGGACCCGACGGCGACCAGTCCTCCGGAGACCCCGGCGATCCCTGCCATCCCCGCCAGGAGAGTCCGCCTGCGCATCTCAGCGGCTCTCCTTCCACGGCGTCCAGTCGCCGAGGTACGCCTCACGGGTCGCCGACTCGGCCTGCACGGCGGTGAGTTGGGGCCGGTTCTCCGGAACGGTGATCTCCGCTCCCGGCCCGGCGTTGCGGTACTCGGCGAACCGCTGCTCCTGCCAGGGGAAGGACGCCGACATGTTGGTGTAGGGCGCGACCGCGTCGATGCCGGGGCCGAGGTGGGTGTCGCGGACGGTGAGCGAGGGGCGGGCGGTGGGGTCGGAGCTGGGCACCCAGGGGCGGGCCAGCTTGTAGTAGCCGTCCGGGGCCTCGCTGGTGATGCGGCTCCTGGTCACCAGGTAGCCGCGCGGGTTTGCACCGGCCGTCGAGGGCGCGAAGACGAAACCGTACGGGGCGGACGACAGGTCGGTCCGGGTCAGGGTCCGGAAGTGGCAGTGCTCGTACACGGCCGTGGCCCGCCCGAAGACGAAGTCGACGTCACCCTCCGCGTAGCAGTGCGCGAAGTACTGGCGGGCGAAGACGCCGAGGGCCATGGAGTCGGCGTACAGGGTGTCCTGGTGGCCGAGGAACCGGCAGTGGTGGAACGCGGAACGGTCGCCCTGCACCTTGATGGCGACGGCCTGGGTGCCGCTGATGCCGGGGTGATCGGCGCGCAGCCAGTCGTTGGCGAAGGTGATGCGGTGGGCGGTGAAGCCGTCGGCCTGGACGAGGGTGGTGGCGGAGCCGGTGGTGCCGTAGGTGCCGCCGCCGGGCTTGGGGGTGCCGGCGGCGTTGTCGTAGACGATGACGACGTCACGCGGGTCCCGGCCGGCGCCGAGCCAGGTCATCTCCGTACGGGTCACGTCGACGGCGACCGTCTCGCGGTACGTCCCCGGCGCGATGACCAGCGTCCGGCCGCTGCCGGTAGCGGCGCTCACGGCGGCCTGGACGGTGGTGAAGTCGCCCTGGCCGGACGGGTCGACGTAGAGGGTCTGCGGGGTCAGGCGGGCGGCCGGGGAACCGTAGCGGCCGAAGGGGCAGGGGCGGGTGGCGGCTCGTGCGGGGTATGGCGCGAGGGCGAGTGCGGTGGCGGCGCTCGCGGTGAGGAATCCCCTTCTGGACAGGGGAAGTCGGAGGTGGGGCGAGGGCATGCGGGTGCTCCTTCGCAGGGCGGCTCGTGCTGGTAGTGGCCGGGGAGGGGCGGCCGAGCCTGCTGTGCGCCCCTCCCCCGGTGGGTGCGTCAGCCCAGGCGGCCGGCGCCCGCGCAGCGGTTGACGATCCCCGGCACCGCCTTGGGGTTGTCGACCTTGGTCCGGAGGGTCGGTGTCCATCCGGCGCCGGACTGGAGGGTCTCCGCCGGGATCTCGGCGTTGTGCACGGCGATGAGATCGGTCAGCTTGCCGTTGACGTAGTTGTTCTCGGCGGTCAGCGGCGACTCGTTCCACTTCTTCAGGACCTTGCCGACGCTCGCCCCGGCCGGCAGCGAGATGGCGTTGTCGCTGGCGTGGAGCTGCGAGGAGATGCCGACACCGAAGATGTAGTAGTCGTCCTTCTGTTCCTCGGTCACCACGTAGTGGTTGTTGTAGACGTCGACCTGCCCGAACCGCACGCGCGGGGAGCGCTGGAGGATGCCGTCGAAGCGGTTGTGGTGCATGGTGACCTTGAGCTTGCCGCCGTCGGTGGCGGCGAGGCCGTCGCCGTTGCCGATCAGCATGTTCTTGTCGTGGTCCTGGAAGCGGTTCCAGGACACGGTCACGTAGTTGGAGCCGCGCACGATGTCCGTCAGTCCGTCGTGCTGCTGGAAGACCTTGCCGAAGTAGACCGGCCGCTCGCTGTCCGGGTACCGGCCGTCGGTGAACGTGTTGTGGTCGAGCCACACATGGTCGGTGCCGTAGACGACGACGGCGTCGTACTCGGAGTTCCAGTTGCCGGTCTTGTTGTCGTCGGTCGGGTCCCACTTGGGGAAGCAGTCGAGCGGGGCCTCGATGGTGAGGTTGCGCAGGATGACGTTCGAGACGCCCTTGATCTGGAGGCTGCCGCCGAGGATGCCGGAGTTCCTGCCGACGCCGACGATGGTGGTGTTGCTGGGGATGTTGGCCTTGATCTCCGTGTCCTGGTTGGCGGCGGAGGCGACCCGGGCGTCCTCCTGCGGACCGCTGGCGACCTCGTCGTTGCCCCAGACGGCGGGGTCGTACGCCTTGAGGTACTCCTGAAGGTCGTAGCCGCCGGTGACGAAGGCCTCGCAGCCCTCGGAGACGGCGTCGATCAAGCCCTTGACCTGGATGATCTTCGGCGCGTCACCGCCGGCCTTCAGCGCGGCCTTGAACTCGGCCCAGGTGGTGACGGTGTAGACGTGCTCGGCGTCGGCGGCCGACCCACCGGTCGTCCCCGCTCCCTCCGAGCCCCAGCCGTCACCAGCCCCGAGGACCTGCCGGCCGAGGTCACGGGGCCCGGCCTGCGCTCCGGTACCGGTCAGCCCGAGGACGAGCGCGGTGCAGCCGATCAGAACAGCGGCCCTCTTGACGGTGGCCCTTGTGGCATGCCCATGCCATACGTGTGTGTTCATTGTGCGGCTCTCTCTTCTGCGATCGGAGGGTGGTTGAGCGGCGGGTTGGTTTAAGCGGCAGAGGCTTCCGGCCAGGTGATCCAGGACTCCGGGATCTCCTCGTCGAGCCGGCGCACGTCCTGCGGACCGAGCACCCGCGTACGCAGCAACTCCCGCACCACGAGACGCGCCACGGCGATCGCGCCGGACGGGTTGAAGTGCGTGTTGTCCTGTTCGGTGGCGGTCCAGTTGAAGTACTTCTTCGTCTCCTCGACCCCGAGCCGCTGCCACAGCGCGAGCGACAGTGCCTGGATGTCGAGCAACGCGACGCGCTCCTCCTGCGCGAGCGCCCGCATCGCCGCCGGATAGTCGCCGTGCGTCGGCACGGCGTTGCCTTCGGCGTCGAACCGCCGCCGCTCGACGGCCGTGGCCAGCACCGGCCGCGCGCCCCGGGCCCGGGCCCCGTCGATGTACAGCCGTAGATGGTCCTGGTACGTCGTCCAGGGCTCGGTGTACCGAGCGGGGTCGGTGACCTTCTCGTCGTTGTGCGCGAACTGGATCAACAGGAAGTCGCCGGGGCGAAGGGCGGCGAGGATGACATCCAACCGCCCTTCATCGACAAAGCTCTTCGAACTACGCCCGTTCACAGCATGGTTGGAAACGAGCCGGTCCTTGTGCAGAAAGAAGGGGAGCGCCATGCCCCACCCGGTCTCCGGGGCGGCGTCGACGTATTTCTGGGCGGCGGTGGAATCACCGGCGATGTAGAGAGTGCGATGACGCGGGGTTGCCTGTGCGGTACCGGCGACCGCGACGCCGAGGGGAACGGCGGCGAGCGCCGCCACGGTGACCTGTCTACGGGAGAGCGACACGAGGGGTCCCTTTCAGGCAAGGGGGGTGCACCCCCCTTAGGGGCGCGGGGAACTGCGCGACCAGCCACAACCAACCCGCAGCCGGCCGCGCACAGAAACAACCGAGCTCTTAGCCGTTCCGCTCCGTCCACTCGGCCTGAGCCTCATTCAGCTGCTCAGCCACCGTGTCCAGAAACTCCTTCGCACTCATGTCCCCGTTCAGCACCTTCTGGAAGTTCGGCTCGTTGTCGGCCTTGGAGATGGTGTTCCAGTCAGGCAGGTAGTACGGCAACTGCACAATCGTCGTAGACCCGTCGGTCAACGCGGCGGCAGCCAATTTCGTGGGCTCAGCCTCAGAAATCCACGCGTCCTTCGCGGCGTCATTGTTCGACGGCACCTGCCCAGCCGCCTCATTGAACTTCGAGTTCTCCTCGTGCGAGGTCGCGAACTCGATGAACTTCCAGGCGGCTTCCTTGTTCCCGGAACTCTTGAACAGCCCCATCCCGTCAACGGGGTTTGACACCTGAACCCGCTTACCGGCGGAGCCGACCGGCTGCGGAATCCCCCGGAACTTGTCGGTCCCCAGCGCCTTCACATGGTCCTGGTACGACCCCAGGTTGTGGTTCAGCATCCCGATCGTGCCGGAGTCCCACTGCGCGACCATCTTGGTGAAGTCGTTGTTGAGGTCGGCGGCCGGAGTGACCTTCTTGTACAGGGCCGCGTACTTCTCCAGCGCGGCCACGTTCTTCGGGTCGTTGACGGTGGTCTTCTCACCACTCGCGTCCCAGAACGACGTGATCCCGGACTGCCCGTACATCGCGTCCAGCGCCTGCGCGATGGACCCGGAGCCACCACGGATGGTGTACCCGAACTCGTTCTTCCCGGCGTCGGTCAGCTTCTCCGCGGCCTCGTAGAACTTGTCCCAGGTCGTCGGCTCGTCCAGCCCGGCCTTCTTGAACAGGTCGGTGCGGTAGTACAGCACACCGTTGTTCGCGGAGGTCGGCACCGAGTACAGCTTGCCGTCACCACCGCCCGCGGCCTTCAGCGAAGCCACCATGTCCTCGTTGAGCTTGCCGCTCAGGGAGGACTTGGCGAGCCGGTCGTCCAGCGGCTCCAGCGCGTTCTGCGCGGCGAACCCGGCGAGCATGGCCGCACCGACACCGCCGACGTCCGGCAGGCTGTCGGCCTGGATGGCGGTGTCCACCTTGGACTGGTAGTCGGTGGACGGGATCCCGACGTACTCGACCTCGATGTCGGGGTTCGCCTTCTCGAAGTCGGCGATGATCTCCTTCCAGATGTCGGTGCGGACACCGCCGTTGTTGTCCCAGAAGACGATCTTCCCCTTGCCGCTGCCCTCGGCGCCCTTGTCGCCGCCCGTGCCGCTCCCGTCGTCACCGCAGGCGGTGGCGGTCAGGGCGAGCACGGCGCTCAGGGCGACGGCGGCCGACGTGCGGCGCCCGCCTGTGCTGCTCCTGCGATTGCTGATCTTCATTGGTCGGCTCTCTCTTCTGGATCAGACGGAGATATGAAGTTGTGGGGGGTCAGTGGCGGGCGTACGGCTTCCAGCCGTCGGCGCCCTTGAGGTAGTCGGCGACGGTGTGGGACCGCGCCTCCTCGTCGCTCATCTGCGGCCGGTCCGCGGTGACAGCGGCCCCCGGTCCGAAGTTCCGGTACTCCGCGAACCGCGCGTCCTTCCACGAGAACCCGCTCATGTCGGTCCAGGGCGACGACTTGACCGCCGCCGGCAGCTCGGTCTCCCGGATCAGCACCTGCGCCACCGCCGCCGGCTCACCGCCCGGGTGCCAGGGCCGCCCGAGGTGGTAGGTCCCGTCGGGCGCGTCGCTCACGATCCTGGAGCGGGTGATCAGGAAGCCGTACGGATTGCCGGTCCAGGTCGAAGCGGCCGTCACATAACCGTTGTTGCTGCTGGACCCTCGGCTCAGCGCACGGATCACCGACTGCTCGATGACGGTCGTCGCCCGTCCGTAGACGAAGTCGACGTCGCCCTCGATGCACGAGTCCCGGACGTAGACCCGGCTGATCACGTCCAGCTTTGGGCTGTCGGTCATCAGCGTGTCCTGGTTGCCCAGGAAGGCGGTGTTCTCGAAGACGATCCGGTCACCCGTCGTCTTCATCGCCAGCGCCTGCTCACCGTTCAGCTCGTGCGCGGCCTCGTCGAAGTCGTTGCTGAAGGTGAGGTTGCGGGCGGTGACGTCGTGCGCGGCGATCCTGACGGTCGCGCTCCCCGTCGAACCCCCGTACGCGGCAGGCGTGTCGAAGACGATGACGGTGTCGGACCGATTCCGCCCCTTGCCCTCCAGCACGATGTTCGGCTTGCCCGCGGGGATGAACACCTTCTCGCGGTACGTCCCGGGCGCCACGGCGATCGTGACCCGCCCGGCGTTCCCGTCCGGCACCGCGTCCACGGCGGCCTGCACCGTCGGGTACTCCCCGGGGACGTGCAGCGTCACCGAGTCCCCGATCCGCTTCTGCGGCCCGGAGAACCGCGTCACCAGCGCCGGGACGGCGGCCGCCGGGTCGAGCCGGTAGTCGTAGAACTCCCGCGGATCGAAGGCGGCACCCCACTCGTCCTGCCGCCCGCTGACGTTCTTCAGGATCGACCCGCGCTCGACCAACTCGGCCGTCGCGTCGGCCTGATAGGGGTGCTGGACCCCGTCGTAGTAGCCGTTCTCGATGACCATCCGCGTCCTGCCGCGCGACCAGTTCCCGTACGTCCACGTCGGGTCGCCGTCGGCCACCTGCGCCGACAGGTAGTTGTTGTAGAGGTGGGCGTAGGCGCAGTTGTCGGCCGACGGGTTGCGCTGCTTGGTGCCCGTGAACCAGTTGTGGTCGACGGTGATCTGCGTCTGGACGTTGGTCGTCCATCCGATCCCGAACGCCTTGTTGTGGTTCGTGAACTGGTTGTAGGAGACGGTGATGTACTGGCTGTCCTTGCGGATGTCGAGCAGCCCGTCGCCCATGTGCGTGAAGCGGTTGTGGTCGATCCAGACGTGGTCGACGGTGTCCATCTGGATCGCGTCGAAGTCGGTCGTCTTGCCGTCCCAGTCGCCCTCGACGTAACTGTCGCGGATCGTCAGGTTGCGGATGATGACGTTGCTCGTGCCGGGGTTGAGGTGCAGCTCGCCGTGCACGATCTCGCCGGTGTCGCCGACGCCGACGAGCGTCTTGTTCGACCCCACCACGATGTCCGAGCCGAAGGGCTCGACGTCGATCGAGCCCGACACACGGATGATGTATGGCTCCTCGGCCGCCGCGTACTTGGCCAGCGAGGCCTGGTCCGTGACGGTGACGACCTTGCCGCCCGCCCCGCCGGTGGTGCCCCCGGCGAGGGAGGCGAAGCCGTGGGGCCGGTCGGTCCAGCGGTCGACGGAGGCCGAGGTCGCCGTAGGACTCGCGGTCTTCGGCTCCCCTACGGCCTTCGCCTCCCCTATCGCGCCGAGGCTCAGCGCGGCGACAAGGCCGAGCACGGCGGCCAGGACCTTGCCGTGCCCCGGTCTCTGCAAGCGCTTGCTATCAAGGTGCTGCGTCATTGCGGCTCCCAACAGGCTTACGGGCAGGTGCGTTACAAGCGGGTCAGGTGCGTTACAGGGGGTCGATCCTGAAGTGCGAGAAGGTTGCCGCGCCGGCGTGTCCGGTTCCGGCGGGCGCGAGGGCGAACAGGCCGAGCAGGGCACCGACCCAGCGCCAGGGCGTGGCGGCGAAGACCGGCCCGGAAGGACGCGGGCCGTCTCCGTCGGGGGGCCTGGGGGGTGTCCCCCCAGAAGGCAGCGTGTAGAACAACCGGCAGCGCGCCCCCGCCCCGATCTCGATCCGCAGCCGCACTCGTCCCTCCGGTGCGAGCCGCGCGTGCTCGGCGTCCCGCTCCCGCTCGGCGACGGCTTCCGCGAACCGGTGCACGACATGCACCGCCCCGTCCGTGCCCCGCTGGAGCCCGATCCAGGCGAAGGCGTCCCCGAGCACCGCGAGCCCCGCCCGCGCCCCGGGTTCGTCGCTGTCCAGCCGTAGTTCGACCTCGACCGCGCAGGGCGTGCCGGGCAGCCGCTGGGTGAGGACGTTCGGCAGTTTGCGCAGGTCGTGGGCGTCGGCCGAGCGCACGCAGGCCAGTTTCAGGCCGTCGCCGGAGTGCTGGGTGGCCCAGCCGTCCTGCGGGTTGGCCGTCCACGACCACTGGCGGCCGAAGCGTCCGCCGGGGAAGTCGTCGTCGGTGGCGGGCGCGGCGGGCGGCTGCGGCGGGAGGTCGGGGGTGCGGTGGACGACGACGGGGGCGCCGTCGTCGCCGAGCACCGGCCAGCCGTCGGCGCCCCAGCTCATCGGCTGGAGATGGACGACACGGCCGTACGCGCCGCGCTGCTGGAAGTGCAGGAACCAGTCCTCACCGGACGGGGTGCGCACCCAGCCGCCCTGGTGCGGTCCGTTGACGTCGGTGTCCTTCTGTTCGAGGACGATCCTCTCCTCGTACGGCCCGAAGAACTCGCGCGAGCGGAAGGCACCCTGCCAGCCCGTCTCCACTCCCCCGGCCGGCGCCAGGATCCAGAACCAGCCGTCGTGCTGGTAGAGCTTGGGTCCTTCGAGGGTGAACCAGCCGGGGATCCGGTCGCCGTCGACGATCAGCTTGCCCTCGTCGAGGAGTTCGGTGCCGTCGGGGTGCATACGGTGGCCGGTGAGGCGGTTCTTGACGCCGGAGCGGGACTTGGCCCAGGCGTGCACGAGGTAGGCCTCGCCGGTCGCGTCGTCCCAGAGGGGGCAGGGGTCGATCAGGCCCTTGCCGGCCTTCACCAGGTGCGGCTTGGTCCAGGGGCCGCGGATCTCGGGGGCGTTGACCTGGAAGATGCCCTGGTCGGGGTCGCCCCAGAAGATCCAGAAGCGGTCGTCGTGGTGCCGGAGCGAGGGGGCCCATACGCCGCAGTCGTGGCGGGGCGCCGCGAACTCCCGCGCCGGTTCGAGGTGGTCGACGGCGTGGCCGACCAGGGTCCAGTTGACCAGGTCGCGGGAGTGCAGCAGGGGCAGGCCGGGGGCGCGGCCGAAGCTGGAGGCGGTGAGGTAGAAGTCGTCGCCGACGCGGACGACGTCAGGGTCGGACCAGTCGGCGTTCAGGACGGGGTTGGTGTAGGTCCCGGTCGTCACTGGCTCACCGCCTTGCGGACCAGAGCCGCCACTTCGAGACGGGGAAGCCGGCCGTCGGCGACGACGGTGACGATCCGCCGGACGACGGTCTCGCCCGGCGGAACCGCCAGCCGCTCCTCGGCGGCCAGCGAGGAGCCGACGCCCGGATACTCCTCGGCGCGCACGAACCACGGGTCCTGCCGGGTCTCTTCGGTGGCCCCGGCGAAGACGAGCGTCCAGGTGCCGCCCGCGAGGGCGACCCAGTCGGCGCGGGTGCCGTGGACGGCCGCCTCGCCCTCGCGGTCGACGGTGAACACCTCCGGCGCCGACGCCTCCTTGCGGGCCCGCCAGAAGAAGCCGCCGTACGCGGCGCCGGGGCGTCCGTTCGTCGCCGGGCTGCCGATGGACAGCGGGTCCGGGGTGACGTTGGTCAGGGAGAAGGTGAAGTCCAACGCCCAGGCGAACGTGGTGAGTTCGGTTGCCGCGACCGTACGGCGTTCACGCAGCAGCTCGGCTCCGGAGGCCACCCAGCGCAGTTCCTCGACGAAGCCGTCGGGGTCGCGGAGCTGGAAGGCGGTGTGCCGCTGGGCTCCGTGGTTGTCCAGCTCGGTCGGGCCCTGGTCGCGGACGTAGGTGCGGCCGCCCCAGAAGTTGGACCCCTCGACGTCGGGAACGGCGACACCGACGCCGAGGTGGTGTGTGTGGTCGGCCGGGCTGAGCTCGGTGACCGCCGTGCCGGCCAGGGTGGTGACGGGGTGGAGGTACGGGCGCGGGGAGAGCCGGGCCGGGAGTTCGGGCCGGGTGACGTACCGGCCGACGGGCCGGCCCGCGACGCGCAGCACCGGGGTGTCGTGGGGGGTCATCAGGTGCTCACCTCGTTGTTTCGTGCCGGCGGTACCCAGGGGGCGCCGAGCTCGGAGTAGAGGGCGAGGGTGTCGGCGGCGGCCGCGACCAGGCCGTCGATGCCGGGCACGACCCGGCGCTGCTCGTCGGGGAGCAGCTGCCAGGCCCCCTCCGGCAGCGGGGCCGGGTCGGGGGCCAGTCGAATCGCTTCAACGACCTTCATGAAGGCGCCGGTCGCGTCGGGTGTGACCAGCAGGTCGGCGCCGTCGGTGAGGTGCTCGACGAGGTTCTCCAGCAGGTCGGTGCGGCCGTACTCGAACTCCTCCGGGCCGTGGTTCGCGCGCTGGAGCAGGACGCGGTCCTGCTTGTACCAGAAGGTGATCCGGCCCTGTTCGCCGTGGACGATGACGTACGGCTCGTCGGGGTCCTCGGCGCACAGGGTCGCGCCGACGACGATCTGGCGGCCGGTCGTGGTGACGCGGACGCAGGAGGTGTCGTCGGACTCGATGTCGTTGGCGCGCAGCAGCTCGGTCTCGATGCCGGTGACGTCCTCGGCGCGAGTGGTGCCGCCCAGCGCGAGCGCGGTGGCGACGGCGTGGGCGAGCGGGTTGGTCAGCACGCCGTCGATGACGTCGACACCGTTCAGCCTTCGCTTGCCGGCCCAGGGTGCCCGCCGGTAGTACGCCTCGGGACGCGCCCAGGCACCGGCCCCGCCGATCCCGACGATCTCGCCGACGGCGCCCTCGGCCATCAGCGTCCGGATCGCCGGCACCGCGTGCGAGCCCAGCGACTGGAAGCCGATCTGACAGGCGACCCCGGCCTCGGCGACCCCGTCGGCCATGCGCCGGAACTCGGCGTACGACGGGGCGGGCGGCTTCTCCAACAGGAGGTGCACGCCCCTGCGCGCGGCCGTCAGCGCGAGGTCGGTGTGGGTCGGGATCGGCGTGCAGATCACCGCGATCCGCGCGCCGGTGGTGTCGAGCAGGGCACCGAAGTCGGCGGACTGCTCGGGCGCGCCCGAGGGCAGGACGAGCCCGTCGGGAAGCTCCCCCTCGCTCAGCGGGGTCAGCTCGCAGATCCCCGCCAGCCGGACGATCCCCTTGTCCTGGAGCCGGCGGATGTTCTCCAGGTGCCAGCGGCCGTGGCCGCGCGCGCCCGCCAGGACGATGGGTACGGCAGTGCTCATGGGATCCTCCCTGCGCCCGCGCCACGGGCCACCGCTCGGTCGGCCGCCCCGGCGCTGTCGATCTTTGTGTGCAGGGTAGGTGTCCAGCCGACGTCGGCCGTGAGATCGCGCTCGCTGCCGGAGTTGTAGGCGTTGTGGATGGCGAGCAGGTCGACCGGGAAGCCGTTGAAGAGGGTGCCGGACTGGTGGAGGGCGCTGCCGTTCCAGCTCTTGACCAGGTCGGCGACCTCGATGTGGCCGGGGGTGTGGAAGGCGTTGTTCTCCGCGAAGATCGCCGACTCGGTCGACACGCCGATCGAGTAGCGGTAGTCGTGCGCGTCGGCCGGGACGACGTACCGGTTGTTGTAGAGGTGCACCTGCCCGTAGCGGACGCGGGGCGCGCGCTGGACGACGGACTCGAACTCGTTGTGGTGCAGGGTGACCCGCAGCTTGCCCCGGTCACCGGTGGCCGTGTCGCCGTTGCCGACAAGGATCGCCTTGTCGTGGTCGGCGAACCTGCTCCAGGAGACGGTGACCAGGTCGGAGGCGTTGGTGATGTCGAGCAGGCCGTCGTGGCGGAGGTAGTTGCGGCCGAAGTACGTGGGCTCCTGCTCGTCCGGGTGACCCTTGTCGCTGAGGATCACATGGTCGATCCACACATGTGTGGCGCCGCGCAGCCATATGTTGTCGTACGCCGTCTTCCAGTCGCCGAGGCCACCTGTGTTGGGCTGCCACACAGGGAAGCAGTCGTAGGCGTCGCGCAGTTCGAGGTTGCGGACGATGACGTTGTCCGCGCCCTCGATCTGGAGGCTGGCGCCCTTGAGTACGGCGCTGTCGCCGAGTCCGACGATGGTGGTGTTGGAGCCGACGGCCAGCTCGATCCGCTCGGCCTGTCTGGCCGCCGAGGCCTGGCGGGCCTCCTCCTGCGGGCCGCTGGGCCTGGCGGAGCCCCAGGTGCGGGGGTCGTAGGCGGCCAGGTACTTCTTGGTGCCGTAGCCGTCGGTCGCGTAGTCGGCGCAGTCCAGGTGGTCGCCGTCGTCGTCGGTGTTGACGTCGATGGTCCCGGCGACCCTGATGATCTTCGGCGTGGCGCTGCCGCCGTCGAGGGCGCGGACGAGCTCACTGCGGTCGCGTACGGTGAAGACGTGGGCGTCGTCGGCGGTGGAACCCCCCGTGGTACCACCGTCGGCCGAGGCCCAGCCGTCGTTCGGGGCGAGGGTGTCGCGGCTGATGTCGCGGGAGTCGTCGGCGTGGGCGGGGACGCAGAGCAGTGCCAACAGCGTGGTCAGCGCCGCGACCTGACGGAACCTCAGGGACTGACGCGGTCTCATCCCTTCACCGCCCCCGCGCTGAAGCCCGTGATCAGCCACTTCTGGATGAAGGCGAACACGATCACGACGGGTACGGCCGCGATGATGCCGCCCGCGGCGAGCGCGCCCAGGTCGACGCTGTCGGCGCCCATCAGGGTGTTGAGGCCGACCGGGATGGTCTGCTTCTCCTGGTTGTTGAGGAACATCAGGGCGAACAGGAAGTGGTTCCAGGAGTGCACGAAGGCGAAGGAGCCGACGGCGATCAGACCGGGCCGCAGCAGCGGCAGGACGACGATCCTGAAGGCCGTCATCCGGTTGCAGCCGTCGACCCACGCCGCCTCCTCCAGGGAGTACGGCACGTTCTTGATGAAGTTGCTGATCAGGATGATCGACAGCGGCAGCTGGAACACTGTCTCCGCGATGATGACGCTGCCCAGCGAGTTGATCATCTGCAGCTCGGCGAAGATCTCGAACAGCGGGACCAGGAGCAGCGCACCCGGCACGAACTGGGAGCAGAGCAGGGCGAGCATGAACGCCCGCTTGATCTTGAAGTTGAAGCGCGCGAGGGCGTAGCCGCCGGCCAGGGCGACGAGCGTCGTCATCAGCAGGGTGACGACGCCGACGAGCACGCTGTTCTGGAAGTACGTCCCGAAACTCCGCTCCGTCCAGACCTTCTCGAAGTGGTCGAAGGTCATCGGCCAGGGCACGAGCGAGGTCGAGCCGGCCGGGCGCAGGGAGAACAGCAGGATCCAGTAGAACGGGATCAGGGTGAAGACCAGGTAGATCGACAGCGGGAGGTAGATCTGCCAGCGCGGGACCTCGTCGTAGGCGCGGTGCTTCTTCCTCGGACGGGGCGGTTCGGGAGCGGCGCGCACGGGTGCGGGCGCGGTCTTGGTGGCTTCCTTCACGCTCACTTGTCCTCACCTCCGAACTTGCTCAGCCGCAGATAGACCATCGAGCAGAAGAGCAGGATCACGAACGCGACCGTGGTCAGGGCGGACGCGTAGCCGAAGTTGTGCGCGTCGACGCTGGTGTTGGCGATGTAGAGGGGCAGGGTGGTGGTCACTCCCGCCGGTCCGCCGCCGGTCAGCGTGTACAGCAGGTCGACGTTGTTGAACTCCCAGACCGCGCGCAGCAGCGTGGACAGCACGATGGCGTCCTTCAGATGCGGCAGCGTGATGTGCCAGAACTGCTTGATACGGCTGGCCCCGTCGACCTCGGCGGCCTCGTACAGGTCCTTCGAGACGGACTGGAGGTCGGCGAGGATGAGGATCGCGAAGAACGGCACGCCGCGCCACAGATCGGCGATGATCGCCGCCGGGAACACGGTCGAGGTGTCCGACAGCCAGCTGGTGCCGTAGGAGCCGATGCCGACGTCGGCGAGGTAACGCGTGATGCCCGTCTGGGAGTTGTAGAGCAGCACCCAGATCGCCGAGGTCAGCACACCGGACACGGCCCACGGGGAGAACACGAGCGCGCGGCCCAACGCCCGTCCCACGAAGGTCTGGTTGACGATCAGGGCGAGCGCGAGCCCGAACAGCAGCTGCAGCCCGACCTCGACGAACACCCACTTGGCGCTGAAGACCAGCGTGTCCCAGAACAGCGGGTCCTCGGTGAAGGCGTGAACGAAGTTGTCGAGGCCCGTGAAGCCGTTCCGCCACGGCTTGGTGGGGTTGTACTCCTGCAGGCTGTAGTAGAAGACGCTGATCACCGGGTAGGCGATGAAGCCCAGCATGAGCAGGGCGGCGGGGGCGATCAGCAGATACGGAAGCCGGCGCGGCGTGGCGGAGGCACGGCGTCGCCGGGGTGGCGCGGGCGGTTTCGCCACGGCTGCGGCTTGGGCCATGACTGTTCTCCGTTCTCGGTGAAGCGCTTTCCGATCATCGTTCGGGATTTCGGCCAAACAAGGGCGTGAGTCAGGGGTGGTTCAGCCCGCGTAGGGGTCGTGCACCTTGCCCGGCCGGGCGAGAAACTCGAAGTCGCAGCCGGTGTCGGCCTGGGTGATCTGTTCGTTGTAGAGCGCGCCGTACCCGCGCTCGTACCGTGCGGGCGGTGGCGCCCACTCCGCCCTGCGCCGCTCCAACTCCTCGTCATCCACGTCGAGTTGAAGAGTGCGCGCCCCGACGTCCAGGGTGATCAGGTCCCCGGTGCGGACCAGGGCGAGCGGTCCGCCGACGTACGACTCCGGCGCCACGTGCAGCACGCACGCGCCGTAGCTCGTGCCGCTCATCCGGGCGTCGGAGATCCGGACCATGTCCCGCACGCCCTGCTTGAGCAGGTGGTCGGGGATGGGGAGCATGCCGTACTCGGGCATGCCGGGCCCGCCCTTGGGTCCCGCGTTGCGCAGCACCAGCACGCTGTCGGCGGTGATGTTCAGCGACGGGTCGTTGATGGTCCGCTGCATGGTCTTGTAGTCGTCGAAGACGACCGCGGGACCGGTGTGCGCGAGCAGGTGCTGCTCGGCGGAGATGTGCTTGATGACCGCACCGTCCGGGCAGAGGTTGCCGCGCAGGACGGCGACTCCGCCCTCGGCGGCGACCGGGTTCTCGCGAGTGCGGATGACGTCGTCGTTGTGGACGACGGCACCTTCGAGCTGCTTCCTCAGCGTGCCGCCCACGGTCGGCCGGTCCAGGTGGAGCAGGTCGGTGATCCGCGAGAGGAAGGCGGGCAGACCGCCGGCGAAGTAGAAGTCCTCCATGAGGTACGTCTGTCCGCCGGGCCGCACGTTCGCCAGCACCGGGACGGTACGGGCGATGCGGTCGAAGTCGTCGAGGGTGAGCTTGTGCCCGGCGCGGCCCGCCATCGCGATGATGTGGATCACGGCGTTGGTGGAGCCGCCGAGCCCGAGCACCGTGGTGACGGCGTCCTCGAAGGCCTCGCGGGTGAGGATCTCGGACGGCTTGAGCCCGGTCCACGCGAGCTCCACGGCCCGGCGCCCGGAGGCGGCGGCCATCCGCTCGTGCCCGGAGTCGACGGCCGGGATCGAGGAGGCGCCCGGCAGCGTCATGCCGAGGGCCTCCGCGGCCGCGGTCATCGTGGACGCGGTCCCCATGGTCATGCAGTGACCGGGCGAACGCGCCAACCCTCCTTGCAACTCCCGCAGTTCACAGTCCGTGAGGTTGCCCGCGCGGTGCTCGTCCCAGTACTTCCACATGTCGGTACCAGACCCGAGGGTCTCACCGCGCCAGTGCCCCGGCAGCATGGGCCCGGCAGGGACGAAGATCGACGGTACGTCAGCCGAGGCCGCGCCCATGAGCAGTGCCGGCGTCGACTTGTCGCAGCCCCCGAGCAGCACCGCCGCGTCGATCGGATACGACCGCAGCAGCTCCTCCGTCTCCATCGCGAGGAGGTTGCGGTAGAGCATCGGGGTGGGCTTCTGGTACGTCTCCGAGACCGTGGCGACCGGGAACTCGAGCGGGAAGCCCCCGGCCTGCCACACCCCCCGCTTGACCGCCTCGGCGCGCTCGCGCAGATGGACGTGGCAGGGGTTGATGTCGGACCAGGTGTTGAGGACGGCGATCACCGGACGGCCCCGGTACTCCTCCGCCTCGTATCCCAGCTGGCGCATGCGGGCGTTGTGCGACCAGGTGCGCAGCTGGCCCTCGGTGCCGTACCACTGATGGCTTCTGAGTTCCTCGGGGCGCTTCCTGTCGGTCATATGGACCATCCGGCGGCTATCGCGGCGACCTCGGCGCGCTCGTCCTCGGGCAGGTGCCGGCTCGGCGGGCGGACATCGCGGCGGCACAGGCCGAGGGAGGCGAGGGCCTCCTTGACGACGGTGACGTTGTTGGCGGAGCCGTTGGCGGCGCGCAGCTCCTCGAATCGGCGGATCTGCTCCCAGACCTTCATCGCGCCGGGGTAGTCCCCGGATCGAAGCGCTTCGATCATGTTCATGGAGACGGCCGGGGCGACGTTCACCAGCCCCGAGGTGAAGCCGGTGGCGCCCGCGGAGAAGTACGAGGGCGCGTACGGCTCGGCGAGCCCGGCGACCCAGACGAAGCGCTCCAGCCCGGCGTCGCGGGCGAAGGCGGCGAACCTGGCGGCGTCCGGGACGGCGTACTTCACGCCGATGACGTTGGGGCAGTCGTCGGCGAGTTCGGCCAGGCGCGCGCCGCCGAGCTGGGCGTTGCGGATGTACGGCACGACACCGAGCTCGGGTACGGCCGAGGCGATGGCACGGTGGTAGTCGACCCAGCCGCCCTGCGAGACGTACGGGTGGACGGGCTGGTGGACCATGACCATCTGGGCGCCGAGCTCACGGGCGTGCCGGGCGGAAGCGATGGCGGTGGGCACGTCGTGACCGACGCCGACGAGGATGACGGCGTCGCGGTCGCCGGCCTCGTCGACGGTCAACTCGGTGACGAGGCGGCGCTCCTCGGGGGTGAGGGCGTAGAACTCGCCGGTGTTCCCGTTGGGGGTCAGGGTCCTGATCCCCCCGTCGAGGAGACGACGCAGCAGGGCCCGGTGGGCGTCCTGGTCGACGCGGCCGTCCTCGGCGAACGGGGTCACCGGGATCGCGACCACGTCGGCCAGGGCCGCCCGCTGGGTCTCGAACGTCGTTGCCGTGCCAGACCGCGGTGTCATGCCCGACCGTCCTCTCCCTGGGCCTCGACCTCCGCGTCGGGGAAGGCCCGTTGCACGAACGACGCGATGTGGGCGTGCAGGGCGCGCGCCGCGCCGTCGGCGTCCCCGTCGAGCGCGAGCCGCAGGATCTCCCGGTGCTCGCCGGCCTCCCGCCCCCAGGAGGGCGAGGCCGCCCAGGCGACGGCGGAGACGAGGGCGGCCTGGTCGCGCACCTCGTCGAGCATCCGGCCGAGGAGCGGGTTGCCGCACGGCAGGTAGAGGGCGCGGTGGAACTCCCGGTTGGCGAGCGACCGTTCGGCGGTGTCGGCGGCCGCGTCGGCGCGGGTCAGGGCATCCCGGGCGGCATCGAGGGAGGCCCCTCGCCGGACGGCCCGTTTCAGCGCCTCGGGCTCCAGCAGCAGCCGCACGTCGTAGACCTCGCGCGCCATGTCCGCGTCCACCATGCGCACCGTGACGCCCTTGTACTGGCTCATCACGACCAGCCCGGTCCCGGCCAGCGTCTTGAGCGCCTCGCGCACCGGGGTCTTCGACACCCCGAACTGAGCGGCGAGCTCGGTCTCGACCAGGGCCTGACCGGGCGTCAACTGCCCAGTGAGGATGCGGCGTTTGATCTCCTCCAGCACGTACTGTGTGCGGGACGGGATCGGCGTGGGCACAGAGGTCATGCGCGCCTCTCGGATCTTCGCGGGATGGGCATCTCGCGTATGGGATCTCACGTATCGCGTCTCATATATGACGTACGAAGTACGACGCGACGAAGGTAGGAGGGGCCGCATGTTTCGTCAATGCTTCTGACAAAGGAAGTTGAGGTTGCCTCAGACGGACAGCACGTGACCCTCGCGTGCGGTGCGGGTGGACCCGCCGAAGGCCGCGGCGGCACGGGAGGTCGCCACCTCCGGCGTGAGCGCGGGCCCGACATGCGTGACGACGAGCTCCCCCACGCCCGCCTCACGGGCGACGTTCCCGGCGTCCTCGGGCGTCAGATGCACCTGCTCACCCTCGCGATGTTCATCGATGTCGGCCTCGCACAGGAACAGGTCGGCGCCACGGGCGAGTTCGACGAGCGCCGGGCAGGGCCCACTGTCCCCGGAGTACACGAGAACCCGCCCACCGCTCTCGATCCGCACCCCGTACGCCTCGACGTCGTGCACGACCGCACGCGAGGTGAGCAACAGGTTGCCGTGCCGGACAGCGTGTCCGTCGTGCAGGGACCGGAAGTCGAGGATGCCGCTCAGGAATCCGGTGTCGCTCTGCCCGAAGAACCCGGCGAGCCGCTGCGCGCAATCCCCGGGCGCATAGACCGGAATGGGCGCGTCCGGAGTGAGCCCGCCATAGGCCAGCCCATACACGGCGGCAAGCAGATCGGC
Organism: Streptomyces shaanxiensis; assembly: GCF_039537145.1. NCBI lineage: Bacteria > Bacillati > Actinomycetota > Actinomycetes > Kitasatosporales > Streptomycetaceae > Streptomyces > Streptomyces shaanxiensis. Next base: position 138,717 of record NZ_BAAAZY010000006.1, read on the forward strand.
GTTGTGATCGGCATGCAGATGCGAGACCCAGATCGCACTCAACCGCGCCGGATCAGCGTGCCGCTGCAACTCCGCGAAGGTCCCGGTCCCGGCATCCACCCACACCTCGGCTCCTCCACCGCGCACCAGATAGCCGGAGCAGGGGCGGCCGGGGCCGGGGTGCGGGGAGGCGGTGCCGAGGACGGTGAGGGTGAGGGACATGAACGGGAGCGTACGTCACTGACGTTCGCGTCGGATCAGTGAGGCGTACGCACCGAAATCCGGTACCGGCTCCCAGTTGGCGGAGACATCGATTCCATGGCGACTTTCCTTGGATTCGCCATCCTCGGCCTCGACCGTGCGCCGCACAACACCATCGGTGGTGAACTCGTAGATCTCGGTGCGGTCGGCATCCGCGTAGCCGCCTCGCTCCTGAGAATTTCCGTAGCTGTACGAGGTCGACGTCTCCAGAAAGAAGGATCCGTTGATGAGCCTAAAGGTGTAGTCCAGTGTGTCGCGACCGTATTCGTCCATGAAGATGACCGAGGCGTACTCCGTCTCCAAGCGCATTTCCAACCGCACTGTCGGTGCGGCCTGCACGGCAGGGGAGGAGACTGCGGTGTACAACTCGCCGGAGGCGTGCCGGACCTGAGCCTGCTCGGGCGTCAACGGGTTCATGGGCGTCTCGGTGAGGTTGTTCCACTGCTCGCAGTAGGTCCAGATCATGGCTGATTCAGCCCGCACCCTTCGGTATCCGGTAGATGAAACCCTGCACGTCTCGGATTATCACGCCGTGGTTCGCTGCATCCCTGAGCGCCCATTCTGGCACAGGCTGGGACTGCACGGGGACTTCGATATAGTATTTACCCTTCAGGGGCTTTCCGATCAACTGCGGATATTCGGCGCGCGCCTTCGGCGTATCCGGGATCTTTGTTCCCGCCTTGTACTTCTGGTTGATCTCACGCAGATAGTTCCTGAACGTATCCGGCTTGATCTTCGCTATCTGCGTCTGCTTGCGCGAGACGATCTCTTTTCCAGGCTTGTACGAGTCGAGGACTTTTCCGTTCTCGAGGTAGACCTCATTGGCCGGGTAACGTGGCCAGTTGTCCTTGTTGAACTCTCGCCCCTCGTTCCACTTGTCACGCAGCCACTGCGGGACTTCCTCCCGCCGGCCCCCGCTCGCCTCGCTCCCGTCGGCTCCCCCGGAACCAACCCCCATCAACACGACACCGGCGGTTCCAAGAACGCCGGCCGTGAGGGCGGCCTCAGCCGTGAGGGCGCCGACCACGCCGCCGCCGGCAAGCGCGAGCCCTCCGGGAGGGAAGAGGGCGAGCAGGGAGAGCAGGAGAAGGGCGAAGCCGAGGTAGACCAGGAAGGTGTCCAGGGCGTCGAGGAGATGCAGCGTGCGAATCGCCCTGCCGTCGGGACCCGCGTCCCCGAACGCGCGCCACAGCAGGAATACGCCGGTGGTCGCGGCCCCCAGCGCGGTGGCAAGGCGGAGGCGGTGAACCGCCAGCAGTTCCCCCAGAGGCTGAGCCGACGCCGTCCTCCAGGTGCGCAGCAAGGTCGTGAGCTGGTAGGCGATCCAGGCCAAGGCCGCGATGCCGAAGCCCATGAGAATCTTCGGCCCCGACCCAGTACTGAAGAACTCCTGGAGGCCGGCAGTGGAGATGAACGAGCCGACACCCAGGAACAGCAGCGAGGGGAGAAGGAGTGCGCACGGGATCAAGAGCAGCCACCGCTCCCGAGAACGGCGGCCCGCTCGGGTTGCCTTCAGCCAGGCACGGATGTTCAACGCCTGCCAGGCGCGCCGGTTGTCGGAGGCGTCCATCCGGACAGTGATCCCCGCGACCACTCGACGCAGTTCCCCGGTGCCATCGGGCTGCGCCGAAGCGGCTGCGTACAGCAACGAGCGCCGCAGCCTGACGTAGCGCAGCACCAGCAGCAGGCTCCACGGCGGACGCCATGCCGCGTATCGCAGAAGGGCCCCCAGGCTGTCGCCGTCGGCGCGTTCAGTAGCGAGCAGTACGCCCGGTACGGTGCGCTTTCCGCGGTGGAGTTGGCGCAGGTCGACGACCATGGCGATGGCCAGGCACACGAGCGGCGCCGCCCACGCGGAACCGTCCAGGGATTCGAGCCACCGTGCCGCGACCTCACTGGTGGGCTTCTGCGCGGCGTAGTTGTTCAGCGTGTGATGTACGGCGGCGGCCGCGATGGGGAGAACCGACATCAGCCGCACCCAACCGTGGGCGCGCCACAGCAGCCCTGCCCCGAAGCCGGCCATGGCCGTCAACACCAGATGCGAGAAAGTCTCCGTGACCGGCGAGCCGCCGATGGCCAGTTGGCTGAACGGCGCCGGGAGCCAAGCCGTCAACACCTGCCCCAGGCCCGGCACATAGGGCGGGGACAAACTGTCGGGGATGATCCAGCCCTCACCGCGGACCATCGCCCGGTCCGCGTCCAGGCCGAATCGGAGAACCGCCTCCAGCAGCCCGAATCCGCTCCCCAGCGCCGCGCCCAGCACAACGAAATCGGTCAGCCCCCACTGCCGGCGAACTCTGGCGCTCAACCCCGCCAGTAGCAGCGGGGAAACCTTGATCAGCTCCTCCACCCAGGGAGCCACCGTGTAGCCCGTGGTGTTCACCACCGACACCAGCGACCGACCCGACTGATCCGCGTAGACGCGCGTGTACGCGAGTTGCACCAACGCTGTCGCCACCCCGCACCCGTACGCTCCCACCGCGAGAGCCAGCAGCACGGTCGACAGGCGCACCGAACGCGTCGGCCAGGAAACGGCGAACAGCTGCAGCACACCCCAGACGGCCGCCACCGCCATCATCAGCGTCACACCAGTCCCCCGACGCACCGGATCAACAGTCGATTCGCGATCGTGAACTCGATGCTATGCAGTCAACTACCGGTGCGGCAAGCGAGTTGCGCGACTGGGGTGGATGGACACATGGAGAGTGCAAATGTGTGCTGCTACGGCCGCCGCCACCCCGGATCCCGCCCGCTCAGCCCCACCGCCCGGTCCAGCAGGGGCGCATCGTCCGGCACCGGGACGACCGGGCCGAAGATGCCGCCTCCCCGGTCGTCTTCGGCGGCTGCGGCCAGGAGGAAGTCGTGGCACGCCTGGAGCGCGGCCGGGTCGGGGTCGTACGGCTGGGCGGTTGCGTGGGCCAGGTCCCAGCCGTGGATGACGAGTTCGTCGATGGCGACGGCACCGGCGACCGCGCCGGGGAGGTCCACGCCGCCCGCTCGCGTCATGCCGGTCCAGGCGGCCGGGGCGCGCCAGGCGTCGGCGAGTTCGTCGAGGACCTTGGGCAGCTCCTCGCGCCAGCCGGGGCCGATGTCCGGGAGGGCGTTCGTGGGGCTGGTGTCGGTCGTGGCGCCGAGGTCCTTGCGGGCGGCGTCGCGGAAGGCTGCGGCCAGATGGACCAGGTGGCCCAGCATGTGGTGCACCGCGTAGTCCGGGCACGGGGTCGCGTGCGCCAGCTGTTCGTCGGTCACGGCCGCGGCGAGGCGGGCGATGACGCGGGTCTGGGGACCGAGGTCGAGGGTCGTGTCGGTCATCGGCTGCTCCTCACGGTTACGGTCAAGGTTCCGGGCGTCCTGAAGGGTGGACCGGCCCCGGTCCCGGAACTCATCGCCGGGCGGGCAACACGTTTTCGGCGGACTCCATGGCTTCGGCGGGCTCGACGCACGCACCGCACGCACCGCGCGCACCGCGCGCCCGCTCGACGCGCCCGGCCCTCCTGGCCCGCACCGCCCCGACCAGCTCCCGCGGCGTCCTGCCCCCGCCCAGGCACCACAGCGCGATCACCGGGTCACAGATCGCGCACCCCAGCGAGGAGTCGTGGAGGAACGGGACGATCGGGTTGCCCTTGAGGTGGCGCACGACGTCCCACGCGGTGTGCAGCAGCCACTGCCGACAGCTTCCAACGGATTCCCGCCAGGCGCTCCTACGGGTTCCGGACCCGGCCCTCAGTCCTGCAAGTCGGCCGCGCTGAGACCGTCGGGATGGCCGGCCGGCCACTGGACCAGTTCGATCCGGTTGCCGTCCGGGTCCGTGAGCCACGCCGTGCGGAAATCGTCCGCGCCGTCCGGCGATTCGGGCGCCTCGGCATCGACGCCACGGGCGGCGAGCTCAGCGAGGGTGGCGTCCATCGACTCCACCTTGACGACCAGGTGACTGAGGCCGCTGCCGGCGTCGGCCCCGGCCTCCTCCCGCCCGGCCTGGCGCCCGGCGGGATCGTGGACGAGTTCGATGCTGACGAACTCGTCACCAGGGAGTTTGAGCATGGTCAGCCGACCCAGCGGGGTGTCGGGGACGCTCCCGACCACCTCGTAGCCGACGGCCGTGTAGAAGGCGAGCGACCGCTCAGGATTGGTCACTCTCAGGCCGAAGTGCAGGGTTCTCATCCGTCTCGCCGCCTTCTGCGCGCTGCCTTTTCAGAAGATTCTTCATAGCGAGTTCCCGGGCCATCTTCTCCGAGTGCAGCCTCATCTCCGCTTCTTTGCGCAGTTCGAACATGATCGCCTCCTTCTGACTTTACTCTTTCTTTGCTTGAAGGTTACATCACGGGCCGCGCCCACGTCACGGTCAAATCGCGGTCGCGCACAGGTAGTTGGCCGAGTGTTCACCTTGCCCGAAAGCGCGTCTGCGCGGGCGTCTCTAAGGCACGTTCCCGATCCGCGCCCGCCCGCCTTAGAACCACGATCGCCAGGCATGACGACGACACCGACGACTTCGACGACTTCGGCCGTCCTGCGCGACCGCAATGCCCGCCTCTACCTCACCGGAGTCGTGATCTCCGGCTTCGGCACCTCCGCGCTGTGGCTGGCATCCGGCGTATGGGTCAAGGACCTCACCGGGTCCGACGGCCTGGCCGCGCTGTGCATGCTCGCCCTGTGGGCGCCCACCCTGGCCGGCCCGCTGCTCGGCACGCTCGCCGACCGCACCCGCCGCAAACCGCTGCTGATCGGCGCCAACCTCCTCCTGGCCGCCCTCCTGCTCACCCTCCTCACGGTCGACTCCCCGGATCGCCTCTGGCTCCTCTTCGCGGTCCTGTTCGTCTACGGCGCGGCAGGCGTCGTGCACGACGCGGCCGAGTCCGCCCTCGTCGCGAGCGCGGTCCCCGCGCCCCTGCTCGGCGACTTCAACGGGCTGCGCATGACGGCCATCGAGGGCATGAAACTCCTCGCGCCACTGGCCGGCGCGGGTATCTACGCGGCGTACGGCGGCGCGGGTGTCGCTCTGCTCGACGCCCTGACGTTCGTGGTGGCGACCGGCCTGTACGCCGCTCTCCGGGTCCGCGAGAGCAGGCCCGAGCCGCCGAGCGGCGGCCGGCGGGCGCGGACCGCCGAGGGCGCCCGCCATCTCTGGTCGCACCCCCGGCTGCGCCCGCTCGTCCTGGCCGGCGGCACGACCATGCTCTTCGCGGGGCTCAGCGGGTCGCTGGTCTACGCCGTCATCGACGGCCTCGGGCACGCTCCCGCGTACGCCGGTGTGCTGTACGCCGTCCAGGGCGCCGGTTCGGTGGTGATCGGGCTGCTCTCCGGACCGGCCCTGCGTCGCCTCGGCGAACGCCGTTTCGCCGCGTACGGCATCGCCGTGACGGCCGCCGCGGCGGGGCTGAGGGCGATCCCGTCCGACCCGGTCGCCCTGGTCTGCAGCGCGGCGATCGGCGCGGGCCTGCCCTGCGTGCTCATCGCCGCGCTCACCGCCGTACAGCGTGAGACGCCGGACGCGCTGCTCGGCCGTACCGCCGCCACGGCCAACACACTCGTCTTCACGCCGAACGTCATCGGGCTGGCCGTGGGGGCCGCGCTGGTCGAACTGGTCGACGTACGGCTGCTGTTGGCGACCCTCGGCGCCGTGTGGCCGGCGACCGCCCTACCGCTGCTTCACAGCCCGGCGAGCCCCTCCCGCACCGCTTCCAAGTCCCCGTCCGACGCCAACCCCGCGTGATAGAGCCGGATTTCCGTGGCCCCCAGCTCACGCGCGCGTGCCGCGTCCGACGCCAGCGTGGCCGGGCTGCCGCCCATCCCGGAGACCACACCGAAGTTGGCGGCGATGACGGCGCCCTCGCGGCCCTGCTCGGCGAACGGCGTCAGCAGACCGGGGCCGCCCGCGCAGGGCACGACCACGCCGTCCGCGACGGAGAGGATGTGCGCGGGGTCGACGCCCGGGTTGGCGCCCACGTGGTACGTCACCGGGTCGGCGTGCAGCAGCACCTGGAAGCCGGCGGGAGCGGCCGCGCGGACGGCGGCGACCGCGGCCTCCTGGAGCGTACGGGCGGTTTCGTCGCGCCACGCGCGCGTGGCCGCCGCCGTCTGCGAGCCGAGCAACTTCTCGACCCCGGCCCAGCCCTCGTCGGCGACCGTGCCCTGCCACAGCGGCTCCAGGGCGGCACGTACGGCGGCCGCGAGCGCGTCGGATTCCAGGCCCTGGGCGCCGTAGCCCTCCCGGCAGGTGGGACAGAAGCAGAGCGCCATCAGGTACTGGCCGGCGTCCCCGAGCGGTACCCCGCCGGTCTTGTCGTGGGCGTGCAGGTGCTGGAGGCCGTACCAGCCGAGGGACTCCAGCTCGGTGCCGCGCGCCCCGGGGCGTACGGCGGCCTCGGCGGCCAGGTCGACGAGGTACGCGCGCGTGGCGGGCTGCGCGATGCAGGGCGCCCACGGGTAGCGGTCGCCATAGGCGTTGACGACCGAGGTGGCCGGGTGTTCGGCACCCAGGCGGGAGTTGTGCGCGAGAACCACCCAGGTGTGGACCTCCAGGCCCGCGTTCGCGAGTGCGGTGGCCGCCTCGCCGTACGCGTCACCGGGCGCCCAGTCCCCCGCCGCGTACGGGCGCAGCTCTCGGCCCGCCCACCGGTCGTCCGTCGGGTAGAGCACGGCCGCGTGTTCGGCGGTGACGATGCGGTGGCGCGGGTGGCGGGGGGTGAGGGCGCGGGTGGAGTGGTAGGCGGCGGCGAGCGTCACCTGCTGCACGCCGAGGGCGGCGATCCTCCCGGGCGCCTCGGGGTCCCCGTTGACGTCCCAGGGGTAGACGAATGTCGACGCCTTCACTTGGTCTCCTCCGGCTCCTTCTCCAGCAGCGCGTAACCGCGCTCGATCACCTGGGCGAGCTGCTTGACATGATCCTCGCTGGGCTCGTGCAGCGGCGGCCGCACCTCCCCCACGTCCAGCCCGCGCAGCCGTACGCCCGCCTTGACCAGCGCGACGGCGTATCCGCGGCCCTGGGCGCGCAGTTCGACGAACGGGCGGTAGAAGCCGTCCAGGAGGCGGCCCACGGTGGTGTCGTCGCCCGCTTCCAGCGCCCGGTAAAAGGCGTGGGCGATCTCCGGGGCGAAGCAGAACACGGCGGAGGAGTAGAGCGGGACGCCGATCGCGCGGTAGGCGAGCTGGGTCTGTTCGGCGGTCGGCAGGCCGTTGAAGTACAGGAAGTCGCCGGGGACCTCGGTGCGTACGGCGCTGACGACGCGCTGCATGAGGTCGAGGTCGCCGAGACCGTCCTTGAGCCCGATGATCCCGTCCGTGCGGGCCAGTTCGACGACGGTCTCCGGGGTGAACACGGCGTTGTCGCGCTGGTAGACGATGACGGGGAGCGCGGTCGCGGCCGCGATCTCCCGGTAGTGCCGCAGCAGCCCCTCCTGCCCGGCGACGACGAGATACGGCGGCATGGCGAGCAGCCCGTCCGCACCGGCGCTCTCGGCGAGCCCGGCGTACCGCACGGCCAGGGCGGTGCCGTAGCCGGCGCCCGCGACGACCGGTACCCGTCCCGCCGCCGCCTCGACGGCCGCCCGCACGCACGCCTCGTACTCCTCGGGCGTGAGCGCGTGGAACTCCCCGGTGCCGCAGCACGCGAACACGGCGGCGGCCCCGGCCTCGACGCCCCGGCGCACATGGGTGCGGTAGGTGTCGAGGTCGACCGAGCCGTCGGGGGCGTAGGCGGTGACGGGGAAGAACAGCGGCCCGCTGGGCATGCCGAGTCGAGCGGCGAGGGGGGCAGGCGTCACGGGCTCTCCCTGGAACGAGAACGGATAAGTACAGGTTTCTGATCAGAGTTTACGGTTATGAACGCAACCTGCACCACTCTTGACGGGGAAGGGTGGTGATCCTTAACTAGTCCATGAATGTGAATACCGTGCACGCATGCGGCCCATGACTCAAGGAGAACCGAGGATGCCAGCGCCCCGCACCGTTCTGCTCACCGGCGCCGCCGGCGGACTCGGCACCCAGATGCGGGACCTGCTCCCGGAGTACGGCTACGAGCTGCGCCTGCTCGACCTGCGCCCCGTCGCGGGCGAGCCGGACGCGATCGTCGCCGACCTCGCCGACCGGGAGGCGCTGCGCGAGGCCGTGCGGGGCGTCGACGCGATCATCCACCTCGCGGGCATCTCCCTGGAAGCCCCGTTCGAGAAGATCCTCCGGGCGAACATCGAGGGCACCTACAACCTGTACGAGGCCGCCCGCGAGGAGGGCGTGAGCCGCGTCGTCTTCGCCTCCTCCAACCACGCGGTGGGCTTCACCCCCCGCCCCGAGGGCACCGCACCGCATGACGCGAGCGCGCTGATCCCCGTCGACACCCCGCGCCGCCCCGACACCTTCTACGGCCTGTCCAAGTCCTTCGGTGAGGACCTCGCGCAGTTCTACTGGGACAAGTACGGCCTGGAGACGGTGTCCGTGCGCATCGGCTCCTGCTTCCCCGAGCCGACCAGCGTGCGCATGCTGTCGGTGTGGATGAGCCCCGCCGACGGCGCCCGCCTCTTCCACGCGGCCCTGACCTCCGAGAACGTCGAGCACACCGTCGTCTACGGCTCCTCCGCGAACACCCGCCTGTGGTGGGACCTGACCACCGCCCGCGCCCTCGGCTACGAGCCGCAGGACGACTCCGAGCCGTACGCCGAGAAGCTGATCGCCGAGCAGGGCGAGCTCGACCCGGAGAACATCGCGCACTCCTACCTGGGCGGCCACTTCGTGAGCGACCCGCCCATCTGGCCGTACTGACCGAAACCAGTCGTCGACAGGCTCCTGAAGGACGGGCGGGCACCGAACGGGCCCGCCCGCCGCCGTATTCGGGCGCCGCGCGCGCCCGATCTCACGCGCCCCACCACAACCATGCAGGTCCGCGGCGGGCACCCCGCACCGTGAACGGGCGCACACGGGCAGCATCGGGCATGCAACAGACCTGGTCAGCGCCGAAACCCCGCTGTAGAAATTCCCCCATGGGCCGCACCGGGCCCGAACGGGCAGCACAGCGGAAGGCAGGTGTCGGCATGAGCACGAGAACGGCGGAAGAACGCCAGCGTGAGATCGTGCTGGCCGCTCGGCGCGACGGCTCCGTCGACGTCACCGCGCTCGCCACCGAGCTGGGCGTGGCCAAGGAGACCGTACGGCGGGACCTGCGCGTCCTGGAGGACCACGGCCTGCTCCGCCGTACCCATGGCGGCGCCTACCCGGTGGAGAGCGCCGGCTTCGAGACGACGCTCGCCTTCCGTGCCACCAGCCATGTCCCCGAGAAGCGCCGGGTCGCGGGCGCCGCGGCCGAGCTGCTGGGGGACGCCGAGACGGTCTTCGTCGACGAGGGCTTCACCCCGCAGCTCATCGCCGAGGCCCTGCCCACCGACCGGCCGCTGACCGTGGTCACCGCGTCCCTGCCGGTCGCGGGCGCCCTCGCCGAGTCGGAGCACGTCTCCGTGCTGCTCCTCGGCGGCCGGGTGCGGCCCGGCACCCTCGCCACCGTCGACCACTGGACGACGAAGATGCTGGCCGGCTTCGTCATCGACCTGGCGTTCATCGGCGCCAACGGCATCTCCCGCGAGCACGGCCTCACCACCCCCGACCCGGCGGTCAGCGAGGTCAAGTCGCAGGCGATCCGGGCCGCGCGCCGCACGGTGTTCGCGGGCGTGCACACCAAGTTCGGAGCGGTCAGCTTCTGCAGGTTCGCCGACATCAGCGCGCTGGAGGCGATCGTGACGAGCACCCTGCTTCCGGCCGCCGAGGCGCATCGGTACTCGCTGCTGGGACCTCAGGTCATCCGCGTCTGACAGTCCACCTCACGTCCCCTGCAAGGCACATCCACACCCGGCAGCGTCCCCTATCTCCCCTATGCCCCCTTCTCCCCCCTACGCCATCTCTCCATACGTCCCCCCCATTTGTCCAGGAGCGATCCATGCGAACCCAGAGCCGACGACGGCCACCGCGAGCCACGCTCGCCATGGCCGCCGCAGGGACGCTGCTCGCCCCGCTGCTCTCCGGCTGCTGGGTCGGAGCGGGCGGGGCGGGGTCGGGCGGCAACTCGATCAACGTCCTCATGGTCAACAACCCCCAGATGACGGAGTTGCAGAAGCTCGCCCCCCGCTTCACCGAAGAGACCGGCATCAAGGTCAACTTCACCGTCCTGCCCGAGAACGACGTCCGCGACAAGATCAGCCAGGACTTCGCCAACCAGGCGGGCCAGTACGACGTCGCCACCCTCTCCAACTACGAGATACCGATCTACGCCCGCAACGGCTGGCTCAAGGAGATGAACTCCTACGTCGCCAAGGACCCGGCGTACGCCGAGCAGGACGTCCTGAGGCCGATGCGCCAGTCCCTGACCGGCGACGACGGCAAGCTCTACGGCCAGCCCTTCTACGGCGAGTCGTCCTTCCTGATGTACCGCAAGGACGTGTTCGAGAAGGAAGGGCTGACGATGCCCGCGCACCCCACCTGGCAGCAGGTGGCGGACCTCGCGGCCGAGGTGGACGGCGCCGAGCCGGGCATGAAGGGCATCTGTCTGCGCGGCCTGCCCGGCTGGGGCGAGGTGATGGCGCCACTCACCACCGTCGTGAACACCTTCGGCGGCACCTGGTTCGACAAGGACTGGAAGGCTCGGCTCGACTCCCCCGAGTGGGAAAAGGCGACGAAGTTCTATGTCGACCTGGTGCGCGAGCACGGTGAGTCGGGAGCGGCCCAGTCCGGGTTCGCCGAGTGCCTGAACAACATGACCCAGGGCAAGGTCGCCATGTGGTACGACGCCACCTCCGCGGCCGGTTCCCTGGAGGCGGCGAAGTCCCCGGTCAAGGGCAAGGTGGGCTACGCACCCGCGCCCGTCGAGAAGACGGAGTCCGCCGGCTGGCTCTACACGTGGGCCTGGGGGATCCAGCAGGCGTCCCGGAACCCGGACAAGGCCTGGAAGTTCGTGTCCTGGGCGTCCAGCAAGCAGTACGAGCAGCTGGTCGGCGACGAGATCGGCTGGTCCAACGTCCCGGCCGGCAAGCGGGCCTCCACCTACGCGAACCCGGCGTACCGCCAGGAGGCAGCCGCCTTCCAGGAGATGACGAAGGAGGCCATCGAGGGCGCCCGCCCGAACGACCCCGGCGTCCAGCCGCGCCCCGCGCCCGGCATCCAGTTCGTCGGCATCCCCGAGTTCACCGATCTCGGCACCAAGGTCTCCCAGGAGATCAGCGCGGCCATCGCCGGACGCCAGTCCGTCGAGTCGGCCCTGAAGAAGTCCCAGCAGCTCGCCGAGAAGATCTCCGAGGAGTACGAGGGGCGATGACAGCGACCACTACGGCCCCCGTGGCCACGACACCCGTGCATACGCCCCGCAGGCCCTCCGCAAGGCTCCGCGCCTGGGCGACCCGAGCCCCCCTGCTGCCCGCCCTGATCTTCATGATCGCGGTGACCCAGCTGCCGTTCGTGGCCACGCTGGTGATCTCCTTCTTCGACTGGAACTCCCTCTACCCCGACGCCCGCCAGTTCGCCGGCCTCGACAACTACCGGGAGGTCCTCACCGACGCGGACCTGCGCCACTCGGTGTGGACGACCGTGCTGCTGACGGCCGCGGTGGTGCTGGCCAGCCTGGTCCTGGGTCTGGTCCTGGCACTGCTCCTGGACCGGAAGTTCAAGGGCCGGGGCGTGGTCCGCACCCTGCTGATCGCCCCGTTCCTGGTGGTCCCCGTGGCAGCCGCCCTGCTCTGGAAACATGTGCTCTACAACCCCGAATACGGCCTGTTCAATGGGTTGTTGCACTATGTGGGCGGCCCACAGCCCGACTGGATCTCCAACACCCCACTCCTCGCGGTCGAGGCCTCCCTCGTCTGGCAGTGGACGCCGTTCATGATGCTGATCCTGCTGGCCGGCCTGCAGAGCCGTGACCACGAGCAGATCGAGGCGGCCCGGGTCGACGGCGCGAGCGACTGGCAGATCTTCCGCCACCTCACACTCCCCCACCTGCGCCGCTACCTCGAACTCGGCGCCCTGCTCGGCTCGATCTACATCGTGCAGAACTTCGACGCGGTCTTCACGATCACGTCCGGCGGCCTGGGCACCGCCAACCTCCCCTACACCGTCTACCAGAGCTTCTACCAGGCCCATGAGAACGGCCTCGCCTCGGCCGCGGGCGTCCTGGTGGTCATCGGCTCGATCATCATCGCGACCTTCGCGCTGCGCGTGGTGTCGTCCCTGTTCCGCGAGGAGGTGTCACGCGCATGAGTGCAGCAGCAGTACGACTTCGTATGCGCAGCCGCCGCAAGGGGGTCGGCCTGGGCCTGGTGGCCTGGCTGCTCGGAATCCTGTTCTTCCTGCCGATCGCGTGGATGGCCCTGACGTCCTTCCACTCCGAGCAGGACGCGGCGACCAACCCGCCGTCCTTCGCCGCGTCACTGACGCTGGACGGCTACCGCGAGTTCTTCGGCGCGGGCGGTGGGGCGAGCCCCTGGCCGGCACTGATCAACTCGACGGTGGCGTCCGTCGCCTCGACCCTGTTCGTCCTGGTCCTGGCCCTCCCGGCGGCGTACGCCCTCTCGATCCGCCCGGTGAAGAAGTGGACGGACGTCCTGTTCTTCTTCCTGTCGACGAAGATGCTGCCGGCCGTGGCGGGCCTGCTGCCGCTCTACCTGTTCGCGAAGAACACGGACATGCTCGACAACATTTGGCTGCTGGTCATCCTCTACACCTCCATGAACCTGCCGATCGCGGTGTGGATGATGCAGTCCTTCCTGGCGGAGGTCCCGGTGGCGATCATCGAGGCGGCGAGGGTGGACGGCGCGAGGCTCCCGACGATCCTGACCCGCGTGGTGGCCCCCATCGCCCTCCCGGGAATCGCCGCCACCGCCCTCATCTGCTTCATCTTCAGCTGGAACGAGCTGCTGTTCGCCCGAGTGCTGACCGGCGTGGTGGCGGAGACCGCCCCCGTCTTCCTGACCGGCTTCATCACCAGCCAGGGCCTGTTCCTGGCGAAGGTGTGCGCCGCGTCGCTCGTCATCTCCCTGCCGGTGCTCGCCGCGGGGTTCGCCGCCCAGGACAAGCTGGTCCAGGGCCTGTCGTTGGGAGCCGTGAAATGAAGGCCGCCGTCATCGAGTCCGTGGGCAAGGCCGTCGTCGCCGAGGTCCCGGATCCGACGCCGGGCCCGCGCGAGGTCGTGGTCGAGGTCGCCGCGTGCGGCCTGTGCGGCACCGATCTGCACATCCTCCAGGGCGAGTTCGCCCCCAAGCTGCCGATCGTGCCCGGGCACGAGTTCGCGGGCGAGGTGGTCGGGGTCGGCACCCAGGTCACGGAGGTGTCGGTGGGCGACAGGGTCGCGGTCGACCCGTCGCTGTACTGCTTCGAGTGCCGCTACTGCCGTACGGGCCACAACAACCTCTGCGAACGCTGGGCGGCGATCGGCGTGACCACGGCCGGCGGTGCGGCGCAGTACGCGGTGGCCCCGGTGGCGAACTGCGTACGTCTCCCCGAGCACGTCCGCACCCAGGACGCGGCGCTCGTGGAGCCGTTGTCGTGCGCGGTACGGGGCTACGACGTCCTCCGGTCCCGCCTCGGCGCCCACGTCCTGATCTACGGCTCCGGCACGATGGGCCTGATGATGCTGGAGCTGGCCAAGCGGACGGGGGCGGCCAGTGTGGACGTGGTGGACGTGAACCCCTCCCGCCTGGAGACCGCACGCCGCCTCGGCGTCTCGGCCTCCGCCGCGAACCCGGACGAACTGGACCGCCCCCAGGGCTGGGACCTGGTCGTCGACGCCACGGGCAACGCGGCCGCGATCCAGGACGGCCTGGACCGAGTGGCCAAGGCGGGCACGTTCCTGCAGTTCGGGGTAGCGGACTACGCGACGCGCGTGACGATCGACCCGTACCGCATCTACAACCAGGAGATCACCATCACGGGCTCCATGGCGGTCCTGCACAGCTTCGAGCGGGCGGCGGAGTTGTTCGCGAACGGGGTGCTGGACCCGGAGATCTTCATCAGCGACCGGATGCCACTGGAGCGGTATCCGGAGGCGCTGGGGCAGTTCGCGTCGGGGGTGGGGCGGAAGATCGTGGTGGTGCCGTAGGGGGTTCTTGTCCCTGCCCGATCCTACGGATCAGAAGGTTGTGTGGGCGGGCGAGCCCTGACCCGCTGTCGGCGGGTGTGGGAAATCCGTTGGGGCCGCCGCCCTCCCTCCACCTACGATCTGGCACATGCCCCGACCCCACGGATTCACCTACCAGGAACACGGGACCGGCACCGTGCACATCACCCACCACGGCCGCCCCGCCACCACCCTCCACGGCCCCCGCGCCGCCCAGTTCCTCGCCGAGGTCGAGACGTCCGACCCCCAGCTGGTCATGGCCCGCTGGACCGGAAACTACAAGCACGGCAACGAGCGCACGGCCCGCAATCACCCTCGCAACCGGCGCTGACCCGAACGGTCGCTGGTAAGGGAACGGTAAAGCGCCCCCGCTCGTTCACCGGGCATGACAGCTATGACCCCCGGCTCGAACATCCCTCTCTCCGCCGCGCGCGTGACGGTGGACGTCGCCGCCCCGGTGCGGCTCGACGTATCGGGCCTGCTGCTCACCGCCGACGGCAAGGTGCGCTCCGACGACGACTTCATCTTCTACAACCAGCCCCAGGGCCCGGGTGTGACGTACCGCTCGGGCGGTGGCACCAGCCCGGACGCCATCACCGTCGACACGGCGGCCGTCCCCCCGGGCATTGAGAAGATCGTCGTCACCGCCAGCCCGGACGCCGCCGGCCAGACCTTCCAGGGCATCGAACCGACGGCCACCATCCGCAACGGCGACGACAACAGCGTCCTGGCCACGTTCACTCCCCCGCAGCTCGGCACCGAGACGGCACTGGTGATCGTCGAGATCTACCTGCGCAACGGCGCCTGGAAGGCCCGTGCCGTAGGCCAGGGTTACGCCAACGGCCTGGCCGGCATCGCCACCGACTTCGGCGTCACGGTCGAGGAACCGGCCCCGGCCCCTGCTCCGACACCGGTGGCCCCGCCGCAGCCCACCATGCAGCCCCCGGTCGCTCCGCCTGCCCCGCCCGTGTCCACCCCGGCCGCTCCTCCGGCCCCCGCGGCACCTCCCGCCCCGCCGGCCCCCGGCGCCGGGAAGATCAACCTCGACAAGGGCCGCGTCAGCCTCCAGAAGAACCAGACCGTCTCCCTGATGAAGGGCGGGCGCCCGCTGCTCTCCCAGGTCAAGATGGGCCTCGGCTGGGAGCCGGCGTACCGCGGCAAGGACATCGACCTGGACGCCTCGGTCATCGCCTACGGCCCGCAGCGCAACCACATCGACAGCTGCTACTTCGGCAAGCTCCAGATCGTGCAGGGCGCCATCCGCCACTCCGGCGACAACCTCACCGGTGAGGGCGGCGGGGACGACGAGGTCATCACCGTCGACCTCGGGCGCCTGCCCCAGGAGGTCACCGGCCTGGTCTTCACCGTCAACTCCTTCTCCGGCCAGAAGTTCACCGAGGTCGCCAAGGCCTACTGCCGCCTCCTCGACGCCGCGACCGGCGAGGAACTGGTCCGCTTCGACCTGACCAGCGCCGAACCGCAGACGGGCGTGATGATGGCCAAGATGATCAGGCAGTTCTCCGGCGAGTGGGAGATGACGGCCATCGGCGACTTCGTGAAGTCCCGCACGGTGCGGGGGATGGTGAAGCCGGCGGCCCAGGCGCTGTAGGGGAACTTCAGGCAGTCGTACGACGTCCAGGGCGCTCCCGTCGACGGGGGCGCCCGGCGCGATCGGAGGCTGGGACGCGCACCAGTCACATGGCCATCACGAGCGCGTAGTCGGAGTTGTACAGGACGTTGAGGTTCGCCAGGGCGACCTGGAGGGTGACCTTGTCCGGGTTGATCATGACGACCAGCGGCCAGATGTAGTCGTTCCAGAGGCCGATGAACTCCGCCCGGCGTCGAGCGCTGAGCCATCAGGCGGTATCAGGCGGAGGCCCGCACGACCAGTTCGGGGATGACCCAGGCATCCGCGCCGCTCATCGGCTCCTCGCCCGCCCGCAGCCGGGCCACCTGCTCGACAGCCAGCCGACCGAGCCGCCGTTTGTCGATGTGCAGGGTGGTCAGGGCGGGGTCCACCAACTCGCCCAGCGACAGTCCGTCGAACCCCAGGACGGCGAGGTCCTCCGGGACACGGCGGCCGCGCCACCGGACGGCGCGCATGGCGCCGATGGCGATGAGATCGTTGAAGCCGAACACGGCGGTGATCTCGGGCCGCTCGTCCAGCAGTCGCTCCATTCCGGCCTCGCCCCCCGCCACGCTGTGCTCGTCGCACAGCGCGATCCAGCTGTCGTCAACGGGCAGGTCGTGCCGCCGGGTCTCTTTCAGGAAGGCCTCCCGTCGCGGGCCGGGACCGTGCACGCCGTCCAGCATGCCGATACGGCGATGCCCGGCACGGACCAGATGGGCCAGGCCCTGTTCGAGACCGGCCGCGGCATCGATGCCGACCGCCGCGAACCGGGTCTGCTGCGGGCCGCGTTCCAGCAGCACGAGCGGTACGCCGCCGAGGTGGCGGGCCAGCACGTCGTCCGGGTTCTTGAAGTAGCCGACGACCGCGTCCGCCTGGTGGGAGAGCACATCGAGCGCCTCCCGCTCCCGGGCGTCGTCGGTGCGCGAGTCCCACACGACGACCTGCCAGCCGCGCTGCTCGGCGGCCTCCAGCACCCCGGCGGCCACCTCGGGGAAGAAGGGGTTCATCAGGTCCGGGATCACCAGACCCGCCGTCACGGTCCCCTTCCGGACGAGGCCGCGCGCGAACCGGCTCGGCCGGTAGTCCAGCAGCCGCGCCGCCTCCAGGACGCGCTCCTTCGTGCCCGGGTCGATCTCACCCTTGTCGTTCACCGCACGGGAGACCGTCTGGCGCGACACCCCGGCCAGCTTGGCCACGTCGTGGATCGTGGCCCGGCGGCGAGGGCCGTCGGTCCGGTCGACACTCGGCTCCCGCTGCTGATCGTCCGCCAACACGCTGTGCACTGTATCCGGCCAGATGGACGCCGGGGCAGGGCCCGGTACCCGCGACGGTTGCCAGGCCCCGCACGCCGAGGCCTGCGGGGGCTGACGCGCCGAAGCCGCCGAGCCCTGCAGGTCGTGCCCTCGGACCGTGCATACCGAGAACCTCGGTTTCCGGCAGGTCGAAGCCCAGTTCCCGCAGGTCGAAGCGCCCGTTGCCGCAGGGCCGAAGCCCCCGAACCTCGCGCCTCGAGCCCTCGGACCCCACAGGCCGAGGCCTCCGGAGCTGACACGCCGAAGCCTTCTGGCCCCGCAGGCCGAGGCTCACGTTCCCGCAAGCCAAGGCCCCGCTCCCGCAGGGCCCAAGCCCGGCCGCCTAGAACAGCGCGCTGTACGCGTTCAGCGCCGGCTGCCCGCCGAGGTGGGCGTAGAGCACCGTGGAGTCCGGCGCGATCTCGCCGCGGCCGACCAGGTCGATCATCCCGGCCATCGACTTGCCCTCGTACACAGGGTCCGTGACCATCCCCTCGGTCCGCGCCGCAAGTCGCATCGCCTCCAGCGTGGTCTCGTCCGGGACGCCGTACGTGCCCGCGTGGTACCGCTCGTCGAGCTCGACGTCGGCCTCGGTCAACTCACGCTTGACGCCGATGAGTCGGCCGGTGTTGTCGGCGATCCGGGCGACCTGCTCGCGGGTGGTGGCGGGCTTGGCCGAGGCGTCGATGCCGAGGACGCGGCGCGGACGGCCGCCCGCCTCCTCCAGGGCGGCGAAGCCGGCGACCATGCCCGCCTGGGTGGAGCCGGTCACCGAGCACACGATCACCGTGTCGAAGAAGACGCCCGACACCCGCTCCTGCTCGGCCACTTCATACGCCCACCGCGCGAACCCCAGCCCGCCGAGCGGATGGTCGGAGGCACCGGCCGGGATGGCGTACGGCTTGCCGCCCGACTCCTCCACCTCCCGCAGCGCCTGCTCCCAGCTCTCCTTGATCCCGATCCCGAACCCGGCCCGCACAAGGCGTACGTCGGCCCCGGCGAGCCTGCTGACGAGGATGTTGCCGACCTTGTCGTAGACGGCGTCGGGCCAGTCCACCCAACTCTCCTGGATCAGCACGCACTTGAGTCCGGCGCGGGCGGCGACCGCGGCGACCTGGCGGGTGTGGTTGGACTGCACGCCGCCGATCGAGACGAGGGTGTCGCAGCCCTGCGCGAGCGCGTCGGCGACCAGGTACTCCAGCTTGCGGGTCTTGTTGCCGCCGTACGCGATCCCGGAGTTGCAGTCCTCTCGCTTGGCCCAGAGGGAGGCACCGCCGAGGTGGGCGGTCAGGCGCTCCAAGGGGTGCACGGGGGACGGGCCGAAGAGGAGGGGGTAGCGGTCGTACGAGGAGAACGGCACGGAAAGGGACATGGGGCGCCTCCAGGGCTCCGGCGTGTCTGTGGGTCTCGGCGTCAGTCGAAGTCGGCCAGGTCGGCGAGGGTGCGCCAGATCTCCGCCGTGACGCGGACCGCGGCGTCCACCTCCCCGGCGGCGCATGCCTCGATCAGCCGCTCGTGCAGCCCGGCCGAACGGCAGGTGCCGCCCTCGCCGAAGCGCCGGCGCTCCAGGCGGCGGATGAGCGGGGTGTAGCGGGCGACGGTGGCGGCGGCCGCGCGGTTGCCGCTCACCCGTACCAGGACGTCGTGCAGTTCGTCGTCGGCCCGCAGGGCGAGGTCCACCTGACCCGCCGTGACGGCGGCGGCGAAGCGCTCGTTGGCGGCGCGCATGATCTCCACGTCCGCGGCCATCAGCCGGGGCACGGCGACCCGCGTCACCAACTCGTGCATGGCGCCGACCACGGCGGCCGCGTCCCGTACGTCGGCGGCCACGACCGGCGTCACGCGTGTGTAGCTCTGCGGCTTGCTCTCCAGCAGCCCCTCGTCCACGAGCCGCGAGAACGCCTCGCGTACGGGCGCCCGGGACAGCCCGAGCCGCTCGGCGAGATCGGCGTCCCGCACCACCGCGCCGGGCTCGATCTCCCCGGCCACGATGGCGTCCCGGATCGCTTCGTACGCCCGGTCCCTGAGCAGGGTCCGGCTCACGGGTCGTATCGCCTCCACGAACTGAAATGTTAGATGTCAATTCGCGCCCGGACAAGGGTGTGGCCCGCACCCCAGTGAAGTGCGGGCCACGCTCCGAGCTCAGGCCTCAGGCCCCAGACCCAAGACCCAAGGCCTCAGGCCTCAGGCCGCCCAGGGCCAGTCGGCGTCCCGAGCGCTCTCAAGCAGCGGAACCATCCGGAAAGCGGCGTCGGACAGACCGCCGAAGGTGTGCCGGTTCGCCTTCCCCGACGGGCCGTGACCCGCCCGGTAGCCGGCGAGGTTCCAGGTGTAGACCGGCACGTCGGCGGGGACCTGCCGGGTCGGGTCGCCGTGCCGGTTGTGCGCGTACTGCTCGTCGGTGACGATCAGCACCCGGTCCTGCCCCCGGTAGTGCGCGCGGACCGCCGAGGTGGTGTCCGTGCCGCCCAGGTCACCGAAGCGGCCCAGGATCTTGAGCACCGACTCGCCCTTGCCGAAGGTCAGGCGCCGGCTCGTGGTGCCGAACTCGACGAGGTCCGCGTCCTTCGCGCGCAGCGCCAGCGCCGTGCCGAAGATCGCCGCCGCGTCGGCCCGGTTGAGCTCCGAGCGGTCGGACAGCTGCGACCAGAACATCGAGCCCGAACGGTCGACGAGCACCAGCGTCCGGCCGGGCAGCGCCGGCACGTTCGCCAGCGAGTGGCCGAGCGCCTGCTCCAGCGGGTACGCCCAGCGCAGCGAGGGCGCGTGCTGGTACGCGGCGAGGTACCGGAAGGGGAACTGTCGCGACCGCGCGACCTCCGCCGGGTCGCTGATCCGTGCCGCGACCTGCGCGGCGACCTCGTCGGACACACCGGCCTGGTCGAAGTTCCGCAGGTTCCGTACCAGCGCCATCGCGCCCATCGACGGAATCACGGCCTCCCAGGCCTCCTTGTCCATCGGACCCTGGAGCCAGCCCGCCAGCGCCTCCCACGTCATCCCGGCCGCGGCGAGCCGCTCGGCACCGCCCTCGGACGTGACGACCGCACGCCGCTGGTCCACCGGCAGCGCCATCAGCTCGCGATGCGCGACCAGCGTCCGGTTGGACGCGGGCGGCAGCGCGGTGTCGGGGTTGTGCCGACGGTCGAGGGCGTACCGGAACAGCTCGCCCTGCCACGGCTTGTCCGGGTCCGGCGCCGCGTGCACCAGGTTGAGGATGTCGCCGAAGCGGTAACCCTTGGACGCGGTGTCGTACTTCAGCAGCGACTTGCCGCTGTAGAGACGTCGTACGGCGTCGGCGACACCACGCTTGACGGGCTTGGGCACGTTACGGCCGTACGTCGCCGTCCAGTACGCGAGCAGCTCGCCGGGCTCGTCCGGGCGCCGCAGCACGGAAGCGATGACCTGCCGGTTGGACGGGCCGTCGGTGGCGCCCGCCTCCAGGCGTGCGTGCACGTACTCGGCGGCGCCCACGACGGAGGCCGTACGGAGGTTGCCCTCGCCGCGCAGCCAGCCGAGCAGGCCGGCCGTCCACGCAGGGTCCGTGACCGCGAGGTCCCGTACGAGTCGCGCGAACCGGGTGTCGCGGTCGGTGCCGGTCTCGTAGAAGGTGTGCTGCGAGACGAAGTTGGCGACCGACAGAAGGAAGAGCTCGGAGCGCGCGTCCCGCTCATGACCGCGGCCGCCCTCGTACGTACGGAGCACTCGGCCCGTCGAGGTGACGCGGGAGGTGGGCTGCGCCCTGGCGGCTCGCTTGTTGAATCGCGACATGGTGAATTCCCCCGAATTCATTGACATTTTCGGAGGGAGGCGCAGCAAAAGGAGGGTGCCCGAGTTCGAATTCGGCTGCGGTGACTATAAACTGGCGCGTCTTCCGTTCCGCCACATCGACCCTGAGTCGATGACGGGATTCGAACCCGCACGAGGGGTGTCCCCCACCAGTTCCCGAAGTATCCGCCGCCTGCGCACCGGGCACTCACCATGAGCTGCGCCTCCCGAGATCAAGTCGGCGGCGGCAAGGGATTCTTTTTGGAGAAGAAGTAGCCGCAGCCTGCGCACCGGGAAGTGCATGAAGTTGTGGTGTCCAGAGTTCAGGTCGGCGGAACCGACATTAGGTGCTCTGCCGCTGAGCTACACCGGCACGTGGTACCGGTGGCGGGATTCGAACCCGCGGCCTCCCCATTAAGAGTGGAAGTAGGTCCTGCCTTCGCACCTGGACGTTCATCACTCTAGGAGGGGTACCGCGGGACGGGCGAGCGAATTAATTACCGTCGCTGACGCTTCCAGGGCCCGGTAATGGCCAGCATGATCCCCGGCGTCTGAATGCTCGCGTACAGCGTGCGGCCGTCGCACGAGAACGTGACGCCGGCGAACTCGCTGTACTCCGGCTCCTCCGCGGTGCCGATGTTCAGCTCGTTGCGGGCGATCGGGTAGGTGCGGCCGCTGTCGGTGGCGCCGAAGAGGTGCTGGACGCCCTCGCCGTCCTCGGCGAGGACGAGGCCGCCGTACGGGGAGACGGTGATGTTGTCGGGTCCGTCGAAGGCGCCGTCCTTGGAGGGGTCGGGGTTGACGCCGAGGAGGACCTTCAGGGTCAGGGTGCGGCGCTTGGGGTCGTAGAACCAGACCTGGCCGTCGTGCTGGGCAGGGCTCTCCGCACGGGCGTAGGAGGAGACGATGTAGGCACCGCCGTCGCCCCACCACATGCCCTCCAGCTTGCGGGCGCGGGTGATCTCGCCGTCGGCGAACTGCTTGCGTACGGGGGTGGTCTTCGCGTCGCGGTCGGGGACGTCCACCCAGTCGACGCCGTAGACCGTGCCGATCTTCGTGGCGCGGGACAGGTCGTCGACGAACTTGCCGCCGGAGTCGAAGCACTTGGGGGCCTGGAGGACACCGGCGTCGTCGGCGAGCGTGCGGAACTTGCCGCGGCCGTACTCGAAGCCCTTCGGCGGGGTCCAGCGGAAGAGCAGGCCGTTGGGCGAGGCGGCGTCCTCGGTGAGGTAGGCGTGGCCGCGCCTGGGGTCGATGACGACGGCCTCGTGGTCGTAGCGGCCGAAGAACTTCAGGGGCTTGGGGTCGCGGTTGGCGCGCCGGTCGCTGGGGTCGACCTCGAAGACGTAGCCGTGGTCCTTGGTCATGCCGTTGGTGCCGGCCCTGTCGGAGTTCTCCTCGCAGGTGAGCCAGGTGCCCCAGGGGGTGCGGCCGCCCGCGCAGTTGGTGGAGGTGCCGGCGATGCCGACCCACTCGGCGACCTGTCCGTCGGGGCGAACCTCGACGACCGTGCAGCCGCCGGAGGCGGCGGGGTCGTAGACGAGGCCCTCGGTCAGCGGGACGGGGTACTTCCAGTTGGCGCGCGGGCCCTTCAGCTCGTGGTTGTTGACGAGGAGGGTGGTGCCGCGCGGCCCGTCGAAGGCGGCCGTGCCGTCGTGGTTGGAGGGCGTGAACTCGCCCGACTCCAGCTTCGTCTTCCCGCTGTGGGTGATGACGCGGTACTTGAACCCGGCGGGCAGCGCGAGGATGCCCTTGGGGTCCGGGAGCAGCGGTCCGTATCCCACCCCGCCACGGTGAGCGTCCGCGGACTCCTCGCTCGCGACCTCGGTGTCCGTGGACGCGAGCGCATTCGGTGCGGTGGCGAGAACGCCCGCACTGCCCGCCAGTGCGACACCGGCACCGGTGATCGCGGAGTTCCTTGCGAAGTCCCTGCGGGTGAGCGACATGGTGTCTCCTGTGACAGTGGGTGCCGTGGAGGGTGGCGGGCGTCGAGACGGCGCAACGGTCCCGCCCACGCGTGAACACCAGTTGAACAACGCCCAAAGGGGCGCGGGCCTGTGTCGAATATGCGGCTCCGCCGCGTGGGCGCGACCAGCCCCCACTCACCCGCACCCGCGAATCAAGCTCAGCCCCCCTGCTGCGACCGCGCCTTGAACGCAGCCTTCCGCGCTTCCTTCGCGACCTTCTTGTCCGGATGCAACCGCCCCATCGCCTCCAGCACATCCGCGGTCGCGGGGTGATCCACCCGCCAGGCCGCGGCGAAGAACCCGCTGTGCTGCGCGGCCAACCCCTGCACCAGTTCCCTCAGCTCGTCGGAGTTCCCCTCCGCCGCCAGCTGCGCGGCGACCGTGTCGACGGTCAGCCAGAACACCAGGTCCTGCGACGGCGCGGGCACGTCGGCGAACCCCGCCTCGCTCAGCCAGACCCGCGCCAGCCCGCCCAGCTCCGGATCGTCGAGGACCTCCCGCAGCGCCGGCTCGGCCTCCGCACCCACCAGGGACAGGGCCTGCTGGCAGCGCAGCCTCCGCAGCGGCGCCCCGGCGTCCAGGCCGCGCGCTGCGGCCAGCAACTCCCGTGCCGCGGCAAGGGGCTCGGGCCGGGCGGCCAGCCACTGCTCGGTCTCGGCCTGTGCGGCGGACTGCGGGTAGCCGGCCGTCCCGTCGAGCAGCGCGTCGGCGCCCTTGTCCGCGAGGTCGCCGACCGCGGGCGCCTCGAACCCGGCCTCCAGCAGCCGGGCCCGCAGCCCGTACCGCCCGAGCGGGGTCAGCCGCACCATGCCGTAGCGCGTCACGTCGGTGTCGTCGACGGCGGTGGACTGTTCCTCGGCGTCCGCCATCAGCGCCTCGTCCACCGGCTGGTACTCCACAAGACCGACCGGCTCCAGCAGCCGGAACTGGTCGTCGAGGCGCATCATCGCGTCGGACACCTGCTCCAGCACGTCGTTCGTGGGCTCGCCCATGTCGCTGGGCACGATCATCGACGCGGCGAGGGCGGGCAGTGGTACGGGCGCGTCGCCCGGGCCGTCCTCGCTGACCGTCAGCAGGTACAGGTTGCCGAGCACACCGTCGAGGAACTCCGCCTCGGCCTCCGGGTCCCAGTCCAGCGAGGAGAGGTCGACCTCGCCGCCCGCGTCCATGGCGTCGACCAGGTCGTCGAGGTCGGGCACGCTCGCGTCCGCGAGCACCGTCTCCACCGCGCCGAGCCACACGCCGAGCACGTCCTGCGGCGAACCGCCGGTCAGCACGGCCAGATCCGCGCCGGCCGCGACGGTGCCCGCCTCCTCGTCGACGATCTCGACCAGTCCGGTGTCGACGGCCACCCGCCAGGCCTCACCGGCGTACGCGGCGGCGTCGTCGCCGCTCAGCCCGAGGACCTCGGCGGCGGCGGGCAGTTGCTCGTCGACGAGGCCGCCCCCGGCGTCGACCCGGGTGTCGGGCCCGGCCCAGCGGGCCAGCCGCGCGGCCCGGGCGAGCAACGGCGTGGACAGCGCGTCCCGCGCCAGCTCCGCTTCGGGGTGCAGCCGCACCGGCGGCAGTGGGGAGCGGGAGCTGTCTGACATCGGCTGGTTCTCCTAGGACGTTCTGCAAGGCCGTACACATCACGACGCATCACGACGGATCACGACGCTTCACCACGCATCACGACCCATCACGGCTCGGCCGCTGTACATCGCGGCTCAACCGCTCAGCCTAGACGGATTTCCACCCATGCCGCCCGGTTCATCTCCCCGTCAGGCCACGTACATGGCCGAAACCTTGACAAGTGGCGTGACCAGGCAGGAGATTACGCGCGTAGAAATCTGGCGGACATCTGTTCACTGTATTTTCTACGCGCGTTGCCTCCGCCCCACCGGTCGCGACTCCCACGTTCCACGCGTCACCCTCGTCCCGGCACCCACGTATGTCCCCGGAGGGATCCCGTTGCCGAGCAAGAAGTCCGCACGTCTCGCCGCGCTCACCGTCGCCGCCGTCTGTTCCGCGGCGTCCACCGTGGTGCTCACCGCGCCCGCGCACGCCGACTCCGTGCGCATCCATGACATCCAGGGCAGTACCCGAATATCCCCGTACGCCGGCAAGCAGGTCACGGACGTGGCCGGAATCGTCACCGGCGTGCGCACCTACGGCTCCTCCAGAGGCTTCTGGATCCAGGACCCGCAGGCGGACGACAGCCCGCTCACCAGCGAGGCCATTTTCGTCTACACCAACTCCACGCCGAAGGGCGTCGCCGTCGGCGACGCGGTCACGGTGTCGGGCACGGTCCAGGAGTACGTCCCGGGCGGCGCCAACACCGGCAATCAGTCGATCACCGAGATCACCAAGCCGACGTTCACCGTCGTCTCCAGCGGCAACGCCGTCCCGGCCGCCAAGGTGATCGACGCGAAGTCGGTCCCGGCCGTCTACAGCCCGCAGGGCGACACCGCCGCCGGCGGCTCGGTCAACGGCCTGACGCTGGAGCCCACGAAGTACGCCCTGGACTACTACGAGTCCCTGGAGGGCGAGAACGTCCAGGTCGCCGACACTCGCGTGGTGGGCGCCACCGACCCGTACACCGAGCTGTGGGTCACGGTGAAGCCGTGGGAGCACCGCAACCGCCGCGGCGGCACGGTCTACGGCTCCTACGACTCCCAGAACACCGGCCGGCTCCAGATCCAGTCCCTGGGCAAGACCGCCGACTTCCCGGTGGCGAACGTCGGTGACGTCCTCGAAGGCGCCACGTCCGGCCCCCTCGACTACAACCAGTTCGGCGGCTACACGCTGGTCGCCAACCGGATCGGCACGCTCAAGAGCGCCGGTCTGGAGCGGGAGACCACGCAGAAGCAGTCGCGCGGCGAGCTGGCGGTCGCCACGTACAACGTGGAGAACCTCGACCCGTCCGACGCCACGTTCGCCGAGCACGCCTCCGCGATCGTGAAGAACCTGCAGTCGCCGGACATCGTGTCCCTGGAGGAGATCCAGGACAACAACGGCGCGACGAAGGACGACACGGTCGCCGCCGACCAGACGATGGCCAAGCTGACCGACGCGATCGTCGCGGCGGGCGGCCCCAAGTACGACTGGCGCTCGATCGACCCGGTGAACAACGCCGACGGCGGTGAGCCGGGCGGCAACATCCGCCAGGTGTTCCTGTTCAACCCGGAGCGGGTCTCCTTCACCGACCGCGCGGGCGGCGACGCCACCACCGCCGCCGGTGTGACCAAGGTGGGCGGCAAGGCCGCCCTGACGGTCTCCCCCGGCCGGATCGACCCGGCGAACGCGGCCTTCACCAACAGCCGCAAGCCGCTGGCCGGCGAGTTCGTCTTCCGCGGCAAGACCGTCTTCGTGATCGCCAACCACCTCAACTCCAAGGGTGGCGACCAGGGTCTGACCGCGCAGTTCCAGCCGCCGGCGCGCAGCTCGGAGGTCCAGCGCCACGCGCAGGTCACCGCGATCCACGCCTTCGTCAAGGACATCCTCGACACGCAGAAGAACGCGGACGTGATCGCCCTCGGCGACATCAACGACTTCGAGTTCTCCGACACCGTGAAGATCCTCGAGGGCGACGGCGCCCTGTGGTCGGCGATCAAGTCGCTGCCGAAGAGCGAGCGTTACTCGTACGTCTACCAGGGCAACGCCCAGACGCTGGACCAGATCCTGATCAGCCCGTCGATCCGGCGCTCCTGCGACTTCGAGTACGACAGCGTGCACATCAACGCGGAGTTCAACGACCAGATCAGCGACCACGACCCGCAGGTGCTGCGGTTCCGTCCGTAACCGTCGCCGGGTCTCAGGGCTGGCTGAACACGCCGTTCAGCCAGCCCTTCCACGTTTCCTCGACCGCCTCGGCGTCGGCGTCCGGCGCGAAGGCGTGCACCGACATGCCGACCATGTAGCCCCAGTGGTTGCGTCCGAAGAAGCGGATGAGCGCGTCGTCGGTGCGCAGTCCGAGGAAGTACGGGTTGCGGAAGTCGACGACGGCGCCGACGAGTTGCCCCTGCGGACCGCGCGCCTGCACCCGCGCGCCCTGCGCCGTGTCGTCGGCGAGGCCGAGCGCACGGCCCACGGTGACGAACGCATCGGACGCCTTGGACGCCTCGGGCCCGTCGAAGGTGGCGAAGGCGGTGACCGGGCGACCCCGGAAGCGGGTGAGGTACTCGCGCAGGGTGTGCAGGTAGAACTCGGTGTGCCGGGCCGCGCCGTCGTACTGGTTGTCCCAGTCGTCGACGAAGATCCCGCTGTGCACGTACCGCACCCAGGCGCGGCGGCCCTCGTCACGCGGCTCGATCGTGTAGTCGAGCTGGTTGAGGGTCTGCTCGGAGATGCCCGCCACGTCCTCGACGCGGTTGGTGTAGCGGTGCGGCGGGTCCCAGGCGGTGACGGTCGATCCGAAGGGGCCCTTGCCGCCCTCGCGCGGCTCGGGTGCCTCCATCGGCCACAGCCAGCCGCCGGTACCGGCGGTCACCGCCTCCCACACCTCCTCGGGCGTGGCGTCGACCTCGAACTCGCGGGCGATCTCGAATTCCTTGGACATGGTGGACTCCTGCTTACTGACTGTCGAGTTCAGGGATGTGGTTCGGGCTCTGGCCCTGATTCGGGTTCGGGTTCGGGTTGTCCGACTTGACCGTGGGATGTACGGCCACGACGATC
Source organism: Streptomyces shaanxiensis (assembly GCF_039537145.1). Taxonomy (NCBI): domain Bacteria; kingdom Bacillati; phylum Actinomycetota; class Actinomycetes; order Kitasatosporales; family Streptomycetaceae; genus Streptomyces; species Streptomyces shaanxiensis. The sequence goes on from NZ_BAAAZY010000006.1 coordinate 166,344, forward strand.
CGGTGATCCCGGCCGCCCTCGGCGTCGGGCGCGTCGTACTTGCGGATCAGCGCGCTCACGCCCGCCGTCAACTCCTGGATGAAGGCGGCACGTTCGGCGGCCGAGGCGAAGCGGACCTCGCCGTCCAGCGCGTACGTCGCCAGCCGCTTGCGGGCCTTCGTCGCACCGGTGATCAGCGAGCCGACGTCCCGGACGAGCCGGGCGCCGAGCGCGAGCAGCCAGCGGGCGGACAGCTGGTCGCGGAAGCGGTCCGGGTCCGGCTGCACGGCGGCGAGCGCGAGCGGCGAGATCACGTACGACGCGGCGGTCGCTCGCATCAGCCGCTCGGTCACGTTGCCCTTGCGGCGCTCACCGGCCAGCTCGACCAGTCCGTGCCGCTCCAGCGCCTTCAGGTGGTAGTTCACCTTCTGCCGGGGCAGCCCGACCTTGCCGGCCAGCATGGCGGCCGACGCGGGCCCGGCCGCCAGCTCGGCGAGCAGCCGGGCCCTTATGGGGTCCAGGGAGACGGCTGCGGCCTCGGGGTCCTCGATCACGGTGACGTCCAGCATGGGTCCACCGTCTCACCGAAAACTTTTTTTGTCCAGACGGTTCGAGTTTTCGGTTTGGTTCGGCCCGCTCTCCCGGAAACCCACAGGTCAGTCGGGGACGAGGCCGAGGGCGTGGTCGTACCGGCTGACGGTGCTGTGCTTCAGTCCGGGCCAGGTCTGCACGCGCTGCCACAGCTCCGTCGCCGAGCCGATGCCGTCGCCCGGGGCGCCGAGGGCCTCGATGTGGGCCTGGGCGCTCTCCCACTCGGCGTAGTTGAGGACGCGGGTGCCGTCGGTGCTCAGGTGGAAGTGGCCGGAGATGCCGCCGGGGTGAGGGTTGGGCTCGTTCTCCAGCGCCTCCAGAACGGCGTCGACCCAGGCGCGCTGCCGGTCGGGGTCGGGGCCGTCGAACTCGATGTCGACGATCACGATGCAGCCGGGGACGCGGGTGTCGTCCGGCCGACGGAGGCTGCGGTAGTGCCGGTACCGGCCGAGCCACAGCCGCTCGATGCCCGGTACGGCGGTGTCTATCTCGTCGACACGCTCCTGCCGGTGCACCTTCGTGAACGCCTCGAAGGCCTCCTCGCTCCTCCACTGCGAGTAGTGGAGAAGGGTGGAGGCGTCGTGGCCGGTGTAGACGTGGTAGCCGAGGAGGCCGTCGGCGGGCCAGGGGCGGCGCTGCCAGGTGTCGGCGATCGCCTCTACGGTCTGCCGCTGCCGAATGGGGGTGCCCACGCGCCAGGTACTGAAAAAGGGGGCGCCGATCCCCGGGTGGGTGAGGTCGGGGTGGGTGGTGGTGCGACGGGTCACGGAGGCCTCCGGGAATCGGTGGTCGATGCGTATGTCGACCACCTTTCGACCTCAACCGGACTTGAGGTCAAGTGGCGCCTGGAGGGCGGGGGTTCGCGGGACTGCGGGACTCGGGCGCACGCGGCAGGGCGCGGGGCCGGTGACCGGTCCCGCGCCCTCTGGCCGTGCGCGCGCCTGCGCCGCCTGCGCCGCCCGCGCCGCCCGCGCCGCCCGCGCCTTCGCTCTGTGCCTTCGCTCTGCGCCTTCGCTCTGCGCCTCAGCGGTGCCCGTGGTGGCGTCGCCGCAGCACCCCGGTCGCGACCACCGCTCCCACGGCCGCCCCGGCGACCAGTACCGGCTTCGGGTGCCGTAGGCCGGCCTGGACGACGGTCCGGACGGGGCGCGGTACACGGCCCTCCACGGCGTGCCCCGCGCGCGTCGCCTTGTCGTGAACCCTGTGTCCGGTCCGGGTCGCCCGGTCCTGGACGGCGTGCCCGGCCTGGGTCGCCCGATCCTGGACGGCGTGCCCGGCCTGGGTCGCCCGATCCTGGACGGCATGCCCGGCTTGAGCCGCCCGGTCCTGCACCGCTTGCCCGGCCTGGCCCACGCTGCTGCGCAGTTGCACGGTCATGGCACCCGCCTTGTCCCTGAGGTCGGCGGCACGGGTCAGGGCCCGGCCCTTCACATCCGCCTTCCCCGCGAGCTCCGCCGCGGTGTCGCCGAGCTCGCTCCGCGTCTCCTCGATCTGCCGCCGCAGCTCCTCGGGCCCCTTGGCTCCACGGGCCCCCTTGGCCTCTTCGGCTCCACCGGCTCCCTTGGCCTCTTCGGCTCCACCGGCTCCCTTGGGCTCCTCGGCTCCACCGGGCCCCTTTGCCTCCTTGGCTCCGCCAGGCTCCTTGGACCTCTTCGCTCCGCCGGCCCCCTTCGACTCCTTGGCCGCGCCGGGCCCGTTGGGCCCCTTGGCTCCGCGGGTCCCCTTGGACCCCTCGGCCCCGCCGACCCCCTCGGCTCCGGCCTTCGCGGCAGCACCCTTGACCGCTTCGTCGGCCGGCTCCCCCGCAGTCCCTTCCGCCCCCGTCCTCCTGTCCGTCATCGCACGCGCCCTTCCCTTTGGTCTCCTGAGTCTCCGCGATGTCCGATCCGAACCGGGCGATGAGTGGCACCCGCCCGCGCGACGGGTCCGCCCGCCGAGCGGTCCCCGTCCCGCACCGGCTCGCAAGCCGTGGTTCCGGTCAGGCGCCCGCCCGCGCCCGGTTCGGAACACCCGGGTACCCGGACCCGCCCCCGCTATCCCTGCCGTCCGCCGCCGCCCGGCCCGTGCTCGCCCAGCCGGGCCAGCTGGGCCTGGAACCAGTCGAGGCGGGCCTGCAACAGCGCGGCCTCGGCGGCGAGTTCGGGGACGCCGAGGTCGTCGGCCGGACCTGGGCCGGTCAGCGCGACGGACGCCCCCTTGCCGGCCACCACCCGCAGCCCCTCCGCCCCCAGCCGGGCGAACCCCGCGAGCGAGACGGACGTACGGCCGCGCAGGCAGCCCGCGCAGGAAGGGGCGAGCGCCCGCCAGCCGGGGCGGCCCCAGCCGGCGTCGGCCAGGGCGGCGGCGACCGTACCGCAGACGCACGGCCCGACCGTGGCGGTGCGCACCCGCTGACGGGCGTAGCGGAAGCCGCGCTCGAAGCGGATGTACCGGCCCAGCACGGTGACTTCGAGCAGGGCCGCCGCCCGGTGCTCGGTCGTGCACAGCAGCGCCTCGGCCACCGTGCGGTCGTGCACGCAGTGGAAGCCGCAGTCGCAGCGGCGGCTCGGTGCCCGGTGTCGCAGCCCGTAGACGCAGGACGCGTCGGCCAGGACTCCGTACGGCAGCGCGCCGCCCAGCGACACACCGGTGAACCCGGCCCGGGTGCCGTCCTGGGACAGCATCGGGTGGGCGATCTTGTATCCGGTCAGCGGCTCCGTCGGGCGTTCCTCCGGAAGCCGCAGCCTCATCGGACGGCCGGGACCTCTTCGGGGGCCTTCAGTTCCTCGACCACCTCGGGGAGTTCGAGCTCCTCCTCGTGGTCCTGCGGCCGCTCTTCCGCGACTCCGGTGGCCAGTGCCTTGCCGAGCTTCATGACGCCTCCATGGGCCGATGGCGGTGACCGTCCTGGCCATGGTGACCCATGAAGGGCGTATTGGACATAGGGCCTGATGGACTTCACTACAGCAATACTTACGCATACCTCGTAGAAGAATTAAGTGGAGCTTCACTGTCGGTCTGTCGAAACTGGTTCCATGACGACACCCGCTTCCGCCGCCCCGCCTTTCGGCCGCGCCCTGTGCGCGATGATCACGCCCTTCTCCGCGGACGGCGGGCTCGATCTCGACGGGGCCCAGCGGCTCGCCGACCATCTGGTCTCCCAGGGCTGTGACGGACTGGTGCTCTCCGGTACGACGGGCGAGTCACCGACCACGACCGACGCCGAGAAGGCGGCCCTCGTCGAGGCGGTACGGGAGGCTGTGGGCGGCCGGGCGTCGATCGTGACCGGGATCGGCACGTTCGACACACGGCACACCGTGGAGCTCGCCCTGGAGGCCGAAAAGGCGGGCGCGGACGGTGTGTTGGTGGTCAGCCCGTACTACAGCAAGCCTCCGCAGGACGCGCTGGAGGAGCACTTCCGGACCGTCGCGGACGCCTCGGGACTGCCGCTCACGCTGTACGACATCCCGGGCCGCACCGGCACGCGTATCGAGCCGGAGACGCTGATCCGGCTCGCCGAGCACCCCCGGATCGTCGCGGTGAAGGACTGTTCCTACGACTTCCTCGGCGCCCAGAAGGTGCTGTCCCGCACGGATTTGGCGTACTACGCGGGCTGCGACGAGCACAACCTCGCGCTGTACGCGGTCGGCGGCGCCGGCTACATCAGCACGGTCGCCAACGTCGTACCGGACCGACTCCGCGCGGTCCTCGACGCGTTCGAGGCGGGCGACACCCCCGTGTCCGCCCGCCTCCAGCAACGCGCCACGCCGCTCATCGAGTTGATGATGTCGGCGGGCCTGCCCGGCACGGTGACCGCCAAGGCGCTGCTCAATGAGCTCGGCCTGCCCGCGGGCCCCGTCCGCGCGCCGCTGCGGCCCGCCGGCCGTGCGGCGGTGGACGGGCTGCTGGCGGCCTACGAGGAGCTGACGGCCGGCTGATCAGCGCCGGGCGAGTACCGGCTGCCACTCGTAGGACAGGTCCTCGTCCTTCTGCGCGCTCGGGCCGCTCAGCCACTCGACGTCGTCGCTGCCGATCGTCACCAGGACGAGCCGGGGCCGGTACAGTCCCTTGCCCGCGGTCCGCTCCTGCGCGATGAGCCGCTTCTCGTCCACCCAGGCGAGCAGCTCGGCGCCGCGCACCTTGGTGATCTCCTTGCCGGTGAGCGGATCGCGGATCGAGGAGTAGGACTTGTCGGGGACCTCCTTGGACAGCCCGGTGGCCGCGAGGCTGCCGTCCGGGGAGAGCCTGGCGCCGACGTCCGTACGCAGGTGGCGCTCGTTCGCCGGCGCCGCGACCTTGTTGCCGTCGAGGTCGTAGAACTGCTGCGAACCGTCCCTGGGCCCGATGACCGGCGTGTACACCAGGTCACCGGTCCGGCTGAAGGCGAAGTCCTGGCGGGAGTTGATGTCGCGACTGCCGGACCGGACGCCGGTCCAGGAGGCCGTGCCGGAGGCGACGTCGACGACATGGAAGCCGCTGCGGCTCGACTCGCCGAACTCCGGCACCCAGGGGACCGCCCCGTCCCCGCCCGTCTGCCTGATACGCAGGTCGGGGTTGTCGTCGTACGTCGTCGCGACCAGCTTCCGCCCGTCGTACGAGTACGCCAGCCCGCCGACCCCGTGGTCCACCGGGATCCACCGCTCGACCTCCCCCGTCGCGAGGTCGAGCAGGCCGATCCGCCGGGCGGGCAGGTTCCGCTCCAGTACGGCGGCCGTTGTGATCCCGGGCGCGACGGCGACGAAGGACCACCTGTCGTCCTTCTCGTACCGCCCGGTCTTCGGGTCCAGGAGCCAGTAGGTGCGCTCGGCGACACCGCGGCTCTTCGTCTGCGGGACGATCCGCGAGGTGGAGTAGGCGGCGAGCGCCACGTCCCCGGCCGCGATCAGGTCACGCGGCGGCGACTGGTCCGGGTGGGCGCTGGTCCCACGGCCGTCCAGCACGCTCGCCGGGCGCACGTCCTCCCGGCCGGCGTCCAGCAGCGGCACCGCGATCCCGACGGCGACGACGGCCGCGGTGGCGGCGGCGACCGTGGCGATCCTGCGGGTGCGGCGGCGTCGGCGGACGCCCAGCACCCGGTCCGCGTAACCGGGACCCGCCGGCGTCTGCTCGGCGGCCAGTTCCCGCAGGGAGTCTCGTACGAGTTCCTCGACGTTCACTTAACGCACCTCCACGGGCGAGAAGTCACGGGACGGCTGCGGCCGGGCGTCGGCGGACCCGGAGCCGAGGGCGGCCAGTTCGGGCGCGAGGGTGCGCAGCCGGGCGAGCGAGCGGTGGGTGGTGGAGCGCACGGTGCCGACGGAGCAGCCGAGGATGCGGGCCACGTCGGCCTCCGGCAGGTCCTCGAAGTAGCGCAGCACGAGCACGGTGCGCTGCCGCGGGGTCAGCCGGGCCAGCGCGCCGCGCATCAGCAGCCGTAGCTCGGCGGCGGGGGCGGCGTCCGGGTTCGCGGCGGTCTCGGGCGGCTCGGCGACGGTCAGCTCGCGGCGCCGCCACTTCAGCCGCCAGCGGCTGATCTGCTGCCGGTACAGGATCTGCCGTACGTACGCCTCGGGCTCGTCGATGCGATGCCAGCGGCCGGCCGCCTTGATCAGGGCGTTCTGCAGGAGGTCCTCGGCGGCGTGCCGGTCACCGCCGGCCAGCAGTACCGCCGTCTTCAGCAGCGCGGACGACCGGTTCCCCACGAACTCCCGAAAGCTCTCCTGCGCTTCGGCATCCATCGTCACCTTCTCTTCCCCCGGGCGGGCCCGGTGCCCGCCTCTCCTACCCCTCGTGACGCGTGCGGGGCGCCGCCGCTATGCCTGCGCACAGAAAGATCTTCCGCGCACGCACCGGGGCCCGTACCGCCTCCCTGTGCGGTACGGGCCCCGGCTCACGCTCGCCGTGCTCAGTGCGCGGTCAGCCCCACTTGTAGCCGTCGCCGAAGAGCAGGAAGTGCTCCAGCACATCCTCCATCGGGTCGTCCACCTGCCCCACGTTGACCAGCCCGATGCGGGGCCCGTTGTGCGAGCCCGTGTTGGTCTCGTCGGCGTACGCGGTACCGGCCGGCAGCCAGCACGCCGCCCCCGCGGCCAGCACACCCACCACCAGGCGCAGCACGGTCCTGGTCCGCCCGCTCGTCTTCACTCGACCCGTCATCAGCCCTCGGTCCTCATCTCGTCGGTTCGGCGTGTGATCGGAAACTGCGTCCACCCGTTCATCTGCCTGGACCGCGCGGAGGTCACGACGAGTAACCCGTACGTGAGCGTGCCGGAGTACGACTGACGGCGTCAGTTGTGGCTGTGCAGGATGTCGTTCAGGCCGCCCCACACCGCGTTGTTCGGGCGGGCCTCGACGGTGCCGGTGACCGAGTTGCGGCGGAAGAGGATGTTGGAGGCGCCGGACAGCTCGCGGGCCTTGACGATCTGGCCGTCGGGCATGGTGACGCGGGTGCCCGCAGTGACGTACAGACCGGCCTCGACGACGCACTCGTCGCCGAGCGCGATGCCGACGCCCGCCTCGGCGCCGACCAGGCAGCGCTCGCCGATGGTGATGATCACGTTGCCGCCGCCGGACAGCGTGCCCATGGTGGACGCGCCGCCGCCGATGTCGGAGCCGTCGCCGACGACGACGCCCGCGGAGATACGGCCCTCGACCATGGAGGTGCCGAGGGTGCCGGCGTTGAAGTTGACGAAGCCCTCGTGCATGACGGTGGTGCCCGAGGCGAGGTGGGCACCCAGGCGGACCCGGTCGGCGTCGGCGATGCGGACGCCCTTGGGGGCCACGTAGTCGGTCATGCGCGGGAACTTGTCGATCGAGGTCACCTGGAGGTGCAGGCCCTCGGCGCGGGCGTTCAGCCGGACCTTCTCGACGTCGTCGACGGCGACCGGGCCGAGGGAGGTCCAGGCGACGTTGGCGAGGAAGCCGAACTGGCCCTCCAGGCTCAGGCCGTGCGGCTGGACCAGGCGGTGGGAGAGCAGGTGCAGGCGCAGGTAGACGTCGTGCGCGTCGATCGGCTTCTCGTCGAGCGAGGCGATGACCGTGCGGACCGCGACGACCTCGACGCCCCGGCGGGCGTCCGGACCGATCGCCTTGGCGGCGCCTTCGCCGAGAAGCTCCACGGCCCTCTCGGCGGACAGCCGCTCGCTGCCGGAGGGGCCGGGCTCGGCGACGAGCTCGGGGGCGGGGAACCAGGTGTCGAGAACGGTGCCGTCGGCGGCGATCGTGGCGAGGCCGGCGGCCACGGCGCCGGTGGTGCGAGGAGCAGTCGTGTCGGTCATGAGGGCAACCTAACCGGCGGGGGGCCGCGCGGGCCAACCGGTGGCGGGGGCGTCTCAGGGTGCGGGCCGCCGCTCGCGGGACACGCACGTCGTGGCGGCACCCGTCCCGGGCTCGCGGCACGCCCTCCCGCGCTCGCCGCACGTCAGGGAATCACGCGGCGCAGTACGTCTCGGGCGTACTCCTCGTCGTACGGCGCCTCCGTGAGCAGCACCTGCAGACAGATCCCGTCCATCAGCGCCACCAGCGCCCGTGCCGTGACCGCGTCCGTACGACGGGCCAGCCGGTCGGCGAGATCCCGGGCCCACTCGTCGGCGACGGGGCGCAGGGCGGGACGGCGCAGGGCGGCGAGGTAGAGCTCGTACTCCAGCTCGACGCCGGTGCGGTCCCCGGCGAGCCACTCGCCCATCCAGCCCGCGAGTTCGCCGGCCAGGTCGGTGTCCGGGTCCTCCAGCCCGCCGCGTGAGGCGATCACCTTGGCGAAGCCCTCGTTGGCCTGGCGCAGGGCGGCGACCAACAGGTCGTCGAGGGTCTTGAAGTGGTACGTCGTGGAGCCGAGCGGCACGTCGGCCGCGGCGGCGACGGTGCGATGACTCAGCCCCGCGATGCCCTTCTCCCCGACGACCCGGATCGCCGCGTCGATGATCCGCTGACGTCGCTCGGGGTCGTAGCGCCGGGCCATCAGTGCGCGCCTCCCAGGTTCAGCACCACCACGCCGACGATGATCAGCGCGATGCCGGCGGCCTTGGTGACCGTCATTCCCTCCCCCAGGAGCAGGACCCCGATGGTGGCGATGGCCGCGGTGCCGACGCCGGCCCAGATCGCGTAGGCCGTGCCCACGGAGACGGTCCGCAGCGTCTGGGCGAGCAACGCGAAGGAGACGACGTATCCGAGCGCGGTGAGCAGCGACGGCCACAGCCTGCTGAAGCCGTCGCTGTACTTCATGGCGGTCGTGGCGGCCACCTCGGCCGCTATGGCTCCGGCGAGCAGCAGGTATCCCATGTGTACAAGCGTACACAACGGTGCGTACGACCGTACACAAAGGGCCGGACCCGCCCTGTGTGCCGAGCGGTTCAGCAGGTACGGCGGCGGTATCCGCCCTCCCCCGCCGGTACGACGTCCAGGTCGCGCAGGACCACCGACAGCCGGTCGCCCCAGTCCGCGCAGGCCGCGGCGAGGCCGTCGGAGCGGTACTCGATGACGAAGACCCGGTCGTCGTAGGCGTCCGCGTACGCGCCGCACTCGTCGTACTGTCCGCACTCCTCGGCGACCGCGAAGTCGAAGCCGAGGCGGCGCCCTTGCTGTGCCAGGCCGGCGGCGTTCTTCTGCCCGATCGCCAGGCCGGCCGCGTGGGCCCGGGCGGCGATCAGCTTGCCAAAGGCCAGGTTGTCCTCGGCGGTCAGCAGCCCGTCGGACCGTTCGTTGGAGTCGAGGTTGTCGGCCTCGACCGCCTGGTACCCGGACTCGGCGCAGGCGTCGATCCACTTCCCCACGATCCCGGCGAGCCGTTCACGCTTGGCGGCCGTCGAGATGTCCAGCAGGGCCTCGTCCCAGTCCCGGTCGACGACCGGCGCGTCGTCGGCGTCACGGAGCAGCAGGTCGGGGTGGTGCTCCTCCCACCAGCCCTCGGCGTCCGGCTGGGCCTGGAAGGCGTTGACGTAGCAGATGCTGTACACCCCCGGCGCGGGTTTCGCGGTGCGGTCGCGGGAGACCGCACGTACGCCCGCGGGCGGCTGGTAGGCGCCGCCGATCTGGTAGTCGAAGGCGACCCCCGGCTCGGGCAGCTCCACCTTCTGCGCGTCGGCGTCCCCGCCGTCGGACTCCGTGCATCCGCCCGCGGCCACGGCGAGCGCACCGCACAGCGCTGCGGCCGCGAGCGCTCGGCGGAGTACTGGGGGAATGCGGTGGACCATGATCCGAGGGCTCCTGTGGGTGCGTGATCTTCGACGCTGCCCGGCCATGATGCCCTGCGCCGCGACGGGCGGGTACCGCGGCCGGCGGCCGCCTGCCGCGGTCGGGGTCGGGACGGGTCCCGCCGGCAAGGTGCCGGGCGCGCACCGGAGTTGTGGATACGGCTGATGACAGTGGATACGGCATGACAAAGGGCTGCTCCGGGACCACCGGTTCCACTAGTGTTGTTCATCGTTCACATACCGGGCCTTCGCAGCCGCGGTCGTCGCCCCATGACGCCGCTGGGGGGAACAGCGCATGCCAGACAACAAGTCCCGGCCGTCTCAGGACCAACCTTGGGAGAACGGCTGGGCCCCGGACACCTCACGGGCGCCGGGGACGCGCCGCCTGTGGCTGGCGGGCGGGATGGCGGTGGCGACGATCGTCGCCTGCGTCACCGCGATCGCCGTATCCGAAAGGGAATCCGAGGAGGAGTCACCCTCGGCGTCGTCCGCCACCGAGAACACGTCGTACCCCGGTCTGATCTCCTTCGCCAGCCCGTCGGAGACTCCTCCCAAGGGCAAGAGCGGCCTGTCGACGGACCGGCCGACGACCCGGTCGCCCGGCCAACAGCACGCCAGCACGCCGAAACCCGCGCCGGATCCGTCCAAGTCGCCTTCCCACGAGGACAGTTCACCGACCGCCACGCCGAAGCCACCGGCCACCACCACCTGGCGATCCGTCCGCTCGGTCAACTACCCGGACCGCTACTGGCATGTGAGCGACGGTTACGTGAGGCTGGACCGGGTCCACGGCTCGGAGTCCCGCGAGGACTCCACCTTCAAACAGGTCAAGGGCCTGGCGAACAGCTCCTGTTACTCCTTCGCCACGCAGGACGGCCGGTACCTGCGCCACCGCGCCTTCGTCCTGCGCGCCGACCGCAACGACGGCTCGTCCCTCTTCGGGCAGGACGCCACATTCTGCCCCCGCGCCTCGCCGTCCCACTCCGGTGCCACCATGCTGGAGTCGGTCAACTACCCGGGCCACTTCCTGCGCCACCGCGACTTCGTGGTCCGTCTCGAACGCTTCGAGTACAGCTCCCTGTACCTGTCGGACTCGTCGTTCCGGCTGGTCGGCGGGCTGGCCTGAGCACACGAAAGCGGCGGCACCCGACAGGTACCGCCGCTTGTGTCCGGCCTCGGGCCGGACAAGCCCCTGGTGGCCTCAGACGTTGAACCCGAGCGCCCGAAGCTGCTCGCGGCCGTCGTCCGTGATCTTGTCCGGGCCCCACGGCGGCATCCAGACCCAGTTGATGCGCAGCTCGCTGACGAGGCCGTCCGTGGCGGACTTGGCCTGGTCCTCGATGACGTCGGTCAGCGGGCAGGCCGCCGAAGTCAGGGTCATGTCGAGCGTCGCCACGTTCGCGTCGTCGATGTGGATGCCGTAGATCAGGCCGAGGTTGACGACGTCGATACCCAGCTCGGGGTCGACGACGTCGTACAGCGCCTCACGGACCTCTTCCTCCGAGGCCGGCTTCATCTCCACGGTGTCACTCATGCCGTCTTCCTTTCGGCGTCGGCTCCGCCCAGGGCCTGGGCCGTCGCGTCCTTCCACGCCATCCAGCTGAGGAGGGCGCACTTGACCCGGGCCGGGTACTTGGAGACTCCGGAGAACGCGACCGCGTCCTCCAGGACCTCCTCCATCGCGTCGTCGGGCTCGATCTTCCCCTTGGACTGCATCAGCTCCAGGAAGGTCTCCTGGATCTTCCGCGCGTCGGAGAGGTCCTTGCCGACGAGGAGTTCGTTCAGTACGGACGCGCTCGCCTGGCTGATGGAACAGCCCTGGCCCTCGTACGAGACGTCCTCGATCGTCGTGCCGTCGTACTTCACACGGAGCGTGATCTCGTCGCCGCACGTCGGGTTCACGTGGTGCACCTCGGCGTCGCCATCCCTCAGACCACGCCCGTGCGGGTTCTTGTAGTGGTCCAGGATGACTTCCTGGTACATCGAATCCAGCTTCATGCGTCGCTCTTCCCGTCCCGTCAGCCGAAGAAGTTCCGTACGTGCTCCAGGCCGTCCACCAGAGCGTCGATCTCGGCCGGCGTGGAGTACAGATAGAACGACGCTCGCGTGGTCGCAGGAATTCCGTAGCGCAGGCAGACCGGGCGGGCGCAGTGGTGGCCGACCCGGACGGCGATGCCCTGCTCGTCGAGGACCTGGCCCACGTCGTGCGGGTGGATGTCGCCGAGCGTGAAGGAGATCGCGGCACCGCGGTCCTCGGCCGTGGTCGGGCCGATGATCCGCAGGTCGGGGACCTCCGCGAACCGCTTCACCGCGTACTCGGTGAGGGCGTGCTCGTGGGCGAGGATCTTGTCCATGCCGATCGAGTTGAGGTAGTCGATCGCCGCGCCGAGGCCGATCGCCTGCGAGATCGGGGGCGTGCCCGCCTCGAACTTGTGCGGGGCGGGAGCGTACGTCGACGAGTGCATCGACACCGTCTCGATCATCTCGCCGCCGCCGAGGAACGGGGGCAGGTCCTCCAGCAGCTCCTGGCGGCCCCAGAGCACGCCGATGCCGGTCGGGCCGCACATCTTGTGGCCGGTGAAGGCCACGAAGTCGGCCTGGAGGGACTGCACGTCCATCGGCATGTGCGGCGCGGCCTGCGAGGCGTCGATGCAGACCAGCGCGCCGACCTCCTGCGCGCGGCGCACTATCGCCTCGACCGGGTTGACCGTGCCCAGGATGTTCGACACCAGCACGAAGGAGACGATCTTCGTCTTCTCGGTGATGATCTCGTCGATGTTGGACAGGTCGAGGCGGCCGTCGTCCGTGAGACCGAACCACTTCAGCTTCGCGCCCGTGCGCTGCGCGAGCAGCTGCCACGGCACGATGTTGGAGTGGTGCTCCATCTCCGTGATGACGATCTCGGTCTCGTGGTCCACCCGGTAGGGCTCGTCGGCCCAGCCGAGCATGTTCGCCACGAGGTTGAGCGATTCGGAGGCGTTCTTGGTGAAGATCACCTCGTCACGGCTGGGCGCGTTGATGAACTCCGCGACCTTGTCGCGCGCGCCCTCGTACAGCGCCGTGGCCTCCTCGGCGAGGACGTGCACGCCACGGTGGACGTTGGCGTTGTGCTGCTCGTAGTACTCGGAGAGCACGTCGAGCACCTGGCGCGGCGTCTGCGAGGTCGCCGCGTTGTCCAGGTACACGAGCTTCTTGCCGTCGTGGACGACGCGGTCCAGGATCGGGAAGTCCTTGCGCAGCGCCTCGGTGTCGAGGAGGCCCGGCAGCTGTGTCACGCGGATGCGCCACCCTTCGTGTAGGCCTCGTAGCCCTCGTTCTCCAGCTTGTCGGCGAGCTCGGCGCCGCCGGACTCGACGATGCGGCCGCCGGAGAAGACGTGGACGTGGTCGGGCTTGATGTAGCGCAGGATGCGCGTGTAGTGGGTGATCAGCAGGGTGCCGACCTCGCCGGTCTCGCGGACGCGGTTGACGCCCTCGGAGACGATGCGCAGCGCGTCGACGTCCAGACCGGAGTCCGTCTCGTCGAGGATCGCGACCTTCGGCTTGAGCAGCTCGAGCTGAAGGATCTCGTGGCGCTTCTTCTCACCGCCGGAGAAGCCCTCGTTGACGTTGCGCTCGGCGAAGGACGGGTCCATGTTGAGGCGCTCCATGGCCTCCTTGACCTCCTTCACCCAGGTACGCAGCTTGGGGGCCTCGCCGCGGATGGCGGTGGCGGAGGTGCGCAGGAAGTTGGAGACCGAGACGCCGGGGACCTCGACCGGGTACTGCATCGCCAGGAACAGGCCCGCGCGGGCGCGCTCGTCGACGGACATCTCCAGGACGTCCTCGCCGTCGAGGGTGACGGTGCCGCCGGTGATCGTGTACTTCGGGTGACCCGCGAGGGAGTAGGCGAGGGTCGACTTGCCGGAGCCGTTGGGGCCCATGATGGCGTGCGTCTCGCCCTGCTTCACGGTGAGGTCGACGCCCTTGAGGATCTCCTTCGTGGCGTTGTCGGCCTCGACGGTGACGTGCAGGTCTCGGATTTCAAGCGTTGCCATGGGTGCCTCAGGACTCCTGGGTGAGGGAGACGAGCACGTCGTCCCCTTCGATCTTTACGGGGTATACGGGGACGGGGCGCGTCGCGGGTAGGCCGGACGGCTTGCCGGTACGGAGGTCGAACGAGGAGCCGTGCAGCCAGCACTCGATCTGGCAGTCCTCCACCTCGCCCTCGGAGAGCGAGACGTTCGCGTGGGAGCAGATGTCGTGGATGGCGAACACCTCGCCCTCGGTCTGCACGACCGAGACCGGCGTGCCGTCGAGTTCCACCCTCTTGGGGGTGTCCTCCTCCAGCTCGCTCAGCCCACAGGCGCGTACGAAAGCCATCAGACCGTGGCCTCCAGCTCCTCGTTGATCTTCACGAGGAGGCGCTCTTCGATGTCGTCGACGCCGATCTGCTGGACCAGCTCGGCGAAGAAGCCGCGGACCACCAGACGACGGGCCTCGTCGGCCGGGATGCCGCGGGCCATCAGGTAGAAGAGCTGCTCGTCGTCGAAGCGGCCGGTCGCCGAGGCGTGGCCGGCACCGACGATCTCGCCGGTCTCGATCTCCAGGTTCGGCACGGAGTCGACGCGGGCGCCGTCGGTCAGAACCAGGTTCCGGTTCATCTCGTACGTGTCCGTGCCCTCGGCCTTGGCCTCGATGAGGACGTCGCCGATCCACACCGCGTGGGCGTTGTCGCCCTGGAGCGCGCCCTTGTACATCACGTTGGACTTGCAGTGCGGGGTGTTGTGGTCGACCAGGAGGCGGTGCTCCTGGTGCTGGCCCGCGTCGGTGAAGTACAGGCCGAACAGCTCGGCCTCGCCGCCGGTGCCGGCGTAGGCGACACGCGGGTGGAGGCGTACGAGGTCGCCGCCGAAGGTGACCACGAACGACTTGAAGGTGGCGTCCCGGCCGATCAGCGCGTTGTGCTGGCCGACGTGGACGGCCTTGTCGTCCCAGTCCTGGACGGAGACGACGGTGAGCTTGGCGCCGTCGCCCAGGATGTAGTCGACGTTGGCGGCGAGCACGGCGTCACCGGTGTGGTCGATGACGACGACGGCCTCGGCGAAGGCTCCGAGCTCCACGACCTGGTGGCCGTAGGCGACCCCGCCCTCGCCGTGCACGGCGATGCGGATCGGCTCGGTGAGGACCGTCTCCTTGGGGACGGTGATGACACCGGCCTTCTCGAACGCCGAGTACGCCTGGGCGGCGACCCGGTCCACGGGCGTGCCCGCCTTGCCGAGGCGCGCGTCGTCGCGGCCGACGGTCTCGACGGTGACGCCCTCCGGGGCCTCGACGGTGACCTGGAGGCCGTCGCCGGTCGCCACGGCGGTGCCGTCGTGCAGCCCGCGCAGGCGCTCCAGCGGGGTGAACCGCCACTCCTCCTCGCGGCCGTGCGGGACCGGGAAGTCCGCAACGTCGAAGGACGGGGGCGCGCTCATGCGCGTGGCGACGGTCGACTCGGCGGCAACGGCCACCGCGCCGGCGGTGGTGGACCCCACCGGGATGTTCTGAGCCTCAGCCATGGCTGTCGGTCTGCTCTCTTCCTACGTCAGAAATTGCTGGCTGCTGTCGGGCGGCGGGTCTTAACCGACCGCGCCTTCCATCTGCAGCTCGATCAGCCGGTTGAGCTCGAGGGCGTACTCCATGGGCAGCTCCTTGGCGATCGGCTCGACGAAGCCGCGCACGATCATCGCCATCGCCTCGAACTCGCTCAGACCGCGGCTCATCAGGTAGAAGAGCTGGTCCTCGGAGACCTTGGAGACGGTCGCCTCGTGGCCCATGGACACGTCGTCCTCGCGGACGTCCACGTACGGGTACGTGTCGGAGCGGGAGATGGTGTCGACGAGCAGCGCGTCGCACAGCACGTTCGACTTCGAGCCGTGGGCGCCCTCGCCGATCTCGACCAGACCGCGGTAGGAGGTACGGCCGCCACCACGCGCCACGGACTTCGACACGATGTTGGAGGACGTGTTCGGCGCCATGTGGACCATCTTGGAGCCGGCGTCCTGGTGCTGCCCCTCGCCCGCGAAGGCGATGGACAGGGTCTCGCCCTTGGCGTGCTCGCCCATCAGGTAGACGGCCGGGTACTTCATCGTCACCTTGGAGCCGATGTTGCCGTCGATCCACTCCATGGTCGCGCCCTCGTAGGCGACGGCGCGCTTGGTGACCAGGTTGTAGACGTTGTTCGACCAGTTCTGGATGGTCGTGTAGCGGCAGCGGGCGTTCTTCTTGACGATGATCTCGACGACCGCGGAGTGCAGCGAGTCCGACTTGTAGATCGGGGCGGTGCAGCCCTCGACGTAGTGCACGTAGGCACCCTCGTCGACGATGATCAGGGTCCGCTCGAACTGGCCCATGTTCTCCGTGTTGATACGGAAGTAGGCCTGGAGCGGGATCTCCACGTGGACGCCCGGCGGCACGTAGATGAAGGAGCCGCCCGACCACACCGCGGTGTTCAGCGACGCGAACTTGTTGTCGCCGACCGGGATGACGGTGCCGAAGTACTCCTTGAAGAGCTCCGGGTGCTCCTTCAGCGCGGTGTCGGTGTCGAGGAAGATGACGCCCTGCTCCTCCAGGTCCTCGCGGATCTGGTGGTAGACGACCTCGGACTCGTACTGGGCCGCGACACCGGCGACGAGGCGCTGCTTCTCCGCCTCGGGGATGCCGAGCTTGTCGTACGTGTTCTTGATGTCCTCGGGCAGGTCCTCCCAGGACTCCGCCTGCTTCTCCGTGGAACGCACGAAGTACTTGATGTTGTCGAAGTCGATGCCCGAGAGGTCCGAGCCCCAGTTCGGCATGGGCTTCTTGTCGAACAGCCGCAGACCCTTGAGGCGGAGCTTGGTCATCCAGTCCGGCTCGTTCTTCTTCGCGGAGATGTCACGAACGACGTCCTCGCTCAGACCACGCTTCGCAGAGGCGCCGGCTTCGTCGGAGTCGGCCCAGCCGTATTCGTACTTGCCCAGACCCTCGAGCTCAGGGTGGGCAGTCTCCTCGATGGGGAGAGTCATGCGGGGTTCCTCCCGGCCGTGCTTGCAGATGCGTTGTCGCTATGAACTTGCGTGTGGGAAATCTTTGGGATGAACGTCGTGCAGACGCCGTCGCCGTGCGCGATGGTCGCCAGTCTCTGGACGTGCGTTCCGAGCAGCTCGGCGAAGATCTCCGTCTCCGCCTCGCACAGCTGGGGGAACTGCTCCGCGACATGGGCGACCGGGCAGTGGTGCTGGCAGAGCTGCTCGCCTTTTTGGGGGAGGGGTGCGCTGCGCGCCGTAGCAGCGTACCCGTCGGCGCTCAGGGCCTTGGCCAAGGCTTCGGTGCGCTTGTCCGGTGTGGCCGCCTCGATCGCCTTGCGGTAGACGCTCGCCTGGGCGGCGATCCGGGCGCGGGCGAAGGCGGCGACCGCCTCGCTCCCGCCCTCGCGCTCGGCGATCCACTTCAGGGCGTCCGCCGCCAGCTTGTCGTACGACTGGTCGAAGGCGTCACGGCCGCAGTCGGTGAGCGCGAAGACCTTGGCGGGACGGCCACGCGTGCGCGTGCCGTACACCCGCTGTTCGCGAGCCTCCACGACGTCGTCGGCGACCAGTGCGTCCAGATGCCTGCGTACGGCGGCCTGGGTCAGTCCCAGCCGGCCGGCCAGCTCGGCGACGGTCGACTGGCCGTGGTCCAGGATGGACCGCGCGACCCGGTTGCGCGTGGAGCGCTCCCCGGTCGCGAGCTCCTCCTGAGGGGTTCCCATGGGGGTCTCCCGAGCCTCGCCGACGTTTTTCACAACGCCATTGTTGCGTAATTCCTCAAAGGCAGGCAAGCCGCGGCCGGGCGCCTCGCGGGTGCCCTGCGTCACTTAGGCATACCTAATCTGACCTGCGGAAACGATCTTTGATCGATCAAACCGGTGGCACTTGGAGGCCCCGTCCGGAACACTCCGGAAGCATGTCCACACCCCCTCCGACCGGGCCTCTTGTCACTCGGGACACCCTCGCGGCACATCTGCGCGAGCTAGGCGTCCGAACCGGTGAAACCCTCCTCGTGCACTCCTCGCTCAGCGCCCTCGGCTGGGTCTGCGGAGGCGCCGTCGCGGTCGTCCAGGCACTGCTCGACGCCCTCGGTCCGGACGGCACGCTGGTGGTCCCCACCCAGAGCGGCGACCTCTCCGACCCGGCGGTGTGGAGCAACCCGCCGGTGCCCGAGGACTGGTGGGAGACGATCCGGGCCACCATGCCCGCGTACGACCCGCTGACCACGCCCACGCGCGGGGTCGGCGTCGTCCCGGAGACCGTACGGACCTGGCCAGGTGCCCTGCGCAGCGCGCATCCGCAGACGTCGTTCGCCGCCGTCGGCCCGCGCGCCGCGGAGATCACCGGCGGCCACGCCCTCGACTGCCGCCTCGGCGAGCGCAGCCCGCTGGCCCGGCTGGAGGAGCTCCACGCGCGCGTGCTGCTGCTCGGCGCCGGCTACGACACGTGCACCAGCTTCCACCTCGCCGAGTACCGGATCCCGTCGCCGCTGGTGAAGGTGGGGCGGCCGGGGCCCACGGGATGGGAGGTGGTGACCGAGGTGTCGATCACCTCGGAGCGGTTCGACCAGCTGGGGCACGACTTCGAGCGGGACCGCCCTGTCGTGCGCGGGAAGGCGGGCGCGGCCGACGTACGGCTGTTCCCGGTGGCGGACGCGGTGGCGTACGCGCAGCGGTGGCTGGAGATACACCGGCCCCGCGCCGAGGAGATCTGAACCGGGCGTGTGGGGAGATGTGAACCCGCCGTGCGGGGAGATGTGAACCCGGCCGTTCGGGTTACCGGCCTCGTACCTAGACTCTGGAGCCATGCGAACTGAGCCCGTGGTCCAGGTCCAGGCCCTGGTGAAGCGGTACGGCACGAAGACCGCGGTGAACGGCCTCGACCTGGTGGCCCGGGCCGGCGTGACCGCCGTACTCGGGCCCAACGGCGCGGGCAAGACGACGACGGTCGAGACCTGCGAGGGATACCGGAGGCCGGACTCCGGCACGGTGCGCGTCCTGGGCCTCGACCCGGTGAGACAGTCCGGCGAGCTGCGGCCGCGCATCGGCGTGATGCTGCAGTCCGGCGGCGTCTATTCGGGCGCGCGGGCGGACGAGATGCTGCGGCACGTCGCCAAGCTGCACGCGCACCCCCTGGACGTCGACGCCCTGATCGAGCGGCTCGGGCTGGGCAGCTGCGGCCGGACCGCCTACCGCCGCCTCTCCGGCGGCCAGCAGCAGCGGCTCGCGCTCGCCATGGCCGTGGTCGGCCGCCCCGAGCTGGTGTTCCTGGACGAGCCGACCGCCGGGCTCGACCCCCAGGCGCGCCGGGCCACCTGGGACCTGGTCCGGGACCTGCGCGCCGACGGCGTCTCCGTCATCCTCACGACCCACTACATGGACGAGGCCGAGCAGCTCGCCGACGACGTCGCGATCATCGACGCGGGCCGGGTCATCGCCCAGGGCTCCCCCGAGGAGCTGTGCCGCGGCGGCGCCGAGAACACCCTCCGCTTCACCGGCCGCCCCGGCCTCGACGTCGGATCCCTGCTGAAGGCCCTGCCCGCCGACTGCACGGCGGCGGAGCTGACGCCGGGCTCGTACCGGGTCGGCGGCAAGGTCGACCCGCAGCTGCTCGCGACGGTGACGTCGTGGTGTGCGCAGCACGGGGTGATGCCGGAGAAGATCTCGGTGGAGCGGCACACCCTGGAAGACGTGTTCTTGGAAATGACCGGCAAGGAGCTGCGTTCGTGACCACCGTCGGTACGGGTACGTACACCCCGAAGCCGGGCGCCGCCCCCCTCCCCCGCATGATCGCGACACAGGCGGCACTCGAGACCAGGATGCTGCTGCGCAACGGCGAACAGCTGCTCCTGACCGTGGTGATCCCCACCCTCCTGCTGGTCCTCTTCAGCTCGGTGGACATCGTCGACACCGGCGCCGGCGAGGCCGTCGACTTCCTCACCCCCGGCGTCCTCGCGCTCGCCGTGATGTCCACGGCGTTCACGGGGCAGGCGATCGCCACGGGCTTCGAGCGCCGGTACGGCGTGCTGAAACGGCTGGCCTCCTCGCCACTGCCCCGCTGGGCCCTGATGACCGCGAAGACGGCGTCGGTGCTGGTCACGGAGGTCCTGCAGATCGTCCTGCTGACGGTGATCGCCTTCGCGCTCGGCTGGTCGCCGCAGGGCAACCCGTTGGCCGTGCTGCTCCTTCTCGTCCTCGGCACGGCGGCCTTCTCCGGCCTCGGCCTGCTCATGGCGGGCACGCTCAAGGCCGAGGCCACCCTGGCCGCCGCCAACCTGGTCTTCCTGCTGCTGCTCGTGGGCGGCGGGGTGATCGTGTCGCTGGACAAGTTCCCGGCAGGTGTGCAGGACGTGCTGGGCCTGCTGCCGATCTCGGCCCTCTCCGACGGACTGCGGGACGTGCTGCAGCACGGGGCCGGGATGCCATGGGGCGACCTGGGGATTCTGGCCGTGTGGGCGGTCGTGGGGCTGGCCGCGGCGGGGAAGTTCTTCCGCTGGGAGTAGGCCTCCCGGACCCCGGTCCCGGGACCCTCGTGAAAGCGTGCACAAGCGGCCGCCTACGATAGGGCGCGTGCCAAAGCTGACCCGCGCCGACGCCGTAGCGGCCGTGCGCAACCCCCTCGCCTTCATCGCCGCACGCTGGACCCCGACCCCGAGGACGGTCCGACGGGCGGCCCTCGCCGCGCTCGTGATGTCGGTGCTCATCGTGGTCACCGGCGGTGCGGTACGCCTCACCGGTTCCGGGCTCGGCTGCCCGACCTGGCCCAAGTGCACCGACGACTCGCTGACCGCCACCCGCGAGATGGGCCTGCACGGCGCCATCGAGTTCGGCAACCGCATGCTGACGTACGTGCTGTGCGCCGCCGTCGGCTGGGCGATCATCGCGGCCCGCTCCACCAAGCCGTACCGGCGCGGCCTGACCCGGCTGGGGTGGGCGCAGTTCTGGATCGTGATGAGCAACGCGGTGCTCGGCGGCATCGTCGTCCTGGTCGGCCTCAACCCGTACACGGTCGCGGCCCACTTCGTGGCGACGTCCGCGCTCATCGCGGTCGCGACGGTGATGTGGCAGCGCACCCGGGAGGGCGACGCGGCGCCGCGTCCCCTGATCGGCAAGGCGGTGCAGCAGCTGGTGTGGGTCCTGGTCGGGGCCTCGGTGCTGCTGATCCTGGTCGGCACGGTGGTCACCGGTGCGGGCCCGCACGCGGGCGACTCCAGCGAGGTCGAGCGGATGCCGGTCGACTGGGAGACCGTCACCAAGCTGCACGCCGTGCTGGCCTGGATCGTGGTCACGCTGACGTTCGCCCTGTGGTTCGTCCTCAAGGCGGTCGACGCCCCGAAGGGCCCCTTGAACCGCACCCGCGACCTGTTCCTGATCCTCCTCGCGCAGGGCGTCATCGGCTACGTCCAGTACTTCACGGACCTCCCCGAAATCCTGGTCGGCCTGCACATGTTCGGCTCGGCCGTGACATGGATCGCGGTGCTGCGGGTGCTGCTGTCCCTGCGGGAACGGCCGCACGACGAGATCGGCATCCCGGCTCCGGCGACCGAGGCGACGGTCGGCACGCGCGCGTGAGTCAGCCGAGTCAGCCGTACCTCGTCACCAACTCGTCGATCGCCGGCCCCAGGTAGGCCCGCGTCAGCCCGGCCCTGCGCGCCGCCCACGCCTCGTCCGGCGGCGCGGCGGCGTCGCCGTAGCGGCGCCTGCGGATGTCCTCGACCACCTCCGCGGACACCCCGAGCCCGGGCAGCAGGTCCAGGGCCTCGCGCTTGGAGATCAGGCGGCCGTCGCGCAAGGTGACGCCTGCCCGGGCGAAGGTGATCAGCCCCAGGTCGACCCAGACGTCCCGCGTCCACAACCGGGGGTTGTCGACGGCCGGCCGCCAGAAGTCCCGCTGGTCGCGTACGACGAAGTCGCCGAGCTCCCGGTCCGAGACCGGCGGCAGCAGGCCGGCCGGCGCCTTCCCGAGCAGCACCAGCCCGAAGGCGTGCAGCTCGCGTCGGGTCACCGGCGTCACCGGCCGTTTGAACAGCTCCTGGTGCGCCCAGGTGAGATGAGGCCGGTCGGGATCGGCCGCCGTGCCGGGCGTCAGGTAGGTGCAGTGCAACTGCGCGGCGAGCGGCTCGGCCCGCAGTCGGGCGTGGAGCTTCGCCAGCCGCCATACGGTACGGGGCGTGAGCGGGCCGTCCAGTACGGCGATCAGGTCCAGGTCGCTGCGGCCCTCCTGGTAGTCGCCCCCGGCGAGCGAGCCGTGCGCCCAGACGGCGACGGGAGCGAGGGGCTGGAGCTCCGCGAGAAAACGGTCGAGTAAGGCAGAGGTCGGCATCCGCCCAGTCTGGAGGGCTCACCCCAGCCCGTACACCCGCCGCGCATTCCCCTCCGCCACCATCCCCGCCACCCGTTGCGCGTCCGCCAGCGACCACGCCCCCTCGGCGACCCAGCCGCCGAGCACCCTGCCGAGGGCCTCGCGGAAGAGCCCCGCGCCCACCACGTGCAGTTCGGGCAGGCCCTGCGCGCCGCTGGAGAAGAGGATCTTGCCGAAGGGAGCCAGTTCCAGGATCTCGGCGAGGATCGTGGCCGCGCGGGCGCCCGTACGGATGAGCGCGGCGCCCGAGTCGGCGTAGACGTGCGGGAAGACGCCGGCCAGGTGGGCGGCGTGGCGGTGGTACGGGTAGCCGTGCAGCAGGATCAGGTCGGTGCCGAGGCCGGCCGTGGCGCGGACGAAGTCCGTGAGGAGCACCGGGTCGGCGCGGTCGATCCGCACGCCGGGCTCCGCCAGCCCCGCGTGCAGTTGGAGCGGCAGTCCCGAGGCCACCGCGATCCACAGCAGGTGCCGGAGCAGCACCGGGTCGGTCAGTTCCCCGCCCACCCTGCGCCCCGCCAGCCAGCGGCCGGCCGCGCCCCGTACCTCTCCCGGCCCGGGGGGCTCGGGGGCGAGCGCGAGTCCGTGCCGTACTCCGGCGACGGAGGTGAAGGCCACGGCGCCGACCGCCGCGCCGTGCACCGATTCGGCGAGGTTGGCGAGGAAGGACTCGACGGTGCCGGAGGTGTCGGCGACCTGTTCGGCGAGCAGTTCCAGGCGCACGATCTCAAGGGCCTCGGCGGAGGCGGCGGAGGCCAGTTCGGTGGGGCCGGTGAGGTCGCCGGGCACGCCGGTGTCGATCAGATACGTCGTGATGCCACTGCCGCGCAGCAGACGCCGGCCCGCTTCCACTACGCCGAGTTCACGGCGTCTGGCCAGATAGCGGGCGGGTGGGCAGTGCGGTTCCAGACCGAGGAGGGGCGGGCACCAGCGGCGTACGGCGAAGCCGGTCTGGGTGTCGAAGAGCGTGGTGCCGGGGGCCGGGGGGCCTTCCGTGCGGGCCAACTGGGCCTCGAAGGTGCCGAGGCCCAGCTCCGTTCGCAGTACGCCGTGGCAGTACTGGTCCACGAGGGATGGCGTGTCGATCATCCGGGCTCCCCGTGGGTGGACTGCGCTTGCTACAGGTCCTAACGGGTGAACCGGTGACTAGGTGTTGCGTAAGAGGGAGGGTGGCTCAGGTTGTTCGGCGGGTGCGGCTGGTTTCAACCGCCGATCTGGATGCCCGCCATCCTCTTCCACTCGTACTTGCCCGTCGTCACCTTCGCCGCGAACTCGCCGTCGAAGGACTCGTGGCGGGTGACTCCGGCCTTCTCCACCGCCTGCTCGGCGATCTCGTACGACGGTGCCACCAGGTCGCCCCAGCCGCCGTCGTCGCCGACGAGCACGATTCGGGCGCCGCGCTGTCCGATGTATGCGACCTGGGCCTCGGCGCCGCCATGGGACTTCGCGAAGGTGTTGATCTGCTTGGCCAGCTTGGCCACCTTGTCTGCCATGACCAGGATGCTACCGACGAGTAGATCGAATGGCGACGGGCAAGGTGCGTGACCCGTGCCTCAGCACCCCTACCGCAGGGTCCCCTACCTCAGGAAGGGGTCCACCGCGACCGCCACGAACAGCAGCGACACATACGTGATCGACCAGTGGAACAGGCGCATCTCCTTCAGCTTCACGCCCGTCACCTCGGCCTTCGCGCGGTTCTGCAGCGCGTGCGCCTCCCACAGCCACCAGCCGCCCGCGCCCAGCGCGACCGCGGTGTAGAACCAGCCCGTGTAGCCGAGCGGCGTGAGCAGGAGCGAGACCGCGACCATCACCCAGCTGTAGATGACGATCTGCTTGGCGACGACCTTGTTGGAGGCGATGACCGGGAGCATCGGCACGCCCACGCGCGCGTAGTCGTCCTTCACCTTCATGGACAGCGGCCAGTAGTGCGGCGGCGTCCAGAAGAAGATCACCATGAAGAGGATGAGCGGCGCCCAGGTGAGGGAGTTCGTGACGGCCGTCCAGCCGATCAGCACCGGCATGCAGCCCGCGATGCCGCCCCACACGATGTTCTGCGACGTACGGCGCTTGAGGATCATCGTGTAGACGACGACGTAGAAGAGGAGCGCCCCGAGCGAGAGCCAGGCGCTCAGCCAGTTGACGGTGAGGCCGAACAGCAGCGTGGAGGCGACCGCCAGCGTGATGCCGAAGGCCAGGCACTCGCGCGGGCTGACCATGCCGGTGACCAGCGGGCGCTGCGAGGTGCGGTCCATGAGCGCGTCGATGTCGCGGTCGATGTACATGTTCAGCGCGTTGGCGCCGCCCGCGGACAGGTAGCCGCCGATGCAGGTGAGCAGCACCAGACCGAGGTCGGGCACGCCCTGCTCGGCCAGGAACATCACCGGAACGGTGGTGATGAGCAGCAGCTCGATGATCCGCGGCTTGGTCAACGCCACGAACGCCTTGACCCGGGCCCCGATCGGCCGCCGGCTCGGGCTCTGGCTCGTCCCGATAATCCCCGCTGGACGGGATTCAACGGCCGTCACGCACACCCCTGACAGAGACATCCCAGCAAGCCTCCCCGTGTGAAGTCCCGGTAAAGGCTCGCGCGTACCACGCCACTCTAGACGTTGCCCAGACCCGGACATTCGCGGGGGTGGGGTCGTGTTGAAGGGGGTGGTCCGACGGGCGCACGGCGGCTCGATTGAGCACCCGGATGAGCGGCTGCGTATTCACTTGCCGAACGCGGAACGACCTAGTCGGGAGGCACATCCCGGCGACTCCCGGCAGTCTGGGATGACTCGAAAAAACGCACGTACTTCCGGGGGTAGGCTCGACAACGGCCGGCCGACGCCGAGTACGCCGGCAGCCGGTGGGCGTGTGTGCCCGTGACACCGGCAACCGACATGTGGAGAGGAGCCCTGACCCAGGGTGAGCACCAAGCCGACCACCACAGACCTCGAGTGGACCGAGTTGGACCAGCGGGCCGTCGACACCGCCCGCGTCCTGGCCGCCGACGCCGTACAGAAGGTCGGTAACGGCCATCCGGGTACGGCGATGAGCCTGGCGCCTGCCGCGTACACCCTCTTCCAGAAGGTGATGCGGCACGACCCCGCGGACGCCGAGTGGGTCGGGCGCGACCGCTTCGTGCTGTCCGCCGGCCACTCGTCCCTGACCCTCTACACCCAGCTGTACCTGGCCGGCTTCGGCCTGGAGCTGGACGACCTGAAGGCGTTCCGGACGTGGGGTTCGAAGACCCCCGGTCACCCGGAGTACGGCCACACCGTGGGCGTCGAGACCACCACCGGCCCGCTGGGCCAGGGTGTCGCCAACGCCGTCGGCATGGCGATGGCCGCCCGCTACGAGCGCGGTCTGTTCGACCCGGAGGCGGCCGAGGGCACCTCCCCCTTCGACCACTTCGTCTACGTCATCGCCGGTGACGGCTGCCTCCAGGAGGGCATCTCCGCCGAGGCGTCCTCGCTGGCCGGCCACCAGAAGCTCGGCAACCTGGTCCTGCTGTGGGACGACAACCACATCTCGATCGAGGGCGACACCGAGACGGCCGTCTCCGAGGATGTCGTCAAGCGGTACGAGGCGTACGGCTGGCACGTGCAGCGGATCGCCCCGAAGCCGGACGGCGACCTCGACCCGCACGCCATCTACAACGCGATCGAGGAAGCGAAGAAGGTGACGGACAAGCCGTCCTTCATCGCGATGCGCTCGATCATCGCCTGGCCCGCCCCGAACGCGCAGAACACCGAGGCCGCCCACGGCTCGGCGCTCGGCGACGACGAGGTCGCGGCCACCAAGCGCGTCCTCGGCTTCGACCCGGAGCAGTCCTTCGAGGTCACCGACGAGGTCATCGGCCACACCCGCAAGGCTCTGGAGCGGGGCGCCGACGCGAAGGCGGAGTGGGAGAAGTCCTTCCAGCTCTGGCGGGACAACAACCCCGAGCGCGCGGCCGAGTTCGACCGGATCAGCAAGGGCGAGCTGCCCACCGGCTGGGCGGAGAAGATCCCGGTCTTCGAGCCCGGCAAGGGCGTCGCGACCCGTGCCGCGTCCGGCAAGGTGCTGCAGGCGCTGGGTGCCGTGATCCCCGAGCTGTGGGGCGGTTCGGCCGACCTGGCCGGCTCCAACAACACGACGATCGACAAGACGTCGTCGTTCCTCCCGGCGGACAACCCGCTGCCGGAGGCCGACCCGTACGGCCGCACGATCCACTTCGGCATCCGCGAGCACTCCATGGCCGCGGAGATGAACGGCATCGCGCTGCACGGCAACACCCGTATCTACGGCGGCACGTTCCTCGTGTTCTCCGACTACATGCGCAACGCCGTGCGTCTGTCGGCGCTGATGCACCTGCCGGTGACGTACGTGTGGACGCACGACTCCATCGGTCTCGGTGAGGACGGCCCCACCCACCAGCCGATCGAGCACCTCGCGTCCCTGCGCGCCATCCCCGGTCTCAACGTCGTCCGTCCGGCCGACGCCAACGAGACCGCGATCGCCTGGCGCGAGATCCTGGGGCGCTACACCAAGGAGTTCGGCAAGGGCGCCCCGCACGGGCTCGCGCTGACCCGTCAGGGTGTGCCGACGTACGAGGCCAACGACGACGCCGCGCGCGGCGGTTACGTCCTGTTCGAGGCCGAGGGTGGCGAGCCCGAGGTCGTCCTCATCGCGACCGGTTCCGAGGTGCACGTCGCCGTCGAGGCGCGCGAGCAGCTCCAGGCCGGCGGGGTGCCGACGCGGGTCGTGTCCATGCCGTCCGTGGAGTGGTTCGAGGAGCAGGACCAGGGGTACCGGGACAGCGTCCTTCCGCCGGCCGTCAAGGCGCGGGTCGCCGTCGAGGCCGGTATCGGTCTGACCTGGCACAAGTACGTCGGGGACGCGGGTCGCATCGTTTCCCTGGAGCACTTCGGTGCTTCGGCCGACGGCAAGGTCCTTTTCCGGGAGTACGGCTTCACTGCGGAGAACGTGGCCGCCGTGGCGCGGGAATCCCTCGCCGCAGCCCAGCGCTGACGCTGATATACGAGACGTAGGAGTTTGATTTTCCATGACAGACGCACTGAAGCGCCTCTCCGAGGAGGGCGTCGCGATCTGGCTGGACGACCTGTCGCGCCAGCGCATCACGTCCGGCAACCTCGCCGAGCTGATCGACCAGCAGCACGTCGTCGGTGTCACCACCAACCCGACGATCTTCCAGAAGGCGATCAGCAGCGGTGACGGCTACGAGCAGCAGGTCGCCGACCTCGCCGCCCGCAAGGTCACCGTCGAAGAGGCGATCCGCATGATCACCACGGCGGACGTCCGCGACGCCGCCGACATCCTGCGCCCGGTCTTCGACGCCACCGGCGGCCAGGACGGCCGGGTCTCCATCGAGGTCGACCCGCGGCTCGCCCACAACACGCGGGCGACCGTCGCCGAGGCCAAGCAGCTGGCCTGGCTGGTCGACCGTCCGAACACCCTGATCAAGATCCCGGCCACCAAGGCGGGCCTTCCGGCGATCACCGAGGTCATCGGCCTCGGCATCAGCGTCAACGTCACGCTGATCTTCTCGCTGGAGCGCTACCGCGAGGTCATGAACGCCTACCTCGCGGGCCTGGAGAAGGCGAAGGAGCGCGGGCTGGACCTGTCGCTCATCCGCTCCGTGGCGTCCTTCTTCGTCTCCCGTGTGGACACCGAGATCGACAAGCGCATCGACGCGCTCGGCACCGACGAGGCCAAGGCCGCGCGCGGCAAGGCCGGCGTGGCCAACGCGCGCCTCGCCTACCAGGCGTACGAGGAGGTCTTCTCCTCCGACCGCTGGAGCGCGCTGGAGAACGTGGGCGCCAACAAGCAGCGTCCGCTGTGGGCCTCGACCGGCGTGAAGGACCCGGCCTACAAGCCGACCCTCTACGTCGACGACCTGGTCGCGCCGAACACCGTCAACACCATGCCCGAGGCCACCCTCCAGGCCACGGAGGAGAAGGGCCAGATCACCGGCAACACCGTCGCCGGCACCTACGAGCAGGCCCGCGCCGACCTGGACGCCGTCGAGAAGCTCGGCATCTCCTACGACGACGTGGTCCAGCTCCTGGAGGACGAGGGCGTCGAGAAGTTCGAGGCGTCCTGGAACGACCTGCTCAAGTCGACCGAGGCGGTACTCGAGCGCCTCGCCCCCTCGGAGGGCTGATCCCTTGCCACCCTTCAACGTCACTGAAGCGAACCCGCTTCGTGACGCCGCCGACCGACGGCTCCCGCGTATCGCGGGGCCGTCGGGCCTGGTGATCTTCGGCGTTACGGGCGATTTGTCACGTAAAAAGCTGATGCCCGCGGTGTACGACCTCGCCAACCGGGGCCTGTTGCCGCCGGGCTTCTCGCTGGTCGGCTTCGCCCGCCGCGAGTGGGCCCACGAGGACTTCGCGCAGGAGGTCCACGACGCGGTCAAGGAGCACGCCCGCACCCCCTTCCGCGAGGAGGTCTGGCAGCAGCTCATCCAGGGCATGCGCTTCGTGCAGGGCACCTTCGACGACGACGATGCCTTCGAGCGGCTGCGCGGCACCATCGAGGAGCTGGACAAGGCCCAGGGCACGGGCGGCAACTTCGCCTTCTACCTGTCGGTACCGCCGCGCTCCTTCCCGGTGGTCATCCAGCAGCTCAAGAAGCACGGCCTCGCCGACCAGACGGGCGGCTCCTGGCGCCGCGCGGTCATCGAGAAGCCCTTCGGCCACGACCTGAAGTCCGCCGAGGAGCTCAACAAGGTCGTCCACGAGGTCTTCGCCCCGGACCAGGTCTTCCGTATCGACCACTACCTGGGCAAGGAGACCGTCCAGAACATCCTGGCGCTGCGCTTCGCCAACACGATGTTCGAGCCGATCTGGAACCGGTCCTTCGTGGACCACGTGCAGATCACCATGGCCGAGGACATCGGCATCGGCGGCCGCGCCGGCTACTACGACGGCATCGGCGCCGCCCGTGACGTCATCCAGAACCACCTCCTGCAGCTGATGGCCCTGACGGCCATGGAGGAGCCCGCCTCCTTCGACGCGGACGCGCTGGCCGCGGAGAAGACCAAGGTCCTGGGCGCCGTACGGCTGCCGAAGGACCTGGGCCGCGACACCGTGTTCGCGCAGTACGCGGCCGGCTGGCAGGGCGGCGAGAAGGCGGTCGGGTACCTCCAGGAGGAGGGCACCGACGCCAAGTCCAAGACGGACACGTACGCCGCGATCAAGCTGGGCATCGACAACCGCCGCTGGGCGGGCGTCCCCTTCTACCTGCGCACCGGCAAGCGGCTCGGCCGACGGGTCACCGAGATCGCGGTGGTCTTCCAGCGGGCGCCGCACTCCCCCTTCGACACGACGGCCACCGAGGAGCTGGGCCAGAACGCGATCGTGATCCGCGTCCAGCCCGACGAGGGCGTCACGGTCCGCTTCGGTTCGAAGGTGCCCGGCACGTCGATGGAGATCCGGGACGTGTCGATGGACTTCGCCTACGGCGAGTCCTTCACGGAGTCCTCGCCCGAGGCGTACGAGCGTCTGATCCTCGACGTCCTGCTCGGTGACTCCAACCTCTTCCCGCGCACCGAGGAGGTCGAGCTGTCCTGGAAGATCCTCGACCCGATCGAGGAGTACTGGGACACGCACGGCAGCCCTGCCCAGTACCCGTCCGGTACCTGGGGCCCCGTCGAGGCGGACGAAATGCTCGAGCGAGACGGACGGAGCTGGCGCCGGCCATGAAGATAGACCTCACGGACACCACGGCCAGCAAGATCAACAAGGCGCTGGTGCAGGGCCGTCGGGCGATCGGCACGCCGGCCGTCGGCATGGTGCTCACGCTGGTCATCGTGACGGACGAGGAGAACGCGTACGACGCCCTCAAGGCGGCGAACGACGCCTCGCACGAGCACCCCTCGCGCACCCTGGTCGTCATCAAGCGCGTCTCACGCTCG
This sequence comes from Streptomyces shaanxiensis, assembly GCF_039537145.1. Lineage (NCBI taxonomy): Bacteria > Bacillati > Actinomycetota > Actinomycetes > Kitasatosporales > Streptomycetaceae > Streptomyces > Streptomyces shaanxiensis. Next base: position 196,354 of record NZ_BAAAZY010000006.1, read on the forward strand.
CCCCGCGACCGTACGCAGTCCCGGCTGGACGCCGAGGTCCGGGTGGGCGCGGACGCCGGCAGCGGCGAGACGGTGGTGCTGCGCCTGTACGGCGAGGTGTCCGACCACGCGCAGTCGGTGGTCCTGCCGCTACTGCTGCCGGACGCCCCGGTGGTCGTCTGGTGGCCGGTCAACGCGCCGCTCGACCCGGCGAACGACCCGCTGGGCGCCCTCGCCCAGCGCCGGGTGACGGACACGTACGCCTCGGAGCAGCCGGTGCGGGAGCTGTCGGCCCGCTCCGACACCTACACGCCGGGCGACACCGACCTGTCCTGGACCCGGATCACGCCGTGGCGTTCGATGCTCGCGGCGGCTCTGGACCAGGTGGTCTGCGAGGTGCAGGCCGTCGAGGTGGAGGGCGAGGAGTTCAACCCGAGCTGTGAGCTGCTGGCGATGTGGCTCGCGGACCGGCTGGACGTGCCCGTGAAGCGGTCGCTGTCGTCGGGCCCCGGTCTGACGGCGGTCCGCATGGACACCGACTGCGGCCCGATAACGCTGGACCGCGCGGACGGTTCCCTGGCGACCCTCTCCATCCAGGGCCAGCCGGACCGCGCGGTGGCGCTGAAGCGGCGGGAGACGGCCGAGCTGATCGCGGAGGAGCTGCGGCGGCTCGACCCGGACGACACATACGCCTCGGCGCTGCGGTTCGGGGTGGAGCGGCTGAACTCGGTGCCGGCTCCGGCGGTTCGGGGCGCGGACGCCGCCGAGGCCGCCGTGGCCAAGGCCGTGCAGGCGGTGGCGCTGGCCGAGGCTGCCGTGGCCAGGGCCGAGGAGTCGCCCGCGGAGGCGGAAGGGCCGGCCAAAGGAGAACCGGCCGCAGAGCCCGCCGAGGTCGCTGCGAAAGCATCCGGGAAGGAAGCGGCGGCGCAGGAAGTGACAGCACCGGACGTGACCGCGCCGGAAGCGAAGAAGGCGGCGGCGAAGTGAGCACTCCGCAGCTGGTCGTGCACCACGACAAGGAGCTGATGGCGCAGGCCGCGGCGGCCCGGCTGATCACGAAGATCGTGGACGCCCAGGCCTCCCGGGGCTCGGCGTCCGTCGTCCTCACGGGCGGCCGCAACGGCAACGGCCTGCTGGCCGCGCTGGCGGCCGCCCCCGCGCGGGACGCCATCGACTGGGGCCGCCTCGACCTCTGGTGGGGCGACGAGCGCTTCCTCCCCGAGGGCGACCCGGAGCGCAACGTCACGCAGGCCCGCGAGGCACTGCTGGACACGGTGCCGCTGGACCCGAAGCGGGTGCACGCCATGCCCGCCTCGGACGGGCCGTTCGGCGCGGACGTGGAGGCCGCGGCCGCCTCGTACGCGGAGGAACTGGCGAGGGCGGCGGGCCCGGAGAACCACGGCGCGGTGCCCACCTTCGACGTCCTGATGCTGGGCGTGGGCCCCGACACCCACGTCGCCTCCCTGTTCCCGGAACTTCCCGCGGTACGGGAGACGCAGCGCACGGTCGTCGGAGTCCACGGCGCCCCGAAACCCCCGCCGACCCGCGTCACCCTCACCCTGCCCGCGATCCGGGCGGCGCGTGAGGTGTGGCTGCTGGCGGCGGGCGAGGACAAGGCGCAGGCTGCGGCGATCGCCCTCTCGGGCGCGGGTGAGATCCAGGCACCGGCGGCGGGGGCGTATGGCCGCGCCAGGACGCTGTGGCTGCTGGACTCGGCGGCGGCGTCGCAGCTGCCGCGGTCGTTGTATCCGCCGGCGTCGTCGTGAGTGAGGGGCGGCGGGATTGATTTCGCCCCCGCCGCCCCTGCCCGTTCCATCCTTCTGGGGCTCCGCCCCAGACCCCGCTCCTCAAACGCCGGAGGGACTGAATAGTTCAGCCCGTCCGGCGTTTGAGGACGAGGCCTTTTCGGGGCCGAAACGGGGGTCTGGGGGCGGAGCCCTCAGGGACGGGACGGGTAGGGGCGGCGGGGGCGAGGAACCCTACTTCACCGACCCCGCCATCACCCCCTGCACGAAGTGCCGCTGGAACGCGAAGAACACCACCACCGGCACCACCAGCGACACGAACGCCCCGGGCGCCAGCACATCGATGTTGCTGCCGAACTGCCGTATCTGCGACTGGAGTTCAACGGTCAGCGGCTGAGACGCACTGTCGGCGAACAGCAGCGCCACCAGCATGTCGTTCCACACCCACAGGAACTGGAAGATGGCCAGCGAGGCGATCGCCGGGCGCCCCACCGGAAGCACCAGCCGGGTGAAGATCCGCCATTCGCTCCCCCCGTCCATCCGCGCCGCCTCCAGCATCTCCTTCGGCATCTCGGCGAAGTAGTTGCGCAGCAGGAACACGGCGAACGGCAGCCCGTACGCCACATGGAACAGGACGACACCGGGAATCGTGCCGAACAGCCCCAGCTGGCCGAAGAGTTTGGCGACCGGGAGAAGGCCGATCTGCACGGGTACGACCAGCAGCGCCACCACGACCAGGAAGATCGCCTCGCGGCCGGGGAAGTCCAGCCACGCGAACGCGTACCCGGCGAGCGCGGCGATGACCACGACCAGCACGGTCGCCGGCACCGAGATCAGCACGGTGTTCCAGAAGGCCTGGCTGATCCCGGCGTTCCCCAGCAGCGCCGAGTAGTTGTCGAAGGACAGCTGGCCGGGACTGGTGAACACGGTCCACCAGCCGCCCTTCGCCGTGTCCTCGGCCGACCGCAGGGACGACAGGAACAGGCCGGCCAGCGGCGTCAGCCACACCAGCCCGATCACCACCAGAAACGCCTGGACGACTCCGTTGCCCAGGCCCCGCCTGACCGCGTTCATCGCTGACTCCCTCGGAAACGGCGGACGTTGAAGACCATGGCGGGGATCACCAACAACAGCAGGAGCACACCCAACGCGCTGCCCAGCCCCTGGTTGTTGCCGCCGCCGAACGACACCAGCCACATCTGCGTCGCGAGCACGGTCGCGTCCTCCTGCACCGGGCCGGGCGCGATGATGTAGACGAGGTCGAAGACCTTCATCACGTTGATCACGAGCGTCACGAAGACCACCGTCAGCACCGGCGCCAGCAGCGGCACCGTGATCCGCCGGAAGATCTGCCACTCGTTCGCGCCGTCCATCCGGGCCGCCTCCAGCGCGTCCCGGGGCAGGGCCGCGAGACCCGCGCCGATCAGGACCATGGCGAAGCCCGTCCAGATCCACAGGTACGCCCCGATGATCGCCGGAGTGACGAGCGTGGGCCCGAGCCAGGAGATGCCCTCGTAGGGCGCGGCGAAGTTCGAGGCCGGCAGCTTCACCGTGTACGAGCCGTCGTCCAGCCCCTCGAAGCTGAACGAGCCGTCGGCCGCCGTGGTCGTCGAGGCGACCGCCTCTCCGGCCCGCACCGCCTCGACCGTCATCTCGGGCAACCCGCTCTCCCGCCGGTCGACCTGGCCCTGCTCCCCTCCCCCACCGGGCGTGAAGTCGAGGAACACGACGCCGCGCAGCTCACCGGGGGCCGCCTTCCGCTCGGCTGCCGTATGCGCCGGCCGAGCGTCGTCCGGCAGATCCGCGGGCAGCACCCCGACCAGGCCCAGCGTCAGCGCCTCGCCCGGAGACGCGGTCGCGCTCGTGCGGTACGAGCCGTCCGCGGCCTTCGTCAGCCCCTGCCCGTCGCGCGCCCGGGCCGTCGGATAGGTCGACGTGCCCTGGAAGGCGTCGTGCACGGAGACGGCGGCGGCGTTGAGCACGCCCTTGTCCGGGTCCTCGTCGTACGCGAGCCGGAAGATGATGCCGGCCGCGAGGAAGGACACGGCCATCGGCATGAACAGCAGCAGCTTGAACGCGGTCGCCCAGCGGACCTTCTCCACCAGCACGGCCAGGATCAGGCCGAGGCCGGTGAGCAGGGCCGGGGCCACGACGACCCAGAGCGTGGTGTTGCGGATGGCCTTGAGAGTGGCCGGGTCGCGGAACATCTCTGCGTAGTTCTCGCCGCCCACGAAACGGGTGCCGGAGGCGTCGAAGAAACTCCGTCCGACGGAGAACAGCACGGGGTAGACGACCAGGGCGCCCAGCAGGAGCAGCGCGGGGAAGACGAAGAGCAGGGCGATGATCCGGCCGCGCCGCCGCGAGCGCCGGGCACGTTCCCTGCCCGGGCTCACGGCGGCCCCCCGGCTCGCCTCGTTCACGAGAGTGGCGGTCATGTCAGGTCAGCCCTGGCTCTCGTACGCCTTGGCCGCCGCGGCCTCCAGCTTCGCCGCGGTCCCCTTCGGGTCCGACGGGTCGCGCAGGAAGTCCTGCAGGAGCTTCCACTCGCCCGCGCCCTTGGTGCCGCCGAAGGCCGCCGGGGCCTGGTCGGACATGTCGAACCGGACCGAGTCGCCCGCGGCGACCAGGGACTTGGCGGTCGCGCGGGTGACGTCGTCGCTGTACGACGTGAGGTCGACGGCCTTGTTCGGGGACAGGAAGCCACCCGCCTCGGCCCACACCGCCGCGGCCTCCGGCGTCGCCAGGTACTCGAGGAGCGCCATGCCGGCCTTCTGGTTCTTGCCGTCCTTCAGGACGACGGCCGCGTCACCACCGCTGACCACCGGCGCCTTGCCACCGCCGACCGCCGGGAACGGGAAGAAGTTCGCGTCCTCGCCTATCGACTTCCCGAACTGGTCCTTGGCGACGCCCGCGACGAAGTCGCCCTCGTAGACCATCCCCGCCTCGGGCTTCGGCCCGAACACCTTCTCCACCGAGCCCGGGAAGTCGGTGTTGAGGGCCCCTTTCTGGCCGCCCGCGATCAGCTGCTTGTCCTTGAACAGCTTGCCGAGCGTGGTGAGCGCCTCGACCACGGACGCGTCGGTCCACTTCAGCTGGTGCGCGGCGAGGGCGTCGTACTTCTCGGGGCCGGCCTGGGAGAGGTAGACGTTCTCGAACCAGTCGGTCAGCGTCCAGCCGTCCTGTCCGGCGACCGAGAAGGCGGCGAGTCCGGAGTCGGAGACGGTCTGTCCGGCCTTCAGCATGTCGTCGTACGACTTCGGCGGCTCGACGCCCGCCTGGGCGAGGGCGTCGGGGCTGTACCAGACCGTCGACTTGTGGGCGGCCTTGAAGTAGAGGCCGTAGAGGGTGTCGTCGACGCTGCCGTAGTCCTTCCACACAGGGGCGAAGTTGGCGTCCACGGACTCCTGGGCCGTGCCGGACAGGGGCTTGAGCCAGTCGTTCTTCGCGAACTGCTTCAGGACGCCGACCTGCGGGACCATCACGACGTCGGGGGCGTTGCCGCCCTCGATCTTGCTGCCGACGACGGTGGAGACGTTGTCCCCGGTGGACACGAACTGGGTCTTGGCGCCGGTCTTCTCGGTGAAGGCGTCCAGCACCTTCTGGAAGTTCTTCTGCTCGGTGCCGGTCCAGACACCGGCCACGGTGACCGTCTGACCGTCGAGCGCCTTGTCGCCGCCGCCCGCGGAGACCGGCCCGCCGCCACAGGCGGTCGCGCCGAGTGCCAGGACGAGGGCGGTGCAGCCGGTGAGCAGGGTGGTACGTCGTCGCATCATCGTTGATGTCCCTTCGGGGATGGGGAAACTGACGGGGGTTCAAAGGGCCGGGGGCCGCCGGCGAAGGTTTCAGAGTGCTGGGGACTCGGTCCCGTCGCTCATCCACCAGGCCGCCGTGGAGCCGGGCAGTACCCCGGCCGGGCAGGGCCCGCTCGACAGCAGCGGGGTGCCGGAGACCGGCGCGGAGGTGGGCGCCGTACCGAAGTTGACGGCGCAGACCAGGCCGTCGCCGCGGACGAAGGCCAGGACGCCGGGCGGGCTGTCCAGCCAGCGCAGCGTGCCCTCGCCCAACTGGGGCAATGCGGCGCGCAGTTGGAGGCCGTCGCGGTACAGGTGCCAGAAGGAGCGGGTGTCGGAGAGGGCGCGGTCGGTGGCGTACTCGGCGAAGTACTCGGGCTGCGGCAGCCAGGGCTTGGCGCTCTCCGCGCCGGAGGTGAAGCCGAACGGCGACGCCTGTCCCGACCACGGCAGCGGCACCCGGCAGCCGTCGCGGATGCGGGCACGGCTTCCGGTGCGGCGGAAGATCGGGTCGGTGAGCACGTCGTCGGGCAGGTCGACGACCTCGGGCAGGCCCAGCTCCTCGCCCTGGTAGATGTACGCGGCTCCGGGCAGCGCCAGCATCAGCAGCGCGGCGGCACGGGCGCGGGCGGCGCCGAGGCCGCTGCCCTCGGTCGCGGGTTCGCCGTAGCGGGTGACGGTGCGGACCTGGTCGTGGTTGTTGAGGACCCAGGTGACCGTGGAGCCCGTGCCGGCGATGTCCTGCATGGCCTCGGAGATGACCTTGCGGAAGGCGTCTGCCTCCCAGGGGGCGCTGAGCAGGTCGAAGAAGAAGGCCTGGTGGAGTTCGTCGGAGCGGACGTACAGGGCGTGCTCGCGTGCGGTCGGCACGGACACCTCGCCGACGAGGAGGCGCTCACGGCCGTCGCGGGCGGTGTACTCCTCGCATATGGAACGCCACTGGCGCCACACCCTGTGCACCTCGGGCTGGTTCCAGGCGAGCGGGTTGACCGAGTCGCGGGTGCGGGCGTCGGCCTCCGGGTCGTCGGAGTCGGGCAGCTCCGGGTGCTTGTACAGGCCGGCGGCGACGTCGATGCGGAAGCCGTCGATGCCCCGGTCCAGCCAGAAGCGGAGGATCCGCTCGAACTCGGCGCCGATCTCGGGGTTGCGCCAGTTCCAGTCGGGCTGCTCGGACGCGAACATGTGCAGGTACCACTGTCCGGGCCGCCCGTCCGCCTCGGTCGCCCGGCTCCAGGCCGGGCCGCCGAACATGGAGTGCCAGTTGTTGGGCGGCTCCTCGCCGTCGGCGCCGCGGCCGTCGGCGAAGTGGAAGCGGGCGCGGGCGGCGCTGCCGGGTTCGGCGTTCAGCGCCTCCTCGAACCACGGGTGCTCACTGGAGCAGTGGTTGGGGACGATGTCGAGCAGCACCTTGATGCCGAGCCGACGGGCCGCCGCGACGAGCAGATCGAACTCGGCGAGGTCGCCGAAGAGCGGGTCGACGTCGCAGTAGTCGGCGACGTCGTAGCCGTGGTCGTGCTGCGGCGAGGGGTAGAAGGGGCTCAGCCAGATGCCGTCGACGCCGAGCTTCTTCAGGTAGGGCAGTCCGGCGCGGACCCCGGCCAGGTCGCCGATGCCGTCCCCGGTGCTGTCCAGGAAGCTGCGGACATACACCTGGTAGATCACCGCGTCGCGCCACCAGTGGTACTTACTCAACATGTATGCATGTTAGGTAGGCGTGTCGCGGGGATGTCAATGAAAAGAACAGACACTACTGGCGGGTTGGGGCGCCAAATACGGACTTAAAGGGGCAACCGCATGGCAGATGAGACGTCCCCGTTACTTAACAAGTAACTAGCGGCTGGAGGTGGTCGCCAGCTCCCGCGCCAGCCGCCGCACGGCCGCCTCGGGCGTCTCCCGCCCGGTCATCGCGTCGTGCACGACCGCCTGCACCATCAGGCTCACCTGGTCGTAGCGCGGGCTCTTGGGGCGCGGCGCGGCCGTCAGCACGCTCTCGCGCAGGGTCGCCAGATACGGGAACTCCCGCATCAGCTCGGGATCTTCGTACAGGTCGGCCCGTACGGGTGGCAGCGCCCCGCGCCTGAGGACCTGGCGCTGGACGCGTTCGCTCGTCAGGTACGCGATCAGACGGGCGGCCGAGTCGGGATGCCGGGCGTGTGTGCTGACGGCGAGGTTGGAGCCGCCCAGCACGCTCGTCCCGGGCCCGTCGGGCCCCGGCAGCGGTACGGCGCCGACCTTCCCGGCGACCGGCGAGCCCTTGGCCGACGCGACGACGTAGGCGTACGGCCAGTTACGGAGGAACAGCAGGCGCCCGTCCTGGAAGGCCTGCTTGGACTCCTCCTCCTTGTACGTGAGCGCCCGCCTCGGGATCCAGCCCTCGCGTACGCCGCGGGCGAGGAAGTCGATGCCTTCGCGGGCGGCCGTCGAGTTGACGGTGACGCGCTCGCCCTCGTCACCGAGGATCGAACCGCCCGCCGAGTAGACGGCCTCGGCCGCGTTGACGGTGAGGCCCTCGTAGGGCAGGAACTGGCCGGCGTAGCCGTCGAGGCCGTACTCGGGCGCGATGGTCCTCGCGGCCCGTTCGAGTTCGGCCCAGGTGCGCGGCGGGTCGACGCCCTCCTTGGCGAGGATGTCCTTGCGGTAGAGCAGGAGGCCGGCGTTGGTCACGTACGGGACCGCGTACAGCCGGCCGTCGTAGGTCGCCGTGTCCACGACCGGCGGCAGGAAGGTGTCCAGCGGGAAGCGGTCGCGGGGCAGCGGGCGGATCCAGCCCTGCGCCGCGAACTCCGAGGTCCAGCTGACGTCGATGTTCAGCATGTCGAAGCGGCCGCCGTCGTCGTCGCCGTCGCGCAGGTCGGTGATCATCTGCGCGCGGGTCTCGTCGGCGGAGTCCGGCAGCTCGACGAGGGTGACCCGCTCGTCGGGATGGGTGCGGTTCCAGCCCTCCAGGACGGAGCCGAGATAGCCGGTGAGGTCACCGGCGGTGGCGATGGTCAGGGGACCTCTGCCGCTCCCGGCGCCCTCGCCGGCGTGGACGCCGGAGGCGACATAGCCGGTCAGGATCACAACAAGGACGAGGAGGCCCCTACCGGCGGCATGTATCCACCGCATAGGTTCCTCCTTGCACACCGGCCCCGGTCGTCTTCGTCCTGGGTCAGAGGCCATGTATACCTGTTAGGTATGCGCGATACTAGGCCTCGCGGCACATTACTCGGGATGCGGGGAGGAGAGCACGAGTGCGTCTGCCCCTCCTGGCACTGCTGGCACGCGGCCCGGCGCACGGCTACGAGCTGAAGCAGGACCTTGAGCAGACGCTGGGCTCCGCGTACCCTCAGCCGAACGTCGGCCAGATCTATGTGACCCTCGGCCGTCTCGAGAAGCAAGGGCTGATCGAGGGCGAGGACGTCGAGCAGTCCAGCCGGCCCAACAAAAAGGTCTACCACCTCACCGACGCCGGGCGTGAGGCGCTGCGCGCCTGGTTCGAGGAGCCCGAGGACGAGCCGCGGGTGCGGGACGAGTTCTTCATGAAGCTGGCGCTCGCCCCGCAGAGCGGCCTCGCCGACCAGGTCGCCCTGATCAACAAGCAGCGGCGGCAGTACCTGAACACCATGCGTCAACTGTCGAAACTGGCCGCCGCCGAGGACCGGGACAACCGCATCGCCCACCTGCTGATAGAGGGCGCGATGCTGCATCTGCAGGCCGACCTCGACTGGCTGGAGCGGTGCCAGGAAGAGCTGGAGGAGCTGGAGTGAGCGAGGATTCCACTCCTGAGCTGCGCGCGGGAAGCCCTGAGCCGGGCGCGGAAAGCCCGGTGCCGCGTGTCGAGAGCGCTGTGCCGCGCGCCGAGAGCCCTGTGCTGCGTGCCGAGGGCCTGGTCAAGACGCATCGCGGCGAGGGCGCCCCGGCGCATGCCGTGCGGGGTGTGGATCTCGCCGTGCGGCGGGGGGAGTTCGTGGCCGTCACCGGTCCGTCCGGGGCCGGCAAGTCGACCTTGCTGCATCTGCTGGGCGGGCTGCAGCGGCCCGACAGCGGCAGCATCTGGCTGGACGGCGAGTGCGCGGACGCGTGGCGCGAGGCCCGCTGGGCGGTGGAGCGCAGGAAGCGCATCGGGATCGTCTTCCAGTTCTTCAACCTGGTCTCCGACCTCTCCGTCGCCGACAACGTCGAGCTTCCCGCGCTGCTGGCCGGCGTCCCGCCGAAGCGGGCGCGCGCCGAGCGGACGGAACTGCTGGCCGAGCTGGGGCTCGCGGGCAAGGAGCGGAGCATGCCGGGCGAACTGTCCGGCGGCGAGCAGCAGCGGGTCGCGCTGGCCCGGGCCCTGGTCAACCGTCCCCCGCTGCTGCTGGCCGACGAGCCCGCGGGCAGCCTGGACAGCAAGGGCACCCGCGAGGTGATGCGGCTGCTGTCCCGCTTCCACCAACGCGGCCAGACGATCGTGCTGGTCACCCATGACGCCCGTCTCGCGAGCGCCGCGGACCGGGTGATCAGCTTCTTCGACGGCCGGATAGCCGACGACGCCACACTGGACGCCGCCGCGCCGCCGCGCCGGGGCGGGATCTCCGGTGTGCTGGAGCTCAAGGACTGACATGCGGGTGTACGACCACCGTCCGGTGTCCGGGCCGAGGGGCTGAGGCCATGCGAGCCACCCTGCGCTGGGCGCACTCCGATCTGCGGACACACCGCGGCGAGGCACTGTTCCTCGTGCTGGCCACGGCCGGGATCGTCGTGTCGCTGCTGCTGGCCACGGCACTCTTCGGCTACGCCACCAACCCCTGGCAGCGCGTCTTCACCCAGGCACACGGTGCGCACGTCTGGCTGCACACCGGCTCCTCGGCCGACACCGGGCAACTGGCCGAACTAGACGGCGTCGAGTCCGTCGCGGGCCCCTACCCCACCGCGTCCACCACCCTCGCCGCCCGCGGCACCCGCGCCTCCGTCGAGCTGCGCGGCACCCCCGAACGCCCCACCGTCGGCCGCCCGCTCCTGACCTCCGGCCGCTGGCTGGATCCCGCGACCCCCGACGGCGTCGTCCTGGAGACCCGCCTGGCCCGCGCCCTCCTGGCCGCACCCGGCGACACCCTCACCCTGCCCGCCGGCGGGACCGGCACGGGCACGGGGAACGGCACCGGAACCGGCACGGACGGCGGGACCGCCACCGGCTCGCCCCGGACCCTGACCGTCCTCGGCATCGCCGACAGCGCCGAGCCGCGCTACCGGGCGGGCGAGCAGCCGGGGCTCGTCTGGGCGTCGCCGTCCGCCGTGCGCGACCCGGGCGGCGAGGTGATCGGGCTGCGCCTGACGGACCCCGAGGACACCGACTACGCCGTGCAGCGCGCCGTGACCGTACTGGGCGCCGGCGCGGTCAGCGAGGTCTCCACCTGGAAGCAGGCCCGCTCCGAGGCGCAGGGCGACAACCGGCTGCTCGGGCAGGTGCTGGGCCTGTTCGGGCTGGGCGCGCTGGTCGCGGCCGGGCTCGCCGTGCACGGCGCGATCGGCACCCGGATCCGCGGCCATCTGCGGGACATCTCGGTGCTGAAGGCGATCGGCTTCACCCCGGGCCAGGTGGTCCGTGTCTTCCTGCTCCAGCACCTCGCCTACGCGCTCCTGGGCGCCGTGGCCGCGGCGTCCGTCATCCAGGCCCTGGGCAGCCGTATCCCTGGCCGGCTCGGGGACGCGGTCGGGGTGTGGCAGGGGCTGCCCGGAAACACCGTGGCGCTGTTCGTGGTGCCGGTGGGCGCGGTGCTGCTCATCGGCGCGACCACGGGGCTCGCGGCATGGCGTGCGGGGCGGGTGCCTCCGGTTCCGGTGCCCCGGCCCGCGGCTCCGCCCGGTGGGCGGCTCTCCGGTGCGGCCCGGCAGGCGCTCGGACTGCGGCTGCCGCCCGCGCTGGTGCTGGGCTGGCACCGGGCCTTCACGCGCCGTCCGCGGTCGCTGGCCACGGTCGCCCGGCTCGCGCTGCCCCTGCTGCTGATCGTGGTGGCGATGAGCGCGTGGACCACCATCGACCGCTTCGACAGCAGGCCCGACCAGATGGGACTGCCGACCGCCCTCACCGCCCGCGCCGACTCGGGCCTGGCCGACCCGGAGGCCCGCACGCTGCTGGAACGCGACCGACAGGTCGCCGCCGCCTACCCGGGCGTCGAGGTGGCCGCGCTGGTCCCGGGCCAGACGGCCACCATCGCCCTGCGCGGCCTCGGCACCCACCAGGACCCCTACCCGTACGCCCTCGCCGAGGGCCGCGCACCACAGGGTCGCGACGAGGCGGTGGCCGGGCAGGGGCTCCTCGACCTGCTGGACGTGCGGGTCGGCGACTGGGTCCGCATGACCGTCGGTGACCAGCCGCAGATCCTGCACATCGTCGGCCGCAGCATCGAGCCGGAGAACGCCGGCCGGGTCATCTCCACCTCCCTCGACACCCTCCGCGAGAACGACCCGGACCTCGGCCCCACCCTCTACGAGCTGCGGCTACGCCCCGGCGCGGACCCGCAACAGGTCGCCGACCGCCTGACCACCGCCGGACAAGGACGCCTGGACGTGCACGCCGTCCCGAACCCCGCCGACGGCCTCTCCCCCCTGCGCGGCGTGGTCGTGGGCCTGATCGCGGTCCTGGCCCTCATCGGCCTCATCGAACTGCTGACGGCGATCGGCGGCACCGTCCGCGAGAGCGAGCGCGATCTGCTGGCCCTCAAGGCCATCGGCCTCTCCCCGCGCCAGATCACCGCGATCACCGTCATGTCCACGACCTGCACCGCCCTGGCCGCGGTCGTCATCGGTACGGCCCTGGGCACACCCCTCGCGCACTGGCTGATCGACGCCCAGGGCAGATCGAGCGGCATCGGCGCCGGGATCGCCCAGGGCCCGTCCGCCGCTCTCCTGCTCCTCTTCGGCGCCGCGGCGGTCACGGGCGCGGCCGCCCTGGCAGCCGTCCCCGCCTCCCGCGCGGCCCGCCGCCGACTCGCGGACACATTGAGCGCGGTCGCCTGAGCGAGCGGCTGGGCTAGCGCGTTTCGGGCGGTCAGCCGCCGTAGGGGCCGTGGCCGTGGGGCTGCTGCGGGTGATGCGGCGGCTGCGGCATGTACGGATTCTGCGGGCCCGGCGCGTAGGGGTTGCCCTGCGGGGGTGTGCCGTAGGGGTTCCCGGACGGCGCGTACGGGTTGCACTGCGGCGGCACGAAGCCGTTCGGGGCGTACGACGGTGGCGGCGGTGTCGGGGTCGGGGTCGGGGTCGGGGTCGGGGTCGGCAGCGTGGCCGGGTGTGCCGCGAGCCGGATGCCGTACCGCTGCTCCAGCCGTCTCATCTCCAGCAGCGCGATCCCGGTGACCGTCACCGGTGCGCCCAGGATGAAGAAGACGCCCATGGCGAGGCCGAGGCCGTGCAGGTCACCCGTTACGAGATCGGGGATGGCCATCAACCACGTCGTCACGGTGGCCAGCAGCGGCGGCAGACAGCGGTGCACCGCAGCCGTGCCGAAGAAGTTCCCCGAGATCCGGTAGGCACCGGCGATCACGAAGAAGCCCATCCAGAGGCCGACAAGACTGAACAGCAGGCTCCCGAGCGTCCCGAGGGCGCCGCCCAACTGGAAGATCAGCACCGTCCCGAGCGCCGAGCCGACGAACAGCAGCAGCAACTTCAGCGACCTGACGAGCGGCTCCCGCAGCTGCCCGGCCGTACCGGCGCCGGAGCGCTGCCAGAGGTACAGCATCACGCCGACCGTGAGCGGTGTGATGAACAGCAGGACGACACAGGCGGTGGCCGCGTTGTCGAGCATCTCGTCGAAGGCGAAGCCGCCCTCGACGAAGGTGTAGACACCGAACGCCGCGACCGCGCCCGCGATGACCCGCACGCGCTTGAGGGCGTCCACCGACGGGTCCAGGGACTCCGGGATCCAGGTCGGATGGAACATCGCCCGCGCCACATGATGCGGCTTCAGGAACGACCGGGCGGTCAGCGCGCCGCCGGTCCAACTCCCTTGTGGATGTGTCAACTTGCACTCCCCCGAGTGATCGTGCCCATGATCAACGAGGGAGTCTACGGGAAGCGGACGACAACGCGCCGCCCGCTCCGACGTCCCCGGTCACTGTCGGCCGCGCAGCTCCCGGTACTTGGCGACGAGCGCCTTCGTCGACGCGTCCAGACCCGGCACGTCGGCGCCCTCGGTCAACGCGGGCTCGACACGCTTGGCGAGGACCTTGCCGAGCTCGACGCCCCACTGGTCGAAGGAGTCGATGTTCCACACCGCGCCCTGCACGAACACCTTGTGCTCGTACAACGCGATCAGCTGGCCGAGTACCGACGGGGTCAGCTCGTGCGCGAGGATCGTGGTCGTCGGGTGGTTGCCCTTGAACGTCTTGTGGGTCACCAGTTCCTCCGGCACCCCCTCACCACGCACCTCGTCCGGCGTCTTGCCGAACGCCAGCGCCTGCGTCTGGGCGAAGAAGTTCGCCATCAACAGGTCGTGCTGCGCCTTGAGCTCGTCACTCATCTCGGCGACCGGCTCGGCGAAGCCGATGAAGTCCGCCGGGATCAGCTTGGTCCCCTGGTGGATCAGTTGGTAGTACGCGTGCTGCCCGTTGGTGCCCGGAGTGCCCCACACGACCGGCCCGGTCTGCCAGTCGACCTCCCGCCCGTCCCGGCCGACGTACTTGCCGTTGGACTCCATGTCCAACTGCTGCAGATACGCCGTGAACTTCGACAGGTAGTGGCTGTACGGCAGCACCGCGTGCGACTGGGCGTCGTGGAAGTTGCCGTACCAGATGCCCAACAGGCCCAGCAGCAACGGCACGTTGGCCTCGGCGGGCGCGGTGCGGAAGTGCTCGTCGACGGTCCGGAAGCCGTCGAGCATCTCCCGGAAGCGGTCCGGGCCGATGGCGATCATCAGCGAAAGCCCGATGGCCGAGTCGTACGAGTAGCGTCCGCCGACCCAGTCCCAGAACTCGAACATGTTGGCCGTGTCGATACCGAAGTCGGCGACCTTCTCGGCGTTCGTCGACAGGGCGACGAAGTGCTTGGCGACCGCCTCCTGACCCGCCTTCAGCTCGCCCAGCAGCCAGTTGCGCGCCGACGTCGCGTTGGTGATCGTCTCGATCGTCGTGAACGTCTTGGAGGCGATGACGAACAGCGTCTCGGCAGCGTCCAGATCACGGACGGCCTCGTGCAGGTCGGCGCCGTCGACGTTCGACACGAAGCGGACCGTGAGGTCGCGGTCGGTGTAGCTGCGCAGCACCTCGTACGCCATCGCCGGCCCGAGGTCCGAGCCGCCGATGCCGACGTTGACGACATTCCTGATGCGCTTGCCGGTGTGGCCGGTCCAGGCGCCGGAGCGAACCCGCTCGGCGAAGCCGGCCATCCTGTCGAGGACGGCGTGCACAGCCGGGACGACGTTCTCCCCGTCGACCTCGATCACCGCGTCACGCGGCGCGCGCAGCGCGGTGTGCAGCACCGCGCGGTCCTCGGTGGTGTTGATCTTCTCGCCGCGGAACATGGCGTCCCGCAACCCGAACACGTCCGTGGCGGCGGCCAGCTCGCGCAGCAGCCGCAGCGTCTCGTCGGTGACCAGATGCTTGGAGTAGTCGATGTGCAGGTCGCCGACCTGCAGCGTGTACCCCGCACCGCGGCCCGGGTCGGCGGCGAACAGCTCCCGCAGCCGCACCTCGCCCAGCTCCTCGCGGTGCTTGGCCAGCGCGGTCCACTCGGGCGTCCGGTTGAGCCTGGTACGGCCGTCTGCGTTCATGTCCGACTTCAGCCTTCTTTCGTGCCTGTCCCAGCTGTTCCAACCTAATTGATCAGCGCGGGGCGTGACCCGTCGTGGCGTCGTCGTCCGGCGCAACAACAGGTACGTCCGCCTTGCGCGTCGGTATCAACGAGGTGACGGCGAGGGCGAACAGCACCGCGGTCAGCAGGGCGGGCGCGTTGAGCCCGAACGCCCCGGCCACGGCACCGCCGAGCAGGGCACCGAGCGGGGCACCGGATGTCGAGGCCGTGCGGAAGGCCGAGGCGATGCGGCCCACCATGGCCTCGGGGCTGCGCTGCTGCATGAGCGTCACCTGGTTGACGTTCCACACCATGCCCATGGCGCCGAGCAGGGCCATGGCCACCAGGAGGGCCGCCAGGTGTCTGACGGTCCCCGCGAGCAGCAGCGACGCCGTCTGGACGGTCCCGGCCAGCAGCAGCGCCCCCACCCTTTCGGTCCCGCGCGCGATCCGCTGGGCCGCGAATCCGCCGGCCAGGCTGCCGGCCGCGTACGCGGTCATCGCCGCCGCGTACGCCGCATGGCCCCCGTGCAGCCAGCGCGTCACGTGCAGCACCAGCGTGGCGATCAGGGCACCCATGCCGATGTTGCAGAGCAACGTGGCCACGCAGACCGACCGCAGTGCCCGGTCGCGCCACAGGACGCGCAGTCCCTCGCCGATCTCGGCCCGCAGAGTGCTGCCCGCCGGGCGAGGCCCTCGCTCGGGCGGCCGTACCCGCAGGGAGGCCACCAGGGCGGCGGCCAGCAGATAGGTGCCCGCGTCGGCCGCGAACGGCATGGCGGCCCCCACCGTGAGCAGCAGCGGTACGAACGGGCCCGCCAGCAGGCCGCCCGCGAGCTGTTGGCCGGTCATCAGCCGGGCGTTGGCACTGCCCAGGGCCTCGCGGTCCACCAGGGACGGAAGCAGGGCGGTGGACGCGTTGTCGAACAGTGTCTGCAGTGTCGTCAGTGAGAAAGCGAGCGCCAGCAGCAGGGGGATCGACGCGTGTCCGAGTCCGACGGCGAGCGCGAATCCGGCGACGAGCAGCCCTCGTACGAGATCGACCGCCCACATCGCGCGCCGCTGGTCCACCCGGTCGGCCACGGCTCCGCCGAGCAGCCCGAACAGCAGCCAGGGCAGATAGCCGCAGGCGGTGACCGAGGCGATGATCAGGGGATCGTCCATGAGCTGCACGGCGAGCAGCGGCAGTGCGGTCGTACGCAGGGCGTCTCCGAGCCGCGAGACCACAGCGGCGGTCCACAACCGCCCGAACCCACCGCGCCACGCGGGCGCACGCAGTCCCGCCGCCTCAGCCGTCGCCACAAGTCCCCCTCACGGTCCATCGATGCGAAAGATCGATACACAAACCGTAGAGGGCACCACTGACAATCGGTCCGCGAGCGGCGCGGCCCAGATGCCTCGAACGGGTCCGGCCAGGCGCCCGCAGGCACCTGGCCGGTCCTCAACTCCTAGATCTCGCCCCGGAGTTTGGCGAGTGCCTCGGCGAGGATCGCCTCGCCGTCCGCATCGCTGCGCCGTTCCCGTACATACGCCAGGTGCGTCTTGTAGGGCTCGGTTCGCGGCGGGTCCGGCGGGTTGTCCCGGTCCTGTCCGGCGGGGAAGCCACAGCGCGGGCAGTCCCAGGTCTCGGGAACCTGCGCGTCGCTGGCGAAGCTGGGCTGCGTCTCGTGCCCGTTGGAGCACCAGAAGGAGATGCGCAGACGCGGCGCGGACTCGCCACGCTCGGCCTCGCCCATCGGCCCCGCCCCGACCCGGCTTCCTCGGATCGCGTTGCCACTTGCCACGGTCGTAACTCCCTGCGTGATGGTGCCGCAAAGCGAGTCGGCGTTTCGCTTCGCTGCGAGCGCCTCAGTCTACGTAAGGCCCAACGCGCGTCCAGTGATTCGAGTTACACAGCCCTTACACCAAGACGCAAGCCCCATGATAGGCCGCGCTCAGCTGCGCGTACCGAACATGGGGCCTTACGTACGGATTGTGCGTGCCGGTCAGTTGTTCACCTTCATCAGGATGCCGAGCACGACAATGCACGCGAACCACAGCAGACCGACCACCACGGTGATCCGGTCGAGGTTGCGCTCGGCGACCGAGGAGCCGCCGACGGACGACTGCATGCCGCCACCGAACATGTCGGAGAGGCCGCCGCCCTTCCCCTTGTGCATCAGCACCAGCAGCATCAGCAGCAGGCTGAAGACGATCAGGGCGATGGAGAACCCCAGAACCACGGCTGGACCAACTTCCTCGGATTCGGATGACGACGGGGGTCGAAGCTCTTTTTTGTGAGCCTCATGCTCACATTCCAAGCCCCGACCCCCGCAAGGGTACGACGAATCGCCGTTACCGCATACTCACTGGTCGCGGAACCGCACGATCTTGACGAACTCGTCGGCGTCCAGCGAAGCACCGCCGACGAGGGCGCCGTCGATGTCGGCCTGGGCCATGATCTCCGCGACGTTGCCCGACTTGACCGAGCCGCCGTACTGGATGCGGACCTTGTCGGCCACGTCCTGCGAGTACAGCTCGGCGAGCTTGCCGCGGATGGCGGCGCAGACCTCCTGGGCGTCCTCGGCGCCGCAGACCTTGCCGGTGCCGATGGCCCAGACGGGCTCGTAGGCGATCACGATGGTCTCGGCCTGCTCGGCCGGGAGGTCCTTCAGACCGCCCTCGACCTGGGCGAGCGTGTGCGGGACAGCGTTGCCGGCCTCGCGGACGTCCAGCTCCTCGCCGACGCACATGATCGGGGTGAGGCCGTGCTTGTAGGCGGCCTTGACCTTGGCGTTGACGATCTCGTCGGTCTCGGCGTGGTACTGGCGGCGCTCGGAGTGGCCGATCGCCACGTACGTGCACTTCAGCTTGGCCAGCATCGGGCCGGAGATCTCGCCGGTGTAGGCGCCGGAGTCCTGCGCCGAGATGTCCTGGGCGCCGTACTTGATCTTCAGCTTGTCGCCGTCGACCAGGGTCTGCACGGAGCGCAGGTCGGTGAAGGGCGGCAGGACGGCGACCTCGACGGCCTCGTAGTCCTTGTCGGCCAGGGCGAAGGCGAGCTTCTGGACGTGGGCGATGGCCTCGAGGTGGTTGAGGTTCATCTTCCAGTTGCCCGCCATCAGCGGCGTGCGCGTGCTCATTAAGGTCAGTCCTCCAGTGCGGCGAGGCCGGGGAGCGTCTTGCCCTCGAGGTATTCGAGGGAGGCGCCGCCACCGGTCGAGATGTGGCCGAATGCGGTCTCGTCGAAGCCCAGGGTGCGGACGGCCGCGGCGGAGTCGCCACCGCCGACCACGGTGAAGCCCTTGGACTCGACGAGGGCCTGGGCGACCGCCTTGGTGCCCTCGGCGTAGTCGGGGTGCTCGAAGACGCCCATGGGACCGTTCCAGAAGACGGTGGCGGCGTCGGCGAGCTTCGAGGCGTACAGCTTGCGGGTCTCGGGACCGATGTCCAGACCCTCCTGGTCGGCGGGGATGGCGTCCGCGGCGACGGTCGTGGGGTTGGCCGGGGCCTTGGTCTTCAGGTCCGGGAACTCGGTGGAGACCAGGACGTCGACCGGCAGGACGATCTCGACGCCGTTCTTCGCGGCGCGCTCCATGTACTCGGTGACGACCGGGACCTGGTCCTCCTGGAGGAGGGAGATGCCGACCTCGTAGCCCTTGGCCTTGAGGAAGGTGTACGCCATGCCGCCGCCGATGAGCAGCCGGTCGGCCTTGCCGAGGAGCTGGTCGATCACGGCGAGCTTGTCGGAGACCTTGGCGCCGCCGAGCGCGACGACGTACGGCCGCTTGACGTCCTCGGTGAGCTTCTTGAGGACGGCGACCTCGCCCGCGATGAGGTAGCCGGCGTAGTGCGGCAGCTTGCCCGGGAGGTCGTACACCGAGGCGTGCTTGCGGTGCACCGCGCCGAAGCCGTCACCGACGTAGACGTCGGCGAGGGCGGCGAGCCGGTCGGCGAAGGCGCCGCGCTCGGCGTCGTCCTTGCTCGTCTCGCCGGCGTTGAAGCGGAGGTTCTCGACGACCGCGACCTGGCCGTCGGCGAGGCCCGCGACCGTGGACGTGGCGGACTCGCCGACCGTGTCGGTCGCGAACGCGACGTCGCCACCGAGTAGTTCACCAAGGCGCGCGGCGGCGGGCGCGAGGGAGAAGGCCGGGTCCGGAGCGCCCTTGGGGCGGCCCAGGTGGGAGGCGACGACGACACGTGCGCCCGCCTCGGCCAGCGCCTTGACGGTGGGCAGGACGGCGCGGATACGGCCGTCGTCGGTGATCGTGGTGCCGTCCAGCGGCACGTTCAGGTCGGCGCGGACGAAGACCCGCTTGCCTGCGACGCCTTCGGAGAGAAGTTCGTCGATCGTCTTCATGTAGGGGACTCCTGGGAAGGGCTCGTGATCGCTCGGAAACGCTCGTGATCCAACAGGTTGGATCCGCACGTGAGTCAGGGCTCGGGCGACGCGTCCCTGCGTCGCCCGAGCCCTGCTCTCACATCGAGGTGCCTGCTCTGGATATCAGAGCTGGTTGCCGACGAAGACCGTGAGGTCGACGAGGCGGTTGGAGTAGCCCCACTCGTTGTCGTACCAACCGATGACCTTCACGTTCTTGCCCTCCTGGACCATGGTCAGGGAGGAGTCGAAGGTGCAGGACGCCGGGGCGTTGACGATGTCGGAGGAGACGATCGGGTCCTCGGTGTACTCGAGGATGCCCTTGAGCTCGCCCTCTGCGGCCTTCTGGAAGGCGGCGTTGATCTCTTCCTTGGTGACCTCGCGGCCGAGCTCCAGGACGAGGTCGGTGACCGAGCCGGTCGGGACCGGAACGCGCATCGCGATGCCGTCCAGCTTGCCCTTGAGCTGCGGCAGGACCAGGGCGGTGGCCTTCGCGGCGCCCGTCGTGGTCGGGATGATGTTCTCGGCGGCGGCGCGGGCGCGGCGCAGGTCCTTGTGCGGGAAGTCCAGGATGCGCTGGTCGTTGGTGTACGCGTGCACCGTCGTCATCAGGCCCTTGACGATGCCGAAGTTCTCGTCGAGGACCTTGGCCATCGGCGCCACACAGTTGGTGGTGCAGGAGGCGTTGGAGATGACGTGGTGGTTCGCCGGGTCGTACTTGTCGTTGTTGACGCCCATCACGATGGTGATGTCCTCGCCGGAGGCCGGAGCCGAGATGAGGACCTTCTTGGCGCCGCCGGCGATGTGCTTCTCGGCGTCGGCCTTCTTGGTGAAGATGCCGGTCGACTCGATGACGATGTCGACGCCGAGCTCGCCCCACGGGATGTCGGCGGGGTTGCGCTCGGACAGGACCTTGATGGTTTTGCCGTCGACGGTGATCGTGTCGGCGGTGTGGGTGACCTCCTGCTTGAGGCGGCCCAGAATCGTGTCGTACTTCAGCAGGTGAGCGGTGGTCGCAGTGTCACCCAGGTCGTTGACAGCCACGATCTCGATGTCTGCACCCTGCTCCAGCAGCGCGCGGAAGTAGTTGCGACCGATACGACCGAAGCCGTTGATGCCTACGCGGATCGTCACGAACCGATCTCCTCGTTGGTACGCCGGCCATGCGGTGCCGGCGAGCTCTATTTGGGATGTCCCCGACCGCCTACGACCCTACCTCTCTGAGGCCGCCGCGGTGACATCCAGATGTCCCATACACGGCACGGCGGCCCGTACCCGCCAGTAGGGGTACGGACCGCCCTGCTTTGAAGCCCGGATCACTCGATTCGGTCACTGTGCGTCGCGCACAGTTGACCTCGGCGTGTCACTCGTCAAGTGAGTCGAGGGCCTTTCCGATGAGCGCCGTGCGGTCGGCCGCCGCGGCGACATGCTCCAGGCCGAAGCCCAGCAGCACCGTGTCGTCCGTGGTGACCGCTCCGTAGGTCTGGAACAGCGTCCCGGTGCGCGCCCAGTCCTTGAGGACGGCCGGGCTGCCCGCGGGCGGTCCGGTCACCTTCCAGGCGCCGAGCGACGTCTCGAAGCCCTCGGTCCCGGTCGCCGTACCGCCGACGACGAGCGAGGCCTCGTCGGCGAGGACGCCGTGACCGCCGAAGGCCGGGTCGCTGACGTAGCTGATCGAGACCTCGACCGACTTGCCTGCGTACGCGCTCAGGTCGAAGTCGAGCTGCTTCCAGCCCTCGGAGGCACCGGTGAGGGCGTTCCACGAGCCACTGCTGCCGGTCGCGGTGCAGCCGCTGTTGGCCACGGTCAGGTAGTGCGCCAGCCAGGGATGCTCGCCCACGTAGAACCCGGCCTCGCAGTCGGCCGGCACGGTGGTGCTGGTGGCGCCGCCCGCCTCAGGGAGGGTCGTCCAGTCCTCGGCACCCGTGGTGTGGGCCTCGACCAACACGTTGTCGTAGCCGGGCTCGACGTCCCACAACAGCTGGGTGCGCAGCGTCGGCTTGTCCGCCGCGCTCACCGCGGTGAGATCGACGGTCCTGGTCAGGCGCTTGTAGGCGTCGTCGGTGTGCACGGCGGCCGCCATGTAGGAGCCCGCGTACGGCCCGTACGGGTTGACGGTCCCGGCGAACTGGCCCGCGCCCGCGCTGGCGAACTGCGGGTACGTGGCGGCGGGCAGCTCGTCCGAAGTGACGCCGTACGTCCCGGCCTTGTCGAGCGGGTTGCCGGTGGCGTCGCCGAGCGCTCCGGTGAAGCCGCCGAGCTTGCCGGAACCGGTGAAGCCGCTGGCCCCGGGGGTCGACGTGCGCGAGTAGGCACCCAGGTAGTACTGGCTGAAGTCGTTCGACAGGTTGCCGCCGCCGAGGTCCACGTTGCCGCCGGCCTGCTCGCCCGCCTCCATCAGCTTGCCGCCCTCGTTGAGGTAGGCGCGCAGCTGGAGCTGGGTGGCGTTGCCCGGGACATTGGCGCCGGTGTAGTGGACGACCGCGTCGAAGTGGCTCAGCACGCCGAGCGCGTCGGGCGCGCCCTGAGTGGCGACGTCCCAGACGATCGCCTTGCGGCCGTTGGCCTTGAGCGCGTCGACGTACTTCTGTGCGTGCGTGGCGGTGCCGCCTTCCTCGGCGACCACGAGGACGTCCGCGCGCGGTCGCTGCGCCACGGTGTACGTGAAGTGCTCGCTGGAGACGGCCTTTCCGCTCCTGGTCTCGCCGGTGAACCACACCTCGACCTTGTCGCCCGGGTCGCCGTCGGCGACCTTGGCCCGGTATTCGTCGAAGTAGAGGTTGTCGTCACCGCCGTACGTCTCGCCGCCCTTCCAGGGCCTCAGCGCCATGTCCTCCGTACGGCCGCCGTTGACGCGGTACTTGAGCTCCTTGTCGCGCACGGACTTCCGTACGACGACGGACACCTCTTGGTCCGCGCCGCGGGAGTACGACGTGGTGAACGCCGCCGGGGTGAAGTCGGCGGCCTTCAGACCCACCGAGGAGGACGGCTGGTCGGGGCGCGCGGCGGACTCGGCGACGGAGAGCGCGAACGGGATGTTCTTCGCGAACTCCTGCTGGATCAGCTTCTCGTCGTCCGGGAAGTTGAAGACCGACTGGCAGTCGGCCGCGTTCCACTGGTCGTTGGGGTCGATGTTCGACGCGGTCTGGCACGTCGACATCTCGGGCGTGAACATCGCGATGCCGTTGAGGTTCGCGGCGTGGCCGTCGGTCTCGCCGTTGGTGGTGTACAGCTCCGAGGAGACCTGCGGGTGGTAGCCCGGGATCGCGGGGTTCTCCGGGGTGCCGGCGAGGGCCTCGTAGAGAACGTCGTCGGGGGTGTCCGTGGCCACCTGCCAGCCGACGCCGTAGAGGATGAGCTCGGCCGCGGAGTGGTAGTTGATGCCGTACTCGAACCCGATGCGCTTCTGGAAGGCGTCCATCGCCTGCGTTTCGGGCTCGGAAGCCGGGGACGCGCCGCGGTAGGTCTCACTGGTGGGGTTGGGGGACGAACCCTCGTCGTCGTAGCCCCACTTGTAGGCGAAGTTGCGGTTGGGATCGACGCCGTCGCCGGTGCTGATGACACCGTCGCCGTTGATGTCGCGCAGGTTCTTGCGCCACAGGCGGGTGCTGGAGTCCTTGAAGGTGTGGTCGTAGCCGTCGGGGTTGGCCGAGAGGACGAACCAGAGTTCGGTCGAGTCGACGATCTTCTTGACGCGCTTGTCCGTCTTGTAGTTGTCCAGGTAGTAGTGCATCAGACGCCGGGTCATCTCCGGCGTGATCCACTCGCGCGCGTGCTGGTTGGAGACGTAGAGAACGGACGGCTTGGCGCCGTCCTTCGTCTTCTTGGCGTTCTTGGTGAGCTTGACCGCCAGGATGTCCTGGCCGTTGATCGTCTTGCCGATGGAGACGACCTTGGTGAGGCCGGGGTTCTCCTGCCCGGTCCGGACGATCTCCTCCTTGAGCCCCCCACTTCCGCTGTACGGGCGGTACACGCCCTCCGCGGCCTTCTCCGTACGGGCCTCTGCCTTGGCGGAGAGATCGTGCTCCGTGAGCTCGACGCCCTGCTTCTCGAGTTTCTCGGCCTGTTTGTCGGTGAGGTAGACCTCGACCGTGGCCGTGCCCTTCTCGGGCGCCTGCTCACTGAGTTCGTGGCCGTCCTGACCGGCCGCCAGCAGCAGGGGTACCTGCTTCTTGGTGACCTCGGCGCGGAAGACCTTGACTTCGTTCGGGTCGGTTTCTTGTGAACTTCCCGGTTGCGCCTGGGCGATGGGTGCGATACTCGCTCCGCCTATCAGGAGCGCACCGGCAGCGAGGATCGATCTCGCTCTGGGTCTCATGAACCCCCCTAGCAGTCTTTCGCCACAGTGACGAATGGCTGCCAGGCTCATGCCATTTCACGGTCCAGTCAAGAGTGCCGCAAAGACAGACAAATACCGGTGCCGACGTCCCAAGTGGACTTCGGCACCGGCCTGTTGACGATCTTTTACGTCTCACCCCACGAGGTTGTCCGCCAGCTCCTCGGAGAGGTTGGCCTCCGTGCCCGGGATGCCGAGATCCTGGGCACGCTTGTCGGCCATGGCCAGCAGACGGCGGATACGGCCGGCTACGGCGTCCTTCGTCAGCGGCGGATCGGCGAGCGCGCCCAGCTCCTCCAGGGAGGCCTGCTTGTGCTCCATGCGCAGGCGTCCGGCGGCGGCGAGGTGCTCGGGGACCTCGTCGGCGAGGATCTCCAGGGCGCGCTGGACCCGTGCACCGGCAGCGACGGCCGCGCGCGCGGAACGGCGCAGGTTGGCGTCGTCGAAGTTGGCGAGGCGGTTCGCCGTGGCGCGGACCTCGCGGCGCATACGGCGCTCCTCCCAGGCCAGCACGGACTCGTGCGCGCCGAGGCGGGTCAGCAGGGCGCCGATCGCGTCGCCGTCCCGGACGACCACGCGGTCCACGCCGCGCACCTCACGGGCCTTGGCGGCGATCGACAGCCGGCGTGCCGCGCCGACCAGGGCGAGCGCGGCCTCGGGGCCCGGGCAGGTCACCTCCAGGGAGGACGAGCGGCCGGGCTCGGTGAGCGAGCCGTGCGCCAGGAAGGCACCGCGCCAGGCGGCCTCGGCGTCGCACGTAGCCCCGGAGACCACCTGTGGGGGCAGGCCGCGGATCGGGCGGCCGCGTCCGTCGACCAGGCCGGTCTGGCGGGCCAGCTGGTCACCGCCCGCGACCACCCGCACGACGTAGCGCGAACCGCGGCGCAGCCCGCCCGGCGCCATCACGATCAGCTCGGAGCTGTGGCCGAAGATCTCCAGGATGTCCCGCTTGAGCCGGCGGGCCGCCATCGCGGTGTCCAGCTCCGCCTCGATCACGATGCGCCCGCTCACCAGGTGGAGGCCGCCGGCGAACCGCAGAATGGCGGAGACCTCCGCCTTCCTGCAGCAGGTCCGGGTGACGGGAAGCCGGGAGATCTCATCCTTCACCGCTGCCGTCATCGCCATGGGCCGATCCTTCCATGCATCCGAAAAATACGGTCGTACGCGGCGGCGAGGAGCTCCGGGTCGTGCCGGGGCGTCCCGTCCGTCCGGGCCACCGGGGCCAGCTCGACCGCGGCACCGAGTCGCTTGGCGGCCTCGGTGAGCACATCCCGATCGGGCACGGCGGCCTCGTCGGCCAGCACCACGTCCAGGGCGAGTTTAGGGGCGTGTCGTCCCAAAACCTCCAAATGACGCTGCGGGGAGAAGCCTTCGGTTTCTCCCGGCTGCGGGGCGAGGTTCAGCGAGAGTACCCGGCGCGCCTTCGTCTCGATGAGGGCGTCCAGGAGTTCGGGCACGAGCAGGTGCGGGATGACCGAGGAGAACCAGGAGCCCGGGCCGAGCACCACCCAGTCCGCGTCCCGGACGGCGGCCACGGCCTCCGGGACGGCGGGCGGGTCGTGCGGCACGACGTGCACCGACTGCACCTCACCGGGGGTGAGGGCGACGTTGGCCTGGCCGCGGATGGTGTCGACGTCCTCGGGCCGGTCCGGGTCGTGCCCCTTGACCAGGGCCTGCAGCTCCAGCGGCACGGCGGACATGGGCAGCACGCGCCCGTGCGCGCCGAGCAGCTTGCCGACCAGGTCGAGGGCCTGGACGTGGTCGCCGAGCTGCTCCCACAGGGCGACGATCAGCAGATTGCCGACCGCGTGGTCGTGCAGGTCGCCCTTGGAGTGGAAGCGGTGCTGGATGACGCGGGCCCAGGTCTGGCCCCAGTCGTCGTCGCCGCACAGCGCGGCCAGCGCCTTGCGCAGGTCGCCGGGCGGCAGCACGCCCAGCTCGTCGCGCAGCCGCCCGCTGGAGCCGCCGTCGTCGGCCACGGTGACGACGGCGGTGAGGTCGCCGGTGATCCGGCGCAGGGCGGCGAGCGAGGCGGACAGGCCCATGCCGCCGCCGAGGGCGACGACCTTGGGCTGGGTGCCCCGGCGGCGCGGCTTGGCACCGCGGGCCTCGACGGGCCGCCCCGCGCGTGACTCGGGCACCGCGCGACGCAGCCTGCTCAGCCGCGGAGTACGTCCCGTCATTCCCGTCCCATGTCCCGGTGCACGACCACCGTCTCCACGCCCTGGGAGGCAAGGCGCGCCGCGAGCTTCTCGGACGTGGCGACCGAGCGGTGCTTGCCGCCGGTGCAGCCGACCGCGATCGTCACGTACCGCTTGCCCTCACGACGGTATCCGGCCGCGATCAGCTGCAGCAGCTCGGAGTAGCGGTCGATGAACTCCTTCGCGCCGGGCTGGTTGAAGACGTACGCCGAGACCTCCTCGTTCAGGCCCGTGAAGGGGCGCAGCTCCGGGACCCAGTGCGGGTTGGGCAGGAAGCGCATGTCCACGACCAGGTCGGCGTCGACCGGGAGGCCGTACTTGAAGCCGAAGGACATGACCGTGGCCCGCAGCTCGGGCTCCTCCTCGCCGGCGAACTGGGCGTCCATCTTGGCCCGCAGCTCGTGCACGTTGAGGCTGGAGGTGTCGATCACCAGGTCGGCGTCGCCGCGCAGCTCGCGCAGCAGCTGGCGCTCGGCGGCGATGCCGTCGACGATGCGGCCGTCGCCCTGGAGGGGGTGCGGGCGGCGCACCGATTCGAAGCGGCGCACCAGGGCGTCGTCGGAGGACTCCAGGAAGACGATCCGGCGTGTGACGCCCCGCGTGTCGAGTTCGGCGAGGGACTCGCGGAGGTTGTCGAAGAAGCGCCTGCCTCGGACGTCGACGACCACCGCGATCCGCGCCACGTTGCCCTGGGAGCGGGCGCCGAGCTCCACCATGGTGGGGATCAGCGCGGGCGGGAGGTTGTCGACGACGAACCAGCCGAGGTCCTCCAGACACTTGGCGGCCGTCGAGCGGCCGGCCCCCGACATGCCAGAGATGATCACCAGCTCGGGGATGGCCGTTTCGGGGACCCCGGCTGTCTCGATGCCCGTACTCACCTGTGCTCCGTCTTCCTGGCGTGCGTCCTGCTGGGTGAGATCCTCGCCGGTTTCCTTGTGTGTTTCCTGGCTCTGCTGATCTCGTTCGCCCGTGGGATGTGTCTCGTGCTCGCTCATCTCTCCTGCCCCCGTCGTTCGTCCGGGGCGCCCGCGGACACGGGCTCCCCCGAGGTCTCCGCCGTCGTTTCGGATTCCTCGTCTTCCATGATCTCTCCAGTCGCCGTGTTCACGGCGGGTGCGGCCGGGGCCGCCTGGGCGAGTGCCACGGCAATCGTCTCGGCCGTTTTGCGACCTATGCCCGGAACCTCGCAGATCTGGTCGATTGTTGCGGATCGCAGCTTCTTCACCGAACCGAAGTGCTTGATCAGCGCCTGCTTGCGAGTCTCACCGAGGCCGGGGACATCGTCCAACGGGCTCGACCGGAAACGCTTGGCGCGCTTGGTCCGCTGGTAGGTGATCGCGAAGCGGTGGGCCTCGTCCCGGACGCGCTGGAGCAGATAGAGGCCCTCGCTGGTGCGGGGCAGGACCACCGGGTCGTCGTCGCCGGGCAGCCAGACCTCCTCCAGACGCTTGGCGAGGCCGCAGACGGCGATGTCGTCGATACCCAGCTCGTCCAGGGCCCGCTGGGCGGCCGCGACCTGCGGCTGGCCACCGTCGACGACGACGAGCTGCGGGGGGTAGGCGAAGCGCTTGGGGCGGCCCTCGTCGTCCTTGAGGCCGTTGGTGAGGGGGGCCTCGGCGAGGGGGTCGGGGGAAGTGGGGCGGTCAGGAGAGGCGAGGCCGAGGCCGTCGTCGGCGCCGGAGGGTGCGTCCGTGAGGGTGTTCTCACCGTCGGCCCACTCGCCCGTGCGCTCCTTCTCGGCGAGGTAGCGCTTGAAGCGGCGGGTGATCACCTCGTGCATGGAGCGAACGTCGTCCTGGCCCTCGAAGCCCTTGATCTGGAAGCGGCGGTACTCGCTCTTGCGCTGCAGCCCGTCCTCGAAGACGACCATGGAGGCCACGACGTCGTCGCCCTGGAGGTGCGAGATGTCGTAGCACTCGATCCTGAGCGGGGCACTGTCCAGGTCGAGGGCGTCGGCGATCTCCTCCAGGGCACGCGAGCGCGTGGTCAGGTCGGAGGCGCGCTTGGTCTTGTGCAGGACGAGCGCCTGCTGGGCGTTGCGCTCGACGGTCTCCATCAGGGCCCGCTTGTCCCCGCGCTGCGGGATGCGCAGCGAGACGCTGGAGCCGCGGCGCCCTGTGAGCCACTCCTGCACGGGCTCCAGCGGGTCGGGCAGGGCCGGGACGAGGACCTCCTTGGGCACGGCGTCCCCGGTCTCCTCGCCGTAGAGCTGCTGGAGGGCGTGCTCGACGAGGGCGCCGGTGGTGATCTCCTCGACCTTGTCGGTGACCCAGCCGCGCTGGCCGCGGACCCGGCCGCCGCGCACGTGGAAGATCTGCACGGCCGCCTCGAGCTCGTCCTCGGCGACCGCGACGAGGTCGGCGTCGGTCGCGTCGGCGAGCACGACCGCGTTCTTCTCCATGGCCTTCTTCAGGGCCTCGATGTCGTCGCGCAGGCGGGCGGCCCGCTCGTACTCCATCTCCTCGGCCGCCTCCATCATCTGCTTCTCCAGGCGGCGCAGATAGGCACCCGTGCGGCCGGTCATGAAGTCGCAGAACTCTTCGGCCAGTTCGCGGTGCTCCTCGGCGGAGACGCGGTCCACGCAGGGGGCGGAGCACTTGCCGATGTAGCCGAGCAGGCAGGGGCGGCCGGTGCGGCGGGCGTTCTTGAAGACGCCGGCCGAGCAGGTGCGCACGGGGAAGACGCGCAGGAGGAGGTCCACGGTGTCGCGGATGGCCCACGCGTGCGCGTACGGCCCGAAGTACCTGACGCCCTTCTTCTTGTGACCGCGCATCACCTGCACACGCGGGAACTCCTCGTTCATCGTCACCGCGAGGTAGGGGTAGCTCTTGTCGTCGCGGTACTTGACGTTGAACCGGGGGTCGTACTCCTTGATCCAGGAGTACTCCAGCTGGAGCGCCTCGACCTCTGTGGACACCACGGTCCACTCCACGGACGCCGCCGTGGTGACCATCGTGCGGGTGCGCGGGTGCAGGCCCGCCAGGTCCTGGAAGTAGTTCGCCAGGCGCTGGCGCAGGCTCTTTGCCTTTCCGACGTAGATCACCCGGCGGTGCTCGTCACGGAACCTGTACACCCCTGGAGAGTCCGGGATCTGTCCCGGCTTGGGGCGGTAGCTGGAGGGATCGGCCATGTCTCACACCCTACTGGCGAGGGGTGACAGTCCGGCGAGGCTGTGGACAACCGCTCCCGCGGTCAGCGGGACTCCAGAACGGGCGCGAGTGCGGCCAGGACGCGGCGGTGGTCGTCGCCGCCCTCCGGGAGGCGGAGTCTGCCCAGGATGCGAGGCGGGCAGCGGATCGTCCCGGCGCTGGGCGGAGAGCAGCTCCTGCACCGGCGAGGGGTCGACGACCGAGCCGCCCCTGAAGATCCGGTCGAGCCCTCGATGAAGTCGTCCTCGACCTCGACGAACGCCGACAGGACGAGGATGCCGGTGGCGGGATGGCGCCCCGGATCGTGCGGGCCCCCTTGAGGCCCTCGAGGGACTGGTCGGGCGGCATCCTGATGTCGACGATCGCGAGGTCGGGACGCTCGCCTGCCACCCGTTCCAGCAGCCCGTCCGCGTCACCCGCCTGGCCCACCACCTCGTGTCCGACCCGCTCGCACAGGCCGTCCAGGCCCTCCCTGAGCCCGGCACACGGCTTCCTGCCCAAATCGGCTCTTTCGGCGCACGCCGTCAGGGAGGTGCTGGGCGACGGGAGCAGCACCGGGACGGGCACGGCGACGTGAGGCAGCGAGGCGCGGGACGACATCGCGGCTCGGTCGGACAGCACCGCTGTTGGGCATCAGGTGTTGTCGGGACTTGGTCAACACGCTTCAATGCGGGGGAACTCGGGGCCGTGAACTACGGCGTACGGATGTGAAGACCCCTGCCGTGCCGACGGGGTGGCCCCGACGAGCTGCGCGAACGGTCCGACCAGCCGTTGTGAACAACCACAGAAAGGCCCCTGCATGCCGCACGCCACACAGCACGCGGACCTCCCTGCCGTCGCCACCGCGGAACTGGACACGGCCCTGCGAGGCGGCCCCTTCCACGTCGCACTGCGCGCCGCGATAGCCGCCCGGGGACTGCCGCTGCAGCGCGTGCAGCACCATCTGTCCCGTCGTGGCGTGAAGGTCGGCGTCACCAGCCTGAGCTACTGGCAGCAGGGCGCACGCCGGCCCCAGCGCCCCGAGTCGCTGCGTGCCGTACGGGCGTTGGAGGAGATACTCCAGCTGCCGGAGGAGTCCCTGATCCGGCTGCTCGCCGAGGCCGACGCCCACTCCGCCCTCCAGCGGCCCGCGGCTCGCTCCTACCGCTCCCTGGTGGAGGCCTCGGGCGTCCTGGAACAGCTGCTGGCCGAGCTGGACTGTCCGGTCGACTGCGGCGTGCACACCCTCGCGCACCACGAGCGGGTACGCATCGGGGCACGCCGTGAGCTGGCGGGACGCGAATCTCAGCACATCGTGCGCGCCCACAAGGACGGCGTGGACCGCTTCGTGGCCGTCCATCACGGCGACCCGGGGTGCATGCCGGAGCGCATGACGGTGCAGGCCCTGGAGAACTGCCGCACGGGGCGGGTCCGTTGGCACCACGACACCGGGGTCCTGGTGGCCGAGCTGCTCTTCGGCACGCGGCTTCGGGCGGGCGACACCTACCTCTTCCGCTACGCCGTCGAGGACGGCACGGCCGACGTGTCCCGCGAGTACGCCCGCGGCTTCCCTCTCGCGGGCGGCCAGTACGCCCTCCAGGTCCACTTCACGGAGAGCGCCCTCCCCGTCCGCTGCCACCGCTTCGCCCAGCACTCGGCGGCGGCGCCCCGCAGCGGCCGCCAAGGACTGGCCCTCAGCGGCCTGCACCGTTCCGTCCACCTTGTCGAGCCACGGGTGCGGACGGGGATCCTGGGCATCGGGTGGGAGTGGGAGTGAGACGCCGCTCCCACCTTTCCTCGGCACGGCCGACCACCGCGTTCTGATCCCGGAACCGCCTCGTCCGGGCACGGCCTCATCACGGCACAGCCTGACGGGTCCGGCACGGCTTGATGTTCCCGTCAGCGGCCCGGGAGAGGACGTAAACGCTTGCGCAATCGTTTACGTCCGGCTCCGAATGGGATACGTTCCCGGCCGGAAGACCCGCCGCAGCCCAGGGAGGCACGCGGCACAGGCGGAACCGGGAGGGATCCGATGGCAACCATGGCCGATGTCGCGCGGAGCGCCGGCGTCTCCGTGGCGACCGTCTCTCATGTGCTGAACGGCACCCGACCGGTGCTGCCCCACACCCGCCAGGCGGTGCTGGCCGCCATGGACGAGCTCGGCTACACGCCCAACACCCTGGCCCGTTCCCTGGTGACCTCCCGCACCCGGTCCATCGGGCTCGCGGTGTCGGCGATCAGCAACCCGTACTTCACGGAGATACTCCAGGGCGTCGAGGCCGCGGCCCTGGAACAGGGCTACAGCCTGCTGATCGCCGACCCGCACGACGATCCGGTGCATGAACGCAAGGTCGTCCAGCTCCTGCACGAACGCCGGGTGGACGGCATGATCGTCGCGCCCTCCGCCGACCCGCGTGAACTGCTCGCCTACCTCGGGCGCCACAAGGTGCCGGCCGTCCTCCTCGACCGGGTGGTCGACAGCCCGGCGGACGGCTCGCAGCGCTTCGATCAGGTCTGCGCCGACAGCGCCGAACCCGTGGCCCGGCTGGTCACCCATCTCGCCGGGCTCGGCCACCGGCGGATCGCGCTGATCGCCGGCCTGCCCGGACTCAGCACCACCGGCGAGCGACTGACCGGATACCGGGACGGCCTCGCAGCCGCCGGGCTCGCCCACGACGAACACCTCGTGGTGCACGGCGACTCCGATTCGGCCGGCGCCGAACGGGCCACCGCCGCGCTGTTGTCACTCGCCGCACCGCCCACCGCGCTCGTCACGGCCAACAACGCGATGACGATCGGAGCCCTGCGTGCCCTGCGCGACCGGGGTCTGTCCGTGCCCGACGACATCGCGCTGTGCTGCTTCGACGACTTCGCCTGGGCCGACCTGTTCTCGCCCCGGCTCACCGCGATCGCCCAGCCCAGCAGGGACATCGGCGCCGAGGCGGTCCGTGTGCTGCTGGACCGTCTCGCCTCGCCGGACCGGCCTGCCAGAACCGTGGGACTCCCCTGCGCCTTCGTGCATCGCACCTCGTGCGGCTGCGCCGAGCAGCCGCGGGGGTCCGGGAAGCCCGAGGGCGCCGCCGAGCCTCTGACCTCCGCCAGTCCCGAACAGCCCCTGACGTCCGTGAAAGGAACCGTCTCGTGATCGTCGTCGCCGGTGAGGCCCTGATCGACCTGGTACCGCAGGGCACGGGCGCCCTCGCGAGCCTGAAGCCGGCGCTCGGCGGCGGCCCCTACAACACCGCCGTGGCCCTCGGCCGGCTCGGCTCCAGCACCGCCTTCTGCTCCCGGACCTCCTACGACACGTTCGGTGAGGCCCTGCTCGACGGGCTGCGGGAGGCCGGGGTGGATGTGTCGGGCGTGCAGCGCGGGATGGAGCCGACCACGCTCGCGGTCGCCACCATCGACGCGAACGGCTCGGCCGCCTACTCGTTCTATGTCGAGGGCACCGCCGACCGGCTCTTCACGGCGCCCGAGGCGCTGCCCGCACGGGCCCGCGCGGTCTCCTTCGGTACCTGCTCGCTCGTCCTGGAGCCGGGGGCGAGCGCCTATGAGGAGCTGATGCGGAGCGCGGCCGCACAAGGGGTGTTCGCCGCGCTCGACCCGAACATCCGGGCCGGGCTGATCCCGGACCCGGACGGCTACCGGGCGCGGTTCAAGAGCTGGCTGCCGTCGGTGTCGCTGCTCAAGCTCTCCGAGGAGGACGCGCTGTGGCTGGGCGGAACTCCGCGTGAGTGGCTGGCCGCGGGACCTGCGGCCGTCGTGATCACCCAGGGCGGTGACGGGCTGACCGCCTTCACGCGGGACGGTGCGGTGCACTCCGTGCCGGGCGAGGAGGTCGACGTCGTGGACACGATCGGTGCGGGCGACACCGTGAACGCGGCCCTGTTGCACGGCCTGGCCGCCCAGGACGCCCTGTCCACCGAGGCGCTCGTGGGACTGGGCGCCGACGGCTGGACACGGCTGTTGCGGTTCGCGGCGCGGGCTGCCGCGATCACCTGCTCCCGGGCGGGCGCTGAGCCGCCGTACGCCTCCGAACTGGGGGACTTCTAGGAGGCATTGCCTTTCCGTTCCACTGTTGAGGAGTCAAAGTCCGTCAGGACCGCCTGGATCGAGCGGCTGACTGTGCAACGGACGGCGCCCCGCGGGGAGTTCCCGCGGGGCGCCGCACTTTTCAGGATTTGCTCGGGCTCGTCGCCCGCCCGCCTCAGGCCTTGCGGGCCCTGGTGGTCTTCTTGGCGGGCGTCGTCTTCTTCGTGGCCTCGGCCGCCTTGTCGGTGGCCTTGTTGTTGGCCGTCCTGGTGGTCCTGGTCGTCTTCGTGGTCTTGGCCGTCGCGGTCTTCCGCGCCGTCGCTCCTGCCGCGACCGTCTTCTTGGCCGCCGTCCTGCGCGGGGCCTTCACCGAGGCCGCGTCGCTGATGCGGTCGGCGCCGAGGATCTCGCGCAGGAACTTGCCGGTGTGGCTGGCGGGAACCCCCGCGACCTGCTCGGGCGTGCCCTCGGCGATGACGAGGCCACCGCCGGCGCCGCCCTCGGGCCCCATGTCCACGACCCAGTCCGCGGTCTTGATCACGTCGAGGTTGTGCTCGATGACGATGACCGTGTTGCCCTTGTCGACCAGACCGGCGAGGACCTTCAGCAGCTTGCTGATGTCCTCGAAGTGCAGACCGGTGGTCGGCTCGTCGAGGACGTAGACCGTGCGGCCGGTGGAGCGCTTCTGCAGCTCGCTGGCGAGCTTCACCCGCTGCGCCTCACCGCCGGACAGGGTGGTCGCGGCCTGGCCGAGACGGACGTAGCCGAGACCGACGTCGTTCAGCGTCTTGAGATGGCGGTTGATCGCCGGGACGGCCTCGAAGAAGCCCATGGCCTCTTCGATCGGCATGTTCAGGACCTCGGAGATGGACTTGCCCTTGTAGTGGACCTCCAGGGTCTCCCGGTTGTACCGGGCGCCGTGGCAGACCTCGCACGGGACGTACACGTCCGGGAGGAAGTTCATCTCGATCTTGATGGTGCCGTCGCCCGCGCAGTTCTCGCAGCGGCCGCCCTTGACGTTGAAGGAGAAGCGGCCCGGCATGTAGCCGCGGACCTTCGCCTCGGTGGTCTCTGCGAACAGCTTGCGGATGTGGTCGAAGACGCCCGTGTACGTGGCCGGGTTCGAGCGCGGGGTGCGGCCGATCGGCGACTGGTCGACGTGCACGACCTTGTCGACGAGGTCGTCGCCGTCCACGCGCGTGTGCCGACCCGGGACGCTGCGGGCGCCGTTGAGCTCGCGCGCCAGGTGTGTGTACAGGATGTCGTTGACCAGCGTCGACTTGCCGGAGCCGGACACACCGGTGACCGCGGTGAACACGCCCAGCGGGAACGAGACGTCGATGTCCTGCAGGTTGTTCTCGCGGGCGCCGTGCACCGTGAGCTGCCGGGACGGGTCGTGCGGGCGGCGGATGTCGGGCAGCGGGATGGACTTCTTGCCGGCCAGGTACTGACCGGTCTGCGACTCGGCGTTGGCGAGCAGTTCCTTCAGGGAGCCGCTGTGCACGACCTTGCCGCCGTGCTCACCCGCGCCGGGGCCGATGTCGACGATCCAGTCGGCGGTCTTGATGGTGTCCTCGTCGTGCTCGACGACGATGAGCGTGTTGCCCATGTCGCGCAGCCGGACGAGGGTCTCGATCAGCCGGTGGTTGTCGCGCTGGTGCAGGCCGATGGACGGCTCGTCGAGGACGTAGAGCACGCCGACCAGACCGGAGCCGATCTGGGTGGCCAGGCGGATGCGCTGGGCCTCGCCGCCGGAGAGTGTGCCGGCCGCGCGGTTGAGCGAGAGGTAGTCCAGGCCGACGTCGACCAGGAACCGCAGTCGCTCGTTGACCTCCTTCAGCACGCGCTCGGCGATCTTCTTGTCGCGGGCGTTGAGCTTCAGCTCGCCCAGGAACTCCGCGCAGTCGCTGATGGACATGGCGGAGACCTCGGCGATCGACCTCTCCATGATCGTGACCGCGAGGACGATCGGCTTCAGACGCGTGCCCTCACAGGTGGGGCAGGGCACCTCGCGCATGTAGCCCTCGAAGCGCTCACGGCTGGCGTCACTCTCGGCCTCGCTGTGCCGGCGCTTGACGAAGTTGACGGCGCCCTCGAAGGACGCCATGTAGACGCGCTCGCGCCCGTACCGGTTGCGGTAGCGGATCTCGATCTGCGTCTTGTGGCCGTTGAGCAGGGCCTTCCTGGCCCGCAGCGGCAGACCCGCGAAGGGGATGTCCGTGCGGAATCCGAGGGCCTCCGCGAGGCCGCCGATCTGGCGGTCGAAGTAGTCCTTGGTGTGGCCGTGCGACCAGGGGTGGATGGCTCCCTCGTCGAGGGTCTTCTCCGGGTCCGGGACGATCAGCTCCGGGTCGACCTCCATGCGCGTACCGATACCGGTGCAGTCGGGGCAGGCGCCGAAGGGCGAGTTGAAGGAGAAGGAGCGCGGCTCCAGCTCCTCGAAGGAGAGGTCGTCGTACGGGCAGTACAGGTGCTCGGAGTACATGCGCTCGCGCTCGGGGTCGTCCTCGGGGAGGTCGACGAAGTCGAGCACGACCATGCCGCCGGACAGGCCGAGGGCGGTCTCCACGGAGTCGGTGAGGCGACGCTTGGCCGAGTCCTTGACCGTGAGGCGGTCGACGACCACCTCGATGGTGTGCTTCTCCTGCTTCTTCAGCGTGGGCGGGTTGGACAGCTGGATCGTCTCGCCGTCCACACGCGCGCGGGAGTAGCCCTTGGTCTGCAGGTCGGCGAAGAGATCGACGAACTCGCCCTTGCGCTCACGCACCAGCGGCGACAGCACCTGGAAGCGGCTCCCCTCCGGCAGCTCCAGGACCCTGTCGACGATAGCCTGCGGCGACTGGCGCGAGATCGGGCGGCTGCACTCGGGGCAGTGCGGCTTGCCGATGCGCGCGAAGAGCAGGCGCAGGTAGTCGTAGACCTCGGTGATGGTGCCGACCGTCGAGCGCGGGTTCCGCGAGGTGGACTTCTGATCGATGGAGACCGCCGGGGAGAGTCCCTCGATGAAGTCGACGTCCGGCTTGTCCATCTGGCCGAGGAACTGCCGGGCGTACGACGACAGCGACTCGACATAGCGCCGCTGCCCCTCGGCGAAGATGGTGTCGAAGGCCAGCGAGGACTTGCCCGACCCCGACAGGCCCGTGAAGACGATGAGCGAGTCGCGTGGCAGGTCGAGCGAGACATTCTTCAGGTTGTGCTCGCGCGCGCCACGGACGATGAGACGGTCGGCCACGCCGGTCCGCACCTTTCTTGAGAGAAGTGACAGGGGGGCGAGGCCCCCGTGCTTTCTCAGACTCGAGGCCCCCGTGCCTTCTCAGACTAGGGGGAGCCACTGACAACGCCGGTCGGATTCCCGGATGCGACAACAATCCCGGGCCATCCAGCATGCCCGACGCCACGACCGAGCCTATAGCACGCGCATTCGATTTACGGCACTCGTTCACCACCTTCACCCAAAGGTGTGGCGGGGTTAGTGTCAGCACCATGATTGATCACGCTCGTGACCTGGTGTCTGTACGTGAAGCGACCGATCGGCTGCTCACCGCAGCGGTCAAGCTGGACAACGCGGCGGTGGCCGAGCCGTCACGGCTCCCCGGCTGGAGCCGCGGCCACGTCCTCGCCCATCTCGCACGCAACGCGGACGCCCTCGTGAACGTCCTCGAGGGGCGCCCCATGTACGTGTCCGCCGCCGCCCGGGACGCCGACATCGAGGCGGACGCCCCGCGCCCCCTCGACGTCCAGCTCACCGACGTGCGCGAGAGCGCGGCCCGCTTCCAGGACACGGGAGCTGCCCCCGCGGACTGGTCGCGCACGGTGGAACTGCGCAACGGCGTCACGGACGCGGCGGCCCGGGTGCCGTTCCGACGCTGGGTGGAGGTGGAGCTGCATCACGTGGATCTCGGGATCGGGTACGAGCTGGAGGACCTGCCGGCCGAGTTCGTGGAGCGGGAGATCGACTTCCTCGCCCAGCGGTTCACCGGGCACCCCGATGTGCCGCCGACCCGGCTCACGGACGGCACGCGCGCGTGGAGCACGGGCCGGGAGGCGGGCGCCGCCGAGGTCACCGTCCGAGGGTCCGCACCCGACCTGCTCGGCTGGCTCGCGGGCCGCCGCGACGGGGCCGGTCTGACCGTGGAGGGCGGCTCGCTGCCGTCGCTTCCCCCGCTGTAGCACCTGGACGCTCGCCGGGCCGCCGGAGAGCTGGGCGGCTCCTGGGCCGCGGTGCCGCCGCAACGCCTCCACGGCCCGGGGACCGCCTTGTCGCCCCATGCCTCCACGGCCCGGGGACCGCCCTGCCACCGCGCGCCTGCACGGCCCGCGGCCCCCTCTGCCACCGCAATGCCTGCACGGCCCAGCGACCACCTGCCGCTATAGGCTGCCGACATGACCTACAGCGGACAGGTGACGGTCGGCGGCCCCGCCGACGTGCACGAGCTCAAGGACCTGATGATCACCAAGATCGCGGTCGGCCCGATGGACAACAACGCCTATCTGCTGCGCTGCCGGGCCACGGACGAGCAACTGCTGATCGACGCCGCCAACGACGCGGAGACGCTGA
The DNA here is from genome assembly GCF_039537145.1 of Streptomyces shaanxiensis. Classification (NCBI taxonomy): domain Bacteria; kingdom Bacillati; phylum Actinomycetota; class Actinomycetes; order Kitasatosporales; family Streptomycetaceae; genus Streptomyces; species Streptomyces shaanxiensis. Next base: position 234,227 of record NZ_BAAAZY010000006.1, read on the forward strand.
TCGGCATGATCGGTGACGACGGCATCGCGTCCGTCGTCACCACGCACCGGCACGGCGACCACTGGCAGGCGCTCGCCGCGGTCGTCGAGGCCACCGGCGCCCGCACGTACGCCGGCCGGGACGACGCCGACGGCATCCCCGTGCCGACCGAGGTCCTGGTGGACGACGGCGACACCGTCCGGGTGGGGCGTGTGGAGCTCACCGCGCGCCACCTGGTCGGGCACACGCCGGGTTCGATCGCCCTGGTCTACGACGATCCGCACGGGCATCCCCATGTGTTCACGGGAGACTGCCTCTTCCCAGGAGGTCCGGGGCGGACGACACGGCCCCAGGACTTCAAGTCCCTCATGGAGGGCCTGGAGGCGAGGATCTTCTCCCTGCCGGACGAGACCTGGATCTACCCGGGCCACGGCAACGACACCACCCTGGGCGCGGAGCGGCCGCAGATCGCCGCCTGGTGGGAGCGCGGCTGGTAAAGCTCAGGAGGACCGCGTCCGCGCCCTCCGGGGAGATCGGAAAGACAAGAGTCCTCGCACTCCCGCCGGTTCGGACGGGAGCGCGAGGACTCTCTGGGTCTACGGGGCTCCGGACATCAGGGGCTGATCATCCGATCCGCCCCGTCAGCCGTAGGACTCGAAATACAGGCTCTTCACCTTGCTCGCAACGGAGAAGGGCCTGAAGTCCCGATCGGTGAGTACCCGGCAGATGAACTCCGAGGTGGAGACATCGAATCGGTGCAACTCCTCGAGAGGGTCGGTCCTGGCGACGATCGGCCACGTCTCTGGACTTTCCGACGCATCGGCCAGCCAGTAGTACGAGGCTTCTGTCACCGACTGCCCCCAGAGAATGAGCCCGCTCTGCTCGAAGACCTGATACGGCTCGAAACGTGCGCGCATCCTCGGATTCGCCCATCGTTCCTTCATCGCCGTCCATCTCCCGAGCAGACTGCGCGGACCCGCACTGTCCACCGGCAGCAGTTCCAGGTAGCCACAGAAGGCGCCACGGCCGAACACTTCGCAGATCTCCTTGAAGTCGGCCGGGAGACGAGTTTCGAGCCGACGCTCGATCTCGCCCCATTCCACTTTCTGCCGCTCGCCCTGCCAACCGGTCATGGAGACGAGTTCATTGACCCTTTGCATGGGACTCTCTCTTCCCGGTCGCTGTCAGCCGGTGCCGGCGACGTAGCCCCAGGGGTAGGACTCCCCGCCGATCACCTGTGCCCACCCGGAGAGTGAGGGTTCGGTGCTGTTCCCCTGGTAGGTCGCCTCGATACGGTAGAACACGGTTTTGCCCTGCTCCAACTGATCCTTGATCGCCTCTTCCCAGTCCGCCATGCTCCCCTGGTTGACATGGCTCGGCAACGCCACCAGGTTCCGGCGGTCGATGCCGCTTCCGCCGAATTGCCGGGCGAGGAGATGCGCCCGGTCCAATCCGGATCCGAGCTCCCAGCCCTTGGGGCGATTCGCCCAGTCGTCAGGCGATTCCAGCGGCCAGGGTGCCGGGCTTCCGACGATGTTCGTGTCCCGGTCCGGATACTTCAATTGCCCTTCTTGGTTCTTGTAGTTGAGGTCCGCGCCGTTCAGGCAGGCCCACACCCCCTGGGCGCGTCCTTGAGAATCCAGCGGCTCGTAGTAGATGACGGTGTTTCTGTGCTCCTGGCAGTCACTCTGATTCGCCGGAGTGGTGGTGCCGTGAGGGCGGTACTCGTACTGCTCGTCGGGAGTGGTGACCAGTCCCTTGGAGTAGTCCGGCCTGTCTCCGACCTTCGACTTGCGCTCGTCCTCGGTGGGTGCCGCGTTGAATCCGAGGATGTTCTTGAAGATGGTGGCGACGATCCCCACGGGGCTGCGCTTCGCGGCGGTCTTGGTGGCACCCGAGAACCAGCTCACGGGGTTCCACCATTCATGACCGTCGTACTCGACCCTGCTGGTGGGATTGCCTCCGGTGAAGGCGTATCGGTTCCCGGTGAACGGGTCGGCGCACAGACCCATGTCGGCGAGCGCGCCGTTGTACATGTCCCGGGTCGTGAAGCGGTTCAGGCCCGGGTCGTAGTCGCGGAAGCCCATGTCGTAGGTGCCGGACTGGACATCCCAGCGCTTGGCGTTGAAGCGGTAGGGGTTGTAGGCCTCCTTGCCGGGATCAGCGACTTCGGGCTTGTCGATGCCGGTGAACTCGGCTTCGTCGTCGGAGCCGTACGCGGTGTAGCCGTACGTCGCCTTGGTGTCGCCGTTGCCGTCGGTGAGGGTCTCGACGTCGGTGTGGCTGTTGTAGCCGTAGTAGCCGTCCTCGGTCGTACCGTCCGTGTTGTGCTTGACCTGGGAAAGGCGCTCACCCCACGGGCTGTACTGGTACGACTTCTCCACCTTGCCCGCGACTTCCTCGTTCAGCACCTCGTCGGAGAGGCCCAGGTAGGTGAAGTCGGTGGTCTTGCCGTCCGCCGTCTTCGCAGCGGTGCGGTCGAGCGGGTCGAAGGTGTACTTCGTGGACTTCAGCGCACCTGTGTCGTCCATCTTCTGGGACTCCACGACGTGGTCGAAGCCGTCGTACACGTTCCGCTGGACGACCTCGCCGCCCGCGGTGACGGACTCCTGCCGGCCGAAGGGGTCGTAGGTGTAGTTCGATGCCTGTCCGCCCACGGAGGCGGTCAGGAGCCGGTTGCGGTCGTAGGTGAACAGGGTCTCCGTTCCCTTGACCGTCTGCCTGACGACGTTGGCGTTGGCGTCGTAGTCATAGGTGTCGGTACCGGCCCCGGTGCCCGTCTTGACCGACTTCGTCAGACGGTCGGCCGGGTCGTAGGTGAAGGAGGTCGTCGAGGACAGGTACGCCGCGTGGTTGTCGGCGTTCATCTTCTGCGCCACGTCCTGCGCCTTGTTGCCGTTGGCGTCGTAGGCGTAGGTGTGCGAGGCGACGAGGGTGCCGGAGCCCTTCTTCTCCGTGGTCGACTTCAGCGCACCGTCCAGGAAGTACGTGTAGTCGATGGTGTTGTTGTTGGCCTTGGTCTCGCGCAGCCGCTGACCGCGGTCGGTGTAGGTGTACGACGACACCTTCGGCGCCGGGTCCGTCGCCGACTTGCCGACCGACACGGTCTTGACCAGCTCACGCAGGTCGTACGTGTACTTGGAGAACTGGTCGGGGTGCGTGACAGTGCTCGTCTGGCTGTTGGCGTCGTAGGTGTACGACGTGGACTTCTTCTCCTGACCGGCCAGTGCCTCGGTGACCTTCTGGAGCTGGTTGAGCCCGGTGTAGGTGAGGGTGTACGCGTCGATCCTGGCGCCGGACGAGGTGTCGTCGATCGACGTCATGTTGCCGTTGACGTCGTAGGCGTAGGCGAAGGTGCGCTTCTCGTTGTCGGTCTCGCCGGTGGTGTCACGGACCAGCTTGACGGCGTCCGCGACAGCGATGCCGCCGCTGTTCTGGTCCAGCTTCAGCTTGGCGTCCTCGCCCTGCTCGAGGCTGTACGAGCCCAGTTGCACCCAGGTGCCGGCGTTCGCCGTCTGGTTCTTCGTCACCGAGGGCTCGGTGGTCGTTCCGTGGGTCAGGGTGTACTTCGCCGTGGTGGCCGCCCCCGTCACCGCCGGGAACCTCACGTACGCGGTGTACGTCCCGTCCTTCGGGATGTTGAGGGTCCAGGTGAAGGTGTCCGTTCCGGTGCCCGCCGCGTGGGTGCGGTGGTCGTAACCCTGCTGACCGGCGATGTCTCCCTTCGTCCAGGTACCGGTCGAGGCCGTGTTCTGCGTGTCCGAGTTGTCCACCAGGACGACCGACTTGCCCGCGGGCACGCCGTCGTCGGACTTCGTCCTCAGCTTGCCGTCGGGGTAGTACGACCAGCTCATGGTGCGGTCCGTGGATCCGCCGGCCGAGGTGAGCGTCCGCGCGGTCTGCTGGCCCAACTCGTTGTAGTCGTACGTGGTGACGATGTCCCACGGGTCCGTGGACGACCTCGCCCACCCGTTGTCGAAGTAGGAGTAGGTGGTGTCGTTACGGACCGTCTGGCCCTCCGACGGCGGCAGCGAGGTCTTCTTGACCCGCCCGACCTCGTCGTAGACCGTCTCGGTGTAGACGTTCGGGGTGTTGTAGCGGGCATCGCCGGGGTCGTACGGCTGGTACTGCTTGACGGGGCGATTCAGCGCGTCGTATTCGGTACGCGCGGCGAAGTCGTCCGCCGTGGCCGTCGCGGTACCTCGCGGCGTGATCACCTTGGTGGTGTTGCCGACCTGGTCGTACTCGTACTTCGTCGTGCGGTACGTGATGGTCGTGGTGCCGTCGTGCGGGACCTTGACCTCGGTCTGCTTGCCGCGCTCGTCATGGGTGATGAGGGTGGTGCGGTCCTCCGCGTCCGTGGTGGAGACGACCAGGGAGTCCTTGTCGTAGGACGTCTTGCTGGTCTTCCCGGCCGCGTCCGTGGTCATGGTGACCCGGTGGTTCAGGTCGTACGCGGTCTTGGTGGTGTAGTCGGTGGCGTCGGCGGTCGCGTTCTTCTTGGGGTCGATGACCTTGACCCGGTTGCCGACGTTGTCGTACTCGTAGCTGATCCTGTCGCCGCCCGCGTTGACCACGGACGTGAGCTGGTAGATCTCGTCGTAGTCGTTGGTCGTGCGGTAGTCGGTGGCGTCGGACGTCGTCAGCGTGCCCTTGGGCTCGGTCGTCGTCTTGAGGTTGCCGACCTTGTCGTACGTGTAGGTCGATTCCCGCACGTCCGAGGCCGTCGTGTCCTTCGGCGACGTGGCCGACGTGATCTGGTCCGCCGCGTCGTACACCGCCGTCGACACCGCGCCGTTGGGCGCCGTCGACTTCGTGACGTTGTCGTTGGCGTCGTACTCCGGTGCCGGGGTCGTGATCAGGGCGCCCGTCGCCTGTTCCTTCGGCACCGTCTTGACCAGCGGACGGCCGAACGTGTCGTACGTCTGCGTGGTCGCCTTGCCCAGCGCGTCCCTGACCTCGGTGACCTGACCGCGGTCGTCGTACACGTACGACGTGGACCTGTTCAGCGCGTCGGTGATCTTCGCCGGGTAGCCGGCCGGACCGAAGTCGCTGTTGGTCGTCGGGTTGCCGTTGGCGTCGGTCGCCTTGGTCAGCTGGCCGTAGGAGTCGTAGTCGTACTTGGTGGTGTAGTCACCGGCGACCGTGGTGGTCGCGACGCCCTTGGGGTCGGTGACCGTCTTCAGGTTGCCGAACGAGTCGTACCCGAACTGCCAGGCCCGCCCCTCGGGAGAGGTCTTGCGGAACAGGTCGGCCGAGAAGCCGTCCGCACGCGTCTGGTACTCGTACTTCGACGCGTTCGCAGGCCACTTGGAGGTGTCCGGCACACAGCTGGACGTCTGGTCCGGCACACCCGACTTGTTGTTCTCCGCGTCGCGCCGCCAGAGCGGGTAGCCCGTCTTCTGGTCGTAGCAGTACGCGCTCTTCGCCCCGTTGTCCTCCTCCAGGTAGGTGACGTTGTTGTCGGCGTCCCAGCTCATCCTGGCGGTCTGGGACTTGGCGTTCGTCGTCTGGACCGGGCGGCCGAAGTCGTCCGTGACGTACTTCGTGGCGTGCGACTGGGCGTCCGTGACGGTGCTGTCGGTGAACTTCGTGTTCGTGGTGTTCGCCGCGTACGCGAAGCCCGTGTCATGGCCCAGACGGTCGGTGATGGTCTTGGTCCACCAGTGGTACTTCGGGTCGTCGCCGGCCTGCGGCTCGAAGTACGCCAGGTCGGTGCCGTTGCCGCGCGGGTCGGTGACCGTGACCAGCTTGACGTTCTTGTTGCCCTGGTCGGAGTCGTACGTGAACTTGAAGACCTTCGGCTGCGCCGAGCCGTCACCGTCGGTGAGCCGACCGAGCAGGCCCTTCGTCGTGTAGAAGAAGGAGAGCTTGCGGGTCGGCAGGCCCGGGACGGCCCCCGAGATGTCCGTGATGGACTTGACGTGGTCGTAGATCTTCGAGTTGGTCAGGTTGCTGCCGGTGACCTTGGCGCCCGTGTCGTCGATGTAGTCGTACGACGCGTCGCCCTTCTTGTAGTACTCGACCCGCAGGGACTGGCGGCCCGCCGGGTCGGTGATGTAGGTGAGGAACTTCGTCGGCTTGTTGTTGGACTTGCGTTCCTCGTATGTGTACGTCTGCGTGTTGCCGTTCTTGTCGACGGTGGACGTCAGATAGCCGTCGCAGCCGAAGAGGAACCGCGTGCCGTCCGGCCGCAGCAGCGTCCAGGCATCCGGGACAGGATCCTTGTTCGGGGTGCAGTCCAGGCCCGCCTTCATCGTGATGCGGTAGTGGACGCCCGCCGGAGCCTTCCAGGTGCCGTCGGCCTGCTTGGCGAAGACGTGCGTGGTGCCGTCACCGTCCGGGAGGCGGATCTCGGTCGCGTTGGCGTTGGGGTTGGGGTGGAAGTCCAGCGGCGCGCCGAGCCGGATCGGACCTGCCAGCTGTGCCGACCAGCCCGCACCCGACACCGTGTCGGAGGTGTCCAGCGAGTTGTACGCGAACCGCGCGAACGTGGTCAGACCGCGTCCCGGGTTGGTGAACGCGTTGTAGGACCACACGCTGTTGCCCGAGGCGAGGTTGTTCATCACCGTCGAGCCCGCGCCGGTGTTCTTGCCGGTGTAGGAGTAGAACTTCTCCAGGCCCAGCGCGTTGGAGGTCGGGTCCTCCACCGCCACGTTCTGCTTCAGCGACGCGATACCGCCCGTGCCCGCCGACAGCCAGCTGCCGTCCGACTTCCTGCGGACGTCCCAGCCGAGCACGTACTCGGTGCGCTTGCTGCCCGAGTCCGAGTTGATGGGCGTCTTCACCTGCGCCTGGATCGTCGCGGACTGGCCGGGCGACAGCGCCGGGATCGCGGTGGAGAGCTGGTTGCCGCCGGTGGTGGCGTCCGTGCCGTCCGGGAGCTTCCAGGTGTACGACAGCTCGCGCTCACCCGTGGCCCACGCGCTCGACGTGGTGTTGGTGACCGTGAACCCGACCGTGTACGTCGAGTTCGGGGTCATACGGGCCGGGGTCTGGGGCGCGTAGTAGGTGTCCTCGGTCGTGGAGTCGACGTAGATCACCCTCAGCAGCGGGCCGAGCTGCTGGTCGGCCGTCTCCGAGGCCAGGAACACCGTCCGCTCCTGTGGGCCGGTGCTCGTCTCGTCCTTCAGCCTGACCATCGCGCCCTTGTTGGACGTCGGGGTCCTCACCCAGCCCTGGGTCAGCGACGTGGCGTCCCACCAGTGCCTGCCCACCTCGGAGACCGAGGCGACGGTGTCCGAGACCGTGGCGGAGAAGTCGCCGCCGGCCGCGGTCCACGCCGTGCCCGTGGCAGCGCTGTTCCAGGTGGCCTGGGTTTCGGAGAAGTCCCTTGTCAGGCCGTGGAGTTCGTAGATGGCACCGTTGGTGTCGGTGGTGGTCTCCGCGCCCCACATGAACAGCCGGGATTCCAGCACCGTGGCGGTGGTGGGCAGATCGCCGGTGGGGAACTTCATCACCGTGCGGGTCTTGCCGTACGTGGGCGAGTTGTTGCCCACCGTCAGCCACTTCTGGCCCGCACCGGCCGAGTCGATGGTGTCCAGGTTGGTGGTCGGGGCCGCGGACGACAGCGTGGTGTCCGTGATGCCGGCCGCGGTGCCCTGGAGCAGCTCCATCGTGCGGCCCGCCTTGGGCACGCCGACGATGCGGGTGGGTGAGCCGAGCAGCTGGCCGTCGGCCGTCTTGACCACGATCTGGTAGTAGTACGACCGCCCGATCTCCTCCGCCGAGGAGTCCGGAGTCGGCGTCGCGGTGGTGTCCGTGTACGTCGTCGCGCTCTTGTCGATCGGCGCCACCAGCGTGGCCGCGGACGGTGTGAACGCCTGCTGCGTGGAGCGGTGCAGCTGGTACTCCACGATGTTCAGGTCCGTGTCCCCGGTGGTGTTGGAGTACGCCTTCCAGCTCAGCTTCGGGCCGGTGGAGTGGATCACCGTGGGCGAGTCCAGCGTGGTGCCGACCTTGCCGTACATCACCGTCAACCGGGGGATCGTGGAGGTCTCGCCGCCGTAGTCGCCGTCACCGGCCTCGTAGCGCGGGCCGCCGAGGGGGTTGTTCGCCTCGTCGGTCGCCTTCAGCACGAAGCCGTGGTTCGTGGCGCTGCCGTCGAGCCACTTCTGCACCGTGTCACCGACCGGGAAGCTGTGCCACCGGTTGTACTGCCCGGCCGACTTGGTGATCTTCGCCGGGTCGACCAGCCGCACCGCGTCCGCGATCACCGCCTGGCCGGCGGCCACCGAGGTGTCCTTGAGCTCGACCTTGTAGGCGCCGCCCTTGTTGAAGGTCAGCTCGTTGGTGCCCCCGCCGAGCGACGTCCACACCCCGCCGGAGCCGGAGGTCTGGTTGACGGTGTAGGTGTTGGTGGCACCGCCCGCGGACGTCACCGTGTAGGGAGCGTTGGTGGCCCGGTTGGAGCCCTGCACATAGTGCGCGTCCACCCGGTAGCTGGCCGTCTCCGGCACCCTCACCGGCCAGGTGAAGCTGTCGCCGGTGATCGAGTCCTGGTTGTAGCGGAAGGTGCCCCCGACCGCGTTGGTCGTCGTGCCCGAGGTCTGCCATGCCCCGACCGCCGCGGTGCCCGCGTCCTCGTCGTCGACCTGGACCGTCGTGGCGGACTCCTCGCCCACCAGCGAACTGGTGTTGGACCAGGTCGCCGTCGTCTCGTCCCAGGCGCCGGTGGCCCGGTAGACGCCGATCTGGGTGTTCGTGGTGGCCGTCGTGTGCGCCTGGTCGAAGTACATCTCCAGCCGCGCCGAGTCGATCTTCGTGCCCGACGGGATCTCGCCCAGCGGGAACTTGATCAGTGAGCGGGCGTTCGCCGTGCTCGACGTACGGCCCGCGGACAGCTTCCAGGTGGTGTTGAAGTTGGTCGACGGCTGATCCGACAGGACCATGACATCCTGAGACTGCGAGGGCGACGGCGCGATCGTGATCGTCGGGTCGATGACGACCGGGTACTGCCGCTCCTTCGCCGCCAGCCACTTCGCGTCCGGCGTGACCGTCAGCTTCCAGGACTTGCCGTCCTTGGTGAGCTTCTGCGTGACCTTGGTGCTGTAGGTCTGGCCGAAGACGGACTTCTCCGCCTTCCTCGCGTCCGTCATGTACGGCGCCGGGATCACCATCACCGGCGTGTGCGGCAGCTCTCCGTACAGCGCGACCGAGCCGTCCTTGCGCGCCTTCGGCACCAGCCCGTCGGTGTCCAGAGTGAACGTGAACCGCAGCGGACCGTCGGGTCGTTCGGCGAGGGTGATGTTCTCCTTCACCCGGCCCGGACCGACCACGTACTCCAGGTCCGCGCCCTCGACCGCGTCCTCGTACGTGACCGTGGAACCCTTGGCCTTCGGCTTCAGACCCTTGTCCGTGCCGTCCAGGCCCAGGGTGACCGAGCGTCCGTCCGGCGAGCGGAAGCGCACCAGCCGGTCCGTGTCCGAGCCGAACCAGCTCCGGCCCTCATTCGTCGTGTTGGCGAACTCGAAGTCCTTCGCCTGCGACGCGCGAACGGTCGTATCGATCGATTTCCAGGACGACTTCTTGCCCGAACCCGAGCGGTAGGACGTCGGCGCCGCCGACAATTCCGCTTCGACCCGCCCGTCCGACAGCTGCCAGAACCGAGAGTTCGCCGTTCGTTTACCCGACAGCTCCCTGACCCGCTTGGCCTTCGGATCGACCTTCGGCCAGGAAACCTTCTCCCGATCTGCTATACCCAATTCGTCTTGGGACGGCGGCGGCTCCAATTCACCGCCGTCGTTGCCATCATCGCCGAACCAGCCCTTGATGGTGTCGACAATACCCTTGTCGTCACCTTCGTCAGCGGGCGCCGCGTACGCGACCTGGGGCAACGCGGTGCTCGTCACCGCGGCTACCACCAGGCACGCCATGAGCCTGCCCAGTCTGGGTTTCACGCCAAACCTTTCCTAGTGCGTCATGGCAACATGCCACCGGAATTCCCCCGCACCCGTCGGTACACGAACCCATGGGCGGGGGCGCCGGTTTTCTATTCATTCCGATGACGCCGTGTCAAGCGTGCGGACAATACGGACCATTGGCGCCGAACAGGCTGCTGAATGTCCGTTATTTCCTCTCACTGGCCTTCGGCGGACGACATCGTGTATAACCCGCCGAGTTCAATTTCCGAGCAGTCACATTCCGAAGGGGCCATTCATGGACGGCAAGCCGCGAGAATCCTCAACGCCGTCACTTTTCCGGCGCGCGGACCGGTCGGGCCTCATCGTGGCCGGCGCTGCGCTGGCCGCCTGCGCGGGCCTCGTCGTGTACGGCGTCGTCGACACCGACAAGGGCGGCGACGGCAAGCCCGCGCTCCGCACCCCCACCGCCTCGGTGACCTACGAGGTGACCGGTCAGGGCGCCGCGGACATCACCTACCAGGCCCGCGACGAAGCCGGAAAGGCCGTCGTCGTCAAAGCGGCCACGCTGCCCTGGCGCAAGACCGTCGACGTTCCCCTCGGCCAGGACCCGACGGTCAGCATCACCCTCGGTGAACAGGGCGGCCAGGCCCGCTGCGCCCTGGCCATCCACGGCCAACACGTCCAAAGCGCCACCGCCACCGGCACGTTCGGCCGCGCCACCTGCAGCGGCGCCCTGCCCGGGGCCACCATGGCCGCCGCATCATGAGCTCCCCGCACCGCCCGCGCGCACACCCCGTGTGAACCATTCGCACGCGTCGGCGCCCCGCGCGCGCTCCCGGCGCGCGTAGTTGCGCAGTCAACTGGAAGCAGCCCCGCTCAGGATGACGGCTCCTGAGCGGTACGGGCCGCCGGTCTCAAAATCCCCGCCCTCGGCCGGCGGCCCCGGCGACTGCCGCGGGGACCTGGCGCCGGGACTGGTGTGGGGACTGTTCACAGGAACGCAACACCCGTTCCCACTATGCGGACATTCACCGTCGTTACCTCGACAAAAGCGACGGTGTACTGTCAATCTCCCGCCATGCATCCTGCCCCTCGCGCGCTGCGCCGCGCCGTCGTCGTCGCAACGACAGCTCTCCTCGCCACCGCTCTCGGCTGCGCTCCCCAGCCGGACGACAAGGCCGCCGGCACACCGTCGGGGTCGGCCGGGAACACCTGCGCCAAGGGCAAGTTGGCCACCGAGGCCTCCGGCAAGCTGACCATCGCCACCGACGAGCCGGCGTACGAGCCCTGGTTCAAGGACGACAAGCCCGCCAATGGTGAGGGCTTCGAGTCGGCGGTCGCCTACGCCGTGGCGAAGCAGCTCGGCTACGACAAGAGCGCCGTCGTCTGGCAGAGCGTGCCGTTCAACAAGGCCTTCGCGCCGGGCGAGAAGACCTTCGACTTCGACATCAACCAGGTGTCCATCAGCGACGAGCGCAAGAAGGCCGTGGACTTCTCGTCCGGCTACTACGACGTCCGCCAGGCCGTCATCGCCCTGAAGGACAGCAAGGCGGCCAAGGCCAAGAGCGTCGCGGACCTCAAGGGGCTCAAGCTGGGCGCCCAGGTCGGCACCACCAGCCTCGACTACATCGACGACGTGGTGAAGCCGACGCAGGAGGCCGCCGCGTACGCCAAGAACGACCAGGCCAAGTCCGCGCTGAAGAACGGTCAGGTCGACGCCATCGTCGTCGACCTGCCGACCGCCTTCTACATCACCGCGGCCGAGGTGACGGACGCGACGATCGTCGGCCAGTTCGAGAACCAGGGCGGTACGCCGGAGCAGTTCGGGCTCGTCCTCGACAAGGACAGCGCGCTCACCTCGTGCGTGACGGACGCCGTGGACGCCCTGCGCGAGGACGGCACCCTGGCCGAGCTCGAGCAGCAGTGGCTGTCGGACGCCGTCGACGCTCCGGTGCTCAAGTGACTCTCACGAAGGAGGAGTCCGGCCACGAGGGCGCGGACGACGACGATGGCATGTCCGGCGCGGGTGACGACGGCTACGTGCCCTCGCAGCGGCGTCTCGACCGCGAGCGCCACAAGCGCCTGCGCGCCCGCCGCGCCACGGCGATCGCTGCCCTCTCCACCCTGGTCACCGGTGTCGTCCTCTACCTGGTCGTGGTCAACGCCCCGGGCTGGCCGCGCACCAAGGAGACCTTCTTCGACTGGGGGTACGCGCGCGAGGCGTTCCCCAAGGTCCTCGAAGGGCTCTGGCTCAACGTCCGGCTGCTGCTGATCTGCGGCGCGGCCGTGCTGGTCCTCGGCATGCTCATCGCCGTCGCCCGCACGCTGCGCGGCCCGGTGTTCTTCCCGTTGCGGGCGCTGGCGGCGGCGTACACGGACTTCTTCCGGGGCCTTCCGCTCATCATCAACCTCATGATCGTCGTCCTCGGCGTCCCCGCGCTGCGGCTGCAGGGTGTGACCGTGGACCCGGTGCTGCTGGGCGGTACGGCGCTGACGCTGACGTATTCGGCGTACGTCGCCGAGGTGTTCCGCGCGGGCATCGAGTCGGTCCACCCCTCGCAGCGCGCCGCGGCCCGTTCGCTCGGCCTCACCAACCGGCAGGCGCTGCGGCACGTGGTCCTGCCCCAGGCGGTACGCCGTCAGGTACCGCCGCTGCTGAACGACCTGGTGTCGCTGCAGAAGGACACCGGGTTGGTCTCGATCGGCGGCGCGGTGGACGCCGTACGCGCCGCGGACATCATCGTGGGCCGCAGCCTCAACTACACGCCGTACATCGTCGCGGGCCTGGTCTTCGTGGCGCTGACCATCCCGATGACCCGCTTCACGGACTGGGTGACGGCCCGGATGGACCGCCGGCGCGCCCAAGGAGGAGCCCTGTGAGCGACACGCCCGCGCCGGTGAGCGACGCGCCTGTGCTGCGCATGGAGTCCGTCCGCAAGACCTTCGGCGACTCGGTCGTGCTGCGGGACGTCGACCTGGAGGTCGCCCCGCACACGGTGACCGCGCTGATCGGGGCCTCCGGCTCCGGCAAGTCGACGCTGCTTCGGTGCGCGAACCTCCTGGAGGACATCGACGACGGCGCGATCTGGCTGGACGGCGAGGAGATCACCGATCCGCGCGTGGACCAGGACGCCGTACGGCGCCGTATCGGCGTGGTGTTCCAGGCGTACAACCTGTTCCCGCACCTGACGGTCCTGGAGAACATCACCCTCGCCCCGCGCCGGGTGCACGGCGTGTCCCGCGCGGAGGCCGAGGCACGCGCGCGTGAGCTGCTGGAGCGGCTCGGGCTGGCCGACAAGGCGGGCGAGTACCCGGACCGGCTGAGCGGCGGCCAGCAGCAGCGCGTCGCGATCGTGCGCGCTCTTGCCGTACGGCCCCGGCTGCTGCTGCTCGACGAGATCACCGCCGCCCTCGACCCGGAGCTCGTGGGCGAAGTCCTCACCGTCGTCCGCGACTTGAAGGACGACGGGATGACCATGGTGCTGGCCACGCATGAGATGGGGTTCGCACGCGAGGTCGCGGACCAGGTTTGTTTTCTGGACGGAGGTGTCGTCCTGGAGCGCGGCACGGCCGAGCAGATCTTCGGCGATCCGCAGCAGGAGCGGACTCGGCGCTTCCTGCGGCGGATCGTGGAGGCGGGACGGTTGTAAGGACCGGTTGTAAGGACCGCTCGCCATGGCCGGGCGGTCCTTACATGTTCGCCCCGCCGGCTGACGTCAGGTGTCGGCCTGTCCCGCCCCCGCCAGTGCCGCGACCCGCTCCACCCCGAAGACGTACCCCTGCACACCGCAGCCCGCGATGACGCCCTCGGCGCGCAGGGAGACGTACGAGTGGTGCCGGAACGCCTCGCGCTTGTGGATGTTGGAGATGTGGACCTCCAACACGGGCAGTCCGTCGCAGGTGTTGAGTGCGTCCAGAATCGCGACCGACGTGTGCGAGTAGGCGCCCGGGTTGATCACGATCCCGCAGTGGTTCAGGCGCGCCTCGTGGATCCAGTCGACCAGCTCGCCCTCGTGGTTGGACTGCCGGAAGTCGATCGTGCCGCCGTGCGCGGCCGCCGCCTTGGCGCACAGTGCCTCGACGTCGGCCAGGGTCTCGGAGCCGTAGATCTCCGGCTGGCGCTGGCCCAGCAGGTTCAGGTTGGGGCCGTTGAGGATCATGATCGGGGCGTTGGCCAGGGTGCGGGGCACGGTTCCTCCGGTCCTTTCGGGGTCGGGCGGCGCGTCGACGACCGCTGCTCAGACCCCGGTTTATCACGGTGCGCGGATCACGCCACCGGTCCTACCCTCCAGTCATGACCATGATCTCGTACCCTCCCAAGCCCTCCCCCGGCGACCGCATCGCCGTCATCTCCCCCGGCGCGGGCCTGCCCGGGCTCTTCCCGCGCCCCTTCGAGCTGGGCCTGGAGCGGCTGCGCAAGGACTACGAGCTCGAACCGGTCGAGTACCCGGCGACCCGCAAGATGGGCTCGACGCCGCAGGAGCGGGCCGACGACATCCATGCCGCGTTCGCCGACCCCGACATCAAGGCGGTCATCGCGTCCATCGGCGGCGACGACCAGATCACCGTGCTGCCGCTGCTGGACCGGGAGTTGATCCGGGCGAACCCGAAGCCGTTCTTCGGGATGAGCGACAACACGAACCTGCTCATGTACCTGCGTAACACGGGGATCGTCGGGTACCACGGCGCGACCGTGATGACCGCACTGGGCCGCCCCGTCGCCATGGAGCCGTTGACCGCCGAATCACTGCGGGCCGCGCTGTTCACCTCCGGTGAGTACGAACTCCGGCCTGCCGAGCGCTGGAACGACGTCAACCGCGACTGGGCCGACCCGGCGACCTTCGACGCGGAGCCGGAGACGCGGCCCGGCAGCGGATGGACGTGGGTCAACGACGACCGGGTGGTGGAAGGCCGCAGCTGGGGCGGCTGTCTGGAGATCCTCGGCTGGCTCCTGATGGCCGATCGCGAGATCGCCCGCGATCTCTCCGAGTACGACGGCGGAGTGCTGCTCCTGGAGACGTCCGAGGAGATGCCGAGCGGCACGGAGGTCTTCCGCATCCTGCGGAACATGGGCGAACGCGGCCTGCTCCAGCGCTTCTCGGCCCTGCTGATGGGCCGGGCGAAGACCTGGTCCTTCGAGTGCCCCAACAGCCCGGAGGATGCCGCCCGTTACGCCACGGAGCAGCGCGAGGCCGTGCTGCGGGCCATGCGGGTATATGCCCCCGACACCCCGATCGTCTTCGACGTGGACTTCGGCCACACCGACCCGCAACTCGTCATCCCCTACGGCGGCATCGTCCGCGTCGACGGCCCCGCCCGGCGCATCACCGTCACGTACTGATCAAGCCCCGGCGCGCCCGTGCGCCCCCGTAACCCGTGGTCACCGTGGGTAGTTGACGCAGCATGCACGATGTACGCACCGTAAAGGACCCCTCCATGCTGCGGCTCGCGGCCGCCTCGCTCGCCGGGACGGCCATCGAGTTCTACGACTTCTTCGTCTACGGGACCGCTGCGGCGTTGGTCCTGGGGCCGCTGTTCTTCCCGACGTTCTCGCCGGTCGCGGGGACCCTGGCCGCCTTCGTGACCTTCGGCGTGGGCTTTGTGGCGCGGCCACTGGGGTCGGTGCTGTTCGGGCACATCGGCGACCGGCGCGGACGCCGGCCGGTCCTCGTCGCCTCGCTGCTGCTGACCGGCGCGTCCACGGTCGCGGTGGGCTGCGTACCGACGTACGACACGATCGGTGTGTTCGCTCCGCTGCTGCTGCTCGTGCTGCGCTTTCTGCAGGGGCTCGGCCTCGGTGGCGAGTGGGGCGGTGCCGTGCTGCTGACCGTGGAGCACGCGCCCGCCGAGCGACGCGGTCTGTGGTCGAGCTTCCCGCAGGTCGGGCCCGCGCTCGGCTTCCTGCTGGCCAACGGGGTGGTGCTGGGGCTGTCGGCGACCCTGTCCGAGGCGCAGTTCGCGGCGTGGGGATGGCGGGTGCCGTTCTGGGCGGCCGGTGTGCTGGCCGTGGTGGGGCTGTGGCTGCGGTCGTCGCTCGCCGAGAGCCCCCGGTTCCTCGAAATCGACGACCACGCGCGCGTGCCGCTCGCCGAGGTCGTGCGCGACCACTGGCGACTGGTGCTGCTGACGGCCGGAGCCCTCGCCATCGGGTACGCGATCTTCTACGCCGTGACGACCTGGTCCCTCGCCTACGGCACCGAGCGACTCGGAGTGGACCGCAGCGTCATGCTGACCTGCATCATGGCGGTGGTGCTGGTGAAGGGCTCCCTCACACCGGTGGCGGCGGTGCTCGGCGACCGGTACGGGCGGCGGCCCCTGACCCTGATCGGATGCTCTGCCGCCGCCCTGTGGATGTTCCCGATGGTCGCGCTCCTCGCCACGGGCGAGCCGTTGCTGATGTTCCTGGGCTTCCTCGGGGCGATGCTCGCGTTCATCACCATGTTCGCCGTGATCGCCGCGTATCTGCCGGAGTTGTACGAGCCCCGGGTGCGCTGCACGGGCGCCGCGGTGGGCTACAACCTCGGTGGCGTTCTCGGGGGCGCGCTCACGCCGATCGCGGCGACGGCGCTCGCCGAACAGGGCGGTCGGGTGCCCTGGGGTGTGGGGGCGTATCTGACGGGGATCGCGCTGCTCAGCCTGGGGTGCTTCGCGTTGCTGCCCGAGACACGGCCGGTGCCCGCCGTGGCGGCGGAGCCCGCCACCGGGTGACGGGCTCCGCCGCAGCGATGAACGACGGCGGTCACGGACCGTACCGCCGTCACGGATTGAGCGCGAGTTCCAGGTACGCCGCGAACAGCACCAGGTGGACGCCGCCCTGGAGCGGCGTCGCACGCCCCGGCACCACCGTCAGCGAGCTCACCACCACCGTCAGGGCGAGCAGCACCATGTGGGTGGGGCCGAGGCCGAGGACGAGCGGGCCCGAGAGCCAGATGGAGGCCAGGGCGACTGCGGGGATGGTCAGGCCGATGCTGGCCATCGCCGAGCCGAGCGCGAGGTTCAGGCTGGTCTGCACGCGGTCGCGGCGGGCGGAGCGCACCGCGGCGATCGTCTCGGGGAGCAGCACCAGCAGGGCGATGATCACGCCGACCACGGCGTGCGGCAGGTCGGCGGCGGCCACGCCGGACTCGATGGTGGGCGACACCCCCTTGGCCAGGCCGACCACGCCGATGAGGGCCAGGCCCAGCAGCCCCAGGCTGATCAAGGCGGCGCGCTTGGAGGGCACCTGGGCGTGGTCGTCCACGGTGATCACTTCGCCCTGCCGGGTGATGGGCAGGAAGTAGTCGCGGTGCCGCACGGTCTGGGTCGTCACGAACAGGCCGTACAGGATCAGCGAGGAGAGCGCGGCGAACGTCAGCTGCACGCTGGAGAACTCCGGCCCGGGCTTGCTCGTCGTGAACGTCGGCAGCACCAGGCTGAGTGTGGCCAGGGTGGCGACGGTCGCGAGCGCCGCTCCCGTGCCCTCGGGGTTGAAGACCGCCGTACGGTGCCGCAGCGAGGCGACCAGCAGGCACAGCCCGACGATGCCGTTGCAGGTGATCATCACGGCCGCGAAGACCGTGTCCCGGGCAAGGGTGGAGCTCTTGTCACCGCCGTCCGCCATCAGGGTCACGATCAGGGCGACCTCGATGATCGTCACGGCGACGGCGAGGACGAGGGACCCGAAGGGTTCGCCGACCTTGTGGGCGATCACTTCGGCGTGGTGCACGGCGGCCAGGACGGCCCCCGCGAGGACCAGCGTCACCAGCGCGACGATCGCGCCGGGCAGGTCCCGTCCCCAGGTGAAGACCAGCAGGACGACCGCGAGCACCGGCACGAAGGACGTCCACCGGGTCGTGAGCGGCCTGAGCCGAGCGATCATGGAGCGATCGTCGCAGAGGGCCTGGAGGTTCGCATTCCGGTCCGTGTGGTCGTCAGGGTGGCTGTCGGGCGGCCCCGCGCCCTCGGGGTGCGGGGGCCCTGTGTGCCGTATGTCGCTACGCGAAATCGGTCATCTCCTGTACGTCACAGTCCGTGAAGGACGGCGGCCTGGTGCACAGCGCGGCCATCTGCTCCGCGAACTTGGTCGTCTCGGGATCATCGTTGTTGCGCATGGCGTCCTCGTAGGAATCGAACTCGATCACTACGAGGTAGCGGTTGGTCTGGTCCCTGTCCTTGAGGACGAGCCGGCGCGTGGGGCCGCCGCTGCGGTCTGCCAGGCGCTGCTGCGTCTCGTGGGCCAGCTCCCGCATCTCATCGATGCGATCGGTCTCGAAGTCGATGATCTGCACGAACTTCATGGGTGCCTCCGACGGGCCGTGGTGTCCCCGGCCAGGGACACCCAGCACCAACGAAGCACCGGGAGCGGTGCTCGGCAATTCGCTGGGCACCACTCCCGGTGTTGGTTGTTCCTACGTCCGACGTGGTCAGACGTCGATGCTGTCCTTCGGAGCGCCTTCGCTCCGCTCCTGCGCCGCCTCGGCCGCCGCCTGCTTCTTGGAAGCCCGCAGGCTGGTGATCGTGGTGACGATCAGGACCGAGCAGATCACGCCGAGCGAGACCGGAATGCTGATCTCCGGGACGTGGACGCCGGACTCGTGCAGCGCGTGCAGCACCAGCTTCACACCGATGAAGCCCAGGATGATCGACAGGCCGTAGCTGAGGTGGACCAGCTTCCTCAGCAGGCCACCGATGAGGAAGTACAGCTGCCGCAGACCCATCAGCGCGAAGGCGTTGGCCGTGAACACGATGTACGGGTCCTGCGTCAGGCCGAAGATCGCCGGTATGGAGTCGAGGGCGAAGAGCACGTCGGTGGTGCCGATCGCCAGCATCACGACCAGCATCGGGGTCATGACCCGCTTGCCGTTCTGCTGGATCCACAGCTTGGTGCCGTGGTAGCGGTCGGCCACGCCGAAGCGGCGCTCGGCGGCCTTGAGGAGCTTGTTCTCCTCCCAGTCCTCGTCCTCCTCGTTGGCCCGGGCCTCCTGGATGAGCTTCCAGGCGGTCCAGATGAGGAAGGCACCGAAGAGGTAGAACACCCACGAGAAGCTGGCGAGGATCGCGGCACCGGCGGCGATGAAGATGGCCCGCAGCACCAGGGCTATGAGGACACCGACCAGCAGCACTCTCTGCTGGTACTGGGACGGCACCGCGAACTTCGCCATGATCAGGACGAAGACGAAGAGGTTGTCGACACTCAGTGACTTCTCGGTGATGAAGCCCGCGAAGAACTCGCCGGCGGGCTGCCCGCCACCGAAGACCAGCAGGCCGAGCCCGAAGAGACCGGCCAGGGCGATCCAGACAACGGTCCAGATCCCGGCTTCCTTGATCGACACGTCGTGCGGCTTGCGGCCGATGAAGAAATCGACCGCGATCAGGGCGGCAAGGCCCACGATGGTCAGGACCCACAGGGTCGTAGAAACTTCCACTGCGCCTCCGGCAGTACGTAACGGCAAATGACAGCGTCGTCGCGCGCCGGAGGTCTCTTCCACCCACGATGGGCCGACGCCCCGGGATCTGGCCTGATCCGTATTGACGGGTACGCCGCAGCAGACAGGGAGTACTCCCCTCCGTGGGATGAACAGTACCCCAATCACCAAGGAAAGGTAAAGTACTTGGCAAAAGAAAGGCCAAGTGTGCTGGTCAGAGGCACTTTACTGGTACTTGGTGCGAGCCGCCGCGACCTGCGTGAGCACCTGCTGGAGCACCTGGCTGCCGGGCGGCACGAATGAGGGCTCGTAGGTCCAGGCATGCCCCACCCACGGGTCGGCGAGATGGTCGTCCGGCACCGGGGTCAGTCGCAGCAGCGAACGCCACAGCGGGTCGAGCAACGGGCCGTAGCCGGCCGCCTCCTCCTGGTCCGCGACCATCATCAGGTGGACGCCGACGGCGGGCCCCTCGTCCGCCAGGTAGCGCAGCTGGTTGACAGCACGGTCGTCGAAACCGTGCGGGAAGTCGTTGACGATCAGCAGCTGCTCGGAGGTGTCGAAGCCGGGCGGCAGGGAGTCGGGGGCACCGCCGCGCACCGCCATCTGCACCAGGTCGACGCGCTGGGTGAGCCGCGTCAGGGTCTCCGTGACACCGGCCGCGCCCACGGCGGGCGGGGCCGCGAGCACACCGGTCTGCACCAGCGGCGCGAGTGCCTGTGCGCCCGAACCGGCCGGATCGATGACGTGCACCGTGAACTCGCCCGCCGGATAGACGGCGAGCAGCCGTGCCGCGTGCGCCACCGCCGTCTCCATCGCCAGGCGCCGCAGCTCGTGGGAGTCGGTGAACGAGCCGTCGAGCGATCCGCCGCGTCCGCTGTCGATCCACAGACCGCGCTCCAGCGGCAGCCGGACCAGCATCGGGATACGCAGCCCCTCGCTCTCGGGCAGATGGAGGTCGCCCAGGCGCAGGGCCATGGGGATCTCCATCGGTACGCGGTAGCCGTGCCAGACCGGGTTGTCCCAGCGTGCGTACGCGGGCGGCAGCGCGGGTTCGACGACCTCGGCCTCGGCGGTGAGCTGGGCGATGTCCCGGTCGAGCGTCGCCCTGGCCTGGTTGACGAGCTGGGCGTGCTTGACCTGGGCCGCCTCGCGTGCGGCGTCGCCCTGCCCGCCGATCCGGCTGCGCGGGTCCGACAGGACCTGGTCGAGCTCCTTCTCCATGCGCGAGTCGGCGAAGTCGACCGCGCTGCGGTAGGCGGCGGTCGTACGGGCCAGGTCCTCGAACATGCCCCACACCTGGTTGTAGAGCCGCTCGTCCATCGACCAGCCGGTGGCGTCACCCGCGACGGGCTGCGCGGGCTGTCCGGGCTGGGACGGGGGCGCGGCCGGCGGGGGCGGCGGCGGAGCCGCGTTCTGGCGGCGCGGGTGGCTGTAGTCGATCGGCCCGCCCGACGTGGGCGTGGACTGGGCGGGGTCGCCTGCGCCGGTTCCGTCCTGATACGACGGCTGCGGCGTGGGCCGGCCCGGTACGCCGGGCGGCTGGATGTCGTACGAATCCGGCTGCGCTGCCGAGTGGCCCGGCCCGCCCGGTGTCTGGGTGCCGTAGGGCGACGACTGCTGCGGTGATACGGAGCCGGGGGCGCCCTGCGGGGCGGGGCCGCCCTGGTCCGGGCCGAGTGCCGGTGCGGCCGTCTGCCGGGAGCGGTCGCCGTCCGTCCGCGGCGGGGGCGCCGGCACCGAACGGGCCATGCCCTGGGCCACGGCTTCGTTGATGCCGTCGGCGAGTTGGTGGGCCTGGGGCAGGCCCTGGTCGGTGAGGAGGTCGGCGAGGCCTCCGGCATAGCCCTGGCCGATGGCGCGCACCTTCCAGGCGCCCTGTCGGCGGTACAGCTCCAGGGCGACGACGGCCGACTCGGCCTCCAGGCCGTTGATGGTGTAGCTGGCGACCTCGGTGCCGTCGAGGCCGGTGACCGCGACGAAGGGGGTGGGGACGGCGCCGAAGCGGGTCGGGCCTGTGACTCCGATCGGCAGGGCGAGCAGCACACTGATGCGGTGGACGGCCTCCGGCATGGCGTCCAGGTCCACCGCCAGGCGATGATCGGCGGCCGCCTGCCGGGAGACTTCGAGGCCGGGCAGAGTAGGGGCGCCGGGGTGCGCCACCCATTCGACGCCGTGGATCCTGCCCTGCTCGTCGCCGAGCGTGGCTCCGGCCACGATCGGCGTGCCGGCCGAGACCCGGATCTCCAGTCGGGCCTGGGAGAGCGGGTGGTTCTGTCCCCGCACCAGCTCGGCCGTCATGCCTTCGTCCCCCTGTGTCGCTTTTCGTGTCGTGTGCCGCCCGCCGGGCCGCCCTGCAGTCCTACAGGTGCGGCAGGATCGCCGGCATCAGGTCCTGGAAGGTGCGGCCGTTGGCCGGGGTGCCCAGGGCGGTCATCTGCCAACCGGCGCCCGCGCGGTGCACCTTCGCCATGATCTGGGCCGTGTAGGAGCCGCCGCCCGCGAGGGTGTAGCGGGCGAGCTCCTCGCCGTTGGTCTCGTCGACCAGGCGGCAGAACGCGTTCTGCACCTCCTGGAAGGTCTGGCCCGTGAAGGAGTTCACGGTGAAGACGATCTGGTCGATGTGAACCGGGATGCGCGCGAGGTCGACGAGGATCGCCTCGTCGTCACCGCCCTGGCCGACACCACCGACGAGGTTGTCACCGGTGTGGCGCACCGAACCGTCGTCGCTCACCAGGTGACGGAAGAAGACGACGTCGACCGGCTGCTTGTCCGCGAACAGGACGGCGGAGGCGTCGAGGTCGACCTCTCGCGTCCGCGAGCCGAACAGGCCGCGCCGGGGAGCCGCCTGCCAGCCGAGACCCATGCGCACCGCGGTCAGGCTGCCGCCGTCGTTCTTCTGCAGACTGATGGCCTGACCCTTGGTCATGTTGACGGTCACGTGCTGAATCCCCTCTCGAGCTGTCCCCTGTTGGCCGCGGGCTCCGCGGATGACCAGAACCCTACGCAGGGGCACTGACAGTGCCGTACCCCGGTCCGCACTTTGTGTCGGTCTTGCAACACAGCGCGTACTCGGTGGCCCCCGAAGGGCGTTCGGGGGCATCGGTTCGGGGCGTGGACCGGCGTCTGCGGTCCCGTCAGGCCAGGCCCGCCTCCCTCATCTGGCGCAGTTCCTTCTTCATCTCGGACACCTCGTCACGCAGTCGGGCCGCGATCTCGAACTGCAGATCCGCGGCGGCGGCGCGCATACGCTCCGTCAACTCCTCGATCTGCTCGGCGAGATCGGCCGCCGGCCGGTCGGTCGGCACCGTCTCCTTGCCCTTGCCCTTGGCCGGCTTGGTCGCCTTCGCGCCCTTGGCCGCCTTGTCGCCGAGAGAGGGCACGGGTGCCTTGGTGCCCCGGCCGTCCTTCTTCGCGCGGTAGCCCGTGCCGAGGAGCTGCTCGGTGTCGACGTCCTCGCGGGCGATCTGCGCGACGATGTCGTTGATCTTCTTGCGCAGCGGCTGGGGGTCGATGCCGTTCGCCTTGTTGTAGGCGACCTGCTTCTCGCGGCGGCGGTTGGTCTCGTCGATGGCCTTCTCCATCGCCGGGGTGACCTTGTCGGCGTACATATGGACCTGGCCGGAGACATTGCGCGCCGCGCGGCCGATGGTCTGGATGAGGGAGGTGCCGGAGCGCAGGAAGCCTTCCTTGTCGGCGTCGAGGATCGCCACCAGGGACACCTCGGGAAGGTCGAGGCCCTCCCGGAGGAGGTTGATGCCGACGAGGACGTCGAATTCGCCGGCGCGCAGCTCGCGCAGCAGCTCGACACGGCGCAGCGTGTCGACGTCGCTGTGCAGGTAGCGGACCTGGATGCCGAGTTCCAGGAAGTAGTCCGTGAGGTCCTCGGCCATCTTCTTGGTGAGGGTGGTGACCAGGACGCGCTCGTCCTTCGCGACGCGCTCCCGGATCTCGTGGACCAGGTCGTCGATCTGGCCCTCGGTGGGCTTGACGACGACCTCCGGGTCGATCAGGCCGGTGGGGCGGATGATCTGCTCGACCTCGCCGTCCGAGCGGGAGAGCTCGTAGTTGCCCGGGGTCGCCGACAGGTAGACGGTCTGCCCGATGCGCTCCTGGAACTCCTCCCACTTCAGGGGCCGGTTGTCGAGGGCGGAGGGCAGGCGGAAGCCGTGGTCGACGAGGGTGCGCTTGCGGGACGCGTCGCCCTCGTACATGGCGCCGATCTGCGGCACGGTGACGTGCGACTCGTCGATGACGAGCAGGAAGTCGTCCGGGAAGTAGTCCATCAGGGTGTTGGGCGGGGAGCCGGGCGAGCGGCCGTCGAAGTGCATCGAGTAGTTCTCGACGCCGGAGCAGGAGCCGATCTGGCGGAGCATCTCCAGGTCGTACGTCGTGCGCATCCGCAGGCGCTGGGCCTCCAGGAGCTTGCCCTGCTTCTCCAGTTCGGCGAGGCGCTCGCCCAGTTCCTTCTCGATGTCGTTGACAGCGCGCTCCATGCGCTCCGGGCCCGCGACGTAGTGGGAGGCCGGGAAGACGTACAGCTGCTGGTCGTCGCTGATGATCTCGCCGGTGAGCGGGTGGAGCGTGGACAGGGCCTCGATCTCGTCGCCGAACATCTCGATGCGGACGGCGAGCTCCTCGTAGACCGGGAAGATCTCGATGGTGTCGCCGCGCACCCGGAAGGTGCCGCGGCTGAAGGCCATGTCGTTGCGCGTGTACTGGATGTCCACGAAGCGGCGCAGCAGCTGGTCGCGGTCGATCTCCTCGCCGACCTTGAGGGGGACCATCCGGTCCACGTACTCCTGCGGGGTGCCGAGGCCGTAGATGCAGGAGACCGAGGCGACCACGACGACGTCACGGCGGGTGAGCAGCGAGTTGGTCGCGGAGTGGCGCAGGCGCTCGACCTCCTCGTTGATCGAGGAGTCCTTCTCGATGTAGGTGTCCGACTGCGGGACGTAGGCCTCGGGCTGGTAGTAGTCGTAGTACGAGACGAAGTACTCGACGGCGTTGTTCGGCAGGAGCTCGCGGAATTCGTTCGCCAGCTGGGCGGCCAACGTCTTGTTCGGCGCCATCACCAGGGTGGGGCGCTGGAGCTTCTCGATCATCCACGCGGTGGTGGCGGACTTGCCTGTGCCGGTCGCGCCGAGCAGGACGACGTCCTTCTCGCCGGCTTCGATGCGCCGGGCGAGCTCGGCGATGGCCTGCGGCTGGTCGCCGCTGGGCTGGTAGGGGCTGACGACCTCGAAGGGCGCCACCGTGCGTTCGATGCTGGAAACGGGCCGCATGGAATCCACCGTACGACCCGCCACTGACAACGCGGTCCGATCAGTGGTTCTGCGGGGCTCGGGAGCCTCGGTGGCCCTTGGCTTGGCGGGGCCGCAGCGGCGGGCGGCGGGTCGGGTGCGGGACGGTGGCGTGCGCCGGGACGCCCGGCTTGTGCTCGACGGGGGCACCGGTGGGTTTCCCCATGACCATCTTCGGGTCGAACAGCACGACGGCGCCCGCGAGGAGGAGGAAGGCGAGCGGGCCGACCAGCATCGGCGCGAGCAGGGAGGCGGGCGAGTCACCCGACGAGGGGGCCTCCGTGCCGTGGAGATGAACGCTCAGGGCGGCCATGCCCGTGTAGTGCATGCCGCTGACGGCGAGGCCCATGACCAGGCTCGCGCCCACGCTCCACAGGAACCCTCTGACCTGTCCGGCGGCCCACAGGGCGGCGGTGGCCGCCACCATCGCTATCACGACCGAGGCGGAGACGGTGAAGGTGTTGTACTCGAGCCTGCCGTTGAGCTGCATACCGGCCATGCCGAGGTAGTGCATCGAGGCAATGCCCAGGCCGGTGATGGTGCCGCCGGTGAACAGCGCCGTTCCGCTGGCCCCTCTGTAGCCGACGATGAAGATCCCGATGCCCACCATGACGATGGCGACGGCCAGGCTCGCGAACGTCATCGGTTTGTCGTAGTGGATCGGCGTCTCCGCGACCGTGAACCCCATCATCGCGACGAAGTGCATGGTCCATATGCCGGAGCCGATGGCCGCCGATCCCAGGGCGAGCCAGCCCGGGCGCCAGGAATGCGAGACGAGCATCGATCTGGTGGTGCAGCGCAGACCGAGGGCACCGCCGAGGCAGGCCATGAGGTAGGCCACCAGCGGTGTGACGAGTCCGTAGCTGAAACCGTCGATCGTGCCCTGCATACGCGGCTGCCCTTCCCGCCCTCTTACGTCCCGGAACTCCGTGAAATGCGCCCCCTCCCAGGACCGCCCGAGCGGTCAGGGTTGAGGCAGAGAGTAACTCCCACCGCAATGGTCGAACGATTTTCCGGCAAAGAAACACGGGCTTGCCCCAGTTGTGCGGCACAGGTGAGCGGGCCCGGGCAACTCCATTCAATCTGTGGCCATTCTGTACTCCCTCATCGTTGACCCTCTGCTGTCAGAGTTGTGCTGTCCGTGATCGTTCGATGCGAGGAGTACGCATGCACGCGCGCGCTGTAGCCGCCACGACGACCGCGCTCCTGGGGACCGCCGCTCTTCTGCTTCCCGCCTCCGACGCCCTGGCCGGCACCGAGCAGCCCACGGTCATCGCCCACCGGGGAGCCTCCGCATACGCCCCCGAGAACACGCTGGCCGCCGTCGACAAGGCCGCCGACCTGGGCATCAGCTGGGTGGAGAACGATGTCCAGCGCACGAAGGACGGCGAGCTGGTCGTCGTCCACGACGACAACCTGAAGCGCACGACCGATGTGGAGCAGGTCTTCCCCGACCGGGCGCCCTGGAAGGTGAAGGACTTCACCGCCGCCGAGATCGCCCGCCTGGACGCGGGCAGCTGGTTCGGTCCCGCGTACGCGGGCGCGCGCGTGCCGACGCTGGAGCAGTTCGCGGACCGCCTGGAGCTGCACCACCAGAAGCTGCTGCTGGAGATCAAGAACCCCGATCTGTACCCGGGTATCGAGCGGCAGACCCTCAAGGTTCTGGACGACGCGGGTTGGCTTGATCCGCACCACCTCGCGAGCCGGTTGATCGTGCAGAGCTTCAGCGCCGACAGCATTCGAACCGTCCACCACCTGAAGCCCGCCGTCAAGACCGGCTTCCTCGGCACACCGCCCGCGTCGGACCTCGCCGGGTACGCGACCTTCGCCGACCAGATCAACCCCTCGTACAGCTCCATCTCCAGGCGCTATGTCGCCTCCGTGCACACCTTCACCGGGCCGCACGGCAGGCCGCTGGAGGTCTTCACATGGACCGTGAACGACGCGGACACCGCCAGGCTGGTCGCCGGGTACGGCGTGGACGGCATCATCACCAACAATCCCGACGTGGTGCGGGACACCCTGCCCGAGGAAAACCCTGAGCGGGAGTCGGCGTCCGCTCTCGGGGCGTTGTCAGCGGTGGGTCGTACGGTGGGCGCATGGACAGCCATGGGCAGTACGAGCAGCAGGTCGTGTGGGCCGTCGTCGGTACCGACATCGGTCCACTGATGCTTGCCGCGACCCGCGACGGCCTGGTCAGCGTCGTCTTCCATGCCACGGAGAAGGTGCGCGACCAGGCACTCGACCGGCTGGCGTCCCGGCTGGGCACCGAGCCGGTCGAAGCACCCGGCTCGCCGCTGCTGGCCGAGGGGATACGTCAGACGAAGGAGTACTTCGCGGGTACGCGGCGCGACTTCGAGCTGCCCCTGGATTGGTCGCTCATCTCCGGCTTCAACCGGGAGGTGCTGCGCGAGCTGGCCGCCGGGGTCCCGTACGGCACCGTCGTCGGGTACGGCGATCTGGCCGGGCGGGTCGGACAGCCGGGTGCCGCCCAGGCGGTGGGCATGGCGATGGGCGCCAATCCGCTGCCCGTCGTGGTGCCCTGTCACCGGGTCGTGGAGCGCGACGGCGGCATCGGTGGGTTCGGGGGCGGCCTGGAGACCAAGCGGAAGCTGCTCGCGCTGGAGGGAGTGCTGCCGGAGCCGCTGTTCTGAGGCTTTCCGGAACTTCCGAGGATTGGGCAGCGCTCTGCAACCGGGCGTCTTCGGCGGACGCACGGGTTGGGCAGGCGGGACCAGAGGGGGAAACTGCGCCTGTGACGACACCTTTCACCCACTTGTACGCGGCCGGCCCGGTGTGCTGTCCCGGGTCGGCCGGTCCGGCGCGCCGTACGGCCGGGTGCGCGTCGTGACCTCCGTCGAGCGGCAGGTCATCGCGACCGTGACGCCCGACCGGCTGCCGGCCCTGCGGCGCCGTACATCGGCCGTGCTGATCGCGACGCAGATCCTGGGCGGGCTGGGTGTCGCCACCGGCATCGCGCTCGCGGCCGTGCTGGCCACGGAGGTCAGTGGCACCGAGTCCTTGTCCGGGCTCGCGCCCACCGCGACCGTCGCAGGTACAGCGGTGCTGTCGATGCCGCTGGCCGCGCTGATGACCGCGCGGGGTCGCCGTCCAGGGCTGGTGCTGGCCTATCTCATCGGTGCGGTGGGTGCCGGTGTCACGGTGGTCGCGGCCGGTGTCGGGAGCTTTCCGTTGTTGCTGTGCGGTATGGCCGCGTTCGGCGCTGCCTCGTCGGCGAATCTGCAGGCGCGATTCGCGGCCGCCGACCTGGCCGAGCCGGAGCGGCGGGCTCGGGCCATCTCGCTCGTCGTGTGGGCGACGACCATAGGCGCGGTCATCGGCCCGAACATCGCCGCGCCCGCCGGCCGCAGTGTCACGGGCCTCGGGATACCCGCGGCGGCTGGACCGTTCCTGTGGGCGGCCGGGATCTTCCTGATATCCGCGGTCGTGGTGGCCGTACTGCTGCGGCCGGACCCGCTGCTGACGGCGCGGGCACTCGCACCGGCCGAGGAACAGTCGCCCGCGGCGCGTTCGCTGCGCGCCGGGCTGGCCGCTGTGGCCGCCTCGTCGCGCGCCAGGCTCGCGGTGGTGACGGTCGCCGTGGCGCACACCGCGATGGTCTCGGTGATGTCGATGACGCCGGTCGACCTCGCGCACCACGGTGCGGGCATCGATCTGATCGGGCTGGTCATCAGCGGGCACATCGCGGGTATGTACGCGTTCGCGCCGCTCATGGGGCGGTTGTCGGACCGACTTGGGCGGCTGTCCGGGATCGGGCTCTCCGTGGGGCTGCTGGCGTGCGCGGTGTTCCTCGCCGGTACGGCGGGCGGCAATCACAGGCAGACGGCCGTCGGGCTGTTCGTGCTGGGGCTCGGCTGGTCGGCGGGGCTCGTCTCCGGTTCCGCGCTGCTCACGGACTCCGTACCGCAGCCCGCGCGCGCCGCCGCTCAGGGGCTCTCGGACCTGATCATGAACGCCTCCGCGGGCGTCGGCGGAGCGGTCGCCGGGCTCGTGGTCGCCCAGGCGAGCTACGCCTGGCTGAACTTCACCGCCGCGTGTCTGCTCGTCCCCTTGGCAGCGCTGGCACTGTTCACGCGGCGCGGGCGGCAGGCGCGGGACGTCTCGGCGGACGGTTGAGTTCAGGCCCGGGCCGCCGATCGAGGGCCAGTCCCCGAGTCGTAGTGCCGGGCCTCGAAGACATTGCCGTCGGGATCGCGGAAGTAGAAGCTGCGCTTGGCCTTCCCGCGGGCGCCGAAGGCGTCGTGGGAAATGTCCGACACGGGCGCGCCGCGCTCCTCCAGGCGGGACCGCAGCGCGTCGAAGTCGTCGCCGGGCAGAGCCAGGCAGACGTGGTTGACCGGGTGGCCGGAGCTGTCGGCGGCGCCGGGAAGCATCTTCATGCGCTCCGCCATGGTGAGCGGCATGAGGTCGAGGATCGTCTCCTCGTTGAGGCGCACGGAGGGGAACGGAACCGCCCCCGAGGAGTATTCGGAGAGCCTGACCGGCTCCATGCCGACCGCCTTCTCGTAGAAGTCGGCCGAGGCCACCGGGTCGCGCACCCAGAGGACGACATGGTCGAGACGTGCGGTGTTGTCCTTCATACATCCCAGGCTGGTGTCGTCTCCCACAGGCCGCAAGGGTTTGGCCTGGTGCGCAGCCCGCCAGAAATGAGGGAAGACCGACAGACAGGAGGCAGGCGCGTGGTGCTGGTGGTGTCCGAAGAGGTGCGGGAGGCGATCGACGCGCGTCGACCCGTGGTGGCCCTGGAGTCCACGATCATCGCGCACGGGCTGCCGCGCCCGCGCAATCTGCAGGTGGCGCTGGAGCTGGAGGACGTCGTACGGCGGGAAGGCGCCGTTCCCGCGACGATCGCCGTGCTGGACGGCCGACCCCATGTCGGGCTGGACAAGGAGCAGCTGGAGCGGGTCGCGAACGAGGACGGGATCCGCAAGCTGGGGCACCGGGATCTGCCGCTCGCGGTGGCCTCCGGGGCGAGCGGGGCGACCACGGTGTCGGCGACGGCCCTGCTGGCGGCCCTCGCAGGCGTACGGGTTTTCGCGACGGGTGGGCTCGGCGGTGTGCACCGGGAGTGGACGGTGACACAGGACGAGTCGGCCGACCTGGGGCTCCTGGCGCGCACGAGGATCACGGTGGTGTGTGCCGGCGTGAAGTCGATCCTGGATGTCCCGGCGACCCTGCAGCGGCTGGAGACGCTGGGTGTGGCGGTGGCCGGTTACCGCACGGAGCGCTTCCCCGGCTTCTACCTCTCCGACTCGGGGCATCCGGTGGAGTGGACGCTTGGATCGCCGCGGGAGGTGGCCGAGGTGATGCGCGCTCAGGACGCCCTCGGCGGGCCCGAGTCGGCGCTGATCGTCGCCAATCCGGTGCCGGAGGAGGAGCAGCTGGATCCCGAACTGCACGCGCGCGTGCTCGCCGACGCGCTGCACGCGTGCGAGGAGCAGGGCGTCACCGGTCAGGCGGTCACTCCGTTCCTGTTGGACTACTTGGTGAGGCACACGGACGGTGCCTCGCTGAGCGCCAATCTCGCGGCGGTGCGCGGCAACGTACGGCTCGCGGGGCGGATCGCGGCAGCGTCGGCCGGGGCGTGAGCGGCAGGTGACCGGGACGGGGGCACGCGGAACCGGGCGCGAGGCGGGCGGTCGCGGACCGGGGAACGGGGCAGCCGTGGACAAGCCGGGGAATGGGGCCGCCGTGCACCATCCGGGCAACGGGGCCGCCGTGCACCATCCGGGGAACGGGGCAGCCGTGCACCATCCGGGCAACGGCGGCACAGCGCCTGACGGTTCGGGGAGCGGACGGGCCGTCAGCCGCGTCGGCGACGGTGCGCTTCTTGTCGTCGGCGACGTGGTGACGGACGTCATCGCCCGGCACCGGGGGCCGCTCGCCTCGGGTACGGACACGGCCGCGGCCGTCCGGACGGTGCCTGGCGGCGCGGGCGCCAACGTGGCCTGCTGGGCCGCGTATTGGGGCTGTGCGGATGTGCGGTTGCTGGGGCGGGTCGGCGTGGACACGGCCGCATGGCACGAGCGTGAGCTGACCGCCGGCGGAGTACAGCCCTGTCTGGTCGTGGACCCGCAGGCGCCGACCGGGACGGTGATCTGCCTGGTCGACACCGGCGCGGCCGCCGAGCGCACCTTCCTCACCGACAGCGGCGCGTCGTTGCGGCTCGAGCCCGGCGACTGGTCGGACGCGATGCTGGACGGTGTCGCCCGGCTGCATCTCTCGGGCTACCTGCTGTTCTCCGAGCAGGGCCGGGCGCTCGTGGCGGTGGCTCTGGAGTCGGCACGCGCGCGTGGCGTGCCGGTGAGCCTGGATCCGGCGTCGGCGGGGTTCCTCGTGGAGCTCGGCGTGGACCGTTTCCTGGCTCTGGTGGAGGGCGTGGATGTCCTGCTGCCGAGCCGCGACGAGGCGTGCCTGCTCACAGGGCTGCCCGATGGGGCGGACGCGGCGGCCAAGCTGAGCCGTCATGTCCCGCTGGTGGTGGCGAAGCAGGGCGCGGACGGCGCTGTGGTCGCCCGGTCGGGCACCGTGAGCGCCCACGTCCCCGCCGTGCCGGCGACGCCTCGGGACACGACGGGTGCGGGCGACTCCTTCACCGGCGCCTTCCTCGCGGCCCTCCTCTCCGGGGCCGGACCGCAGGACGCGGCTCGGGAGGGATGCCGGGCGGGGGCGCTGGCGGTGGAGCGGGTGGGCGGAAGGCCGCCGCGGCGGGGGTGACGTCCGCTGGTCCGGCGTGCCGCCCACGCCCTCGCATGCCCCTTGTCCGCTGTCCGCTGTCTACGCCTTGCGCCCCCACGCCGAGATCATCGGGGTCGCGGCCAGGTCCATGCCGCCGGCGGTGATGTTGGCGAGGTGGCGGTCGATGTCCCGGTCGGTGGCGATGCCCGCGGTGACGAGCTGGTCGCGGATTTCGCGAACGGTGGCGGACTCCAGGGCGGCACAGGCGGGCGAGGAGACCGGGAAGTACACGTCGGCGACCACCCGGCGCAGCCCGGCCGCACGGAGCAGGCGCGGGAGTCTGCGGCCGAAGGAGAGGTCGGCGCCGTGCTCGGCGAGGTGGGCGTGGACGCCGTCGCGGAGGCGATTGGCCAGTTGCTGTTCGGGGCCGTACTCGTCGGGGCAGAGCTGGGGCTGCAGGAGGGGGTCGGCGTCCTCGACCAGGAGCCGGCCGCCCGGGCGCAGGGCCTTGATCATCGACCGCAACGCCCATTCACGGTCCGGTACATGAGAGAGGACGACCCGGGCGTGCACCAGGTCGAACTCCTCCCCCGGCGGCTCCTCGGCGCCCACGTCGTGCACCCGGACCTCGACCGGTGGGCGGGCGGCCGGGGCGAGCCGTGAGGTGTCGAGGTCGGTCGCGACCACCTTTCCGGTCGGGCCGACCTTCTTGGCCAGCCAGGAGACCACCGAGGTGCCGCCGGCGCCCACCTCCCAGCAGCGCCAGCCGGGTCCGATGCCGAACCCTTCGAGGTACCGGAACGTCGTGGGATCGAAGAGAGGGCCCAGTGCGTCGCAGTGCTCGCCCGCCTCGGCCTGCCGGTTGTGGAGGAGATTCCGGTCGGTTCGCATCATGCCGAGATCATCCCATTTGTCTTGTTTGCCGGGAGTGGTCGACGCTCGGTGGGACGGGCCCGAATTCCACCCGCCCCACCCCGCTTCCGGCCATGCGCACCACCCTCCGCACCGCGCATCGCACGACGCTTCGCACCCAACGGACCCATTCCGTACGGAGACCTGGACAGAATCCCTTCATCCACAACCGGGAACAAAGCGGAATCCGCTATTCCCACAGGCTTACCCGCAGCTCACCCCCAACTGGCAAACTGGCCAGCCAGGGCGCAGAAGTGCGGCGCGAGGATCCACGCAAGGAGATCCAGATGTCCATGGCAGGGAATCTGCGGAAGGTCACGGGCCTCGACAAGGTCGGCAGCCTCCGCAAGGTGGCACGGCTGGCTCGACGGCGCCCGCGTGTCGACCTCAGCCACCCCGCCAGGTCCCCGCTGGGCTCCTCCGTGGTGAACTGCGTGACGTACCGGGACGGCGTGCGGGTCCAGGAGAACGGCGACCTGGTGGACGTCGTGCAGCGAGTGCGCAAACGCGGGGCCGGATTCGTCTGGCTGGGCCTCCATGAACCCACGGACCAGGAGTTCGCGGGCATCGCCGAGCTGTTCGCCCTGCATCCACTGGCGGTCGAGGACGCGGTGGAGGCACATCAGCGCCCGAAGCTGGAGCGCTACGACGAGACGCTGTTCGCCGTGTTCAAGACGGTCTGCTACGTCGAGCACGAGCAGCTCACGGCGACGAGCGAGGTCGTGAACACCGGCGAGATCATGGTGTTCGTCGGCCAGGACTTCGTGATCACGGTGCGGCACGGGCGGCACGGCTCACTGGGCCCGCTGCGCGAGGAACTGGAGTCGAACCCCGAGCAGCTCGCCAAGGGGCCGGCGGCGGTGCTGCACGCGATCGCGGACCACGTGGTCGACGACTATCTGAGCGTCACCGACTCGGTGCAGGAGGACATCGACGAGGTGGAGACGGATGTGTTCGCGGAGAACGGCGCGCGAGCCGACCCGGGGCGGATCTACCAGCTCAAGCGGGAACTCCTGGAGCTGAAGCGGGCCGTGGTTCCGCTGGGCCGCCCGCTCGAGAACCTGGCCACGCTGCCGATCCGGGTGGTGGAGCCGGAGATACAGGCCTACTTCCGCGACGTGTCCGACCATCTGCTGCGGGCCAAGGAACAGATCTTCGCCTTCGACGAACTGCTGAACTCGATCCTGCAGGCGCACCTGGCGCAGGTCACCGTCGCGCAGAACGAGGACATGCGGAAGATCACGGCCTGGGCCGCGATCATCGCCGTGCCCACGATGGTGTGCGGGGTGTACGGAATGAACTTCGACTACATGCCGGAGTTGCGCTGGACGTTCGGCTACCCGCTGGTCATAGCCGTGATATCCGTCGCGTGCGTGGTCCTGTACCGCGGCTTCCGGCGCAACGGGTGGCTCTGACGGTTCTCCGGCCGACTCCGGTGCGTCCCCGCCCGGCACGGCCGGCCGGACGGGGACGACACAGGAGGTGAAGGTGGAGCGTTCGCCGGGTCAGCGCCTCTTCTGCGCCCCGGACGTGGCGTAGACGCTCTCGGCCCAGTGGGCGATCTGACCCTCCGACAGATGCCGGGCCAGATCGGCCTCGCTGATCATGCCGACCAGGCGCTTGTCGTCGATGACGGGAAGCCGGCGGATCTGGTGCTCCTTCATCTCCCGGAGCACGTCACTGATGTCGGCGTTCGCGTCGATCCAGCGCGGGGTGCCCTGGGCCATCTCACCTGCGGTGACCTTGCTCGGGTCATGACCCACGGCCACGCAGCCGATGACGATGTCACGGTCGGTCAGGATGCCGCAGAGCCGTTCGTTCTCGTCGCTGATGGGCAGAGCTCCGACGCCCAGCTCGCGCATGAGCTGGGCGGCGCGGTCCAGGGTCTCGTGGGCGGGGATCCACTGGGCGCCGCGGTGCATGATGTCTCCGGCAGTGGTCATTGGAGTACCTCCCGATGCCGGACGGCCGGCGCGGCGCCGGACGCACCGCTAGTCCCGGCGCCCTTCATTCTCGCCGCGCCGTCCGCTGCATGCACCCGGAGCCGAACGGTCACGGCCACCGGCTGGCAGACGGTGATCAGGCCGAGAAACGGACGATCTTCCGCGGGACGACACGGATGATCACTCGGGTCTCGTCGTCCTTCTCGGCGGGCGGGTCGATGCCGAGGTACTTGTGCGAGAGCTCGAACGGGAGCCGCTTGGCCTCGTCCGGGACGATCTCGGCGGTGCCGCGGATCTCGATTGAGGTGTAGGGGTTGGCGAGGTCGTAGACCGAGAGGCTGATGCGGGGGTCGCGGCGGAGGTTGCGCACCTTCTGGCGGGTGTCGACGGAGGAGAAGAGCACGGTGTCGCCCTCGCGCTTGAACCAGACCACCGAGTTCTGCGGGGCGCCGTCGGGGCCGAGGGTGGCCACGCTCGCGAAGTTCTTGCCGTCGAGCAGGGAGCGGAGGGAGTCGTCGAAGGGGGAGTCGCCGGAGGAGATCGGATCACTCGTGGAGTTCGTCATGGCAGCAGGGTAATTAAATGCACGTGCATGCAAAAGCGGATTGCCAGATCCTGCTCAGCCGTTCCACGCCGGGTGTCGCGGGTCGTCGGCGCGCACCAGGACATCCGCGGTGCCGGCCGGGTCGGTTTCGTGGTCGTAGCGCTCGAAGGCGGGGAGGGTCCAGTGATCGGCCTCGGGAGTACGACGACGCAGGGCGCCGGGTGAGAGGAGAACGTGGACGGTCAGGTCGAAGGGAAACCAGTGGCGCAGCAGGAGGGGGCCGTGCAGCAACAGGACGCCGCCGGGCGGGAGTTGGACGTAGGGGCTGCGGGTGGCTCGGTCGGTGAGCGGGTCCCACAGGTCGGGCAGGACGCGGCCGTCGCCCCCGGGTTCGAGAGGGCCGAAGACCTCGCGCCACAGGGCGCCGGTGTCGAACCAGCTGTCGTAATAGGCATCCACGTCCTGGTGGCCGTACTCCAGCCGGACCGAGGCGGGGCGCAGGAAGCCCTCCGCGCTGACGGCGAGCGAGCGGCGACCGCGTATGCGCAGCGCCTCGCCCACCCGCTCGGCGAGGTCTCCCGGGCGGGCCGCCGGGGCACCGTCGAAGGCGACGCGCGGCCAGGGGCTGCCGTCGGCCGGCTTCAGGTCGAGCAGCCGCTCGGCCAACAGGTCGCCGAGCCGGTCCCAGGTGATCGCTTCGAGTCGCACAGGGCCCATGATGCGACAGGGAGGCGGACGGGGTGGCGTGGGGTGCGGGGTGCGCAGTGCGGGGTGCTACGCAGTCGGGGGACGGTACTGCGGTGTGGTCGCGATGCTGAGCGCGGCGCGTCGGACGACTGTCGGGTAGTTCCCCGGACCCGCCCGGAGGGGAATGAACCCGGTATGGCGCCCCTCGCAACTCCCCCACACCGCACCGGCCTTCTGGTGATTCAGCCCCTCAAGCGGCGGCACTGTGCGGAGTGTCATGGGGGGCCGTTGCAGATGCTCGTGCTGGAGGACGGGGCGCCGCGTTGTCTCGACTGTGCGGATCTCGGGCATCTGGTGTTCCTGCCGCGCGGCGACACGGCGTTGACGCGTCGGTCGAGGGAGGAGAGTGCGCTGTCGGCGGTGGTCGTGCGGTTCAACCGGCGCGGAGGCCGTTACGAGCGGCAGGGCGTGCTCGTCGAGGAGGCGGGACTCGCCCGGGCCGAGCAGCGGTGTCTGGCGGACGACGAGGCTCGACGGCGGCGCCGGATGCGGGACGCCCGGCGGCGGGCGCGGGAGGACGTGCGGTTCGCGGAGGCTTTCGCGGCGGAGATACGGCGGCTGTTCCCGGGGTGTCCGGTGGAGCGGGCGCGGGACATCGCCGGGCATGCGTCGGCGCGGGGCAGCGGGCGGGTGGGGCGGAGTGCGGCGGGGCGGGCGCTGTCCGAGGGGGCGGTGACGTCGGCGGTCGTGGCGTCCGTGCGGCATCTGGACACGCCGTACGACCAGTTGCTGATGAGCGGGGTGGCACGGCACGAGGCTCGGCGGCGGATCATGGCGGCGGTGGAGACGACGTTGCGGGGGTGGCGGGCCGAGGTGTCGGAGGCCGGCTGACGGTGATCCCCTTCGGTTTCGGTCGCGCGCCTCGGCGACAGCCGACGCCGACGGGAACCGCCTGGGCAAGAGCGCGCACAGGGCTCGCACGCGCCGGGCACGGAAGGCACTGCGGCCACCACCGGACCCGCGCCGACCGCCCACGGCGCCGTTCCTCAGGGCGCGGCACCCGTCCATCGGCCTGCTGGACGTTCGCGTATGTGCTCGCGCCGCTCGGCCATGGTGACCGTTCTCGTACAGGATTTCACTTGAGGTGACAGATGGGCCGGGCCGGGAAGGATCTCGGCGGGACACGGGGAGTTGACGTTGACATGATCGATGGGCCGTACTTCGTACTGGTCGTGATCGGTGTGGTCGGGACCGGTCTGGTGGCCGGGGTCTTCTGCGCCTTCTCGACCTTCGTGATGCGCGGGCTGGCCGCGCTGCCGCCGGCGCAGGGCGTCGCCGCGATGAAGGCGATCAATGTGACGGCGTTGGCGCCGGCTTTCATGCTGGTGTTCCTCGGGTCGGCGGTGCTGTGCGCGGTGATCGCCGTGGTGACGTTCGTGCTCTGGCCGGACGAGGGGCTGGTGGAGTTGCTGCTGGGCAGCGGGCTGTATCTGTTCGGCTCGTTCGGGGTGACCATGGTGGCGAACGTGCCCCGCAACGACGCGCTGCTCAAGCTCGACGCGGGCACTCCGGAGGCGGCCGACTACTGGCCGACGTACGTGCGCGAGTGGACGGCGTGGAACCACGTCCGCATGGTCGCCTCGGCCGCCGCGACGGTGGCGTACGTCCTGGCCCTCACCTGACCCCGCACCGACTTGGGGCGGGCCGGAGAAAGCGCTGTCCCCCACCCTGCGCACGTGGCTGGTCGGACGTATCGTTGCCGGAAGAGTGCTGGAAGAGTGCCGGAAGAGCGTCGGCAGGGTGTCGCTCGATGACGGACGGCTCCGACACGGCACACGCGCGCACATGAGGAAGACGGCCATGGCCGATCCCAAGGGTTTCATGACCACCCCCCGCCAGGACTGGCCGCGCCGGCCCGTCGAGGAGCGGGTCAAGGACTGGGACGAGGTGTACGTCCCCGGGGCGCTGCTGCCGATCATCAGCAAGCAGGCCGACCGTTGCATGGACTGCGGCATACCGTTCTGCCACGACGCCTGCCCGCTGGGCAATCTGATCCCCGAGTGGAACGACCTGGTGTCGCGGGAGGACTGGCGGGCGGCGGCGGATCGGCTGCACGCGACCAACAACTTCCCCGAGTTCACCGGGCGGTTGTGTCCGGCACCCTGCGAGGCCGGGTGCGTGCTCGCGATCAATCAGCCGGCCGTCACCATCAAGAACGTCGAGTGCGCCATCGCGGACCGGGCCTGGGAGGAGGGGTTCGCGCCGCCGAAGCCGCCGGACCGGCTGTCCGGGCGGACGGTCGCGGTGATCGGGTCGGGGCCCACCGGGCTCGCGGCGGCGCAGCAGTTGACGCGGGCGGGGCACACGGTCGCCGTGTACGAGAAGGACGACCGGATCGGCGGCCTGATGCGGTACGGCATCCCCGAGTTCAAGATGGAGAAGCACCATCTTGAGCGGCGGATCGAGCAGATGACGGCCGAGGGGACCAAGTTCCGTACGTCGACGGCGGTCGGGCGGGACATCGGGGCGGCCGAGCTGCGGTCGCGCTACGACGCCGTGGTGATCGCCACCGGGGCCACGGCCTGGCGTGAACTGCCGGTGCCGGGGCGGGAGTTGAGCGGTATCGAGCAGGCGATGGAGTATCTGCCGCTGGCCAACCGGGTGCGCGAGGGAGATCTGGAGACGTCTCCGCTGTCCGCCGCCGGGAAGCATGTCGTCATCGTCGGCGGTGGGGACACGGGGGCCGACTGTCTGGGCACGGCCGTACGGGAAGGCGCCGCGTCCGTGACCCAGCTGGACATCTACGCCCAGCCGGATGCCGAGCGGGACGAGGACACCGAGCCCTGGCCGACGTACCCGAAGATCTACCGGCTGTCGGCCGCCCACGAGGAGGCGCGCGATCTGGAGACGGCGCCGGCGGCGGACGCGGACGCGCGGCTGTTCGCGGCGTCCACGCTCCGCTTCACCGGTGACGCCGACGGGCACGTACGGTCGCTTCACCTGACCGAGGTGGACGCCCGGCGCCGCCCGCTGCCGGGCACCGGGCGGACGCTGCCGGCCGACCTCGTACTGCTCGCCCTCGGCTTCTCCGGGCCCGACCGGGAGGACGGGCTGATCGACCAGTTGGGGCTGGAACTGCAGCCTCGCGGCACGATCGCGCGGGATGCCGGGTTCGCGACGAACGCGCCTGGGGTGTTCGCCGCCGGGGATGCCGCCCGGGGACAGTCGCTCATCGTGTGGGCGATCGCGGAGGGGCGGGCTGTGGCGGCGGCCGTCGATCGTTATCTGACGGGGAGTTCCAGGCTGCCATCGCCGATCTCGCCGTACGACCGGCCCATGACCGTGTGAGAGCCCCCGGCGGGAGAGCCCCCGGCGGTGGCTGCGGAGGGTTCGGCCACGAGCTCCCGCCTCCCCCGCGACCGCTCGTCCGTCTACCGCCGCCTCGTCCGTCTACCGTCGCTCGTCCGTCCCCGCCACCTTCCCCGTGGCCAACGCCACCCTGTTCCACGTGTTGATCGTCATGATCAGGGCGAGGACGTGAGCCAGTTCCGCGTCGTCGAAGTGGGCCGCCGCCTGGGCGTAGGCCTCGTCCGGGACGCCGCCGTCGGACACCAGGGTCACCGCCTCCGTCAGGGCCAGGGCCGCCTGCTCCTTCTCGGTGAAGAAGTGGCGGGCCTCGCGCCAGACGGCGACCATGTGCAGCCGGTCCTCGCTCTCGCCGGCCTTGCGGGCGTCGTTGGTGTGCATGTGGAGGCAGTAGGCGCAGTGGTTGAGGTGCGAGGCGCGGATCTGGATCAGTTCGACCAGGGTCGGGTCGAGGCCCTCCCGGGCGGCGGCGTCGAAGCCGATGATGGCGCGGAAGACCTTGGGGGCGGCCTTCGCGAAGTCCAGGCGGGTCCTCGCGGCCTCGGCGGCGGCGATGGAGGCAGCGGAGGCAGGGGTACCGGCGGTCGTGGTGTTGATCGTGTGCGTCGTCATGTCCCTCAACCTATGGGTCGGAAAGACCGGCTGTAGGGTGCATTTCCATGGCGAAATCGTGGGTCAATTCCGCGGAGCGGATCGGTGCCGACCTGCATCTGGAGCTGTCCGGACCGGGCGGGCGGCGGGCCGCGTTGACGCGTGCCCTGCGCGACGCCGTGCGCGGTGGGCGGCTCGCGCCGGGCACCCGGCTGCCGCCGTACCGTTCGCTCGCCGCCGACCTCGGGGTCGCCCGCAACACGGTGGCCGACGCGTACGCGGAACTGGTCGCCGAGGGCTGGCTCACCGCCCGGCAGGGGGCGGGGACGAGGGTGGCCGAGCGCGCCGAGCCTCTGCGGGCCGCCGAGCGGGTGGCCCGTAAGTCCCCCCGGACACCTCCACGCGCGCGTGGACCTCGGCACGACCTGCGGCAGGGCACTCCGGACGCGTCGGCGTTCCCGCGCGCGGCCTGGCTGGCCTCCTACCGGCGGGCCCTCCAGCAGGCGCCGAACGAGGTCTTCGGGCCCGGAGATCCCGCCGGACGCGTCGAACTGCGGGAGGCACTCACCGAGTACCTGGCACGCGCGCGTGGCGTACGCACCGAGCCGGGTCGCATCGTGATCTGCTCCGGGTTCGCGCACGCCCTGCGGCTCCTGTTCGCCCAGGACGCGGGCGGGGGCACAGGCAGGGGCACGGGCACGGACGGTGGCGCAGGCAGAGGCGGGAGTCGTGGCGTGCTGCGCGGACCGCTGGCCGTCGAGGCGTACGGGCTCGGCTTCCACCGGGAACTCCTCGCCGCCGCGGGCGTACGGACCGTACCGCTCCCCCTCGACGAGGACGGCGCACGCGTCGACCGGCTGGCACGCGAGCGGGCCGTGCTGCTCACTCCCGCGCACCAGTTCCCGACCGGCGGCCCGCTGCACCCCGAGCGCCGCGCCGCCGTGATCGACTGGGCACGCGCGCGTGGGGGCGTGATCCTGGAGGACGACTACGACGGTGAGTTCCGTTACGACCGCAAGCCCGTCGGCGCCGTCCAGGGCCTCGATCCCGAGCGGGTGATCTTCATCGGCTCGGTCAGCAAGAGCCTGTCGCCTGCGGTGCGGCTCGGGTGGATGGTGCTGCCGGAGCGGTACGTCGACGCCGTGCTCGCGGCCAAGGGCGAGCGCGAGGCCTGGGCGAGCG
Organism: Streptomyces shaanxiensis; assembly: GCF_039537145.1. Taxonomy (NCBI): domain Bacteria; kingdom Bacillati; phylum Actinomycetota; class Actinomycetes; order Kitasatosporales; family Streptomycetaceae; genus Streptomyces; species Streptomyces shaanxiensis. The sequence continues at coordinate 274,697 of NZ_BAAAZY010000006.1, forward strand.
TTCTCGACCAGCTGAGCCTCGCCGACTTCATCGTCTCCGGGGCGTACGACCGTCACGTACGGCGCATGCGGCAGCGGTACCGGAGCCGCCGCGACCGCCTCGTCACCGCCCTCGCCGAGCAGGCTCCGCACATCGAGGTCACGGGCGTCGCCGCCGGACTGCACGCGGTGCTGCGACTGCCGCCCGGCACCGAGCGGTCCACCGTCAAAGCGGCGACCTGGCAGGGCATCGCCCTGGACGGCCTCGCCGAGTTCCGCCACCCGGAGGCCACGGAGTCGGACATGCCGGTCCGCGACGGCCTCGTCGTCGGCTGCGCCACCCCCTCGGAGCATGCGTACGGGGCGGCACTGGAGGCGCTGTGCGGGGTGCTGCCGCCCGGTGAGGAGCGGGGACCGGACGGCGGCTGAGGACCGGGCGCCGAACGAGTCGGCCCGTCCCGGCATACTGCCGCATTCTGATTTGTTCTCCCATCTGTCCGACATCTGTCCGAAAAGTGACTTCTGGGCTACATGCAGCTGAACAGGAGTGGGATCATCGGAGCAGGAGGCGTGCTGTCGTCGCACCCGGACCGGGCCGGTAGCGGCTCGCCCCCATCCTTCGTTCCGTCGTCAGGCGCAGGGCCACCCCCGCGCGTCCCCCCTGTTGGCGGTCGGTCCTGGAGGGTGTTCGATGACGACGATCGACGAATGTCATGGAGAAGGTGCCCGCGACAGGGAAGTGCACCGGGGTGACATCGCCCCCGGCCAGGCCGTCGAGGAGTACGGCCCGGCCATCGTCCCGCTGGACCGGCCCGGCGCGGCACTCCCACAGCTGACGGGGTCCAAGGCCGCGAACCTCGCCCGCGCGGCCCGCGCCGGACTGCCCGTGCTGCCCGGGTTCGTGATCCCGCACCGCGCGGGCGGCGACATGGTCGCTCTGCGGCGCGCCTGGGAAGAGCTCTCCGACGGCGGCGCCCACCCGCTCGTCGTACGGTCCTCCTCGCCACAGGAGGACACCGAGGAATCCTCCCTGGCGGGCCAGTTCGCCTCGGTGCTCGACGTACGCGGCTGGCAGGCCTTTCGTACGGCCGTACAGACCGTGCTCGACTCGGCGCACCGGGCCAACGGGTCCACGGCACAGATGGCGGTGCTGGTGCAGCCCATGCTCACCGCACGGGTCGGCGGGGTGATGTTCGGCGCCGACCCGGTCGAGGGGCGGGCCGACCGGCTGCTGGTCAGCGCGGTGCGCGGCGGACCGGACAGTCTGGTCAGCGGGGCGCATGCCGGTACCGACTACTGGCTGAGCGGACACGGACGACTGCTGCGGACGGAGACTTCGGGGGATCTGGGGATTCCGGGGAATCCGGAGGGTCCAGGGGATCCGAGGAGTCCGGGGAATCGGGGGAATCGAAGGTCGGAGGCAGCGGAGGGACGACGACGGACCGAAGCTCCGGGGGACCACCGCGCCGCGCCTTCGGACGAGCCGTGGCCGGCGTCGTCCACGGAGTCTTCGGAGGGCCCGCGGAGGAGGCCTTCCAGGGATCCGCAAGCCGTGTCCTCGACGAACCCGCACGCCGTCCCCTCGAAAGCCCCCTCGGAGAATCCACATCCCGCATCCGCGGAGAGCAGCACGTTGCTCACGCGCGCCGAGCTGTTCCGCCTGGCGCGGCTCGCGCGGCAGGTCCGGCGGGTCTTCGGCGGGCCGCAGGACGTGGAGTTCGGGTTCGACGCGGACGGGCGGCTGTGGCTGTTCCAGAGCCGCCCGATCACGGCGATGGCGGCGCGGCCGGGCCGCGGTGCGCGGCTGCTCGGGCCGGGCCCGGTGGCGGAGACGCTGCCGGAGCAGCTGGCCCCGCTGGAGGAGGACCTGTGGGTGGTGCCGATGGCCCGTGGGCTCGCGGCCGCGCTCGACATCGGTGGCACCGCGCCGCGTCGGCTGCTGAAGTCGGTGCCCGTGGTCACCACCGTCGCCGGACGCGCCGCCGCCGACCTGCGTCTCCTCGGCGCGGTGCCGCCGCGGCACCGGTGGCTCGCGTTGCTCAACCCGGCGCCGGGGGCGCGTCGGCTCGTCGCGGCCTGGCGGGTGGGGCGCCTCGTGTCCTCCCTGCCCGGGCTGGCGACCGATCTCGTCGCCGACGTCGACCGCCGCCTCGCCGAGATCCCGTCGCCCAGCGGCCTCTCCGGTTCCGCCCTGGCCGCGGAGCTCCGCTGGACCCGACGGGCCCTGGTCTCGCTGCACGCCCAGGAGGCTCTCGCGGGTGCCCTCCTCGACGAACCGCCCAAGAGCCGCACAGCGGCCGGTACGGCTCTCGCCACCCTGGCCGAGGCCCGCGCCCAGGGCATACCCGACGACCAGCTGATCGCCACGGACCCCGTGATCCTGGCCCTCACCACCCCGAGCCTGCGGGGACGGGGTCGACCGCCGGGCGCTACGGCGGCAGCGTCGACGACACCGGCCACGGCGCCCGACCCGACCCGCCCCACAGCGATCGGCCGAGCAGTGGAGGAACCGGGACAACAAGAACCACGGCCCCAGGCGACCCAAGCGGCCGCCGCGACCACCGCCCCCGAGCCGACTCGCGTCCGGAAAGCCAACGGCACCGCCCGCCCCGAAGCGACGCCGCCCCCGACGCCCCACACCCCGCCCACGGGCAACGGCAGCCGCACGCCCGCTCCGCGCCTGCCGACCCTCGAGCCGGCTCGGCTCCCCACACCGGGCACCGCGACCATCCCAACCGGCACCGCGACCACCCCGACCGGCACCACCCGCACGACCACCCCCACCAGCGCGGCCCTCGCCGTCTACGCAGCCCCGTTCACCGGGACCACTCAGGCCGCTCCCCTCACTTCCCGCACTTCCCCCACTTCCCGCGCTGAAGCCGCCCCCCTCCCCCACCCGCTGACCAAACCGGCCGCGCACCCCCACACACCCGCCCCCGCCCGCACCCCCCTCCTCACACCCCGCGAATCCCTCCGCCTACGCATCCGGTGGGTGCAGGAACTCCAGGTCCGGCTCGTGCGGGACGTCGCGCGGCGGCTGGGGATCGGCGTGGAACGCGTCGGGCTGTTGCGGTGGGCGGAGCTGGCCGCCGTGCTGGCCGGCGAGGCCCTGCCCGGCGACCTGCACGCGCGCGTGCCGCAGGCCGAGTCGCCGCCGCTGCCGGACGCCTTCCGGCTCGCGGACGGTCAGGTCGTCGTCGCCGAGCGCACCGCCGGCCGGGGCGACGGCGTGCGGGGCGTGTCCGCGGGGCGGGTCGTCGGGACCGTGTGGGACGGGACGGGCCCCCGGCCGACGGATGCCGTACTGGTCGTGCGCACCCTGGACCCCGCGCTCGCCCCGCTGCTGCCGGACCTCACCGGTCTGGTCGCCCAGACCGGCAGCCCGTTGTCCCATCTGGCCGTCCTGGCAAGGGAGTTCGGGCTCCCGGCGGTCGTCGGCGCCACCGACGCCGTACGCCGTTTCCCGCCCGGCTCCCGGCTCACCGTCGACGGGACGGCGGGTGACGTACGACAGGGGGACGCGCCATGAGAAGGATCGCGTACGTCTTCGGAGCGCTGGCCGCCGCCGGCGCGGGCACCTATCTCATCGTCTATCTGTACCGCTGGCAGTGGCAGCGGGCCATGATCTGCGGGGTGTTGCTGCTGGTGGTCGAGGTGATGCTGTTCGGCCTGGTGACGCTGGGGCGGCTGAACCGGATCGAGGAGCGGCTGCGCGACACCGACCGGCGGCAGCGGGAGCTGGACGCCCGCCAGGAGGACGTACTGACGCGGCTGCGGGAGCCGGCCGCGGCGCGCGAGGAGAAGCGGTTCCGGTGGCTGGACGACCCGGCGGACCGGACGTACGTCTTCGTGCCGGTCCTCATGGTCGCCGGCGTGGTGCTGACCGGGCTGGCCTGGGTGGTGCAGAAGGTCGCGGCGGCCACGGCCAGACCCGCCGAGCGGCGACTGGCCGGGCGGCTGGCGGTCCTCGCCGCGCCTGATCCGGGGGCATCCGGCGACCTGGACGACCTGCCGCCGCTGGGCGCCGGGTCCTCCCGGGGCCGTACCGCACGCGTGACCACCGTCGGCGTCCTTGCCGCCGCGCTGCTCGCCGCGCTGATCGTGGGGCTCGCCAACCTCACCCAGACCAGGGCCGACGAGTCCAACGACAACGAGGCGACCTCGGTCGTCGTCCAGGTCGATCTGCGGGGCCCGGACATGACATCGGCCCGGAAGGCCCTGGCCGCGCAGCAGATCTGGGAGAGCTGCCGGGACTCCACGGCCGTACCGCTGTGCCACGCCACCCTGGGCGACCTGGGGGACGACATGTTCGCCGGGGTCGTACGGCCCGCGCTCAGCGAGCACGACCTGATGCGACTGCGCGGCTGCCTGGAGGACGCGACCGTGGAGCGCGCCCACCTCACGGTGGTCGCCGTCGGCGACGCGGAGCCGAGCGAGGAGTGACCGTCGCCGAGCGATGGTGACCGAGCGGCCGCCCCCGAGTGGCCGCGACCGACCAGCCTGCCAGGGCCTGCCCGGCCTGCACTACGACCGAACATGACAAGTGAGATGTATTACACAAAAACGGACTTAACGCCCAGTTGATCACAGACCCGGGCTACGCTTGCCATTCGCGCCCTCGTCCCCTAGTCCCCCGGGTCGCCCATGGCTGTTCTCACCGCTACCCTGCCCCGCCCTACCCTCCGCAAGCGCCCGCTGTCCCGGCGCGCCATGCGACTCCTCATCGGGCTCCTCATCGGCTACCTCGTCCTGTGGGCAGCCGGCGCGGGCAGCATTCTCGGCCTGTCGTACCTGGCCCGCGAAGGGACCCCGGCACCCGTCGGCACCCGCACCGTCCAGGGCGTGAACCACTTCCAGCCCGTGGACACCGACGGCCGGCTGTGGCGCGGCTCCGCCCCCTCCCCCGCCGGTTACCGGGCGCTGGCGAGCATGGGCATCACCACCGTCGTCGACCTGCGCGCCGAACGCATGAGCGCGGCACAGCTCGCCGAGCCGGGCGAGGCCGGGCTGAAGGCCGTACGCCTGCCGATCCGCGACGGGCAGACGCCGTCGCCCAACCAGGTGCAGCGCTTCCTCGACACCGTCGCCTCGGCGTCCGGCCCGGTGTTCGTGCACTGCGGCGCGGGTGTCGGCCGTACGGGCGCGATGGTCGCGGCGTACCTCGTGGAGACCGGTGAGGAGTCGCCGTCGCAGGCGGTACGGCGCAACCTCGCGGTCGGACCGCCGTCGATCGAGCAGATCTACTACGGGCTGAACCTCAGCCCGGCCAAGGCGGAGCAGCCCCCGCTGCCGGTGGTCTTCCTCAGCCGCCTGGTGGACGCTCCGCGGCGCATGATGTCGTACCTGTAAGGCACTTGATGCCGTACCGGTAAGGCACTCGCGAGGCCTTTGACGCCGACGCCGACGCCGTACGGCTACGGCTTGCGCCCCACCGCCCCGTACCCGGGAATGACCCCGTCGTCCTGCCCGGGTACCGGCTCCCCCAGCTCGGGGTGCCAGTGGTGGGGCACTGCCACGCCGGGCTCGACGAGTTCGAGGCCGTCGAAGAAGCGGGTGAACTCCTCGCGGGAACGCAGGGCCAGCGTGACGCCGGCCGCCTTGAGCTTCTCGGTCGCCGCCTCGGACTCCTCCGGAGTGAAGTCGGCGCTCGCGTGGCTCATCACCAGGTAGCTGCCGGAGGGGAGTTCGGACAGCAGTCGGCTGACCAGTTCGTGCGCGCCGTCCTCGTCGGAGACGAAGTGCAGCAGCGCGACGAGGGAGAGGGCCACCGGCTTGCCGAAGTCCAGGACCTGCTTGGCGCCTTCGACGATGGCGTCGGGGTCGCGGACGTCGGCCTGGAGATACTCCGTGACCCCCTCGTCGGTGCCGCGCAGCAGGGCCGCCGCGTGCGCGAGCACGATGGGGTCGTTGTCGCAGTAGACCACGCGCGCGTCCGGCGCGATCCGCTGGGCGACCTGGTGGAGGTTCGGCTCGGTCGGGATGCCGGTGCCGATGTCCAGGAACTGCCGTACGCCGTGCCGGGCGAGCCAGCCGGTGGCACGGTGCATGAAGGCCCGGTTGACCCGCGCCATCACCGGGACGCGCGGGTCGAGGGCGAGCATCTGCTGCCCCATGGCCTCGTCGACCGGGTAGTTGTCCTTGCCGCCGAGATACCAGTCGTACATCCGCGCGGGATGCGGCTTGCTGGTGTCGATCTCCACGAAACGGTTCCGCCCGGTCATGACGAACTCCATAAGGGTCTGCAGTAGAAGACGTTCAACTCAGTACCAAAATAAGGGAATTGAAAAACAAGGGCAGCGACTGAACAACAAGGTCAGGACAGCAGGAAGTCCGCCTCCCCCGCCTTGGCGCCCTCGATGAACGCGGTCATCTCGTCCGTGGTGTAGATCAGCGCGGGCCCGTCCGGGTCGGTGGACTGACGGACGGCGATCCGGCCGTCGGCGAGCTTCATCGCCTCCAGGCAGTTGCCTCCGTTGCCGCCGCTCCACGGCTTGTGCCAGCCTTCGCTGCCCAAGTCCCGCGCGGGCATGCCGTTGTAGACGCGTATGCGCGGCTTGATGCGATCCATTCACAGCTCCTTGCGGAGATCCCGGAGGATCTCCTTCGTGCGATGTGCCGTAGCGGCCTGCGCCGCCATGCGGTCCATGACCTCGAGGTGGGTCGCCACCTCGGTACGCGCGTCGAGGTAGACGGCGCCGGTCAGGTACTCGCTGTAGACCATGTCCGGCAGTTCGGGCATGGCGAAGCGGAACAGCACGAAGGGCCCGTACGTGCCGGGGTGCGGCCCGTTCGCGAACGGGGCCACCTGCAGCGTCACGTTGGGCAGCTTCGCGGCCTCGAGCAGCCTGTCGATCTGGGCACGCATCACCTCCGGGCCGCCGACCGGGCGGCGCAGCACGGTCTCGTCCATCACGACCCACAGCCGGGGCGCGTCCTCGCGGGTGAGCAGTCGCTGGCGCTGCATGCGCAGGGCGACATGGCGCTCGATGTCGTCGGGGCTGGTCTGGCCGATGGCGCCCGACCTCAGCACTCCGCGCGCGTAGTCCTCGGTCTGCAACAGGCCGGGCACGAAGTGGGGTTCGTACGACCGGATGAGGCCGGCGGCGCCCTCCAGGCTGACGTACATCGAGAACCAGCCGGGCAGGATGTCGTGGAACCGCTGCCACCAGCCGGGCTTGTTGGCCTCCTCGGCCAGTTGCACGAAGGCGTCGGCCTCGTCGTCGGCGATGCCGTAGGCCTTCAGGAGCAGTTGGAGGTACGGGATCTTGAGCGTGACCTCGGCCATCTCCATACGGCGGACAGTGGCGGGGGCGACACGGAGGACGCGGGCGGCCTCCTCGCGCTTGAGCCCGGCGCGTTCCCTCAGATCCAGCAGGCGCCGACCGAGGACGACCTGACCGACCGTCGGCGCGGATCGCGGCTCGCTCACGCTCCACCTCCACGATGAATCCCGACCCGACCGGCTTGGTTCTGCCTGTTCCTGCGGTTCCTGTTGTTCCCGCTCGCTACTACTTGTTCCTGCCCAGTACCGGCAGATCGGCTCGATCCTGACAGGCGGACGGCGCCATTCGAAGACCTTTTCGAAGATCGCGGTGGATCTTCGACGATCCCAACTGGCGCCGTTCGACATGCTGTTGCGAGCAGTGTGCCACGGCCTTCCAGAGAGTCACACAGCACTCTGCATTTTTCAGAGTGACACTTGCCAAGTGTTCACGGCGGGGCGATAGTGGCAAGCGTGATTCCGTCCCCGCCCTTAGGAACAGACGCCGCCGCGGTCCCCCACGACCTCGGTACCGCCCCGGCAGTCGGGCCCCAGCGGGGCGCCGCCGCCGAGCGCCGGTTCCGCTTCGAACTGGCCGCGCATCCGGGTTCTCCCGCGCAGGCCAGACGCCTGACCAGGGCGCGGCTGAACGGCTGGTCGGTGTGCGAGGACACCTGTGACACGGCGGCTCTGGTCGTGTCCGAGCTGGTCACCAACGCGATCGTGCACACCGCCGGCGAGCACATCGTCTGCGAGCTGAACGACGGTGCCGAGCTGGTTCGAATAGCCGTGCGCGACGAGGGCTGCGCGCCGGGTGAGCCGCATCCGCTGGCGGCACGACCCGAGGAGGAGCACGGGAGGGGACTGCTCCTCGTCGACGCCCTCTGCCACGCGTGGGGAGCCCATGAGCAGGGGGGCGGGCTGGTGGTCTGGGTGGAGCTGCCGCGCGGGGACACCCCACGCGGTGACGCGGAACCCCGTGGCGACCTCGGCTGGGGGTCCCGCCCCAAGCCCGGGCCGTCCGACGGGTCCGGTGACGAGGACGAGTCGCAGGCCCGGTACCGCTGGGGGACGGGGTCCGGATGGCTGTGAGGGGTGCGTCCGGCGGGGGTCAGGTCGTGAGCCTGGACACGCTGGTGCGGCTCCGTCGTGGCCTGCCCGCCGCCGACGGCCCTCGGCGGCTGCCGGTTCCGGACGGGATGACGGCTCCTCTGGGTTGCGACGCGGTCGCGGTGCCCGCACGCTTCGGGCCTCTCGTGCTGCCTCGGTTGCCGCGGGTGGGGTGTGTGTACGCCGATGAGACGCACTGGTGGTGGATCGTGCCGTCGGACTCGGACTATGCGTTGGAGTGGCCGGCGGCTGTGCGGTACATGACGGGGGCGGTTGTGCTGGACGCGCCTCGGCTGATCCATCGGCCGCACGGGAAAGTGCCGTATACGCCGCCGATTCCGCTGTATCTGGCGTTGTGCCGGGTGACGGGGACTACGCCTACCTGGTCTCGGCAGTTGAGTGCGTGAGGCTTCGTTTTCTCGCCCCCGCCGCCCCTACCCGTCCCGTCCTCCAGGGGCTCCGCCCCTTCGACCCCGGGGCCTTCTGGGGGCTGCCGCCCCCAGACCCCCGCTTCGGCCCTTAAGGGGCCTCGTCCTCAAACGCCGGACGGGCTGACATTGCCTGCGCCGGCGTTGAAGGTTGCGGCCACGTCCTCGAACGCCGGACAGGCTGATATTCCCGGGCGTACGCCCGCGCGCACCCCCCACCGCCACTCGCGCCCTCCCCCGAACCCGCCCACCCCGCCATAGTGGCCCTCCGTCACAAGCGACGGTCGGGGGAGGCTGGGCCGTGGGGAAGAAGAACGTCGGTGGTGAGGGCGAGGTCTCCGAGTCGGAGCGGCTGTTGTTCGGGGGGCCTCTGCGGTACGACATGGGGTGGAATCAGCATCGGGACGCCTTCATGGAGCTGACCTTCCGGGCCATGGTGACGCGGTTGCCGTCGCTGTTGGGGTCCAGCTTCCGGCTCGCGTGGCAGGCCGATCGGCGGGCGGCGCGGACCGTGCTGGTGGCCGAGGTGGGGCGAGGGCTGGCGCAGGCGGTCGGGCTGCTCGCGGTCAACAGTGTGCTCGGGCGGCTCATCGGGGGCGGGGCGCTGGAGGAGCGGTTACGGGGTGCCGTTCCGGCGTTTGTCGCCATGGCCTTCGTCATGGTCGTCTCGACGCTGCTGCGGGCCGCGTCGACGTACGCCACGGGCCGCCTCGAACCCAAGGTGGAGCGCGTGGCGACCGAGCTGTATCTGGAGCGGGCCGCCGCCGTGGAGCTGGCCGCGATCGAGGACCACGCCTTCCACAAGCTGCTGGACACCGCGCAGTACGGGGCGTCGTCCGCCCGGCGCATGATCTCGTACAGCACGCGTGTCGTGAACGCGGGTATCTCGCTGATCGCCGCGGCGGGTGTACTCGCCGTGCTGCACCCCGCCCTGCTGCCCCTCCTCGCCACCATGACCCTGCCCAGCGCCTGGAGCGCCCTGACCAACGCCCGGCGCCGCTACGAGTCGTTCCACACCTGGGTGCAGCACTCCCGTGCCGGCCATCTGATCAGCGGCCTGCTGACCGAGCCCGCCGCGGCGCCCGAGATCCGGGTCCACGGTGTCGGGCCCTTCCTGCTGCGCCACTACCGGGCGATGTCCGAGACGGCGGAGGCGGAGCAGGCCCGGCTGGCGCGGCTGGCGGCGCGTACGGGGCTCATCGCCGCGGCGTGGACGGGGCTGGCGACCGTCGCGACGTACGCCACGCTGGGAGGGCTGCTGCTCGCCGGGGCGATGGCGCTCTCCGTGGCGGGTACGGCCGTCATCGCGATCCGCACCGGCTCGTCGAGCCTCGACAGCCTCGTCCTGGAGGTCAACGCGCTCCACGAGGAGGCCCTCTTCGTGGGCGATCTGCAGCGGCTGTACGTCGAGGCGGCCGAGCGGGCGATCCCGGTCGGTGGAGCGCCCCTGCCCGAGGATCCGCAGGAGATCCGGTTCGAGAACGTCAGCTTCAGCTACCCCGGTGAATCCGCCCGGCCCGCCCTCGACGACGTCACGCTCACCCTCCCCCTCGGCCGGATCATCGCGCTGGTCGGCGAGAACGGCTCCGGCAAGACCACCCTGGTCAAGCTGCTGGCGGGCCTGTACACCCCGGACCGGGGCCGCATCCTCTGGGACGGCGTCGACGCGGCGACCGCCGACCGGCGCCTGCTCGCCGAGCGCATCGCGATGGTGGCCCAGGACTTCAAGCGCTGGCCGTTCACGGCCAGGGTGAATGTCGCCGTCGGGCGTTCCTCCGCGCCGCTCACCGAAGAGCGCCTGGCCGCCTCGCTCGCCGAGGCCGGGGCCGGGGACGTGGTGGCCGATCTGCCGCGTGGGCTGGACACGCTGCTGGCCCGCCACTTCAGCGGTGGGCACGAGCTGTCCGGCGGGCAGTGGCAGCGGCTCGGGATCGCGCGGGCCGCGTACCGGCGCGGCCGCATCCTGATCGTGGACGAGCCGACGGCGGCCCTGGACGCACGGGCCGAGCTGGAGGTCTTCGAGAAGATCCGGGCCCTGGCCTCCGCCGGTCAGACGGTCGTCCTCATCACCCACCGGCTGGCGTCCGTACGCCACGCCGATCTGGTGCACGTGCTCGACCAGGGCAGGCTCGTGGAGTCCGGGACACCGGACGAGCTGCTGGCCACCGGCGGCGTCTACGCGGAGCTGTACTCGCTCCAGGCGGAGCAGTTCACGGCGCCGGTGCCCGCTCCCAAGGCGGGCTGATCAGCCCGGGGCTCGGTGGGAAGCCGTACCGGCCCGCGACAGCGGGGCGCGGCTCACGCGGCGGCGTCGGCCACCGCCTCGCCGCGGACGATCACCAGGAACGCGTCCGTCGCGAGGTCCATGACGACCTCAGCGGGCAGACCCTCCATGCGCCGCGCGTGCGCGAACTCCTCCGCCGGCCATGATCCTCGCGGCCCGCCCGCGGGAAAGCGTTCGAGCACTGTTCGCCCGTTCACCATCCTGACCTCCGATAAGCGTCGTACTTGTAGGAGTTAACGCCTGCCGGAGGTGAAACGCCTCGCCCGGTGACGGGACTGAGACGTAGTTGACACTCGTTCACCGCGATGTGTGAGCGCACGCTCACCTTCCGGAGTGCACCCTCACACTCCGGTCATCCGTCACCACGCTCCGTTTCAGTCCTCGTACTCGTCGTGGTACCGGATGCGCTCACTGCCCGCAGGCGCCCCAAGAGCCGACGCGCGCCCCTTGGGCTCCTCCCACTCCTCCTGCCGGCCCAGCGCGGTGAGGTCCAGGAAGCCCGTGGTCGAGCCCAGCCCGTCGAGGCCGCGCTCGTACGTCGAGTAGGTGTGGAAGACACGGTCCCCGTCCCGCAGGAAACAGCTGACGCCGGGCCGCTCCACCAGCTCGCCCTCGTGCTCCAGGGTCACCTCGAAGTCGTGGTTGAAGTCGCTGCCGTAGGACGAGTACCAGGGCACCGTCCAGCCCATGCGCGCCTTGAACGGCAGGATCTTCGGATACGGCGCCCGGGAGACGGCGACGAGCGTCGTGCCGCGTGCCCTGAGATGCGCCAGATGCCCGATCTGGTCCAGGAACCCGGAGCAGCTGCGGCAGCCTGCGTCCCATTCGGGGGCGAACATGAAGTGGTGGACGACGAGTTGGTGCCGTCCCTCGAAGAGGTCGGGCAGCGTGGCCTTGCCGTCGCCGCCCTCGAAGACGTACTCCTCCTCGACCTCGACCATCGGCAGCCCGCGCCGCTCGGCGTTGAGCGCGTCACGCGCGCGCGTGGCCGCCTTCTCCTTGACCAGCAGTTCCTCGCGCGCCGCACGCCACTGCTCGCGCGAGACGATCTCCGGAAGCGACATGGGCGCCCCTCCTGTGCAACGGTCCGTTCCGGGTGGTGACCGGCGGGAGGGGCGGAACTCATCGCCGCACCGGAGAACTTCAGAGATTTTTTGCCGGAGAACTGCAGGAGGTTCTCTCCGGAGACCTCAGGAGGCTTTCTCGGAGTACCTCACCGGGAGCGCGAGCAGGCCACGCGCGCGTAGCGAGCGACGCCACCGCAGGTCGCCCTCGGCCGGGGCGAGTTCGGGGAACCGTTCCAGCAGCGCGTCGAGGGCGATCTCCGTCTCGGCGCGGGCCAGCGGTGCGCCGAGGCAGTAGTGGATGCCGTGGCCCAGGGCGAGGTGTCCGGAGGCGTCGCGGGCGAGGTCGAGGCGGTCGGGGTCGGGGAAGCGGGCCGGGTCGCGGTTGGCGGCGGAGAGGGAGAGCAGGACGGTGTCGCCTGCCGGGACGGTGACGCCGCCGATGGTCATGTTCTCGGTCGGGAAGCGGCGGATGGCGAGCAGGGCGGGGCCGTCGTGGCGGGCGAACTCCTCGACGGCTCGCGGGATTCGGGACCGGTCCTCGCGTAGGGCCGTGAGCTGCTCCGGATGGCTGAGGAGCCCGAGGACGGCGTTGCCGATGAGCTGCACGGTGTTCTCGTATCCGGCGAAGAGGATGAGGAAGGCGAGGGACATCAGCTCGTCCTCGCCGAGCCGGTCGCCGTCGGTGTCGCGGACGGCGATGAGGTCGGAGAGCAGGTCGTCGGCGGGTTCCCGGCGCTTGTCCGCGAGGAGCCGGGTGAAGAACCCGAGCATGGCCACCACCGCCTCCTTGGCGGCCTGCGGTCGGGTGGGGTCGGGGGCGACGAGGGCGTCGGTCCAGTCTCGGAAGTCCCGCCGGTGCTCGTCCGGGACGCCCAGGAGGTCGCAGATGACGGCGATGGGCAGGGGCGCGGCGTAGGAGGCGATCAGGTCGGTGGTGCCGTGCGGGCCGAGGGCGTCGAGGAGCCGGTCGGCGGTGCGTCGTACGGGCGTACGGAGTTGGGCGACACGGGTCGGGGTGAAGGCCCGGCCGACCAGGCGGCGGATGCGGGTGTGGTCGGGCGGGTCCATGTTGAGGAGGTTGGCGTCGAGGGCCGGAGGGAGGGCGAGGCCGCGGTAGCCGCCGGGCGCCGCATGCCGTTTGTCCAGGGACAGCCGCGGGTCCGCGAGGGCCTCGCGTACGTCGTCGTACCGGGTGACGAGCCAGGCGGGGCTGCCGTCGGGGCCGGCGATCCGGTGCACGGGGGCGGCCTCGCGGAGGCGTCGGTAGACGTCGTACGGGTGGTCGATGAGGCCGTCGGCGAGATCCATGGACCTCAGACTATGTGTCGTACTCCTGGATGCGCCTGCCGTGGCCGCGGTCCAGGAGCGCGGGCATCCGCTCCCCCAACTCCCTTACCACGGAGGGCACATCGATCGTCAGCAGCTCGCGGTCGCGCATCAGGATCCGCCCGTCGACGATCGTCGTGCGGACGTCGGAGGAGCGGGCGCTGTGCACGAGGGTGGCGGCGAGGTCGTGGACGGGCTGGGTGTGCGGGCCGGTGAGGTCGACCAGGATGATGTCGGCGCGGCGGCCGGGGGCGATGCTGCCGACCGTCTCCCCCAGTCCGACCGCGCGGGCGCTCTGGAGCGTGGCGTGGTGCAGGGCCTGACGGGACGTCAGCCAACGGGGGTCGCCGGTGGTGGACTTCTGGATGAGGGCGGTGAGGGCCATCGACTCCCATACGTCGAGGGAGTTGTTGGAGGCGGCGCCGTCCGTGGCGAGGCCGACGGGGATGCCGAGGTCGTGCAGGGCGCGTACGGGTGTGGTGGTGGGCCAGGCGAACTTGAGGTAGCCGCGGGGGGCGGTGGCGACGGCGACGCGGCCGGTGGCATCGCGGAGCACGGGCAGGTCACGGTCGAGGATGCCCGTGCCGTGCGCGATGAGGACGTCGGTGTCGAGGATCCCGGTGCGCCGCAGGACCTCGATGGGGGTCACGCCGTGCCGGGCGAGACTGGTGTCGGCCTGGTCGCGGTTCTCGGCGGCGTGGATGTGGACGGGGAGGCCGTGCTCGCGGGCGAGTTCGGCGGTGGCGGCGAGGTCGGCGTCGTCGACGGTGTAGGGGGCGTGCGGGGCGAGCGTGGTGGTGACACGGCCGTCGGCGGCGCCGCGATGGCGTAGCGCGAACTCCAGTGACCTCTCCCGGCCTTGCGGGCCCTGGGAGGAGAAGTAGGCCTCTCCGAGGTGTGCCCGGATCCCGCATTCCGCCACGACGGCGGCGACGGCGTCCATGGCGAAGTAGTGGTCGGCGAAGCAGGTGACGCCGCCGCGGATCATCTCGGCGCAGGCGAGCCGGGCGCCCAACTCGACGTCCTTCTCGGTGAGGTTGGACTCGATCGGCCAGACGACGTCGTTGAACCACTCCTCGGTGGGCAGGTCCTCGGCGACGCCGCGCAGGGCGACCATGGGGGCGTGGGTGTGGCAGTTGACGAGCCCCGGGAGGGCCACCTGCCCACGGGCGTCGACGCGTTGTCGGGCCGCGGCTTCCGCCGGTCCGGTGGTGACGGACTCGATGACTCCGTCTCGTACGACAATCGTCGCGTTCTCCTCGAACCCGATGCGCTCTTGATCGTCGTGCACGAGGACGGCGCATCCGGTGATGATGAGATCGGCGGGAGAGTCACTCATTACGCCAACGTACGACGGTGTCATCGTCCCGCGTGAGCCGAACCGCGCATCCCGTCACCGCTCTGTCGCGAGGCGGGCGGGCCGAGCACGCTGGCCTCACCACCACGGCTCGCGAAAGGGGCCCGGCATGCTCCTCGGCACCTGGAACCTGGAGAACCTCTACCGGCCCGGCGGCGAGTTCGGCCCCAGGGACAAGGCCGCGTACGAGACGAAGCTCGCGGCGCTGGCCGCCGTCGTGACCGAGCTCGACCCGGCGCTGCTCGGCGTGCAGGAGGTCGGGGAGCCGGAGGCGCTGCGGGACCTGGTCGGGATGCTGGGCGGCGAGTGGCACGTCGCGCTCTCCGAGCATCCGGACGGCCGGGGCATCCGGGTCGGCGTCCTCAGCCGTACGGAGCTGCGGGTGCTGTACGACACGCAGGAGTTCCCGGCGAAGCTGGTCCCGGTGCAGGCGGACGACGGGGGTGGCACGGCGTCGGGGACGGGCCGGGGGTTCCTGGCGGTGGAGACGGAGACGGGGGCCGGGCCGCTGCGGGTGGCGGTGGCCCATCTGAAGTCGAAGCTGCTGACGTATCCGAACGACCGCTTCTTCCCCCGCGACGAGGGCGAACGGGCCCGCTACGGCGCGTACGCCCTCTACCGGCGGGCGGCCGAGGCGACGGCGCTGCGGGCGCTGGCCGATGTGCTGCTGGCCGGTGACGGCCGTGAGCGTGCCGTGGCCGTCGTCGGCGACCTGAACGACGAGGTCCAGGCGGCGACCACCCAGATCCTGCTGGGCCCGCCGGGCTCCGAGATCGGCACGCCCGGTTTCCGGACGGACGACAAGGGCGACTTGGGCCGGCTGTGGAACGTGGCGCCGCTGATCCCCGTCGAGCGGCGGTTCTCGCGGGTGAACTCCGGGCGGCGTGAGCTGATCGACCATGTCCTGTGCAGCCACCGCCTGGTCCACCGGGTGACGGCGGCGGGGACGGGAGTGCCGGGGGCCGGTTCGCCGGAGCTGCCGTCGGTGGGGGCGGATCCGCAGGAGCGGCGGGGCGCGGCGGGGTCGGATCACGCGCCGGTCTGGGTACGGATCGGGGGCTGAAGGGGCTTAAGGGGCTGAGAGGGCTGAGAGGACGGGGTGTCGTGAACTCGGTTCCGGAGCGTCTGACGTGGGCGGTGCGCAACCTCGACCCCGCGCCCGGTGACCGGGTGCTGGAGATCGGTTGCGGCCGGGGAGTCGCGGTCGCCCTGCTCTGCGAACGGCTGACCTCGGGCACGGTGACGGCGATCGACCGTTCGGACACGGCGGTGGAGGCGGCCCGGCGCCGTAACGCGGAGAGTGTGGCGGCGGGCCGGGCCGTGATCCGGGTCGCCGCCCTGGAGGAGGCAGATTTCCCGGACGCGTCCTTCGACAGAATCCTCGCGGTCGATGTGAACCTCTTCTGGGTGCGGTCCCCCGGGCCCCCTGAGTCCCTGGACAGGGAGCCGGCCGCGCTGCGGCGGTGGCTCGCGCCGGGCGGCACCTTGTGCCTGTGCTGGGAGCCGCCTGCGGGACGGCGGGCCGAGGAGATCGCCGGGAAGGTGGAGCCCGTCCTGGTCTCGCACGGATTCGTGACGGAGGTGCGGACGGGAGCGACCGCGGGCGGGAGCAGCCTGGTCTGCGTGCGGGCCACCGCGCCGACGTCAGCCGGCGAGGGGAACCTCGGGGGCCTCGGGGATCCGTAGCCCGACCCGGTCCCGCTCCTGCGCGAGCTCGTCCAGCAGCTCGGTGAGCCGGTCGGTGTGCCAGGGCGTGAGCCGACCCGAGTCGTCGAGATGGACGGCGCACGCGGTCGTCGCGTCGACGAGCCGTTCAAGGGTGGCGACGACCTCCTCCGCGCCCTCCGTGTGCCGGGCGAGCGCGGGGAGTTCCGCGGCGCCGAGCGCGATGGCGGTACGGGCCTCGGCGAGCGCGCGGTAGGCCTCGCGGCGCAGGGTCCAGCGGAGGGCACGGGCGTCGTGGCCGTTCGCGACGTCGTGGGCGCCGGAGTCGCGAAGGGCGCGGGCGCCGGAGTCGCGCGGCGCGGGGCGGTCGGCCTCCCGCAGAACGTGGGCGAGGTAGGCGTAGGCGGCACCGCCCGCCGCGGCGAGCCGCGCCCGTACGCCCCCGCCGCGCTGCCCCGGCATCGGCAGATGCCCCACGACGAGGACGATCGCGCAGGCCAGCAGCGTCTCCCCGATCCGGCTCACGGAGGCCTGCGGCTCGCCGCCGACCATCACCAGGGCGAGCACGAGGACGGTCACCACCGCGGTCTGGGCGGCGAAGTGGCGGGTGGCCACGGGAATGAGGGCGCCGCTGAGCGCCACGAGCGCGATGAGCCCTTCCGGCCGGGGCAGTACGGCCGCGAACCCGGCGAACAGCAGGGCGCCCAGCACGGTGCCCGCGGCCCGGCACAGCACCCTCGACGCGAGGGGCCCGAGGTCGGGCTTGACGAGGAAGACGGCGGTGGCGGGGAGCCAGTACCAGTGCTCGTGCTCCCCGTACCACCGGGTGTGGTGCAAGGCCTGGGCGATGCCGGCGCTGGCCCCGAAGCAGAGGGCGACGCGCAGCCCGTACTCCCGTCCGCCGGCCCCGAACACCGACCGGAGAAGATCCTTTGCCGTACGGCGCCGGGTGTGCAGGTCGCGGTTGCCCTTCCCTCGGTCGAAGGCCTCGGCGGCGTGCAGCAGGGCGTCGTCGAGGGCGCGCAGCGCGGGCGCGGAACGGGACGGGGCGGGCAGGGGTCCGGTGTGCGTGTTGTCGCGTACGGCGGCGGCGAGGCGGCGTGGGCCCTCGGAAGCGCGGGCCGGCGCGGCCTCCCCGGCCCAGGCGAGCGCGGTGGCGGCCTCGGCGAGCGGCAGCGCGGCGGCGTACTGCGCGTGCAACCGCCGCTCGGCGGACGAGGAGGCGTAGCGCCGCAGCCGGGGTCCGGTGAGGGCGTCCTGCGCGTGGTCGAGGGCGGCGGTGAGTGCGACGCGGCGGGCGGTGGCGCGGTCGGTCCCCACGGCGTCGAGCAGTTCGGCGACGGCGTCGTACACCCCCGCCACCGCGTTCCGCTCCCCGTCGAACCGGAAGTCCCCGGCGAGGGAGCCGGGTGTGGGAAGCGCCAACCGCAGCGCGAGCAGCCAGGCGGCACCGGCGAGATAGGCGAGCACCCGCTGCCACCCGCTCTCGGGCAACGGCATCCCGGCCCCGATGGCGGCCGCGACGAGAAGCTGCGTGCCGGCACCGGAGGCCACCGGTCCGACGGCGCTGATGCCACCGGCGAAGAGCCCGAGGCCGGTCAGGAGGAGGGTGAGCGGAACGGCTCCGACGTGATCCCCGGCGTACGTCCCGACGAACATCCCGGCCGCCCCTGCCAGCGCGGGCACCCCCAGCCTCTTGACGGAGGCACGGCGGCTGCCGGGGCGGTCGTTGATGCCGGCGAGCATGGCGGCGATGGCGGCGACGACGCCGAGGGAGACGCGGTCGAGGAGGACCGCGGCGAGAAGGAGGGGCCCGGCGGCGAGCGCCCCTCGTGTGACGGCGCTCCAGGGGACCGGGCCGCGCTGGGCGCGCAGGGCGTGGGCAAGCCAGGGCGGGAGGGTGAACGTCGGGGCCGCGGGGCGGGTCACAGGGCTCCTGTCAGGACGAGGGCGGGGCGGGCGCCTTCGGGCGACGGTGGCCGGGCGGTGGGTTGCGGTGCCCACGGTAGATCGCGGTCCTGGACGAGATGGGACGCCCGTATTTCGAGGATGTGACAATGCGTGGCAGAGCCACGTTCTTTATGAACGCAATCGCTCACATGCCGAGGGCGATGGCGAGGCGGGTGAGTTCCGCGGTGGTGTTGACCTGGAACTTGGCCCGGATACGGCGCAGGTAGGCGTCGACGGTGTGCTGCGAGAGCCCCATGTGGCGAGCCGTCTGGAGGTAGGTGTGGCCTGAGGCGATGTGGCGCAGGGTCTCCCGTTCGCGCGGGGCGAGCGTGGCGGCCTCGGTGACGGTGGCGGCCTCGGTGACGGTGGCGGCCTCGGTGACGGTGGCGGCCTCGGTGACGGTTTCGGTGGGGGTGGCAGTGAGATTCATGGGGGTGTTCTCCGGCGGTCGGCTCGGTCGTCTCCGCTCGCACCCTTGAAAGCTGAAGAGAATGCCCGATTACTGCTTTTTGTCTCTTGTAAAGACGATGTCTGGAGAACGTCATCGCCACGTCCGCCCGTTGTCACAGGCGTGTCACAGGCAAAGTCCCGCCCAAGAGTCCGCCAACTGTCGGGCCTGGTCCGGGCGGGAATGCACGTGGGTGCGGGGGTTTCCGGTTGGTGGTCGGCGCGCTTCAGCATCACGCTGGTTAGGGGTGCCGCAGGTACGTGAACGGCCAGAGGAGCGGTGATGGCGCGACCTTCCTCCCCTCCCGGCGAGTGGGCTCGGGCGGGTGCTGATCCGCAGGGGGCGTGCACGGCCACGGTGGACGAGCGGGGCATTGTGACGGGGTGGAGCGAGGGGGCCGGCCGGCTGCTGGGATATGGACCGGCCGAGGTGGTGGGACACCCGGCGGCGCGACTGCTGGCCGGTGACGTCGGGGAGCGGGCGCGACGGGTCGCGGCCGGACGTCGGGGGTGGAGCGGCACGGTGCTGTTGCGGCATCGGGACGGCCGGCGCCTGCAACAACGGCTGCTGGCGCACCGACGGGCTGCCGGGGACGCGGCGGCCGAGTGGCTGGTGGTGGCGAGAGCGGCCGACGGGCCGACGGCAGTGCCCGGGGAGGTGCTGCCGAGGGGTGGCGTGTTCGGGGAGTGGGTGCTGCGCCAGTTGCCCTGCATCGTCGGCGTTTTCGACCCGGATCTGCGGCTGGTGGGAGCGAATGCCGTACTGGAAGGCGCGCTGTCGCTGAGCGAGGAGGAGATGCGCGGGTGGCGGCTGGCGGAACTCGCGCCGCATCCGTCGAGCGACCGGGCCGAGGCGGCGATGCGGCTGGTGCTGGAGGGGGGCGGTGTGCAGCATGTCGCGGATCTGATCGGGCCTGGTGGTGTGGGTACGGAGGGCGCCTGGCCGGCGTCGCTGGCGCCGCTCGCGCCGCTGGAGAAGGCTGACGCCCCGGCGCGTGCGGTGTGCCTGGTGGCGCACCCCACGGCGGGGGCGTACCCGGCCCGGCAGCGGATGCTGCTGCAGGGCCAGGCCCGTATCGGCACCACCGAGGACGCCGAGCGCACGGCGCAGGAACTGGCCGAGGTCATGGTGCCCGCGGTGGCGGACTTCGTCGCCGTCGAGGTCTTGGAGGACTTCTGGCACGGCGGCGGGACGGACGCTGCCGGGGCCGGGCCGGCGGGGCGGGTGCGGTTGAGCCGTGTCGCGGTGCGCTCCGTCCTCGGCGACACCGGCGTTCTCGCCACCGCGGGCGACTCGGTGCGCTACCCGGCCGCCTCGCCGGTGACCCGGTGCGTGGCCGAGGGGAAGGCGGCCGTGTACGCAGCGGCTGAGCCGGCCATCGCCCGGTGGGCGGACGAGGATCCGCAGGCCGCCTGGATCGGCCGGGCGGAGGTGCGGTCGGTGATGGTGGTGCCGCTGCGCGCCCGGAGCGGCATCCTCGGGGCGGTGCTGCTGGGCCGTCACCGGCGCCGGGAGCCCTTCGACGCGGACGACATGTGGCTGAGCGAGCAACTGGTGGGCACGGCGGCCGAGGGCATGCACGGGGCCCGGCGACGCGGTCGGGAGCACACCACCACCGTGACCCTGCAGCGCAGCATGCTGCCGCAGACGTTGTCCGCTCAGCAGGCCCTGGACGTCGCCACCCGTTACCTGCCGGCCGGTGGCCGGGCGGGGGTGGGCGGAGACTGGTTCGACGTGATCCCGCTGTCGGGCTCCCGGGTGGCCCTGGTGGTGGGCGATGTGGTCGGCCACGGCATACGCGCGTCGGCGACCATGGGCCGGGTGCGCACCGCCGTGCGCACGCTGGCCGACGTCGACATGCCGCCCGATGAACTGCTGACCCATCTCGACGATCTCGTGGTGCACCTGTCCGCCGAAGAGGCCGGGCCCCAGGAGGCCGTACAGGGTGCCGCGGGCATCGGCACCACCTGTCTGTACGCGGTCTACGACCCCATCTCCCGCCACCTGACGCTGGCCCGGGCCGGCCACCCCCCGCCCGCCGTCGTCGGCCCCGACGGCACGGTCCGCTTCCTCGACGTCCCGCCCGGCCCGCCCCTGGGCCTGGGCGGCCTGCCGTTCGAGACCGTCGAGACCGAACTGGCCGAGGGCAGCCTGATCGCCCTGTACACCGACGGTCTGCTCGAGGCGCGCGACCATGACATCGACGAGGCCCTGGACAAGATGTTCGCCACCCTCGCCCGCCCCGCATCGACGCCGGACGCCGTCTGCGACCGGCTCCTCACCGCCATGCTGACCCACCCGCCCGACGACGACGTCGCCCTGCTCGTCGCCCGCACCCGCTGCCTCGGCGCCGACCGGGTCGCCACCTGGGAGCTGGCCTTCGATCCCACGGTCGTCGCCCAGGCACGCCGGCTGGCCGCCGACCAGCTGGCCACATGGAACCTGGAGGAGGCCGGGTTCGTCACCGAACTCGTCGTCAGCGAGCTGGTCACCAACGCCCTGCGGTACGGCCGCGAGCCCGTACGGCTGCGGCTGATCCATGAGGGCCGCACCCTCATCTGCGAGGTCTTCGACTCCAGCAGCACCGCCCCGCACCTGCGCCGCGCCCGGGTCTTCGACGAGGGCGGACGAGGCCTGCTGCTGGTCGCCCAGCTCACCCAGCGCTGGGGCACCCGGGCCGAGGCCATCGGCAAGTCCGTCTGGGCCGAGCAATTCCTCACCCCGGGCTGAGAGGCGCTCCGAGCCTGGACGCCGGGGGCGTGGCATACGCCCCCGTGCATCCCCGTACGGCCCCGCCTGCGGATGAAGAGGGCGCCCTTGTGCGGCAGCCACCCGCCGGTGCGTGCCCTGCCGCGCGGCCAGCGGCGACAGCGGAATGCCGCGGGCGCAGCGCACCCGCGGCATATCGATGTCGTCGACCAAGAGCTCGACCAGGAGGGCGGCGCCCGCTCGCGTGGCGGCTGGACGACTGGTGACAACACCGCGGCTCCTCGTCGGCGCCGCTCCCCGGGCCGGAACGCCCGGCATCCCGACCGGGCGGACGAACCACCCAACCTGTCCGGAAGGCGAGGGTTCAGGCCGTGCGGCGATCGGCGGACCGCGGGTGCCGCGTGGGGCGGCGTAGCTGTGCGGGACGCCCTGGGGGCGATCGTGCGCGGGTGTGCTGTCTGGGCGAGGCATCGCTGCCAGAGCTGTGTGGACATGAGCGCCGGACCTTTCGGGGGGGGAGGTTCACATGCAGGGGAGGGCCTAGAAGGAGACGGGGTGAAGGCCGCTGTGGCTTTCACCCCGTCGCAGTGGGCGTCGTGGCCCGCCGTTCGGTTCCTTCGGTGAGAGCGGGTGACGGCGTCCCCACCGCCTCCCGCTCTCTCCACCCGCGCCCTAGAGGGCCGGCTCTTCGACCGGGGCCTCCTCGACCGGGGCTTCCTCAGCCGGGGCCTCCTCGACCGGGGGCTCCTCGACCGGGGCTTCCTCGGCCGGCTCCTCGGCCGGGGCTTCCTCAGCAGGCTCCTCAGCCGGGGCTTCCTCAGCCGGCTCCTCAGCAGGCTCCTCAGCCGGGGCTTCCTCAGCCGGCTCCTCAGCAGGCTCCTCAGCCGGGGCTTCCTCAGCCGGCTCCTCGGCAGGCTCCTCAGCCGGGGCTTCCTCAGCCGGCTCCTCGGCAGGCTCCTCAGCCGGGGGTTCCGGCTTCTCCTCGACCTCCTCGTGGTGGTCCTCGACCCAGCCCTCGTCCTTCCAGTGGTCGTCGTTCTCCCAGAAGTCATCGTCCTTGTACTTGTTCTCCCAGAAGTCGTCATGACGGTGCTTCTCGAAGAACCAGAAGTCCTTGCAGCTGTCCCAGAAGTACTGCTTGTGGTGCTTTATCACCACGTAGTAGATCTCGTAGCTCTCTTCCCAGTACCACTTCTTGCCGAACGCCCAGCAGAAGTACTCCTCGCCATGCTTCTTCCCCTTGTGCTTCTTGTGCTTCTTGTGCTCCTTGCCCCAGCACTGGTTCTTGTCCTTGTCCTTGTCCTTGCCCTTGTCCTTGTCCTTGTCCTTGTGGTGGGACGTCACGGCCGCCGCCGACGTCTGGGACATCGGGGCCGCCGTTGCGGCGGTGGCCGGCAGGATGACACCTCCGGCGACGACCACGGCGGACGCTGCTGCCGTAGCCAGGCCCAGTCGACGCTTGGAGCGGGCGCCCTCGCGAGTGCGGGTCGTAGAGATCACGGTTCCTCCTGAAGTGATAGGCACTGACCTGTGCCCCGGTGCCTCGTTCGTCCGGTTCGTTCCGGCGAGGCCTTGTGCTTCCAGTAGGCGGGAATCGTCCGGTCAGGTCATGTTCCGAGGGCTCGGGACTTGACAGACCCGAAGCCGTCGGGTAGCCCACGGAGGCAATGGGCGAGGTTGCCTTTGCCGCGCGGATCAGGTGGCCCGTGCGGAGCAAGCGGAGAGGCAGAGGACGGGCGGTTGACCCGGTCGCGGTCAGCGCTGAACTGCCCTGCACCAAAGGCAGGTTCACCCGTCGGCGCCCGCCCCGATCGTGCGGGCAGCGTCAGACCGCGCACGCCCCGGGAAAGGGATCCCAGCAACCGGGCCACTCCGCCCAGGCAGCCCCGTCACGGGCATGAGTGCACGTGGCGCATCGGAGTGACCTGCCCCATGCCCGCTGAGATTTGACCGAGCCGGCGCCGACCGCCTGGCGGGCACCACACGCCCCCGCTCAGTGACCGAGCCCGCTGACGAAGACCGGTCGGGCCCACGGAGGTGGGTCAGGAGGCGGCCCCACAGTCTTGTCCACCTGGGTCGGCGGATGCGCAGCTGGCTGGGCGCCCTGCACCCCGGCGCGCAATGCCGCCACGAATTCCAGGCAGGTGTCGTATCGATCCTCGGGAACCTTGGCCAGAGCCCGGGCCACCACCTCGTCCATCTCCGGCGACGTGCCCGGTCGCCGCTCGCTCAGGGCGGGCGGCTGGTCGTACTGGTGGGCCCACAGCAGTTCCATGCTGTCGTCCCGCTGGAAAGGCGGCCCGCCCGCGAGGGTTTCGTAGACGACGCAGGCAAGGCTGTACAGATCGCATCTGCCGTCCACAGGGCGGCCCGCGATCTGCTCCGGGGCCACATAGTCGAGCGTGCCGACGAACTCGCCCACGGACGTGAACCCCGTCAGCGACAGCGATTTCTTCGTCAGCCCGAAATCCGTGAGGTAGACGTGCTCGGGGTGGTCACTGTCCGTGCCCCGGGCCAACAGCACATTGCCGGGCTTGACGTCCCGGTGCACCAGATCGTGCTCATGGGCCGCGTCCAGGGCGGACGCCACCTGTGCGGCGATGCGCAGCGCGGTGTCGACCTGCAGGGGGCCCTCCCGGTCAAGGAGTGCGCGCAGATCCAGCCCCGGGACATAACGCATGGCGATGTACAGGACGCCGTCAGACTCGCCGGCCTCGAAGATCGGCACCACGTGCGGATGGTCGAGCGCCGCGGCGACCCGTTGCTCGTGCGCGAAACGGCGGCGGAAGGTGTCGTTGCGGACCATGTCCGGGGTCAGCAGCTTCAGCGCCACCGTGCGCTCCAGCCGCAGATCCCGTGCCCGGTATACCACGGCCATGCCGCCGCGGCCCAGCTCGCACTCCACCTGGTAGCCCGCGATCTGCGCCCCGATCAGTCCCGCAGCCATCGCATGCCCCCATCCGCACAGCACCGGCCATCACGCCACCGGCGCCCCGCAGACGTATCACCCAACCGGCAAATCTCCTGTTCATCCACAATTGTCCTGCGCTCCCGTCCGAGCGGCCACATCCCGGCGGGGAGGACAGCTCAGGGAGCCTGCGGGGGGGGCGAAGCGGGCGGTCACGGGCGCGGACGGGCTGGGCGGTAGCTGGCGGTCACGGGCGCCTCGCGGCTCTCGACGCGCCCCCAACGGGCGGCGGCCGCACTCCTCCGCGCACGGAAGCAGTCACGCGCGCGACGCCGCCGCCCTCTCCATCACCTGCTCGAAGAGCGTCTCCGCTTCGGCGACTGCCCGGCCCATCCGGTCGCGTCGGGCACCCAGGGAGCCGATGACCGCGTCGACATCCCGCAGCCCCGCCCGCTCCAGCAGCCTCTTCTCATTCGTCACCCACTCCCCCCGCGCCGCCAGCACCGCGTGTCCGGTCTGCGCGGCTGCCGTGGCGAGCGCGCCCGCGAGTTCGGTGAGGCGCCCCGCCGGAGCGTGATTGGCCTTGGCGTACGAGAGAGTGGCTCGGGCGGTGCCGTACCAGCGCTCGGGCGCCGTGCGGCGCAGCTTCTCCGGATACGCCGCCGGACGCGGGAGTTCACCCCGCAGTACGTGGTTGACGGCCAGCTCCGCGACGACCAAGTAGCTGGGAATCCCGGCGAGATGGAACAGCAGCGGCTCCACCCGGAACCGCCCCTCCTCCGCCTCCGCCAACTCCCGTTCCACCACGTCGAGATCGCGGTAGTGGACGTCGACGCGCCGCCCGTCGATCGTCAGCCACGCACCCCCGTTGAAGACACCGCCACCCCAGCCGCCGACCTCGGAGACCTCGCCTTCCCAGCCGACCGCGCGGAGTTCGGCGGGGTCGAAGGCGCCCCGGTAGTAGATCGCCAGATCCCAGTCGCTGTCGGCCCGGTGCGTGCCCTGGGCCCGTGAGCCGCCGAGGGCGACGGCGCGGACGGTGGGGAGGGAGGCCAGGCGGTCGGTGACGGTGGCGAGGAAGGCGGCGTCGTCGGGGGTGGGCATAGGCGCAGCGTACGTAGCCCTGTGCCGCGCCTCCAGGTAATTACGCCCGTCGGCCTCGGCCTTTCGGGCCGTTGTCAGTGGCACGCGTTATCAATGAAGTCGTCACTCAGTGTTACGAAAACGGGGGAAGTAGTGATGACGACGTACGAGAAGGGTCCAGAGGACCAGACCCAGGCCCCGCATGACCCGCACGACCCGCATGACCCGCATGACCCGCATGACCCGCAGCAGCCCACCCTCCGCACCCACCTCTCCGCAGCCGGACTGCGGGCCCGAGGGTGGACTCCCGCGATGATTCGCCAACTGCTCGGCGATCCCGACCTGTTGCGCTCCCATCCCCACTTCCGCTCCGCCCCGCAGACCCGCCTCTACGGCGTCGAGCGCGTCGAAGCCGCCGAGCGAAGCGAGGAGTTCCGGGCCGCCTCGGCCGTTGCCGCGCGGCGGTCCGCCGCCGCGCGGGCCGCGGCTCTGCGCAGGCGGCGCGAGGTGCTGGCGCGGATCGCGGCGGAGCCCATCGACGTGCCGCGGCTGCCCCCGGACCGGCTGGCTGCCCTGGCGGTCGAACACCGCAACCGCCGGGACGAGGAGCGGGCGCTGTGGCGCCGGGGACATGTCGCGGTGCCCGCCACGGTCGAGCGGGCCGAGCCCGGCGCGCTCGACCGCTGGAAGGTGGACTACCTGCGGCATCGACTGACCCGCTGCGACGAGGTCCTCGACGAGCTGTACGGACGCACGGGCCGCGCCGCAGCCGAGGAACTGCTGCGCCGCCGCATCCACGCGGCCATCGCCAAGGCGTACCCGGACCTTGCCCGGGAGTGCGAACGCCGGCTGCGAGAAGGGTGAACGGGGGACGGGCCGCCGCCTGGATGACCTGACCGGGCAGGGGCGGGAGACACCGGACCGCCGGGGAAATTCGGATGCGCGCGGCGGTGCGGCCGCGCATGATCGGCGGGTTGACCGTCGACCTCGCCGCCGCTGTATCGACCACCGGCGTACCGGCGTACCGGCGGACCGCCTTGGCGATGGCCGCGTAAATCCGGCGCACCGCCATGTCGAGTACCGCCGTACCGACGTACCGCCCTATCGCTCAGGAGCCCGCATGATCCCTCGCGTCATCTCCCCCGCCCTCTTCCCGCCGCCCACCTACTCCCACGCCTCCGTCGTCGAGGCCGGTACGAAGCTCGCCTTCCTCGCCGGGTCCGTGCCCCTCGACGCCGACGGGAACCTCGTGGGGGAAGGGGATCCCGTACGGCAGGCCGAGCAGGTGATCGCCAACCTGGAGGAGCAACTGCGGGCGGTCGGCAGCGACTTGGCGCACGTGGTGTCGACCGATGTGTACGTCGTGAGCGGTGAGACGGCGGCGCTGTCCGCCGTCTGGGAGGTCGTCGAGGCGTCCGGGCTGAGCGTCGGTCCTCACTCGTCGACGCTTCTCGGGGTGGCCTGCCTCGGATACACGGGACAGTTGGTGGAGATCACGGCCACGGCCGTCGTTCCCGAGGGGCAGACGGAGGCAGCGCGGCCATGATCCCAGTCGCACTCCGCCGCGCCACGGCGACCGACGCAGGTGCCGCCGCCGACCTCTGGTTGCGGTCGTTCGCCGCCGCGCTGCCGACGGTCGTCCGGCCGCGCTCGGACGACGAGGTGCGGACGTATTTCCGGGAGGTGGTGGTGCCCCTGAAGGAGACCTGGGTGGCCGAGGCCGCCGACCGCGTCGTCGGCCTCATGGTGCTCGACGACGACCAGCTCTCCCAGCTCTACCTCGACCCCGACTGGCGCGGCCACGGCATCGGCGACCGATTCGTCGACCTCGCCAAGCGACGCAGACCGGGCGGTCTGGCCCTGTGGACCTTCCAGGTCAACAAGCCCGCCCACCGCTTCTACGAACGGCACGGCTTCGTCGCCGTCGAGCACACGGACGGCGGCGGGAACGAGGAGCGGGAGCCGGACGTGCGGTACGTGTGGAGTCCGGGTCGTCCTGAACAGGCCTGAGCGAGTCCCGGGCCGGCCGCCCCCTAAGCCGCCCCCCAGGCCCGCCGCTTCGGCAACGGCTTCGCGTACCCACCGGCCCGACTCGTCGTCAGCCCCAACGCGACCAGCGACTCGGCGAGTTTGACGGCCGCCGCCACCCCGTCGACGACCGGAACCCCCAGCTTCTCCCCCACCACCCGCTGCAGCCCG
This sequence comes from Streptomyces shaanxiensis, assembly GCF_039537145.1. Taxonomy (NCBI): domain Bacteria; kingdom Bacillati; phylum Actinomycetota; class Actinomycetes; order Kitasatosporales; family Streptomycetaceae; genus Streptomyces; species Streptomyces shaanxiensis. The sequence continues at coordinate 302,470 of NZ_BAAAZY010000006.1, forward strand.
GTCATCCCGGCACACCCCAGCACCAGGACCTCGGCGCCGGCGTCCCGCGCCCGTTCCGCGGCGGCCAGGAAGGCGGATTCCGTGCGCTCGCCGTCCTCCAACTCCAGCACCCCGAGCCCCGTACCGACCACGGCGGCACAGTTCCGCCCCACCCCCGCCAGCTCCAGACTGTCCTCGATCTGCCCGCACGACCGCTCCAGCGTGGTCACGACCCCGTACCGCCGCCCGAGCAGGCAGGCCAGATGCGCGGCCGCCTCCGTGATGTCGACGACCGGCACGTCCACCAGCTCGCGGACGCCCTCGCGCCCGTGCTCCCCGAAGCCGGCCATGACGACGGCGTCGTAGCGGGCACCGTCGTACGTGCGCAGCGTGTCGATCACCGCCGCGGCCGAGAGGTAGCTGTCGAGCCAGCCCTCCGCCGACTCGGGTCCCCACGCGGGGGTGAGCCCGAGCACGGTGGTGCCCGGACCTGCCGCGGCCCGGGCACCTCGTACGATCTCCTCGGTCATCTCCTGCGTGGTGTTGCAGTTGGTGACGACGATCCGCACGTCCTTCAGGCCTCCTGTGTCATGGACTCGGTGGACGCGGTACCGGACCCGGCGGCGGACTCGGCGCGCTCACCGCGGCACAGCACGAGGTACAGGCCCGCGCCCATCGCCGTGCCGATGAACCACGAGTACGGCGCCACGTCGCTGAACGTGCCGACCAGTGCCAGCACCGCCGAGACCCCGGCGGCCGGCAGGAACGCCCACAGCGCCTTGGGGTTGACGCCCTTGCGGTAGTAGTAGCGGGAACCGGGGGTGGCGTCGAACAGTTCGTTCACGTCCACGCGGCCGCGCTTGATCAGGTAGTAGTCGACCATGATCACACCGAACAGCGGGCCCAGGAAGGCGCCCAGACCGCCCAGGAAGTAGTTCACGACCGTCGGGTTCGAGAAGAGGTTCCACGGGGTCACGACCAGCGCGGCCACGGTGCTGATCATGCCGCCGACCTTGAAGGTGATCTTCTGCGGCCAGACATTGGCCAGGTCGTACGCCGGTGAGACGAAGTTGGCGACGATGTTGACGCCCATGGTGGCGATGGCGAAGGTCAGCGCACCGACCACCAGCACCCAGGTGTTGCCGATCTCGGCGACCAGGTAGGCCGGTTCGGTGATGGCCTTGCCGAACACCTCGATCGAGCCCGCCGTGACGATGACCGAGACGACCACGAACGCCGTCGAGTTGATGGGCAGGCCCCAGAAGTTGCCGCGCTTGACGGTCTTGTAGTCGGGCGAAAAGCGGGAGAAGTCGCAGAAGTTGAGCATCAGCGTGCCGTACGTGGCCAGGATCAGCCCGATCGCGCCGAACCACTGCCGCCACTGCTCGCCGACCGAGACCGGGTTCGGGGTCGAGGTGAGCGAGATCGTCCAGCCGGCCTTGGCGAGGATCCAGACCGCGAGGGCGATCATCACGATCCAGATCGCCGGGCCGCAGAAGTCCTGGAACTTGCGCACCGACTCCATGCCCTGGCTGATGATCGCCGCCTGGATCAGCCACAGGGCGATGAAGGTGCACCAGCCGAGCTGGTGCAGGCCCAGGAAGGAGTTGTGCGTCCAGGACTCCAGGCCCGGCCAGGCGGCCAGCAGCATGATGTTGACGGCGACGGAGGCCAGATAGGTCTGGATGCCGTACCACATGATGGCGATGACGGCCCTGATCAGCGCCGGGATGTTGGCGCCCCAGACGCCGAAGCTGATGCGGCTGACCACGGGGAACGGGACGCCGTGGCGCTGGCCGATCTTCCCCATCCAGTTCATGCCGATGTAGATGATCACGAAGCCGACGAGCAGGGACGTGAAGACCTGCCACACGTTCATGCCGAGGACCAGCAGACCGGCCGCGAACGTGTAGTTGCCGAGGTTGTGGACGTCGGACATCCACATGGCGAAGAGGTCGAAGACCTTCCAGTTGCGCTTGCCCGCGGGCGCGAGGTCTTCGTTGGTAAGCCGGGGATCGGGGACGAACGCTGGTGTGCCGGTGACTTCGGCACGGTCGGCGAGGGACACGGGGCCTCCAGGAGCCGGGGGACGGGGACTGCTTGTGGAGGGCGTTTGGTATACCAAACTGCGCACATAGTCCTCCCGTCAACAGTTCTGACCGATGTCGCTCTTGTTAACGCTCCGTAAATCACACCCGGAGTCGGCGAAGATGGCCCCATGAGCTCGACGACGAAGATCGAACCCCTGGGCGCGGTACGGGAACGCGTCCTGGCGACCCTGCGGCAGGACATCATCGCGGGCCGCCTCCGGCCGGGTGACCGGCTCGTCGAGCGGGAGCTGGCCGAGCGCCTCGGGGTCTCGCGCGTGCCGGTCCGCGAGGCGATCCGGGCGCTGGTCGTCGAGGGCTTCGTCCACTTCGAGTCGGCACGCCGTACGGTCGTGCGCAGGCTGACCCCGGCCGACGTCAAGGAGCTCTTCGAGCTGCGCGAGGCCTTGGAGGTGTACGCGGCCGGGCTCGCCGCGGCACGGGCCACGCCGGAGGACCTGGCCGAGGTCGAGCGGCTCCTCGACCAGGCGGCCACCGCCACCGAGGCCGGGGACGCGGAAGCGATCACGGACGTCAACAGCCGGCTGCACGACCGCATCGTGGCCATGGCGGGCAACAGCCTGCTGCTGGAGGCGCTGGAGCCGGTCGCGGGCCGCCTGCGCTGGATGACACGACGCAACGAGGAGTGGCCCCAACTCCTGGTGGAACACCGTGAGTTGTACGAGGCGATCGCCTCCGGCGACCCGGCCCGGGCCCGCGCGCACGCCCTCGCGCACGTGCAGACCAACTACCGGTCGACGGTACGGCAGCTCTTCGGGGAGGCCGCGGCCGAGGAAGGGCCGTAGAGGTCGGCCGAGGGAGAGCCGCCGTACGCCTGGGGCACGCCGCCGACACCTCTCCGGGCGCGCCCGCGGTTACTACCGACGACGCCGTACGGGGACGTCGGCGACCGAGAGGACGGCTGTCAGGACCGCGGCCCGGGGTGCAGGGTGACGAACAGCGCCCGGGCCCGGCTGCCGTCCGGCACGTCCCAGGCACCCGCGACGTGACCGGTCGCGCCCTCGGGAGGGACGGGCGGGGCGTCCGGAGTCGCGGGACGCAGGACCCGGTGGAGGCGGAGGGTGGTGCCGTCCGGGAGGGGGAGCTCGGTGCCGTCCTGATCGTCGGTGGCCGTGGGGACGAAGGCGACGGGGAGACCGCCACCGGTGTAGGACCTGGCGACCTCCCGGTCGGGTGTGTCGCTGATGCTCTGGGCCTGGGCCTGAACCCGCCCCGCCACCAGGGCCAGCAACTGGGCGGTCAGTACCGGGTCGTGGCAGCCGTCGTAGGCCCAGCGCTTGCCCAGCACTCCATGTTCCATGGTGCCGACGAGGGCGTGCTCCGCCCCGTCGAGCGGTGCCCCGCGATAGCTGAGCGGCACCAGGTAGGCGGTGGGGACGGCGCCGGAGGCATCGGTGGCCACCATGAACTCGATCCCCACCTCGCCCTCCGGGTCGTCCAGCCGGAAGCCGCCCGCCTTGGTCAACTCCGGTTCGCCCGGGCCGCCTTCGTACCAAGGGCGGGTGGGCAGCCAGGAGGCGAGCAGTTCCAGCTTGGTCGGCTTGAGGGTGGTGCGGTGAATGACAGCCATCCGAGGGTCTCCCTAAACGTCTTCCTGAACGCGCGCGTACTTGTCCGTCGCCGCCACCAGCGCCTCCGCCATGCCCGGCGCCCCGGCGTTGTGCCCCACGTCGTCGATGACGACCAACTCGCTGCCGGGCCAGGCGTGGTGGAGGCGCCAGACGACACCGAGGAGGTTGCCGGGGTCGAGGCTGCCCTGGACGAGTGTGCCCGGGATGCCCTCGAGCAGGGGCGCGTCCCGCAGGACGACGCCCTCTTCGTCGCCGTCCCCGAGGAAGTGGTCGTTGCCCCAGTAGTGCGTCACGGTACGGGCGAAGCCCATGCGGAACACCGGGTCCTCGTAGCGCGGGACGGAACGCGGCGGGGCGGCGGCGATGGCGGTCTCCCAGTCGGTCCACGCCCGCGCCGCCCGCGCCCGTGTCTCAGGATCGGGTGACTCGATCAGCCGGTTGTACGCGGCCGCGAGGTTCCCCGCGCGCTCGTCCTCGGGCACCTCGGCGAGGAACCGCTCGAACGCCTCGGGGAAGTACTGACCGAGCCCCCTGGTCAGCAGGGCGACTTCGGCGTCGGAGCCCGTGGCCACCCCCGTGAGGACGAGTTCGGACACGGCCCTCGGATGGGTCTGGGCGTACCTCAGCCCCAGCACGGACCCCCACGAGACGCCCCACACCAGCCACCGCTCGATCCCGAGGTGTCGCCGCAGCAGCTCCAGGTCGGCCATCATATGCGCCGTGGTGTTGACGCTCATGTCCGTCTCGTACACGCTCGCGTGCGGCGTCGAACGTGCGCATCCGCGCTGGTCGAGCAGCACGACACGGTACGCCTCGGGGTCGAACAGCCGCCGGAACCAGGGGTTGCTGCCGCTGCCCGGCCCGCCGTGCAGCACCAGCGCGGGCTTGCCGTGAGGGTTTCCGCAGGTCTCCCAGTACACGCGGTTGCCGTCGCCGACGTCGAGCATGCCGTGGTCGTACGGTTCGATCTCCGGATAGAGGCCCATCCGGGCACCGTAACGTCGTACGACCGCCCGGTCGCCTCATTTACGGCCGACCGCCGCCGCCGAGCCCGGCCACCTCCGCCGCCGCGCCCAGCACCTCCCGCAGCATCGCGGGCGTGAGCCTGCCGGTGAAGGTGTTGCGCTGGCTGACATGGAAGCACCCGAAGAGTTCGAGCCCGCCGACGTCGCCGTGCCCGTCCACCGCGAACCGCGCCCCGTGTCCGAACGCGGGCCGCGGCCGGCGCACCTCCCACCCCGCCTCCACCAGGGCGGGCAGCGTCGCCTGCCAGCCGAAGGCGCCCAGGACGACGACCGCCCGCAGTGTCGGCCGCAGCAGCCGCAGCTCCTGCACCAGCCAGGGCCGACAGGTCTCCCGCTCACCTGGTGTGGGCTTGTTGGCGGGCGGGGCGCAGTGCACGGGGGCGGTGACGCGGACGCCGTACAGCTCCAGCCCGTCGTCGACGGCCACCGACGTGGGCTGCGAGGCGAGGCCCACGTCGTACAGCGCCTGGTACAGCACGTCCCCGGAGCGGTCCCCGGTGAACATCCGGCCGGTGCGGTTACCCCCGTGCGCGGCCGGGGCGAGCCCCACGATCAGCAGCCGGGCGTCGGGCGGCCCGAAGCCCGGTACCGGCCGGCCCCAGTACGTCTGGTCGGCGAAGGCGGCACGCTTGGTGCGGGCCACCTCCGCACGCCAGTCGACCAGTCGCGGGCAGGCCCGGCAGCCCGCGATCCGACGGTCGAGATCAGCGAGGGCGTCCACGACTCCACCGTACGGCCGCCTCGGCCCCGTACAGGAACGTCCGTGCGGGGACTAAGGTCGAGGCATGGCTTCCGAGGATGACGAGGCGAAGACCGGCGACACGGTCGAGGGACAGCGGCCGGACGACGGACAGCGGCCGGACGTGGATCAGCGGTCGGACGGGGGGAAGGCCGAGCAGGCCGGCGACCCGAAGATCGCCGCCGCTGTGGCCGCCGCCGAGGCCGCCGGTCCGCAGAACGGCGAGAGCGTGCGGATCGACAGCTGGATCTGGGCCGTACGCCTGGTCAAGACCCGTTCCATGGGCGCCACCGCCTGCAAGGGCGGGCACGTGCGTGTGAACGGCCAGAACGTGAAGCCCTCCCACTCCGTGCGCGTCGGCGACGAGGTGCGCCTGCGCCAGGAGAACCGGGAACGGGTCGTCGTGGTCAAGCGGCTCATCCGCAAGCGGGTCGGCGCACCGGTGGCAGCACAGTGCTTCGTCGACAACTCGCCCCCTCCCCCGCCGCGCGAGGCCGTCGCCCCGGCCGGCATCCGCGACCGCGGCACGGGCCGACCGACCAAGCGGGACCGCCGCGAGCTGGAACGGCTGCGCGGGCTCATGGGCGGAGCAGCGGGACAGCCGCGCGGACAGTGACATACGGCGGTGGCGTCCGGCAGGCCGAGAAGGCCCGGGCCGGACGCCACCGACACCGTCGGGTCACGCGCGTCGTCGCACCAGCCGCAGCAGATCCGCGTTGGAGTTCCGTCGGGCCCAGGCGATCAGGGCCAGCGGCACGATCAGGATGAGCGGTGTCGCCGCGTTCTCGCCGTCGAACGCGGTGATCGTCACGACGAACGCGCCCACCATCAGCGCGCTGAGCGCCATCGCCGCCACCGACTGCAGCACCGGGATCAACAGCGCGACGGCACCGGCCAGTTCGAGTGCGCCGATGGTGTACATCCCCGCGCTTCCCCAGCCGAGCTCGTCGAAGACCTCGGCGGCCGAGGGGTGCGCGATCAGCTTGGGCAGCGCGCTCGCGATCGCGAAGAAGAGGGCGAGCAGTATCTGCAGGCCGCGCAGGGCGATGCGGGCCCGGCGGCCGCGCGGCGTCGCGGACTCGGCGATGACCGTGCCGGAGGTGGCCGAGGCGGCGGTGGGGACGGAGGATGCGGAAGCGGCGGTCTCGGACATGGGTTCTCCTGTGTGAAGCGGTGGTCCGTGGTGCTGTCACAGAGGTAGACCGGGGTTCGCGGCGGAACTCATCGCCGTACCAACGACCTTACGAGGGATTTTCAGGCGCTCCCGTCGAACGGCAGCCATCCGTGCCCGACATACCAGTGACCACCCGCCCGCAGATGGTCCCCGACCGCCCGCTCCACCGCCGTGCGGCGCGGCAGGCCCTCTACCGGCAACTCCGGGTCGCCGAAGACGAACTGGACCGGCTCGGTGTCGGACGGCTCCGGCTCCGCGCGGGCGATGCGGAAGCGCTCCTGGAACCGGACGATGTTGGAGTCCTCGGGCAGGTACTTCCTGAGCTGCGCGTCCAGCAGCCAGGAGTGGCAGGTCACCACCCGGTAGCGCGCCTCGGGAAAGTGCACCGGGAAGAACTCCCGGGCGAGCGCCAGGGACCGGTCGACGGCGGCCGGCGTCAGCGGCCCGTGGAAGTCGGGGATGTGCAGGTTGAGACAGGGCGAGTCCGGACCCACGCCGACCCCGGCCGCCGCAAGCCCGGCCCCCGTCCGCGCCCCGAGCCGCGCCCGCTCGAACTGCAGCCGCCCCAACTGGTACAGCTCGCCGCGGAAGTGGTGGACGAGCCACCAGGGAGCCTGCACTCCAACCCGCCCGTACCGCCGACGGTGCACGGCCATGTTCCGCCCGAGATCGGCGAGGGTGCGCCGGGAGACGTCGGCCGGGATGCCGCGCTCGCGGTGGTACGCGCGCGTGGAGGGCAGCGCGGCGACGAACACGTACACGGGGAAGCAGCGCTGCAGAGGGCCCGAGGGCCAGTCCAGGTCGGGCAGGTCGACCGGGCAGCCGACCTCCCCCACGGTCCGGACGAGCTCGTCGACGGACCGTGCCAGGAACTGCAGCAGCTCCGGGTCGTCCGTCACCCGTCGGGCCATCCGCACGAGGTCGTTGATGTCCTCGTGGGGTACCTGGAGGTCGAGCAGCACCTCGGCCAGTTCGTCGGTGTCCGGCAGCACGGAGCCCCCTGTGAGGAGAACGAGGAGTACGTTTCAAGGAGGAGTGGTGATCCCGATGCGTACGGGCAGTGAGCCGACGACAGCGCGCAGTGCACTGCGGGCCCGCTTCTGGCTGTGCGTGTGGGGCGTGGTCTGGGCGGTCTTCGGCACCGTCGCGTTCTCGCTCGCGGGCCGACCCGGCTGGGCGGTGGCCTGCGGGGCGCTGTGGCTGGTGATCACCATCGACATGGCCATGGTCCTCAGACACATCCGCCAGGGCCCGCACTACCAGCCGGGCCGCGACGTACCGCCGTATCGCCCACCCGAGGACCGCCCGTACCGCCCGCGAGAGGACCGCCCGCACCGGCCACCGCCGAACCGCTGTCCATAGCCGCACCGGAGAGCCGTCACCCCCGCTCGGTCGCGTTGCCGCTCACCCGTCGAACCGTGCCGCCTTGAGGTACTCCGGGTTCGGATCGAGCGCGGCGGCCAGCCGGAAGTGCCGCTTGGCCTGGTCGGCTCTGCCCTGGCGCTCGTAGGTGCGGGCGAGCGCGAAGTGCGCGAACGCGTTGTCCGGCTCGCGCTCCAGGACGATCGTGAACTCCAGCTCGGCGGGCCGGAGTTGGGCTGCGGCGAAGAAGGCGCGCGCACGCAGCAACCGGGCGGCGGTGTTCTCCGGGTGCACGGCGATGACCTCGTCGAGCAGCTTCACCGCGCCCCGCGGGTCCCGCGCGGCGAGCAGTTGCTCGGCGGCGCGGAAGTCGATGACATGCGTCTCCGGAGTACGTCCGGTCGAACCGCTGGTCTCGGGCACGGCAGAGTCCTTCCCTCGCTGGAGGGGTTCAACGCCCGACGCGCGCACCGCTATTCCTGCGGCGACCGGGGCTGCGGACTCCCCTGTGACTCCTGGGACCCTCGCAGGTCCCCGTGGGCCCGGCGCACGAGCTCGTCCCACACGTCCTTCACACGCCGCTGAAGCACCTCCAGCGGTACGTCGTTGTCGATGACGACGTCCGCGATCTCCAGCCGCTTCTCACGTGTCGCCTGCGCGGCCATACGCGCGCGTGCGTCCTCCTCGGTCATGCCGCGCAGCCGGACCAGCCGGTCGAGCTGGGTCTCGGGGCTGGCGTCGACGACGACCACGACGTCGTACAGCGGCGCGAGGCCGTTCTCCGCGAGGAGCGGCACGTCGTGGACGACGACGGAGTCCTCGGCCGCGCCCTCTTCGAGTTCGCGCGAGCGGGCGCCGACGAGGGGGTGCACGATCGAGTTCAGTACGGCGAGCCTGTCCGGGTCGGCGAAGACGATCGAGCCCAGCTTGGGCCGGTCCAGGCCGCCGTCCCCGGCGAGCACCTCCTCGCCGAAGGCCTCGACGACGGCGGCGAGACCGGGGGTACCGGGCGCGACCACCTCGCGCGCGATACGGTCCGCGTCGATCAGCACGGCCCCGCACTCGACGAGCAGCCGCGACACCTCGCTCTTACCGGCACCGATGCCGCCGGTCAGGCCCACCTTCAACATGACCGGCAGCTTAGGGCCTGCCGCCGACATCAACACCCGGCAGGCCCCGTCGGCCCTCAGTTGTCGCCCTCGCGCTCTGCCAGGAACCGCTCGAACTCCTGGCCGATCTCGTCCGCCGACGGGATGTCCACCGGCTCGGCGAGCATGTTGCCGCGGGTCTCGGCGCCGGCGACGGCGTCGTACTGGTGCTCCAGGCCCTCGACGAGGTTGGTGAGCTCGTCGTCGCCCTCACGGATCTGCCGGTCGATCTCGTTCTGCGTGCGGTGGGCCTCCGTGCGCAGGGAGTGCGCGATGCCGGGCAGGACGAGTCCGGTGGCCGCGGTGAGGGCCTCCAGGATGGTCAGCGCCGCGTCCGGGTACGAGGAGCGGGCGATGTAGTGCGGGACGTGCGCGGCGATGCCCAGGACGTCGTGCCCGGCCTCCATCAGCCGGTACTCGATCAGGGACTCGGCGCTGCCGGGCACCTGCGCCTCTTCGAAGGGGCTGCGGTGGCCCGGGACGAGGTCGGTGCGGTTGCCGTGCGGGGTGAGGCCGACCGGGCGGGTGTGCGGGACGCCCATGGGGATGCCGTGGAAGTTCACCGACAGACGCACCCCGAGCCGCTCGACGATCTCCTTGACCGCCGCGGCGAAGCGCTCCCACTCCACGTCCGGCTCGGGCCCGGAGAGCAGCAGGAAGGGCGCGCCGGTGGCGTCCTGCACGAGCCGCACCTCGATGGCGGGGTCCTCGTAGTCGCTCCAGCGGTCGCGCTTGAACGTCAGCAGCGGTCGGCGGGCCCGGTAGTCCACCAGCCGGTCGTGGTCGAAGCGGGCGACGACCTGGTGGGGCAGCGAGTCGAGGAGCCGGTCGACGATCTGGTCGCCGGTCTCGCCCGCGTCGATGTATCCGTCGAAGTGGTAGAGCATGACCAACCCGGCCGACTCCTGGGCAAGCGCCATGTCGACGACAGCCAGCCCCTTCGGCTCCCATGCGTACAAACCCTGCGGATCAAGCACTGTGACCGCTCCTCCTCGTGTCCGTACGTCACAACGCCCTTACAGGCGGGGGCATTCCCGAGGAAGGAGCTCATTGATCTTGCCGGGTTGGGCGACGCCCTTTTTTTGGGGGCGCGGGGCTGTATGAATATGCGGCTCCGCCGCGTGGGCGCGACAAGCCCCCGCCGGCCGCGCGCCGAAACGCAACCCGGCCCAGGGCAACACCGAGGGGCCGCACCTCGAAAGGTACGGCCCCTCAGTTACCGGCTAAGCCTCAGCGAGCCAGCGTTCAGCTCTGGCCACCCGCGAGCTTCTCGCGGAGAGCGGCAAGCGCCTCGTCCGAGGCCAGCGCGCCGGAGTTGTCCGGGCCCTCGGAGGAGTACGAGCCACCGGAAGCGGCCGGAGCCGCACCCGCGGCGTCGCCACCCTCGGCGGCAGCGGCAGCGTCGGCCTCGCGGCTCTTGATGACCTGCTGCTGGTGCTGCTCGAAGCGCTGCTGCGCCTCGGCGTACTGGTGCTCCCACGCCTCGCGCTGGGTCTCGTAGCCCTCGAGCCAGTCGTTGGTCTCGGGGTCGAAGCCCTCGGGGTAGATGTAGTTGCCCTGGTCGTCGTACGAGGCAGCCATGCCGTACAGGGTCGGGTCGAACTCGACCGTGGCCGGGTCGGCACCGAAGGCCTCGTTGGCCTGCTTCAGCGAGAGGCTGATGCGACGGCGCTCGAGGTCGATGTCGATGACCTTGACGAAGATCTCGTCGTTGACCTGGACGACCTGCTCCGGGATCTCCACGTGGCGCTCGGCCAGCTCGGAGATGTGGACCAGACCCTCGATGCCCTCGTCCACGCGGACGAACGCACCGAACGGAACCAGCTTGGTGACCTTACCCGGGACGACCTGACCGATCTGGTGGGTCCGGGCGAACTGCTGCCACGGGTCTTCCTGGGTCGCCTTCAGCGACAGGGAGACACGCTCGCGGTCCATGTCGACGTCGAGGACCTCGACGGTGACTTCCTGGCCGACCTCGACAACCTCGGACGGGTGGTCGATGTGCTTCCAGGACAGCTCGGAGACGTGGACCAGACCGTCGACGCCACCCAGGTCCACGAAGGCACCGAAGTTGACGATCGAGGAGACGACGCCGGAACGGACCTGACCCTTCTGGAGGGTGGTGAGGAACGTCTGGCGGACCTCGGACTGGGTCTGCTCCAGCCAGGCACGGCGGGACAGGACCACGTTGTTGCGGTTCTTGTCCAGCTCGATGATCTTCGCCTCGAGCTCCTTGCCCACGTAGGGCTGGAGGTCGCGAACACGGCGCATCTCGACCAGGGAGGCCGGGAGGAAGCCGCGGAGGCCGATGTCAAGGATGAGACCACCCTTGACGACCTCGATGACGGTACCGGTGACGATCCCGTCCTCTTCCTTGATCTTCTCGATCGTGCCCCAGGCACGCTCGTACTGAGCGCGCTTCTTGGACAGGATGAGGCGGCCTTCCTTGTCCTCCTTCTGGAGGACCAGGGCCTCGATCTCATCGCCCACGGCGACGACCTCGTTCGGGTCGACGTCGTGCTTGATGGAGAGTTCGCGGCTCGGGATAACGCCTTCGGTCTTGTAACCGATGTCGAGCAGGACCTCGTCCCGGTCGACCTTCACGATGACGCCGTCGACGATGTCGCCGTCGTTGAAGTACTTGATCGTCTCGTCGATCGCGGCGAGGAAGGCTTCCTCGTTACCGATGTCGTTGACCGCTACCTGCGGGGTGGTGGCGGTGGTCTCGGTGCTGCTCGTCATGTGGGAAAGGGCTCCGGTACGGACATTGAAGTCGTAGGTACTGCTACGCCGGGAGCCCGTATCGCTCTGAAGAAGCCGGACAGCCAAGGAAGCACCACACCATCAAACCGGTGGCGCCTCGAAAACCGAGGGGACATACAACAGATGCGAGCGCAGCCTGCTACGTCTGAGGTGCGCAGGCCCGCAGCGCAACTTGTAGCATACGGGGGCAGCCGGACAGGGTCAATGCGCGAAGGCGCACACCCGGGGCGGATCGCCCCATACCCGGCACAAAACCTGTCTCCTGAGGCCACGCTGGCCGTAAGGCGTCCCTTTCGTGACACCGCCATGTGGGTGATGCCATGGAGGTGACGGAAGAGTACGACGAGGGAGCCGATCATCCAAGAGCCCGCATCGTCCGAGTCCGGTTTCGAGCCGGAGGCCACCCGCCGTGAGTCCGGAGTCGCGGAGAGTTCCCGCGCCAACCGGGGCTGGTGGGACCGCAATGCGGACGAGTACCAGATCGAACACGGCACGTTCCTCGGCGACGACCGCTTCGTATGGGGCCCCGAGGGCCTGGACGAGGTGGAGGCCGAGCTGCTCGGCGCGCCGGAGGACCTCAAGGGCAAGCAGGTGCTGGAGATCGGCGCCGGCGCCGCCCAGTGCTCGCGCTGGCTGGCCGCGCAGGGGGCGAGCCCGGTCGCCCTGGACATCTCCCACCGCCAGCTCCAGCACGCCCTGCGCATCGGCGGCGCGTTTCCCCTGGTCTGCGCCGACGCCGGCGCCCTCCCCTTCGCCGACGCCTCCTTCGACCTGGCGTGCTCGGCGTACGGCGCGCTGCCGTTCGTCGCCGATCCGGTGCTGGTGCTGCGGGAGGTGCGGCGGGTGCTGCGGCCGGGCGGACGCTTCGTCTTCTCCGTGACCCACCCGATCCGCTGGGCGTTCCCGGACGAGCCGGGCCCGGAGGGCCTGTCCGTCTCGGCCTCGTACTTCGACCGCACGCCGTACGTGGAGCAGGACGAGGAGGGAAGCGCGGTCTACGTCGAGCATCACCGGACGCTCGGCGACCGCGTCCGGGACATCGTGGCGGCGGACTTCCGGCTGGTGGACCTGGTGGAGCCGGAGTGGCCGGCCTGGAACACCTCGGAGTGGGGCGGCTGGTCGCCGCTGCGCGGGAATCTGATCCCGGGGTCGGCGATCTTCGTGTGCGTACGAGACTGAGAGCGTGATCCGTTACGACGCCCTGGACGCGCTGCCCGTACGCGGCGCCCTGCCCGGTCTGAACGACGCCCTGGACACGCACGGCACCGCGGTGCTGGTCGCGCCGCCCGGCACCGGCAAGACCACCCTCGTGCCGCTGGTACTGGCGGGGCTGGTCGGCGAGGGGCCGGCCCGGCGGGTCGTCGTCGCCGAGCCCCGGCGGATCGCGGCCCGGGCCGCCGCGCGGCGGATGGCGTGGCTGCTGGGCGAGAAGGTCGGCGAGAGCGTCGGCTACACCGTGCGCGGGGAGCGGGTCGTCGGGCGCCACGCGCGCATGGAGGTCGTCACGACCGGTGTGCTGCTCCAGCGGCTGCAGCGCGACCAGGAGCTGGCCGGCGTGGACGCGGTGGTGCTCGACGAGTGCCACGAGCGGCATCTGGACGCCGACACGGTGGCGGCGTTCCTGTGGGACGTACGGCAGACGCTGCGGCCGGAGCTGCGGCTCGTGGCCGCGTCGGCGACGACGGACGCGCAGGGGTGGGCGCGGCTGCTGGGGGACGCCCCGGTGGTCGAGGCGGAGGGCGCGTCCCACCCCGTGGACGTGGTGTGGGCGCCGCCGACGCGCCCCGTACGGCCGCCGCACGGCATGCGGGTCGATCCGGCGCTGCTGACGCATGTGGCGTCGACGGTGCGGCGGGCGCTGGCCGAGCGGGCGGGGGACGTGCTGTGTTTCCTGCCGGGTGTGGGCGAGATCGGGCGGGTCGCCGGGCAGCTGGGGGGCCTGGGCGACGTCGAGGTGCTCCAGGTGCACGGGCGGGCGCCGGCGGCCGTGCAGGACGCGGTGCTGGCGGGCGGGGAGCGGCGCCGGGTGGTGCTGGCGACGTCCGTGGCCGAGTCGTCGCTGACGGTTCCCGGTGTGCGGGTCGTCGTGGACTCGGGGCTGGCGCGGGAGCCTCGTGTCGATCACGCGCGCGGGTTGAGCGCCCTGACGACGGTACGGGCCTCGCAGGCGGCCGGGCGGCAGCGGGCGGGACGGGCCGGGCGTGAGGCGCCGGGGGCGGTGTACCGCTGCTGGGCGGAGGCCGAGGACACGCGGCTGCCACGGTTCCCGTCGCCGGAGATCAAGGTGGCCGACCTGACGGCGTTCGCACTGCAGGCGGCCTGCTGGGGCGACCCGGAGGCCACTGGGCTGGCGTTGCTGGATCCGCCGCCGGGCGGGGCGATGGCGGCGGCCAGGAGCGTGCTGACGGCCATCGGGGCGGTGGACTCCGGCGGGCGGGCCACGGAGCGGGGCACCGCGCTGGCCCGGCTGGGGTTGCATCCCCGGTTGGGGCGGGCGCTGCTGGACACGTCCGGCGCGGGTGCCGAGGTGGTCGCGCTGCTCAGCGAGGAGGCCCCGAGGGAGTACGGGGACGATCTGGCCGCCGCTCTACGGGCGGCTCGGCGTGGCGGTGACGCCTATGCGGGGCGTTGGCGTGCGGAGGTGCGGCGGTTGCGGGCCAGTGGCGAGCAGGCGTCCGCGTCCGGCGTGGACGAACGCACCGCGGGCCTCGTCGCCGCCCTCGCCTTCCCCGAGCGTGTCGCCAGAGCCGACGGCGGTTCCTACCTCATGGCGTCCGGCACGCGCGCCGAACTCGGTGACGGCAGCCCCCTGCGCGGCGCCCCGTGGCTCGCCGTGGCCGTCGCGGACCGGCCCGTCGGCAAGGGGCACGCGCGCGTGCAGCTCGCCGCCGTGGTGGACGAGGACATGGCCCGGTCGGCTGCGGCCTCGCTGTACTCCGAGGGCCAGGAGGTGCACTGGGCCGAGGGGGACGTCGTCGCCCGGCGCGTCGAGCGGCTCGGGGCGATCGAGCTCGCGGTGCGGCCGTTGCGGGACGCCGACCCCGTACTCGTACGCGATGCGCTCCTCGAAGGGCTACGGCAGGAAGGGCTGGGCCTGTTGCGCTGGTCCCCGGACGCCGGCGTCCTGCGGCAGCGGCTGGCGTTCTTGCGACTGCACCTGGGCGAGCCCTGGCCCGACGTGTCCGACGACGCGCTCCACGCGCGCGCGGACGAGTGGCTGGAGCCCGAGCTGAGCCGGGCCCGGCGGCGGGCCGACCTGGCGCGGATCGATGCCGGGCAGGCGCTGGCCCGGCTGCTCCCGTGGGCCTCGGGGGACGCCGGGCGGCTGGACGAGCTCGCCCCGGAGCGGATCGCCGTACCGAGTGGGTCCCGGATCCGGATCGACTACGGCGATCCCGAGCAGCCCGTCCTCGCCGTGAAGTTGCAGGAGATGTTCGGGCTGCACGAGTCGCCCCGCGTCGCCGGGGTGCCGCTGCTCGTCCATCTGCTCTCCCCCGCCGGGCGCCCCGCCGCCGTCACCGCCGACCTCGCCTCCTTCTGGCGGGACGGCTACAAGGGCGTACGGGCGGAGCTGCGTGGCCGCTATCCCAAGCACCCGTGGCCCGAGGACCCCGCGACCGCCGAGCCGACCCGGCACACCAGCGCACGGCTCAGGCGGTGACCGGTTCCGGTTCGGTGTCCTGCGCGGGCTTCGGGTCGCCGGGGCGGCGGCCGCGTGCCTCCAGGTAGAGGGAGAGGGACAGCAGAATTACGCCCATGACCAGGAAGCCCCACGGCAGGTACGACGTCATCAGCAGCACCAGGGTGCGGTTGGACTTGACCAGGTCCACGGTGTAGGCGATGTAGTCCTCGCGCATCTTCACGTGGCCGGCGAACGCCGTCACCTTGTCGCGGTCGCCGAGCAGGGTGCCGCCGCGCAGTTCCTCCTTGTGGATCTCCTCGCCGTATACGGGCGCGCCGGTGAGGGGTTCGACCCAGAACTTGCGGACGGTGGTGTACCAGCGGGTCGTGCCGGTCTTGGCCACCGACTCCGGGGTTATGCCCTCGACCGGCATCGCCTTGGGGAACCTCACCTTGGTCCAGGGGATGGTCTGTTCGAAGTAGTAGACCTCGACGCCGCGGAAGTCCTGGGTGCCCTTGTAGTGGATGGGGGCGCTGGTGCGGGTCTGGGCGTCGAAGTACTCGTAGTCGCGTTTCTCGGTGAGGAAGGGCCACTTGAACTCGATGCCCTGCCGCTTCACCGGGTCGCCGTCGACCGTCTCGCCGGTGGCGTGGACGGGTTCCTGGGTGTGGGCGTCGAAGATGTAGCGCTCGGGGATCTTGGAGACCATCTTGCCGTCGGGGCCGACCACGTAGGAGAGGCCGTCCCAGACGACGACGTCCTTCCCCGCCGTCCTCTCGATCTTCTCCGACTCTTCGACGTTGCCTTTCAGTGTCTGCACGATGGTGACCTTGGGGACCTTGCGGGCCTGCATCGTGCCGTAGTCGAGGAGGGTCGCGTCCTTCGCCTCCAGGACCATGTCCTGGTACTGGCCGGGCGGGATCTTGGCCAGCCGCGGGAAGGCGTACCAGCGCAGCAGCGGGGACAGTGCCGCGAAGAACACGGCGAGGGCGAGCAGGATCAGGCTGGCCTTGCGGCGCATCTCGGCCTCCCTCCCGGACGGGCGGTTACGGGTGTGCGGGCACCGTCGTGAGCAGCGGTTTGGGCGACGTCTTGCCGGTCGGTGCACCCATGGCCGTGATCGCGAGGACCAGCGCGAGCGCGAGGGCGAGACCGGTCGCGGCAGCGATCAGGGCGCGCATACGGGCCTCCCGGAATCCCGGAGCGAACACATCCCAGGAATCTGATACATCGTCAGGTTCGGCACCGTAGCAACGGGCGGGCGAGATGAGAACAGGTTGCGCACATGAACAAAGGGCGCCCTGTCCGCCGTAGCGGAAGGGCGCCCTCGGTCCTATTCCCCGGTGGCTACGCGCTCGGGCTCGCCGACTCCGAGCCGGACGCCGACTCCGACGGGGTCGGGCTGGGCGACGTCTCGGCCGCCGCCACCTTCAGCTCGACGGTCAGCGTCGCGCCGCCCGCGGTGTTGATGCGGAGCAGGAACGTGCCGGTGGTGTCGTCGGCGTAGAGCTTGGGCAGCTTGAGCAGGCCGTCAGCGTCCGTCTTCAGGTCGGTGAGGGTGCGTACGACCTTGCCGTCGGCGTCCTTGAAGTAGGGGCCCTTGTCGTTCTCGGTCGGGTCGTCCGCCGACTTGATGAGGGTGGCGGTGGCCGCGACCTTGTCCGCGACGGCACCCTTGTAGGTCGCCTTCAGCTCGACCTGGTCGGCGAATTCGCCGCCCGGGGTGCAGGTCAGCGCGGTGTCGCTGGTGCGGGTCAGGGTGTCGGCGGCACGCTCGGTGACCGTGGCCGTGTAGTCGAGGCCGGCGATCATGCGGCCGACGACGGTGGCGCGGACGACGAACTCGCCCGTGTTCTCGCCCGCCTTCAGCGCCGGCGCCACCGCCTCGCCGGTGCTGCCGGTGAGGGTCGTGGCGTACTTCTCGCCGGTGCTGAAGGTGGCGTCGGTGGCGCCGATGATGGTGAAGCGGACCCGGACCTTCGCGATGCCCTTGCCGGCTTCGGTCTCGGCGCGGGTGCTGACCTTCTCGGTGAAGGTGTCGCCCGCCATCGCGGTGAGCCTGGCGGTGCCCGCGTCCTCCAGGTGGTCCACCAAGTCGGTGGGGGTGGGAGGCGGGGTGGTGCTCGGCGGGGTCGTGGTCGGCGGCTTGGGGTCGGTGGAGCCGCCGTTGTCGCCGGGCTTGGGGCTGCTCGGCGCCGACGGGGTCGAAGGGGTCGTCGGAGTGCCGGGCGACGTCGGCGTCGGGCTCGCGCCCGCCGTGTCGTCGCTGCGGTCGGACGGGAGGGTGCCGGTGCCGTCCGGGATCTCGTGGGTGCCCTTGCGGTAGTACTCCAGCCACGACAGGACGAGGTTGAGGTAGTCCCGCGAGTTGTTGTAGCTGAGGATCGCGCGGTCGAGGTCGCCCTGGGTGGACAGGTCCCAGCCGAAGCGGCACAGGTAGTGGCCGGCGGCGAGCGCGGCGTCGTAGATGTTGTTGGGGTTCTTCTCGCCGTCGCCGTTGCCGTCGCGGCCGGCCCATGCCCAGGTGGAGGGGATGAACTGCATGGGCCCGACGGCGCGGTCGTAGGAGCTGTCCCCGTCGTAGGCGCCGTTGTCGGTGTCGCTGATGTTCGCGAAGCCGTTGCCGTTGAGCTGCGGGCCGAGGATCGGGGAGAGCGTGTTGCCGTTTGCGTCGACGCGGCCGCCGCGGGCCTGGCCGGACTCGACCTTGCCGATGGCGGCGAGGAGTTGCCACTCCAGGTTGCAGCCGGGCTTGGACTCCTTGAGCGAGGCCTCGGCCTTCTTGTACGCGTCGAGGACGGTCGCGGGGATGCCCGCCTCGCTGGCGCCCGGGGTGACGGGGGTGCTGGTGGTCGGCGAGGGGTTGGGGCTGTTGAGCGGCGGCAGGTCGGTGTAGTAGGGCGAGTTGCCGGTCGCGCTGTCCTCGGCGGGCGTGTCCGCGGAGGGCTGGGTTCCGGTGGTGATCTTTCTGCCGGCGTCGTCGGTCGTCACGCCCGGAGCCTGGGACGCGGCCAGTGCCGCGACCACGACCGCGGCCACCGTGGTGTTCACCGCGCCCTTGCGGAGCCTGCCGAATTGCGCCGCCATGAAATGGACCCCTCCCGTGGACGCCCGAGCGCCCGCCTCTGTCTGCCGGGCTCGCCGTGTCGTGCTCGCCCCTGTAGTGACGATCGACTCGCCGCGACAGTTGCCCTCGCGGCACTCATTCCTTCGCTGTTCATCTGTTCGGCCGCGTTCCCTCGGCACGGCGACCCAGGCGACCCTACGACAACTTCCTTTGCGGGGGCACCCGTTCGTGCCCGATTTTTACCGGTTGGCCATGTGTGAGCCATGGGTCCGGGCCGAGGGCGACCGTCCCGCATACTGGCTTCGCCGACGAGCGGGGCAGACCGGCCCCGTCAACACCCCGCGCGAGGAGCCCCGTTGCCGTTCACGCTCAGCCATGCGGCGGCCGTACTGCCCGCCGTACGCACCGACGGAACCGGCCGAGGCGCACTGGTACCTGCCGTACTGGTGGCGGGTTCCTTCTCTCCCGACATGACCTATTACGCGGCGAGTGTCCTGCCCGAGGCGATGGAGTTCGGCGATGTCACGCACTCGTTCGCGGGCGTGTTCACGGTCGACGTGGTGATCGCCTGGGCGCTGGTGGGCCTGTGGCTGCTGCTGCGTGAGCCGCTGGTGGCGCTGCTGCCGGTGCGGCGTCAGGCTCGGGTGGCGACGCTGCTGCGCTGCGGGGCGCCACGCGCGCGTGTACGTCCGTCGCTCGCGGTGCGGTGGTACGTCTCGGCCGCGCTCGGTTCGCTGACGCATGTCGTGTGGGACGCGTTCACGCATCTCGACCGCTGGGGGATGCGGGTGTTTCCCGTCCTGGGCGAGGAGATCGCGGGGTCGCCGCTGTACTGGTATCTGCAGTACGGCGGTTCGGCGGTCGCCGCGGCCGTCATCGCCGCGTTCGTGGTCGTGGCGCTACGGCGGACTCCCGCGGCCGCGCCGCTCGGAGTGCCGGTCCTTTCCGTACGGGACCGGTGGCTGGCCGGTGCGGTGATCGGCGGGCCGGCCGTGGTGGCGGCGGTGCAGCGGGCGGTGCGCTGGTGGGAGTACTGGGGGTCGACCGCCGAGTACTGGGAGCTGATTCCGACGCTGTGCTTCGGGGCGGGCGCGGGGCTCGTGCTGGGGCTGCTGCTGTACGCCGTGGGCGTCAGGGTGTGGCGTCCGGTCCGGGGCCCTGGTGACGCGGGTACGGATGCGGATTCGGGTTCGGATGGGGCCGGTCGGGAGCCGAGCCGTCCTGGGGCTCGCTGAGGGTGGCGGCGGTCGCGATGAACACGGTGACCGTGCGGACGGGACGGGACCGCGGGAGCAGGGTGCGGGCCAGCGCCAGGTAGCTGTGGGCGAGCTCGGCCCAATCCTGCGCCCGATGAGGGAGGCGATGCCGGAAGGTTGCCGCCTTGTGCCGCAAGGTGCTCATCAGGTCGGCCGGGATGCGGGCGGTGCTTGCGCCGGCGGCGAAGGGTGGGGCCGACGGGTGGGCCGTGGTGGGGGCGTCGCCTGCGGTGTTCGCGTTCGCCGGTGCCGGGGCCGTCCGGCGGTTGAGCGTGCGTATACCCATGACCGCATCCTTACGGGCGGCGGTGGTGGGGGGCGCTTTTGCGGGGGCCACGAGAGTGACGGGCCCTCCGGGGGTTCGGCCGGGGCCCCTGCGTTTGCCGGGTGCGGTGAAATTCGGGGCTGCGGGTTCGTTGTGGCCGGTCGCGCCCACGCGGCGGAGCCGCATACCGATACAGCCCCGCGCCCCTGGGGGCGCTGCAGTCCCGCTCCCCCAGAAGCGCACGGAAATGCCGGACCGGTTGGGGAACCGGCCCGGCATCGCCATGTGGCTCCGGCGCCGGCGGCTAGTGGGCTGCCGACTCCCAGTCCGGCCCTGCGCCCACCGAGACGCCCAGGGGGACGCTGAGGTGGACCGCGTCGGACATTTCCCGGCGGACCAGTTCTTCCGTGGCCGCGCGTTCGCCGGGGGCGATTTCCAGGACGATTTCGTCGTGGACCTGCAGGAGCATGCGGGAGGTGAGGTTCGCCTCGCGCAGGGCCCGGTCGACGTTGAGCATGGCGATCTTGACGATGTCCGCCGCCGTGCCCTGGATGGGGGCGTTGAGGGCCATGCGCTCGGCCGCCTCGCGGCGCTGGCGGTTGTCGCTGTTGAGGTCGGGGAGGTAGCGGCGGCGGCCGAAGAGGGTCGCCGTGTAGCCCGTCGCCCGTGCCTCGTCGACGGCGCGGCGCAGGTAGTCCCGTACGCCGCCGAAGCGCTCGAAGTAGGCGTCCATCAGGGCGCGGGCCTCCCCCGCGTCGATGTTCAGCTGCTGTGAGAGGCCGAAGGCCGAGAGGCCGTACGCCAGGCCGTACGACATCGCCTTGATCTTGCGGCGCATCTCCGCGTCCACCGCGTCGGGTTCCACCGCGAACACCTGGGAGGCGGCCGTTGTGTGCAGGTCCTCGCCCGAGGTGAACGCCTCGATCAGGCCCTCGTCCTCGGAGAGGTGGGCCATCACGCGCAGTTCGATCTGGCTGTAGTCCGCGGTCATCAGGGACTCGAAGCCCTCGCCGACCACGAAGCCCCGGCGGATCGCCCGGCCCTCGTCGGTGCGGACCGGGATGTTCTGCAGGTTCGGGTCCGTGGAGGACAGGCGGCCCGTCGCGGCGACCGTCTGGTTGAACGTCGTGTGGATCCGGCCGTCCGTCGCGATCGTCTTGATCAAGCCCTCGACGGTGACGCGCAGCTTCGCCTGCTCGCGGTGGCGGAGCATGATGACCGGCAGTTCGTTGTCGGTCTGGGTGGCGAGCCAGGCCAGGGCGTCGGCGTCCGTGGTGTAGCCGGTCTTCGTCTTCTTCGTCTTGGGCAGGGCCAGTTCGCCGAAGAGGACCTCCTGGAGCTGCTTGGGCGAGCCCAGGTTGAACTCGCGGCCGGCCGCCGCGTGCGCCTCCTTCACCGCCTGCTGGACGGCGCCCGCGAACATCTGCTCCATGGCCTCCAGATGGGCCCGGTCGGCCGCGATGCCGTGCCGCTCCATACGGGCCAGCAGGGCGGAGGTCGGCAGCTCCATGTCACGGAGCAGGTCCGCGGCGCCGACCTCTTCGAGGCGGCTTTCGAAGGCCTCGCCCAGGTCGAGGACCGCGCGGGCCTGGATCATCAGGGCCTCGGCCTCGGCGCCGTCGTCCGCACCGAAGGCCAGCTGGCCGTCGGCCGCGGCGGCGGGGGCCAGCTCGCGGTGCAGGTACTCCAGGGACAGCGCGTCCAGGTCGAAGGAGCGGCGGCCCGGCTTGACCAGGTAGGCCGCGAGCGCGGTGTCCATGCGGACGCCCTCGATGCTCCAGCCGTGCTCGGCGAAGACCCGCATCGCGCCCTTGGCGTTGTGGAACACCTTCGGCTTGGCGGCGTCGGCCAGCCAGGCCGCGAACGCCTTCTCGTCGGTTTCGTCCAGCTGCGACGGGTCGAACCAGCCGGCCGCGCCGTCGGCCGCGGCCAGGGCGACCTCGGCGACCGAGCCGGTGCCCAGCGCCCAGGTGTCGACGGTGGCCACGCCGAGGAGCTCGCCGCCGTGCTCGGTCAGCCAGGGGGCCAGCTCGCCCGTGCCGAGCACCGAGCCGTCCAGCTCCACGCCCTCGGTGACGACCGGGGTGGCCTCGGCCTCCTCGGCTCCGGGGTCGACGCCGAAGAGCCGCTCACGCAGGGACGGGTTACGGATCTCCAGCGTGTCCAGGACCATCGCGACGGCCTTGCGGTCGTACGGCACGCGCGCGAGGTCGGGGACGGTCCTGGGCAGCTCGACGCGCCGCTCCAGCTCGGTCAGCCGGCGGTTGAGCTTGACCGACTCCAGGTGCTCGCGGAGGTTCTGGCCGGCCTTGCCCTTGACCTCCTCGACGCGCTCGACCAGCTCCGCGAACGAGCCGAACTGGTTGATCCACTTCGCGGCGGTCTTCTCGCCGACGCCCGGGATGCCCGGCAGGTTGTCGGACGGGTCGCCGCGCAGGGCCGCGAAGTCGGGGTACTGGGCGGGCGTCAGTCCGTACTTCTCGAAGACCTTCTCCGGGGTGAAGCGGGTCAGCTCGGAGACGCCCTTGGTCGGGTACAGGACCGTCGTGTGCTCGCTGACCAGCTGGAAGGAGTCGCGGTCGCCGGTGACGATCAGCACGTCGAAGCCTTCGGCCTCGGCCTGGGTGGCGAGCGTGGCGATCACGTCGTCGGCCTCGAAGCCGTCGACCGCGAACCGCGAGACGTGCATCGCGTCGAGCAGCTCGCCGATCAGCTCGACCTGGCCCTTGAACTCGTCCGGGGTCTTGGAGCGGTTCGCCTTGTACTCGGTGAACTCCGCGGAGCGCCAGGTCTTGCGGGACACGTCGAAGGCCACCGCGAAGTGGGTGGGCGCCTCGTCTCGCAGGGTGTTGGCCAGCATCGACGCGAAGCCGTAGATGGCGTTCGTCGGCTGGCCCGTCGCGGTCGTGAAGTTCTCCGCGGGCAGCGCGAAGAACGCACGGTAGGCCAGCGAGTGCCCGTCCATGAGCATCAGGCGGGGCCGGCTGCCGCCGGGGTGGTTTTCGGTCTGCTTCGATGCTGTCTCTGCCACGCCCCCGATCCTGCCACGCCCCACTGACACTCGGTCCCCATCGGGGGTACGGCTCCGGGAAGGGGGTTCGCGACGGGGCGCAGAGGGGCGGGCGGGTGCCGGGCCCCCACCCCCGTTGTCGGTCCCGCGTGCGAGGATCGGAGATGTACCTCACACGTGTACACGAAGGGGAATGCGCGATGGCCACCAAGCCGCCCAAGGGTGATCCGGTTCAGGACGCGCCGCAGGTCGCCGAGCCGCAGCACGCGGCGGCGGGGCTGCCTGCCATCGGCCACACCCTGCGTATCGCGCAGCAGCAGATGGGCGTGAAGCGGACCATGCTGACGCTGCTGAGCGTCAACCAGAAGAACGGCTTCGACTGCCCGGGCTGCGCCTGGCCGGAGCCGGAGCACAGGCACAAGGCGGAGTTCTGCGAGAACGGCGCGAAGGCGGTGGCCGAGGAGGCGACCCTGCGCCGGGTCACCCCGGAGTTCTTCGCCGCGCACTCCGTCGCCGACCTCGCGACCAGGAGCGGTTACTGGCTGGGGCAGCAGGGGCGGCTCACCCACCCCATGTTCCTCGCCGAAGGGGGCACGCACTACGAGCCCGTCACCTGGGAGCGTGCCTTCGACATCATCGGCGAGGAGATCACCGCCCTCGGCTCCCCCGACGAGGCCGTCTTCTACACCTCCGGGCGCACCAGCAACGAGGCCGCGTTCCTCTACCAGCTCTTCGCGCGCGAACTCGGCACCAACAACCTGCCGGACTGCTCGAACATGTGCCACGAGTCGTCCGGGTCGGCGCTGAGCGAGACCATCGGCATCGGCAAGGGCAGCGTCCTGCTGGAGGACCTCTACAAGGCCGACCTGATCATCGTCGCCGGCCAGAACCCCGGCACGAACCACCCGCGCATGCTCTCCGCCCTGGAGAAGGCCAAGGCCAACGGCGCGAAGATCATCAGCGTCAACCCGCTGCCCGAGGCCGGCCTGGAGAAGTTCAAGAACCCGCAGACCCCGCAGGGCATGCTCAAGGGCGCCGCGCTCACCGATCTGTTCCTGCAGATCCGCATCGGCGGCGACCAGGCCCTGTTCCGTCTCCTCAACAAGCTGATCCTCGAGACCGAGGGTGCCGTCGACGAGGAGTTCGTCGGCGAACACACCCACGGCTACGAGGAGTTCGCCGCGGCCGCCCGCGCCGCCGACTGGGACGAGACGCTGACGGCGACCGGCCTCACGCGCGCGGACATCGAGCAGGCCATGGCGATGATCCTCGCCTCACGGCGCACCATCGTGTGCTGGGCGATGGGTCTCACCCAGCACAAGCACTCCGTGCCGACCATCCGCGAGGTCGTCAACTTCCTTCTGCTGCGCGGCAACATCGGCCGCCCGGGCGCGGGGGTGTGCCCGGTGCGCGGTCACTCGAACGTGCAGGGCGACCGCACGATGGGCATCTTCGAACGGCCCGCCCCGGCGTTCCTGGACGCCCTGGAGAAGGAGTTCGGCTTCGCGCCCCCGCGCGAGCACGGCTACGACGTCGTACGGGCCATCCGCGCCCTGCGTGACGGCGAGGCGAAGGTCTTCTTCGCGATGGGCGGCAACTTCGTGTCCGCGACGCCGGACACCGACGTCACCGAGGCGGCGATGCGGCGTGCGCGGCTGACCGTGCACGTGTCGACGAAGCTCAACCGCAGCCACGCCGTCACCGGCGCCCGCGCGCTGATCCTGCCGACGCTGGGCCGCACCGAGCGCGACCTCCAGGGCAGCGGCGAGCAGTTCGTGACGGTCGAGGACTCCATGGGCATGGTGCACGCCTCCCGGGGCCGCCTGGAGCCCGCGAGCACGCATCTGCTGTCGGAGCCGGCGATCGTCTGCCGGCTGGCACGCCGCGTGCTGGGCGAGGGCAGCCGCACGCCCTGGGAGGAGTTCGAGAAGGACTACGCGACGATCCGGGACCGTATCGCCCGGGTGGTCCCCGGCTTCGAGGACTTCAACGCGCGCGTGGCCCGCCCCGGCGGCTTCACCCTCCCCCACGCCCCGCGCGACGAGCGGCGCTTCCCGACGGCGACGGGCAAGGCCAACTTCACGGCGGCCCCCGTCGAGTACCCGGAGGTTCCCGAGGGGCGGCTGCTGCTGCAGACCCTGCGCTCGCACGACCAGTACAACACCACGATCTACGGCCTGGACGACCGCTACCGGGGCATCAGGAACGGCCGCCGGGTCGTCATGATCAACCCCGAGGACGCACAGCGGCTGAACATCGCGGACGGCTCGTACGTCGACCTGGTCGGCGAGTGGAAGGACGGGATCGAGCGGCGGGCGCCCGGCTTCCGGGTCGTGCACTATCCGACGGCCCGGGGCTGCGCGGCGGCGTACTACCCCGAGACCAACGTCCTCGTGCCGTTGGACGCCACCGCGGACACCAGCAACACCCCGGCCAGCAAGTCCGTCGTCGTCCGTCTGGAACAATCGGCCACCGACTGAGCGTTTGCTCAGTCGACCTTTGCCGACTGAGCACGACGAACGGAGCCGGACCCATGGGCGAGCAGCAGCACGTGAAGTTCCCGCAGGAGGTCATCGACGAGTACGCCGCGCTCGGCGTCGACCTGCCGGCCCTGTTCTCCGCCGGACACCTCGGCACGCGCATGGGTGTCCAGATACTGGAAGCCTCTGCCGAGCGCGTCGTCGGGACCATGCCGGTGGAGGGGAACACCCAGCCGTACGGGCTGCTGCACGGCGGCGCGTCCGCGGTGCTCGCCGAGACGCTCGGCTCGGTCGGCTCCATGATGCACGGTGGCAGCTCCAAGATCGCCGTGGGCGTGGACCTGAACTGCACGCATCACCGGGGCGTGCGCTCCGGGCTGGTGACCGGCGTGGCCACGCCGGTGCACCGGGGGCGCTCCACGGCGACGTACGAGATCGTGATCAGTGACGAGCAGGACCGGCGGGTGTGCACCGCCCGGCTGACCTGCCTGCTGCGGGACGTGCGCCCGGGCGACGGGGAGCACGTCCGCGGGGCGAGCTGAACGCGCCAGGTCACAGGCGTCGTACACCACCCGTACAGCCGTCCACAGCCCGCACATAGGGAAAACCCTGGGGAGGCGGTCGCGCCCTTGTCGCCGCCGCCCTCCGGGCGCTTCACTTGCCCCACCCCCCCCCCACAGGAGAACACCCACGCTCACCTGCAGAAGGGCCGTTCTTTTGTCAGCCATACGCGCCACCGCCGTCACCGCGGCGTCCTGTGCGGCCGTGCTCGCCACCGCACTGCCGTCCTCGGCGATCAACTCGTACAACGCGACGCCCGCCCCCGAGCGCACCGAAGTAGGCGCACTGGTCGCCACCTGGGACAACGACGCAGACCCCGCGACCCCCGACCGGGTCGACTGGGTCTGCTCCGGCACCATGATCGACGCGGACACCTTCCTGACCGCCGCGCACTGCACCACCGACTGGCCCGACAACGTGAAGTTCTACGTGTCCCTCGACCAGGACGTGCAGGCCGGCCTCGACGCCGCCGCGAAGAAGTACCCCGGCGACCCGGCCGCCCAGGCGAACGCCGTCGCCGTCCAGGGCGTCGCACACAGTCACCCCGACTACCCGGGCCCCGCGTCCGACACCCACGACATCTCGGTGATCGAACTGCCGGGCGCGTCGGTCAAGGCCCGCTGGACCTTCACCCCGGCCACCCTGCCCACCGCGAACCAGCTCGGCGCGCTCGGCCCGCAGGCGCTGAACTCGACCGACTGGACCGTCGCCGGATACGGCACCCAGGAGGCGCAGCGCGGCCCCGGCGGTCACACCCACCCCGGCGGCGGCGTCCGCATGAAGGCGCCCGTCACCTACAACGCCCTCAACGGGACCTGGGTCCGCCTGGGGATGACCGCACCGCAGGGCAACGGCGGCGCCTGCTACGGCGACTCCGGTGGCCCCAACTTCGCGGTGATCGGCGGCAGGAACGTCCTCGCGGCCACCACCATCACCGGCGACGGCCCCTGCTACGCGACGAACGTCGTGTACCGCCTGGACACCCCGAGCGCCCGCGCCTTCCTGTCGCCCTTCGCGAAACTGCCGTAGCTCCACGGCAGTCGACAGCTCCACGCCGGTCGACCCTCCGCCGGATGCCCATAGCGCCGTTGCTCCCGGGCATCCGGCACCGCGCGGTCAACCCCCATACATTTCCCTGCCGTTGAACCCGAGCACCCGGCGGCATACCGTCGTGCCATGACCACGGGAGGAGCGCGCCTGAAGGGGGCACTGCTCGGACCGGCGCTGCTGACCGCCGCCCTGACGGCCGGATGCGGCGGCCAGTCGGGCGCTGGGGACGATGCGAGCGAGACCCGGGCGAGCGCCAACTCGCCCTCCCCGTCGGCGACTTCGCCCGCGCAGCTGTGCACGCGGCTCATCGGATACTGGTCGCGCCGGGCGATGACCGGTGACACGTACGGCGACTACCAGTCGATGGGCCTGTCCGACGGCCAGTACGAGATCCTCCGCCAGGTCGTGGACGCCGCCCGGGCCGAGCGCGGGCACGCGGACGCGACCGCGGCCGACCGGCTGATCGACCGCCGGGCGCGCGAGCTGTGCGAGGAGCGGTACCGAAACGGCGAGCCGACCGGAGGACCATGGGGCTGAGCGAGGCAATACCGATTCCGTTTTTCGTGCCCCATACACGAAAAGCGCCGGAGAACACCTGAAAACTTTCCCAGCTGTAACTCTGCGTAATACGGCTGCAATACAGGCCCATGGATCTCCCGTAGGGAGCCACCTTCCCACAAGCCCACGGAGCCCGTCAGGTAGCCTTCAGCAACGACCCCGGTAATCACCAAAACATGTGAACACTCGTGAAGACGCTACGCGCGAACGCTGCGAGTTCTCACTATGCGGACAGGGCGAATCGGCTGGAAATCCACTCTTCCCCCCACGGAGTACCGCTCTGTGTTACCCCGTGTCATAACAAGAGCGTCACAGCCTTGGTCAGAGCCTCCTCCATGTTCCCCACACGCGCTTAGAGTCACCGCCAGTCACCGAGCCACCGGATTCGAAGCCACTTCGGCCCAGCGCTCGACTCGGCGCGTTCCACGGGGAGCCGCCGTGCCAGGGAAAGGACCTGATTCGTGCGTCAACGTTCGATCATCGCAATAACCGCCGTGCTCGCGGCGGGATCGCTGACACTCACGGCTTGTGGGTCGCGTGACGAGGGCGGCAACAGCAGCAACGGCGACAAGACCACTGTGGTGATCGGCCTCGACGCCCCGCTGACCGGCGACCTGTCCGCACTCGGCCTCGGCATGAAGAACTCCGCCGACCTCGCCGCCAAGACGGCCAACAAGGAAGAGTTCGTCAAGGGCGTCGAGTTCAAGATCGAGTCTCTCGACGACCAGGCTCAGCCCTCCGTCGGCCAGCAGAACGCCCAGAAGTTCATCAGCAACAAGGACGTCCTCGGCGTCGTCGGCCCGCTGAACTCCAGCGTCTCGCAGCAGATGCAGAAGCCGTTCAACGACGCCGGCCTGACCCAGATCTCCCCGGCCAACACCGGCACCGAGCTCACCCAGGGCGACGGCTGGAAGACCGGCGACTCGGTCCGCCAGTTCAAGACGTTCTTC
The DNA here is from genome assembly GCF_039537145.1 of Streptomyces shaanxiensis. NCBI lineage: Bacteria > Bacillati > Actinomycetota > Actinomycetes > Kitasatosporales > Streptomycetaceae > Streptomyces > Streptomyces shaanxiensis. The sequence goes on from NZ_BAAAZY010000006.1 coordinate 331,158, forward strand.
CGCACCGCCACCACGGACGAGATCCAGGGTGCCTTCGCCGCCGACTACCTGTACAACCAGGCGAAGATCAAGAAGGTCTACCTGATCGACGACCAGAAGACCTACGGTGCAGGCCTCGCCGCCTCCTTCAAGACGAACTTCACCAAGTTCGGCGGCCAGATCGTCGGCAGCGACCACATCAACCCCGACGACCGTGACTTCAACGCCGTGGTCGCCAAGATCAAGAAGACCGGCGCCGAGGCGCTGTACTACGGCGGCGAGTACCCGGCCGCGGCCCCGCTGAGCCAGCAGCTCAAGGACAGCGGCCAGAACATCCCGCTCATGGGCGGCGACGGCATCTACTCCGGCGAGTTCCCGAAGCTGAACAAGAAGGCCGAGGGCGACCTCGCCACCTCCGTGGGCGAGCCCGTCGAGAAGCTCGACTCCGCCAAGACGTTCATCAAGAACTACGAGGCCGCGGGCTACGAGGACGCCTACGAGGCCTACGGCGGCCTCACCTACGACGCCACCTGGGCCATCATCGAGGCCGTCAAGCTGGCGGTCGAGGGCAACGACGGCAAGGTCCCGTCCGACGGCCGCAAGGCGGTCCTGGACGCCATGGCGAAGGTCAAGTTCGACGGCGTCACCGGCGCCATCTCCTTCGACGAGTTCGGTGACACCACCAACCACACCATGACCGCGTACAAGGTCAAGAGCAACGCCTGGGCGCCGGAGTTCAGCGGCGAACCCAAGCTTGGCTGAGCAGAGGACGAGTAAAGAACCCTCCCCCATCACACATTGATCCAGGCCGCGCGGGAACGCCCACCAGCGCTCCCGCGCGGCGCCATATCCGAACCACTCCACGGAGGCCCTGCGGTGAACGAACTGCCGCAACAGCTGGCCAATGGACTCATCCTCGGCGCGATGTACGGACTCATCGCGATCGGCTACACGATGGTCTACGGCATCGTCCAGCTCATCAACTTCGCCCACGGCGAGATATTCATGGTCGGGGGCTTCGGCGCCCTGACCGTCTGGTTGGTTCTCCCCGAAGGCTTCGGCCTCGCAGCCGCCGTCCCGCTCATGATCATCGGCGGCATCCTCGTCTCGGTCGCCGTCGCCACCGCGGCGGAACGCTTCGCCTACCGGCCACTGCGCACAGCGCCACGGCTGGCCCCCCTCATCACCGCCATCGGCCTGTCCATCGTCCTCCAGCAGGCCGTGTGGATGTGGTACCCCGACGCGAAGAAGGACCAGCCCTTCCCGCAGTTCGAAGGCGGCCCCATCGACGTCCTCGGCGCCAACATCCAGCGCGGTGACCTCTTCGTCCTGATCGCCGCCCCGCTGTGCATGCTCGCCCTCGGCCTCTTCGTCACCAAGACGCGCTCCGGCCGCGGCATGCAGGCCACCGCCCAGGACCCCGACACCGCCAAGCTGATGGGCATCAACACCGACCGCATCATCGTCATGGCGTTCGCCATCGGTGCCGCGTTCGCCGCCATCGCCGCCGTCGCCTACGGCCTCAAGAACGGCCAGGTCGGCTTCCGCATGGGCTTCCTGATGGGCCTCAAGGCCTTCACCGCAGCCGTCCTCGGCGGCATCGGCAACATCTACGGCGCCATGCTCGGCGGCGTCGTCCTCGGCGTGGCCGAGTCCCTGGCCACCGGCTACATCGGCGACATCCCCGGCATGGAACTCTTCGGCGGCGGCGCCTGGAAGGACGTATGGGCGTTCGCACTGCTCATCCTCGTCCTCCTGTTCAGGCCACAGGGCCTGCTCGGCGAACGCGTCGCGGATCGGGCGTGATACCCATGACCTCCGAGACCCCCATGGACAAGAGCACCGACACCACCAAGGTGTCCACGGCCCCGGCCACCCCGATCATCCCGCTGCCGCACGCCGCGGCACGCGCGCTGACCGTCGCCGGCTCCGCCATCGCCCTCATAGGCACCTTCCTCGCCTGGACCTGGACCGATGAGTTCCCAGGCAACCTCACCGTCACCGGCTACCCCGGCGGCCTCCAGGTCCTCACCCTCGTCGGCTCCGTGCTGACCCTGCTGTTCGCCCTCTCCGGCTACGGCATCCGCGGCCTCGGCTGGCTCACCCCCGGCGGCAAGAACAGCCCCGTCCTGCTCGCCGCCCTCGGCGTGTTCGGCACCACGGGCTACGCCATGGGCGCGATCAGCCAGGAGCTCGGCGGCCTCGTCAACCTGGAGCCCGGCGCCTGGGTCTCCGGCATCGGCGCGCTCGTCGCCGTGATCGGCGCCCTCGGCCTCCCGGTCGACCAGCCCTACGACGCGGGAGACCCGACCCCGAACCTCTGGGGCCGAGTACGCCACTCACTCACCGCACCCGAGCCCAGCCGCGCCAAGGACCTGCCCTCCTGGGCGGAGATCCTGATCATCGCCGCTGGCTTCGGCCTCGGCCTGTACGTCTTCGCGTACGGCATCGGCACCGAGTACTCCGAGCTGTTCATCGGATTCCTCATCATCACGGCCTTCGGCTTCACCGCCATCACCCGCGCAGGCCTCCTCAAGCGGCTCTCGGCACTCACCGCCAAGCACCGCAACGTGACCATGGCAGCCGCGTTCGTCGCGGCGATCTGCTTCCCGTTCACCCAGACCAACGACCAGTTCGCCCTCATCGGCGCGAACATCCTCATCTTCGCCACGGTCGCCCTGGGCCTCAACGTCGTCGTCGGCCTCGCCGGCCTCCTCGACCTCGGATACGTCGCCTTCCTCGGCGTCGGCGCCTACGCCGCCGCCCTGGTCTCCGGCTCCCCGCAGTCGAGCATCGGCGTCGAATTCCCGTTCTGGGCGGCCGTCCTCACCGGCGCCGCCGCCTCGCTGATCTTCGGCGTGGTGATCGGAGCCCCGACCCTGCGACTGCGCGGCGACTACCTCGCCATCGTGACGCTCGGCTTCGGTGAGATCTTCCGCATCACCATGAACAACCTCAACGGCAACAGCGGACCGGACGTCACCAACGGCTCCAACGGCATCCCCAACATCCCGGACCTGGAGATCTTCGGGTTCAACCTCGGGCTGCCGCACGACGTCCTGGGCACCGAGCTCACCCGCTCCGGCAACTACTACCTGCTGATGCTGCTGTGCACGGCCATCGTCGTCCTGGTCTTCCGCCGCTCGGCGGAGTCCCGCATCGGCCGCGCCTGGGTCGCCATCCGCGAGGACGAGACCGCCGCCACCGCGATGGGCATCAACGGCTTCCGCCTCAAGCTCCTCGCATTCGCCCTCGGCGCCGCCCTCGCCGGTCTCGCGGGCACCGTCCAGGCACACGTCTCCTACAGCGTCACCCCCGAGCAGTACCAGTTCGCCGGCTCCGTGCCGCCGAACTCGGCCTTCCTGCTCGCCGCCGTCATCCTCGGCGGCATGGGCACCATCAGCGGCCCGCTGATCGGCGCCGCACTGCTCTACCTGATCCCGGCCAAGCTCCAGTTCATGGCGGAGTACCAGCTGCTGCTCTTCGGCATCGCGCTGATGCTGCTGATGCGCTTCCGCCCCGAAGGCCTGGTCGCCGACCGCAGGAAGCAGCTCGAATTCCACGAGACCGGACAGCTCGACGTACCGGAGGACAAGCCATTGCCCGAAGGCGCGACCGGCGTCGCGAAGGCAGGGGCGTGACCGCCATGACCACCACCACGACCGCACCCACCGCCACGACGGTGCTCGACGCGAGCGGTGTCACGATGCGCTTCGGCGGCCTGACCGCCGTCCGCGACGTCGACCTCACCGTGAACACCGGCGAGATCGTCGGCCTCATCGGCCCCAACGGCGCCGGCAAGACGACCTTCTTCAACTGCCTCACCGGCCTGTACGTGCCGACCGAGGGCAAGGTCGCCTACAAGGGCACCGTCCTGCCGCCCAAGCCCCACCTGGTCACCCAGGCCGGCATCGCCCGTACATTCCAGAACATCCGGCTCTTCGCCAACATGACCGTTCTGGAAAACGTACTGGTCGGACGGCACACCCGCACCAAGGAAGGCCTCTGGTCCGCCCTCCTGCGCCTCCCCGGCTTCAAGAAGGCCGAAGAGGAGTCCCGCGCCCGAGCCATGGAACTCCTCGAGTTCACCGGCCTCGCCGCCAAGGCCGACCACCTCGCCCGCAACCTGCCCTACGGCGAACAGCGCAAGCTGGAAATCGCCCGGGCGCTCGCGAGCGAGCCCGGTCTGCTCCTCCTCGACGAGCCCACCGCAGGCATGAACCCGCAGGAGACCCGGGCGGCCGAGGAACTCATCTTCGCCATCCGGGACAAGGGCATCGCCGTCCTCGTCATCGAACACGACATCCGGTTCATCATGAACCTCTGCGACCGGGTCGCCGTGCTGGTCCAGGGCGAGAAGATCGTCGAGGGCCCCGCCGAGGTCGTCCAGGCCGACGAACGCGTCATCGCCGCCTACCTGGGCACGCCCTTCGAGGGCGCCCCGGGCGAGGCCGAAGCCGCCGAAGTCGAGGCTGCGGAGGCCGACGCGCAGAGCAGCACGGAAGGAGACGACAAGTGACCGCACTGCTCGAGGTCGAGGACCTCAGGGTCGCCTACGGCAAGATCGAAGCCGTCAAGGGCATCTCGTTCAAGGTGAACGCGGGCGAAGTCGTCACCCTCATCGGCACCAACGGCGCCGGCAAGACCACGACCCTGCGCACCCTGTCGGGCCTCCTCCAGCCACTGTCCGGCGACATCCGGTTCGACGGCAAATCGCTGAAGAAGATCCCCGCCCACAAGGTCGTCTCACTGGGACTCGCCCACTCCCCCGAGGGGCGGCACATCTTCCCCCGCATGACGATCGAGGACAACCTCCGCCTCGGCGCCTTCCTCCGCAACGACAAGGAAGGCATCGAGAAGGACATCCAGCGCGCCTACGACCTCTTCCCCATCCTCGGAGAACGCCGCAAGCAAGCCGCGGGCACCCTCTCCGGCGGTGAGCAGCAGATGCTCGCCATGGGCAGGGCGCTGATGTCCCGGCCGAAACTGCTCATGCTCGACGAGCCCAGCATGGGCCTCTCCCCGATCATGATGCAGAAGATCATGTCCACCATCCAGGAGCTCAAGTCCCAGGGCACCACCATCCTGCTCATCGAGCAGAACGCCCAGGCCGCGCTCTCCCTGGCCGACCACGGCCACGTCATGGAGGTCGGCAAGATCGTCCTCTCCGGCAGCGGACAGGACCTCCTGCACGACGAGTCCGTGCGGAAGGCGTACCTGGGCGAGGACTGACCGCCCCTACGGTGCATACGACGAGGCCCGCGTCCCCGACTGGGGGCGCGGGCCTCGCTCATACGCTCGACGTCAGCCCTTCACGGGCCCGGAGTCAGCCCTTGGCGGACTTCTTCTCCTCGGCATCCTGAATGACGGCCTCGGCAACCTGCTGCATGGACATCCGACGATCCATGGACGTCTTCTGGATCCAACGGAACGCGGCAGGCTCGGTCAGCCCGTACTCGGTCTGCAGGACGGACTTCGCCCGGTCCACCAGCTTCCGCGTCTCCAGACGCAGAGTGAGGTCCGCGACCTCCTTCTCCAACTCCTTCAGCTCCGTGAACCGCGACACGGCCATCTCGATCGCCGGCACGACGTCACTCTTGCTGAACGGCTTCACCAGGTACGCCATCGCACCGGCGTCCCGGGCCCGCTCCACGAGGTCGCGCTGCGAGAACGCCGTCAACATCAGCACCGGGGCGATGCTCTCCTCGGCGATCTTCTCAGCCGCCGAAATACCGTCCAACTTCGGCATCTTGACGTCGAGGATGACAAGGTCGGGCCGGTGCTCACGGGCCAGCTCAACGGCCTGCTCACCATCACCGGCCTCACCGACGACGGTGTACCCCTCTTCTTCGAGCATCTCTTTGAGATCGAGCCGGATCAACGCCTCGTCCTCGGCAATGACGACACGGGTCGTCAGCGGAGGCACGTGCGACTTGTCGTCGTCGGGCGCGTCTACGGGCTGGGGCGACTCGGGGGCGGTCACGGGGGCTCCTTGTTGCGGGCCGGGCAGGTGCTGCTGCCTATGCAGCCTACCCAGAGGCGGGGAACTACGGTGACCCGGTATGCTTCCGATCAGCCAGTCCTGCCGGGTTGGTGGAATGGCATACACGGATGTCTCAAACACATCTGCCCGAGAGGGCTTGCGGGTTCGAGTCCCGCACCCGGCACTGCTTGATCAGGAAGCGGATGTCCACGTTCTCGTGAACATCCGCTTTTTGCTACGCATCGTCGCGATCACTCACTCAGAGTATCCGTATGAATTTTCACGGTACTGAGGTTCGACAGAGGGTGCTCACACTCTTGCGCGACGGAGCACGGAACGCTGACGTGGCTCGCCAGTTCAATATCCCGCTCGGCACGATCGGTTACTGGAAGCACACGGACCGGGCGAAACGCGGCGAGTGTCCAGGGAAACACGACCCGAAGTGCCCACGGTGCGATGGCCGGGACCTCGACGAAGCGGCGTACAGCTACCTGCTCGGGCTCTATCTCGGGGACGGCCACATCAGTCACTACTCCGCGCACCGCGTACCCAACCTAATGATCACCTGCACCGAATCATGGCCCGGCCTTATGGACGACTGCGAGCAGGCCATGCGGGCGGTTTTCCCCGAGAACTCCGTCTGCCGCGTCCGCAAGATCGGCTGCCGCAACGTGAAGGTGTACTCGAAGCACCTCCACTGCCTGTTCCCCCAGCATGGCCCCGGCAAGAAGCACGAACGATCGATCGTCCTCGAACCCTGGCAGCAAGCCATCGTCGATGCCCACCCCTGGGAATTCATCCGCGGCCTCATCCACTCCGACGGCTGCCGCATCACCAACTGGACGACTCGCATGGTCGGCGGTGAGCGCAAGCGCTACGAATACCCGCGCTACTTCTTCACCAACGTGTCCGACGACATCCGCCGCCTCTACACCGACACCCTCGACAAGCTCGGCATCGAATGGAAGCACTGCACCCGGAACGGCAACCCGTACAACATCTCCGTCGCCCGCAAAGCCTCCGTAGCCCTCATGGACACCCACGTAGGCCCCAAGCACTGACCCACACAGCAAAGGGCCCCTCCTCAAGAGGGGCCCTCGCCTGCTACTTCGGACTGTCGTCCTCCCCGATGTGATGCACCCGCACCATGTTCGTCGAGCCCGACACCCCAGGAGGCGATCCCGCCGTGATGACCACCGTGTCACCCTTCTTGCAGCGGCCGTACTTCAGCAACAGCTCATCCACCTGGTCGACCATCGCATCCGTCGACTCCACGTGCGGGCCCAGAAACGTCTCCACTCCCCACGTCAGATTCAGCTGCGAACGCGTCGCCGGTTCCGGCGTGAACGCCAGCAGCGGGATCGGCGAGCGGTAGCGGGACAGGCGGCGGGCGGTGTCGCCGGACTGGGTGAAGGCGACCAGGAACTTGGCGCCCAGGAAGTCGCCGATCTCGGCGGCCGCACGGGCCACCGCGCCGGCCTGGGTGCGGGGCTTGTTGCGTTCCGTCAGGGGCGGGAGGCCCTTCGCGAGGATGTCCTCCTCGGCGGCCTCGACGATCTTCGCCATCGTCCGGACCGTCTCGATCGGGTACTTGCCGACGCTCGTCTCGCCGGACAGCATCACGGCGTCCGTGCCGTCGATGACGGCGTTCGCGACGTCCGATGCCTCCGCGCGCGTCGGGCGTGAGTTGTCGATCATCGAGTCGAGCATCTGCGTCGCCACGATCACCGGCTTGGCGTTGCGCTTGGCGAGCTTGACGGCGCGTTTCTGGACGATGGGGACCTGTTCCAGCGGCATCTCCACGCCCAGGTCGCCGCGGGCGACCATGATGCCGTCGAAGGCGGCGACGATGTCGTCGATGGCGTCGACGGCCTGTGGCTTCTCCACCTTGGCGATGACCGGGAGGCGGCGGCCTTCCTCGTCCATGATGCGGTGGACGTCCTCGATGTCGCGTCCGGAGCGGACGAAAGACAGCGCGATGACGTCGAAGCCGGTGCGCAGGGCCCAGCGCAGGTCGGTCTCGTCCTTCTCCGACAACGCCGGCACCGACACGGCGACGCCGGGGAGGTTCAGGCCCTTGTGGTCGGAGACCATGCCGCCTTCGATGACGGTGGTGTGGACGCGTGGGCCGTCGATGGAGGTGACCTCCAGGCAGACCTTGCCGTCGTCGACGAGGATGCGTTCGCCGGGGGTGACGTCGTCGGCGAGGCCGGAGTAGGTGGTTCCGCACTGGTGGCGGTCGCCGTCCGTGCCCTGTTCCACGGTGATGGTGAAGGTGTCGCCGCGTTCAAGGAGTACGGGTCCTTCGGTGAAGTGGCCGAGGCGGATCTTCGGGCCTTGAAGGTCGGCGAGGACGCCGACGCTGCGGCCGGTCTCGTCGGAGGCCTTCCGCACGCGCTGGTAGCGCTCCTCGTGATCGGCGTGGTCGCCGTGGCTGAGGTTGAATCGGGCGACGTCCATTCCGGCGTCGACCAGTGCCTTTATCTGGTCGTACGAGTCGGTGGCGGGTCCCAGGGTGCAGACGATTTTCGCTCGGCGCATGTTTCGACTCTATGACTTACCGGCGGGTAGAGAATTGGTCCAGCGTGACTACTCAACAACCTTTGCGTGAAGGGCTATTGACAAGGGTTGAATTGTGCGGCGGGGTGCTCCGATGAGCGTTCGAGACACCCCGCCGGGGTGGTCACAGGTGAACGTGGTCACAGTTGCGGCGGCGTCATCGTGAATCGCGCGTTCACTTGGGCGTGGACGTGCTGCCGTTCGGGTTCGAGGTCGAGCGGGGCTGCCGCGGTGTCCTCGGCGGCGGCGTAGGCCATGGAGCGCATGCGACCGCCGGGGGCCTGCGGGTAGGGGGCGTTCTCCGCGCCGATGTCGGCGAGTTCCACCAGCGCGGCCAGGGAGCTCCCGAGCGCCCCCGCGTACTCCCGCGCGCGTTGTACCGCTTCTCGTACCGCCTGTTGCCTCGCCTCCCGGTGGGCCGGCGAGTCGGGGCGCAGGGCCCACCAGGGGCCGTCCACGCGGGTGAGTTCCAAGTCGGCCAGTCGCGTGGTGAGTTCGCCGAGTGCCGTGAAGTCGGTCAGTACGGCGGTGATGTGGACGCGGCCGTGGTAGGCGTGGACGCGTTCGCCGCGGCTCTTGTCCTTGAGTTCGGGGCTGATGGAGAAGGCGCCGGTCTCCAGTCGCTCGACGGCGTCGCCGTAGGTCTTGATGAGGTCGAGGACGGAGGTGTTGCGGCGGGTGAGGTCGTCCAGGGCGGCGCGTCGGTCCTTGCCGCGGGAGGCGACCGTGACGCCGATCCGGGCGATCTCCGGGTCGACCTCCAGGTGGGCCTCGCCGCGGACGGCGATGCGGGGGGCGTCGGGGGTGCCGTAGGGGACGGCGGGCTGTGGGTCGTCCGTTGCGGAGCTGGTCATACGTCCCACTCTGTCACCCCTTGGCGCGTTAGGGGCCCGGGAGTTCACAGCTTCGGTCACCAGATCGAAACCTGCGGGGTCTGTTGCTTCTCGCCATGCGCAGGTCAGAATCTACGCGCGTTGTTGACCATCCCCCTCAGGAGAAGCACTCATGCCGTTGGACCGCCGGAAGTTCCTGAAGAAGTCCGCCGTGACCGGAGCGGGGGTGGCGCTGGCCACCACGGCGGCCGCCCCGGCGGCCCAGGCCGCGGAGACGGCGAAGGGCTCCCGGCCCGCGAAGCGGTACGCGCTGACGGTGATGGGCACGACCGACCTGCACGGCAACATCTTCAACTGGGACTACTTCAAGGACACGGAGTACGCGGACGCCAAGGGCAACGCGAAGGGCCTGGCGCGTGTCTCGACGCTGGTGAACCAGGTCCGTGCGGAGAAGGGCCGCCGCAACACGCTGCTCATCGACGCGGGCGACACGATCCAGGGCACTCCGCTGACGTACTACTACGCGAAGGTCGACCCGATCACCGCGAAGGGTGGTCCGATCCATCCGATGGCGGCGGCGATGAACGCGATCGGGTACGACGCGGTGGCCCTCGGCAACCACGAGTTCAACTACGGCATCGAGACGCTGCGCAAGTTCGAGGAGCAGTGCGACTTTCCGCTGCTGGGTGCAAACGCGCTGGACGCGAAGACGCTGAAGCCCGCCTTCCCGCCGTACTTCATCAAGAAGTTCTGCGTGCCGGGCGCTCCTGACGTGAAGGTCGCGGTCCTCGGTCTGACGAACCCCGGCATCGCGATCTGGGACAAGGCGTACGTCGAGGGCAAGATGGTGTTCCCGGGTCTGGAGGAGCAGGCGGCGAAGTGGGTGCCGAAGCTGCGTTCGATGGGTGCGGACGTCGTGATCGTGTCGGCGCACTCGGGTTCGTCGGGGACGTCGTCGTACGGTGACCAGCTGCCGTACATCGAGAACTCGTCGGCGTTGGTGGCCCAGCAGGTGCCGGGCATCGACGCGATCCTCGTCGGGCACGCGCACACGGAGATCGCGGAGCTGCTGGTCACGAACGAGAAGACGGGCAAGACGGTCGTGCTGTCGGAGCCGTTGTGCTACGCGCAGCGGCTGACCCTGTTCGACTTCGAGCTGGTCCTCGTCAAGGGCCGCTGGACGGTCGAGTCGGTGAAGGCGACGGTGCGCGACTCGAAGACGGTCGCCGACGACCCGAAGATCACCAAGCTGCTGAAGGACGATCACGACATCGTCGTGGAGTACGTCAACCAGGTCGTGGGCACGGCGACCGAGAAGCTGACGACGGTCGAGGCCCGCTACAAGGACGCCCCGATCATCGACCTGATCACCAAGGTCCAGGAGGACGTGGCCAAGGCGGCGCTGGCGGGCACGGAGTACGCCTCGCTGCCCGTCATCTCGCAGGCTTCGCCCTTCTCCCGCACCTCGGAGATCCCGGCCGGCGACGTGACCATCCGGGATCTGTCGAGCCTGTACGTGTACGACAACACGCTGGTCGCGAAGCTGATGACGGGCGCGCAGATCAAGGCGTACCTGGAGTACTCGGCGGAGTACTTCGTGCAGACCGCCGCCGACGCGGCCGTCGACGTGGAGAAGCTGACGAACGCGAACAACCGCCCGGACTACAACTACGACTACGTGTCGGGGCTGTCGTACGAGATCGACATCGCCCAGGCGGCCGGTTCGCGGATCAAGAACCTGTCCTACAACGGTGCCGCGCTGGACGGCGCGCAGAAGTTCGTGTTCGCGGTGAACAACTACCGGGCCAACGGCGGCGGCGCGTTCCCGCATGTCGCGTCGGCTCAGGAGCTGTGGTCGGAGTCGACGGAGATCCGCACCCGGATCGCGGAGTGGGTGACCGCGAAGGGCGTGCTGGACCCGAAGGAGTTCGCGTCGGTGGACTGGAAGCTCACGCGGAACGGCACGCCGGTGTTCTAGACCCGGAGCCGGGTCTTGCCCGAGCCGGGGTTTGCCCGAGCCGGGGTTTGCCCGAGCCGGGCTTTTGGGAGCCTCAGATCCCGTCCAGGAGCGGTGTCAGCGCCTTCGGCTGACGTGCGCGGGGGATCTGGGGCTCCTGCTGTTGCAGGCCGAAGGTGGTGAAGGCCGTTCGGGTGGGGAGGGTGTAGGTCTCCTTGCCGGTGACGGAGTTGAGGATGTCGGCGCTGCGCCAGGCCGCGAGGCCGAGGTCGGGGGTGCCGATGCCGTGGGTGTGGCCGCCGGCGTTCTGGACGTAGACGTTGCAGCCGGAGCCGGTGACGTGCGGGTCCATGACCAGGCGGTACTGGTCGTCGATGCGGGGGCGTTCCTGGCTGTCGCGGCGCAGGTACGGGTCGAGGCCGGCCAGGAGGCAGTCGAGGGGGCGTTCGCGGTAGCCGGTGGCCAGGACGACCGCGTCGGTGGTCAGGCGCGAGCGGGTGTTCTGGTGGACGTGCTCCAGGTGGAGTTCGACCTTGGTCGTGGCGATCCGGCCCCCGGTGCGGACGCGGACGCCGGGGGTGAGGACGACCTCGGGCCAGCCGCCGTGCAGGGTGCGGCGGTAGAGCTCGTCGTGGATCGCGGCGAGCGTGTCGGCGTCGATGCCCTTGTGGAGCTGCCACTGGGACGCGACGAGCTTGTCGCGGACCGGCTCGGCGAGGGCGTGGAAGTAGCGGGTGTAGTCGGGGGTGAAGTGCTCCAGGCCGAGCTTGGAGTACTCCATGGGCGCGAAGGCCTCGGTACGGCCGAGCCAGTGGAGCCCCTCGCGCCCCGCGGGACGGCGCCGGAGCAGGTCCAGGAAGACCTCGGCGCCGGACTGTCCCGACCCGATGACGGTGACGTGCTCGGCGGCCAGGAGGCTGTCGCGGTGGTCGAGGTAGTCGGCGGCGTGGATGACGGGGACGGCCGGCGCCTCGACGAGCGGCCTGAGCGGGTCGGGGACGTACGGCTCGGTGCCGATGCCCAGGACGATGTTCCGGGTGTAGGTACGGCCGAGTGCCTCGGCCTCTCCGTCCGGACCGAGCTGGGTGAAGTCGACCTCGAAGACGTCGCGTTCGGGGTTGAAGCGGACGGCGTCCACCTGGTGGCCGAAGCTCAGCCCGGGGAGGTTCTCGCAGACCCAGCGGCAGTAGGCGTCGTACTCGGCGCGCTGGATGTGGAAGCGCTCGGCGAAGTAGAAGGGGAAGAGCCGGTCGCGGGCCTTGAGGTAGTTGAGGAAGGACCACGGGCTGGCGGGGTCGGCGAGCGTCACCAGGTCGGCGAGGAAGGGCACTTGGATGCGCGCGCCGTCGATGAGCAGACCGGGATGCCAGGCGAAGGCGGTGCGCTGCTCGTAGAAGACGGCGTCGAGCTCGGCGAGGGGGTGGGCGAGGGCGGCGAGGGAGAGGTTGAAGGGGCCGATGCCGATGCCGACGAGGTCACGGGCGGTGTCGGGGTCGGGGTCGGGCTGTGGGGGTGTTCCTGGGGCTGGGTGAGGGCCAGCTTGTGAGCTGGTGCTGCCTCCCGTGTGAAGGCCGGCGTGGGCGTCGGTGTGACGGAGGACGGCGTGGGGGTCGGTGTGGGGGTTCGGCTGGGGGGTCATCGGGGGGTGTTTCCTTCCACCAGTTTCAGGAGGGCGGCCAGGTCGTCCGGGCGCGTGTGGGGGTTGAGGAGCGTGGCCTTGAGCCACAGGCGCCCGTCTATCCGGGCCCGGCCGAGGACGGCGCGGCCGTCGGTGAGGAGCCTTCGGCGTACGGCGGCGACGGCGGCGTCGCCGGCGTGTGCGGGCCGGAACAGGACCGTGCTGATGGTGGGCGGGGCGTAGAGCTCGAACCCGGGGTGGTCGTGGACGAGGGCGGCGAACTCACCGGCGTGGTCGCAGACTTGCTCGACGAGTCGGCCGAGGCCGGTGCGGCCGAGGGCCTTGAGGGTGACGGCGATCTTGAGGACGTCGGGCCGGCGGCTGGTGCGCAGGGAGCGGCCGAGCAGGTCGGGCAGACCGGCTTCGGTGTCGTCCTCGGCGTTGAGGTAGTCGGCGCGGTGGTGGAGGACGGCCAGGTCGCGCTGGTCCCGGACAGCGAGGAGACCTGCGGCGACCGGCTGCCAGCCGAGCTTGTGCAGGTCGAGGGTGACGGTGTCGGCGGCGTCGAGGCCGGTGAGCCGGTCGCGGTACCGGTCGCTGAGGAGGAGGGCTCCGCCGTAGGCGGCGTCGACGTGGAGCCGGGCGCCGTGGGCCGCGCAGAGGGCGGCGATCTCCGGGAGGGGGTCGATGAGCCCGGCGTCGGTGGTGCCGGCGGTGGCGGCGACCAGGAAGGAGCCGGGCGGGCCCGACAGCTGGGTGAGGGCCTCGTCGAGAGCGACGGGGTCGAGGGTGCCTGCCGGGGCGGGTACGACGACGGGTTCGGGCAGCCCGAGCAGCCAGGCCGCGCGGGGCAACGAGTGGTGCGCGTTCGCCCCGTGCACGAGGCGGACACCGGTGCCGTGCGCTTCCCTGGCGAGGAGAAGGGCGAGCTGGTTGGACTCGGTGCCGCCGGTGGTGATCAAGGCGGAGGGAGCCTTCGGGGGTGGAGTCGCTCGAGAGGCTGCGGCCCCGAAGACCTCCGCCGCCAGCGCCCCCGTCACCAGCCCCTCCAACTCCGATGCCCCGGGCGCCTGGTCCCAGGAGTCGAGCGAGGGGTTGAGGGCCGAGGCGGCCAGGTCGGCGGCGGTGGCGAGGGCGAGGGGCGGGCAGTGGAGGTGGGCGGCGCAGAAGGGGTCCGAGGGGTCGGCGGCGCCCTCCGCGAGCGCCCGGACGATGTCGTGGAGGGCGTTCGGGTCGCCCTGGTCCGGCAGTACGTCCCCGACCGCGTCCCGTACGCGCACGGCGACCGCCTCCGGGCCGCCCGAGGGCAGTGGCCCTCCGCGCACCCGGGCGCCCTCGCTCAGCGCGTCGAGCACGGTGTCGAGCAACGGCCGCAGGGCGTGCGGACCTTCAGGGCCTGACGCGAGCGACGACGGCGTGCTCATCGTGTCCTCCCGGGCGCTGGGCAAGAGGGATTCCCAGCTTGTACCCGGATGCGTGGTCACGCCCGAAAAGCCCAACGATCGGAACCCGAAAGGGGGTACTTGCGTACGGGGAAAGCGTGTCGGGGTGGCGTACGCATGGTTGCGGAGTAAAGGAGCTGCTCGCGAGGGCCGGTCGTCCTGGGTCCCGTCCGGGCCGGACGATCAGCCCTGCGCGTCAGCCATCGGAAGCAGCGCCCCCTACGTCGTACGGACCGGCCGCTTACGCCTCCCGTACCCGCAACGCCCGTGCCAGGTCGTCGAGTTGGTCGGCGAGCCTGCGTCGCAGCGCCGGGATGGGCTCGCCGTCGCTCAGGCACTCCTCGCCCAGTCGCAGGGCTTCGGCGTCGACGGCGTACGCGGGGAAGGCGTAGCGGCCGGCGGCGTCGGCGATGGCGGGGCCGCGGCGGGCGGCGAGGGCGACCGCGTCCTTGTAGTAGCGCGGGACGTAACTCCGTACGAGGTCGGCCTGTTCGGGCTGCCAGAAGCCCTGGGCGGTGGCGATGAAGAGGTAGTTGGACAGGTCGGTGCTCTCGTCGGTGGTGAACAGGGCGTTCCAGGCCCTGGCCTTGGCCTCCTCGTCGGGCAGGGCGGCGCGACAGCGGGCGGCGCCCTCCTGGCCGGTGGCGCTGGGGTCGAGTTCCAGCTCGGCGGCGATGGCGGCCTCGTCGACGGCGCCGAGGACGGCGAGGCGGCCCAGGACGCGCCAGCGCAGCTCGGGGTCGAGTTCCGGCCCGCCCGGCACGGTGCCGTCGGCGAGCCAGGCGGCGATGGTGTCGGGGTGGGCGGCGACGTCGATGAAGTGGCGTACGGCGATCAGTCGCAGGCCGGGGTTGTCGCCGTCCTCGGTGCGGCGGATGAGGTCGCGGCACAGGGCGGAGAGGGTGGCCAGGCCGGCGGGCCGCTCCTCGGCGGTGAGGTAGCGGTCGGCGACCTGGGCGGCGGCGAAGGCGAGGACGCCCTGGACGACGGCGAGGTCGGTCTCGTGCGGCAGGTGGGCGCGGGCGGCCTCCAGGTAGGCGGTGGCGGCCAGTTCGCCGTCGCGGACGGCGTCGCGAAGGGCGTTCCAGACGACCGCGCGGGTGAGCGGTTCGGGCAGGCCGGCGAGGCGCCCCCGGACGGTTTCGAAGGACTCGGGGTCGAAGCGGACCTTGGCGTAGGTCAGGTCGCCGTCGTTGAGCAGCAGCAGGGCCGGGCGCTTGCCGATGGGCTGCGGGGCCGGGTGCGGGACGTCGAGGTCGAGGCGTTCGCGCAGGACGAGGTGGCCCTCGTTGTCGCCGAGGTCGAGGTCGTACAGGCCGACGGCGATGCGGTGCGGGCGGCTGCCGGCGCGGTCGACGGTGAGGCTGTACGTGCCGTTCTCGCCGGGGGCGACGGCCGGGGTGAGGGTGTCGACGCCGGTGGTGCGCAGCCAGGCGTCGGCCCAGGCGTGGACGTCGCGTTCGGTGGCGGCGGCGAGGGAGTCGATGAAGTCGGCGAGGGTGGCGTTGGCGAACTTGTGGCGGGCGAAGTGGATGTTGATGCCGGCGAGGAAGTCCTTCTCGCCGAGCCAGGCCACCAGTTGGCGCAGCGCGGAGGCGCCCTTGGCGTACGAGATGCCGTCGAAGTTGAGCTGGGCCTCGGCCGTGTCGTTGACGCCCTCGGGGGCGACGGGGTGGGTGGAGGGGCGCTGGTCGGCGTCGTAGCCCCAGGGCTTGCGGGCGACGCCGAAGTCGGTCCAGGTGTCGGTGAAGCGGGTGGCCTCGGCGCAGGTCTGGTAGCCCATGTACTCGGCGAAGGACTCGTTCAGCCAGATGTCGTCCCACCAGCGCAGGGTGACGAGGTCGCCGAACCACATGTGGGCCATCTCGTGGGCGACGACCATGGCGCGGGTCTGGCGCTCGGTGTCGGTGACGGCGGAGCGGAAGACGAACTCGTCGCGGAAGGTGACGAGGCCGGGGTTCTCCATGGCGCCGGCGTTGAACTCGGGGACGAACGCCTGGTCGTAGGAGTCGAAGGGGTAGGGCTCGTCGAACTTCTCGTGGAAGCGGTCGAAGCAGGCCCGGGTGACGTCGAGGAGTTCGTCGGCGTCGGCGTCCAGGGCCGACGCGAGGGAACGGCGGCAGTGCAGGGCGAAGGGCAGGCCGCGGTGCTCGGTGCGGATCGAGTGGTAGGGGCCGGCGGCGATCGCGGCGAGGTAGGTGGAGATCGGCGGGGTGTCGGCGATGGTCCAGCGGCCCGCGCCGGCCTGGGTGGCGATGCCGTTGCCGAGAACGGTCCACTCGGCGGGTGCGGTGACGGTGAAGGAGAAGACGGCCTTGAGATCGGGCTGGTCGAAGGCGGCGAAGACGCGCTGGGCGTCGTCCATGCACAGCTGCGTGTAGAGGTACGTCTCGCCGTCGACGGGGTCGGTGAAGCGGTGCATGCCCTCGCCGGTGCGGGAGTAGCGCATGGCGGCGTCGACGCTCAGTTCGTGCTCGCCGGCGGTGAGGTCCTTCAGGGGCAGCCGGTTGCCGTCCAGGGTCTCCGGGTCCAGGGGGTGTCCGTCGAGGGTGACGGAGCGCAGCTCGGCCGGCTTGATCTCGACGAACGTGTCCGTGCCCGCTTGGTCGGCGCGCGTGGTGAACCGGATGACGGTGCGGGAGTCGAAGGTCTCGTCCCCGGTGGTCAGGTCGAGTTCGACCGCGTAGCGGTGGACGTCGAGGAGCTGGGCACGGGTCTGCGCTTCGTCGCGCGTCAGTACGGACATGAACGACATGCTGCCTGATGCCGTCGGCAAGGCACAGAGGCGGATCGGTAAGGGCGTTATGTCCGTTCGGTGGCCGGTGTCAGGTCCGGTCCGTGGTCGGCGTCGCCGCCGGGCTGTCGCGTTGTGGTGGGACGCGGGCGTCGGGGTGGGGCAGGGCGGGGCGCGGTCCGGGTTCCCGGGCCGCGGGATCGTCCTTGACCAGGGCGCGTAACTCGCGGACCTCCTGCTCCAGGGCGCGGTGGCGCCGGTGGGCGTCGTACAGGTAGCGGACCTTGGTGCGCAGCGTCCAGGGGTCGATCGGCTTCATGACCAGGTCGGCGACGCCGAGCCCGAAGGCGGTGGACATCAGCTCCTGGTCCACACCGAAGCCGGTGAGCAGAACGACCGGTATGTGCTGGGTCTGTTCCACCTGCCGCATGTAGCGCACCACGTCCAGGCCGCTGACGCCGGGCATCCGGACGTCCAGGAGCAGCAGCCCGACCTGGCCGCGGAGCACCTGTTTGAGCGCCTCGTCACCGCTGGTGGCGCGGGCGAGCCGGTAGCCCAGCGGGGCCAGGGCGCTCTCCAGCGCGTACAGCGTGTCCTCATGGTCGTCGACGATGAGGATCTTGGCATCCGACGGCATGGCCCGACGTCCCTCCCACGTGGACAGCCAGGGTATGTCCGGTGCGCTGACGGGGAGTGCCTGTCAGCTGACATGCGGTGCACAGCGCAGCATGCCCGGCACGGGCCGCCGTGTCACTCCCCCGGGAGGGCCTGTCCGGTGCCCGCCGTCACATTCGCGTCGCCCGCGCGCGGCGAGTGCGGGCGCGCGGCGGGGCCGGGGGTCACTTCGCCGTGGACGCCGCGCCGTTGATCGTGTCCTCGGCGATGCTCTCGTGGTGCCTGATCACCTCGGCGATGATGAAGCCCAGGAACTTCTCGGCGAACGCCGGGTCGAGCTTGGCGTTCTCGGCGAGGGTGCGCAGCCGGGCGATCTGCCGGGACTCGCGGGCGGGGTCGGCGGGCGGGAGCTGGTGCCGGGCCTTGAGATGGCCGACCTGCTGGGTGCACTTGAAGCGCTCGGCGAGCATGTGGACGACGGCCGCGTCGATGTTGTCGATGCTTGCGCGCAGCCGGGCGAGCTCCTCGCGGACGGCGGGGTCCACGTCACCGGGGGTCGGGTTGCTGGTGGTCATGGGGGTCCAGCCTACGGGGCCGCCTCATGCGGTCGTTCGTTCGATCACGGGTGGGTCGTCGGGGTCGGGGACCTGGTTGCTCCAGCCGCCGGGGACGGTGCGGCCCTGCTGGGCGCGGAAGCGGACGGGGGCCATGCCGACGCGGCGGGTGAACAGGCGGGAGAAGTAGGCGGGGTCGTCGTAGCCGACGCGGCGGGCGACGGCGGCGACGGGCAGGTCGGTGGCGGCGAGGAGTTCCTTGGCGCGGCCCAGGCGGATGCCGAGCAGATAGTCCTTGGGGCTGCAGCCGGCGCCGCGCCGCACGGCGGTGCGCAGCTCGGCGAGGGTCATGCCGTGCCGGGCGGCGTGGTCGGCGACGGTCAGCGGCAGGCAGGCGTCGCGGGCGAGGGCCTTGAGGACCGCCTCGCCGTCGGGGGCGAGGTCGGCGCGGGCGCGGCGCAGGGCGACGAGGAGTTCGTGGACGGCGGCGCCGGTCTCCACCTCCAGGAGCGGGTTGTCGCGGCGGGCGGCGCGGGCGATGCGGCCGATGACGGCGCGGGGGCCGGCGGCGTCGGACAGGGGCACGACGGGGCGGTCGGGCTCGATGTAGCCGAGTTCGGTGTACGTCGTGGTGGCGGGCCCGGCGAAGTCGACGAAGCCCTCGTCCCAGCCGGTGCCGGGGTCGGGCGCGTAGTGGTGCGGGACGCCGGGGGTCAGCCACAGCAGCGCGGGCGCGGTGACGGTCGTACGGCGGCCGTCGGGGCTCGCGTACCAGCCGCCGCCCGCGTTGATGACGACGGCCACGTGGTGGTCGAGGGTGCGCGGGCCGACGGTGGGCAGGGGGCCGTACTGGAGGCCGACGCCGAGGCAGACGAGGCCGAGCCGGTGGTGGGCGGGGCCGGGCGTGAAGAACCGCATCCAGGTGTGGTACATCCGCGCTCCTCCCGGGGCCACTTGCGTCCAACCAGCGCCGATCTTTGTCCATGGACGGTGATCGCCGCCAGAGGTGAGGCTGGGGCCATGAGCGAGTTCACGGTGGGGGACACGGACTTTCTGCTGGACGGGCGGCCGGTGCGGCTGCTGTCCGGCGCGCTGCACTACTTCCGGGTGCACGAGGCGCAGTGGGGGCACCGGCTGGCGATGCTGCGGGCGATGGGCCTCAACTGCGTGGAGACGTACGTGCCGTGGAACCTGCACGAGCCGGAGCCGGGCCGCGGCCGGGACACGGGGGCGCTCGGCCGGTTCCTGGACGCGGCCCGGGAGGCGGGGCTGTGGGCGATCGTGCGGCCGGGGCCCTACATCTGCGCCGAGTGGGAGAACGGCGGGCTGCCGTACTGGCTGACGGCCGAGGTGGGCGCACGCGCGCGTACCCGTGACGAGCGCTATCTGGGCCACGTGGCGCGCTGGTTCGAGCGGCTCCTGCCCGAGGTCGTGCCCCGGCAGATCGACCGCGGCGGCCCGGTGATCATGGTGCAGGTGGAGAACGAGTACGGCAGTTACGGCTCGGACGCGGAGTACCTGCGCCGGCTGGCCGGTCTGCTGCGCGAACACGGCGTCACGGTTCCGCTGTTCACCTCGGACGGCCCCGAGGACCACATGCTCTCCGGCGGCTCGGTCCCCGGCGTCCTGGCCACCGTCAACTTCGGCTCGCACGCGCGCGTGGCCTTCGAGACGCTGCGCCGGCACCGCCCCGAAGGTCCGCTGATGTGCATGGAGTTCTGGTGCGGCTGGTTCGACCACTGGGGCGGCGAGCACGTCGTACGGGATCCCGGGGACGCGTCGGCGGCCCTGCGGGAGATCCTGGAGTGCGGGGCGTCGGTCAACCTGTACATGGCGCACGGCGGCACGAACTTCGCGGGCTGGGCGGGCGCCAACCGGGGCGGCGGCGCGCTGCACGACGGCCCGCTGGAGCCCGACGTCACGTCGTACGACTACGACGCCCCGGTCGACGAGTACGGCCGTCCCACAGCGAAGTTCTGGGCCTTCCGCGACGTCCTCGCCGAGTACGCCGACGCCCCGCTGCCCGAAGTCCCGGCCACGCCCACGCCGTTGGGTCAGCCGGCCGAGGTGGTCCTGACCGACTGGGCGCCCCTGGGCGACGTACTGCGGACGCTGGGCGACCCGGAGGCGTCCGGTCCCGTCCCGCCCGCCTTCGAGGAACTGGGCGTCGAGCGGGGCCTGGTGCGGTACGAGGTGACGGTGCCGGGGCCGCGGCAGCCGTATCCGCTGACGGTGCGCGGGCTGCGGGACCTCGCCGTGGTGTACGTCGACGGGGAGCGGGCCGGAGTGCTCAGCGAGGACGAGGCGAGCCTCAAGGAGCCCGTCGCCGGCCACGCGCGCGTGGAGCTGTGGGTGGAGTCCCTGGGGCGGGTGAACTACGGGCCGCGGCTGGGCGAGCCCAAGGGGATCACCGGGGGCGTGCTGCACGAGCGGCAGTATCTGCACGACGTACGCGCGCGTGGGCTGCGCCTTGAGGCGCTGGACGACGTCGAGCGGGTGAGGGCGGTGCCGTCGCGGGAGCTGCCCGAGGACGGTGCCCCGGGGCTGTACCGGGGCACCGTCACCGTGCGGGGCGCCGGTGACGCCCGCCTGGAGCTGCCGGCGCTGACCCGCGGGTTCGTCTGGATCAACGGCTTCAACCTCGGCCGCTACTGGTCCGCGGGACCGCAGCGCTCGCTGTACGTCCCGGGGCCCGTGCTGCGGGAGGGAGTCAACGAGGTGTGGGTGCTGGAGCTGGACGAGACGGCCCGGCCGGGGTCCGCCGAGGCGGGTGCCCCGTTCCTCCGGGCCGTCTGACGTACCCCTGGTGCGGCGAGCGCCCTACAGCGCGTTCGCCGCGCTGGCTATGGCCTTCGCGAAGGTGCTGACCTCCGTGTAGACGCCGGGCACACCGGCGCGGGCGCAGCCGTCGCCCCAGCTGACGATGCCGACCTGGAGCCACTTGCCCGCGTCGTCCTTGCGGAACATGGGGCCGCCGGAGTCGCCCTGGCAGGTGTCGATGCCGCCGCTCTGCCAGCCGGCGCACAGTTCCTCCTTCGACACCAGCCGGTTCCCGTAGTGGCGCTTGCAGATGCGGTCGGCGACGAAGGGAACGGTGGCCTTCTGGAGCTTGGTCGTGCCCGTGCCGCCTCCCTCCTCGGTGTCGCCCCACCCGGCGATCGTGAACATGCCGCGGTTGTAGCGGTCCGTGGTGGCGATCTTCAGCGTCGGCTTGTCGATGGGCCGGGCGAGCTTGATCAGCGCCCAGTCCTTGCCGGAGCCGTTGTAGCCCGGGGCCACCTTGACCTTCTTCGACTTGACCTTGATCGCGGCCGAGGAGTCGAGGTCGTTGACACCCGCGGTGACGGTGATGCTGGTGTTGTTGCCGGAGCCGTCCATGCAGTGGGCCGCGGTCAGGACGACGTCCTTCTTGTAGAGCGCCCCGCCGCAGCCCATGGAGAGATGGACCATGAACGGGAACTCGTTCTGCGCGGCGGGCGTTCCACCGACGACGCGGGTGGACGCGGCGTTCGCGCTGAGGGGCTGGAGGGAGGCGACCGCGAGCGCGACGGCACCGACGGCCGCCGCTCTCTTGGCCAGGGTCTTGCCGCTTCTCTTCGGCGAGCTGGTCAACATACGTCCTTTCATGGCGTGTTGAGCGGCCCGCAGTATGAAGATCGGGTGGCATGCCTGACAAGGACGGATCTCACGTCCCGGCGGTGGAACCCCGCCAGGGAAAATCCCCTCTCATCCCCGTAGAGTGGAATCGGGTTCAAGGCGTCTTGGGGGTACGGGCGTGGCGAACGGCGGACCGGTTCAGCACGGCTTCCCACACCTGGAGACGGTGCGGGCCTCCATCACCGCGCTCTACAGGCGGCTGTCGTACGACACCATCCAGACGTTCGCGGCCAGCGTGGCGCCGGCGGACGTGGCGTTCTCCGACACGGACGATCTGTATCTGGGCGCGCAGCGTGTGGCCCGCGAGCTGGTCCGGCACTACCGCCTTCCGGACGCCCGGCTGATCGTCGGCTTCCGGGAGATGAGCCACGCGGCGAACGTCGAACTCGCCGCCGGGCCCGAGTACTTCGTCGAGCTGAACGAACGGTTCCGCACCCATCGCCGGGACATCGGGGCGGCGCTCGCCCACGAGGTGATGCACGTGTATCTGCACCGCCTCGGCCTGTCCTTCCCGGGCACCCGGGACAACGAGATCCTCACGGACACGGCGACGACGTATCTGGGCGCGGGATGGCTGCTCCTCGACGCGTACCGGGAGGACGCGGCGTCCTCGCAGAAGCTGGGGTATCTGACGCCGGAGGAGTTCGGGTACGTCCTCGCCAAGCGGGCGCTGCTCTTCGCGGAGGATCCGTCGGTGTGGTTCACCAGTCCGCAGGCGTACACGGCGTATGTGAAGGGCCTGGCCGAGGCCCGCCGCGACGAGCAGCAGCCGCCGCTGACGGCGGCCGGGTGGGCGGGGCGGCGGCGGTACGCCCACGATCGGCGCCATGCGCAGGACCAGCGTGGTGCCGGGACGCGGCCGGGGGCGGCGTACGCGTTCACGCCGGACGGGCGGGGGCCGTTGCGGGTGTCGTTTCCCTGCCCTACGTGTCAGCAGCGGATTCGGGTGCCGGTGCGGGGGAGGGTTCGGGCGCGGTGTGGGTTGTGCCGGACGGTGCTGGAGTGTGACACGTAGGGGGTTCTTCGCCCCCGCCGCCCCTACCCGTCCCGTCCCTGGGGGCTGCCGCCCCCAGACCCCCGCTTCGGCCCGAAGGGCCTCGTCCTCAAACGCCGGACAGGCTGAAATGCCAAAATCAGCCCCTCCGGCGTTTGAGGAGCGGGGTCTGGGGCGGAGCCCCAGAAGGACGGGACGGGTAGGGGCGGCGGGGGCGAGAAAACCCTCACGCGCCGTACACCACCCCCGGCACCCCCGCCTCCCCCAACAGCTTCAGCGCCGCCTCCCCCGCCTCCCCCAGCATCCACCGCGCCCCCTTGTCCACACTCGGTCCCGCCCTCCACCCCTCCATCACCGTGATCCGCCCACCCTCCGCCTCGAAAACCCTCCCCGTCACGCCCTCACTCCCCACCGAGCCCAGCCAGACGACCAACGGCGAGACGTTCTCCGGCGCCATGGCATCGAAGCCGACCTCGGGCGCCGCCATCGTCTCGGCGAAGGTGCGCTCGGTCATCCGCGTACGGGCCGCCGGGGCGATCGCGTTGACCTGAACGCCGTAGCGACCCAACTCGGCCGCAGCGACCAGCGTCAGGGCGAGGATCCCGGCCTTCGCGGCGCTGTAATTGACCTGCCCGAGCGAGCCCAACAGGCCCGCCCCGCTGCTCGTGTTCACGACCCGGGCATCCGGCCTACGGCCCGCTTTCGCCTCCGCACGCCAGTACGCGGCCGCGTGCTTCAACGGGAGGAAGTGCCCCTTGAGATGGACGCGCACGACAGCGTCCCAGTCGTCCTCGTCGAGGTTGACCAGCATCCGGTCACGCAGAAAGCCGGCGTTGTTGACGAGGGTGTCGAGACGGCCGTACGTCTCCACGGCGGCCGCCACCAGCGAGGCCGCCCCGGCGCTCGTCGCCACGTCACCGCGGTGCGCGATCGCCTCACCGCCCGCCGCGCGGATCTCCTCGACCACCTGCTGGGCGGGGTTGTCCGCGACCACCTGTTGGGAGGGGTTGTGCGCGACCACCTGCCGGCCGGCGCTGTCCGCGACCACCGGCCCGGCAGGACCGCCCACGGCCGGCTGCCGAACCGAACCGCCCACCGTCCCCTGCCCACGGGGGCCCTCCGCAGCCCCCTGACCACCAGGCCCCTCCACAGCCCCCTGCCCAGCCGGGCCGCCGTCCCCGGCCGTCCGCCCGGCCGACCCACCGACACCCGTCTGCCCGCCCGGGCCCCCGACGGCCCCCTGCCGAGCGGGCCCGTCCTCACCCACCTGCCGGGCAGATCCACCCGCGCCCGCCAAACCGTCCAGCCCGACCCCCAGGTCGTTGACGACGACCTTCGCCCCCTCCCCCGCGAACGCCAGCGCATGCGCACGCCCCAGCCCCCGCCCCCCGCCGGTGACCACGACGACCCGCCCCTCACAGATCCGGCTCATGTCATGCCTCCTTGTTGACCGTTGCGGCGTCCAGGAACGCGGGCCGCTCGCCCCCGCCGTGCACGAGCAGGCTCGCCCCGCTGATGTAGGCGGCGGCGTCGGAGGCGAGGAAGACGGCGGCCGCGCCGATGTCGGACGGTTCGGCGAGGCGGCCGAGCGGGACGGTGCGGGAGACGGCCGCGATGCCGTCCTCGCCCCCGTAGTGGAGGTGGGACCGCTCGGTGCGGACCATGCCCACGACCAGCGTGTTGACGCGCACCTCCGGCGCCCACTCCACCGCCATCGACCGGGCCAGGCTCTCCAGCCCGGCCTTCGCCGCCCCGTACGCCGCCGACCCGGGCGAGGCACGGCCGCCGCTGACACTGCCGACCATCACCACCGAGCCCCGCACCCGCCTCAGGTGCTCGTACGCGGCCAGGGACGCCGTCATCGGCGCGACGAGGTTCAGCTCGACCACGCGCGCGTGCCGCTCGGCGTCCGCGTCCGTCAACCGTCGGTACGGTGTGCCACCCGCGTTGTTGACCAACACGTCGAGACGGGGCAGGGCCGCGAAGAAGGCCCGTACGGCTTCCGGGTCCCGCAGGTCCAGATGCCTGAACTCGGTGCCTGGGAAAGGGACTTCGGGTGGTCTGCGCGCACAGACCACGACCTCCGCGCCGGCCTCGGCGAAGGCCCGGGTGATCCCGGCGCCTACGCCCCGCGTGCCGCCCGTGACGACCACGACCTTCCCGTCCAGCCCCATGCACGGCTACCCTTCACCTAACAAACGTTTGGTGGAAAGGTAGCTGATGCGGCCATGGGTGTCTCCACCTCGTCCCCGGAAACCTCGTCCCAGGAAAGGGGGCCCGAAGACAGTGCAATCGCCGTCGTCACCGTCGACTTCCCACCGGTGAACGCCCTGCCGGTGGAGGGCTGGTTCGCGCTGGCCGACGCGGTGCGGGCGGCGGGCCGGGACCCCCGGACCCGGTGCGTCGTCCTCGTGGCCGAGGGGCGCGGGTTCAACGCCGGCGTGGACATCAAGGAGATACAGAAGGACGGGCACAGCGCGCTGATCGGCGCCAACCACGCCTGCGCGGACGCCTTCGCGGCGGTGTACGACTGCGAGGTGCCCGTCGTGGCGGCCGTGCACGGCTTCTGTCTGGGCGGCGGTATCGGGCTGGTGGGCAACGCGGACGCGATCGTGGCGAGCGAGGACGCCGTCTTCGGGCTGCCCGAGCTGGACCGGGGGGCACTGGGCGCGGCCACCCATCTGGCCCGGCTGGTCCCCCAGCATCTGATGCGCGCGCTGTACTACACCTCGCGCACGGCGACCGCGGCCGAACTGCACGCGCACGGCTCGGTGTGGCGGGTCGTACCGCGCGAGCAACTCAACGCCGCCGCGCTGGAGTTGGCACGCGATATCGCCGCCAAGGACGGGCAGCTGCTGCGCCTGGCCAAGGCCGCCATCAACGGCATCGACCCGGTCGACGTACGGCGCAGCTACCGCTTCGAGCAGGGCTTCACCTTCGAGGCGGGCCTCAGCGGGGTGGCCGACCGGGTTCGTGACACGTTCGGAAGGGACGGTGGCTGAATGAGCGACAAGACGACGACCGCGGACGAGGTCGTCTCACGGCTGCGCAGCGGCATGACCCTGGGCATCGGCGGCTGGGGCTCGCGGCGCAAGCCGATGGCCTTGGTGCGTGCGCTGCTGCGCTCCGACGTCACCGACCTCACCGTCGTCTCGTACGGCGGGCCCGACGTCGGCATGCTCGCCGCCGCCGGACGTGTCCGCAAGCTGGTCACCGCCTTCGTCACCCTCGACTCGATCCCGCTGGAACCGCACTACCGCGCGGCCCGCGAACGCGGCGCCCTCGAACTCATGGAGATCGACGAGGCGATGTTCATGTGGGGCCTGCGCGCGGCCGCGAACCGGCTGCCCTTCCTCCCGGTGCGCGCCGGGATCGGTTCGGACGTCATGCGGGTCAACCCCGGCCTGCGGACGGTGACTTCGCCGTACGACGACGGGGAGACGTTCGTCGCCATGCCCGCCCTGCGCCTGGATGCCGCCCTGGTGCACGTCAATCGCGCCGACCGGCTGGGCAACGGCCAGTACCTGGGCCCCGATCCCTACTTCGACGACCTCTTCTGCGAGGCGGCGGACACGGCCTACCTCTCCTGTGAACGGGTGGTCGACACGGCCGAGTTGCTGAAGGAGGCTGCCCCGCAGTCGCTGCTGATCAAGCGGCACACGGTGACGGGGGTCGTCGAGGCCCCGAACGGAGCGCACTTCACGTCCTGCGCACCCGACTACGGCCGGGACGAGGCCTTCCAGAAGACGTACGCGACCACGCCCTGGGCGGAGTTCGCGGCGCGGTTCCTCGGCGGGGACGAGCAGGCGTACCGGTCGGCGGTCAGGGAGGGGGCGTGGAAGCCATGACGGAGGCCACCCGCGCCGAGTACTGCGTGATCGCCTGCGCCGAGGCATGGCGGGGCAACGGGGAGGTGCTGGCCAGCCCGATGGGCCTGATCCCGTCCATCGGCGCCCGCCTCGCCCGGCTCACCTTCTCGCCCGACCTGCTGCTGACCGACGGCGAGGCGACACTCGTCCGCCCGGACGGGACGGCCGAGGGCTGGCTGCCGTACCGCCAGCACCTCGCCCTGGTCACCGGCGGCCGTCGGCACGTGATGATGGGCGCGAGCCAGATCGACCGGTACGGCAACCAGAACATCTCGTGCATCGGCGACTGGGCGAAGCCGAAGCGCCAACTGCTCGGGGTGCGCGGCGCACCGGTCAACTCCCTCAACAATCCGACCAGTTACTGGGTCCCGAGGCATTCCCGGCGGGTCTTCGTCGAGCAGGTCGACATGGTGTGCGGAGTCGGATACGACCATGCGGGCGGCGCCCGCTACCACCGCATCCCCCGCGTCGTCTCCGACCTGGGCGTCTTCGACTTCGGCACTCCCGACCACTCGATGCGGCTGGTCTCGCTCCACCCGGGAGTCACCCTGGACCAGGTCAGAGAGGCGACCTCCTTCGAACTGGTCCTCCCGGACGACGACGTGTCCCGGACCCGTCCCCCCACCGCGGAGGAGCTACGGCTCATCCGCGAGGTCGTCGACCCGGAGAACACCCGCGTCAAGGAGGTCGGTGCGTGATGGAGACACCGCTGACCCGGCTGGTCGGGGTCCGCCACCCGATCGTGCAGACGGGGATGGGCTGGGTGGCGGGCCCGCGGCTCGTGTCGGCGACGGCTGACGCCGGCGCGCTGGGCATCCTGGCCTCCGCGACGATGACCGTCGACCGGCTGCGTGCGGCGATCCGCGAGGTCAAGTCCCGTACGGACGCGCCGTTCGGAGTGAACCTGCGGGCGGACGCCTCGGACGCCGGCGACCGGGTCCGCGTCATGATCGACGAGGGGGTGCGCGTCGCCTCCTTCGCCCTCGCGCCCTCCCGGGAGCTGATCGCCGAACTCAAGGACGCGGGCGTGGTCGTCATCCCCTCGATCGGCGCCCGGCGGCACGCCGAGAAGGTCGCGGCGTGGGGCGCGGACGCGGTGATCGTGCAGGGCGGGGAGGGCGGCGGGCACACCGGAGAGGTGGCGACGACGGTGCTGCTGCCGCAGGTGGTCGACTCCGTGGAGATACCGGTCGTGGCGGCGGGCGGCTTCTTCGACGGGCGGGGCCTGGTCGCGGCGCTGGCGTACGGGGCGGCGGGGGTCGCGATGGGCACGCGGTTCCTGCTGACCTCGGACTCGACGGTGCCGGACGCGGTGAAGGCGCGGTATCTGGCGGCGACCGTACGGGATGTCACGGTCACCCGGGCCGTGGACGGCCTGCCCCACCGCATGCTCCGCACGGACCTGGTCGACGCTCTGGAGCGCTCGGGCCGCGCGTGGGCTCTCCTCCAGGCGGTGCGCAGGGCGGCCGGCTACCGGAAGCTGTCCGGCACGAGCTGGCGCCGGATGCTCCAGGACGGCCGCGCGCTCAGGCACGGCAAGGACCTGAGCTGGAGCCAGGTCCTGCTCGCCGCGAACACGCCGATGCTGCTGAAGGCGTCCATGGTGGACGGCCGTACGGATCTGGGGGTGATGGCGTCCGGGCAGGTCGCCGGGGTGATCGACGACCTGCCGTCGTGCGCGGAGCTGGTGGAGCGGATCATGAAGGAGGCGGACGAGGTACGACAGCACCTGACCGGCTGACGGCCTTCACAGCCTCTCTTCGGGTGCCTGCGCCGGACTCCGTCCGCCGAAGTCCGTCGGTCGCACCGTCACAGCCTCTCGATGATCGTCACGTTGGCCTGTCCCCCGCCCTCGCACATCGTCTGCAGCCCGAACCGCCCGCCGGTGCGCTCCAGTTCGTGCACCAGGGTCGTCATCAGCTTCACGCCGGTCGCGCCCAACGGGTGGCCGAGAGCGATCGCCCCGCCATTGACGTTGACCTTGTCCGGATCCGCGCCGGTCTCCTTCAGCCAGGCCAGGACCACCGGTGCGAAGGCCTCGTTGATCTCGACGAGGTCGATGTCGTCGATCGACAGGCCGGTCTTCTTCAGGGCGTGGGCGGTGGCGGGGATCGGGGCGGTGAGCATGCGGATGGGATCCTCACCGCGCACCGAGAGGTGGTGCACCCGGGCCCGGGGCGTGAGCCCATGCTCGCGCACGGCCCGCTCCGAGGCCAGCAACATCGCCGCCGCGCCGTCGGATACCTGCGAGGAACAGGCCGCCGTGACGGTGCCGCCGTCGATGACCGGCTTCAGCCCTGCCATCTTCTCCAGCGAGGTGTCCCGGCGCGGCCCCTCGTCGACGGCGACCGGCCCGTAGGGCACGACCTCCCGCTCGAAGCGTCCCTCGTCGATCGCCCGCAGCGCCCGTCGGTGCGAGCGCAGCGCGAACTCCTCCTGGTCCGGCCGGCTGATCCCCCACTTCGCGGCGATCATCTCGGCGCCGACGAACTGGTTGACCGGCTTCTCCCCGTACCGGGCCCGCCAGCCCTCGCTGCCCGCGAAGGGCCCCGCCGTCAGCCCCAGTGGCTCGGCCGCCTGCCGGGTGGCGAAGGCGATGGGGATCATCGACATGTTCTGCACGCCGCCCGCGACCACCAGGTCCTGGGTGCCGGACAGCACGCCCTGCGCGGCGAAGTGCACGGCCTGCTGCGAGGACCCGCACTGCCGGTCCACGGTCACACCCGGCACCTCCTCGGGCAGCCCGGCCGCCAGCCAGCAGGTCCGCGCGATGTCCCCGGCCTGCGGTCCGACGGCGTCCAGGCAGCCGAAGACGACGTCCTCGACGGCGGCCGGATCCATGCCCGCGCGTGAGACGAGCTCCTTCAGCACATGCGCGCCCAGGTCGGCCGGATGGACCGCGCTGA
This sequence comes from Streptomyces shaanxiensis, assembly GCF_039537145.1. NCBI lineage: Bacteria > Bacillati > Actinomycetota > Actinomycetes > Kitasatosporales > Streptomycetaceae > Streptomyces > Streptomyces shaanxiensis. The sequence continues at coordinate 360,858 of NZ_BAAAZY010000006.1, forward strand.
GCCCTCCCCCGCGCCGCCCGACGGGCGTGCGGACCGCTTCGACGATGTAGGCCTCGGCCATGGCAACTCCCCAATGAGTTACGTGCGTACGGCGATCACGTGCGTACGGCGATCCCGTCCAGCACCATCGACAGGTACTGCCGGGCGATCTCCTCCGGGCTGTGCTGTCCGCCGGGCCGGTACCAGGACGCGGCGACCCACACCGTGTCCCGCACGAACCGGTAGGTGAGCCGGACGTCGAGGTCGGACCGGAACACCCCGGCCGCGACCCCGCGCTCCAGCGTGGACAGCCAGGCCTTCTCGAACCTGCGCTGCGACTCGGCGAGGAACGCGAACCGCTCCTGCGCCACCAGCTGTTTGTTCTCCTTCTGGTAGATCGCGACGGCGGCGCGGTGCCGGTCGATCTCCCGGAACGACTCGGTGACCAGGGCTTCGAGGGTCTCGCGTGGCCCGAGCTCGGCGCCCAGGACGGCGTCGTAGCCGCCCCAGAGTTCGTCGAGGAAGGTCCGCAGGATCTCCTCCAGCATCGACTCCTTGGAGTCGAAGTGGTAGTAGAGGCTGCCCGCGAGCATGCCCGCGTGGTCCGCGATCTTGCGTACGGTCGTGGCGTTGTAGCCCTGCTCGGCGAAGACCTCGGCGGCGGTGTCGAGGAGTTCGCGCCGCCTGGCGGCTGCGGCGGTCACCTGGGGCTTCTTCTTGGTCGGCACGGGTCCATTGTCGTCCTGGGCAGGGTGGCTGCTGTCGTCCTAGGCATGCTGGCTGCTGACGGAGACGATCTCGCCGGTCATGTACGACGAGTAGCCCGACGCCAGGAAGACGATCACGTTGGCCACCTCCCAGGGCTCGGCGTACCGCCCGAAGGCCTCGCGGGCGGTGAGCTCCTCCAGCAGCTCGGGGGTCGTCACCTTCGCCAGGTGCGGGTGCATGGCGAGGCTCGGCGCCACCGCGTTGACCCGTACCCCGTACTCGGCGGCCTCGATCGCGGCGCACCGGGTCAGCGCCATCACGCCGGCCTTCGCGGCGGCGTAGTGTGCCTGCCCGGCCTGGGCGCGCCAGCCGACGACGGAGGCGTTGTTGACGATCACGCCGCCGCCGGTGTCCCGCATCCGGCGCAGGGCGGCCCGGGTGCATCTGAAGGTGCCGTTCAAGGTCACGTCGAGGACCTTCGACCACTGCTCGTCGGTCATGTCGACGAGGGGCGAAGTCCCGCCGAGGCCGGCGTTGTTGACGACCACGTCCAGTCGGCCGTGCTCCTGTAGGGCGGTGTCGAAGAGGGCCCGCACCTGCGTCTCGTCGGTGACATCGCACACCGCGGACGTCACCGCGCCCCCGAACTCCCGGGCCAGCTCCGCCTCGTGCTCCTTCAGCCGCCGCGCGTGGGCGTCGCTGATCAGCACGCGGGCGCCCTCCTCCAGGAGGCGGCGGGCGGTAGCGCCGCCGATGCCCGCGCCGGCCGCGGCGGTGACGACGGCCGTGCGCCCGGGGAGCAGTCCGTGCCCGGGAACGTACGTCGGCGCCTCGACGTTTGTCATGGCAGCACGCTAACCTACCAAACACTTGTTAGGGAAGACTCGCAGGGAGGGAGGACGGCAGTGGACCTCACCCACTCCGCCGCCGACGAGGCGTTCCGCGCCGAGGCCCGGGCCTGGCTGCGCGCGCATGTGCCGCCCGACCCGCTCCCCTCCCTGGAGACCGAGGCGGGCTTCGCGGCGCACCGGGCCTGGGAGGCCCGACTCGCCGCCGACCGCTGGTCGGTGGTGCACTGGCCGACGGCGTACGGCGGCCGGGACGCCACGCTCGTGCAGTGGCTGCTGTTCGAGGAGGAGTACTGGGCGGCGGGCGCGCCGGGACGCGTCAACCAGAACGGCGCCGGCCTCCTCGCCCCGACCCTCTTCGAGTACGGCACGGAGGAGCAACGCGCGCGCGTGCTGCCGTCCATGGCCACCGGCGAGGTGATCTGGGCGCAGGCGTGGTCGGAGCCGGAGGCGGGTTCGGATCTGGCCTCGCTGAGGTCGAGGGCAGTGCGTGCGGACGGCGGCTGGCTGCTGTCCGGCCAGAAGACCTGGTCCTCGCGCGCCGCCTTCGCCGACCGCGCGTTCGGCCTGTTCCGCACCGACCCGGACAGGCCCAAGCCGCACCAGGGCCTGACGTACCTGATGTTCGACCTGCGCGCCCCCGGGGTCACGGTCCGCCCCATCGCCCGTCTCGACGGGAAGCCCGCGTTCGCCGAGCTGTTCCTGGACGAGGTGTTCGTGCCGGACGAGGACGTGATCGGCGAGCCGGGACAGGGCTGGCGGATCGCGATGTCGACGGCGGGCAACGAACGCGGCCTGATGCTGCGCTCCCCCGGCCGCTTCCTCGCGAGCGCGGATCGCCTGCTGCATCTCTGGCACACCCGGGGCAGCCCGGAGAACACACGGCACCGCGTGGCCGACGCCCTGATCGGCGCCCGGGCGTACCAGCTCTTCACCTACGCCGCCGCCTCCCGCTTCCTCGACGGCGAGTCGATCGGCCCGGAGTCCAGCCTGAACAAGGTCTTCTGGTCGGAGTACGACATCGCGCTGCACGAGACGGCCCTCGATCTTCTGGGCGTCGAGGGCGAGCTGGCCGACACCGACTGGTCCGAGCTCTACGTCTTCTCCCTCGCCGGCCCCATCTACGCGGGCACGAACGAGATCCAGCGCGACATCATCGCCGAGCGGCTGCTCGGCCTGCCGAAGGGGCGACGCTGATGAGGTTCCTCCTCGACGCCGAGCAGCGGGCCTTCGCCGACTCGCTGGACGCGATGCTGACGGCGGCGGACACGCCGTCGGTCGTGCGGGAGTGGAGCCGGGGCGAGCATGCCCGTGGCCGTGCGCTGTGGTCCCGTATCGCAGAAGCCGGAGTCTTCGCGCTGGCCGTTCCCGAGGCATACGAGGGACTGGGGCCGCGGCCCGTCGAACTCGCCGTCGCCTTCGTGGAGTTGGGGCGGCATGCGGTGCCGGGGCCACTGGTGGAGACGGTCACCGCCGCGGCCCTGCTCGCCGGTCTGCCGGACCCCGGCGCGGCCAAGCGGCTCCTTCCGGCGCTGGCGACGGGCGAGGCGATGGCGACGCTGGCGTGGACGGCGCCGTACGCCCTGGACGGCGACGCGGCCACCACCCACCTCACGCTGACCCCGCACGGCCTGCACCTCTCCCCCGGCCATGGCCCCGTGCGCCCCTCCCTGGACCCGGCCCGCCGCCTCACGCCCCTCGACCCCGGCGGCGAACTCCTCAGCCCCGACCCGCCCACCGCGCAAGCCCTCGCCCACGCCCGCCTGACCACCGCCGCCCAGGCCCTCGGCGTGGGCCTCGCACTGCTCGACAGGACGGTCGCCCACGTCCGGCGGCGGACCCAGTTCGGCGTCCCCATAGGCTCGTTCCAGGCAGTCAAGCACCGGCTCGCCGACGCGAAGGTCGCCCTGGAGTTCGCCCGGCCCCTCGTCCTCGGCGCCGCGCTCACCATGGACACGGCCGACATAGCCGCCGCCAAGGTCACCGCCTGCGAGGCCGCGTACGCGACCGCCCGTACGGCACTCCAGGCGCACGGCGCGATCGGCTACACGGCGGAGTACGACCTGTCGCTCTGGCTCACCAAGGCCCGCGCCCTGCGCACCGCCTGGGGCAGCCCGGACGCCTGCAGGGCCGAGGTGCTCGGCGCCGCTCGGCCCCGGCACGACCGTCCCAGTGGTGATCGGCTCAGTGGTGATCGCCGCTGGTGATCTCGCGGTACTCCTCCACCGTCGGCTTGGTGATCCGCGACCGAGGCCCGAACATCGCCCGCGCCAGCCGGGCCCGCACCCGCTGGGTCCGGGGGACCCGGCGCCGGACGCCGTTCGCGTCGACGAGCGGACCGACCTCGTACGGCGGATGCTCCTCGTGCTGGGTCAGGGTGAACAGCTGCCCCTGGGAGAGGGGTTCGTGGACCTCGATGAACTCCCCCTGCGGGAGCCGTTTGATGGTGCCCGTCTCCCTGCCGTGCAGCACCTTGGCCCGGTCCCGGCGCTGCAGCCCGAGGCAGATCCGCTTGGTCACCATGTAGGTGACGACCGGCACGACGAAGACCGCGATCCGCACGAACCACGTGATCAGGTTGATGGACAGATGCAGATGCGTGGCCACGATGTCGTTGCCGCCACCGATCAGCAGCACCGCGTACAGACTCAGCCAGGCCGCGCCGAGGCCGGTGCGCACGGGCATGTTGCGCGGCCGGTCGAGGATGTGGTGCTCCCGTTTGTCGCCGGTGATCCACGCCTCGACGAAGGGATACACGCCCAGCGCGAGCAGGATCAGCGGGAAGAGGGAGAAGGGGATGAAGACGCCCGGTTCCAGGGTGTGGCCCCAGGCGTTGATCTCCCATCCCGGCATCACCCGGATCAGGCCCTCGGAGAAGCCCAGGTACCAGTCGGGTTGGGCACCCGTGGTCACCAGGTCCGGACGGTAGGGCCCGAACGCCCACACGGGGTTGATGCTGGCGATGCCGCCCATGACCGTCAGCACGCCGAACACCAGGAAGAAGAAGCCGCCCGCCTTGGCCATGTACACCGGCAGGAAGGGCATGCCGACGACCGTCTTCTGGTCGCGGCCGGGACCCGGGTACTGCGTGTGCTTGTGGTAGAAGACCAGGATCAGATGGGCGACCACCAGGCCCAGCATGATCCCGGGCAGCAGCAGGATGTGGATCGGGTACAGCCGGGCGATGAAGTCCTCCCCGGGGAACTCCCCGCCGAAGAGGAAGAACGCCACGTACGTCCCCACGATCGGGATCGACAGGATCGCGCCGTGGGCGAACCGCAGGCCGGTGCCGGACAGCAGGTCGTCGGGGAGGGAGTAGCCGGTCAGGCCGGTGATGATGCCGAGCATCAGCAGGGACCAGCCGAACACCCAGTTGATCTCGCGCGGCTTGCGGAAGGCTCCGGTGAAGAACACCCGCATCATGTGCACGAGCATCCCGGTGACGAAGACCAGCGCCGCCCAGTGGTGGATCTGGCGTATGAGCAGCCCGCCGCGCACGTCGAAGCTGATGTCGAGCGTGGACTCGTAGGCCCTGGTCATCAGGACGCCGTTGAGGGGTTCGTAGGTGCCGTTGTAGACGACCTCGTTGGTGCTCGGGTCGAAGAACAGGGTGAGATAGACGCCGGTGAGGATCAGGACGAGAAAGCTGTAGAGGCAGACCTCGCCCAGCATGAAGGACCAGTGGTCCGGAAAGACCTTGCGCATATTGGCCTTGGCCAGCGCGTAGATCCCCAGCCGTCCGTCGGCCCAGTCGGCGACTCGCTCGCCCTTCCCGGGCGGGGCGGCCCGCCCGGCCACCGCTTCCTCGTTCCCCGATCGTGCGCCGTCCATACGCCGTCGCCTCCCCGTCGGATCAACCACAGGGTTACACGGTCATACCGCCCAAGCCAACGGGGCGAGCAACCGGGTGAGCGAGTGCCGGCGAGCCCTCAAGGTCGGCGACCGTGCGCCGCTACCCCCGTACGATCCCCTGCGCCCGCGCCGCCACCAGCCACTTCGGGAACTCGCCGACGAGCCGGTCGTACAACTCGGTGTCGGACACCTTCCGCGGCTCCGCGCCGGCGTGGAAGAAGCCGGCGTTGTCGACGACCCGCTTGTCCGGGACGGACAGGTCGTCGAGCTTGCGCAGGTAGTCGAACTGCTTGCTGTCCGGGTCGCCGAAGCCGATGAACTGCCAGAACAGCGGGAGGCGGGCCGCCTTGCACAGGTAGCGTTCCGCGGCGAGCTTGTTGATGGGGCCGCCGTCGGTCTGGAAGACGACCAGGGCGGGGGCCGTCGACCCGCTGTCGAGGTAGTGGTCGATGACGGCGTCCATGGCCAGGTGGTAGCTGGTCTTGCCCATGTGCCCGAGGCCGGCCACGATCCGCTCGATGCGCCCCCGGTGGTCGGCCAGCGCGATCTCCGTCTCCGCGTCGACGTCGGTCGAGAAGAACACCACCGGCACGGTCCCGTCGTCGTCGAAGTGCGCCGACAGCCCGAGCACCCGGTCGGCGAGCGCCTGCACGCTGCCGTCCTTGTAGTACGGCTTCATCGACCCGGAGTAGTCCACGACCAGGTAGACCGCGGCCCGCGCCCCGTCCAGTCCGTGCTTGCGCAGCGACACCCCGGCGGTTTTGTACAGGCTGACCAGCGCGGGCGCGGTCTCCTCGACCTTGCTGAGACTGATCGCTGCCATACTGTCTCCCCCTCACACGTCCCACTGGCAGCCGAGATTACGACACCACCGGCCCCGCCCCTCCCTCCGTCCACAGGTGTTCGCTATTTTGTTCGCCGCCGCCCCCACCGGCTCACCGTTCGTCCAGTCCCCTTCGAGGAGCCGGCTGTGGAGCCCGAGTCCACCCAGTCCGAGTCCAGCCAGTCCCAGTCCGCCCAGTCCCAGTCCGCCCAGCCCACGGCCACGACCTGCTATCGCCACCCCAAGGTCGAGTCCCACGTCCGCTGCACCCGCTGCGACCGGTACATCTGCCCGGACTGCATGCGGGAGGCGTCCGTCGGCCACCAGTGCGTGGAGTGCGTGAAGGAGGGCGCGCGGTCGGTGCGGCAGGCCCGGACGCTCGTCGGCGGGCGGATCGCCGCGACGCCGCTCGTGACCTCCGTACTCATCGGGCTCAACGTCCTCGCCTACGTGGCCGAGGTGGTGCGCCCGGAGATCCTGGACCGGTTCTCGATGCTCGGCGCCCGGCTGGCCGGGCCGGACGGCTACTACGTCTACGCGCCCGGGTACCCGTCGGACCTGCACGCCGAGGGCGTGGTCGCCGGAGAGTGGGACCGGCTGCTGACCAGCGGGTTCCTTCACTCGGCGCCGACCGAGGGCACCTTCGGGGTGCTGCACATCGTGATGAACATGCTCACGCTGTGGCAGCTCGGCCGGGTCGTGGAGCCCATGCTGGGCCGGGCCCGGTACCTCGCGCTCTATCTGCTGGCCACGCTGGGCGGTTCGGTGTTCGAGCTGCTGCTCACCGACCCGCACGTGGAGTCGGTCGGCGCGTCGGGCGCGATCTTCGGCCTCGGTGCCGCCTACTACGTCCTCGCCCACCGCATCGGCGCCGACATGCGCTCCGTCAACCGTTTCATGGCGTTCCTGCTCCTGTGGCTGCTGCTCTCCGCGAGCATCACCTCCTGGCAGGGCCACCTCGGTGGACTGCTGACGGGGGCCGCGGTCACGTTCGCCTACGCGTACGCCCCGCGCGGGCCGCGCCAGGCCCTGATCCAGGCGGCCGCCTGCGTGGGCGTGGTGGTGCTGCTGGCGATGGCCGCGGTCGCCAAGGTCGCGGAGCTGACCGGCGGAGGGATCGCCCAGTGAGACGTATCGGAGTCCTGCTCTTCGCCGTCGTCCCGGTCGCCGTCGCGGCGGTCGTCTACTTCCTGATCCCCTCGGAGTCCGCGGAGAGCCCGGCGGAGTCCACCGTCGCGTCCGCGCAGCAGGACGCCCTTCAGGAGGCCAAGAGCCGCGCCGAGCAGGACCGTGCGGCGGACGACGAGCTGATCGCGAGCCTGCCGAAGGGCCTCGCCGCTCCCGCGAAGAAGGAGCTGGCCCAGCAGCTCGTCTCCAGCGCCGAGAGCTCGACCCTCGACTGGCGCCGCACCTACGGCTACATCGAGGACCTCGGCGACGGCCAGGGCTACACGGCCGGCATCATCGGCTTCTGCACCGGCACCCACGACCTGCTCGACCTGGTCGAGAACTACACCGAGGACCACCCGGACAACGGGCTCGCCCGCTATCTCCCCGCCCTGCGCGAGGTCGACGGCACCGACTCCCACGAGGGCCTGGACCCCGGTTTCACCAAGGCCTGGAAGGCGGAGTCCCGGGTGGCGGCGTTCCGCGAGGCCCAGGACGCCGAACGCGACCGCGTCTACTTCGACCCGGCGGTGCGCCTCGCCAAGCTCGACGGGCTCGGCACGCTGGGCCAGTTCGTGTACTACGACGCGATGGTCTTCCACGGCGCGGGCATCGACGCGGACGGCTTCTATGTCCTGCGCGAACGCGCCCTGCGCAAGGCGGACTCCCCGTCCGAGGGCGGCGCGGAGAAGACGTACCTGGACGCCTTCCTCGACGTACGCCGGGCGGCCATGCGGGCGAAGCGGCCGGACACCGACACCACGCGCATCGACACGGCCCAGCGGCGGTTCCTGAACAACGGGAACCTCCGGATGAGCACGCCGCTGGAGTGGCAGATGTACGGAGAGACGTACAAGGTGCCCTAGGGGCCCTGGGGGGCGTCCTCTGGACCATGCCTGAGAAAGGCGACGGCGCCTGCCCTTTCGTCCGGTCGGGGACAAGGGACAGGCGCCGTCAGTGTTCCGTACGCCGTTGTACGGGACGTCTCTTGGGGTGTCAGACCATCAGCGAGCGGTCCGTCGGCCGGATCGGGGCCGGCAGGTCGCTCGCGCCGGTCAGGAACCGGTCGGTGCCACGGGCGGCCGAGCGGCCCTCCGCGATCGCCCACACGATGAGCGACTGGCCGCGGCCCGCGTCACCGGCGACGAACACGCCGGGCACGTTGGTCTGGAAGTCGGCGTCGCGGGCGATGTTGCCGCGCTCGTCGAGCTCCAGGCCGAACTGCTCGACCAGACCGTTCTCGCGGTCGGTGCCGGTGAAGCCCATCGCCAGCGTGACCAGCTGGGCGGGGATCTTGCGCTCCGTGCCCGGCTTCGGGGTCAGCTTGCCGTCGATGAACTCGACCTCGCTGAGGTGCAGCCACTGGACGTTGCCGTCCTCGTCGCCCTCGAAGTGAGTGGTGGAGACGGAGTAGACCCGCTCGCCGCCCTCCTCGTGCGCGGACGTGACCTTGTACAGCATCGGGAAGGTCGGCCACGGCTGGGAGACCGCGTTCCGCTCGTCGTTCGGGCGGGGCATGATCTCCAGCTGCGTCACCGAGGCCGCACCCTGGCGGTGGGCGGTGCCCACGCAGTCGGCGCCGGTGTCGCCACCGCCGATGACCACGACGTGCTTGCCCTCGGCGGTGATGGGGGGCGCCACGAAGTCGCCCTCCTGCACCTTGTTCGCCAGCGGCAGGTACTCCATGGCCTGGTGGATGCCCTTGAGCTCGCGGCCGGGGACCGGGAGGTCACGGGCGGTCGTCGCACCGGCGGCGATGACGATCGCGTCGTACCGCTTCTTGAGGTCGGTCGCCTTGAGGTCGCGGCCGATCTCGATACCGGTACGGAAGCGGGTGCCCTCCGCGCGCATCTGCTCGATACGGCGGTTGATGTGCCGCTTCTCCATCTTGAACTCGGGGATGCCGTACCGGAGCAGGCCGCCGATGCGGTCGGCGCGCTCGTAGACGGCGACGGTGTGGCCGGCCCGCGTGAGCTGCTGGGCGGCGGCCAGACCGGCCGGGCCCGAGCCGATCACGGCGACGGTCTTGCCGGACAGGCGCTCCGGGGCCTGCGGGGCGACGGTGCCCGCGTCCCACGCCTTGTCGATGATCGAGACCTCGACGTTCTTGATGGTGACGGCCGGCTGGTTGATGCCGAGCACACACGCCGACTCACACGGGGCCGGGCACAGACGGCCCGTGAACTCCGGGAAGTTGTTCGTGGCGTGCAGGCGCTCGGACGCGGCCGACCAGTCCTCGCGGTAGGCGTAGTCGTTCCACTCGGGGATCAGGTTCCCCAGCGGACAGCCGTTGTGGCAGAACGGGATACCGCAGTCCATGCAGCGGCTGGCCTGCTTGCTGATGATCGGCAGCAGGGAGCCGGGGACGTAGACCTCGTTCCAGTCCTTCAGCCGTACGTCGACCGGGCGGGACTTGGCGACCTCGCGGCCGTGGTTCAGAAAGCCCTTCGGGTCAGCCATTGATCGCCGCCTCCATCATCTTCTCGGTGATCTCGGTCTCGGACAGACCGGCTCGCTCGGCGGCGTCCTTGGCGGCGAGCACTGCCTTGTACGTGCTGGGGATGATCTTGCTGAAGCGCTCGACGGCGGTCTCCCACTCGGCCAGGAGCTTCTCGGCGACCGTGGAGCCGGTCTCCTCCTGGTGGCGGCGGACCACGTCGTGCAGCCACTGCTTGTCGGTGTCGTCGAGGGCCTCGACGGCGCTGACGTTGCCGACGTTGACGTTGTCGCGGTCGAGGTCGATGACGTACGCGATACCGCCGGACATACCGGCCGCGAAGTTACGGCCCGTCTCGCCCAGGACCACCGCGTGACCACCGGTCATGTACTCGCAGCCGTGGTCGCCCACGCCCTCGGATACGACCAGCGCACCGGAGTTGCGGACGCAGAACCGCTCGCCCGTACGACCGCGCAGGAACAGCTCACCGCCGGTCGCGCCGTACGCGATGGTGTTGCCCGCGATCGTCGAGAACTCGGCGAGGTGGTCGGCGCCCCGGTCGGGACGGACGACGACCCGGCCACCGGAGAGGCCCTTGCCGACGTAGTCGTTGGCGTCGCCCTCCAGGCGCAGCGTGACACCGCGCGGCAGGAAGGCACCGAAGGACTGGCCCGCCGAGCCCGTGAAGGTGATGTCGATGGTGTCGTCGGGCAGACCCGCGCCACCGAACTTCTTCGTCACCTCGTGGCCGAGCATGGTGCCGACCGTGCGGTTGATGTTGCGGACCTTGACCTGCGCGCGCACCGGCTGGGCGTCGGTCGCGGAGTCCGCGGCCAGGGCATCGGCGGCGAGCTTGATGAGCTCGTTGTCGAGCGCCTTCTCCAGGCCGTGGTCCTGCTCGACCAGCTGGTGACGCACCGCGCCCTCGGGCAGCTCGGGCACGTGGAACAGCGGGGCCAGGTCCAGGCCCTGCGCCTTCCAGTGGTCGACGGCACGCGTGACGTCCAGCGTCTCGGCGTGGCCGACGGCCTCCTCGATGGAGCGGAAGCCCAGCTCGGCGAGGATCTCGCGGACCTCTTCGGCGATGTACTGGAAGAAGTTCACGACGTACTCGGCCTTGCCGGAGAACCGGTCCCTGAGGGTCGGGTTCTGGGTGGCGATGCCGACCGGGCAGGTGTCCAGGTGGCAGACGCGCATCATGACGCAGCCGGAGACGACGAGCGGCGCGGTCGCGAAACCGAACTCCTCGGCGCCGAGCAGCGCGGCGATGACGACGTCACGGCCGGTCTTCAGCTGGCCGTCGGTCTGTACGACGATACGGTCGCGCAGGCCGTTGAGCAGCAGCGTCTGCTGGGTCTCGGCGAGGCCGAGCTCCCAGGGGCCACCCGCGTGCTTCAGCGAGGTGAGCGGGGAGGCACCCGTACCGCCGTCGTGGCCGGAGATGAGCACCACGTCCGCGTGCGCCTTGGAGACACCCGCGGCGACCGTGCCGACGCCGACCTCGGAGACCAGCTTGACGTGAATCCGCGCCTGCGGGTTCGCGTTCTTGAGGTCGTGGATCAGCTGGGCCAGGTCCTCGATGGAGTAGATGTCGTGGTGCGGCGGCGGGGAGATCAGGCCCACGCCCGGCGTCGAGTGACGCGTCTTGGCGACCCACGGGTAGACCTTGTGGCCGGGCAGCTGACCGCCCTCACCGGGCTTGGCGCCCTGGGCCATCTTGATCTGGATGTCGTCGGCGTTGACCAGGTACTCGGACGTGACGCCGAAGCGGCCGGAGGCGACCTGCTTGATCGACGAACGCCGCGCCGGGTCGTACAGACGGTCCGGGTCCTCGCCGCCCTCACCGGTGTTGGACTTGCCGCCCAGCTGGTTCATGGCGATGGCGAGGGTCTCGTGCGCCTCCTTGGAGATGGAGCCGTACGACATGGCGCCGGTGGAGAAGCGCTTGACGATCTCGCTGGCCGGCTCGACCTCGTCGATGGAGATCGAGGGGCGGTCGGACTTGAAGCCGAACAGGCCGCGCAGCGTCATGAGGCGCTCGGACTGCTCGTTCACCCGGTCCGTGTACTGCTTGAAGACGTCGTAGCGGCCGGTGCGCGTGGAGTGCTGGAGGCGGAAGACCGTCTCCGGGTCGAACAGGTGCGGCTCGCCCTCGCGGCGCCACTGGTACTCGCCGCCGATCTCCAGCGCGCGGTGCGCCGGGGCGATGCCGGAGGCGGGGTACGCCTTGGCGTGGCGGGCGGCGACCTCCTTGGCGATGACGTCGATGCCGACGCCGCCGATCTTGGTGGCCGTGCCGTTGAAGTACTTCTCCACGAAGGCGTCTTCGAGACCGACGGCCTCGAAGACCTGGGCGCCGCGGTAGGAGGCGACCGTCGAGATGCCCATCTTGGACATGACCTTCAGGACGCCCTTGCCGAGGGCGTAGATCAGGTTGCGGATGGCCTGCTCGGCCTCTATGCCCGACAGGAAGGTGCCGGCGCGGACCAGGTCCTCGACGGACTCCATCGCCAGGTACGGGTTGACCGCGGCGGCGCCGTAGCCGATGAGCAGGGCGACGTGGTGGACCTCGCGGACGTCACCGGCCTCGACCAGCAGGCCCACGTGGGTGCGCTGCTTGGTGCGGATGAGGTGGTGGTGGACGGCCGCGGTGAGCAGCAGCGACGGGATCGGCGCGTGCTCGGCGTCCGAGTGGCGGTCCGACAGGACGATCAGACGGGCGCCGTTCTCGATGGCGGCGTCGGCCTCGGCGCAGATCTCCTCGATGCGCGCGGCGAGCGCGTCACCGCCGCCGTGCACCCGGTACAGGCCGGACAGGGTCGCGGCCTTGAAGCCGGGCATGTCGCCGTCGGCGTTGATGTGGATGAGCTTGGCCAGCTCGTCGTTGTCGATCACCGGGAAGGGCAGGGTGACCGAGCGGCAGGACGCGGCGGTCGGGTCCAGCAGGTTGCCCTGCGGGCCGAGGGACGAGCGCAGCGAGGTCACGAGCTCCTCGCGGATCGCGTCCAGCGGCGGGTTGGTGACCTGCGCGAACAGCTGGGTGAAGTAGTCGAAGAGCAGACGCGGGCGCTCGCTCAGCGCGGCGATCGGCGAGTCGGTGCCCATCGAACCGATCGGCTCGGCGGCGGCCTTGGCCATCGGGGCGACGATGACGCGCAGCTCCTCCTCGGTGTAACCGAAGGTCTGCTGGCGGCGGGTGACCGAGGCGTGCGTGTGCACGATGTGCTCGCGCTCGGGCAGGTCGGACAGCTCGATCTCGCCGGCCTCCAGCCACTCGGCGTACGGCTTCTCCGCCGCGAGCTGGGCCTTGATCTCGTCGTCCTCGATGATGCGGTGCTCGGCGGTGTCCACGAGGAACATCCGGCCGGGCTGCAGGCGGCCCTTGCGGACGACCTTGGCGGGGTCGATGTCGAGGACGCCGACCTCGGAGCCGAGGACGACGAGGCCGTCGTCGGTGACCCAGTAGCGGCCGGGGCGCAGACCGTTGCGGTCGAGCACGGCGCCGACCTGGGTGCCGTCGGTGAAGGTGACACAGGCCGGGCCGTCCCAGGGCTCCATCATCGTGGAGTGGAACTGGTAGAAGGCGCGCCGGGCCGGGTCCATGGAGTCGTGGTTCTCCCACGCCTCCGGGATCATCATCAGCACGGAGTGCGGCAGGGAGCGGCCACCGAGGTGGAGCAGCTCCAGCACCTCGTCGAAGGACGCCGAGTCCGAGGCGTCCGGCGTACACACCGGGAAGACGCGGTCGAGGGCCTTGTCGTCGGATCCGAACAGGTCGGAGACGAGCTGCGACTCGCGGGCGACCATCCAGTTGCGGTTGCCCTTGACGGTGTTGATCTCACCGTTGTGCGCGACGAAGCGGTACGGGTGCGCGAGGGGCCACGACGGGAAGGTGTTCGTGGAGAACCGGGAGTGCACGAGCGCGATCGCGGAGCCGAACCGGCGGTCGGACAGGTCCGGGAAGAAGGGCTCCAGCTGGCCGGTGGTCAGCATGCCCTTATAGACGATGGTGCGGGCGGAGAGCGACGGGAAGTAGACACCGACCTCGCGCTCGGCGCGCTTGCGCAGCACGAAGGCCTTGCGGTCGAGGGCGATACCCGTGGCAGCCGCGGCCGAGCCATCGGCGACGAAGATCTGCCGGAAGGCCGGCATGGTCGACCGGGCGGTGGCACCGAGGAGCTCGGGAGCGACCGGAACCTCACGCCAGCCGAGGACCGTCAGGCCCTCCTGACCGGCGATCGTCTCGATCTGTGAGACGGCCTCGGCCGTCCTGTCCTCCGGCAGGAAGGCGGTACCGACGGCGTACGCACCGGCCGCGGGCAGTTCAAATCCGGCCACCTCGCGGAAGAACGCGTCGGGCACCTGGGAGAGGATTCCGGCACCGTCGCCGGAGTCGGGCTCGGAGCCGGTGGCACCGCGGTGCTCGAGGTTGCGCAGGACCGTCAGGGCCTGTTCGACCAGGGTGTGGGACGCCTCGCCGGTGAGGGTGGCGACGAAACCGACGCCGCACGCGTCGCGTTCGTTGCGGGGGTCGTACATACCCTGCGCAGCAGGGCGAGCATCCATGAAGGACCAGTTCTGGCCATTCGCGGAGTGCTGGGACGGCTGGCGCGGCGTACGCATCGGCTCTCCCGTCGTCGTCATGTGGCATATGCAGATTGCCGAGGGACGACGTTGGCCCTCTGCGTGAGTGCAAAATTTCGTGCAGGTTACATGATGGAGCGGTTCTCGGGAACCGGGATAACCCGTTCCAACATGCGGACGCCGCGGTCGCGGCGGGGGTACCGCGCGGCGGCGGAAAGTATGGGGGGATCCGAGGGAACAAGATCGGTCAGATCGGTGTCCATCGGTCCGGCGGCGAGGCGGGCGTCGTCGTCCACCCCGCGAGTGCGCCACAGGCGTCATTGCCCACAGCGCTTACGGCTCATGCCCGGTGGTCATGCATCCGAAACCAGCGAGTAACGGCTACTTATGCGGCCCAACGCATAAGTTCCAGCCGAGCTATCCTACGGCGATCCCGAACAAGCTGCCCAGGGCGTACGTCACACCGGCCGCGGCACCACCGAGCGCGAGCTGTCGCAGCCCGCTGAACCACCAGGTCCGTGCGGTCACCTTGGCCACAACGGCACCACACAGGAACAGCCCGAAGAGCGCGAGCAGCACGGCCGGCCACAGCGCGGTGGCGCCGAGCAGATACGGCAGTACGGGCAGCAGGGCGCCCAGCGCGAACGACCCGAAGGACGAGACGGCCGCGACCAGCGGCGACGGCAGATCGCCGGGATCGATGCCGAGCTCTTCCCGGGCATGGATCTCCAGGGCCAGCTCGGGATCACGGGAGAGCTGCCCGGCCACGGCCCGCGCGAGTTTCGGCTCGACGCCCCGGGCCACGTAGAGAGCCGCGAGCTCGGCCTCCTCGTCCTCCGGGTGCTTTCTCAGCTCCCGCCGCTCGACCTCCAGCTCGGCCTCGACGAGCTCGCGCTGCGAGGCGACGGAGGTGTACTCACCGGCGGCCATGGAGAAGGCGCCGGCGGCAAGGCCGGCGAGCCCGCTCAGCACGACGGTCTGATGACTGACCGCCCCGCCCGCGACACCGGTCATCAGGGCGAGATTGGAGACGAGACCGTCCATCGCCCCGAAGACGGCCGGCCGCAACCACCCGCCGTTCACATCACGGTGCGTGTGGTTGTCACGGTGCGCCTCGTGCAGTGGCGCTTCGATCTCGATGATGGCCATGGGGTCCCCCAGAACTCAGGCAAGGCTGTCTTTAGACAAGTTCCATTCTTCGACAACGCCAAATCTACGCTCGAAAATTCCACCTCGCCAGCAAGGAAAGGCTGGGCTAACCTGCGGTTTTCCCTTAGAACGCTCATTCGTGTAGGAGGCCGCACAGATGTCGACCGGGTGACTCTGAGGCCTGCGAGGCTCGGGTCAACCGCCGACGGTGGGACATATCCGCAAAGGGCTCCGCGCCCTGGGCGGAGCCCCCGGAGGAAGGCCGCGTATGGCATCGATCGCCTGCAACCCCTCGGTTCCGGCGCCCGGGGACACCGCCGAACTCCGCGAACGGGCCCGCGGCGCCCTGCTCGGCCTGGCGGTCGGCGACGCGCTGGGCGCCCCGGCGGAGAACATGAAGCCCTCCGAGATCCGCGCCCGCTGGGGCCGCGTCACGGGCTTCGTCACCGACAACCCCTCCGGCACGGACGACACCGAGTACGCGATCTTCTCCGGCCTCCTCCTCGCCCGCCACGGCTCGGCCCTCACCCCGGCCCATGTGGAGACGGCCTGGCACGAGTGGATCGCGGACCGGGCGGAGGGCCCCTTCCGGGGCGCGGGCTTCAGCGAACGCGGCACGCTGGAGAACCTCCGCCGGGGCCTGGCCGCCCCCATCTCCGCCCAGCACCGGCATGCCTGGAGCGACGGTCTCGCCATGCGGGCGGCACCCTTCGGCGTCTTCGCGGCGGGCCGCCCGGCGGAGGCGGCCCGTCTGGTGGCGATCGACGGGTCGGTGAGCCATGACGGCGAGGGCATCTACGGCGGCCAGGCGGTGGCGGCGGGTGTGGCGGCGGCGATGGCGGGCGCGCCGACGATCGCGGTGGTCGCCTCGGCCCTGGCGGTGGTCCCGGACGACTCCTGGACGGCCAGGTCGCTGAGGAGGGCGGTGGCGGTGGCCCACCGGGGCGAACGAGCGGTCCGCTCCGCGGTCGTCATCGGCGGCTACCCCTGGACCGACCTGGCCCCCGAGGCGGTCGCCCTGGCCTTCGGGGCGTACGCGGCGGCGGACGGCGACTTCGTCCAGGCAGTCCTGACGGCGGTGAACATGGGCCGCGACGCGGACACGACGGCCGCGGTCGCGGGGGCGCTGGCGGGCGCGACGCAGGGCGAGCCGGCGATCCCGACGGAGTGGGCGTCGGCGATCGGACCGGCCCGGGGAAGCTGTCTGCCCTCGATGGCCGGGCACCACGTGCTGGACGTCGCGGAGTTGCTGACGCCCGGGGAAGGCGGGAAGTGGGGAGCGGGGGGATGCGCACCGAGTGAGCTACCGGCACGGGGAGAGGCTCCCTCACCTCACTCCTTCGCCCTCCTCACGGATACCGAGACGGAGGCCCGCCCGTGACACCGCCCAGCCCGTGGGACGAGGGTGCACGCCCGACCGAGGACCCAGCGGCGGCCGAGCGAGGGGCGGGGGTGGTCTCGGATGAGGTGGTAGCTGGGGCGGCTCCGGAGGAGGTGGTAGCTGGGGCGGCCTCGGAGGAAGCAGCGCCTGGGACGACCCCGGAGGACCACGCGCCCCGGACCGCCCCGGACTCCCCGCTGCTCGTGACGGGTGTGGTCTCGGAGGATGTGGCACCGGGGGCGGCTTCGGAGGAGACAGCGCCCGGGACACTCTCGGAGGACCTCGCGGCCTGGACGCCCCCGGAGGACCTCACCCCCGCAACACTCCCCCAAGCCCCCGCACCCGGCACACCCCCGCACGAACCCGCGGCCGCCGGCGGCGAGCACCCTCCACCAGGGCCGCCCGCACCCGACGACGAAAGTCGCACGGGCGGTGCGGGTGGGAAACGCCAGGCCGAAGGCGAAGCCGAGGCCGGGCAGAGGATCCTCGGGCTCCTCCTGGGCCTGGCCGCAGGCGACGCCGCCGGCTGGCCCGCCGCCCGCCACCGAGCCGCCCGTATGCCCGAATGGACCCGCCGCCTCACCCGCGAACTCGACACCTTCGCCGAACACAACGCCACGACCACCCTCCCCGTCCCCATCGCCCTCAACCAACCCCCCGAACCGCTCCGCCTGGGCCCCTCCGACGACGCGGAATGGGCGGCGTTCGCCGCAGAGGCAGTCCTCCGCGCCGGCGACGACACCGCCCTCGGCGACCTCAGCCGAGAACGCCGCACCCGAGCCGCGATCGACCTGACCTGGAACGCCGTAGCCAGCGAAGTCGCCGCCGCTGCCGACCGCGCCCCAGAGGTCGAGTCGGCCATCCTCCCCCTGCGCGCCCGCATCTCCGTCCGCGCCGGCCTCGGCAACCTCGCCACCGGGCTGCGCCCACCCGCAACCGGCCACGACAACCCGCACTACTTCGACGACGCCGCCTGCGTACGGGCCTGCGTCCTGGCCGTCGCCCACCCCGGCGACCCCCACCGCGCCGCCGACCTCGCCGAGTTCGACGCCCGCTACACCCAGGACGGCGACGGCGTACACGGCGCGAGAGCCATGGCGGCGGCCCTCGCCCTGGCCCTGACCGGCGCGAACACCCACGCCTGCGTGACAGCCGCACTCGCCGAGCTCCCGGAGGAGACGGAGATCGGCCGCAACGCCCGCCACGCCCTGCAGCTCGCCCGGGCCGCCGACAGCGCCTTCGCCCTGATCCCCCTCCTCGAACACCAAATCGTCGACCACGTCTACAGCTACGGCATCGCAGCGGCCGAGACGGTCCCGGTGGCCCTCGCCCTCACCGTCGCGGCAGGCGGCCGTATCGCCGAGGCGGTCCCCGCCGCCGCATGCCTCTCCCGCGTCGCCGACTCGGCACCGGCCCTGGCAGGCGCACTGACCGGCGCGTTGGGCGGCGGGACGTCCATCCCGGCGTCCTGGCGCGACACCTGCCGCACCCTCTCCGGCTGCGTACTCCCCCGACTCACCGGCACCGACCTGGTGGAACTCGCCGAACTCCTGGAAGCCACACAACCGGCTCGACCAGGAGGATGATTCGGGGCATGACGCCCAAACCAGAAGAAACCAGTGGCCCGCGAGAAACCAGTGGTCCGCGTCTCGACGAGCGGATCACCGGCGCCCTGGTCGGCGCGGCGGTCGGCGACGCCCTCGGCGGCCCGGTGGAGGGCTACTCCCCCGACCAGATCCTCGAACGTCACGCCGGCCGCGTCCACGGCATCGTCGGCCCCTGGAACGGCGACGCCTGGCGCACGGCCCGCCCCATCGCGCCGTACCACAAGGGCGACGGCCACGTCACCGACGACACCTTGATGACGCACGCGCTGGTACGGGTGTACGTCCAGGTCCGCGACCACTTGGACGCGTACGCGATCGCCGACCACCTGGTCCCGGACCTGATGACGAACCCGCGCTGGATCCCCGAGCTGGAGGCGGAGGCCCTCCCCCTCCACCGCGTCTTCCTGGCGGAGAAATGGCTGGTGGCCCGCCTCCACTACGGCCACGTCGACCCACGCGAGGCCGGCGTCGGCAACATCGTCAACTGCGGTGCGGCGATGTACATGGCCCCCGTCGGCCTGGTCAACGCGGCGAACCCGAGGGCCGCGTACGCCGAGGCGCTGGACATCGCGGGCGCCCACCAGTCGTCGTACGGCCGCGAGGCGGCGGGCGTCTTCGCGGCGGCGGTGGCAGCGGCGTGCACCCCCGAGGCGACACCGGACGCGATCATCTCGACCTGCCTGTCCCTGGCGAAGGACGGCACGCGGACGGCGATCGAGAAGGTCTGCGAAGTGGCGGGCGCCCACACGGACTTCGAGTCGGCGCTGGCCCCGCTCCGCAAGGCGATCACCCCGTACGACACGGTCGGCCCCGACTACCGACAGCCTTCCCTCGGCGCCCGCCGCCCCTCCCGCCTGCACGCCGTCGAGGAACTCCCCGTCGCCCTGGCCATGCTGCTGGTCGCGAACGGCGACTACCGCCAGGCGGTCCTGGGCGCGGTGAACTACGGCCGCGACTGCGACTCGATCGCGACGATGGCCGGCGCCCTGTCCGGCGCCCTGGGCTCACCGCCCCCGCAGGACTGGTCGAAGACGGTCGCGGAGGCCAGCCGCCTGGACCTCTGGGAACCACCCCGCGCCCTGACCGAGGTCACGAGGGAGATCCACGCCCGCGACATCCGCCGCCACCGAGCCCACGAGGCGGCGTTCACGGCACTGGAGGGCCGAGGATGCTCCGACTGACCTGGGTCCAGCCGGAGGACCTGCTGGGCCACGAACTCCGGCAGGCGGCCTTGGACGGCCGTGAGCCGTCGAGGATCGCGGAGAGGTGGGAAGCGGCGGGCGGCAGCGCGGCCCCACTGCGGGCGGGGGCTTCGGCGGAGCCGGCGTCGAGGTATCTGCGGACGCTGGCAGAGGACCTGCTGGACGAACTGGCGGACCTGCCGAGCAGGTTGACGGACGACGAGCCGACGGACCTGAAGAAGATCAAGTCCCTGTGCCCGAACTGGCCGTCCGATCCCAGCGCCTCCACGCCGCGGCCCGCACCACCGCGCCTCGAAGCCGCCTGGCTGGGCCGAGCAGTCGGCTGTCTCCTCGGCAAGCCCGTGGAAAAGCTCCCCCTCGAAGCCATCCGCCACCTGGCCAAGTCGACCGGCAACTGGCCCCTGAACACCTACTTCACCGCTCGCGGCGTTCCCCCGGACCTGCTCACCGCCCACCCCTGGAACCGCCGCTCGGCAACGACGTCCCTCGCCGAGAACATCGACGGCATGCCCGAGGACGACGACCTCAACTACCCCCTCCTCAACCTCCTCCTGCTCCAACGCCACGGCAGAACCTTCACCACCACCGACGTAGCCCGCCTGTGGCTCGACGAACTCCCCCCGGGCCGCACCTTCACCGCCGAACGCATCGCCCACCGCAACCTCCTCCTCGGCCTCGAACCCCCGCACACGGCCCGCCACCGCAACCCCTTCCGCGAGTGGATCGGCGCCCTCATCCGCGCGGACGTCCACGGCTGGACCAACCCCGGCGACCCGTCCGCCGCAGCCGAACAGGCCCACAGGGACGCCACCCTCACCCACACCGCCAACGGCGTCTACGCGGCGATGTTCACGGCGGCGGTCATCGCACAGGCGGCGACAGCGACCGGCATCGACGACATCCACGCCTGCCTGCGCACCGGCCTCACGGTGATCCCCCCGCGGTCCCGCCTGGCGGAGGCGATCCACCACGCCATCCACCTGGCCGGCACCCACGAGGACTTCGACACGGTCGTCGACGAACTCCACGCCACCCACGCGCACACCCACCACTGGGTCCACGCCATCCCCAACACCGCCCTGATCACCGCCGCCCTCACCCACGCGAACGGCGACTTCACCGGCTCCATCTGCCGTGCCGTATCGGGGGGTTGGGACACCGATTCCAACGGCGCGACCGCGGGCAGCATCGCGGCCCTCCTCACCGGCACGCCCGCCGCCCTCCCGCACCGCTGGACCGCTCCCCTCAAGAACCGCCTCGCCACCTCCGTCGCCGACTTCAACGGCACGGGCTTCGACGCACTGGCCCAACTCACCTACGACCTCACCCACTGGGAGGCCATCCACCCATGACCGACATCGTCGTGCTCGGCAGCACGAACATGGACCTGGTCACCTACGTCACCAAGGCACCGCAGCGCGGCGAGACCGTGACGGGACGGGAGTTCCGTACGGTCCCCGGCGGCAAGGGCGCCAACCAGGCGATCGCGGCCGCCCGCGCGGGCGGCGACGTCCTGATGATCGGCGCCGTCGGCAACGACGCCTACGGCACCCACCTGCGCTCCACCCTCGAACACTCCGGCGTGGACACCGACGACCTCCGCACCGCCGAAGGCCCCTCCGGCACCGCGCACATCGTCGTGGACGACGAGGGCGGCAACGCGATCGTCGTGATCCCCGGCGCCAACGGCACGCTCGACCATCTGAGCCCCGGCGACGAGGGCGTCATCGCCTCCGCCGACATCCTGCTGCTCCAGCTGGAGATCCCGTTGCCCGCGGTCGTCGCCGGCGCCCAGGCGGCCCGCCGCCACGACGTCCGTACGGTCCTCACCCCGTCCCCCGCCCAGCCGCTCCCGGACGAACTCCTCGCCGCCGTCGACCTGTTGGTCCCCAACGAACACGAGGCCACCACCCTCACCGGCCGCACCGACCCCCGCGAGGCGGCCACCGCACTGCTCGACCGGGTCCCCGAGGTCGTCGTCACCCTGGGCGCGGCCGGCAGCCTGTACGTCACCCGCGGCGCCGACCCCCTGACCGTCCCCGCCCCGAAGGTCACCGCCGTCGACTCCACCGGCGCCGGGGACACGTTCGTCGGCGCCCTCGCGGTGGCGCTCGGTGAAGGCCGCCCGATGCCGGACGCTCTGGCCTGGGCGGCGGCAGCGGCCGCGCTGTCGGTCCAGCGGGAGGGCGCCTCGGCGTCGATGCCGTACCGCCCCGAGATCGAGGCACGGTACGCGTCATGACCGAAGCAGCCGCTGAGACAACCGCCGAAGCAACCGCCGGAATGGCCAAAGCGCCCTTGGCCGGCCTCCGCGTCCTCGACCTGGCCACCCTCTTCGCCGGCCCCCTCGCCGCCACGATGCTCGGCGACTTCGGCGCGGAGATCGTCAAGGTCGAGCACCCCGAGAAGCCGGACCCCTCCCGCGGCCACGGCCCGTCGAAGGACGGCGTGGGCCTGTGGTGGAAGGTCCTCGGCCGCAACAAGCGCACGATCACCCTGAACCTCTCCAAGCCCGGCGGCCGCGCCACCCTCCTGCGCCTGGCCGCGACCGCGGACGTCGTCATCGAGAACTTCCGCCCGGGCACCCTGGAGAAATGGGACCTCGGCTGGCCGGAGCTCTCCGCCGCCAACCCCCGCCTGGTCCTCGCCCGCGTCACCGGCTTCGGCCAGTTCGGCCCCTACGCCCACCGCCCCGGCTTCGGCACCCTGGCCGAGGCGATGAGCGGCTTCGCCGCACTCACCGGCGAACCGGACGCGCCCCCGACGCTCCCGCCGTTCGGCCTGGCCGACTCGATCGCGGGCCTCGCGACCGCGTACGCGGTGATGACGGCACTGGCCGCCCGCGAGCGTACCGGCGAGGGCCAGGTCGTCGACATGGCCCTGATCGAGCCGATGCTGCTGGCCCTCGGCCCCCAGGCGACCTGGTACGACCAGCTCGGCTACGTCCAGGAACGCACCGGCAACCGCTCCGCCAACAACGCCCCGCGCAACACCTACCGCACCGCGGACGGCACCTGGGTCGCCGTCTCCACCTCCGCCCAGTCGATTGCCGAGCGCGTGATGCACCTGGTGGGGCGCCCCGACCTGATCGACGAACCCTGGTTCGCGACAGGCGCCGACCGGGCCCGCCACGCCGACGTCCTCGACCGGGCGGTCGGCGACTGGATCGCCCGCCACACCCGCTCCGACGTCCTCGCGGCCTTCGAGAAGGCGGAGGCGGCGGTCGCTCCGATCCAGGACGTACGGGATGTGATGACGGATCCGCAGTACGCGGCCCTGGACACGATCACCACCGTCGACGACCCCGAACTCGGCCTCCTGCGCATGCAGAACGTCCTCTTCCGCCTCTCCGCCACCCCCGGCACGATCCGCTGGGCGGGCCGCCCGCACGGCGCCGACACCGACGAGATCCTCACCGACCTGGGCCTGGCCCCCGCCGAACTGGCATCCCTGCACGAGGAGGGCGCCCTGTGACGCGCCCGGCGACGACCGCCCCGTACCCCCTGACCTGGCTGTACGCCCCCGGCGACCGTCCCGGCGTGGTGGCCAAGGCCCTGACGTCCGGCGCCGACATCGTCATCGTCGACCTGGAGGACGCGGTCGCCCCGGACCGCAAGGACTACGCCCGGGCGGCCACGGCCGACCTGCTCTCCGAGCCCGAGCACCAGGTCCCCATCCATGTCCGCGTGAACGCCCTGGGCACACCGTCGGCGGCGAAGGACCTGGAGACACTGGCGGCCCTGCCCGGCCTGTCCGGCCTCCGCCTCCCGAAAGTGATCTCCGCCGAGCAGATCATCCACCTCGCACAGACCACACCGCCCACCGACCCGGGCGCACCCCCGCTCCACGCCCTCCTGGAATCGGCCCTGGGCATCGAGCGCGCCCACGCGATCGCCACCGCCCACCCCTCCCTCCACGGCATCTCGCTGGGCGAGGCGGATCTACGGGCCGACCTCGGCGTACGGAGCGACGCGGGCCTCGACTGGTGCCGCTCCCGCGTCGTCGTGGCCGCCCGAGCGGCGGGCCTGCCCCCACCGGCCCAGTCCATCCACCCGGACATCCGCGACCTGGAGGGCCTGGCCGCGTCCTGCGCCCACGGCCGCACCCTGGGCTTCCTGGGCCGAGCGGCCATCCACCCCCGCCAGCTCCCGGTGATCGAACGGGCCTATCTCCCCACGGAGGCGGAACTGGAACAGGCGGAGACGATCATCAAGGCAGGGGCGGCGAATCAAGGTGCCCAAGCGCTCCCGGACGGGAGCTTCGTCGACGCGGCGGTGGTGGCGACGGCACAGCGAACCCTGTCCCTGGCCCGCCGCGCCTGAGACGCGACGAGGGCGCCCGGGAGACCCGGGCGCCCTCGTCCACGTACGACCGACCGTCAGCTCTTCTTCGCCGACTCGGCCGCGTCGCTCACGTCTTCTTTCGCGTCGTCCTTCTCCTCCGTGCCCGAGGAGTCCTCAGCACCCGACGCATCCTCAGCGTCCGGGGAGTCCGTCTCGGCCTTCTTCTCGTCGGCGTCGGCATCGCCCCCGGCCGCACCGTCGGAGCCTTCCGCCGCCCCCGGCTCGACGACCTCTTCGCGGCCCGGCCGCTTCTTCGCCGACACCACGATGTACGTCACCGCGAGCAGGAAGACGATGATCGCGGTCCAGACGTTCAGCCGCACACCAAGGACCTTGTGGGCGTCATCGATGCGCATGTACTCGATCCAGCCGCGGCCGGCGCAGTACGCGGCGACGTACAGCGCGAACGCCCGCCCGTGCCCCAGCTTGAAGCGGCGGTCGGCCCAGATCACCAGCAGCGCGACGCCGATGCACCACAGCGACTCGTACAGGAAGGTCGGGTGGTAGGTGCCCGGCACCCGTCCGTCGGTCGTGGACGTGATCTCCAGGGCCCACGGAACATCCGTCTGCCTTCCGTACAGCTCCTGGTTGAACCAGTTGCCCCAGCGCCCGATCGCCTGCGCGAAGGCGATGCCGGGCGCCACGGCGTCGGCGTACGCGGGCAGCGGGATGCCCCGGCGCCGGCAGCCGATCCACGCGCCCAGCGCGCCGAAGGCGATGGCGCCCCAGATACCGAGGCCGCCCTCCCAGATCTTGAAGGCGTCCACCCAGTCACGGCCCTCGCTGAAGTACAGCTGGTAGTCCGTGATCACGTGGTAGAGCCGGCCGCCGATCAGGCCGAACGGCACGGCCCAGACCGCGATGTCGGCAACCGTGCCGGCTCGCCCGCCCCGGGCGATCCAGCGTTTGTTGCCGAGCCAGACGGCTACGAAGACACCGATGATGATGCAGAACGCGTAGCCGCGCAGCGGAATGGGGCCGAGGTGGATCACCCCGCGCGACGGGCTGGGAATGTAGGCAAGTTCCATGGCAAGGTCGACGCTACCCTGCCGGGCGGCGCCGATGTCAGGCGGCCCGGCTACGGGTCCATAACAGGCAGCGCCCCGAACAGGCCCTGCCCACGTCGGCTCATCCCTGGGCGGCCTCCTCCACCATCTGCTTCAGCTTGGCCGGCGTCATCGTCTGGTCCTGGTAGATGTTCTTGCCGTTCAGCAGCACCGTCGGCGTACCACTGAAGCCGCCCTCCTTGAACGCGTCGTTGG
The DNA here is from genome assembly GCF_039537145.1 of Streptomyces shaanxiensis. NCBI lineage: Bacteria > Bacillati > Actinomycetota > Actinomycetes > Kitasatosporales > Streptomycetaceae > Streptomyces > Streptomyces shaanxiensis. The sequence goes on from NZ_BAAAZY010000006.1 coordinate 386,200, forward strand.
ACTTGTTCACCCAGCTGTTGTGCGTGCCGTCCTCGACGCACTTGCGGAAGGCGGGCGTGTCCAGGCCGTCGACCTTGGCCGCGAGCTCCAGGAGCTTGCTGTTCTTCGCGAAGGCGTCGTCGACCTCCGGCGGCTGGTTCTGGTACAGCACGTCGTGGTACGGCACGAACTTTCCGACGTCCTGGGCGCAGGCCGCGGCGTTGGCGGCGTTGCGGGAGCCGGTGCCGCCCATGTTGCCGTCGATGATCGTCGCCAGGTGGTACTCGACCCTGAGCTTGCCCGAGTCCGTCAGCTCGTGGATCGTCGATCTGTACGCGTCCTCGAAGGACTTGCAGGCCGGGCAGCGGAAGTCCTCCCAGACCGTGAGCGTCGACTTGGCGTTCTCCTCGCCGACCGGGATCGCGAGGCCGTCCTTGCCCTGCGCTCCCGAGGGTCCCACCACCGGCCCCGCGTCGCTGCTGTCGTCCTTGCCGGCGTTCGCCGCGACGACTCCGATCACCGCCGCGAGTCCCAGCACGCAGACGACGCTCGCGCCGATGATCAGCGCACGGCGACGCTTGTCCGCGGCCTTCTGCTTCTCGCGCTCGACCGCCAGCCGCTCCCGGGCGGTCCGCTTACCCTCACGATTCTTTTCGCTCACACCCGCAGAACGAACCGGGGAGGCGCAGCGCGCCTCCCCGGCCACAGGTCCACCCGTTCGAGCGACTCGTACGGAAGACCCTTCTTCCTACTTCCGATTGCTGCTTCCGAGGGGCTCTACGCCTGCCCGCGCACGCCCTTCGCCAGCTCACCGGCAAGCGTGCGCACGGCCTCCACGCCAGCCGCGTCGTCCGGCGCGTCCAGCATCCGCTTCACGAAGGCCGAGCCGACGATCACGCCGTCGGCGAAGCCGGCCACCTCGGCGGCCTGCTCGGCGTTGGATACGCCGAGGCCGACGCAGACGGGCAGGTCGGTTCCGGTGGCCCGGGTGCGCTCGACCAGGTCCTGCGCCTGCGCGCCCACGGACGCGCGGGTGCCGGTGACGCCCATCAGCGAGGCGGCGTAGACGAAGCCACTGCCCGCCGCGGTGATCTGGGCGAGCCGCTCGTCCTTGCTGCTCGGCGCCACGACGAAGACCGTCGCGAGGCCGTGCTTCTCGGCGTGCTCCCTCCACAGGGCCGACTCCTGGACCGGCAGGTCGGGCAGGATGCAGCCCGCACCGCCCGCTTCCGCCAGCTCGGCGGTGAAGCGCTCGACGCCGTAGCGGTCGATGGGGTTCCAGTACGTCATGACGAGGATCGGCTTGCCGGTGGCCTCGTGCGCCTCGCGGACCGTACGCATGACGTCCGCGATCTTGACGCCGCCGCGCAGGGCGATGTCATCGGCGGTCTGGATGACGGGGCCGTCGAGGACGGGGTCGCTGTGCGGCAGACCCACCTCCACGACGTCCGCGCCGCCGTCGAGAGCGGCCTTGATCGCCTCGATGCCGCCGTCCACGGTCGGGAACCCGGCCGGCAGGTAGGCGATGAGGGCGGAGCGGCCCTCGGCCTTGGCCGCGTGCAGGGTGTCCGTCAACAGCTGGATGTTTCCGCTCACTTGGCGTCCCCCTGGATCTCGGCCGCACCACCGTTGGCGTCGGCGGCCACCTCGGCGTCGGTGTCGTACAGGCCGAAGTAACGGGCGGCCGTGTCCATGTCCTTGTCACCGCGTCCGGACAGGTTGACGACGATCAGCCCGTCCTTGCCCAGCTCCTTGCCGACCTCCAGGGCACCGGCGAGCGCGTGGGCGCTCTCGATCGCCGGGATGATGCCCTCGGTGCGCGACAGCAGACGCAGGGCCTGCATCGCCGCGTCGTCCGTGACCGCGCGGTACTCGCCGCGGCCGCTGTCCTTGAGGTAGGAGTGCTCCGGGCCGATGCCGGGGTAGTCCAGACCGGCCGAGATCGAGTACGGCTCGGTGATCTGGCCCTCCTCGTCCTGCAGGACGTAGGAGCGGGAACCGTGCAGGATGCCGGGCTCGCCGGCGGTCAGCGTGGCCGCGTGCTCGCCGGTCTCGACGCCGTGCCCGGCGGGCTCGCAGCCGATGAGGCGTACGTCCGTGTCGGGGATGAAGGCGTGGAAGAGGCCGATGGCGTTGGAACCGCCGCCGACGCAGGCGACGGCCGCGTCGGGGAGGCGTCCGGCGCGCTCCAGGAGCTGACGGCGGGCCTCGACGCCGATCACGCGGTGGAAGTCGCGGACCATGGCGGGGAAGGGGTGCGGGCCGGCGACCGTACCGAAGAGGTAGTGGGTGTGGTCGACGTTGGCGACCCAGTCGCGGAACGCCTCGTTGATGGCGTCCTTGAGGGTACGCGATCCCGACTTCACGGCGATGACCTCGGCGCCGAGCATGCGCATCCGGGCCACGTTGAGGGCCTGGCGCTGGGTGTCGATCTCGCCCATGTAGATCGTGCACTCGAGGCCGAAGAGCGCGCAGGCCGTCGCCGTCGCAACGCCGTGCTGGCCGGCGCCGGTCTCGGCGATCACGCGGGTCTTGCCCATGCGCTTGGTGAGCAGGGCCTGGCCGAGCACGTTGTTGATCTTGTGGGAGCCGGTGTGGTTGAGGTCTTCCCGCTTCAGGAAGATCCGTGCGCCACCGGCGTGTTCGGCGAACCTCGGCACCTCGGTGAGGGAGCTGGGGCGGCCGGTGTAGTTGACCAGCAGGTCGTCGAGCTCGCGGGCGAACTCGGGGTCGTGCTTGGCCTTGTCGTACTCGACGGCCACCTCGTCCACGGCGGCGACGAGGGCCTCCGGGATGAACTTGCCGCCGAACGCGCCGAAGTAGCCTTCGGCGCTCGGTACCTGACCCTCGGGGTCGGGGATGAAAAACTCGCTGGGCATGCGGAAACCTCACGGTGAGTTTGCGGAATGCACTAATCGCCGTGGGGGGCGGGGCTTCGTCAGCCGGCTGCGGGCCGGCTGTGGCTTGTCGCGCACGCGCGGCGGTAGCCGCAAATCAAACTGAGCCCCGCGCCCCTAAAGGGGCGCTGCCATCGACGGCCGTTGACCTGCCCGGGTTCGTCTCCGATGACGTATCGCACTCGACGGCCGTGCACCCGGCGTGCGGGCGCGCGGCAGCCACGGGGGCGGCAGCCGCGCGCGAGGCGGGCGTACCTGTCCGTGGTCGTGGTCGTGAGCGTCATCGGGCCAACTCTATCGGGTGATCAGCTGCGGCCGTGTCGCAGTGCGGGGTGCTCGCCCGCTGCCACCAGGTCGGAGACCGCGGACTTCGGGTCCTTGCCGGTGACGAGGGACTCGCCGACCAGGACCGCGTCGGCGCCGGCGTTGGCGTAGGCGATGAGGTCGTGGGGGCCGCGGACGCCCGACTCGGCGACCTTGACGATGTGGGCGGGGATCTCGGGCGCGACGCGCTCGAACGTCCCGCGGTCGACCTCCAGGGTCTTCAGGTTCCGCGCGTTGACGCCGATGACCTTCGCGCCCGCGTCCACGGCACGCTCGACCTCGTCCTCGTCGTGGACCTCGACGAGCGGGGTCAGGCCGATGGACACCGCGCGCTCGATGAGGGACTCCAGGGCGGACTGGTCGAGGGCGGCGACGATCAGCAGCGCGAGGTCGGCGCCGTACGCGCGGGCCTCCCACAGCTGGTACGACGTGACGATGAAGTCCTTACGGAGGACCGGGATGTCCACGCGCGCGCGGACGGCCTCCAGGTCGGCCAGCGAGCCCCCGAAGCGACGCTGTTCGGTGAGGACGGAGATGACGGCCGCGCCGCCCGCCTCGTAGTCCGCGGCGAGCCCGGCCGGGTCGGCGATCGCGGCCAGCGCGCCCTTGGAGGGGCTGGAACGCTTGACCTCGCAGATGACCTTGACGCCGTCGCCCCTGAGCGCGGCGACCCCGTCCTTGGCTGCCGGAGCCTTCGCCGCGCGCTCCTTGAGCTCGTCGAGGCTGACGCGCGCCTGCCGCTCCGCGAGGTCGGCACGGACTCCGTCGATGATCTCGTCGAGCACACTCACGCGAGCGGCCCCCTTCCAGACGGTCGGTTATGAAAGCGGTACGAAAACCTATGGTCACTGCGATGGTATCCGGAGGAGGGCGTAGGCCTCGCATCCGGTTGACGCCGGTCCCACTACCTGGACGTTCCCCAGTTGATCAAGGATGCAGCCAGCCACCGAACGGCAGGTTCCGGACAACGGTGAAGACCAGCAGCAATGCCCCGGCCGTCCACAGCCGCACCGGCGAGAGATCGAGCCCGATCGGTCGCCCTCGCGCCGCCCGGATCACCCAGACGGTCCACACCACGGCGAAGAGCGCATAGCCGACGACAGCGAGCGCGTTGTCCTGGAGCGCCGCCGCGAAGTCCCCGTGGACGACGGCGTGCGCACTGCGCAGTCCGCCGCAGCCGGGGCAGTAGATGCCGGTGACCTGGAGGAGCGGGCAGGCGGGATAGTGGCCGGGTTCGTTCGGGTCCACTGCCCCCACGTACGCGAAGGCGCCGACGACGGCCGCGAGCACCCCCGCCGGCACGGCAAGGCGGCGCGACACCGAGCCGACGCCGGACAGGGTCGTCCCCTGGCTGTCGGTCGCCCTCGGGTCGTCGGCGTTCACGTCATGCATTGTGCCCCCGGACATGCGTGAGGGGCGTCCCCCGGCACCCATCGGCGCCGGGTCGCCCCTCAGCGGAGTCGTACGGGTCTCAGCTCTTGGCGCTCGCCGTCTCGACCTCGTGCGACATGAGCAGCGCCTTGTGAGCGTCCTTGGGCTGACCCATGCCCATCGAGCTCATGATCCAGCCGACGACGCCGCCGAGGACCACGACGGCCAGGCCGGCCCAGAAGCCCGCGGGCTGGGCCAACACCATGAAGGCGCCCGAGACGCAGAAACCGATGAAGGCGATCGTGACACCGGTCCAGGCGGCCGGGGTGTGACCGTGGCTGCTGCCCGCCATTGCTTGCTCCTCGTTGCTGTGTACGTGTTGTACGTGGGTGAGCCGGTCGCTCGCTGTCATTGTCCCGCACGCGTGCGCGTGCGGTGATCGGGGGTCACGACGCGACCGCCCGGGCTATGCCCCGGTGGGGTCCTCGCCGCGGTCCAGGGCCTTCCAGAGCTCCTCGGGCCGGTCGGGGTCGGGGGCCGGGGCCTTGCGGCGCGGGCGGGGTGTGCCGCCGCGCTCGTAGCGGCCCGACATGCCGGGCCAGAGCCGGCCGTAGCGCAGGGCCAGCAGTCCGGCGAGCAGGATCAGGACGCCGCCGACGGCAGCGACGTAGGGCCAGGCGGTGTGGGTGAGGGCCTCGACGGTGGCCGAGGTGTCGCCGGAGGCCTGCGCGGCCTTCTCGTCGAGCGCGGCGCTGTCGGAGGCGCCGAGCAGGGCGGCCGCGACGGTGCCGGCCCCGGAGAGCGCGAGCAGGCCGGCGACCATGAGGCGGCCGGCCCGGCGGACGGCGAAGACGGCGACGAGCGCGGCGAGCCCCACTATCGCCAGGGCCGCGGGGACGCCCGTGACGTCGCTGCCCTTGGCGATCAGGGGGAACGGGCCGCCGGCCACCGTCACGGTGCCCTCCGACCAGCGCTGCCGGGTGGCGAGCAGTGCCACGGCCGCGCCGAGCGCCCCGCACAGCAGGGCCACGGCGAGACTCATACGGCCGGCCCGGGCGGAACCGGGGGCTTCGGAACGGGGGTGCGGTACGGCAGTCACGTACTCCACTATCACCCGAACCCCGAGCGATCAGTCACCCGGGGTTGGGTGAGACGGCCACCCGGGTTCACGGGAGGTGATCGGCGTGGTTCACGAGAGGCGGTCGGCAGGGTTCACCCGAGCCGGTTCGCCGTGTGCACCGCGCGCAGTACCGCCGCCGCCTTGTTCCGGCACTCGGTGTCCTCGGCGACCGGGTCGGAGTCGGCGACGATGCCCGCGCCGGCCTGGACGTATGCCGTGCCGCCGCGCAGCAGGGCCGTACGGATGGCGATGGCGGTGTCGGAGTCGCCCGCGAAGTCGAGGTAGCCGACGCAGCCGCCGTACAGCCCACGCCTGGACGGCTCGAGTTCGTCGATGATCTGCATCGCGCGGGGCTTGGGTGCGCCGGAGAGCGTGCCGGCCGGGAAGCAGGCGGTCAGGACGTCGAAGGCCGTGCGGCCGGGCGCCACGCGTCCCGTCACCGTCGAGACGATGTGCATCACGTGCGAGTAGCGCTCGATGGACATGAAGTCGACGACCTCGACGGAGCCCGGCTCGCAGACCCGGCCCAGGTCGTTGCGGCCCAGGTCGACCAGCATGAGGTGCTCGGCGCGCTCCTTGGGGTCGGCGAGCAGCTCGTCGGCGAGGGCCTGGTCCTCCTGCGGGGTCGCCCCGCGCCACCGGGTGCCGGCGATGGGGTGGACCATCGCCTGCCCGTCCTCGACCTTCACCAGGGCTTCCGGCGAGGAGCCGACGACGTCGAAGCCGTCGAAGCGGAACAGGTACATGTACGGCGACGGGTTGGTCGCCCGGAGCACCCGGTAGACGTCCAACGCGCTTGCCGTGCACGGCGTTTCGAAGCGCTGGGAGGGGACCACCTGGAAGGCCTCGCCGGCCCGGATGCGCTCCTTGATGTCCTCGACGGCCTCCTGGAAGTCCTCGCCGCCCCACAGGGCCGTGTACTCGGGGAGCTCGGAGGGCGGGAGCACGGCCGGTGGCTGGGCGACCGGGCGCGTCAGGTCGGCCTGCATGGCGTCGAGGCGGGCGACCGCGTCGGCGTAGGCCTCGTCGACGCCGGTGTCGAGGTCGTTGTGGTTGATCGCGTTGGCGATCAGCAGGACGGAGCCCTCCCAGTGGTCCATGACGGCGAGGTCACTGGTGAGCAGCATGGTCAGCTCGGGCAGCTTGAGGTCGTCGCGCTCGCCGGGGCCGATCTTCTCCAGGCGGCGCACGATGTCGTAGCCGAGGTAGCCGACCATGCCGCCGGTGAAGGGCGGCAGGCCCAGGTCGTGGGCGAGGTCGCGCGGGGTGTGCAGGGCCTCGATGGTGGCGCGCAGGGCGGCGAGCGGGTCGCCCTCGGCGGGGACGCCGACGGGCGGGGTGCCGAGCCAGTGGGCCTGTCCGTCGCGCTCGGTGAGGGTCGCCGCGGAGCGTACGCCCACGAAGGAGTAGCGGGACCAGGACCTGCCGTTCTCCGCGGACTCCAGCAGGAAGGTGCCGGGGCGCTCGGCGGCGAGCTTGCGGTAGAGCGCGACCGGGGTGTCGCCGTCGGCGAGGAGCTTGCGGGTGACCGGAATGACGCGGCGGTCGGTGGCCAGCTTGCGGAACGTCTCGAGGTCCATGGCGGCTGACCTTACTGATCCGCTGCCGGTGCGCCGGAATCGGCGTCCTTGAGCAGCACATCCACGTCGAAGCAGGTGCGCGCGCCCGTGTGGCAGGCGGCGCCGACCTGGTCGACCTTGACGAGCACGGTGTCGGCGTCGCAGTCGAGGGCGACGGACTTGACCCACTGGAAGTGGCCGGAGGTGTCGCCCTTGACCCAGTACTCCCGGCGGCTGCGCGACCAGTAGGTGCAGCGGCCGGTGGTGAGCGTGCGATGCAGCGCCTCGTCGTCCATCCAGCCGAGCATCAGCACCTCTCCGGTGTCGTACTGCTGGGCGATGGCGGGCAGGAGCCCGTCCGCGCTGCGCTTGAGGCGCGCGGCGAGCTCGGGGTCCAGCCGGCTGGGCTGACGGGGCGTACTGGTGGTCATGCATGCCATTGTGCCGCCTGCCACTGACAGTGACGGTCCGGTGTCCACTGAATGGATAGGGCGGCGCGCAAGCGCCTCGTCGGGGGGTGGTGGTCGGGTGACGGGTGGGCGGACCTGAAAGGCAGTCGTAGGCTGACAGCATGTCGACCTTCGCCCAGCGTGAACGACTCCTCCTCGCCGACCTCTTGGAGGCCGAGGGCCCCGACGCCCCCACCCTCTGCGAGGGCTGGACGACTCGTGATCTCGCCGCCCACGTGGTGGTGCGCGAGCGCCGCCCCGATGCCGCCGCCGGTTTGCTGATCAAGCCGCTCGCACAGCGCCTGGACAAGGCGATGGAGGAGTTCGCGGCGAAGCCGTACGAGGAGCTGATCCAGCTCATCCGCACCGGCCCGCCGCGCTTCTCGCCCTTCCAGCTCAAGCAGATCGACGAGGCGTCGAACACGACCGAGTTCTACGTCCACACCGAGGACGTCCGCCGCGCCCAGCCGGACTGGACGCCGCGCGAACTCGACCGGGTCTTCCAGGACGCCCTGTGGTCCCGTCTGGAGCGCTCCGCGCGCCTGGTGGGCCGCGGCGCCCCCACCGGCCTGGTGCTGCGCCGCCCCGACGGCCAGACGGCGGTCGCCCACCGGGGCACGCCGGTGGTCACGGTGACCGGCGAGCCGTCTGAGCTGCTGTTGTTCGCCTACGGCCGGCAGAGCGCCGCCAAGGTCGAGCTGGACGGCGACAAGGACGCGATCTCGAGGCTGCACGAGGGGAAGCAGCTGGGGATCTGAGGGCGGCCGCGCGCGGGGTGCTCAGCGGGGCAGTTCGGCCCGGCGCAGATCCCGCGCGCACAGGCCGGCCAGCCCGCCGAGCCCACAGACGACCGCGCTGGCGACGAAAACCGGGCCGGTGCCCCACAGGCCGATCGCGGCGCCGGTCAGGGGGAAGGTGAGCGGGGCGACGCCGAGGCTGAAGAAGGTGGACACGGACGTGACCCGGCCGACGTAGGCAGGCCTGTGTCACCTGACGGGGTGACCGGCCGTCCGCAGCGTCTCCTTCACCTCGCCGATCCGCAGATCCCCGAAGTGGAACACCGACGCCGCGAGCACCGCGTCCGCGCCCGCCTCGATGGCCGGCGAGAAGTCGGCGAGCTTGCCGGCGCCGCCGGAGGCGATCACCGGAACCGTCACGTGCTTGCGCACCGCCTGGATCATCTCCAGGTCGTAGCCGTCCTTCGTGCCGTCCGCGTCCATCGAGTTGAGCAGGATCTCCCCCGCGCCCAGCTCGGCCGCGCGGTGCGCCCACTCGACGGCGTCGATGCCGGTGCCCTTGCGGCCGCCGTGGGTGGTGACCTCGAAGGTGCCCTCGGGCGTGCGCCGCGCGTCGACCGACAGCACCAGCACCTGCCGCCCGAACCGCTCGGCGATCTCGCGGATCAGGTCGGGACGGGCGATGGCGGCGGTGTTGACGCCCACCTTGTCGGCGCCCGCCCGCAGCAGCTTGTCCACGTCCTCGGCCGTACGGACACCGCCGCCGACCGTCAGCGGGATGAACACCTGCTCGGCGGTGCGGCGCACCACGTCGTACGTCGTCTCGCGGTTGCCCGACGAGGCGGTGATGTCCAGGAACGTCAGCTCGTCGGCGCCCTCGGCGTCGTACACCTTGGCCATCTCGACGGGGTCGCCCGCGTCGCGCAGGTTCTGGAAGTTGACGCCCTTGACGACCCGGCCGTTGTCCACGTCCAGGCAGGGGATGACTCGGACCGCCAGGGTCATGAAACCGGCTCCTCCAACGTGCTTCTGAATGCTTCTATTTCCACTTCGACCAGGATGCGCGAGTCCACGAAACCCTCGACGACCAGCAGCGTCGAGACCGGGCGCACCGCGTCGAAGAGCTCCTTGTGGGCCCGGCCCACGGCGTCCACGTCCCGCGCGTGGGTCAGGTACATCCTCGTACGGACCACGGAGTCGACCCCGAGCCCGAACTCGCCGATCGCCTCGAGGGCGCCCGCGAAGGCCACCTTGGCCTGCTCGTAGGGGTCGCCCTCGCCGTACAGCACATCGCCCTTGAAGGACGTCGTGCCCGCCACCAGCACACGATCGCCCGCCGCGACGGCGCGCGCGAACCCGAAGGACTCTTCCCAGGGACTACCGCTCTGCACGCGCCGTACGGCATCGGACGTCATGACGAGACAACCTCCAGGGCCTCTTCCAGGGTGAACGCCTTCGCATACAGGGCCTTCCCGACGATGGAGCCCTCGACACCGAGCGGCACCAGCTCGGCGATGGCCCGCAGGTCGTCCAGGGACGAGACGCCGCCGGAGGCGACCACCGGGCGGTCCGTCGCCGCGCAGACGTTCTTCAGCAGCTCCAGGTTCGGGCCCTGCAGCGTGCCGTCCTTGGCGATGTCCGTGACGACGTAGCGCGCGCAGCCCTCGCTGTTCAGGCGCTCCAGCGTCTCGTAGAGGTCGCCGCCGTCGCGGGTCCAGCCGCGGCCGCGCAGGGTCGTGCCGCGTACGTCGAGGCCGACGGCGATCTTGTCGCCGTGCTCGGCGATGACCTTGGCGACCCACTCCGGGGTCTCCAGGGCGGCCGTGCCGAGGTTCACGCGCGTGCAGCCGGTGGCGAGCGCGGCGGCCAGGGAGGCGTCGTCGCGGATGCCGCCGGACAGCTCGACCTTGATGTCCATCGCCTTGGCGACCTCGGCGATCAGCTCCCGGTTGTCGCCGGTGCCGAACGCGGCGTCCAGGTCGACCAGGTGCAGCCACTCGGCGCCAGAGCGCTGCCAGGCCAGGGCGGCCTCCAGCGGGGAGCCGTAGGACGTCTCGGTGCCGGACTCGCCGTGCACGAGGCGGACGGCCTGGCCGTCGCGGACGTCGACGGCGGGGAGGAGTTCGAGCTTGGCCATGTCTCTACAGGGTTCCGATCCAGTTGGTGAGCAGCTGCGCTCCGGCGTCGCCGGACTTCTCGGGGTGGAACTGCGTGGCCCACAGGGCGCCGTTCTCCACGGCGGCCACAAAGGGCTTGCCGTGCGTCGACCAGGTGACCAGCGGGGCGGTCATCAGCGGGTTCGCGGTCTCCAGGGTCCAGTCGTGGACGGCGTAGGAGTGCACGAAGTAGAAGCGCGCGTCCGCGTCCAGGCCGGCGAACAGCTCGGAGGCGGGCGGCGCGTCCACGGTGTTCCAGCCCATGTGGGGCACGATGTCGGCCTGCAACGGCTCGACCGAGCCCGGCCACTCGCCGAGGCCCTCGGTCTCGACGCCGTGCTCGATGCCACGCGCGAACAGGATCTGCATGCCCACGCAGATGCCCATCACGGGGCGCCCGCCGGACAGCCTGCGCTCGACGATCCAGTCGCCGCGGGCCTCCTTCAGCCCCTGCATGCAGGCGGCGAAGGCGCCGACGCCCGGCACGAGCAGCCCGTCGGCGTTCATGGCCCTGTCGAAGTCACGGGTGATCTCGACGTCGGCTCCCGCGCGCGCGAGGGCACGCTCGGCGGAGCGGACGTTGCCGAAGCCGTAGTCGAAGACCACGACCTTCTTGGCGTCGCTCAATTCCACACCTCCAGCCTCATGACGCCCGCGACGAGACACATCGCGGCGCCTATCGAGAGCAGCACGATGAGGCCCTTCGGCATCTGCTGCTTGACGAAGGAGTAGATGCCGCCGACCAGGAAGAGGCCGACGACGATCAGCAGGGTCGAGAGGCCGTTCACAGGGCGCCCTTCGTGGAGGGGAGGATGCCGGCCGCGCGCGGGTCGCGCTCGGAGGCGTACCGCAGGGCCCGGGCCAGCGCCTTGAACTGGCACTCCACGATGTGGTGCGCGTTGCGCCCGTACGGCACGTGCACGTGCAGGGCGATCTGGGCCTGGGCGACGAAGGACTCCAGGATGTGCCGGGTCATCGTGGTGTCGTACTCGCCGATCATCGGCGCCATCTTCTCGGGCTCGGTGTGCACGAGGTACGGGCGGCCGGAGAGGTCGACGGTGACCTGGGCGAGCGACTCGTCCAGCGGGACCGTGCAGTTGCCGAAGCGGTAGATCCCCACCTTGTCGCCGAGCGCCTGCTTGAAGGCGGCGCCCAGCGCGAGGGCGGTGTCCTCGATGGTGTGGTGGGAGTCGATGTGCAGGTCGCCCTCGGTCTTCACGGTCAGGTCGAACAGACCGTGCCGGCCGAGCTGGTCGAGCATGTGGTCGTAGAAGCCGACACCTGTCGACACATCGACCTTGCCGGACCCGTCGAGATCGATCTCGACGAGGACCGAGGTCTCCTTCGTCACCCGCTCTATGCGGCCTACGCGGTTCATGCGCTCTGCTCCTTCTTCAGTTCACGTACCGCGTCGAGGAACGCGTCGTTCTCTTCGGGGGTTCCGGCGCTGACCCGCAGCCACCCGGGGATGCCGTTGTCGCGGACCAGGACGCCCCGGTCAAGGATCTTCTGCCAGGCCGCGTGCGAGCCGCCCTCGTCGTCGAATCGCCCGAACTGCACGAAGTTCGCGTCGGACTCGACGACCTCGTAGCCGGCCGCGCGCAACTCGATCACCAGCCGGTCCCGCTCCGACTTCAACTGCTCGACGTACTTCAGCAGCGTGTCGGTGTGTTCCAGGGCGGCCAGGGCGGTCGCCTGGGTGACGGCCGACAGGTGGTACGGCAGCCGTACGAGCTGGACGGCGTCCACGACCGCGGGGTGCGCGGCGAGATAGCCGAGGCGCAGGCCGGCCGCGCCGAAGGCCTTCGACATCGTCCGGGAGACGACGAGATTCGGCCGGCCCTCGAGCAACGGCAGCAGCGAGTCGCCGTGGCTGAACTCGATGTACGCCTCGTCGACCACGACCATCGACGGCTTGGCGGCCTGCGCGGCCTCGTACAGCGCGAGGACCGTCTCGGGCGGAACCGCGTTGCCCGTGGGGTTGTTGGGCGTGGTGATGAACACGACGTCGGGCCGGTTCTCGGCGATCGCCTTCTCGGCGGCCGCGAGGTCGATCGTGAAGTCCTCGTTGCGGGGGCCGGAGATCCAGCCCGTGCCGGTGCCGCGCGAGATCAGGCCGTGCATCGAGTACGACGGCTCGAAGCCGATCGCCGTACGGCCCGGTCCGCCGAAGGTCTGGAGCAGCTGCTGGATGACCTCGTTGGAGCCGTTGGCCGCCCATACGTTGGCGAGGCCCACCTCGTAGCCGGAGGTGTCCGTCAGGTACTTGGCGAGCCGGGTGCGCAGCTCGACCGCGTCCCGGTCCGGGTAGCGGTTGAGGTTCCGGGCCGCCTCACGGACGCGCTCGGCGATCCGCTCGACCAGGGGCTCGGGCAGCTGGTAGGGGTTCTCGTTGGTGTTCAGCCGTACGGGGACGTCCAACTGGGGCGCGCCGTAGGGGGACTTGCCGCGTAGCTCGTCCCGTACGGGGAGATCGTCGATGCCTGTCACTTGCCTTCTGGAACCTTCCAACCGAACCGAGCCTTGATCGCCGCGCCGTGCGCCGGCAGGTCTTCCGCCTCCGCCAGCGTGACCACGTGATGCGCCACGTCCGCCAGCGCGTCCTTCGTGTAGTCGACGATGTGGATGCCGCGCAGGAAGGACTGGACCGACAGGCCCGAGGAGTGGCAGGCGCAGCCGCCGGTGGGCAGCACGTGGTTGGACCCGGCGGCGTAGTCGCCGAGCGAGACCGGCGCCCAGGGGCCGATGAAGATCGCGCCGGCGTTGCGCACCCGGTCGGCCACGGCGGCCGCGTCGGCCGTCTGGATCTCCAGGTGCTCGGCGCCGTAGGCGTCGACGACCCTGAGGCCCTCCTCGACGCCGTCGACCAGGACGATCGCGGACTGCCTGCCCTTGAGGGCCGGGACGATCCGGTCGTCGATGTGCTTGGTGGCCGCGACCTGCGGCTCCAGCTCCTTCTCCACCGCGTCCGCGAGCTCGACGGAGTCGGTGACGAGGACTGCGGCGGCCAGCGGGTCGTGCTCGGCCTGGCTGATCAGGTCGGAGGCGACGTGCACCGGGTCGGCGGTGGCGTCGGCCAGGACCGCGATCTCGGTCGGGCCCGCCTCGGCGTCGATGCCGATCTTGCCCGTGAAGTAGCGCTTGGCGGCGGCGACCCAGATGTTGCCGGGGCCGGTGACCATGTTGGCGGGCGGGCAGGACTCGGTGCCGTACGCGAACATCGCGACGGCCGTGGCGCCACCGGCGGCGTACACCTCGTCGACGCCGAGCAGCGCGCACGCGGCGAGGATCGTCGGGTGCGGCAGGCCACCGAACTCGGCCTGGGCCGGGGAGGCGAGCGCGACCGACTCGACGCCGGCCTCCTGGGCGGGCACCACGTTCATGATCACGGAGGACGGGTAGACGGACCGGCCGCCGGGCGCGTACAGCCCGACGCGGTCGACCGGCACCCACTTCTCGGTCACGGAACCGCCGGGCACGACCTGGGTCGTGTGCGTCGTACGGCGCTGCTCGCGGTGGACGAGACGGGCGCGGCGGATCGACTCCTCCAGGGCCGCGCGCACGGCCGGGTCGAGCTCCTCGAGCGCGCGCGTGAGGGCCTGCGCGGGCACCCGCACCTGGTCGAGCTTGACCCCGTCGAACTTCTCCGCGAAGTCGATCAGCGCCGCGTCGCCCCGATGATGCACGGCCTCGCAGATCGGACGCACCTTCTCCAGGGCGGCCTGAACGTCGAAGTCGGCTCGGGGCAGCAGGTCGCGCAGGGCGGGGCCCTCGGGAAGGGCGTCGCCGCGCAGATCGATTCGGGAGATCACGGGTGCAATTCTCTCAGACCCGGGTCCGGCGTCGTGCGCGCGTATCACTGGGTGGAACAGAAGTCATGGGGAACCTGGAAGATCACCTTCACGTCTTGCGTTCGGGGGGTCACTCAGCGGGAATGAACAGTTGTACTAAACCGGCGAGTAGCTGAGGGGGATGGAAAAGACGTGACCGAAGGTTCCGGCCTGCGTGACGGGGACCTGCCGGACGGCCTGCCGGACGACCTGACCGCCGCCGAACTCGGTATGTGGCAGGCCTTCCGCAACGGCAGCGTGTACGACCTGAGCAGCGGCGACGCGGTCGTCGACGATCCGCACGGCGGACATCCCTGGGGAGACGAGCGGACGGTACGCGCGCGTATCGTCTGCTGGCTGCTGCTGGACGGGCCGCCCGCCCTCGCCGGCCGGGTGTCCTCGCTGAAGCTCGTCGGCGTGCGGATCAGCGACACGATGGACCTCGCGGGCGGCACGGTCGTGCCGTACGTCGAGATGCGCGGCTGCCGCTTCGACCGGGAGATCCGGCTGCCGGAGGCCCGCTTCACGACCGTACGGCTGGTGGACTGCCAGGTGCCGCGTCTGGAGGCCGCCCGGGTGCACACCGAGGGCGACCTGCATCTGCCGCGCTGCCGCTTCCACAACGGCATACGGCTCACCGACGCCCAGATAGGCACGGATCTGCTGCTCAACCAGGCCATCGTCTACCGCGACCGCAGCGGCCGTTCGATCGCCGCGGACGGCATCAACGTCGGCCAGGACCTCCAGGCCGAGATGCTGGAGTCGCACGGCGAGATGAGCCTGCGCGGCGCCAGCATCGGCGTGTCGCTCAGCCTGCGGGGCGCGCGGCTGGTCAACCCGTACACGCGGCTCGCGCTGAACGCGCCCCAGCTGACCGTCGGACGCACCCTGTATCTGACCCCGGCGGGCGTCGGCAGTCCGCTGCTGAGCGGCCGTACGCCCGCACGCGGGACGCGCATCCAGCGGTTCGCGTGCCAGGGCGGGGTGCGGCTGGACGACGGGCGGTTCGGCGACGCGGTGGATCTGGAGCGCGCCCGGTTCGCGTTCACCGACGAGCAGGAGCTGTCGCTGCGCCGCATCCAGACGCCGGAGCTGCGCTTCCTCGGGGAGCGGCCGGAGCGCGGCGGGGTCGTGCTGTCGGGGGCGCGGGTGGTCAACCTGATGGACCGGGCGGACGCCTGGCCGGGCCCGGGCCTGCTGCACATGGGCGGCTTCAGCTACGAGAACCTGGTGCCGCGCGGCCCGTTCCCGCTGGAGCGGCGGCTGGAGTGGGTCACCGCCGCGACCGCCGAGTACAACCCGGAGCCGTACGAGCTGCTGGCCTCCGTGCTGCGGGCCGGCGGTGAGGACGAGGACGCGCGCGAGGTGCTGCTCGCCAAGCAGCGCCGGCGCCGCGAGACGCTGCCGCCCGCGGCCAAGCTCGTGGGGTACGCGCAGGACTGGATGGTCGCCTACGGCTACCGGCCGGGCCGGGCGGCCGTGTGGATGGCGGTGCTGTGGGCGGCGAGTTCGGTGGCCTTCACCTACGCCGACCCGCCGCCGCTCAAGGGCGGCGAGCATCCGGCCTGGAGCCCGGCCCTCTTCGCCCTCGACCTGCTGCTGCCGGTCATCGACCTGGGCCAGGTCGGGTTCTGGCAGCTGCGCGGCGTCTGGCAGTGGCTGGCGGCCGCGATGATCCTGCTGGGCTGGATCCTGGCGACGACGGTGGCGGCGGGGGCGACGCGGCTGCTGCGGCGGAGCTGACACGGTTGGGTTTGGTGAGGTCAGTGGGGTTCCTGAGCGGAACGTGTGCATGTCCGACAGTTGTTGAAGGGTTGACCTTTACCCGTTCTTGACCCATCCGCGTACAACTTTCCACGGGTTGACCGATCCCTCTGGCGCGAGCGCGACCAGCGGACTTTCAATGGTCGACACCATGGCTCTGCTGCTCCCGTTCGGCCGCGCGTCCCGGACGCCAAGGACCGTCGACCACCCCGCCGTCGGGCTCCCCGCCGACGCCGAGGTGCTCCTCGACGCGCCCGACGACCACCTCGGTCCCGCGCTGGTCGCGGCCGGGCGGGGCGCGTACGAGCCCGCCGCCGAGCTGCTCGCCGCCACCCGGCTGAGGGCGCGGTGGGAGCACCGCGACGGATACGTGCTGCGCCTCGCGGCCTTCGCGCGCTCGCGGCCGGAGTGGCTGCAGGCCTGGTGCGCCGCCGCCCCGCACGACCCGGACGCGCTGCTGGTCAAGGCCCAGCTCGCGGTGGACCACGCCTGGCGGTCACCGGCCCGGGCCGAGCTGCTGCGCGGGGTGAGCCCGCTGATCACGGCCGCCGCACGCGCCGACGACCGCGACCCGGTGCCGTGGCGGATCGCCCTGGACCACGCCCGCGGCTCACGCGCCGGGCACACCTACTTCGGGGAGCTGTGGGAGGCGGCGCTGCGCCGCGCCCCGCTCCACTACGGCTGCCATGTCGCGGCCCTGCGCTATCTGGCCTCGTCCTGGCACGGCTCGCACCGCGAGTGCTTCGACTTCGCCGACCGGGCGGCCCAGGACGCCCCGGCCGACTCCCTCGTACAGGCGCTGCCGACCCGGGCCGCCTTCGCCTACCTGACCGACGGCTGCGGTCCCGGTGTGCCGCCCGAGCGGCTGGACGCGGCGGCCGACCGGGCGATCGCGCTCTCCGCCCGGTTCCCGGCGGCCGACCTGTGGCCGGCCGGGATGCGCAACAAGCTGACGTACGTCCTGGCACAGCTGGGCCGCTGGGAGGACGCCCTGGAGCAGCTGCGCCTGATCGGCCCGTACGCCACCTCCTTTCCCTGGAGCCGGTTCGCGGACGATCCGCTGGGCCGTTTCCTCGAGGTGCGGGACGAGATCCGGGTGCGGGCGGCGGCCGCGGCTCCCGGGCGGGCGCCCGCCGATGATCCACGGAGTGGTCTCGCCGGACGCGTTCACTCCGGCGACCATTAGGCTTTGGCGCCGTGACCGTCCGCCTTCCGCTCTTTCCCCTGAACTCGGTGCTGTTCCCGGGCCTCGTACTCCCCCTGAACGTCTTCGAGGAGCGTTATCGCGCCATGATGCGCGAGCTGCTGAAGACTCCCGAGGAGGAGCCACGCCGTTTCGCCGTCGTGGCGATCCGCGACGGCCACGAGGTGGCCCCGAGCGCACCCGGCATGCCCGACCCGACGGCCCTGCCCGACCGCGGCCCCACGGCGGGCTTCGGCGCGGACCCGGTCAAGGCCTTCCATGGGGTGGGCTGTGTGGCGGACGCGGCGACGATCCGCGAGCGGGCCGACGGCACGTTCGAGGTGCTGGCGACGGGAACGACTCGCGTGCGCCTGCTCTCGGTCGACACATCGGGCCCGTTCCTGACGGCGGAGCTGGAGGAGCTGCCGGAGGAGCCGGGGGACGAGGCGGGGGCACTGGCGGAAGGGGTGCTGCGGTCGTTCCGGCAGTACCAGAAGCGCCTCGCTGGCGCCCGCGAACGCTCCCTGTCCACGGCGGCCGAGCTTCCGGACCAGCCGTCGGTCGTCTCCTACCTGGTGGCGGCCGCGATGATGCTGGACACCCCGACGAAGCAGCGTCTGCTCCAGTCCAAGGACACCGCCTCCCGGCTGCGCGACGAACTGAAACTCCTTCGCGCCGAGACCTCGATCATCCGTACGCTGCCGTCGCTGCCGGCGTCGGACCTGACGCGCGGCCCGACAAGTCTCAACTGACGCGGAACACCGGCGCACTACCCCTGGGGAACCGGCCACCATGGCGAAGAAGTCGAAGAAGAACCAGCAACAGCCCGGCGGCACGCCCGCGACGGTCGCCCTCACGGCCGCGGGCACCGAGTACACCGTCCACGCCTACGACCACGACCCCGCCCACCCCTCCTACGGCGAGGAGGCGGCGGAGGCGATGGGCGTGTCACCGGACCGGGTCTTCAAGACGCTGGTGGCGGACGTGGACGGCACCCTGACGGTGGCGGTCGTCCCCGTGGCGGGCCAACTGGACCTCAAGGCCCTGGCCTCGGCGGTCGGCGGCAAGCGCGCGGCGATGGCCGACCCGGCCCTCGCGGAACGCACCACCGGCTACGTCCGCGGCGGCATCTCCCCCCTGGGCCAGCGCAAGAAACTCCCGACGGTCCTGGACGCCTCGGCCTCCACCCACACCACGATCTGCGTCTCGGCAGGCCGCCGCGGCCTGGAGGTCGAACTCTCCCCCGATGACCTCACCAAGCTCACGGAAGCGGTCGTCGCCCCCATCGGGCGTACGTGACCCCTCGACGAACCCGGTCTCCTCGGTTAAGTACGGGAGACATGTCGAAGAAAACACGGAAACGCAAGTGGCGCATCAAGAAGGGCCGCTCAAACCACGGCCGACGCCCGGCGTAGCGACCAGCACTGCTGGACGCCGGCCGGGGCATTCCAGCCCGTCCGGCGTTTGAGGACGAGGCCCCTCAAGGGCCGAAGCGGGGGTCTGGGGGCGCAGCCCCCAGAAAGGGGGCCGGGGTCGAAGGGGCAGAGCCCCTGGAGGACGGGACGGGTAGGGGCGGCGGGGGCGAAACACCAAAGCCCTACACCGGCGGAGCCCCCTGCGGCCGCTGCGCCTCCAGCTGCTGCTGATACGGATCCACGTCCCGAGGCCCGAACAACGCCGTCAGCCCCAGATGGACCACCAACGCGGCCAGCGGCCAGACCAGCCACACCCCCTTGGCCCCCAGCTTCAGCGGCGCCGAGAAGGTGACCCCCTTACCCACGTCCTTGGCGTGGGCGATCACGTCCTGCGAGGGCCCGAGCCACACCCCGACCTTCCAGGCCAGCAAGGACCCGAGGAACCCGCCGACCGCCAGCCCCACCACCAACGGCACACCCCCGCGCCGCCGTATGAGAAACACCGCAGCCGCACTGACCAGCCCGAACGCGAGCGCAAGCAGGGTGAACGTTCCGTCCACCCCGGCGGCCTGCTCCCCCTCGGTGTCCTTGAAGTAGACGACCCAGTTGTTGTCGACGACATCCCCGACCAGCGGCACACTCGGCGCCAGCCACCACCACAGCACCCCGAGCAGCGCCCCACCGAGCGCCACCACCAGCGCGACCACGGCGGCCTCTCGCACTTCGGTCTTCATCCCGGGGCCGTCCTGTTCGTACGAGCCATGGACGCCGTACATGCCGTGCGGGCCCTGAGGGCCGTACGAGCCGGACGAGCCGGACGGGGCGCCGTACCCGGCGTCCTGCGGCGCGGACGACGCATCCTGACCGGCAGCAGGCGGCTGCCACCCGGTGTTCGGGGACTGGTCATGCGGCGGCGGTTGTGGAGTCAGCGGAGCGGTCACTCTGCCATCGTGCCAGGCCGACCTGAGCGCCGCGTCACCGGACGGCCGCCCGGCGGTAGGCCCAGGTGGCGACGCCCAGCGAGACCACGCCGACGACCCCGCACACGGCGAGGTCACCGAGCACGAACGCCCAGTCGGGGTGCGGCCCGAAGGTCCGCGCGAAGGCTTCCACACCGTACGTCGACGGCAGCAGATCCCGCGCGAACCGCACCACCTCCGGCATCCGGTCGGCCGGCAGCACCCCCAGCAGCAGCGCCGCGGACATGCCCAACTGCCCGAGCAGCGTGGCCAGTTCCGGCCGCGGCGCGAGCAGCCCGAGCGCCGCCCCGAGCCCGGCGAGCGCGGCCCCGGCCAGCGGGATCACCGCGACGAGCACCCACAGATGCGCCACCGGCAATCCGAACAGCACACACCCGAAGAGGGCGGTCACCACGGTCCCCGGCACGGTGAAGGAGGCGTACGCCCCCGCGGCGCCCAGCACCACCGCGGCCGGCGGCACCGGCAGCGTGGCGTAGTGGTCGAGCCCACCACTGGCCCGCAGCTGCCCGAAGTACTGCGCGAGCAGGTTCAGCGCGACGAAGGCGACCACGAGCACCGACGATCCGGCCACCACGGCCTGCGCCTCGGCCCCGCCGTCCACGACCCCGCGCATCAGGATCATGATCCCGATCGACTGGAAGGTCGCCACGAACAGCAGCGGAATACGCGCCACCCGCGCCCGGGACAGCTGCGCGCGGTACACGGCGCACAGCGACGGCCACAGCCGCGCACGCGGCCCGAGCTCGGCCGCGGCCGGAGCGGCCGTCTCGTCCATGGCCAGGGCGCTGCCCGGCAGAACCTCGGCGGGTACGACACTCACGTGGCGCTGCTCCCTTTCACACGGGGGTTCACTGGGGAGGTGGCCCTGTCCCGTACGGACACGGATACGGCTACGGATACGGATGCGAGGGGCCGTGCGCTCATGCCTTCACCAGCCCCTGCTGCACGTCCCCGCCCAGCGCCAGATACACGTCCTCCAGGCTCGGCGTGGCGAGCGTGAAGTCGTCCAGCGCGGCGAAGGCGGCCCCGCCGGTGACGGTGGCGACGACCGCGCGGGCCTCCTCGGGGGCGAGCCGCAGCGTCCAGCGCCGCCCGGACTCCACGACCCGGTCCTGCAACGCGGCGACCTCGGGCACCTCCAGCGGCGCCCGCTCCCGCCACAGCAGCTCGACCCGTACCTCGCCCGCGACCCGCTCCTTGAGCCCGGACGGCGTGTCACAGGCGATCACGCGCCCTCGGTCCAGCACCGCGACCCGGTCGAGCACGGTCTCGGCCTCGATGACGTTGTGGGTGACGAGCAGCACGGTCGTACCGAGCTCGGCCCGCCGACGGTCCACGGCCGACCACACGGCCCGCCGGGCCATCGGGTCCATCGCGGTGGTCGGCTCGTCGAGCACGAGCAGCGGCCGCTCCCCCACCAGCGCGGCGGCGAAACAGGCCAGCCGGCGCTGCCCGCCGGACAGCTTCTTGATCGGCCGCCCGGCAAGCGGTCCGAGGCCCAGCTCGTCGAGTACGGCGTCCCGCTCGTCCCGCGCCTGCCGCACGTCCAGGCCGCGCAGCCGCCCGGTCGTCTCGGCGGCGAGCGACACGGTCAGATCGTCGAGGGCGGTCGACTCCTGCCCGAGGTAGGCGAGGATGCGCGCGGCCCGCTCCGGGTGCCGCACGATGTCGTGCCCGAGGATCTCCACGCTGCCGGTGTCGGGCCGCATCAGCCCGGTGAGCTGCCGGACGAGAGTCGTCTTGCCGGCGCCGTTCGGCCCGAGCAGCCCGAAGATCTCGCCGCGCCGGATGTCCAGCCGTACGTCGTCGGTGGCCCGCACCTCGGGTGTCCCGGGCGTCCCGCGCCGCCCTCGCACGGCGGGATAGGTCTTGGTCAGCCCGCGCACGGCACACACGACATCCCCGCTGTGCCGAAGTGCCTGTCCCACGCGCGTACTCACAAGGGACGAGACTACGGGGTCCGGACCCCAGGTCCGTCCTCGGGTCGGCCACTCGGTACAAACCGCCAGCTCGCGACCACAAATCTCGCGGTAGCGATAAATCCACCGGTGACCGTGAATCCGCCGCAAGGACGCTCAACCACGCACGAACCCTGTCGAGTCACTCGCCGACAGGCGCGTGCTCCGCCGCGGTCCGCACATCGATCTCCCGCCAGAACCCGGCCCGAATCGCGTACCGGTCATGCTCGTCGATCTGGTCGTCCTTGTGCGCGAGCAGCCCGAACCGAGCCGCGTACCTGAGCAGCTCCCCGTCGATCCGATGCGGAATCCGCGGATACATCCCGGACAGCCGCTGCAGATGGCCCTGGTCCCCCAGCCGCCCCATCCACCGCCGCGCGAAGACCTGCCCCACCTCGTAGGGATCGCCGCCGACGGTCGTGATGTCCTCCTCCCGGTCGGCCCACCGCTGCTCCGCCGTGGTCAGCTGCGCCAGCGTCGGCATGGACGCGGCCTCGGCCGGCTCCGCCGCGACACCGGGCCGGTCGACCCACCCCTTGTCGGAGGACCAGCGCAGCGTCGCGCTCGCGGGGTTCTGGGCCGGCTGCACACCGGGCGCGCGCAGGGCGGCGAGGTCCTTCGGCGTGGGCACGCCCTTGGGCGCCGGCACCCGCTCCTGGGTGCCGTTCTCCGAGGCGGCGGACGCCGCTTCGTGCTCGCCCTCCTCGCGGGGTCGCTCGGCCCGTGCGCCGAGCGCGGAGTCGGGCAGCGGCGCGGACAGGATCGCGGCGATCTCGGGCCGGGGCACGGGCGGGGGCGCGCAGACTCCGGTGAGTTCCTTGGCGCGTACGGCCTTGGTGATCCACGTACGGTCGAGCACGCGCCGCTCGTCGGCCTCGGCGACCAGGTCCTCGGACTGGTTGTAGTCGCCGTCGGCGGCCTGTACGGCCCACAGGTGTACGGCGACGCCGTGCTCCTTGGCGGCCATCATGCCCGGCAGCAGATCGCCGTCCCCGGTCACCAGCACCACATCTGAGCAGGCGCGGTTGCGGGCCAACTCGGTGAGTTCGGCGTGCATCGCGGCGTCCACGCCCTTCTGTGCCCAGCGTCCGTCGCTGCGGGTCAGGGCGCCGAGGCGGACGGTGACCCGGGGCATCACGCGCAGCCTGCGGTGCTCGGGCTGGGGGACGCGGTCGGGGGCGCCGTCGAACCAGTAGATGCGCAACAGGGGCTGCTGGGTGTCGGACTCGGCGCGTTCGCGCAGCCCCTGGATGAGGGCGGTGTGGTCGACGGTGATCCGGGACCGGGAGGGCTCCCCGGCGAGAAGGCTGGCGGCGGCGCCCAGCAGATACCCGGCGTCCACCAGGACGATGCAGCGGTCCACGCGACTCACCCTCTTCCTGGGAGGTTTGCTTCGGGCTTCCTTCGAGTCTGCCCGACCACGCGGGGGTTAACGGGGCGAACTCGATCTTCGGCGTGGCGTTTCGGGGCATCACCGCCGCGACACGCCATGCCTCACGCCCCGACAACCGCTGTCACACACGGTAATTGTCCGAAATGCGTTCTTTGTCAGCCTATGTGAATCTGGTCGCGGCCCTGGCCCCTAGATCCCCCACAGGAGGCACCACCATGGCCAAGAACAAGAAACAGGACCGAAAGCAGCCGCAGTCCGAGCGTGGCCAGCAGCAGGCTCAGCAGTCGTCGATGGAGACGCAGGCCGAGCAGCGCGCCACGCAGGTGACCCCGGGCGACATGGCCCGCAAGGGCCGGCAGAAGCGCTTCGGTCACAACTGACATCTGCATAACGGGTTGTTGAGACCCAGGCACACGAAGAGGGGCGCATCCCGTGCGGGACGCGCCCCTCGCGCGTTTCTCTCGCGGTCGCTCAGCCCGCCAGGCAGGACGGCCCGAGCAGCACCTTCAGGTCACCGAAGAGCGCCGGGTCGGGCTTCACCCGGTGCCGGTCCAGTCGCAGCACCGTCGTCTTGGTCGGGCCCTGGAGCTTGATGCGGACCTCGCTCTCGCCCTTGTGGTGGCTGAGGATCTCGCCGAGGCGGCTGACCATCGGCGGGGTGACCCGGGTGGCCGGGATGGTGAGGATCACGGGCGCGTTGGTGCCGGCGTTCGACAGGTCGGGGACCTGGAGCTCCATCGCGACCAGACGCGGCACGTCCTCACGCTTGTCCAGGCGGCCCTTGACGAACACCACGGCGTCCTCGACGAGTTGGGTCGAGACGAGCTGGTACGTCGCCGGGAAGAACATGCACTCGATGGAACCGGCGAGGTCCTCGACCGTGGCGATCGCCCAGGCGTTGCCCTGCTTGGTCATCTTGCGCTGGAGCCCGGAGATGATGCCGCCGATGGTCACCACGGCACCGTCCGCGTGCTCACCGCCGGTCAGCTGGGCGATGCCCGCGTCGGCCTTGTCGGACAGCACGTGCTCCAGGCCGAAGAGCGGGTGGTCGGAGACGTACAGACCGAGCATCTCCCGCTCCTGGGCGAGCAGATAGGTCTTGTCCCACTCCTCGGTGGTGAACTCCACGTCGAGTCCGAACCCGGGCTCGCTGGTGTCCTCCTCGCCCATGCCGCCGAAGAGGTCGAACTGGCCCTCGGCCTCCTTGCGCTTGACCGCGACCACGTTGTCGATCATCGAGTCGAAGTGCGCGGTGAGGCCCTTGCGGGTGTGGCCCAGGGAGTCGAAGGCTCCTGCCTTGATCAGCGATTCCGTGGTGCGCTTGTTGCACGCGACCGCCTCGACCTTGTCGAGGTAGTCGGGGAAGGAGGCGTACTTGCCCTTGGCCTTGCGGCTCCTGATGATCGACTCCACCACGTTCGTGCCGACGTTGCGCACGGCTTCGAGGCCGAAGAGGATCACGTCGTCACCCTGCGCGGCGAAGTTGTGCACCGACTCGTTGACGTTCGGCGGGAGCACCTTGATGCCCATGCGCCGGCACTCGTTGAGGTAGACGGCCGACTTGTCCTTGTCGTCCTTGACCGAGGTGAGCAGCCCGGCCATGTACTCGGCGGGGTGGTTGGCCTTGAGGTAGGCGGTCCAGTACGAGACCAGGCCGTACGCGGCCGAGTGCGCCTTGTTGAACGCGTATCCGGCGAAGGGGACCAGCACGTCCCACAGGGCCTGGATGGCCTCGTCGCTGTAGCCCTTGTCCCGGGCGCCCTTCTGGAAGAGGACGAAGTTCTTGGCCAGTTCCTCGGGCTTCTTCTTGCCCATCACGCGGCGCAGGATGTCGGCCTCGCCGAGCGAGTACCCGGCGATGATCTGGGCGGCCTTCTGCACCTGCTCCTGGTAGACGATCAGGCCGTAGGTGACGTCCAGGACCTCCTTGAGAGGCTCCTCCAGCTCCTTGTGGATCGGGGTGATCTCCTGGAGCTTGTTCTTGCGCAGGGCGTAGTTGGTGTGCGAGTCCATGCCCATCGGGCCCGGACGGTACAGCGCCGACACGGCGGAGATGTCTTCGAAGTTGTCGGGCTTCATCAGGCGCAGCAGGGAGCGCATCGGACCGCCGTCGAACTGGAAGACGCCCAGGGTGTCGCCGCGCTGGAGCAGTTCGAAGGTCTTCGGATCGTCGAGCGGCAGGGCCAGCAGGTCGAGGTCGATGCCCTTGTTGGACTTCACCATCTTGACGGCGTCGTCCATGATCGTCAGGTTGCGCAGGCCGAGGAAGTCCATCTTCAGCAGGCCGAGCGACTCGCACTGCGGGTAGTCCCACTGCGTGATGGTCACGCCGTCCGTGTGCCGCACCCAGATCGGGGCGTGGTCGACGATGGGCTCGCTGGACATGATCACGCCGGCGGCGTGCACACCCATCTGCCGCACGAGACCCTCGACGCCCTTGGCGGTGTCGATGACCTTCTTGACGTCCGGCTCGTTCTCGTACATCCCGCGGATCTCGCCCGCCTCGCTGTAGCGCGGGTGCGAGGGGTTGGTGATGCCGTCGAGGTCGATGCCCTTGCCGAGGACGTCGGCGGGCATCGCCTTGGTGAGGCGGTCGCCCATCGCGTACGGGTAGCCCAGCACGCGCGCGGAGTCCTTGATCGCGTTCTTGGCCTTGATCTTGCCGTAGGTGCCGATCATGGCGACCTTGTCGGCGCCGTATTTCTCGGTCACGTACCTGATCACCTCGACGCGCCGACGCTCGTCGAAGTCGATGTCGACATCGGGCATCGAGATGCGCTCGGGGTTGAGGAACCGCTCGAAGATCAGGCCGTGCGGGATCGGGTCGAGGTCGGTGATGCCCATGGCGTAGGCGACGATCGAGCCGGCCGCGGAGCCTCGGCCCGGGCCGACCGCGATGCCCTGGCTCTTGGCCCACATGATGAAGTCGGCGACCACGAGGAAGTAGCCCGGGAACCCCATCGAGATGATGGTGTCCATCTCGTACTCGACCTGCTTCATACGGTCGTCCGGGATGCCGTCCGGGAAGCGGCGGTGCATGCCGCGCATGGTCTCCTCGCGGAACCAGGTGACCTCGGTGTAGCCGTCGGGGATGTCGAACTTCGGCATGAGGTTCTTCGCCTCGAACATGCCGGTGGTGTCGACCATCTCCGCGACGAGGAGCGTGTTGGCGCACCCCTCCTGCCAGGCGTCCGAGGAGTCGATGGCGTACATCTCGTCCGTGGACTTCAGGTAGTAGCCGGTGCCGTCGAACTTGAAGCGGTCCGGGTCGGAGAGGTTCTTGCCGGTCTGGATGCACAGCAGTGCGTCGTGCGCGGTCGCCTCGTGCGCGTACGTGTAGTGCGAGTCGTTGGTGACCAGCGGCGGGATGCCGAGCTTCTTGCCGATCTCCAGCAGACCGTCGCGGACCCGGTGCTCGATCTCGATGCCGTGGTCCATCAGCTCCAGGAAGTAGCGGTCCTTGCCGAAGATGTCCTGGTAGTCGGCGGCGGCCTTCAGGGCCTCGTCGTACTGGCCGAGGCGCAGGCGGGTCTGGAGCTCACCGGAGGGGCAGCCGGTGGAGGCGACGATCCCCTCGGACCACTGGGAGATGGTCTCCTTGTCCATGCGGGGCCACTTCTGCAGCCAGCCCTCGGCGTACGCGTCCGAGGACAGCCGGAAGAGGTTGTGCAGACCCGTCTTGTTCACGGCCCACATCGTCTTGTGGGTGTAACCACCGGAACCGGAGACGTCGTCGCGCTTCTGGTGCGGCTGGCCCCACTGGATCTTGCGCTTGTTGCGCCGGGACTCGGGGGCGACATACGCCTCGATCCCGATGATCGGGGTGACTCCGGCCTTCTTCGCGCTGTGGAAGAAGTCGTACGCCCCGTGGAGGTTGCCGTGGTCGGACATGGCGATGTGCGTCATGCCCATCTCGTTGCACGCGTCGAACATGTCCTTCAGCCGCGCGGCACCGTCCAGCAGCGAGTACTGGGTGTGGACGTGCAGGTGCGTGAACGGCGGCTTTGACACGGTTTCGGCCTCCAAGGCAAACAGGCGTCGACAAGATCCGGACCAGATTCCGAAGGGCTGCGGACAGTCTGGGGGACAGCGTCGAAGTCTATGCCTCGGCACTGACACTCGGGCGGCTCCCCCGCGTACCTTCATGCGAAGAAGGCGGGCACTCCCTCGCACGCTCGTACGTTGCCATCAGGGGAGGTTCCGCCCCATACGTCATGCACCACCTGCACCAGGAGGCACCCAGCGATGTCGGTCCCCCAGCTCAACGACGAGCAGCGCGGCGACGAGATCCTCGCCGTCTTCGACACCGCCTTCGGCGAGCTCCTGGCCGCCGACCCGGCCGCGTTCCGCGTGAAGTTCCGCAAGATGGCGGCCTCGGCGTTCGCGTTCTACCGCGGCACGGCGTGCCTCTTCTACCACGACCTCGACGCCGAGAAGCGCGGCGGCCCGTACCTGGACGAGCGCACCTCGCGCGTGTGGATCCACGGCGACCTGCACGCCGAGAACTTCGGCACCTACATGGACGCCACCGGCCGGCTGATCTTCAACGTCAACGACTTCGACGAGGCGTACGTCGGCCCCTTCACCTGGGACCTCAAGCGCTTCGCCGCCTCGATCGCCCTCATCGGCTACGCCAAGGCGCTCGGCGACGAGCAGATCAGCGAGCTGGTGCGGATCTACGCGGGCGCGTACCGCGAGCGGGTGCACGCCCTGGCGACCGGCGCCAAGAGCGACGAGGTGCCGCCGTTCACGCTGGACACCGCCCAGGGCCCGCTGCTGGACGCGCTGCGGGACGCCCGTGCGCTGACCCGCTTCGGGCTGTTGGACTCGATGACCGAGATCCGTGACTTCGAGCGCCGCTTCGCCCCGGGCGGCGGCTCCATCGAGCTGGACGCGGCCACGCGCTACAAGGTGCTCGCGGCCTTCGACGGCTATCTGGAGACGCTGCCGGACGCCTCCCTGGACCGCCCCGACTCGTACCGAGTGAAGGACGTGGTCGGCCGCCGCGGCATCGGCATCGGATCGGCCGGGCTACCGTCGTACAACATCCTTCTGGAGGGCCACACGGACGCCCTGGAGAACGACGTCGTGATCTACATCAAGCAGGCCCAGACCCCGGCCGTCTCCCGGCACATCACGGACCAGGCGCTGCGCGACTACTTCCAGCACGAGGGCCACCGCACGGTGATCTCTCAGCGCGCCCTGCAGGCGAACGCCGACCCGTGGCTGGGCTGGACCGAGCTGGACGGCGCGGGCCAGCTGGTCGCCGAGGTCTCGCCGTACGCCGTGGACCTGGACTGGAGCGACATCGACGACCCGGAGGAGATCGCGGCGGTCGTCGCCGACCTCGGCCGGGCCACGGCCACCATGCACGCGGCGGCGGACGACACCTCCGGCGAGTCCCTGGTGCCGTTCTCCACCGAGCGGGCCATCGACGCGGCGATCGCGGCGGACTCCGACGGAGGTGCCGGCTTCGCGGAACTCCTGGTCGACTTCGCACACGGCTACGGCGCACGCGCGCGTGCCGACCACCAGATCTTCGTGGACCTGTTCCGCAACGGCCGGATTCCGGGTCTGTGACGGAACGGCCGCTCACAGGCGTTCCGTCGTCGCTCACAGGCACCCTTTAAGGGTCTCTTACAGGACTACGTGCCACACTCTTCTCCGCCATGGACATATCCGGGACCCAGCTACGAGCCGTACGCGCGGCGCTGTTCACGTCACTCGTCGTGACGCTCAGCACCGCGTCGCACGTGCTGCTGTCCCGGGCTCCGCTGCCGCTGAGCACGGTGGCCCTGCTCGCGGCGGCCGTGTTCGTGCTCGCGTACGCCATGGCCGGCCGTGAGCGGACCTACGGGCGGATCGCCGCGCTGCTGATCCCGCTGGAACTGGCCGCCGACACGATCCTCACCACCGGGCAGCACGTCTGCTACGGCCGGGCGGGCGGCCCGGTCACGGGCCCCCTGCGGTCCGTCGGCTTCGACGTACTGTGCGGCGACAACACCGCCGTGGGCACGTCCCTGGCCGGCATGACGGGCACCGACACCCGCCACCTGGCGACCCTCCTGACCACCCAGGCCGACCCGGCGACGCCCTGGCTCCTGCTCGGCGCGCACATCGGCGTCGGCCTCCTCGCGGCGGCCTGGCTGCGGCGCGGCGAGCGTGCCCTGGCCCAGCTGCTGCGCGCGGTGGCGGCGACCACGTTCCGCCCGCTGCTGCTCGCGGTCGCCGCGGTGACGGTGCGCCGGACCGCACCGGTCCGCCGCCTGCCGCGCCCCGCCCGCCGGACGGCCGGCGCCCGCAACCTCCTCCTCGTGCACTCCCTGGGACGGCGTGGACCACCGTGCTCGCCCGCCTTCGCCTGATCGCGAACGGCGTCTGAGCACCACAGCCCACCCGAACGTATTCCGCACACGACGTGTGCGCGTCCCCATGGAGATCAAGATGAGCAAGCGGAACAGCCAGGCGGCGAAGACGGCGGCCCGTGAGCGGCTGCGCGCCGAGCGCGAGCGCGAGGCGAAGCGGGCGAAGACGAGGCGGCAGATCGTCGTCGCCGCCTCGGTGGTCGGCGTCCTGGCGGCGGCCGGCGGCATCGGCTACGCCGTCGTCCAGGCCAGCAAGCCCAGCCAGTGGGAGGCGGTGAAGGACGACAAGGTCGTCGCACCGGCCAACACCACGGGCACGAACGGCACGACCGTCGTCATCGGCAAGGACAGCGCCAAGAAGACCCTCAAGGTGTACGAGGACCCGCGCTGCCCCGTCTGCGCCTCCTTCGAGCAGGCCGCCGGTTCGGTCGTCGACAAGGACGTCGAGGCCGGCAAGTACAAGATCCAGTTCATCGGCGGCACGTTCCTCGACGGCGACCAGCTGAAGGACGGCAAGATCGGTGCCAACGCCGAGGGCTCCAAGAACGCGATGAGCGCCATGGGCGCCGCGCTGAACGTGAGCCCGGAGGCGTTCATGGAGTACAAGACCGCGCTCTACTCGGCGAAGTTCCACCCGGAGGAGTCGGACGACAAGTTCAAGGACGACGACTACCTGATCGAGATCGGGGACTCCGTCCCCGCCCTGAAGGACAACGCCAAGTTCCAGAACGCCGTGAAGAAGGGCACGTACGACGCCTGGGCGCTCGCCATGTCGAAGTCCTTCGACACCAACAAGGACGGCGTGACGGGCACCCCGAGCTTCGTCATGGACGGCAACCTGCTCAAGACGTCCAACCCCAACCAGCCGTGGACGGCGGCCGAGTTCACCAAGGCGGTGGACGCGGCCCTCAAGGGCTGAATCGACGACTGGTCGAAGAGCGGGCGAACTTTTACCAGTTCGCCCGCTCTCGTTCATACCGATCAGTAACCTGATCGTCCGTGACCAGTCGATACAGATCATCCGAGCACGCGCCCTCGTCGTCCGAGAGCGCCAAATCCCTTTCCCCTCGCCGCCGTACGGTCGTCAAGGCCGCGGCGGCGACGGCTGTCCTGGCCGGCCCGCTCGCGGCCGCGCTGCCCGCCGGCGCCGTCGACGCGGCCCCCGCCTTCCTGCACGGCGTCGCCTCCGGTGACCCGCTGCCCGACGGCATCCTGCTGTGGACCCGCGTGACGCCCGTGCCCGAGGCGACCCCCGGCTCCGGGCTCGGCCCGGACACCGAGGTCAGCTGGATCGTCGCCCGGGACAAGGCGCTGACGAACATAGTCGCCAAGGGTTCGACGCCCGCGAAGGCCGCCTCCGACCACACCGTCAAGGCGGACATACGCGGCCTGGAACCGGCCACCGACTACTGGTTCCGCTTCTCGGCGGGCGGCACGGACTCCCCGGTGGCGCGCACCCGCACCGCGCCGGCGGCGAACGCGTCCGTCACGGGCCTGCGCTTCGGCGTGGCCTCCTGCGCCAACTGGGAAGGCGGCTACTTCTCCGCGTACCGCCACCTCGCGGCCCGCGGCGACCTGGACGCCTGGCTGCACCTGGGCGACTACATCTACGAGTACGGCACCGGCGAGTACGGCACGCGCGGCACCGTCGTACGGCAGACCACGCCCACCCACGAGATCCTCACGCTCGCCGACTACCGCATCCGGCACGGCAAGTACAAGACGGACCCGGATCTGCAGGCCCTGCACGCGAAGGCGCCCGTCATCGCGATCTGGGACGACCACGAGATCGCCAACGACTCCTGGTCGGGCGGCGCCGAGAACCACACCGAGGGCGCCGAGGGCACCTGGGCCGCGCGCCAGGCCGCCGCCAAGCAGGCCTACTTCGAGTGGATGCCGGTGCGCCCGGCGATCGCCGGCACCACCTACCGCCGCCTGCGCTTCGGCAAGCTCGCCGACCTCTCCCTGCTCGACCTGCGCTCCTTCCGCTCGCAGCAGGTGTCCGTCGGCAACGGCGAGGTCGACGACCCGGACCGCACCCTCACCGGCCGGGCCCAACTGGACTGGCTGAAGGCGGGGCTGAAGTCCTCCGACACCACCTGGCGGCTGGTCGGCAACTCGGTGATGATCTCGCCGTTCGCGATCGGCTCCCTCACCGCGGACCTGCTCAAGCCGCTGGCCAAGCTGCTGGGCCTGCCGCAGGAGGGGCTCGCCCTCAACCCCGACCAATGGGACGGCTACACGGACGACCGCCGGGAGCTGCTCGCCCACCTGCGCTCGAACGCGATCCGCAACACCGTGTTCCTGACCGGCGACATCCACATGGCGTGGGCCAACGACGTGCCGGTGGACGCCGGTACGTACCCGCTGTCCGCCTCCGCCGCCACGGAGTTCGTCGTCACCTCGGTCACCTCCGACAACCTCGACGACATCGTCAAGGTCCCCGAGGGCACGGTCTCCGCGATCGCCTCGCCGATCATCAAGGCCGCCAACCGGCACGTCCACTGGGTCGACACCGACCGCCACGGCTACGGCGTCCTGGACATCACGGCCGACCGCGCACAGATGGACTACTACGTCCTGTCCGACAAGACGAAGCAGAACGCGACCGCCTCCTGGGCCCGTTCGTACCGCACCCGCAGCGGCACGCAGAAGGTGGAACGCACCAACGATCCGGTCTAAGGACCACGTCCCGAGCAACCCGGACGATCTTCAATACGTCGAACATACTGACGGGCCGCCGCACTGGCGGTCCGTCAGTTCTGTTCACGATGGGAGTCACATGGCCACCCCCCGAAGTGTCCTGACGAAGACCGCGGTGGTCGGCGCCGCCGCCCTGACCCTCGCCACGCGGAACCGCGGGGCACGAGCCTGCGGATAGCCTGCTCCACCACCAACGGTCCGGGCACTTCGCTTCGCTGGTCAACCCGCCGAAGAAGTGCTGACGACCTTCCGGAGGCCGTCAGGCTAGAGGGTGTCGAGGAAGCCGAGTGCCACCCGCCAGGTGGCCTCGGCGGCCTCCTCGTCATAGTCCGGCAGGTCGGGGTCGGTGTAGACGTGGCCGGCACCCGCGTATCGGTACACCTCCACGTCGGCGCCCGCTCTGCCCATCTGCAGATACCAGGCGCTCAGCCAGTCGTCCGTCTCGAACGGGTCCGGCTCGGCGACATGCAGCTGCACCGGAAGATCGTCCACCGAGACGTTCGGCGCGATGTCCGACGTGCCGTGCAGGAGCAGCAGCCCGCGCGCCTTCTCGTCACCGAGCGCGAGGGTCTGGGCGATGGAGGCGCCGAGCGAGAACCCGGCGTAGACCAGACCCCGCTCCGAGTAGGGCGCGGCGGCGAGCACGGCCCGCTTGAGCAGCTCGTCCTTGCCGATCCGGTCGTTGAAGTCCATGCCCTCCTCGACCGTCTCGAACGTACGCCCCTCGAAGAGGTCCGGCGTCCACACCTCGTGTCCGGCGGCGCGCAGCCGGTCCGCGGCCTGGTGCACCGCGGGCCTGAGGCCATAGGTCGAGTGGAAGAGCATGATGTTCATGAGGCCATGGTGCCAGCCGGGTCCGACAACGCCGTGACCACCGCCTCACCGACGCACATGTTCATGACCCCCCTCGAGTGGTTACGTTCGAGGGCATGGAGAACATACTCCGCCCGCTGATCGTGGTCGGCGGCTCGGTTCTGCTCACCCTGATCATCGGGTGGGCCACCGACCGCCTGATGCGCAAGGCCGACGAACGGCACAGTGAGACTCCGCTGTGGGGTCAGCTGCGCCGTGCCCGCGTCCCCTACCAGCTCGTCCTGTGTACGGCCCTGCTCAGAGGGTCGTACGACGAGGCCGAGCTGCTGCTGGAACACCGGGTCGCCGTCGGCCGGGTGCTGACACTGGTGCTGATCGGGGCGGCCGCCTGGCTGGCGATCCGGATCGCGGCCGCGGTCGTGGAGACGACGTACAGCCGCTATGCCCGCGTCCACCGCGACCCGGCCCGGGTCCGGCGGGTGCGCACCCAGGTGACGTTGATCATGCGTGTGGTGGCGGCGGTCGTCGGCGTGGTCGCCGTGGCGGCGATGCTGCTGACGTTCCCGGCGATGCGCGCGGCCGGCGCCTCGCTGCTGGCCTCGGCCGGCATCCTCGGCATCGTCGCCGGTGTCGCGGCCCAGTCCACGCTGAGCAACATGTTCGCCGGGCTGCAGATCGCCTTCGGCGACATGGTGCGCATCGGGGACACGGTCGTGGTCGACGGCGAGTGGGGCACCGTCGAGGAGATCACGCTGACGTTCCTCACCGTGCGGACCTGGGACGAGCGCCGGATCACCATGCCGGTGTCGTATTTCACGTCGAAGGCCTTCGAGAACTGGTCGCGCGGCGGTGCCCAGATGACCGGCACCGTCTTCCTCCACGTCGACCACTCGGCGCCGATGGAGGCGATGCGCGGGCAGCTCCGCGACATCCTGCGCGCGTGCCCGGCGTGGGACGGCCGCGACTACGGCCTGGTCGTCACCGACTCGACGCCCAGCACGATGGAGGTGCGGGCGCTGGTCACCGCGAAGGACGCGGACGACCTGTGGACGGTCCGGGTCACGGTGCGCGAGGAGCTGATCCGTTGGCTGACCGAGCGGCACCCGTACGCGCTGCCGCGCGTCAACGCGACGGACGCGGTCCTGCCGCCCGGCTTCCCCGTCCCCCAGCGCGTCCCGACCGGCCGCCGCCCCCACCAGCACGACCACCAGCCGACGCGCCCGGAGCGGCCCTGACCGGCAAAGCCGGCTGTGGCCGTCGGAGGCGGCTTCCGGCCGTCTCCGACCGGCTCAGTGGCCGCGCTCGGCCCCGCCGTTCACCTGGATGATCTGCGAGGTGATGTGCCCGGCGCCGTGGGACGCCAGCCAGTGCAGGGTCGCGGCGACGTCCCCCGGCGTACCGGCCCGCCCGGTCGAGGTCTCCGCGACCAGCCGCGCCCGCCGCGCCTCGTCCATGCCGTCGCCGAAGAACTCGGTGTCCTCGACATACCCGGGCGCGACCACGTTCACGGTGATCCCGCGCGGCCCCAACTGCCGGGCGAGATCATGGGCGTACGGGTGCAGCGCGGCCTTGGACGCCGCGTACGCCCCGCTGCCGGACCCCCGGAAGGCGGCGATGGAGCTGAGGAACAGCACCCGCCCGCCAGGGTCGGCGAGCCGGTCCTTCAGGGCCTCGGTGAGCAGGGCGGCGGTCAGGGTGTTGAGGCCGAAGTTGAGGGTCCAGTTGTGCAGGACGACGTCGAGGGGCTCGTCGCTGTCCACCCTGGGCTCCAGATACCCGCTGCCTCCGGCGCTGTGGATCAGTACGTCCACGGTGCCGAACTCGGATGCCACGAAGCGCTCCACGCCCCGTGCGCCGCTCGTCCTGCTCAGATCCGCCGCGTAGGTGAGGGCACCGGGCACACCGGCCCGCTCCAGCACCTCGGCGCGTCGCCCGAGCAGCAGGACCCGGTCCCCGTCCGCCGCGAACAACTGGGCCGCCGCGAGCCCGATTCCCGTACCGCCACCACTGATCACAACGTTGCGAGCCATGATCCGAGCGTACAAAGGGAGGCAGGACATGCCGTGTACGTTCACACGACTGCCATGAAGATCACCGCAGACTGCGCACGTCCAGATGCCGCAGCACCCGGTCCACCACCTCCGGGTCGGCCCCCGGCTCGCTGCGCGCCGCGAGCACCTCGTGCCGCGCCGCGCTCAGCAGCTCCGCCTGGATCCGCCGCACCCGCTTCAGCCGCCGCAGCCGTTCCCGATGCGCCTCCCTGCGCTCCTCCTCGCCCATGTCCGGGCTGATCCGCACCCCGATCTCGAAGGCCCGTCGCAGCATCTGCTCGGACAGGTCCTCCGGCAGGTCCTCGACGGCCTCGATCTCCCTGAGCCTGCGCTTCGCCGCCTTGGCCGCCCGCACCGCCAGTTGCTTCTCGAACTCCTTCTCCCGCGCGCTGTCGGCCTGCACCCCGAGCCTCTTCACCAGCCACGGCAGGGTCAGTCCCTGGAGCACCAGCGTCGCCATGATCACCCCGAACGCGATGAACACGATCTCGTCCCGGTCGGGGAAGGCGGCCCCCGAGTCCGTCTCCAGCGGAATGGCCAGCGCCAGGGCGACCGAGGCGACGCCGCGCATCCCCGACCACCACATCACGACGGACTCGCGCCAGCTCATCGGGATCTCCTCGTCGTAGTCCCGTTTCGCGTGCATCCGCTTGGTGAGCCAGGTGGCCGGCATCAACCACAGCAGCCGCACCACTACGACGACCCCGACCACCGTGGCCGCCCAGCCGAGCATCTCCTGCCACCGCCCGGACGCCGTGCGCACCGCGATGTGCAGTTCGAGCCCGATCAGCCCGAACGCGACGCCGGTGACCAGCATGTCGACGATGTCCCAGAAGGTGTGCCCGGCGAGCCGGGTCATCACGTCGTCGGCGCCGGTGGCGTACTCGGCGAGGAACAGGGCGGTGACGAGCACCGCGAGCACACCGGAGCCGTGGAGCTCCTCGGCCAGCACGTACGAGGCGTACGGCACCAGCAGCGTGAGCCCGATCTGCAGGGTCGGGTCCCCCAGCAGATCCATCAGCTTGTTGGCGCCCCACCCCAGGGCGAGCCCGACGGCCAGCGCCACCACGGCGGACAGCAGGAGATCGAGTCCGGCCTCCCACGGCGAGAAGGTGCCGCTCACGGCGGCCGCGATCGCCACGTGGTACAGCACGATGGCCGTCACGTCGTTGAAGAGCCCCTCGCCCTCCAGGATGGACACCAGCCGTCGGGGCAGCCCGAGTTGCCCGGCGACGGCGGTCGCGGCGACCGGATCGGGCGGCGCGACGAGCGCGCCCAGCGCCACGGCGGCGGCGAGCGGCAGCCCGGGCACGATCGCGTGGGCGACCGCGGCCACGCACACCGTCGTGACGAACACCAGCGCCACGGCCAGCAGAAAGATGGGCCGCACGTTGGCCGCGAACTGCCGCCAGGAGGTCCGCCGTACGGCCGCGTACAGCAACGGCGGCAACAGCAGCGGCAGGATCAGGTCCGGCGGAACCTCGACGTTCGGGACGAATTCGAGCAACGCGAGAACGATCCCGAGCAGCGTCATCAACACCGGCGCCGGCAACCCGACCCGGTCCCCCACCGGGACACTGACCACGGCCCCGAGCAACAGCACGAACAGCAGGGCCAACTGATCCACGCTCAGCGCTCCGATGACATCGGCGTACACAAGGCAGACCTCAAGCCTGCCACGCCGCCTCTCTCACCAGTGCCTACGGCCCCCCGGCTACAGAACGCGCCGCATCGCCCGGTGCGGTATCCCCGCGTCGGGGAACTCCGGCCCGTACGCCACGTACCCCAGCCGCTCGTAGAACCCCAGCGCATGTGTCTGCGCGTGCAGATCCACGGCCGCCAGCCCACGCGCGCGTGCCGCCTCCTCGATGGCCCGCACCAGCGCGGCCCCGACCCCGAGCCCGCGCGCCGCCTTCGTCACCGCGAGCCGCCCCAGCGACCCCACCGACGGATCGCCGCCGACCTTCGCCGCGGCCGCCTCGCCGTACAGCAGCCGGCCGGTCCCGAGCGGTACCCCGTCCTCCCGGACCGCCAGCACATGCACGGCGGTGGCGTCGTACGCGTCGTACTCGATGTCCTCGGGAACGCCCTGTTCCCCGACGAAGACCTCCTTGCGCACCACGAAGCACGCCTCACGGTCGGCGGGATCCTCCGCGACACGGACGGCGTACGGCGCGGAGCTCATGCCCACGTCTCCTCGCGGACCTGGTCCAGCGCCTTCTGCAGGTCGGCCGGGTAGTCGCTCTCGAACTCCACCCACTGCCCGTCCCCCGGGTGCTCGAAGCCGAGCCGGACGGCGTGCAGCCACTGGCGGGTCAGGCGGAGCCGCTTGGCGAGGGTCGGGTCGGCGCCGTAGGTGAGGTCGCCGACGCAGGGGTGGCGGTGGGCCGCCATGTGGACGCGGATCTGGTGGGTGCGCCCGGTCTCCAGCTTCACGTCGAGCAGCGACGCGGAGCGGAACGCCTCGATGAGGTCGTAGTGCGTGATCGACGGCTTGCCCTCGGCCGTGACCGCCCACTTGTAGTCGTGGTTGGGGTGGCGGCCGATGGGGGCGTCGATGGTGCCGCTGGTCGGGTCGGGGTGGCCCTGGACGAGCGTGTGGTACCGCTTGTCGACCGTGCGCTCCTTGAACTGGCGCTTGAGCGACGTGTACGCGTACTCCGACTTGGCGACGACCATCAGACCCGATGTGCCCACGTCGAGCCGGTGCACGATGCCCTGGCGCTCGGCCGCCCCCGACGTCGAGATCCGGTACCCGGCGGCGGCGAGCCCGCCGATGACGGTCGGCCCGGACCAGCCCGGCGACGGATGCGCGGCCACCCCGACCGGCTTCACGATCACGACCACGTCATCGTCGTCGTGCACGATCTCCATGCCCTCGACCGGCTCGGCGACGACCTGCACCGGCGCGGGCGCCTGCGGCATCTCGACCTCGAGCCAGGCCCCGCCGTGCACCCGCTCGGACTTCCCGACCACCGACCCGTCGACCGTGACCTTCCCCGCGGCGGCGAGCTCCGCCGCCTTCGTACGGGAGAAGCCGAACATGCGGGAGATGGCGGCGTCGACGCGCTCGCCCTCCAGGCCGTCGGGCACGGGCAGGGTGCGGATCTCGGGAATCGTGCTCACCCGACGAGTATGCCGGACGGGTCCGACAGCCCCGTACGGAGCCTGTGGACAACCGTCCCGGCCCCGGACTCCCCTGGCTCCTCGCGGACTCAGTCCTTGTGCACGGTGCCGTCGGGGTCCAGCCCCCTGAAGGACAGCAGCACGATCAGGATGCCGCCGCACACGATCGCGGAGTCGGCCAGGTTGAACACGGCGAAGTGCTTGGGCGCGATGAAGTCCACGACCGCGCCCTCGAAGACGCCCGGCGAGCGGAAGATCCGGTCGGTGAGGTTGCCGAGCGCACCGCCGAGCAGCAGGCCGAGCGCGATCGCCCAGGGCAGGCTGTACAGCTTGCGGGCGAGCCGGGCGATCACCACGATCACGGCCGCCGCGATCACCGTGAAGATCACGGTGAAGGCCTCGCCGAAGCCGAAGGCCGCGCCCGCGTTGCGGATCGCCTCGAACTTCAGCCAGTCCCCGATGATCTCGATCGGCGGGTGGTGCTCCAGCTTGGCGACCACGATCATCTTGCTGATCAGGTCGAGGGCGTACGCGAACGCGGCGACCCCGAACAGCACGGCGATCCGGCGCTTGCCCCGGGGCCGCTCGGCCGCGGCGTCCTTCGCGTGCTCGTCGGCCTGCTCCGGCTCGGCTCCCGCCGCCTCTGGGATATCCGGCGTACCGATGATGCGCTCCGCCTCTGCCACGTGAGTCCCTCAACCTAGGTACCTGACTGAGGACGAGAGTACGACACGTCCAACGGCATCCGCCTACCGGTCAGTACCGGCGTTCCTGCTTCTGCTTGCACTCGACGCACAGGGTCGCGCGCGGGAACGCCTGCATACGCGCCTTGCCGATCGGGTTGCCGCAGTTCTCGCACAGGCCGTACGTGCCCGCGTCGAGCCGCTCCAG
Source organism: Streptomyces shaanxiensis (assembly GCF_039537145.1). Lineage (NCBI taxonomy): Bacteria > Bacillati > Actinomycetota > Actinomycetes > Kitasatosporales > Streptomycetaceae > Streptomyces > Streptomyces shaanxiensis. The sequence goes on from NZ_BAAAZY010000006.1 coordinate 425,264, forward strand.
GGCCCGCTCGGTCTGAGTGAGCATCTCGCGCGCGTTGGCGGCCAGCGCCAGCTCGTGCTCGCGCGTGATGTTCTTGGCGCCGGTGTCCGCCTGGTCGTCGCCGGCGCCGTCGCCGGAGTCCCGCATCAGGCCGACGAGGGACTGCTCGGACGACGTGAGCTCGTCGCGCAGCCGCATCACCTCGGCCATCAGCTCGGCCCGCGCCTCCTCGACCTCCTCCGGGGTCCAGGGGTCCTCACCGGGGCGCACCGCGAGCTCGCCGGGCTCCACCGCCGCGGAGATGCGTGCCTTGGGAACGGCGGTCTTCGCCGCCGTGGCCGTGCCAGGAGTCTTCTTCGCAACCACCGTCGTGGCTCCCGTCTGCTCCGCGGCCTGCGCCGCGCCCGCCTTCTTGGCCCTGCTCTTGGCGGCCGCCTTCTTCCCGGCCGCCTCCCTGCCGACCGCTCCCTGATCGGCCTCTTCCTTCACGGCGGCCACCTTCTTGGCGGCCCTTTCCCCGGCCACGGCCTTCTTGGCCGCGCCCGTCCTGGCGGCCGCTCTCGTGGACGCGCTTTCCCCGGCGGCCGCCGCCTTCTTCCCGGCCGCCTTCTCCCCAGCGGCCTTCTTGGCCCCAGCCGATTCCTTGGCCGCCCTCTTCCTGGGGGCCGTCTTCTTGGCCGCGGGCCCCTTCACCACCGCCCGCTTCGCGGAGGCCTCCTCGGTGGCGCTCTTCCCGGTGGCCCCTTTCTCACCGGCACTCTTCCCAGCGGCACGCCTCTCAGCGCCGCTCTTCGCCCCGGCCTCTTTCCCGGTGCCCGCCTCGGGAGCCGCCGTCTCGGCAGCGACCGCTTTCTTCCCGGCCGCCTTCGCCCCCTTCTCCTTCACCGTCTTCACCGGCTTACCGCCCCGCGCCCCCGCGGAACCCCCCTGGGCACTCTTCTTCCCGCCCACATCCTTGGCCGCACCACCGGAGGCACTGGCACCGCCAGAGGCACCCGCACCGCCGGAGGCACTCGCATGGGTGGACCGTCCCGACGCCGACTGCTGTACGGCGGTCTTCTTCGCCACCATGCCGCGGCCCCTTCACATATTGTGATCTTGCACGCGAATCGTGCTGGGACGATAAATCGACTTGAGTCCCGCGGCAACGGGGCACACCGCCCGATTCGCCCGCCTCGCGCATGCCGCGCGGCAGACCTGCATGCGTTGTGCCCAGCTCCCCGCCGGGTATGCCGCCGAGCCGAACGTCCCAGATTCCGAACACACGACCGCTCCAATCGGGTCACCGCGGCCTGAACCACGCCCCGGCCCCATGCCTCGGAAATCCGGTCGGCCGCTGTCCGCCCGGCGCCGTACACTGGGCGGAGCGAAAAGCGTGGATGGGGACGAGTAGCGACGTACGCAGCCCAGAGCGACCCGGGGACGGTGGAAGCCCGGGGGCGAGCGCGACGTGAAGATCACCCCGGAGCCGCCGGAAGAAAGCCGCAGCGGACAGGCAGTGGCGAGTAGAGCCGGCATCGCGACCCCAATGAGGGGGCTCGCCGACGCACACCCCGCGCCGGAGGGCCAAGGAGGGTGGTACCGCGGGAGCGCGCCGAAACCGGCGTAAGGAAGACACGGCTCTCGTCCCTCCGGACGGAAGGCAGCAAGTCCGCCGGAGGAAGCTCGCTGATGACAACGCCGACGTACCGCCAGGTACCCGCCCAGGTCGACCTGCCCGCCCTCGAGCACGCCGTGCTCGACTTCTGGCGCGAGCAGAAGATCTTCGCCAAGAGCCTGGAGCAGTCCGAGGGCCGCCCGGAGTGGGTGTTCTACGAGGGCCCGCCCACCGCCAACGGCATGCCCGGCGCCCACCACATCGAGGCCCGCGTCTTCAAGGACGTCTTCCCCCGCTTCCGCACCATGCGCGGCTACCACGTGGCCCGCAAGGCCGGCTGGGACTGCCACGGCCTGCCGGTGGAGCTGGCGGTCGAGAAGGAGCTCGGCTTCAGCGGCAAGAAGGACATCGAGGCGTACGGCATCGCCGAGTTCAACGCCAAGTGCCGCGACTCCGTGCTGCGCCACACCGACGCCTTCTCCGACCTGACGACCCGCATGGGCTACTGGGTCGACCTCGACGACGCCTACGTCACGATGGAGCCCGAGTACATCGAGTCCGTCTGGTGGTCGCTCAAGGAGATCTTCAACAAGGGCCTGCTGGTCCAGGACCACCGCGTCGCCCCCTGGTGTCCGCGCTGCGGCACCGGCCTGTCCGACCACGAGCTGGCGCAGGGCTACGAGACGGTCGTCGACCCCTCGGTGTACGTCCGTTTCCCCCTCACCTCCGGTCCGCTGGCCGGCGAAGCCGCGCTCCTGGTGTGGACGACCACGCCCTGGACCCTGGTCTCCAACACGGCCGTGGCCGCTCACCCCGAGGTCACCTACGTCGTCGCGACCGACGGCGAGGAGAAGCTCGTCGTCGCCGAGCCGCTTCTCGCCAAGGCCCTCGGCGAGGGCTGGGAGACCACCGGCCAGACCTTCACCGGCGCCGAGATGGAGCGCTGGACCTATCAACGTCCGTTCGAGCTGGTCGAGTTCCCGGCCGAGGCGCATTTCGTCGTCAACGCCGAGTACGTCACCACCGAGGACGGTACGGGTCTGGTCCACCAGTCCCCCGCCTTCGGTGAGGACGACCTCAAGGTCTGCCGCGCGTACGGCCTGCCGGTCGTGAACCCGGTCCGCCCCGACGGCACCTTCGAGGAGGACGTCCCCCTGGTCGGCGGCGTCTTCTTCAAGAAGGCCGACGAAAAGCTCACCGAGGACCTCCAGCAGCGCGGCCTGCTCTTCCGGCACATCCCGTACGAGCACAGCTACCCGCACTGCTGGCGCTGCCACACCGCGCTCCTGTACTACGCGCAGCCGTCCTGGTACATCCGCACCACGGCCGTCAAGGACCGCCTCCTTGAGGAGAACGAGAAGACCAACTGGTTCCCCGACACGGTCAAGCACGGCCGCTTCGGCGACTGGCTGAACAACAACATCGACTGGGCGCTGTCCCGCAACCGCTACTGGGGCACGCCGCTGCCGATCTGGCGCTGTGAGGACGACCACCTCACCTGCGTCGGCTCCCGCGCGGAGCTGTCCGAGCTGACGGGTACCGACCAGTCCGGGCTGGACCCGCACCGCCCGTACATCGACGATGTCACCTTCGGCTGCCCGAAGGACGGCTGCGGCAAGACGGCCACGCGCGTGCCGGAGGTCATCGACGCCTGGTACGACTCGGGTTCGATGCCGTTCGCGCAGTGGGGCTACCCGCACAAGAACAAGGAGCTCTTCGAGAGCCGCTACCCGGCGCAGTTCATCAGCGAGGCCATCGACCAGACCCGCGGCTGGTTCTACACGCTGATGGCGGTCGGCACGCTCGTCTTCGACAAGTCGTCGTACGAGAACGTCGTCTGCCTCGGCCACATCCTGGCCGAGGACGGCCGCAAGATGTCGAAGCACCTGGGCAACACCCTGGACCCGATCCCGCTGATGGACCGGCACGGCGCCGACGCGGTGCGCTGGTTCATGGCGGCCGGCGGCTCCCCGTGGGCGGCACGCCGCGTGGGCCACGGCACGATCCAGGAGGTGGTGCGGAAGACCCTCCTCACCTACTGGAACACGGTCGCCTTCCAGGCCCTGTACGCCCGCACGTCGAACTGGGCGCCGTCCGCAGCCGACCCGGCCCCGGCCGACCGCCCGGTCCTGGACCGCTGGCTGCTGTCCGAACTGCACGCGCTGACCGACCAGGTGACCCAGTCCCTGGAGGCGTACGACACCCAGCGCGCCGGCAAGCTGCTCTCGGCGTTCGTCGACGACCTGTCGAACTGGTACGTCCGCCGCTCGCGTCGCCGCTTCTGGCAGGGCGACAAGGCGGCGCTGCGCACCCTGCACGAGGTCGTCGAGACGGTCACCAAGCTGATGGCCCCGCTGACCCCGTTCGTCACCGAGCGGGTCTGGCAGGACCTGATCGTCCCGGTGACCCCCGGCGCCCCGGAGTCGGTCCACCTCGCCTCCTGGCCGGAGGCGGATCTGTCGGCGATCGACCCGGAACTGTCGAAGCAGATGGTCCTGGTCCGCCGGCTGGTCGAGCTGGGCCGCGCCACGCGCGCGGAGTCGGGCGTCAAGACCCGCCAGCCACTGTCCCGTGCCCTGGTGGCAGCCGCGGGCTTCGACGCCCTCGACCCCGAGCTGCACACGCAGATCACCGAGGAGCTGAACGTCTCGTCGCTGGCGTCCCTGTCCGAGGTGGGCGGCAGCCTGGTGGACACCACCGCCAAGGCCAACTTCCGCGCCCTGGGCAAGCGGTTCGGCAAGCGCGTCCAGGACGTGGCGAAGGCCGTCGCGAACGCGGACGCGGCGGCGCTGTCCCTGGCCCTGCGCGAGGGCACGGCGTCGGTGGAGGTCGACGGCGAGACGATCGCCCTCGCTCCGGACGAGGTGATCATCACCGAGACCCCGCGCGAGGGTTGGTCGGTGGCGTCCGACTCCGGCGCGACGGTCGCCCTGGACCTGGAGATCACGGAGGAGCTCCGCCGCGCGGGCCTCGCCCGTGACGCGATCCGCCTGATCCAGGAGGCCCGCAAGAACAGCGGCCTGGACGTGGCCGACCGCATCGCCCTGCGCTGGACGGCGACGGACCCGGCGACCATCGCGGCCCTGAGCGAGCACACCGAGCTCATCGCCGACGAGGTCCTGGCGACGGACTTCGCTCAGGGCGAGGCGGACGACACCTACGGGTCCCCGTTCACGGACGAGGGCCTGACCCTGACGTTCCGCCTGCGCAAGGCGTCGTAGGCGTCAACCGAACGCCGAAGGCCCGGTCCTGCCAAGAAAATCTTGGTGGTTCCGGGCCTTCGGCGTTGTGTACGTCGGACACCCCACCCCCGCCCGAACAAACGCCGCAAACCCCCGTGATCACGCACAGCAAAAGGGCGGGGCCCCGGATCAAAATCCGGGGCCCCGCCCTGAACGCTGCCGACGCCTACGGCGTACTACCAACCGTCAGTTGTCGTCCTCGTCGATGAGGAACCCACGCATCGGGGACGGCGCCTGGCCCATCGGGGACGGACCCTGCGGCCGGACCGGTGCCATCGGCTGGGTCATCGCCGGGGACATCTGCTGCTGACCGCCGTAGGACGGAGCAGCCGGAGACGGGGCGCCGCCCATCGTCTGGTTGCCGCCGTACGACGGGGCGCTCGCGCCGGCCGGTGCCATGGAGGGCGCCGGGGACGGCGGGAGGGAAGCCGCAGCCGGGGTCCGCGGCGGGGCGAGCGAGTCGTCCGCCTGCGTCTCCAGCTGACGCAGCTGGGACTCCAGGTAGGACTTCAGCCGCGTGCGGTACTCGCGCTCGAAGCCGCGCAGGTCCTCGACCTTGCGCTCCAGCGTGGCGCGAGCGGACTCCAGGGAGCCCATCGCGACGCGGTGCTTCTCCTGCGCGTCCCGCTCCAGGGCGTCCGCCTTGGCACGGGCGTCACGCTCAAGACCCTCGGCACGCGAACGCGCCTCGCCGACGATCTTGTTGGCCTCGGAACGAGCCTCGGCGATCGCCTGGTCGGCGGTCTGCTGGGCGAGCGACAGAACGCGCGCGGCGCTGTCGCCACCGGGGCCGCCCTGACCGGGACCGCCCATCGGGCCACCCATAGGACCGCCCATCGGGCCGCCCATCTGCTGCATGGGGGGCTGGCCCATCGGCCCCGGACCCTGGCCCATCGGACCGGGACCCTGAGGGCCACCCTGACCGCCGGGGCCGGCGGGCAGCTGCGGAGCACCGCTGGGCAGCTGGGGCGGACCACCCATGGGGCCACCCATCTGCTGCTGCGGCGGGCCCGATATCCCAGCGGGGACAGGAGCACCCGGACCGCGCATGCCCTGCTGAGGCATGCCACCCTGCTGCGGCATACCGCCCTGCTGCTGGTCCTGCGGCGGCTCCGGAGGCTTGCGCATGTTCTGCTGGTTCTGGGCAGCAGCACGCGTGGCCGCGGCCAGCTTGGCGCGCAGGTCCTCGTTCTCGCGGAGCAGGCGCGTCAGTTCGGCTTCGACCTCATCGAGGAAGGCATCGACCTCGTCCTCGTCATAGCCTTCTCGGAGGCGGACGGTCGTGAACTGCTTGTTCCGCACGTCCTCGGGGGTCAACGGCATCTCTTCACCTCAACGTAGTCGTCGGCAGTCGGCAAGACCGTATCTGTCACATCGCTCACATCGCGCTCCGTACAAGCGTGATCAGGATGTAGACGATGATCATCAGAACGAAGAAGGACAGGTCGAGCGCCACGCCCCCGAGACGCAGCGGCGGGATAACCCGCCGCAGAAGCTTCAGCGGTGGATCAGTGACAGTGTAGGTGGCCTCCAGAACGACCACCATCGCCTTGCCGGGTTGCCATGAGCGGGCGAACTGGAAGACGTAGTCCATGACCAACCGGAAGATGAGCACGATGAGGAACACCATCAGCGCGATGTAGAGAACCTGCAGAACCACGCTCATGACTGGTGCTTCCCTCTCCCCTGTTCCGTGCGTTTCTTCCGGTGGTGCGTCTCAGCTCTGGTTGAAGAACCCGCCCTCTGCGATGCGGGCCTTGTCCTCCGCCGTGACATCGACGTTAGCAGGAGACAACAGGAACACCTTCTGGGTCACCCGCTCGATGCTGCCGTGAAGACCAAACACCAAACCGGCCGCAAAGTCGACAAGTCGCTTCGCGTCTGTGTCATCCATCTCAGTCAGATTCATGATCACCGGGGTGCCCTCACGGAAGTGTTCCCCGATGGTACGGGCCTCGTTGTAGGTCCGCGGGTGAAGCGTGGTGATCCGGTAAGGCTCTCGTTCCGACACAACCTTGGGCATGATCACCGGTGCGTTCTTCTCCAGGCTTGCGCGTTCTTGTGTGATGGACGCCACGGGCGCGATACGCGCCGGGCGGCTGGATTCCGCGGGTAGCGAAGTCGATCGTGCCACCGGTTCACGCGGCGCGGGCGGCTGAACGATTCGCACCTCTTCGTCCCTTTGGGACTGATGTGCACTGTGCGACTGGTGAGACGGCTCGTGCCGTCGGTGGTCCCGCTCGGGCTCCGGGTCCAGTTCGGGCTCGAAGTCGTCGTCGGGGTCGAACCCCCGGCCGTCGTATCCGTCGTCCTCCACGAGGCCGAGGTAGACCGCCATCTTGCGCATCGCGCCGGCCATGCTCTGAGTCCTCCGCTCTGTGGTGGATCGGCGACTGCCAAGTGCCCGCGATCCACGCGGTCGTTACGCTCGCCTTGCGGCGACATTGACCATATTTTCTGCTGTGGTCCGACTTCCTGGCGACGTTACCCGAGCCTGGGGCGGACTCCGAGTACCGCAGTGCCGACGCGCACATGTGTCGCACCGGCCGCCACAGCCTCTTCGAGATCCGCACTCATCCCTGCCGACACCATGTTCGCAGTCGGATGAGCCCGGCGCAGGTCGGTCGACAAATCCATCAACCGCTCGAACGCCTCCTGTTGGCGCCCCGCGTACTCCCCCGAGAGCGGGGCGACGGTCATGAGCCCGTCCAGCCGCAGCCCCGGGGACTTCGCGACGAGGTCCGCCAACTCCTCGATCCCGCCCGGCGCCACACCACCCCTCTCGCCTCTCAGGCTCTCTCCCGCATCCAGCGCCACCTGGATGAGGCAACCCACCTCGCGCTCCTGCCGGACGGCCTCCTTGGACAGCGCCGTCACGAGCCGGGAACGATCGACGGACTGCACGAGATCCGCGTAACCGACCACGGATCGCACCTTGTTGGTCTGCAACTGGCCGACAAAATGCCATACAAGGGGCAGATCCGAGCATGCGGCGGCCTTGGGTGCCGCGTCCTGGTCCCGGTTCTCGGCGACGTGACGCGCACCGAGTTCCGACAGGATCCGCACATCGCTCGCGGGATAGGTCTTGGTGACCACGATGAGCGTCACCTCCTCGCGCTTACGCCCGGCGGCGGCGCACGCGGCGGTGATGCGCGCCTCCACTTTCGCCAGATTCGCGGCGAGTTCGCCCTTACGGTCCGTCATGCTCTCTCAGTCCAACCAGACATATCCCGCGAGTCGCCCTGTGGTGCGATCGCGGCGGTACGAGAAGTGGTCGCCCGACTCGCGGGTGCACACCGGCGACTGCTCCCGGTCGCGCACGCCGAGTCGTGCGAGCTGCGCGTGCACTCCGGCGGCGACGTCCACCGCGGGAGTGCCCCAACTCGTCTCGGCGCGCGCCGTCGGCTCCGCGGCGGCCACCTCGGCGCGCATCAACTCCGGCACCTCGTAGCACCGGCCGCAGACGGCCGGGCCGGTACGGGCGACGATTCGGGCGGGGTCGGCCCCCAGTTCGGTCATCGCGCGTAGCGCGGCCGGGACGACCCCGGCGACCATGCCGGGCCGTCCGGCGTGGGCGGCGGCGACGATCCCGGCGACCGGGTCGGCCAGCAGGACCGGCACGCAGTCGGCGGTGAGGACGGCGAGGGCGAGACCCCGCCGCGCCGTGACGATCGCGTCGACGTCGGGCACCGGACGATCACTCGACGGCCCTTCGACCACCGCTACGTCCGTCCCGTGCACCTGGTTCATCCAGACGACCTCACCCGGAGCGAGCCCGAGCGACTTCGCGGCCAGCTCCCGGTTGGCCCGTACGGCCTCGGGGTCGTCGCCGACGGCCCCGCCGAGGTTGAGCTCCTCATACGGAGCGGCGCTCACCCCGCCCCACCGGTCGGTGAAGGCGAAGTGCGCGCCGCTCACGGTGTCGCGCTGTCCTATCACGTCAGAAGGATCACTTGAGGAAGTCCGGGACGTCCAGTTCCTCCGCCGCGCTGTCGGCGTAGGTCCGCGACGGCGGGACCGGCGGGGCGACCGGGATGTCGGCCACCGGCTCCGGTGCGGGCTCCGGCTCCTCCTTCGGCGTGACGCTGCCGAGCGAGCCGAACGACGGGCGGCTCTCGGGCTGCCGTACGGGAGTGGGCTCCTCGCGGCGGGCCGAGGAGGACGAGGTCGAGCCGAGGACGTTGTCCCGGCGGGCCGGCGGCTGGCCCCCGTCGAAGCCGGCCGCGATCACGGTGACCCGGACCTCGTCGCCGAGGGCGTCGTCGATGACCGCGCCGAAGATGATGTTGGCCTCGGGGTGCGCGGCCTCGCTCACCAGCTGGGCGGCCTCGTTGATCTCGAACAGGCCGAGGTCCGAGCCGCCGGAGATGGAGAGCAGCACGCCCCGGGCGCCGTCGATGGACGCCTCCAGCAGCGGCGAGGAGATCGCCATCTCGGCCGCGGCCACCGCGCGGTCGTCGCCGCGGGCGGAGCCGATGCCCATGAGGGCCGAACCGGCCTCGGACATGACCGACTTGACGTCGGCGAAGTCGAGGTTGATCAGACCCGGCGTGGTGATGAGGTCGGTGATGCCCTGGACACCGGAGAGCAGGACCTGGTCCGCGGACTTGAAGGCGTCGAGTACCGAGACCTGGCGGTCCGAGATGGACAGCAGCCGGTCGTTCGGGATGACGATGAGGGTGTCGACCTCTTCGCGGAGTTCGGCGATGCCGTCCTCGGCCTGGTTGGCGCGGCGCCGTCCCTCGAAGGTGAACGGGCGGGTGACCACGCCGATGGTGAGGGCGCCGAGGGAGCGGGCGATGTTGGCCACGACGGGCGCGCCGCCGGTGCCGGTGCCGCCGCCTTCACCGGCCGTCACGAAGACCATGTCGGCCCCCTTGAGGACCTCCTCGATCTCCTCGCGGTGGTCCTCGGCGGCCTTGCGGCCGACGGCCGGGTTCGCTCCGGCGCCGAGTCCGCGGGTGAGTTCGCGGCCGACGTCGAGCTTGACGTCGGCATCGCTCATCAACAGCGCCTGCGCGTCAGTGTTGATGGCGATGAACTCGACACCCTTGAGACCGACCTCGATCATCCGGTTGATGGCATTGACACCACCGCCGCCGACACCGATGACTTTGATGACTGCGAGGTAGTTCTGCGGTGCTGCCACGTCGAAGGCCTCTCGCCTCGAGTTACGGGTCGTCGGATCGCGGGGAGCGACGTGCTTCGCGAGCCGGCGACTGATGCCGAATGGGACGGTCCGTAGCGCCGACCCGAACCCTAACCCTGAAGTTTAGGGTTACCAGTGTGTCTGTTCCTTGAAGTCTTCTGAACAGGACACTAAGTCGACAAGTGGCGCACGTTCAACGAACACGCCGAACCTCCCGTTTTTCTTTTCACCCTATGTGATCAGCCGTGTCGCTGCCCAACCAGGGTGCTGGCCTGCGCAGATGTGCGTCAACTTCCCGCTGACACAGGGGCGGTGGGAACGCTGACGTCGAAGTACCGCGCATCCGGCGAGGCTTTCATGAGAGCGGTGAGTGTGCGAGCCTTCGCCGCGCCCTTCTCGCCACTCCCCCAGGCGACGGTGCGGCCGTCACCCAACTCCAGCGAGATGTCGTCGTAGGAACGGACCTTGACGACCTCGGTGGACCGTGCGACGGCGGCCGGAATGGCACGGGCGACCCGCACCGCCTCCCGCACCAGACGGTCCTCGCCGAAGCGGCGCAGGCTCGCGGCGGCGGAGCTCGACCGGGACACCGTCAATTCCAGTGCGGGGATGCCTTTCGGAGGCTCCGAAACCGTGGCGAAACGGACGCCTTCATCGTCCACTTCGACGAAGTTTCCGCCCTTTTCGACAATCAGAACCGGAGTACGCTCCACCACTTTCAGGCCGATTCCATGCGGCCAGGCACGGACCACATCAACCTCGTCAATTCGGGGCAATTTCCGGCGCAGACGTGCCTCAATCGCAGTACTGTCGACGGAAATCAGCGGTACCCCGACGGGGACGTCGGCGGCCTCGCGGACCTGTTCGGGCGTCAGGACCCGGGTCCCGGAGACGGATACCCGCTCGACGCGCAGCCATTGGGAGCCGTACAGGGCCCAGACCGCGCCCGCGCCGAGGAGCGCGAGCACGACGGTAAGGATGATGATCGTACGAGGGCGCGGCAGCCTCAACCGCCGCCGGGCGAGGGGCGGGTCGGACGACTCCTGCTGGCGTTCACCGCGCTCGGCGGTCGTCGGTCCGGCCACGCTCCCTGCCTTCCGTCATACGGGTCCTAGCGGCGGTGCGAGGCGATCGCCTCGTACACCATGCCGACGAGGAGGTCGTCGGCGTCCCGGCGGCCGAACTCGCTTGCGGCGCGGGACATCTCGTACAGCCGGTGCGGGTCGGCGAGCACGGGCAGGACATTCTGCTGCACCCACTCGGGCGTGAGTTCCGCGTCGTCGACCAGCAGTCCGCCGCCGGCCTTGACCACCGGCTGGGCGTTGAGCCGCTGTTCGCCGTTGCCGATGGGCAGCGGTACATAGGCGGCCGGGAGCCCGACGGCGGAGAGTTCGGCGACGGTCATCGCGCCCGCACGGCAGAGCATCATGTCGGCCGCGGCGTACGCGAGGTCCATCCGGTCCAGGTAACTTACCGGGATGTAGGGGGGCATTCCCGGCATCTGCTGTACTTGCGGCAGTTCGTTCTTCGGACCGACCGCGTGCAGGATCTGGATGCCGGCCCGCTGCAGCCAGGGCGCGACCTGCTGGACGACCTCGTTGAGGCGGCGGGCGCCCTGCGAGCCGCCGGAGACCAGCAGCGTCGGCAGGTTCGGGTCGAGCCCGAACGCGGCGCGAGCCTCGGGGCGGACGGCGGCCCGGTCGAGGGTGGCGATGGTCCGGCGCAGCGGGATGCCGATGTAGCGGGAGTTGCGCAGCTTGCTGTCGGGAGTGGAGACGGCGACCTGGGCGGCGTACCGCGAACCGATCTTGTTGGCGAGGCCCGGGCGGGCGTTGGCCTCGTGGATGACGATCGGCACGCCGAGGCGCTTGGCGGCGAGGTAGCCGGGCAGGGCGACATAGCCGCCGAAGCCGACGACGGCGTCCGCCTTGGTGCGCTCCAGGATCTGCTCGGTCGCCTTGATCGTGCCGCGCAACCGGCCCGGGACGGTGATCAGCTCGGGCGTGGGCTTACGCGGCAGGGGTACGGCGGGGATCAGAGCGAGCTCATAGCCCCGCTGCGGTACGAGCGTGGTCTCCAGGCCGCGCTCCGTGCCCAGGGCCGTGATCCCCACGGTCGGGTCCTGCCTGCGCAGGGCGTCCGCGAGGGCGAGCGCGGGCTCGATGTGGCCGGCGGTCCCCCCACCGGCGAGTACGACATGCACCGAAATTCACCGCTCTCCGGACGAGCGCGCCGCCGAGGCACGCCGTCGCATCGTGTTCCATCTCCGAGGCTCCCGGCCGGAACCGGCGCCTCCCGCACGCTTTCTACCAAAGCGGGGTTGCCGCATGGAAAGCGCCGCCCGCGCAGCGGGCTCGTTGCGCGCGAAGGCGATCAGCAACCCGATGGCGAACATGGTCGGCAGCAGGGCGGATCCCCCGTAGGAGAACAGCGGGAGGGGGACGCCGGCGATCGGCAGCAGGCCGAGCACCGCACCGATGTTGATCACCGCTTGCGCGGTGATCCAGGTGGTCACACCTCCCGCGGCGTACCTGACGAAGGGGTCCTCCGTGCGTCCGGCCACGCGGATACCCGCATAGCCTAGAGCCGCGAAGAGAGCGAGGACCGACAGCGTCCCCGCCAGGCCCAGTTCCTCACCGGTGACGGCGAAGATGAAGTCGGTGTGGGCTTCGGGGAGTTGACCCCATTTCTCCACACTCGCCCCCAGCCCGGATCCGAAGATTCCGCCGGATGCGAGCGCGTAGATGCCGTGCACGGCCTGCCAGCAGTCGACGGGGCCGGCCTGGGGCTCGGTGGCGCCGAGGCACTGGAGGCGGGCCATGCGGTTCTCGCTGCTCTTGATGAGAAACACGCCGATCACGCCGGCGAACGACAGCACGCCCACGAACAGCCGGGTCGGTGCCCCCGCCAGCCACAGCAGGCCGAACAGGATCGCCGACAGGATGATCGCGGTGCCCATGTCGCCGCCGAGCATGATCAGTCCGAGCAGCATGAAGGCGACCGGCACGAGCGGCACCAGCATGTGTTTCCACTGCGTCAGCAGCTTCTTGTCCTGCTTGCGGGCGATCAGGTCGGCGCCCCACAGCACCAGCGCCAGCTTGCCGAACTCGCTGGGCTGGATCTGGAAGGAGCCGCCGAGGGCGATCCAGTTCTGGTTGCCGTTGACCGCGACTCCTATCCCGGGCACCTGCACCAGCGCCATCAGGAAGACGGCGGCGGCGAGGATCGGGTAGGCGAGCGCGCGGTGCAGCTTCACGGGCATCCGGGAGGCGGCGAGCAGCAGCCCGGTGCCGATCGCCGCGGCCAGGAGCTGCTTGCGGAAGAAGTACGACCCCGGCAGCGACATCTGCAGCGCGGTGATCTGCGAGGCCGAGTAGACCATCACCAGACCGAGCACGGTGATCAGCAGGCTGCCGCCGAGGATGAGGTAGTACGCGGTCAGCGGCCGGTCCCACGCCCGGTTCACGCGCGCGTACAGCTGTCGTACGGGGTTGTCGCGCGACGGCCGGGAAGGTGCGGGGCGCCGGACGGCCCGCTGCACAGGAGGCCGTCCCGTACGGCTATCGGGCATCAGTGCTCACCGCCCCGCCCGTGCGGGTACGTACTGGCCGGCCACATCCGAGTCACGTGTCCCTCCAAGGGTCCCGAAGTACCCGCAGTGGCCGAGACCCGGCGTCAGGCGCCCGCGCCGAGTTCGCGAACCGCCTCCGCGAACACGTCACCGCGCTGGTTGTAGTTGGTGAACATGTCCATCGAGGCACAGGCCGGGGCAAGGAGCACCGTGTCGCCGGGCCGTGCGAGCCGCTTCGCCTCCTGGACCGCCGCGAGCATCGCCCCAGTGTCGGTCCGGTCGAGGTCGACGACGGGTACTTCGGGCGCGTGTCGCGCGAGGGCTTCACGGATCAGGGCACGATCGGCGCCGATGAGCACGGCCGCGCGCAGCCGCTTCGCCGACTTGGCGACCAGCTCCTCGAAGACGGCGCCCTTGGCGAGACCGCCCGCGATCCAGACGATGGACTCGTACGCGGCCAACGACGCCTCCGCCGCGTGGGTGTTGGTCGCCTTGGAGTCGTCGACGTACGCGACCCCGTCCAGGTCCGCCACGTGCGCGATCCGGTGGGCGTCCGGGGTGAAGGCCCGCAGTCCGTCCCGTACGGCCTTGGGGGGCACCCCGTAGGCCCGGGCGAGGGCCGCGGCCGCGAGGGCGTTGGCGATGTTGTGCGGGGCCGGCGGGTTGACGTCGGCGACCTCGGCGAGCTCCTGGGCGTTCTTCTGCCGGTTCTCGACGAAGGCGCGGTCGACGAGGATGCCCTCCACGACGCCGAGTTGGGACGGGCCCGGGGTGCCGAGGGTGAAGCCGATGGCCCGGCAGCCCTCCTCGACGTCGGCCTCGCGCACCAGGTCCTCGGTGGCCTTGTCGGCGACGTTGTAGACGCAGGCGACGCGGTTGCCCTCGTAGATACGGCCCTTGTCCCTGGCGTACGCCTCCATGGAGCCGTGCCAGTCGAGGTGGTCGGGCGCGATGTTCAGCACGGCCGCCGAGTGGGCGCGCAGCGAGGGCGCCCAGTGGAGCTGGTAGCTGGACAACTCCACGGCCAGGACGTCGTACTGCTCCTCGCCGAGCACCGCGTCGAGCAGCGAGACGCCGATGTTGCCGACGGCCGCCGTGCGCAGGCCCGCCGCCTTGAGGATGGCGGCGAGCATCTGGACGGTCGTGGTCTTGCCGTTGGTGCCGGTGACGGCGAGCCAGGGGGCGGCGTCGGGTCCGCGCAGCCGCCAGGCCAGCTCCACGTCGCCCCAGACCGGGACGCCCGCTTCGTGAGCCGCCGCGAACAGCGGCTTGTCGGGCTTCCAGCCGGGCGTGGTGACGATCAGCTCGGTGCCTTCGGGCAGGGTCGCCCCGTCACCCAGGCGCACGGCGATACCCAGGCTCCGCAGCTCCTCGGCCTGGGCACGCGCGCGTGCGTCGTCGCCGTCGTTGACGACGATGACCTTCGCGCCGAGGCCGTGCAGCACCTTGGCCGCCGGGATCCCGGAGACGCCGAGCCCGGCGACGGTGACGTTCTTCCCCTGCCAGTCGGTCACTTGTCCGCTGCCCATCCCGCGTAGAAGAGGCCCAGTCCGACGATCACACAGATGCCCTGGATGATCCAGAAGCGGACCACCACTAGGACTTCGGACCAGCCTTTGAGTTCGAAGTGGTGCTGGAGTGGCGCCATTCGGAAGACGCGCTTCCCGGTGAGCCGGAAGGAGCCGACCTGGATGACCACCGACATGGTGATCAGGACGAACAGGCCGCCGAGGATGGCGAGCAGCAGCTCGGTGCGGGAGCAGATGGCGAGACCCGCGAGCGCGCCGCCGAGGGCCAGCGAACCGGTGTCGCCCATGAAGATCTTGGCGGGCGACGTGTTCCACCACAGGAAGCCGAGGCAGGCGCCCATCAGCGCGGAGGAGACGACGGCGAGGTCCAGGGGATCTCGCACCTCGTAACAGGCGTTGGGGTTGGGCAGGATCTGCGCGTTGGCGCAGGACTCCTGGAACTGCCAGACGCCGATGAACGTGTACGCGCCGAAGACGAGCACGGAGGCGCCGGTGGCGAGGCCGTCCAGACCGTCCGTCAGGTTCACGCCGTTCGACATGGCGAGGATCATGAACAGCGCCCAGACGACGAACAGCACCGGGCCGATCGACCAGCCGAAGTCCTGCACGAAGGAGAGCTTCGTGGAGGCGGGGGTGTTGCCGCGGTTGTCCGCGAACTGCAGCGAGAGCACCGCGAAGGCGATACCGCCGAGGAGCTGGCCGGCCATCTTGGCCTTGGCCCGCAGACCCAGCGAGCGACGCTTGACGATCTTGATGTAGTCGTCCAGGAAGCCGACCAGGCCCATGCCGGCCATCAGGCCGATGACCAGGACGCCGGAGAACGTCGGCGGCTTGCCGGTGATCAGCTTGGACAGGAAGTACGCGGCGATCGTCGCCAGGATGAAGGCGATACCGCCCATCGTCGGCGTACCGCGCTTGGCATGGTGCTCGCGCGGGCCGTCGTCCCGGATGTACTGGCCGTAGCCCTTGCGGGCCAGCAGCTTGATCAGCAGCGGGGTGCCGATCAGGGTCAGGAAGAGGCCAATGACTCCGGAGAACAGGATCTGATTCATCATCGGGCGGCAACCTCACCCTCGGTGCCGCCCGCGAGCAGCGCCTCGGCGACGCTCTCCAGACCGACCGAACGGGACGCCTTCACGAGGACGACGTCCCCCGGGCGCAACTCGCTGCGCAACAGGTCGACCGCCGCCTGTGCGTCGGACACGTGCACCGACTCCTCACCCCACGAACCCTCGTTATATGCGCCCAGTTGCAGCCAGGACGCTTCCCTGCCCCCGACCGCGACGAGCTTGCCGACATTGAGCCGGACGGCGAGCCGTCCGACCGCGTCGTGCTCGGCGAGCGCCTCGTCCCCGAGCTCGGCCATCTTGCCGAGCACCGCCCAGGTCCGCCGCCCCTGGCCCATGGCCGCCAGCGCCCTGAGGGCGGCCCGCATGGACTCGGGGTTCGCGTTGTAGGCGTCGTTGACGACGGTCACGCCGTCCGGGCGCTCAGTGACCTCCATACGCCAGCGGGAGAGGGAGCCCGCCTCGGAGAGCGCGGTGGCGATCTCAGCTACGGACATGCCCAGCTCATGGGCGACGGCGGCCGCGGCGAGCGCGTTCGACACGTGGTGCTCACCGTACAGGCGCATGGTCACATCGCTTGCACCGGAGGGTGTGTGGAGAGTGAAAGCAGGCTGTCCGCTGTCCGTGAGTCTCACGTTCTCGGCGCGTACGTCCGCTTCGCCTGACTCTCCGAAAAGGATCACCTTCGCCTTCGTACGGGTCGCCATGGCCCGTACGAGGGGATCGTCGGCGTTGAGGATCGCGGCGCCGCCGTCCTCTGCCGGCGGCAGGCCCTCGACGAGCTCGCCCTTGGCCTGCGCGATCTGCTCGCGGCCGCCGAACTCGCCGATGTGGGCGGTGCCGACGTTGAGGACGAGGCCGATCCTCGGGGGCGTCAGGTCGGCGAGGTAGCGGATGTGGCCGATCCCGCGGGCGCCCATCTCCAGGACGAGGAACCTCGTCTCCTCGGTGGCGCTGAGGGCGGTGAGCGGCAGCCCGATCTCGTTGTTGAGCGAGCCCGGCGTCCACACGGTGGGCGCCTTGCGCTGGAGCACCTGGGCGATCAGGTCCTTGGTGCTGGTCTTGCCCGCCGAGCCGGTCAGGGCGACGAGGGTCGCGCCGAGTCGTCGTACGACATGACGGGCGAGGGCGCCGAGGGCCGTCTGGACGTCGTCCACGACGATGGCGGGTACGCCGACGGGGCGGGACGCCAGGACGGCGGCGGCGCCCGCTTCGACGACCGCGGCCGCGTAGTCGTGGCCGTCCACGCGCTCCCCGACGAAGGCGACGAAGAGGCTGCCCGGCCCCACTTCACGGGAGTCCCGGACGACGGATCCGGTGACCTCCACGGTCGGATCCGGTATGTCGTGCGTCTGCCCGCCGACGACTTCTGCGATCTCGGCGAGAGAGAGGGCGATCACAAGTTCATCCCTGGGTCTTCTGGATAGCTTCGCGAAGCACCTGGCGGTCGTCGAAGGGACGGACCACTCCGGCGATGTCCTGGCCCTGCTCATGGCCCTTGCCCGCGACCAGCACGGTGTCACCGGGCTCGGCGCGGGCGACGGCCGCGGCGATCGCGGCGGCCCGGTCCTCGAAGACCTGGACCTCGCCACGCTCGTGTGCCGGCACGGACGCCGCGCCCTGGAGCATGGTCGCGAGGATCGCGAGGGGGTCCTCGGAGCGCGGGTTGTCGGAGGTCAGTACGGCGGTGTCGGCGAGCCGGGCCGCGGCGGCGCCCATCGGCTCGCGCTTGGTCACGTCACGGTCGCCGCCGCAGCCGAGCACCACGTGCAGCCTGCCCTCGGTGACCTTGCGCAGCGCCCTGAGCACCGATTCGACGGCGTCGGTCTTGTGGGCGTAGTCCACGACCGCGAGATACGGCTGCCCGGCGTCCACGCGCTCGAGGCGGCCCGGCACGCCGGGTACGGCGGCGATGCCGTCGGCGGCGTCCTGGGCGTCGAGGCCGGCGGCGGCCAGGGCGGTGATGGCGGCGAGGGTGTTCGCCACGTTGAAGGGGCCCGGCAGCGGGGCCTTGGCGCCGATGCGCTCGCCCTTGGGGCCGATGACGGTGAACGTGGAGTCCAGCTGGCCGACCTCGACGTCCTCGGCACGCCAGTCGGCGTCGGGGTGGCCCTCGGCGGAGTAGGTGACGACCGGGACGGTGGCCTCCTTGGCGAGGCGGCGGCCGTACTCGTCGTCGACGTTGATCACGCCGAGTTTGCTGCGTTTCGGCGTGAACAGCTGTGCCTTGGCCCCGAAGTAGTCCTCCATGTCGGAGTGGAACTCCATGTGTTCCGGGCTGAGGTTGGTGAAGACGGCGATGTCGAAGACGCAGCCGTCGACGCGGCCGAGCACGAGCGCGTGGCTGGAGACCTCCATGGCGACCGCCTCGACGCCGCGTTCGCGCATGACGGCGAACAGGGCCTGCAGGTCGGTGGCTTCCGGGGTGGTGCGCTCGGACTTGATGCGCTCGTCCCCGATGCGCATCTCGACCGTGCCGATCAGACCGGTGGAGCGGGTGCTCCTGAGGCCGCCCTCGACGAGGTAGGCGGTGGTGGTCTTGCCGGAGGTGCCGGTGATGCCGATCTGCAGCAGATCGTGGCCGGGGTGGCCGTAGATCGTGGTCGCGAGTTCGCCCATCCGGCCGCGCGGGTCCTCGACGACCAGGACCGGCAGGCCGGTCGCGGCGGCGCGCTCGGCGCCGGTCGGGTCGGTCAGCACGGCGGCCGCGCCGAGACCGGCGGCCTGCGTGACGAAGTCGGCGCCGTGCAGGCGGGCGCCCGGGAGGGCGGCGTACAGGTCGCCGGGGCGGACGGCGCGCGAGTCATGGGTGATGCCCGTGACCTCGGCGGAGCCGTCGGTGTGTTCCGGCGCGGTGACACCCAGCTGATCGGCGAGTTCCGCGAGGGGTGTGGCGGAGACCTGCGCCGGCCTGGGCGGCCCCGGATACGTCACGGGATGCCCCTTCTGGGTGGTTTGGGACTGATCAGCGTGTGGCACGGCGGTGAGCGTACCGGGCGTACCGGCTTCGGAGCGAAGTGAGGGGCGGGGCGCGCCCTGGTTCCCGGAGTCGGGAGTGATCGTTGTCACGAAGTGGTTCCTGGCTGCTCGGTGCTGATCAGGGTGGTCGGAGGGGTCAGGGTTTGTAGCTGACCGGGAGCTTCGCGGCCTTGGCTCCGGTCGGCGGGACCTGGAGGGTCTTCAGCGCGAACTCCATGACCTTCTTGTAGATGGGTCCGCAGATCTGGCCGCCGAAGTAGTTGCCGGCGGTGGCGTTCTGGATCGCGCAGTAGACCGTGACGCGGGGCTTGTCGGCGGGCGCGAAGCCGGCGAACGACGACGTGTAGCCGCGGTACCTGCCGGTGGCCGGATCCACGCGGTTCGCCGTGCCCGTCTTGCCCGCGACCCGGTAGCCGGGGATGCGTGCCTTGGTGCCGGTGCCCTCCCTGTCGTCCACGACCGACTCCAGCATCTGGGCGAGGGTCTTCGCCGTCTTGGCGCTGATCACCCTGGTCTTCCTGGGCTTCGGGGCAGGAGTGAACTGCCCGTCGGGTCCCTCGGTGCCGCGCACGAGCGTGGGTTCGACGCGGACGCCGCCGTTGGCGACCGTCGAGTAGACGGAGGCCGCCTGCATCGCGTTGATGGACACGCCCTGGCCGAAAGGAATCGTGTACTGCTGCGAGGTCGACCAGGTGCCCGGGGCGGCGAGGATGCCGGGGGTCTCGCCCGGGTAGCCGAGCCCGGTGTAGCTGCCGAAGCCGAACTTGCGCAGGTAGTCGTAGAGGATCCGGTTGGACTGCTTCTGCGTCTTGCCCAGCTGGCCGGTGGCCAGGATGGTGCCGATGTTGCTGGACTTGGCGAGCACGCCGTTGAGCGTCAGGTACCAGGTCGGATGGTCGATGTCGTCCTTGAAGAGCCGGTCGCCGCGGTGCAGCCGGTTGGGCACGACGACAAATGTGCCGGGCGTGGCCACCCCCTCCTCCAGTACGGCGGCCATCGAGATGACCTTCGCGGTGGAGCCGGGCTCATAGGCGTCCTGGACGGCCGCGTTGCCCAGGTTCGCGGCGCTGGCCTCGGAGAGGTCGTTCGGGTCGAAGCCGGGCGAGTTGGCCATCGCGAGGATCTCGCCGGTCTGGGTGTCCTGGACGATCACATAGCCGCGGTCGGCCTTGGACTTCGCGACCTGCTCGCTGATCGCGTTCTGCGCGGCCCACTGGATGTCGCGGTCGATGGTGAGCTCGACGTCGCTGCCGGGCACGGCGGGCGTCTCGGTGGAGCCGACGGTGGGCACCTGGCGGCCGCCGGACTGGGCGTAGCGGATCTCGCCGTCCTTGCCGGACAGCTCCTTGTTCAGCTGCTGCTCGACGCCACCGCCACCCTTGCCGTCGGAGTTGACCCAGCCCAGTATCCCGGCGGCGAGGTCGCCGTTCGGGTACACGCGCTTGCTGCTGGCGACCGAGAGGACGCCCGCGAGGACGTTGACCGTGCTCTTGTCCTTCTCCGCCTTGGTGGTCAGCGCGTTCTTCAGGTCCTTGATCTGCTTCCAGACCTGGGGGGTCTGCCGGCTCGCCAGCAGGGTGTAGCGCAGGTTCTTGTTCTCCGGCCGGAGCTTTCGGACGATCGCGGCCTGGTCCTGGTTGAGGATCGGCGCGAGGAGGGCGGCCGCCTGCTCGGGGCCGTCGTCGATCTTCAGCTGCTCGCGGCTGAACAGCGTGGGGTCGGCCGTGATGTCGTACGCGTCGACGCTGGTCGCCAGCGCCACGCCGTTGCGGTCGGTGATGCCGCCGCGCTCGGCGGCCAGGGTGTAGCCGACGTACCGGTTCTTCTCGGCCTTGGCGGCGTATGTGCTCGCGTCGACGCCCTGCACCTGGAGCAGCCGTACGACGAAGGCGAGCAGGACGAGGGTCAGGGCCAGGCTGACCATGCGCAGCCGGGGGCGGGGGCTGCCGAGCCGGATGAGGCGGACGGGCCTGGAGCGGGGCGGTGCCGGGCGGCGGGCCGGGCGGGAGCCGGGGCCCGGACGCCGCTGGGCGCCGCCGGAGCGGGCGGGCTTCGCGGGTCCGGGCACGCGACGGCGCGGCGCTTCCCTGTCGGACACTTCCGTCACCTGCCAGGGGTCGGATACGTGGAGAACTGGGGGGACTGCGCGAACGGGGCGGACTGCTGGGCGGGGGGCGCGTACTGCGGCGCGGTCGGGGTGGCCTCGGGGAGCGGCGTGGCGGACATCGGGCTGGGCACCGCGCCGGCCGCGGGCTCGTCGACGAGGGTCTCGGGGGCGAGGATCAGGGGCGTGAACGCGGAGGTCTGGTCGGCCGGTGCGGGGCTGGGGACGCCCATGACCGTGCCGTCCGGGTTGAGGAAGGCGGGGTCGCCGCCGGGGACCATGCCGAGTTCGCGGGCGCGGCGCTGTAGGGCGTCGGGGGCGGAGTAGGCGTCGATGTCGCGCTGGAGCGACTGCTCCTCGTCGGTGAGGGCCTTCGTGTCCCTCTTCAGGTCGTCGAGCTTGAACGCGCCTTCACTGAGGGCGGAGTTCAGCACGAGAAGCCCGATGAGGCCGCCGCCGAGGAGGAGGACGACCAGGAGGACGAAGGGGGTGCGGGCGGCCCGCGCGCGCCCTGCGGGAATGAGTCGCGCGAGCCGGGCGGCCCGCCCCCTCAGTTCGGGTTTCCTGACGTCCCTCATTCGATGGACTCCCTGATGCGCTCGGCCCCGCGCAGGCGCGCAGGTGCCGCGCGCCGGTTCTCGGCGACCTCTTCCTCGGTGGGAAGTTCGGCACCACGCGTCAGCAGCTTGAGCCGGGGCTGGTACTGCTCGGGGACGACGGGCAGCCCGGGCGGGGCGGTGTTGGCGGCGCCGGCCGCGAACACCTGCTTGACCAGCCGGTCCTCCAGCGAGTGGTACGACAGGACGGCGATCCGCCCGCCGACGGCGAGGGCCTCCACGGCGGCCGGGATCGCCCGCTCCAGGACGGAGAGCTCGCCGTTGACCTCGATGCGCAGCGCCTGGAAGGTGCGCTTGGCCGGATTGCCGCCGGTGCGCTTGGCGGCCTGCGGCAGCGCGTCCCGGATCAGCTCCACGAGCCGCGCACTGTTGCTGAACGGCTCCTTCTCCCGCTCGCGCACGATCGCGGACACGATCCGCTTGGCCTGCTTCTCCTCGCCGTACGCGCGCAGGATCCGGACCAGCTCGCCGGCCGGGTAGGTGTTGAGGACCTCGGCGGCACTGACGCCGGTCGTCTGGTCCATGCGCATGTCGAGGGGGGCGTCCTGGGCGTAGGCGAAGCCGCGGTCGGCCTCGTCGAGCTGCATGGAGGAGACGCCGAGGTCGAACAGAACACCTTGCACGCGCGCGATGCCGAGCCGTTCCAGGACGTCCGGGAGCTCGTCGTAGACGGCGTGCACGAGGGTCGCGCGCTCGCCGTACGGCGCGAGCCGCTCGCCGGACAGGCGCAGGGCCTCCTTGTCCCGGTCGAGGGCGACGAGCCGGGCCTCGGGGAACCGCTGGAGCAAGGCCTCGCTGTGGCCGCCCAGCCCGAGCGTGCAGTCGACCACTACCGCTCCGGGCCGCTCGAGGGCGGGGGACAACAGGTCCAGGCACCGCTGGAGCATCACCGGGACATGTCGACTCTGGCTCAAGGGGCCCTCTCAGATCCGGCGGGGCCGTACGCACCGCCGGGTCCCCGCCCGCTCGTGAAGGGGAGGCCTGCCGGCGCCGAGAGCGTCAGCCGACCGGGAGCGGGAGGAGGCCGAGCCGTACGTGCGCGCCGCGCACGCGGGGAGATCCGGAAAATCGCCGGCGTCTCCGGGAAAATCAGTCCAGCAGGGAGAGCCGCCCCTCCCGCTTCGCGTCACTTTAGTCCACCGTGTCGCGCGGTCAATCAACCGGCCTGCGCGTCGCCGATTCGGGTTCGGACGAAGCCGCGAGACGCGCGAAATCGCTCGTATGGGCGCACTCACGCCACCCCTGTGGGTTAGCTCACAACAAGGCCCGATGACGTTCTTTGTCCGCTCTCACAACGGGACCGTTCCGGGCGTGACCAGTACCGTCATGGGTATGACGACTTCTGCATCGGTTCCCGCTGGTCCGGACAGTGCGATAGCCCGACGCGGCACGGTCACCGACCGTCTCGTCGAGGCGAACGAGCACTACGCGGCCGCCTTCACCGACCCCGGCATGGACGCCCGCCCCGTACTGCACGTCGCCGTCGTCGCCTGTATGGACGCCCGCCTCGACCTGCACGCGGCGCTCGGTCTGGAACTCGGCGACTGCCACACCATCCGCAACGCCGGGGGCGTCGTCACCGACGACGTGATCCGCTCGCTCACCATCAGCCAGCGCAAGCTCGGCACCCGCAGCATCGTCCTGATCCACCACACCGGCTGCGGCCTGGAGTCCCTCACCGAGGACTTCCGCACCGAACTGGAGCTGGAGGTCGGCCAGCGCCCCGCCTGGGCGGTGGAGTCCTTCCGGGACGTCGACCAGGACGTACGGCAGTCGATGCAGCGCGTGCGCACCTCGCCGTTCCTGCTGCACACCGACGACGTGCGGGGCTTCGTCTTCGACGTGCGGACGGGTCTGCTGCGCGAGATCGACCCCGCGTGACCCTCCCCCGTAGCTGTCGTTTCACTGTCAATTCTGGCTCCGGGGTACACAAAAGCCCCTAACCCCTGACATATCGCAGACAGTTGTCCACAGTCGAGTGACACGAATCGGTAACGGCAGCAAGAATGCGAGTGTGGCAACACGCGGAACGTTTCACGCGTGGTGCCCGTGTTCAAGGGGTGGGCCGGTCCGCATCGCGTCGGCCCGGAAAGAACGGGCCGAGGAGGGCCGGGTGACGACCTATGACGATCGAGCGAGCCTCACTGATCTGACCGCCACTGTGGAGCGTGTCCGCAGTTCGGTGGAAGGAGTGATCGAGGGCAAGCCCGAGGTCGTACGGCTTTCGCTGACCGTACTGCTCGCCGAGGGACATCTTCTGATCGAGGACGTTCCCGGTGTGGGCAAGACAATGCTGGCCAAGGCGCTGGCGCGGTCCATCGACTGTTCGGTCCGGCGTATCCAGTTCACGCCCGACCTGCTGCCGTCCGACATCACGGGCGTGTCCATCTGGGACCAGCAGCGCAAGGACTTCGAGTTCAAGCCCGGCGCGATCTTCGCCCAGATCGTGATCGGCGACGAGATCAACCGCGCCTCACCGAAGACGCAGTCCGCGCTCCTGGAGTCCATGGAGGAGCGCCAGGTCACCATCGACGGGCAGACCTACGAGCTGCCCAGCCCCTTCATGGTGGTGGCCACGCAGAACCCGGTCGAGATGGAGGGCACCTATCCGCTGCCCGAGGCCCAGCGCGACCGCTTCATGGCCCGCGTCTCCGTCGGCTACCCCAGCGTGGAGGCCGAACTGCAGATGCTGGACGTGCACGGCGGGGTCTCGCCGCTGGAGGACCTGCAGCCGGTGGCGCACGCGCACGACATCGTGAAGCTGATCGACGCCGTGCGCGGTGTCCATGTCGCCGAGCCGGTCCGCCGGTACGCGGTCGAACTGGTCGCCGCCACGCGCACCCACCCCGACCTCAGACTCGGCGCCTCCCCGCGCGCGACGCTGCACCTGCTGCGCGCGGCGAAGGCGTCCGCCGCCCTGAGCGGCCGGGAGTACGCGCTGCCGGACGACGTGCAGGCCCTCGCCGTGGCCGTCCTGGCCCACCGCCTGCTGCCCACCGCGCAGGCCCAGCTGAACCGCCGTACGTCCGAGCAGGTCGTCCAGGAGATCCTGCAGCGCACGCCGGTGCCCGCCGCGCCGCAGCAGCAGAGCGGCTTCGGCGGCCTCGGCCGGGGCACCGCGGCATACGGCCAGCAGCCGCCGCGGAGGCTGGGATGACCTCCGGCAGTACCGGCCAGGCCGAGGCGGACCACGGCGAGAAGGGCGGGGTCCGCACCGCACTGGCCGGTCTGACCACGCGTGGCCGCTCGTTCCTGGCCGCCGGCGTCGCGGCCGCCGTCTGCGCCTACGTCCTCGGCCAGAGCGACCTGCTGCGCGTCGGGCTGCTGCTCGCCGTGCTGCCACTGGTCTGCGCGACCGTGCTGTACCGCACCCGCTACCGGGTCGCGGGAAGCCGCCGGCTCTCCCCCGCGCGCGTGCCCGCGGGCAGCGAGGCCCGCGTCCATCTGCGGATGGACAACGTCTCCCGGCTGCCCACGGGGCTGCTGATGCTCCAGGACCGGGTGCCCTACGTGCTCGGCCCGCGCCCCCGTTTCGTGTTGGACCGGGTGGAGCCGGGCGGCCGCCGCGAGGTGTCCTACCGGGTCCGCTCCGACCTGCGCGGCCGCTATCCGCTGGGCCCGCTGCAGCTGCGCCTGAGCGACCCGTTCGGCATGTGCGAGCTGACCCGGTCCTTCTCGACGTACGACACGCTGACGGTCATCCCGCGCGTGGAGCCGTTGCCGCCGGTCCGCTTCAGCGGCGAGGCGAAGGGGTACGGCGACGGGCGGCAGCGCTCGCTCGCGCTGGCCGGCGAGGACGACGTGATCCCGCGCGGGTACCGCTACGGCGACGACCTGCGGCGCGTGCACTGGCGCTCCACCGCGCGCTACGGCGAGCTGATGGTGCGCCGCGAGGAGCAGCCGCAGCGCTCGCGCTGCACGGTGCTGCTGGACACCCGGGGCCCGGCCTTCCAGGGCGCGGGCCCGGACTCGGCCTTCGAGTGGGCCGTCTCGGGAGCGGCGTCCGTGCTGGTCCACATGCTGGAGCGAGGCTTCTCCGTCCGGCTGCTCACCGACACCGGCACCTCGGTGCCCGGTGAGGGCGCCGACGGGTTCGCGGGCGCGAGCCAGGAGTCGGCGGACGCGGCCGGGCTGATGATGGACACCCTCGCGGTGATCGACCACTCCGACGGTACGGGCCTGTCGCGGGCGTACGACCTGCTGCGCGGCGGCAACGAAGGACTGCTGGTCGCCTTCTTCGGCGACCTCGACGAGGAGCAGGCGGCGGTGGCCGCCAAGATGCGCCAGCGCAGCGGGGGCGCGCTGGCCTTCGTGCTGGACAGCGGGGCCTGGGTGCGGGAACCGAGCGATGTGGCCGGTCCGTTGGACAGGAGCGAGGAGCGGCTGCGGATGCTGCGGGAGGCGGGCTGGACGGCCCTGAGCGTGCCGCGGGGCGCTTCGCTGAACGAGCTGTGGCGCCAGGCGGACCGGGCGCGTACGGACGCCGCCGCGACCAGCGGCGCACGGGGTGAGGGGGGACCGGCATGAGCGGGCGGACACGGATGGCGCTGAGCGCCGCGGCGGCCACGCTGCTGGCGTCGTGCGCCCTGCTGCCGCTGGTCTCCCCGGTCAGCTGGCTCATTCAGGCGATCTTCCTGCTGTCGGTCCAGACCGGTGTCGGCATGGCGACCCGACGGGTGCCGCTGGCCCGGCCCCTGACGGTGGCGGCGCAGGCGCTCGTCGCGCTGATGCTGCTGACGCTGACCTTCGCCAACCAGCAGGCGATCCTCGGAGTGATCCCCGGCCCGGAGGCCTTCAGCCACTTCGCCGAACTGTTGCGGGCCGGCGCGGACGACGTCAGCCGGTACTCGATCCCGGCGCCGCTGTCCGACGGCATCCGGCTGATGCTCATCGGCGGTGTCCTGATCATCGGCCTCGCGGTCGACACCCTCGCGGTGACCTTCCGCAGCGCGGCACCGGCCGGGCTGCCGCTGCTGGCGCTGTACTCCGTGGCCGCGGGGCTGGCCGACGGCGCCGGGGACTGGCTGTGGTTCCTGGTCGCCGCCGCGGGCTATCTGATGCTGCTGCTGGCCGAAGGACGCGACCGGCTCTCGCAGTGGGGCCGCGTCTTCGGCGGGGCACCCAGGACGCCGGGCGGGGATCCGAGCGACGCGGTGGCGCCGGTCCGCACCGGACGGCGCATCGGCGTGGTCGCGCTGGGCATCGCCCTGGTGGTGCCGCTCGCTCTGCCCGCCATGAACGGCGGCCTGCTGGACGCGGCGGGGACGGGCGTGGGCTCGGGCAGCGGGAGCGGGGGGACGATCTCGGCGGTGAACCCGCTGGTGTCACTGCGCGACAGCCTGAACGTGGACGAGGACCGCGAGGTCCTGTCCCTGAAGACCAACACGGACGACCTCTCCGACCTGTACCTGCGGATCGTCTCCCTGGACGACTTCGACGGCACCACGTGGCAGCCGTCGAAGCGCAGCATCCAGTCCGTGCCGGACCAGTTCCCCACGCCCATCGGCCTCGGCCCCGACGTGCGGCGCGCGCAGGTCGAGACGACGATCTCGGCCGCGGACTGGTACGCCCAGAACTGGCTGCCGATGCCCTACCCGCCGAGCGGCGTGGACATCAACGGCAACTGGCGCTACGAGCCGCTGGGCATGACGGTCGTCGGCGACCGCCGCCAGACCACGCGCGGGGTGACGTACACCGTGCGCAGCCTCGATGTGCAGCCGACGGCGGAGCAGCTCGCGAACGCCGGGGAGCCACCCGTCGCGCTGAAGCGCGAGTTCACCGAGCTGCCCGACTCGCTGCCCGCGGTGGTCGCCAAGACCGCGCGCCAGGTCACCGAGGGCGCGACCAGCCATTACGAGCAGGCGGTCAAGCTGCAGGAGTACTTCGCCGTCACGGGCGGGTTCCAGTACGACACCGACGTCAAGGTCGGCACCGGTCGGCAGGCGATCGCCCGTTTCCTGAAGGACAAGCAGGGCTTCTGCGTCCACTTCTCCTTCGCCATGGCGGCGATGGCCCGCTCGCTGGACATACCGGCCCGGGTCGCGGTGGGCTTCGCGCCCGGAACCCCGCAGGGCGCCAGCTCGGTCTCGGTGGGGCTGAAGGACGCTCACGCCTGGCCCGAGCTGTACTTCGAGGGCGTGGGCTGGACCCGCTTCGAGCCGACGCCGACCCGCGGCTCGGTTCCGTCGTACACGGTGTCGGACTCGCCCGGCTCCACGCTGCCGGACGTGACACGGCCCTCGCAGTCGGCCAGCACGGGGCCCTCCGCCTCGCCGTCGACGAGCGAGAGCTGCGCCGGACAGAAGCCGGAGCTGTGCGCGAGCGAGTCCCCGGAGGCCGCGGTCGTCACCGGCGGCGACGGCCCGAGGTGGTACGTCGTCCTGGCATGGGTGCTGGGCGGGGCGGCGGCGCTGCTGATCCCGTTGGCGCCGATGCTGTGGCGGCTGCGGACACGGGCGGTACGGCTGGGAGGGCACGGCCGCGCGGAGGCGGACATACCGCTGCACACGCTGGCGGTCTGGCAGGAACTGACGGACATCGCCTGGGACTTCGGTATCGCCCCGGACGACTCCCAGACCCCCCGCAAGACCGCGGCCCGCATCGTCCGCCTGGGCCGGCTCGACCCACCGGCCGCGGCCTCGGTCCATCGGGTCGCCGACGCGGTGGAGCAGGTCCTCTACGCCCCCGCTCCCCGCCCCGTGGCCGGCCTCGCGGAGGACGTCCGCCGCGTGCTGTCCGACCTCGAGTCCAAGGTCAGCCGGACGACGAACCTGCGCGCCCGGCTGGCGCCACGCTCCAGCGTGCGGGTGGTCTGGGACCTGTCGGACTGGTGGATCAACGTGAAGCGACGCGCTGCCGCCGCCCGACCGACGTGGCGCAGGGCGTCGGCGTCGGGGCAGCGGGGGTGAGCGGTCGCTGCGGGCGACGGGCTTGAGGCGGCTGCCGGCGACGGGCTTGAGGGCTGCCGTCGGCGCGGGGCTTGATGAGGGCAAGCGCTGGGCGGGTGTGGCTCCGTAGGGCGCCAGGAAGCCAGGACGGCCGGCGGGGCGTGCCGTGGCCCAAGGGATGACCGTTGCCGTGCTTTGGGCGTGGCCTCCGGCCGGGGATGCCGGGTCGGAGGCACCGGGTCGGGGACTTGGCCGAGTCCGTCCGCTCGGGAAGGCGGCCGCCGGCACCCGGAGCGGGCATACATCAGGGGGTGACCACCCGTCCGGTGGTCACCCCCTGCGTACGTATGGGAGCTGCTCGTCGAGCTAATGACCGCCCTGCTCGTCACGGCGGCGCTGCCAGCGTTCTTCGATGCGCTCCATCATGGAGCGCTTCTGCCGTGGCTGACGGCGGGCCTGCGGGCCACCGGAGGCAGGCTGTTCGCCCGGCTTGGGGGCCTTGCGCCAACCGGTCACCGCGAGTACCGCACAGCCCAGCATGACCAGGAAGCCCACCACGCTGAGCCAGACCTGCTTGGCGACCATTCCAGCCATGAGGAGCGCGATACCCACGAGGAAGCCCGCGACCGCCTGGTAGACCCGTCGCCGGGTGTACGTGCGCAGCCCGCTTCCCTCAAGCGCTGTCGCGAACTTGGGATCTTCGGCGTACAGCGCTCGCTCCATCTGCTCGAGCATTCGCTGCTCGTGCTCCGAGAGCGGCACGGAGTCCTCCTCATCGTGCAGTCGCCGGGGCGACCCGGGGGTCCCTTCAGGATAGGCAGGGAATCGCCCCCGTGAAACCCGCCCCTCTACGCCAATTGGCCAACCGGGCTCCGGCATGCACGTCCCGGCTCGCTGAGATCTTCATTCCCCAGCGGCCGACCCGTCATGCCGGAACGGTCTCCCTCGATCATACGGCGACGAGCGCCCGATCGGGGGGCCTGTGGCGTACTCCATGTGCAGCCAAGTCCCTGATCAAGGCGCACCCTGCGGTCCGCGCACAGCGGGCGCTCAGGCCCCCGCGGTCTCCCGCGTCTCGCCGAGCACATGAAGCTGCGTGGCCACCGAGTGGAAGGCGGGCAGCTCGGCCGCCGCCTCCTCCAGCTTCAGCAGGGCCTCCAGCGCCCCGGGCTCGGTGTCCACCAGCACCCCCGGGACCAGGTCGGCGAAGACCCGCACCCCGTGCACGGCACCGACCCGGAGGCCGGCCCCCTCGACCAGCGTGGTGAGCTGCTCGGCGGTGAACCGGCGCGGCACCGGGTCGCCCTGCCCCCAGCGGCCCTCCGGGTCCTCCAGGGCCTGCTTGGCCTCCTTGAAGTGGCCGGCGAGGGCGCGTGCCAGCACCGCGCCGCCCAGTCCTGCGGCGAGCAGGCTGAGCACGCCCTCGGAGCGCAGGGCGGCGACCGCGTTGCGCAGGCCCTCGGCGGGGTCGTCGACGTACTCCAGGACGCCGTGGCACAGCACGACGTCGTACCCATCGCGCTCGACCACGTCGAAGAGGCCGTGGGCGTCGCCCTGGACGCCCTGCACTCGGTCGGCGACGTCGGCCTCGGCGGCGCGCCGCTCCAGGGCGAAGAGCGCGTTCGGGCTGGGGTCGACGACGGTGACGTGGTGGCCGAGGCGGGCGAGCGGCACGGCGAAGTTGCCGCTGCCGCCTCCGGTGTCGAGGACGTCCAGCGCCTGACGCCCCGTGGCCTTGACCCGGCGGTCCAGGGCGTCCTGGAGGACCTCCCAGACCACGGCGGTACGGAGGGAGGCGCGGGGGCGGGAGGGGTCGGAGCGCAGCGACGCCGTTTGAGGGTGGTGGTGGGAGACGGGCGGGCGCATCGGGTCCGACACGGCAGTTGACTCCTCGGCACGGCACCGCCACTTGCACGGCGGGGCGAACGACTGCCTCCCCGGCGCCCGGGTCACGGGAATGGGAAGACTTCAGGCGCCCTCCACCCTAATGGGCAGCGAAGCGAGTCATCACCGACCGCGCTCCGTACGGCACGGGCCGCCGACGGAACCCCGACCGCGGCACCGAAGTCCAACGCTCCCCAGGGCCCCAGGCCCAGGCGCGCAGCCCAGGCCCCCGGCGCCGCCGACCGCCGTCAGCCCGCGTCCGGCATCTCCTCCGACCCATGGCGTGAACCGCCGGTTCCCTCCGCGTCCGCGTCCGGTCGCGGCTGGGGCAGGACCGGCTGGAGCACCAGCATCCGCTCGACGAGGCGCAGGAACATCGCCACGTCGCGTATCAGGTCGTCGGCGTCCCGGCGGCTGGCCGCTCCTTGGATGCCGGCCTCGGCCCGGGCACGGCGCCGGGCGCCGGAGGCGAACAGCGCGCTCCACTCGGTGAGTTCGGGCGCTATCTCGGGGAGCACTTCCCAGGCGCTCCTGATGCGGGCCCGGCGCTTGGGCGTGATCTCCGGGCGCCCTCGCGCGGCGAGTACGGCGGCCGCGGTGCGCAGGGCGGCAAGGTGGGCCGCGGCATAGCGCTCGTTCGGCGTTTCCAGAACGGCGGCCTCGTCCAGTCCGGCACGGGCCTGGGCGAGCAGGTCGAGGGCGGCGGGCGGGGCCGTGGCCCGGCGGAGCACGGGGTGCACGTCGCTCGCCGGACCGGTCAGTGAGGGGGCAGGGCCGGTGGCGCGGCGCCGGCGGGCGGCTGCTGCGTGATAGCTGGCCATGACGAAC
The DNA here is from genome assembly GCF_039537145.1 of Streptomyces shaanxiensis. Taxonomy (NCBI): domain Bacteria; kingdom Bacillati; phylum Actinomycetota; class Actinomycetes; order Kitasatosporales; family Streptomycetaceae; genus Streptomyces; species Streptomyces shaanxiensis. Next base: position 456,697 of record NZ_BAAAZY010000006.1, read on the forward strand.
CTCCTGTCGTCTGTGTGACGGCATGCCCGATACGGGATGCCGTATGTGCCCATCGTGAGGTATGGCACTGACAATCCGTTCTGACCTGCGCTTTTGCCTCGATCGAGAGTTCGGGCTAACTTTTGCACTGACCAGTCAGTTCAAAAGAGGGGGCAGGGATGGGGGGAACCGTGAGCGGAGTCGGCGTCACGGCCCAGGGTCTCGGCCTCGAAGGACCCCGCGGATGGGCGTTCCGCGGCGTCTCCTTCGAGGCCGGGCCCGGCTCGCTGATCACGATCGAAGGGCCGTCCGGCAGCGGCCGTACCTGCTTGCTGCTGGCGCTCACCGGGCGGATGAAGGCCACCGAGGGAACCGCCGGCGTGGGAGGGACGGTGCTGCCCAAGCGCATGGCGGCGGTACGGCGCGTCAGCGCCCTGGCCCACGTCCCCGGGGTGACCGACCTGGAGCCGGCCCTGACCGTCGCCGAGCACCTTCACGAACGGGCGCTGCTGCAGCGGCGGTTCGGCGACTCGTTGCGCGGGCTGCTGCGGCCGCGGGCCGAGCGGAAGGGCGAGCAGCGGCTGCGGATCGACACCGCGCTCGCGGCCGCTGGGCTCGACCTGGAGGACCTGCCCAAGGGCGCCCGTACGGCCGTACGGGATCTGGAGCGCCTGGAGGCGCTGCGGCTGTCCGTCGCGCTGGCCCTCATCGGGCGCCCGCGCCTGCTCGGCGTCGACGACACCGACCTCAAGCTGTCGGACACCGAACGGACCGAGGTCTGGGCGCTGTTGAGGTCGATCGCCGAGGCCGGGACGACGGTCGTGGCGGTGTGCAGCGAGGCCCCCGACGGCACGGTCAGGGTGTCCACGCAGGCCGCCGACAAGGCACCCGGCTCCCAGGGATCCCCAGAAGGCCAGGGATCCGACGACACCCAGGAACCGCAGGAAACCGACGGAAAGGAGGCCGCCGATGCGCTCGCCGAGGCTGGCCGCGCTTGAGCTCCGGCGCTTCGGCCGGGGGAAGCTGCCGCGTGCCGCCCTGGTCGCGCTGCTGGTGCTGCCCCTGTTGTACGGCGCCCTGTACCTGTGGTCGTTCTGGGATCCGTACGGCCGTCTCGACCGCATTCCCGTGGCCCTGGTGAACGACGACAAGGGAGCGGCCGTCGAGGGGAAGAAGCTCACGGCCGGCTCCGACATCACCCAAGGGCTGCGCGAGAGCGATGTCTTCGACTGGCACGAGGTGAGTGCCGCCGACGCCGAGAAGGGTGTCGAGAACGGCACCTACTACCTGTCGCTGACCATGCCGGCCGACTTCAGCGAGCGGATCGCGTCCAGCTCGGGCGACTCGCCGGAGACGGGCGCCCTTCAGGTGCGTACGAACGACGCGAACAACTACATCGTCGGGCAGATCTCGCGGACGGTCTTCAGCGAGGTGCGCGAGGCGGCGTCCACCAAGGCGTCGCGGTCGTTCCTGGACCGGATCTTCGTGTCGTTCTCCGACATCCACGGCGCGACCGTGAAGGCCGCGGACGGCGCCGACCAGCTCGAGGGCGGCATCGGGAAGGCGGAGAAGGGCTCCAAGGACCTCGCGGACGGGCTGAAGGACGCCAAGGACGGCAGCGGCGAGCTGGCCACGGGGCTGCGGAAGCTCGACAAGGCGGCCGGCGATCTGGCGGACGGCACCGGGCGGGTCGCGCAGGGCACGCGGACGCTGGCCGACAGGGTCAACGGCATCGACCGGAAGATCGGCCCGTTCCTGGCGGACAACGAGAAGACCATCGGGGACACCGCCCAGTTGGTCGCGGACGCGTCGGGTGCGATCCGGAACAACCTCGGCGACCTCGTGGAGCGGGCTCCGGGCGCCGCCAGGGGCGCCCATGCGGCCTCCGACGCCCTGGACGTCGTCTACCGGGCGCGCTGCGAAAACCCCGTACTGCCCGACCCGGCCTGTTCCGACCTGAAGAAGGCGAAGCAGTCGGCCGCGGACGTGGCGCTGATCGCCGACGACCTCAACACGCTGATCGCCGATCAGAACGGCGATCTGAAGAAGCTCGACAAGCACCTCGCCACCCTCCAGAAGCAGTCCCAGGCGCTCGCCGACCGCGCGCCGAGCCTCTCCGAGGACCTCGACGACGCCGTCAGCAGGATCAACCAGCTGAACGACGGGGCCGCCAAGGTCGCCGCGGGCGCCAAGGAGCTGCACTCGGGGATCGGCTCGGCCAGGACCGGGGCGGTGGATCTGGACTCCGGCGTGGGCGCGCTGAAGACCGGCGCGTACGACCTCAACGGCGGCATCTACAAGCTCGTCGACGGCTCCGGGAAGCTCTCCGACGGGCTGCACGACGGTGCGAAGCAAATCCCCGACTACGACAAGAAGGCCCGCGACCAGCGCACCGAGGTGATGGCCGACCCGGTCCAGCTCGTCTCCCGGGACCTGCACAAGGCGCCCAACTACGGCACCGGATTCGCGCCGTACTTCATCCCGCTGTCCCTGTGGGTCGGGGCGATGGTGGCCTACATGCTGATCTCGCCGATGAACCGGCGCGCGCTCGCCGCGGGTGCCTCCGCGTGGCGGATCGCGCTGGCCGGCTGGCTGCCCGTGGTGGCGATCGGGGTGCTGCAGACGGTGGCCCTGATGTCGGTGCTGCACTGGGCCGTCGGGCTGGAGATGGCCCGGGCCGCCGGGACGGTGGGCTTCCTGTTCCTGGTGACGGCGTGCTTCGCGGCGATCGTGCAGTGGCTGAACGCGCGCTTCGGGGCGGCGGGCCGGATCCTCGTCCTGGCCCTGCTGATGCTGCAGTTGACGTCCGCGGGCGGCACCTACCCCGTGCAGACGAGCCCGGGCTTCTTCAACGCGCTGCACCCCTTCCTGCCGATGAGCTACGTCGTGGAAGCGCTCAGGAGGCTCATCACGGGCGGCGGTCTGGTACCGGTGTGGCACGCGTGCGTGGTGCTCGTGGCCTTCACCGCGGGCGCCGTCGCGCTGACCGCGCTGTCGGCCCGTCGCCGGCAGGTCTGGACGCTCGACCGGCTGCACCCGGAGCTGAGCCTGTGACCGCGCGCGGGACAATCAGTGCCATGGAAAGCAGCAACGCCCCGTCGGGCGGCAGCACGCGCCGCGAGGCCACCCGGCAGAAGCTCTACGAGGCGGCCGTCACGCTCATCGCCGAACAGGGCTTCTCCGCCACCACGGTGGACGAGATCGCCGAACGGGCCGGGGTGGCGAAGGGCACGGTCTACTACAACTTCGCGAGCAAGTCCGTCCTCTTCGAGGAGCTGCTGCGGCACGGGGTCGAGCTCCTCACCGCCTCCCTGCGGGAGGCGGCCGAGGGGACCGAACGGGACGGCGGCACCAAGGTGGACGCCCTGGACGCGATGATCCGCGCCGGGCTGGTCTTCATCGACCGCTATCCCTCCTTCACCCAGCTGTACGTCGCCGAGTTGTGGCGTACGAACCGGGCCTGGCAGTCCACGCTGATGGTGGTCCGGCAGCAGGCGGTGGCGGTCGTCGAGGGAGTGCTGCGCGAGGGCGTGGAGAAGGGCGAGTTCAGCGAGGAGATCGACGTCCCGCTGACCGCCTCGGCCCTGGTCGGCATGGTCCTGGTGGCCGCGCTGGACTGGAAGTCCTTCCAGCCGGAGCGCTCCTTGGACGACGTGCATTCGGCGCTGTCCCGGCTGTTGCAGGGCCGGGTGAGCGGCTGCCGCTGACGCGGCCGGTGTCGCACGCATGCGAAAGCGCCGGTCCGAAGTGGCCGCGTCCCCCGCGGGCCACTCTCGAACCGGCGCCTTCTCCTGCTCCCCCGTTTTCCCCGTACTCCCCCGTGTCCCCCGCCGGACCCCCGTTCGGTCGTTCCCCCGGGTCCCCCGGTCTCGCTCCCGCCGACGCCTGGTCGGCGGAAGGAGCGGATCCGGGGTCGCTCCGTTCCGGCGCCCCGTGTCGCCGGTGCCGGAGCCGATCCCCTTCTCCGTGCCTCCACTCTCTCGTTCACGCAGGTCGGGCCCCATCCGCGCGCGTACTCATCTCCACCACTAGGTACGCGTACTCAGACCTGCGCACTCAGGCCCAGGACCCTCCGTTGCCGACTGGTTACGATCGCCCCCGTGTCGATACTCCCTTTGGTGTTCACCAGCGGCTGGGCCAGCGGCGTCAACGCCTACGCCGTGGTGCTGCTGCTCGGCGTCTTCGGCGCCACCGGCATGAGCGACGACGTGCCCGAGGCGCTGCAGCGGCCCGACGTCCTGATAGCCGCCGGCGTGCTGTTCCTCTGCGAGGCCGTCGCCGACAAGATCCCGTACGTGGACTCGGCCTGGGACGCGGTGCACACCGTGATCCGGCCGATCGCGGGCGCCGTCGTCGCTGCGCTGCTCGCCGGGCAGAGCGGGTCGCTGCCCGAGCTGGCGGCGGGCGCGGTCGGCGGATCCACGGCGCTGCTGAGCCACCTGGTCAAGGCCGGGACGCGGATGGCGGTCAACACCTCGCCCGAGCCGTTCAGCAACATCGTGGTGAGCATCGCCGAGGACCTCGGGGTCGCCGCGATCATCACCTTCGCGATCTTCCACCCCGTGGCGGCGGCCGTGGTCGCGGGCGGCCTGTTGTTCGCCGGGCTGTTCCTGCTCCTCTTCCTGGCCTCGCGGATCCGTCGTTTCCTGCGCCGCCGAAGCCGGCGGCGCGAGGAGAAACGGCTCGCCCAGCCGGTGGGGCAGCGGCCGGGCTGAGCCCCCGCCCGAGGTCCGCGGGCCGTTGTCAGTGACGGCCGATAAAGTCCCCTCCATGGCAAGGATTGTGGTGATCGGCGCCGGGATGGGCGCGATGGCGGCCGCTGCCCGGCTGGCCGTCGCGGGCCACCGGGTGACGGTGTACGAGCGTACGGAGACGTACGGCGGAGCGGTGCGCCGCTTCGAGCGCGACGGCTTCGCCTTCGACACGGGGCCGGGGCTGCTCCCCCTTCCGGCCGTGTACCGCGATCTGTTCATCAAGACCGGCAAGGAGCCGCTGGAGGCGTGCGTCGAGCTGGTCCAGGTCGACCCGTCGGCCCGGCACCTCTTCGCGGACGGCACCGCGGTGTCCCTGCCGAACGCCTCGCGCGCGGGTGTGGTGGCCGCCCTGGACGAGGCGCTCGGTGCCGGGACCGGCGACCGCTGGGGTGACTTCCTGGTCCGCGCCCGCGAGGCCTGGGACCGGACGCGCAGGCCACTGCTGGAGGAGCCCCTGTGGCCGAACTGGCAGGTGCTGGCCGAGCGCGAGCCCTATCCGGCGGTCCCCCACAAGCGACTCCTGCGTACCCGCCGAGCGGGCACTCTCGCCGAGGTCGGCGCCTGGGAACTGCGCGACCCCCGGCTCATCGCCCTGCTGGAGAGCCACGCGCTCGCATCCGGCCTGGACCCGCGCGTCGCCCCGGCGAGCGCGGCGGTGCTGCCGTATCTGGAGCACGCCTTCGGGACCTGGTACGTGCGGGGCGGCATACGAGAGTTGGCGCGGGCGGTGTACGAGCGGTGCGTGGCCCGGAAGGTCGAGTTCGGCTTCGGCGCCGAGGTCACCGCAGTGGTGGAGAAGGACGGCCGGGCGGCGGGGGTGGAGCTGGCCGACGGGACGGTGGTCGAGGCGGACCTGGTCGTCGGCACCGGACCTTGGCGCCTGGGTGACCTGGTGCACGGCCGGGAGCTCTACGCCGCCGAAGAGGTCGAGCCCGGTCCCGAGGGCATGGCCACGGGCCGGGTCGTCGTCTGCCTGGCGCTGCGCGGCGCACGTGAGGCGGACGCCGCGCACCGCACGGTGGTGCACGCCCCGGACCGGCAGGCCGAACTGGACGTCTTCGGGCTCGGTGAGCCGCCCGCCCGACCGACGGTCCGGATCGACCGCCCGGACGACCCGGCCCTGCGCCCCGACGACGGGCACGAGTCCGTGGTCCTCACCGCCACGGTGCCCTCGCAGTCGGTGTACGACTGGACCGCGGCGGGTGCCGCCGACGGTTTCGCGGACGCGATGGTCAGCGCCGCCGAGCGCGCGCTGCCCGGCCTGCGTGAGCGAATCCTGTGGCGCGAGGTCCGCACGCCGGTGCACACCCACGAGGAGACGGGGGCCGAGGGCGGCGGGGTGCCCGCACCCGCGCTGGCCGCGGCGGAGGGGACCTTCCTGCACCCGTCCAACAGCACCCGCGTACCGGGCCTGTTCACGGCCGGCGGCTGGTCCCACCCCGGCGGCGGTCTCGCGCACGCCGGCATGTCGGGCGCCCTGGTGGCCGGGCTGATCGTGGAGGGGCCGGAGTTCCGGGGCTCGCAGTGATGTCGCGGGGCTCGCTGTGAGGCCCGCGTAGTGCGCTGCCCGACAGAACAGGCGTCCCGGCAGGACAGGCGTCAGAAGCGGTACTGCTCGTCGTACCCCTGGCCCTGCCCCTGCTGGCCGTTGCCCTGGTACGGGTACTGCTGCTCCGGCGGGAGTTCGCCCCCGTACTCGTCGGTGCGCTGCTGCGGGACCCAGACGCCGCCGGGCGGGGTCGTCTCGCCGTAGGTGCCGGTGGCGTACTGGTCCTGGCCGTAGCCCTGCTGGCCGTACTGCTGCTGGCCGTAGGCGTCGTAGGAGGCGCCGTCGTAGGTCTGGGTGCCGACGTACGGGTCGGAGTAGGCGGCGTACTGCTGCTGGCCGGTCGCGTCGTAGCCGTACTGCTGCTGGTCGTAGCCGGAGTAGCCGTCGTACCCGTAGCCCTGGTCGGCCGTCGCGTACTGGTCCTGGGGCTGGCCGGCAGCCGCGTAGTTCTGGTTGGCGGCGGCGTAGGCGGTGTCGCTGTATATGCCGTACGAGCCGGTGTCCTCCGGCAGGGGCTGCGGCTCGTAGACGGAGGTCGCCTCCGCAGCCGTGGGCTGGGCGAGGCGTGAGGGCGTGAAGACGTCGTCGCGGTCGTAGTCGTCGTGACCGTAACCGACGTTGTCGTGACCGTACTTGCCGTTGTCCGGGCCGTACGGACCGTCGCCGCTCCCGAAGCCGCCCTCGCTCGCCTCGAGGTCGGAGACCTCCAGGGTCGGATCCTGGTGCTCCGGCTCACCGCGGCGGCGCTTGACGCTGCCCAGGGGGCCCAGAGCCGGGGCGGAGACCGCCCAGCCGGCCGAGAAGCCGCGGCGGAACGACAGCGTGACGTAGGTCTGGCCGACCGCGAACGCGGCCGCGCCCAGCCCGATGACGATGACGGACGGGATCAGTACCCCGACCACGACGCCGAGGAAGCCGACGAAGGCGAGCAGCCGCCAGCGCAGGCGTGCCTTGTACTGCAGCAGCACCTCGCCCAGCAGCCACAGCGCGACGACGCCGAACGCGATGTAGAGGACCGTCCAGCCCATGTACGCCCCTCTCCCATTGGCCGCCTACGCAGTGTGACGTATGTCAGGACGGCCGGTCTAGGCCTGCGATGGGTGGTGCAGGCCCAGGTTCTCGTAGATTTCCAGAGTCGCCGTGGAGTTGTTGAGCGTGATGAAGTGCAGTCCGGGCACTCCCTCGGCCAGCAGCCGTGCGCAGAACTCCGTGGCGAACTCGATCCCGATCGAGCGTACAGCCGCCGGATCGTCCTTTGCTGTGAGGATCCGCTCTTTCAGGGCGGCCGGGAACGAGGCGTTGGTGAGGGACGGGATCCGTTCCAGCGTCTTCACGCTGGCAATCGGCATGATCTCCGGAATGATCGGGGTGTCGCAGCCGGCGGCCGAAACACGGTCGCGCAGTCGTAGGTAGTCCTCCGGTTCGAAGAACATCTGTGTGATCGCGTAGTCCGCGCCGGCCCGGCACTTGTCGACGAAGTGACGGACGTCGGTCTCCCAGTCGGCGGAGCGCGGGTGCATCGCGGGGAAGGCCGCGACACCCACGCAGAAATCTCCGGACGCCTTGATCAGTTCGACGAGTTCCGCGGCGTAGGCGAGGCCCTGCGGGTGCCGCACCCAGTCGCCCAGCGGGTCGCCGGGCGGGTCGCCGCGCAGCGCCAGCATGTTGCGGATCCCGGCGTCGGCGTACTGGCCGATGATGTTGCGCAGGTCGGCCACCGAGTGATCGACCGCGGTGAGGTGGGCGATCGGGGTGAGCGTGGTGTCCGACGCGATCGCCTCGGTCGCCTTGACCGTGCCCGCGCGGGTGGAACCGCCCGCGCCGTAGGTCACGGAGACGAAGTCGGGCCCGACGGCCTCGACCCGGCGCAGCGCGTTCCACAGGTTCCGCTCGCCCTTCGGTGTCTTGGGGGCGTAGAACTCGAAGGAATACGTCGTCTTGCCGGTCGCGAGCATCTCGCGCACGGTACGAGCGTGGTCCGACCTGATGGATGCGGTGCCGAGGGCCATACTCGCAGGTTAGCCAGGGCCCCCCGGTCCCCCAACCGCGAACCGGACATTTGCCCGAATTGTCGGGGTGTTGTCCACGCCTTGGACACCCGAGGCCAGAAATGGGCCCTGCGGCGGGGCGGGGCGTACCCCGGGCCGTGGATCGCGGCCGGGCTGACCACTGGCTGAGACACGGTGGTGCGGGAACTGAGACGGGGCCGTCGCGGCCGCAGGGCCCTCCTACAGCTGCCGCAACCGCTTCGCGAACTCCGCCGCCGCCGCTTCGGGGTCGTCCGCCTCCGTGATCGCCCGTACGACGACGACGCGGCGGGCACCCGCTTCCAGCACCTGGTCGAGGTTGGCGAGGTCGATGCCGCCGATGGCGAACCAGGGGCGGTCGGTGCCGAGGGCGGCGGTGTGGCGGACCAGGTCGAGGCCGGGGGCGTGACGACCGGGCTTGGTGGGAGTGGGCCAGCAGGGGCCCGTGCAGAAGTAGTCCACGCCCTCCTGGGCGGCGGCCGCGTCGGCCTCGGACTCGGCGTGTGTGGAGCGGCCGATGAGGATGTCGTCCCCGAGGATCGCGCGGGCGGCGGGGACCGGGAGGTCGCCCTGGCCGAGGTGCAGGACGTCGGCGCCGGAGGCGTGGGCCACGTCGGCGCGGTCGTTGACCGCGAAGAGCTTGCCGTGCCGGGCGCAGGCCTCGGCGAAGACCTCCAGGTGCTCCAGTTCCTCGCCCGCCTCCATGCCCTTGTCGCGCAGCTGCACGATGTCCACACCGCCGGCCAGGACGGCGTCCAGGAACTCCGCGAGGTCGCCCTGCCGCTTACGGGCGTCGGTGCAGAGGTACAGCCGCGCGTCGGCGAGCTGGGTGCGGGCGGTGGCTGCGGTGGCGGTGTCGGACATGCGGTTCCCCCTGGGATCGGGTTGCCGGGCGGGTGGCGTAGGGCCCGTGGCGTCGGGCTCGCGGCGTCGGGCTGGTGCCGGACGGAGGCACGGTAGCCGGAGCCGGGCGGCCGGCCGGGGCCCGGCACCGGGTGAGGGCGCCGTCATATCGATATGTCGATGGCGTACGGGCCGGGCACGTCCCCGAGCCTTGGTCCTTCCAGGGTCTCGGCCCGGCCCCACGGCCGCAGTCGACCGCGACCGTGGCCCGCGGGAACGGCCCCGGCCCATACGCCGCACGGTGTTCGGATCCGGGTGTGCGGATCCGGCTGCTCAGATCCGGGTGCTCAGACGGCGAGCGCCTGGGCGCGGCGCTTCACCTCCGTGCCGCGATTCTCGCTGAGTGCCTGCGCGGGGGTGCCGGGCAGGCTCTCGTCGGGCGTGAAGAGCCACTCCAGCATCTCTTCGTCGGTGAAGCCGTCGTCCCGCAGGAGCGTCAGGGTCCCGGTCAGGCCCTTGACGACCTTGTCCCCGTCGATGAAGGCGGCAGGGACGTGCAGCGCGCGGTTCTCACCACGGCGTACGGCGATGAGCTGGCCCTCCTTGACCAGCTGCCGCACACGCGTCACCTCGACGTCGAGCATCTCTGCGATGTCGGGGAGGGTGAGCCAGGCGGGGACGAGAGCATCGATCTTTGCGTCAATCTCGGTCACGGAAACAAGCCTGCCATCTGCCACTGACAGTCGGAAGTCAGGCCGGTCCACCTGGGAGGACCTGTTGGAGTGACGCGCCGGGCCACCGGCGGTCCGCCACCGCCGCTACGCCACCGCCGCCTTCATCGGCCGCGCCGGGTCCGCGAGCAGTTCCGGGTTCATCGGCGTGCCCGCCTCGATCAGCCGCCGCCCCTGCGCCAGGTCCCTCGGCCGGCCCACCGCCAGTAGGGCGACCAGGCGGTCGTCCTTCAGCCAGCAGACCGTCCACGCCGGGCCCGACGGGTCGCCGCGCCACAGGGTCGTGTCGGCGGCGGCGTGGTGGCCGGCGTACTGGACGAAGCGCCCGAACTGCTCGGACCAGAAGTACGGGACCGGGTCGTAGACCGCGGTGGTCTCGCCGAGGATGTTCGCGGCGACCGTGCGCGGGCCCTGGAGGGCGTTGTCCCAGTGGTGGACCAGCAGGCGGTCGCCATACCTTCCCGAAGGGAAGGAGGCGCAGTCGCCGACCGCGTAGACGTCCGGTACGGAGGTGCGCAGGTGGTCGTCGGCCACGACCTCGCCCTGCGCGCCGAGCTCGATGCCCGAGCCGACCAGCCAGGCCGTGGCGGGCCGGGCCCCGATGCCGACCACGACGGCGCCGGCGGGCAGCCGCGAGCCGTCGTCGAGGAGCACCGCACCGGGTTCGACGCGCTCCACGCGCGCGTGCGTGCGCAGAACGGCCCCACTGTCCGCGTACCAGCGGGTCATCGGCGCGGCCACCTCCGCGGGCAGCGCACCCGCGAGCGGCCGGTCGGCGGCCTCCACGACCGTCACCGCGCAGCCCGCCTCGCGCGCGGCCGTGGCGAACTCCGCGCCGATCCAGCCGGCGCCGACGACCACGATGTCGTGCTGCCGGGCGAGCACCGGCCGCAGCCGCTCGGCGTCGTCCAGGGTGCGCAGCAGATGCACGCCGGGCACGCCCTCCGTGCCCGGCAGCCGGATCGGTTCGGCACCGGTGGCGAGCACGAGGACGTCGTACGGGACGGGCCCGGCCTCGGTGTCCAGCTCGTGGTCGGCGGGGCGCACGCCCAGCACCTCGCACCCCAGCCGCAGTTCGATGCCCAGCGCCTCGAAGTCGACGTCGAAGGCGGAGCCCTCGGCCTTGCCGAGCAGCACGGCCTTGGACAGGGGCGGCCGGTCGTACGGCTGATGGGGCTCGGCGCCGATCAGCGTGACCGGGCCCGTGAAGCCCTGTTCCCGAAGGGCGACCGCCGTCTGTACACCGGCCATGCCGGCGCCCGCGACGACCACCTTCCGCTGCGACTGCGTCGTCTGCTCGCTCACCTGATCACCATAGACAACTGACAATTTGTCAGTCAGGAGTCGTGCTCAGTGACCTGCTCCACAACGCTGGTGCCGCTGCCCGGCTGCGACTCCCACTCCCAGCTCTCCTCCAGCCGCAGCCGCCCGTCGGGCAGCTCGACCACGGTCGACACGCAGTGCCCCGACGACGTCGTCCCGTCCCGCTTCAGCTGCACGTACCGGAAGTCCAGCCGGTCGCCTTCCCTGGTGCCCACGAGATGGCCGCGTACGACGTCGCCGCCCGCGTACCCGGCCCAGATCTCGCCGTCCTTCTCGTGGTACGTGAACCGGGTGCGGGTACCCACCTGACCTGGGGCTTGGTCCGCGACGGGGGCGAGGACGAGACCGTCGAGCGAGCGGGCCATGGCGTGAGGCTCCCTTACTGAGACTTACGGCGGCGGGCTAGGGTGGCCAACGTAGAGCACTCGCGGGAGCCCGGACGCACCGGGCTGAGAGGGAGGCTGGCGGCCTCCGACCGTACGAACCTGATCCGGGTCATGCCGGCGAAGGGAGGGGCTGGACGCCCATGTCGCGTACGCGAACGTCAGACGTCCTTGTCATCGGGGGCGGAATCATCGGCCTGGTCACGGCGTGGCGGGCCACGCAACGCGGGTTCACCACGACCGTCGTGGACCCCGATCCGGGCGGCGGCGCCGCCCAGGTGGCCGCCGGAATGCTGGCCGCCGTCACGGAACTGCACTACGGCGAGCAGACCCTGCTGGGCCTGAACCTCGCCTCGGCCCGCCGCTACCCGGACTTCGCGGCCGAACTCACCGAGCTCACCGGCCACGACCTCGGCTACCGGCGCTGCGGCACGCTCGCCGTCGCGCTCGACTCCGACGACCGCGCCCATCTGCGGGAACTGCACACCTTGCAGCGCCAGTCGGGGCTGGACTCGGAGTGGCTGTCGGGGCGTGACTGCCGACGCCTGGAGCCGATGCTCGCGCCGGGCGTGCGTGGCGGGCTCAGGGTCGACGGCGACCACCAGATCGACCCGCGGCGGCTGGCCGGGGCGCTGGTGGCCGCGTGCGAGCGCGCCGGTGTGGTCTTCCACCGGACCTGGGCCGAGCGCCTCGACGTCGTACGGGACCGGGCCGCCGGTGTCACCGCGTCGGACGGCACCGCGCTGGGCGCGGGCCAGGTGGTCCTCGCGGCCGGCAGCCTCAGCGGGCGGCTGCCCGGGGTCCCGGAGCACGTACTGCCTCCCGTACGCCCTGTGAAGGGGCAGGTGCTGCGGCTGACCGTACCGAAGCGGTACGCGCCGTTCCTGAGCCGGACCGTGCGTGCCGTGGTGCGCGGCAGCCAGGTGTATCTGGTGCCGCGCGAGAGCGGGGAGCTGGTCGTCGGGGCGACGAGCGAGGAGCTGGGCTGGGACACGACGGTGACCGCGGGCGGGGTGTACGAGCTGCTGCGCGACGCGCACGAGCTGGTGCCCGGCATCACGGAACTGCCGCTCACCGAGACGCGGGCCGGCCTGCGCCCCGGCTCCCCCGACAACGCGCCGCTGCTCGGCCCGACCGAGCTGGACGGGCTGCTGCTGGCCACCGGGCACTACCGCAACGGCGTGCTGCTGACACCGGTCACCGGGGACGCCATGGCACACGCACTGGCCACGGGTGAACTCCCGGACGAGGCACGGCCGTTCACGCCCAGGCGGTTCAGTGCCGCCGCACTCACGGAGCTGCCCGCATGAACATCCCGGTCACCATCTCGGTCAACGGCGAGCGTCGGCAGATCGAGCCGGGAACGGCTCTCGACACGCTCGTGCGGTCCCTCACCGCGGCGCCCTCCGGAGTGGCCGCCGCCCTCAACGAAACCGTCGTCCCGCGCGCGCAGTGGGCGTCGACGTCCCTCTCCGAGGGAGATCGCGTCGAGGTCCTCACCGCCGTCCAAGGAGGCTGAACCATGGCCGACGATCCCTTTGTCATAGGCGGTACGTCCTTCACCTCCCGCCTGATCATGGGCACGGGCGGGGCGCCCAGCCTGGAGGTTCTGGAACGGGCGCTGGTGGCGTCCGGGACGGAGCTGACGACGGTCGCGATGCGGCGGGTCAACCCGGACGTGCACGGCTCCGTCCTGTCCGTGCTGGAGAAGCTCGGCATCCAGGTCCTGCCGAACACGGCGGGCTGCTTCACGGCGGGAGAGGCCGTGCTGACGGCCCGCCTCGCACGCGAGGCGCTCGGTACGGATCTGATCAAACTGGAGGTCATCGCCGACGAGCGGACCCTGCTGCCGGATCCGATCGAGCTGCTGGACGCTGCGGAGACGCTGGTGGACGACGGGTTCACCGTGCTGCCGTACACCAATGACGACCCCGTGCTGGCGCGGAAGCTGGAGGACGTCGGCTGTGCGGCGATCATGCCGCTGGGGTCGCCGATCGGGTCCGGGCTCGGCATCCGCAACCCGCACAACTTCCAGCTGATCGTGGAGCACGCGCGCGTGCCGGTGATTCTGGACGCGGGTGCCGGTACGGCGTCGGACGCGGCGCTCGCGATGGAGCTGGGGTGCGCGGGTGTGATGCTCGCCTCCGCGGTGACGCGGGCTCAGGAACCGGTGCTGATGGCCGACGCCATGCGGCACGCGGTGGAGGCGGGGCGGCTGGCGTACCGGGCGGGGCGGATTCCTCGACGGCACTTCGCGGAGGCGTCGTCTCCGGCGGCGGGCATGGCTCGGCTGGACCCGGAACGCCCCGCGTTCTGAACGAATGTTCGACAGAACCATTCGGCCAGTGAGGCGTCCGTCACAGCTCGGCTCCAGTCCCGCTCCGATCATGTCCGAACGGGCAGGGCTGTCAGCGTCGGCTCGTACACTCGCCTGCGTGGATACGACCCTTCAGGACCCTCTGGTCGGGCAGGTGCTCGACGGCCGGTATCGCGTGGACGCGCGGATCGCGGTCGGCGGGATGGCCACGGTCTACCGGGCCGTGGACACCCGCCTCGACCGCGTCCTCGCGCTCAAGGTGATGCATCCCGCGCTGGCGGTCGACGGGGTGTTCGTCGAGCGGTTCATCCGTGAGGCGAAGTCCGTCGCCCGGCTCGCGCACCCCAACGTCGTACAGGTCTTCGACCAGGGCACGGACGGGTCGTACGTCTATCTCGCCATGGAGTACGTCGCGGGCTGCACCCTGCGTGACGTCCTGCGCGAGCGCGGGGCGCTGCAGCCCCGGGCCGCCCTGGACATCCTGGAGCCGGTGCTCGCCGCGCTCGGCGCCGCGCACCGCGCCGGGTTCGTGCACCGGGACATGAAGCCCGAGAACGTGCTCATAGGGGATGACGGACGGGTCAAGGTCGCCGACTTCGGTCTCGTGCGGTCCGTGGACACCGTGACCAGCACCACCGGTGCCGTACTCGGCACCGTCTCCTATCTCGCGCCCGAGCAGATAGAGCAGCCCGGCGCCGCCGACGCCCGCGTCGACGTGTACGCGTGCGGTGTCGTCCTCTACGAGATGCTCACCGGCGACAAACCGCACGACGGCGACTCCCCCGCCGTGGTGCTCTACAAGCACCTGCACGAGGACGTCCCGCCGCCCTCGGCGATCGCGCCGGGCCTGGCGTACGAGCTCGACGAGTTGGTCGCGTCGGCCACCGCGCGCACCCCGGACATCCGCCCGCACGACGCCGTGGCGCTGCTCGCGCAGGCCCGCGAGGTGCGCGCGGCGCTGAGCGCGGACCAGCTGGACGCGGTGCCGCCGCAGGCGCTCACGGCGGAGCACAGCAACGCCGACGACCGTACGACCGTGATCCCGCGCGCCCTGAACATCCAGCGGCCGCTGCCGGTGAACGAGGACGAGCCGGATCGCGAGGCCGTCCTCAACCGGACCAGCCGGCTGGCGACACCTCCGCCTCCGCCGCCCGGGCGCCGGTCACGGACCTCGCGCGCGCCGCGCGGCCCGCTCGTCATCGTCGCTGCCGTCCTGCTGGCCCTCGGTCTCGGTGTCGGCATCTGGTACATCAACTCCGGGCAGTTCACCAAGGTCCCGCCGCTGCTCTCCAAGACCGAGGCGCAGGCCAAGGACCGGCTGGAGGACGCCGGGCTGGAGCTCGGAAAGGTCGAGCGCTCCTACAGCGACACCGTCGAGCGGGGCACCGTCATCAGCACGGACCCCGGATCGGGCGCCCGCATCCGGCACAACGACTCCGTGAACCTGGTCATCTCGGCGGGCCCGGAGACCGTGAAGGTGCCCGACCTGGAGGGTTACAAGCTGGACAAGGCGCGGTCCGTGCTCAAGGACAGCGGCCTCGAACCGGGCATGGTGAACCGGACCTTCAGCGACGACGTCCCCAGGGGCTTCGTGATCTCCTCCGATCCCGGGAACGGCACCAAGGTCCGCTCCGGCTCCGCGGTCGCGCTCACCGTCAGCAAGGGCAGCCCGGTGGACATCCCGGACGTCACCGGCGAGAGCCTGGCGGACGCGCGGGCCGAGCTGGCGGAGGCCGGCCTGAAGGTGAAGGTCGCCTCCGCGCGGGTCAACTCCGACTTCGACGCGGGCCAGGTCGCCCAGCAGTCGCCGGCGAACGGCCGCCAGGCCGCCGAGGGCGACACGGTGACGCTGACGCTGTCCAAGGGCCCGGAGATGATCGAGGTCCCGGACGTGGTCGGCGACAACGTCGACGACGCCACGGCCGAGCTGAAGGCCGCCGGCTTCGAGGTCGACGAGGACCGGGGGCTGCTGGGGCTGTTCGGCGACACGGTCAAGAAGCAGTCCGTGGACGGCGGAGAGACGGCACCGAAGGGGTCGACGATCACGATCACCATCCGGTGAGGCACGATCACCATCCGGTGGGGAGGATCCTGTACTGCTCCTCACCGGCCGGTGACCGGGCGGGCCGAGCCGCATGACACCCTGATTGGGTGAGAAGTCAGCAGTCCGGCACCGCCCTCGCGGGCCCCTCCCGCAACCCCGTCGGCGGCCACGTCCCCGTGGCCGGCGGCCTCAGCTCCGTCGGGCTCACCTACGCCCACGACCTCAAGGCGGAGACCGTCCAGGTCTTCGTCGCCAACCCGCGCGGCTGGGCCACGCCCGCCGGGAATCCGCGGCAGGACGAGGAGTTCCGCACGGTCTGCGAGGCCGAGTCGATCCCGGCGTACGTCCATGCGCCGTACCTGATCAACTTCGGCTCGCACACCGAGGCGACGGTCGAGAAGTCGGTGGAGTCGCTGCGGCACTCGCTGCGGCGCGGGCGGGAGATCGGGGCGCTCGGCGTGGTCGTCCACACGGGCAGCGCGACCGGCGGCCGGGAGCGCTCGGTCGCCCTGAAGCAGGTGCGCGAGCACCTGCTGCCGCTGCTCGACGAGCTGACCCACGACGACGACCCGTACCTGCTCCTGGAGTCCACCGCCGGACAGGGCTCCTCGCTCTGCTCGCGCACCTGGGACTTCGGGCCGTACTTCGAGGCGCTGGACGCCCATCCGAAGCTGGGCGTCTGCCTGGACACGTGCCACATCTTCGCCGCCGGTCATGACCTGACCGGCCCGTCCGGCATGCACCAGACGCTCGACCTGCTGGTGGACACCGTCGGCGAGGGCCGGCTGAAGCTGATCCACGCCAATGACTCCAAGGACGTCGTCGGCGCCCACAAGGACCGGCACGAGAACATCGGCGCAGGTCACATCGGCGAGGACCCATTCCGGGCGCTGATGACGCACCCGGCCACCGCGGGCGTACCGCTGATCATCGAGACGCCCGGCGGGAAGGAAGGGCACGCGGCGGACGTGGAGCGACTGAAGAAACTCCGGGATTCCCAGCCGGAGTAATGAATACCCCCGGGGGGTATACGGTTCTTTCTCGATGCGGGAACCGTGACCTGGCATTGGGGGCACTCATGGAGCACGAAGCGCACACGGCACACGCACACCACCACGAGGTGGCCGCGACAAGCACCTGGGCGATGGCCGTGCGGGCCACCCTGCACTGCCTCACCGGCTGTGCGATCGGCGAGGTGCTGGGCATGGTGATCGGCACCGCGCTCGGCTGGAGCACCGTGCCGACGCTGATCCTGGCGATCACCCTCGCCTTCTTCTTCGGCTACGCGCTCACCCTGTGGGGCGTGGTGAAGGCGGGCGTCGGCCTGCGGGCCGCGCTCAAGGTGGCGCTGGCCGCGGACACGCTGTCCATCGCCGTGATGGAACTGGTCGACAACGGCGTGATCGTGCTCTGGCCGGGCGCCATGGACGCCGAGCTCACCGACCCGCTGTTCTGGTGGGTGCTGGCGATCGCGCTCGCCGTCGCCTTCGTGCTGACGACGCCGGTCAACAAGTGGATGATCGGCCGGGGCAAGGGGCATGCGGTGGTACACCAGTACCACGGCTGAAATCCCGAACGCCCAGCCAAAAGAAACGCCACACAGCCAAAAGAACTGATGCAGGAGTCAGAGCTCGGGCCCGTCCCCGGGCCCCTCCTGGTACGAGTAACGCTGCTCTTTCCACGGGTCCCCGATGTTGTGATACCCGCGCTCCTCCCAGAACCCGCGACGGTCGGCCGTCATGTACTCCACGCCGCGGACCCACTTGGGCCCCTTCCAGGCGTACAGATGGGGGACGACCAGACGGAGGGGGAAGCCGTGCTCCGCCGTGAGCAGTTCGCCGTCCTTGTGGGTGGCGAAGATCGTGCGCTCGGAGGCGAAGTCGGCGAGGCGGAGGTTGGAGCTGAAGCCGTACTCCGCCCACACCATCACATGGGTGACGGCCGGGGCGGGCGGGGCGATCTCCAGGATCGTACGGGCCGGGATGCCGCCCCACTCCGCACCGAGCATGCTGAACTTCGTGACGCAGTGCAGATCGGCGACGACGGTGGTGTACGGCAGGGCCGCGAACTCCTCGTGGGTCCAGCAGTGCTTCTCGCCGTCGGCGGTGGCCCCGAACACCCTGAACTCCCAGCGTTCAGGGCGGAACTTCGGGACGGGGCCGTAGTGCGTGACCGGCCAGCCGCGCTGCACTCGCTGCCCCGGCGGAAGCTCGGAGTGTGCTGCTGCTCCACTTTCGCGCTCCACCGGCTGACCCATGAGTCCATCCTGACAGACCCGAAGCAGTGCACCTGACCCCACCCACTCCGATTCCGCCCAAACTGGACTAAGCATGCACTTACTTACTAAGTGAAGACTTACTGGACGATCTTTCTCGCCGGTGCAATCATGCGGCGCAACCTGCCAGTTCCCCCGCTTGGAAGGAGCCTCTGCCATGCAGGGCGACCCCGAGGTCCTCGAATTCCTGAACGAGCAGCTGACCGGCGAGCTCACGGCGATCAACCAGTACTGGCTGCACTACCGGATCCAGGACAACAAAGGCTGGACCAAGCTCGCCAAGTACACGCGTGAAGAGTCCATCGACGAGATGAAGCACGCGGACAAGCTCACCGAGCGCATCCTCATGCTGGACGGCCTGCCCAACTATCAGCGGCTGTTCCATGTACGGGTCGGCCAGACGGCCACCGAGATGTTCCAGGCCGACCGACAGGTCGAGGTCGAGGCGATCGACCGCCTCAAGCGCGGTATCGAGGTGATGCGGACCAAGGGCGACATCACGTCCGCGAACCTCTTCGAGTCGATCCTCGAGGACGAGGAGCACCACATCGACTACCTGGACACGCAGCTGGAGCTCATCGACAAGCTCGGTGAGGCGCTCTACCTCGCGCAGCAGATCGAGCAGCCGAGCTAGGGCTTACCGGACAGGCCCTAGGCGGCCTCGTCCAGTTCGGTCTCCAACTCGGACAGCACCGGCCGGCCCCGGTCGGCCAGCTCACGGCGCGGGCACGCACCCCTGCCCAGAAGCGCCTGAATACGGCGTACGCAGGATCCACAGTCCGTGCCCGCCTTGCAGGCGGACGCTATCTGTCGGGGCGTACAGGCACCGTTCTCCGCGTGCTGCTTCACCTGCTGCTCGGTCACGCCGAAGCAACTGCAGACGTACACGCGGATCACCTCCCGCCGGGATCGAAATCGTGCCATCCCCTTGATCGGTGAGGCTAACCTAACCTTACCCGTCGCACAGGAACCGTAAAAGTGGAGTGGGGCGCGGATCGTATGTGATCCGCGCCCCACTCCACATGCCGGTAACAGCCGAACCCGTTACTGGTCCCTGTACATCTCGGCGACGAGGAACGCCAGGTCCAGCGACTGGCTGCGGTTGAGCCGCGGGTCGCAGGCCGTCTCGTAGCGCTGGTGCAGGTCGTCGACGAAGATCTCGTCGCCGCCGCCCACGCACTCGGTGACATCGTCGCCGGTGAGCTCCACGTGGATGCCGCCCGGGTGGGTGCCGAGGCCCTTGTGGACCTCGAAGAAGCCCTTGACCTCGTCGAGCACGTCGTCGAAGCGGCGGGTCTTGTGGCCGGAGGCCGCCTCGAAGGTGTTGCCGTGCATCGGGTCGGTCACCCAGGCCACCGTGGCACCGGAGGCGGTGACCTTCTCGACCAGCTCGGGGAGCTTGTCGCGGACCTTGTCCGCGCCCATGCGGACGATGAAGGTCAGCCGGCCCGGCTCGCGCTCCGGGTCCAGGCGGTCGATGTACTGCAGCGCGTCCTCGGCCGTCGTCGTCGGGCCGAGCTTGATGCCGATCGGGTTGCGGATCTTCGAGGCGAACTCGATGTGCGCGTGGTCCAGCTGCCGGGTGCGCTCACCGATCCAGACCATGTGGCCCGACACGTCGTACAGCTGGCCCGTACGCGAGTCGACCCTGGTCAGCGCGGACTCGTAGTCGAGCAGCAGCGCCTCGTGCGAGGCGTAGAACTCGACCGTCTTGAACTCCTCCGGGTCGGCCCCGCAGGCGTGCATGAAGTTCAGCGCGTTGTCGATCTCGCGCGCCAGCTGCTCGTAGCGCTGGCCGGACGGGGACGACTTCACGAAGTCCTGGTTCCAGGCGTGCACCTGGCGCAGGTCGGCGTAGCCGCCGGTGGTGAAGGCGCGCACCAGGTTGAGCGTGGAGGCGGACGCATTGTACATCCGCTTCAGCCGCTCGGGGTCCGGGACGCGGGCGGCCTCGGTGAAGTCGAAGCCGTTGACGGAGTCGCCGCGGTAGGTCGGCAGCGTCACGCCGTCGCGGGTCTCGGTCGGCTTGGAGCGCGGCTTGGAGTACTGGCCGGCGATACGGCCGACCTTCACGACCGGCACCGAGGCGGCGTACGTCAGCACGGCGCCCATCTGGAGCAGGGTCTTGAGCTTGTTGCGGATGTGGTCGGCGGACACGGCGTCGAAGGCCTCGGCGCAGTCGCCGCCCTGGAGGAGGAACGCCTCTCCCTTGGCGACGGACGCCATCCGGGCGCGCAGCTGGTCGCACTCGCCCGCGAAGACGAGCGGCGGATACGACTCCAGCTCCGCAACGACTGCGCGCAGAGCCTCGGGGTCGGGGTACTCGGGCTGCTGCGCCGCGGGCAGGTTTCGCCAGGTGTTGCCAGCGCTCGCGCTGGTCTTAGCGTTCACGGTCACGCCTCAACATTACGGGGTCGTGTCGGGCGTCCTGCCCCATGCCCAGCAATTGAGACACGAGGTACACGACTCGGACATGGGGTAGGGTGCCTGGCATGTTCGCGCACTCGACCCAGAACTGGTGGTGGACCGCTCATCCGGCGGCCCACTGACTGCGCGTACGCAAGACTTCGCGAAGGCCGCCCGAGGGGCGGCCTTCGGCGTTTCCCGGGGTCGTTCCTCTCCCACTGAGTACCACCGAGTCTCACTGAGAAGGAGCACGGACCCATGAACCTGCTCGGCTTGCTGGACGATCCCCGCCCGTTCGCCCTGCTGCGCCGCCGCACACCGGGCCATGA
The DNA here is from genome assembly GCF_039537145.1 of Streptomyces shaanxiensis. NCBI lineage: Bacteria > Bacillati > Actinomycetota > Actinomycetes > Kitasatosporales > Streptomycetaceae > Streptomyces > Streptomyces shaanxiensis. The sequence continues at coordinate 477,657 of NZ_BAAAZY010000006.1, forward strand.
GCACGACACGGTCGAGGTCCTGATCGGCCCGGTCAGCACATACGACCGCCTGGCCGACCTCCCCGACGAGGGCCTCGCCCTCGTCCCCTTCCGCCAGATCCGCGAGCGCGGCTTCGACGTCCGCGACGACGGCACGCCCCTGACGGTGCTGACGCCCGAGGAGTCGTATGGCGTTCCGCTCGCCGACGCCCTGGAGCAGCTCCCGTCGCACGACGTGCGCGTCGAAGGCGGTGGCTTCGACGTCGGCGACGAGGAGTACGCGGAGATCGTCGGGCGCGTGCTGCGGGAGGAGATCGGGCGGGGCGAGGGCGCGAACTTCGTGATCCGGCGGACGTACGAGGGGGAGATCGCCGGGTTCGGACGCGCCGATGCCCTGAGTCTCTTCCGGCGGCTGCTGGTGGGCGAGCGGGGCGCGTACTGGACGTTCGTCGTGCACACAGGGGAGCGGACACTGGTCGGGGCGAGCCCCGAGGTGCATGTGCGGATGTCCGGCGGCACCGTCGTCATGAACCCGATCAGCGGGACGTACCGCTATCCCGCCGAGGGGCCGACGCCCGAGCATCTGCTCGACTTCCTCGCCGACGGCAAGGAGATCGAGGAGCTGTCGATGGTCGTCGACGAGGAGCTCAAGATGATGTGCACCGTCGGCGACATGGGCGGGGTGGTCGTCGGGCCCCGGCTGAAGGAGATGGCCCACCTCGCGCACACCGAGTACGAGCTGCGCGGGAAGTCCTCGCTGGATGTGCGGGACGTCCTGAAGGAGACCATGTTCGCGGCCACCGTGACCGGCTCGCCGGTGCAGAACGCCTGCCGGGTGATCGAGCGGCACGAGGTCGGCGGGCGCGGGTACTACGCCGGTGCGCTGGCCCTGATCGGCCGGGACTCCGGTGGCGCCCAGACCCTCGACTCCCCCATCCTCATCCGCACCGCCGACATCGACGCGGACGGCGGGCTGCGGGTGCCGGTCGGCGCCACGCTCGTGCGCGGGTCGGACCCGGCGAGCGAGGTCGCGGAGACCCATGCCAAGGCGGCGGGGGTGTTGGCGGCGCTGGGCGTACGCCCGTCCCGGTCGAGTGAGGAGCACGCGCGCGTGCATCTCGCCGACGACCCACGCGTGCGTGCCGCGCTCGACGGACGCCGGGCCTCGCTGGCCCCGTTCTGGCTGCGGATGCAGGAGCGGTCCGAGGAGCTCACCGGACACGCCCTGGTCGTGGACGGCGAGGACACCTTCACGGCGATGCTGGCCCATGTGCTGCGGTCCAGCGGCCTGGAGGTGACGGTACGGCGCTACGACGAGCCCGGCCTGCGGGAGACGGTGCTCGCGCACGAGGGGCCGGTCGTGCTCGGCCCCGGGCCGGGCGACCCGTCCGACCGCACCGACCCGAAGATGCGGTTCCTGCGGGACCTGACCGCCGAGGTCATCCGCAACCACCGGCACGGCGTGCTCGGCGTCTGCCTCGGGCACGAGCTGATCGCGGCCGAGCTGGGGCTGGAGATCGTCCGGAAGGAGGTGCCGTACCAGGGGGCGCAGACGACGATCGACCTGTTCGGGCGGCCGGAGACGGTCGGCTTCTACAACAGCTTCGTGGCGCGCTGCGACGACGAGGAGTACGCGGAACTCGCCGAGCACGGCATCGAGGTCAGCCGGGCCGACAACGGGGAAGTGCATGCCGTACGGGGCGGGGGCTTCGCCGGTGTGCAGTTCCACCCCGAGTCGATCCTGACGCTGAACGGCGCCGCCGTCGTACGCGATCTGGTGGGTCAGCTGCGCGGCACCAGCACGTTCTCGGAGCGGCGGCCCGCCCTGTAGTCGAGGACGTTCTTCAGCGTGGTCTCGATGATCTGCCCGACGGCGTCCCGGGTGTAGTACGCCTGGTGCGAGGTGACCAGGACGTTCGGGAAGGTGACGAGGCGGGCCAGGGTGTCGTCCTCGACGGCCTGGAGGGACTTGTCGAGGAAGAACAGGCCCGCCTCCGCCTCGTACACATCCAGGCCGACTCCCGTGAAGCGGCCCTCGCGCAGCTCGTGGACGAGGGCCGCGGTGTCGATGAGGCCGCCGCGGCTGGAGTTGATGAGGATCGCGTCGTCCTTCATCGACTTCAGGGCGTCCGCGTCGATGAGCCGACGCGTCTCCGGCAGGAGCGGGACGTGCAGGCTGACCAGGTCGGACTCGGCGAGGAGCTGCTCCTTGGGGACGTAGCGCATGCCTAGTTGCAGGCAGGCGGGGTTCTCGGCGACGTCCCAGCCGAGCAGGTGCATGCCGAAGCCGTGGGCGATGCGGGTGAAGGCCTCGCCGATCTTGCCGGTGCCGAGGACGCCTGCGGTGCGGCCGTGCATGTCGCGGCCCATCAGGCCGTCGAGGCGGAAGTCGAAGTCACGCGTGCGCGTGGAGGCGCGGACGATGCGGCGGTTGACCGCCATGGCGAGGGTCCAGGCGAACTCGGCCACGGAGTGGGGCGAGTAGTACGAGACCCGGGCGACCGTCATGGCGAGGCGCTCGGCGACCTTGAGGTCGATGTTGTTGAAGCCGGTGGAGCGCTGGGCGACCATCCGGGTGCCGCCGGCCGCGAGGGTCTGCAGGACGCGATGGCCGAGGTCGCAGTTGACGCTGGTGCAGACCACCTCGTAGCCGGTGGCGATCGGGGCGGTGTCCTCGTTGAGGAAGACGTCCAGGCAACGGACCTCGTGATGGCCCTGGAAGGCCCGCTCGATCAGGGGCTTCTCGTCCGCCTGCACGCCGAAGGCGAGAATCTCCAAGGCTGCTCCCGTTTCATAGGGGCTATGGGCCGAATATACGACCCATAACCCCGTGTCGCCGGGCGGAAAGCAGCCGTCGGAAACCGCTCGGCCGCCCGGTCAGCCGAAGAAGACCCCGACCTCCTCGTACAGCTTCGGATCCACCGTCTTCAGCTTGGCCGTGGCCTCCCCGATCGGGACGCGGACGATGTCCGTGCCGCGCAGGGCGACCATCTTGCCGAAGTCGCGGTCGCGGACCGCCTCGATGGCGTGCAGCCCGAAGCGGGTGGCGAGCCAGCGGTCGAAGGCGCTCGGGGTGCCGCCGCGCTGGATGTGCCCGAGGACCGTCGTACGGGCTTCCTTGCCCGTACGCTTCTCGATCTCCTTGGCCAGCCATTCGCCGACCCCGGAGAGCCGGACGTGTCCGAAGGAGTCCAGCGACTGATCCTTCAGCACCATGTCGCCGTCCTTCGGCATGGCGCCCTCGGCGACGACCACGATCGGGGCGTACGACGCCTTGAAGCGCGAGGTGATCCAGGCGCAGACCTTGTCGACGTCGAAGCGCTGCTCGGGGATGAGGATGACGTTGGCGCCGCCGGCCAGGCCGGAGTGGATGGCGATCCACCCGGCGTGACGGCCCATCACCTCGCAGACCAGGACGCGCATATGGGACTCGGCGGTGGTGTGCAGCCGGTCGATGGCCTCCGTCGCGATGCCCACGGCGGTGTCGAAGCCGAAGGTGTAGTCGGTGGCGGACAGGTCGTTGTCGATCGTCTTCGGCACGCCGACGCAGGGCACGCCGTACTCGTCGGACAGCCGGGCGGCGACGCCGAGGGTGTCCTCGCCGCCGATGGCGATGAGCGCCTCGACCTCCTGCTTGGCGAGGTTCTCCTTGATCCGGCGGATGCCGTCCTCCTGCTTCAGGGGGTTGGTGCGCGAGGAGCCGAGGATGGTGCCGCCGCGGGGCAGGATGCCGCGCACGGCGGGGATGTCGAGACGGACGGTGTCGTTGTCGAGCGGACCTCGCCAGCCGTCCCGGAAGCCGACGAAGTCATAGCCGTACTCCTGCACGCCCTTGCGGACGACGGCCCGGATGACGGCGTTGAGACCGGGGCAGTCGCCGCCTCCGGTCAGTACTCCGACCCGCATGGAAATGTCCCTTCGCCGCGGTTGCCTGGTGAGGTCACGCTAGTGGTGATCCAGGTCACAGCGGGATGGGTCGGACCGGCAATTCCGGTGAACCGCCGGATGTTCGGTTTACGCGCCGTCAAGCCGACGGCCGACGATCACCCCTCGTCGAGGCCCCGCTCGATCGCGTACCGCACCAGCTCCACGCGGTTGTGCAGCTGGAGCTTGCCGAGGGTGTTCTGCACGTGGTTCTGGACCGTGCGGTGGGAGATGACCAGGCGTTCGGCGATCTGCTTGTAGCTCAGGCCCTTGGCGACCAGCCGCAGCACCTCGGTCTCGCGCTCGGTGAGCTGCGGGGCCTTGGGCTGGTCGGCGTCGGGGGCGGCGGGCCCGGGGTCGGAGGCGAGTCGGCGGTACTCGCCGAGGACGAGTCCGGCCAGGCCGGGCGTGAACACCGGGTCACCGACGGCGGTACGGCGCACCGCGTCCAGCAGTTCCTCCGTGGACGCCGACTTCAGCAGATAGCCGGTGGCGCCGGACTTCACCGCCTCCAGGACGTCGGCGTGCTCGCCGCTCGCGGACAGGACGAGGACGCGCAGGGCCGGGTTGTGGCCGACGAGCTCCTTGCAGACCTGGACGCCGGGCTTGGCGGGCAGGTTGAGGTCGAGCACGAGGACGTCGGGGGCGGCGGCCTTGGCGCGGCGTACGGCCTGGTCGCCGTCGCCCGCGGTGGCGACCACGTCGAAGCCGGACTCGGCCAGGTCGCGGGCGACCGCGTCGCGCCACATGGGGTGGTCGTCGACGACCATGACCCTGATCGAGCCCTGCTGTCCGTCCGGTCCGCTCGCGGTGTCCGTCATCGCTGCTCCGCCTTCCCCCGTGAAGCGCTGCTGTCCTTCGGTACTTTCAGTTCCACTTCGGTGCCCTGGCCCGGCACCGAGATCAGCTCGGCGCTGCCGCCGAGCTCCCGCAGCCGCCCCCGGATCGACAGGGCGACGCCGAGCCGCCCCTCCCCCTCGGCCTGGGCGAGCCGGCCCTCGGGGATGCCGGGGCCGTCGTCCCGCACGGTGACGATCACCGCGTCGGGCTCGTCCTCGACCAGGATCCACGCGCGCGCGTGCTCCCCCGCGTGCTTGCGGACGTTGTCCAGGGCGGCCCCCACGGCCGCGGCCAGCTCCCGCGCGGCGACCGGCGCAAGCGGCACCGGCGCGCCGGGCTCGGCGAGGTTCACCTTGGCGCCCGCGTACGGGGCGAGCAGCGCGCGGAGATCGACGGGACCGGTGGCGTCGTCGGGCTCTTCCACGGTCCGTACGACCGCCCCGTCCGCGGCGTCCTCGGACACCCGCGACACGGGTACCAGCCCGCCCGAGACCAGCGTGCGCAGCGCCACCTCCTGCTCGCCGGCCATGCGGCCCAGCTCGGCCGCCTCGCCGCCGATGACCGCGCCGCGCCGCTGCACCATCGCCAGCACCTGGAGCACGCTGTCGTGGATGTCCCGGGCGAGGCGCTCCCGCTCACGCGTGGCCGCCTCGATCTCCAGGGCACGGGCGAGGGTGCGCTCGGAGGCGCGGGCGACCTCGACGACGTACCCGATGGCGATGGAGGCGATCCAGACGAGCAGCACCATGTGGACGGTGTCGCGGGTCGGCACGCCGGAGCGGTGGACCAGGTTGGCGGCGGCGACCAGCGTCGAGGCGAACGCAGCCCAGCGCCAGCCGCCCTTGATGGCGAACGCCAGCACGGCGCCCGCGGTCCATATCGACGGCAGGGTCGGCGCCCCGGCGTCGATCCGCGCGGGCGTCTCGGCGAGCCGGGTGAGCAGGATGCCGGCCAGGGCGATGGTGAGGTCCACGGCGAGGAACCGCTTGGTGCAGTTCGCGGCGTTCGCGACCCTGGGCAGGGTGGCCAGCGTCCAGACGGCCAGTACGGCGAAGTAGGCGATGGCGACCCAGGGCCTGGCGACCTCGTCGTACGCGCTGATGAACAGCCCGATCGCGTACACCATGGTCAGCACCCGGTAGCCGGTCAGCGCACGCCACAGCGGCTGCTCGACGGACATCCTCATGACCCGCTCACGCTCGGCCACTTGCCCCCACCCCTTTGCCCCCTCGGCTCGGCTGCGGCCGACCCTATTCGGGCTGTTCCTTCTTCTTGCGCGCCTGTTCCTTCTCGGCCTTCGCCGCCTCCGCGATCTGCCGCTTGGCGGCGGTCGCGTAGATGTCGACGTACTCCTGGCCGGAGAGCTTCATGATCTCGTACATGACCTCGTCGGTCACCGCGCGGAGCACGAACCGGTCGTGCTCCATGCCCTGGTACCGGCTGAAGTCCAGGGGCTCGCCGATCCGGATGCCCGGGCGCATCAGCTTCGGCATGACCTTGCCGGGCGGCTGGATCTTCTCCGTGTCGATCATGGCGACCGGGATGACCGGCGCTCCGGTGGCGAGCGCCACGCGTGCGAGGCCGCCGGGCTTGCCCCGGTAGAGCCGCCCGTCGGGCGAGCGGGTGCCCTCCGGGTAGATACCGAACAGCTCACCGCGCTCCAGGACGTCTATTCCGCTCTTGATGGCCGCCTCGCCCGCCCCGCGCGCTCCGGAGCGGTCCACGGGCAGCTGGCCGACGCCCTTGAAGAACGCGGCCGTCAGCCGGCCCTTGACGCCCGGAGTGGTGAAGTACTCGGCCTTCGCGATGAAGGTCACCTTGCGGTCGAGGACCGCGGGCAGGAAGAACGAGTCGGAGAAGGACAGGTGGTTGCTCGCGAGGATCGCGGGGCCCTCGGCGGGAATGTTCTCCAGGCCTTCCACCCAGGGCCTGAAGGCGACCTTCAATGGTCCCCCGATGGTCACCTTCATCGCGCCGTACAACAACCGAGTGCCTCCTGTGTCTGTCGATCAGACCTTAACCCGGAGCACTGTCAAAGAGTCCGACGACCCTGGTCGGTGTCAGTACCGTCGCGTACGGTGAAGCACACCGTCCCTCTCACGAACAGGAGACCGTAAGGTGCCGGTCCTTCCTGGAGCCGAGCCATACCGCCATGAGGGCGGGGAGGTCGGGGTCCTCCTCTGCCACGGCTTCACCGGTTCCCCGCAGTCGCTGCGCCCCTGGGCGGAGTATCTCGCCGAGCGCGGGCTCACCGTCGCGCTGCCGCTGCTGCCGGGGCACGGCACGCGCTGGGAGGACATGGCGCTCACCGGCTGGCAGGACTGGTACGCCGAGGTGGACCGCGCCCTGCGCACCCTGCGCGACCGCTGCGAGCGGGTCTTCGTCGCCGGCCTCTCCATGGGCGGCGCCCTCGCGCTGCGGCTCGCCGCGAAGCACGGGGAGGACATCGCCGGCGTGCTCGTCGTCAACCCGGCGAACAAGGTGCACGGCCTGTCCGCGTACACCCTTCCGGTCTCCCGCCACCTCGTCCGCACGACGCGGGGGATCGCCAGTGACATAGCGAAGGAAGGCACCGTCGAGGTCGGCTACGACCGGGTGCCCCTGCACGCGGCCCACTCCCTGCGGAACTTCTTCCGCCTGGTCGACGGCGAGCTGCCGCAGGTCACCCAGCCGCTGCTGCTCCTGCGCAGCGACCGGGACCACATCGTGCCGGCCGCCGACTCGGCCCGGATCCTGAGCAGGGTGTCGTCGACGGACGTAACGGAGGTCGTGCTGGAACAGAGTTACCACGTGGCGACGTTGGACCATGACGCGGACCGGATCTTCGAGGAGAGCCTCGGGTTCATCGGCCGGCTCGCAACCGGCGTGGGCAAAGAAGGGACGACCGCACGTGGCTGAGCACGACTCCGACCGCGAGAGGCGCGAGGACCGCGACGATCGCGAGCCGGAAGAGCAGCACGTCCCGTTCGACGAGGACGCCGCCTGGGCCGCGATCGTCGCCGGGTACGGCGACGAGCCGAAGGACCCGCCGGGTGCGAAGCCGTTCAAGTCGGTGGAGGACCTGGCGCTGCTGGAGTCCGACCCGGACGACGACGGGGCGGACGACCGGTCCGAGGACGCGAAGGGCAGCCGGGACGAGCAGGACGACAAGGACGGGAAGTCCAAGGAGGACAAGCCGGCCAGGCCGCTGGGCAGCTCCGTCTCCTTCGCGCCCGGCGTCGGCGCCGGGCCGCGCGACTACACCGCGCCGGAGCCGTCCGAGGACGACTTCGACACCGACGACGAGGGCCACTTCGTACCGCCGGAGCCGCCGCCGCTGCCCGCCGCCGACCCGACCGCGAAGTTCGCCTGGCTCGCCGTGGTCGGCGGGCCGGTCCTGCTGCTGCTCGCCGTCCTGTTCGGCTGGGACATGACGTGGTGGCTGGCCACGCTGGGCATCGGCGGGTTCCTCGGCGGGTTCGCCACGCTGGTGATGCGGATGAAGACGGACGACGACGAGGACGACGACCCGGGACGCGGCGCGGTCGTCTGACACACCCCGGTGAGGGCCCGTCCGGAGACGCTCCGGACGGGCTTTCGCGTGTCTGCGTACGGCCCTCGCAGGCACCTCGGACATCTGCGAACCGCACCGCACCGAAAAGATCCGAAAAAGGGAACCCGATTCCGCCGACCGGCGAAGAAGAGGTGAACAACCCGAACAAGCCCAAGCCTTCGAGGCGTTCAGACGAACGAAAGGAGCCCCGATGACCGTCGGACCACCGGGCGTCGGCACCCGCGACGAGGAGCGCGAGGAGAGTGATGCCCGTGTGATCGCACGGTCCCGGGACGAGCCCGAGCTGTTCGCCGCGCTCTACGACCGGTACGCCGACGCCGTGCACCGTTACACGGCCCGGCGGCTCGGTCCCGAGGCGGCGGAGGATCTGATGGCGGAGACCTTCATCACCGCCTTCCAGCGGCGCCACACCTACGACCTGGGGCGGGACGACGCCCGCCCCTGGTTGTTCGGCATCGCGACGAACCTCGTGAGCCGGCACCGCCGGGCCGAGGCGCGCCGGTTCAAGGCGCTCGCCCGGCTGCCGGAGCCGGTGGAGCACGAGGAGCCGGTCGCCGACCGGGCGGTTTCCAGGGCCGGTGCCACGGGGGTGCGCCGGGAACTGGCAGCCGCGCTGTCCGGGCTGTCCGCCCGGCACCGCGATGTCGTACTGCTGGTGGCCTGGGCCGGCCTCGACTACGAGGAGGCGGCCCAGGCCCTCGGCGTGCCCGTCGGCACGGTCAGATCCAGGCTGCACCGGGCTCGCAGCAGATTGCGCGAAGCACTGGGCGGATCCGATCCGACGGCATTCCGAGAGGCAGACGCCCATGCGTGACATCGACGAACCGCAAGAGCTGTACGAACTGCGAGAACTGAGGGACTTCGACCCGGGGGCCCCGCCCCTCGACGCCGCGACCCGGCAGCGGGTGCGGTCCCGCCTGCTCGCCGCGATGGACCGGCCCGCTCCGGTCGTACGGCCGCGCCGCCCGGTCCTGCGCATCGCCCTGACCGGCGCGCTCGCCGCGGCCGTCGCCGCCGGCGTCCTGGTCGCCGTGCGCGACGACGGCGGCGCGGGCCGGGGCCGGACGGCGAACCCGCCGGCGACCAGCGCGCCGGTCATGCAGAACGTGAGCGCGCAGACCGTGCTCAACGGGGCCGCCGCCTACGAGCGCAGGCACGAGCGGACGGTCACCCCGCGTGACGACCAGTTCATCTACACCAAGGAGATCATCAAGGAGACCAACCAGAAGACCGGTGAGACGAAGAGCTACGTCGACGAGAACTGGCGGTCGGTCGACGGCTCGAAGAAGTCCTGGATCATGGAAATCGGCAACGGATGGTGGTCGCCGCCGCTGGAGGAGAACCAGAGCAGTTGGCCCCCACAGGACTGGGGCACGCTGCGGAAGCTGCCGACCGATCCGAAGAAGCTGATCCTCGAGATCAACCGCGACTGGGCCATGGGCGGGAAGACCGACTCGCTGGACGACATCGACGACGAGTCCTGGTCGCACATCCACTTCAGCCTCGCCGGGCTGCTCAAGCTGGTACCGGTGATGCCGGAGGGGCTGCGCCCGGCGGCGTACGAGGCGCTCGGGATGGTGCCCGGGGTGAAGGCGGTGCCGAACCAGCAGGACGCGAAGGGTCGCATCGGCGTGGCCATCACGTACGACGACCCGACGCAGCCGGGGGCCGGGGGCTTCGGCGGCTACTTCGTCTTCGACCCGAGGACGTACCGGTTCCTCGGCTTCCGTGACGAGCGCACCTCGGGCGACGGCGCGTCCATGAAGACGTACACCCAGCTCTCGTACCTCGACAGCTGGGCCGTCGTCGACAAGGTGAAGCAGCGGCCGTAACTACGCGGTGGCGGGCACCCTGAGGGCGGCCAGGACCGGAAGGTGGTCCGTGGCCGCCCTCAGGTCTGTCTGCGTCACTCCGGGCTGGCCGAGGGGAACGCCGCAGCCGACCACCTCGATGCCCTTGGTGGCGAAGATCGCGTCGATGCGCTGGTGGGGGTCGATCGGGGTCGAGGTGTACTCGGTGCCCCAGGGGGCGGTGGCCCAGCAGTCCTGGAGGCCGGCGGCGATGCGGCGGAAGGTACGGCCGCCGGGCCGCTCGTTCAGGTCGCCGCCCGCGATCGCGTGTTCCACGCCCATGGCGGCCAGCCGGTCGAGGAGCATGCCGCCCTGCTCGTAACGCTCGTCCTTCTGGAGGCTGAGGTGACAGCTGAGGACGCCGAGGCGGGCGCCGCCGTAACGGACCACGGCGGTCGAGAAGCCGCGGCGGTGCAGGCCCGGGGTGAGGGGGAGAAGGACGTCCTCGGTGCGTTCGACGGTGGCCCGCAGGGAGCACAACAGAGCGGGGCCCGACGCGGTGGCGCCACCGGAAAGGATCACCAGGTTCGCCGCGCGGGCCAGGCGGGCGAGTTTCTTGCGCCAGCGGAAGAAGCGGGGGGCTTCCTGGACGAGGACCAGGTCGGGGGCGCAGGCGCTGATGACGCGGGCGAGGGCCGTGGTGTCGTCGCGCATCGAGCGGATGTTGTAGCTGAGGACGCGGATGACGGCTGAACCGTCGGGCTCGGTGTGGGAGTTGGGCAACAGCGCCATGCGGGTCAATCTACGCCCAATGGCTCGGGGCGCGAGGTGAGTGCGCGACTGCCGGTTCGTCGTGGCTTGTCGCGCCCACGCGGCGGAGCCGCATGTATATACAGCCCCGCGCCCCTGAGGGCGTCACATGACCGTGAGCTACATGATCGGGTCGGGCTCCCGGGCCAGGTCCGCCGCGCCGACCAGGCCCGCCTTGTTGCCGAGCTGGGCCGCGATGACGTCGGCCACCGGGCGCCAGTTGCCGCCGACCAGCCAGCGCTTGTAGGACTTGCGGATCGGGTCGAGGACCAGTTCGCCCTCGTCCGAGAGGCCGCCGCCGACGATGAAGGCGGACGGGTCGAAGAGGGAGGCGAGGTCGGCGAGGCCGGCGCCCGCCCAGCGGGCGAGTTCGCGGTAGGAGTCGACGGCGACCGGGTCGCCCTGGCGGGCGGCCATGGAGATGTGCTTGCCCTCGATGCCGTCGGGGGTGCCGTCGCCCAGGCCGAGCAGGATCTCGGCGTTCTCGGGGGTGGCGTTGGCGCGCTGCTTGGCGTATCTGACGAGAGCGCGCCCGGAGGCGTACTGCTCCCAGCAGCCCTGGCTGCCGCAGCCGCACAACAGGCCGTCCGGCACCATGCGGATGTGGCCGAACTCGGCGGCGACTCCGTAGTGGCCGCGGCGCAGCTTGTTGCCGATGATGATGCCGCCGCCGAGGCCGGTGCCGAGGGTGATGCAGATGACGTTGCGGTGGCCCTTGCCCGCGCCGAACTTGTACTCGCCCCAAGCGGCCGCGTTGGCGTCGTTCTCGACGACCACCGGGAGGCCGACGCGGGTCTCGACCTTCTGCTTCAGCGGCTCGTTGCGCCAGTCGATGTTGGGGGCGAAGTAGACCTCGGAGCGCTGACGGTTGACGTATCCGGCCGCACCGATACCCACGCCGACGATCTCGTGCCCGGCGCGCGCGCCCTCCACCGCGGAGGCGATGGCGTCCACGATCCCGTCGGGCGTGCCCGGGGTCGGCACCTTGTGGGTCGAGAGGATGTTGCCTTCCTCGTCGACCACACCGGCCGCGATCTTGGTACCGCCGATGTCGACGCCGATGGTGAGTCCCATGAATCCCTCAGTTTCGGTCGAGCCCCGCTATGGCCAACCGTACCCGAGGGGGACGTCAGTCCAAGTCGATGCGCTGGCCGGGGCCGGTGCCCTCGCCGGGGTCGCGCTTGTCGTCGTCGAGCTCGTCCAGCTCCTGGGCGTCGTTCGTGGGGCTCGTCCAGCGCCGTTCCTGGTTCTGGACCGCGGAGCGGTAGGCGGCGAGGAGTTCGTTGCCGGCAGCGGCCAGGTGGTCGAAGACGTCCGGGTTGCGCTCGATGACGGGCTCGACGGCGGCCTTGGCCTGCTCCACGACCTGCTTGACCACCTGCTGGGCGGCGGGTCCGGCGACCGCGCCGAGCAGCGGGGACTGGATGGTCGAGAGCTTGTCCGCGACGGCGTCGACGAGCTTGCGCAGTTCCTCGGCGGCCGAGCCCGGGGGCGGGCCGTGCTGCCCACGGCGACGGGCCTTCTCCGCCGCGAGGTCCTCGGCGCACGCCGTCGCCCAGGCGTCGGCGTCGGTCGCCCGCTCCTCGTCGACAGCCTTCCGCTCGGTGGCTTCGGACGGGGGGAGCTCTTCGCTCATGACGGACTCCTGACTACGGTTCGTCTCTCCGACGTTACCCGAACGGCCGTACCTGCTTCACCGTGTCCGCGGCCATAGATCCGGGTCCGGCGCGAACCGGATCCGCAGCTCGCCGTCCCGCAGCGCGGCCCCGTCCACCCCGCACCGGCGCAGGGCTGACGGCAGCGGCACGATACGCCGGAACTGGCCCGCGGTGACGACGAGTTCGTCGCCGCGCCGGATGAGGTCGAGCTCGTCGCGTTCGGCGCCGGGCAGGGGGATGCTCCAGACGAGGACGCCGTCGTCGGCGAGCCGGTCGGTGACGGGCCACTCGACGGTGGAGGAGGTGCCGTTGACGGCGGGCACGGCGAGGGCGGCGAGGTCGTCGGCGCCACGGGGATCCCGCCCGAGGTGGGCGATGTCGTGGACCTCGTGGCCCTCCTCCCGCCACTCCTCCAGGACCTTGCGCTGCTGGGCGACGGGCCCGGCGAGCCAGCTCCCGGCCGCCGCCTCCGCCTCCGGCAGGACCCGGTTGGCGATCAGCACGTCGGGGCGCAGGCCGCGCAGCGCGAGGGCGAGGCCGGCGGCGCGCACGGCGTCGGCGCCGCCCGGGCCCGGCTCGGCGACCAGCCGTACGACGGTGTCGCGGTCGGCGACGACGGCCTCCACGGCGGCGAGCTCGACGTCCCAGCGGGCCGCGGTCTCGTACAGCCACTCCGCGGGCATCGGTACCCCGGCCAGCCGGCCGAGGACGGGCCGCAGGGCACGGGCGGCCTGCCGTTCGGCCGGGATCAGCCGGCGCAGATAGCGGCGCAGCTCTTCGGGCAGGGAGAGCAGGGCGAGAGCCTGCGGGGTGGCCGGCAGGTCGACGACGAGGAGGTCATGGGCCTCGGCGAGCGCGGCGTCGCGGAGGGCACGGAGCAGTGCGAGTTCCTCGGCGCCGGGGAGGGGGGTGACCTCCTCCGGGTCGAGGCGGGAGGCGCCGAGGAGGTCGAGGGCGGAGGCGGCGCGTTCCTGGAAGGCGGCGAGGTCGTCCCGGAAGCCGGTGGCGGCGTCGGGGCGCCAGGCGGCGAGGTTCTCGGTGACCTTGGTGGGAGCCGCTCCCGTCCGCACGCCGAGCGCCGCGCCCAGGGTGTCGGTGCGGTCGGCGCCGAGGACGAGGGTGCGGGTGCCTTCGCGGGCGGCGGCGAGCGCCGTGGCGGCGGCGATGGTGGTACGGCCGCTGCCGCCAGGGCCCGTGATCAGGATCGTGCGCATGGGGGTGAACCGTAGCCGACCGTCCAGCCCGTCCGGCGTTCGAGGACGAGGCCCTTTAAGGGCCGAAGCGGGGTCTGGGGGCGGCAGCCCCCAGGGACGGGACGGGACGGGTAGGGGCGGCGGGGGCGAGAAACTACCGCCCCGACTCCACCCGCTTCTTCAGCCCAGCCAGCGCCCGGTCGATGATGACCTTCTCGGCCTTCCTCTTGATCATCCCCAGCATCGGGATCTTGACGTCCACCGTCAGCTGGTACGTGACCTCGGTCGAACCCGCCCCCGCCGGCTTGAGGATGTACGAGCCGTCGAGCGACCGCAGCATCTGGGACTTCACCAGCGTCCAGGAGACCTCGTGCTCGCCGGTCCAGGTGTACCCCAGCACCTGGTCGTCCTTGATCGCGCCGGCGTCCATGACGAGGCGGACCTGCTCGGCGCGGCCCTGCGGGTCCGTCGCGAGGACCTCCGCCTCCTTCACCTCGCCGGTCCAGTCCGGGTAGCGGGCGAAGTCGGCGATCACCCCCATGACATCGGCCGGTGCCGCCTCGATCGTGATGCTCGAGCTGGTGTGTTCCGCCATCGCCGTGGCTCCTCCAGATGCGGGCCGGTATGAAGTCGTGGTGCGCACGCGTGTGCAGCGTGAAGGCTACCGCGCGCCCGACCGGCCGACTTCACCCCCACCTGCGCCGTCGTCGCGAAAACGCCCACCCCGCCCGAATTCACTCACCATTCCAGCGCCCACGGCTTCCCCGACCCGGCGAAGTGCCCCACATTCACGCACTCCGTCGCCCCGATCCGCATCCGCCGGGCCAGCGGCTGATGCACATGACCGAAAAGGGAGTAACGGGGGCGGGTACGGCGAATCGCCTCGAGCAGCGCCCGGCTCCCCCGCTCGAAGCGCCGCGCCACCGTGTCGTACACCAACTCCGGGACCTCCGGCGGAATGTGCGTGCACAGGACGTCCACCTCGCCCACGGCCTCGATCTTCGCCGCGTACTCCTCGTCGCTGATCTCGTAGGGGGTGCGCATGGGGGTACGCAGGCCGCCGCCGACGAAGCCGAAGACCCAGCCCCCGATCTCCACCCGCTCCCCGTCCAGCACCGTCGTGCCCGGACCGGCGTACTCCGGCCACAGAGGCGGCATGTCGACATTGCCGTAGGTGGCGTACGTCGGTGTCGGGAACGCCGCGAACATCTCGGCGTACTGCTTGCGGACCGCCTTCTCGATCACCGGGCCCCGGTCCGAGCCGATCCCGGCCCACAGCCGCCTGCCGAGCTCCCGCGCCTCGTCGAAGCGCCGGGCGGTGCGCAGTTCCACGATGCGGTCGGCGTTCTCCACCCCGAACAGGTCGGGGAAGATGCCGCGCGAGTGGTCGGCGTAGTCCAGGAACAGCACCAGGTCGCCCAGACAGATCAGGGCGTCCGCGCCCTCGCCGGCCCTGGCCAGGTCGCGGGCGTTGCCGTGTACGTCGCTGACCACATGGACGCGCGTCCTGCGGTTTCCCGTCGGTGTCGGTGCCATGACGATCAAGGGTAGGCGTGTGCGGCATACGTGAACAGTGCCGGGCGGACCGATGGTTACTGGCCAGTCGTCAGACCGCTCGACTACTGTGCGCGCAGAAGCACCAAACCGTGTGACGCAGCGAACATCTCGCCGGGACCCCCTGTCGAAGAAGCCATACCGGCGGGTAACGTCCGGTCGGTCCAGTCGTGCTCTGGATTTCAACATGTGAATTCCAGAGCACCTGCCCGAGCCTTGGACCGCACCGTCGCATCACACAACGTCGTGGCGCCGGCGCCCTATGAGGAGCAGCAGTCTTGCGCGAGTTCAGCCTTCCGGCTTTGTACGAGGTCCCTGCGGACGGCAATCTGACCGACATCGTCCGCAGAAACGCCGCGCAGCACCCTGACGTCGCCGTCATCGCCCGCAAGGTGGGCGGTGCCTGGCAGGACGTGACGGCCACCGCCTTCCTCGCCGAGGTGCGCGCGGCCGCGAAGGGGCTCATCGCCGCCGGGGTCCAGCCGGGCGACCGGGTCGGCCTGATGTCCCGCACCCGCTACGAGTGGACCCTCCTCGACTTCGCGATCTGGTCGGCGGGCGCGGTCACCGTGCCGGTGTACGAGACCAGCTCCCCGGAGCAGGTGCAGTGGATCCTCAGTGACTCGGGCGCCACCGCCATGATCACGGAGCTGGACAACCACACGGCCGCCGTCGAGTCGGTGCGCGACCAGCTGCCCGCGCTCAAGCACGTCTGGCAGATCGAGGCCGGCGGCGTCGAGGAGCTGGGCCGGCTCGGGCAGGACATCGGCGACGCCACGGTCGAGGAGCGCAGCTCGCAGGCGAAGGCCGACGACCCGGCGACGATCGTGTACACCTCCGGCACCACCGGGCGCCCCAAGGGCTGTGTCCTCACCCACCGCAGCTTCTTCGCCGAGTGCGGGAACGTGGTTGGCCCGCCCGAGCATCACGTTGCCGTTGGTGCCCCACCCGGTGCCGACGCTCGCGTCCAGGGCGGGCAGGGTGCCCGACTCCCGGGCGCGGACGAGGAGTTCGGTGGTGCCGATGCTGCCGCCGCCGAGGAAGAGGTACGTACAGCCGTACTCCTTGGTCTCCACGACGGCGCCGGTGTCGTCGATCCGGTCGACGGACAGGACGTACGTCCCGTCGGCGGCCCTGCTGATCGACTTCACCCGCTCCAGGGTGTGGATGGTGACGTTCCCGGTCCCGAGCGCCGAGGCGAGATACGTCTTGTCGAGGGTGCGCTTGCCGTGGTTGTTGCCGTAGATGACCTCGCCCGCCAGTGCGGACCTGGTCGCCGTGCCGGCCGCCTCGCGCTGCATGTACCCGAAGTCGTAGACGTTGGGCACGAACGTGGTCTTCAGGCCGGTGTTGGCCGCGTGTTTGCGGGAGATCCGGGTGAAGCGGTACCACTCGGTCGACTCGAACCACGCGGGGTCGACGGTGTTGACGCCGAGCATGGAGCGGGCGCGCGGGAAGTACGTGCCGTACATCTCCGCGGTGTCCACGGTGGGGAACTGCTCGGCGAAGTAGGACTGGAGCGGGGTGACCGCCATGCCGCCGTTGACCAGGGAGCCGCCGCCGACGCCCCGGCCGACGTACACGGACATGTGGTCGTAGCGGACGCGGTCCAGGACTCCGGGGTAGGAGCTGATGTCCTTGTTGACGACGTCCAGCCAGAGGAAGGTGGCGAGCGGGGCCTCGGTGCGGGTGCGGAACCACATGGAGCGGTGGTCGGGGGCGCTGGTGGAGCAGAAGAGCTTGCCGTCGGGGCCGGGGGTGTTCCAGAGGCGGCCCATTTCGAGGACGACCGTGCGGATGCCCGCCTGGCCCAGGCGGAGGGCTGCGACCGCGCCGCCGTAGCCGGAGCCGATGACGATCGCGGGGGCGGATTCGACTGCGTCGGGCTCGGCCGCGCGGGCGGACTGGAGGCCGATGCGGGTGAAGCCGAGGGCGGCGGCCGTCTGGAGGGCCGCCATTCCGAGGATTTGACGTCTTGTCAGCTGACGCTGCATCAGGTTTGCTGTCATGTGCGCAGCATGTGCGGATTATTCGGTTCCGCCTAGTGGGGTGCCACGTATTCGCCGTGGGCGGGTGCGGGTTGTCCGTGGCTTGTCGCGCCCACGCGGCGGAGCCGCACAGTGATACAGCCCCGTGCCCCTGAAGATCAAGGGCGTTGCACTACAGCAGCGTTTGCAGCTTCTCCGCCAGTAGGTCCCAGCGCCACTTCTCCTCGACCCAATCCCTGCCCCGCTCGCCCATCCTCTGGCGCAGTTCGGCGTCTCCCAGGAGCGTGACGATGCGGTCGGCCGCCTCCTCCGGGGAGCCGCCCCTCACCACCCAACCCGTCTCGCCGTCGAGCACCGCGTCCGGCGCCCCGCCCGAATCCCCGGCCACGACCGGCAGGCCCGTCGCCGAGGCCTCCAGGTAGACGATCCCGAGGCCCTCGACATCGAGACCCCGCCGCCTCGTCCGGCACGGCATCGCGAAGACGTCCCCGGCGCCGTAGTGCGCGGGCAGCTCGGACCAGGGAACCGGACCGGTGAACCGGACCGAGTCGGCGACGCCCGTCTCGTGCGCCAGCCGACGCAGGTCCTTCAGGTACGGGCCGCCCCCGACGATCAGCAGCACGGCCTCCGGCTCGGCGGCGAGGATGCGGGGCATGGCCAGGATCAGCGTGTCCTGGCCCTTGCGCGGCACCAGCCGGGAGACGCAGACCACCACTGGCCGGTCCGTCAGCCCGAGCCGGGCCCGGACCTCGGCGCCGCCCGACTCCGGATGGAAAGTCTTCTCGTCCACCCCCGGCGGCAGCTGCACCATCCGCGAGGCCGCCTGCGGCGTCAGCGCGGTCGCGATGCGCGAGCGCGTGTACTCGCCGAGGTAGGTGATCGTGTCCGTCGTCTCACCGATCCGCCCCAGCAACTGCCGGGCCGCGGGCAGCTGGGCCCACCCCGCCTCGTGGCCGTGGGTCGTGGCCACCAGCCGCTCGGCGCCCGCCCTGCGCAGTGCCGGTGCCATCAGGCCGAGCGGCGCCGCCGCCCCGAACCAGACCGACGTACAGCCGTGCTCGCGCAGCAGGCCGACCGCCCGCCGGGTCGCCCCGGGCGTCGGCAGCAGCATCGTCGTACGGTCCCGGACGACCTTGAAGGGCTGCTCCGCGTCGAAGGCGGCCGTGGCCTCGACGGCGTCCCGGCTCCGCTTCCAGCTGGAGGCGTAGACGACCAGCCGCTCCGGGTCGAGCCGCAGTGCCATGTTGTGCAGGAACGCCTGGATACCGCCGGGGCGGGGCGGGAAGTCGTTGGTCACGATCAGGGTCTTGTGCATCGGCGCCGACCTTACCGAAGCCGCTGTTCACAGCCGGGGCCCGGCCACGCTTATGGCCCACTCACAGCCGAAGGAGACATCATGTTCTCCTCAAGGCGGGAAGTGAACGGCAGGGGATCTGGTGGAGACGACGGGCACGCGGCGGTCCCTGGCGTGGCTTCTGGGGATCTGGGGCCTGACCAGGGTGCTCCTTCTGCTCTTCGTGTTCAAGGTGTACGTCTTCCCGGGCCCGGACGTCACCAGCGACGTGTCGGTGATCTACCAGGGCTGGTACGAGGTGCTGCGCACCGGAACCTTCCCGATGGACGACGTCACCTGGCAGTACCCGCCCGCCGCCGCCCTCGCGATCCTCTCCCCCGCGCTGGTGTTCTGGCTGGACTACCCGTCGGCGTTCTTCGTCCTCGCCTTCGCCGCCGACCTGGCCGTGCTGCTGCTCCTGCTGTACGCGGGCGTGCGCCCGGGCCGGACGCTGCGCGGGGCCTGGGTGTGGGTGGTGGGCGTACCGCTGCTCGGGCCGACCGTGTACGCGCGCTACGACGTGATGGTCACCGCGATCGCCGTGGCCGCGCTGCTCGCGGGCGCCCGGCGTCCCCGGCTGATGGGCGCGCTGACGGCCTTCGCGGCGATGCTGAAGGTCTGGCCGGTGCTGCTGCTGATCGCGGCCCGCAGACGCGCCGCCTGGGGCTGGGCGGCGCTGACCGCCGGCGCCCTCGCGGCGGTGTTCGCCCTCGCCATGCCCGGTGCCTTCGCCTTCCTGACCTTCCAGCGCGACCGCGGCACCGAGGTGGAGTCACTGGGCTCGCTGGTCTTCCATGTGGCCCGGCAGTACGGCTGGGACGGCCAGGTGCTGCTGAACTACGGCTCGGTGGAGTTCCTCGGCCCGTACGTCGACGTCGTCAGCAGGGCCGCCCTCGCCCTCAGCGGGCTCGCCTTCGGGTGGCTGCTGCTGTGGCGGCTGCGGGCGCGGCGGTTCCTGTCGCACACGCTGGCGGACGCGGCCTTCGTGGCGGTGCTGATGTTCGTGACGACGAGCCGGGTGATCAGCCCGCAGTACATGGTGTGGCTGGTCGGCCTCGCGGCCGTGTGCCTGTGCTTCCGCGGCAGCCGGATGACCCTGCCCGTCGGCCTGGTCCTCGCGGCGTCCCTGGTGACGGTGCTGGAGTTCCCGGTCTGGTTCGCGCACGTCGTCGCCAGCGACGCCCTCGGCGTCACCCTCCTGTTCCTCCGCAACGGCCTGCTGGTCCTCGCCACGCTCCTCGCGGCCCGCGTGCTCTGGCGCTCGACGGTGACCCGGACCGCTCGGCTACCCCTGCCGCCTCAGGCCACCCGCACCAAGGAGACGTCCCCGCCCTCCTGACGCCGGTCCCGCCGCCGCAGCCACAGCGCCGCCGCGCACTGCACCCCCATGGCGAGCGCCAGCGCCAGGCACACGCCGGGCAGGCCGAGGCCGGACAGCGCGAACGCGAGCGGCAGCTGTACGGCCGTACCGAGCACGGTCACCCGCAGCAGTACCGGCGCTTGTCCGCTCCCCTCGAAGACCCCGCCGAGCGCGATGAAGCAGGCCATCAGGACGAGATACGGCCCGACACAGCGCAGGAACAGCACACCGTCGTCGGCCACGGCGGGCCCGGCGCCGAACGCGGCCATGATCCACGGGGCGGCGGCCCCCAGCGCCACGGCCGCCCCCAGCCCCGCGCTCCCCGACACCAGCACCGCCTGCCGCCCGATCGCCCGCCGCTCGTCCCGACCGGCGCCGAGCAGGTGCGCGGTGTGGATGGAGGCGGCCTGGCGTACGGCGTAGAAGGCCATCGTGGCGACGTACATGACCTTGTACGCGATCGAGTACGCCGCCACCGCCGTCACCCCGAGCCGCGCCACGATCGCCACCAGCACCAGCGCGCCCGCCTGCCGCACGGTGAAGTCGGCCGACATCGGCAGCCCGGTCCGCAGCGTGCGCCGCGCCGCGTCGGTGAGCGACTCGGCGGGCCGCACCTCGGCCGCTGACCGCAGCAGCCGGTTCCGCCGCAGGGCGAGCAGGCCCACCCCCAGTGCCGCGCTCCGGCACAGCACGGTCGCGGCGGCGGCGCCCTGGACGCCGTACAGGTGGATCAGGACCGGATCGCAGACCAGGATCAGCCCGCCTGCGAGCAGCGCCAGCCGCATCGGTGTCCTGGTGTCGCCGGCGCCCTTGAGGATCCCGTCGACCAGTTGCTGCGCGAAGAAGACCGCCATCCCCGGCAGCGAGATCGCGAAGTAGCCCACAGCGAGCGGCACCGCCGCACCCTCCCCGCCGCCGAGCACCAGCCGCGCCAACGGCTCCCGCAGCAGGAACCCGCCCACCACGACCACCGGTGTGACCAGCGCCCACACCGCCCAGCCCCCGCGCACCGCCGCCCGCACCGCCGCCGCGTCCCGCGCGCCCCTGGCGTGCGCGACCAGCACGGTCGTACCGGAGCCGAAGACGAGCGCCACGCCGAGCAGGACGTTCTCGGTGTTGGTGGCGACCGCCACGGCGGCCACGGCCGGACCGCCGAGCCGGGACACCCAGACCGTGTTGATGATCCCGGCGGCGACGGAGGCGAGGAGCGAGAGGTAGACGGGGTGGGCCAGCGAGACGAGGTGCTTGCGGTGCGAGTTCACGGAGCGTCCCCTCAACATTCCCGAGCTACCTCGATTCGAGGTAGCTCGATAAGAGGTACCATCGACTCATCACGCCCGCAAGGAGGACCATGCTGGAGCTGTCGATCCTGGGCTTCCTGGCCGAAGAACCCCTGCACGGCTACGAGTTGAAGGAGCGCATCAAGGCGCTGAGCGGTCACGTCCGCCCGGTCAGCGACGGCGCGCTCTATCCGGCGATCACACGGCTCATCAAGACGGGCAAGCTCGACGAGCACACGCAGCCGGGCGCGAGCGCCGCCCCGCGCCGGATCCTGTCGCTCACCGACCGGGGACGCGAGGACCTGCTGGAGCGCCTGCGCCACCCCAAGCAGGTCGAGATCACGGACCAGGTGCGCTTCAACACGGTCCTGTCCTTCCTACGGCACCTGCCGGACCGCCGGGCACAGGCCGAAGTGCTGCGCCGCAGGCTGGAGTTCCTCACCGCGCCGACGAGCTTCTTCTACGAGGACGGGAAGCCCGTACGGGCGGAGGAGGCCGACGACCTGTTCCGGCAGGGCATGCTGCGGGTGGCCCGGGCGACCGGCGAGGCGGAACGCGCGTGGCTCACGGAGGCGATCGCTCAGCTCGATCAGCCGAACTGAGCCCGCAGATACTCCCGCCACTCCCCCGTGAACTCCGCCGGCGACGTCCCGAGCACCTCCTCCAGCGCGCCCTCGACCGCCCCCGCCCGCTCCTCGTGCGCGCCCACGGCCCGGTAGAACTCGACGAGTCTGACCTCGCCCCAGCGCTCCGCGATCATCCGGCAGGCCATCCACCCGCTCTCGTAGGCCCGCGCCAGCCTGCCCGAGTCGCCGGTGAAGCCGAAGTCCGCGTCGGCGGGGAGCTCCTGCGGTACCCGGCCCTCGGTCACCGCACTCCACAGTTCGGGCGCGGCCTGGGACGGGGAGCGGCCGCTGCCGAGGTAGCCGACCCAGTCCGCGTACCCCTCGGAGAGCCACAGCGGGGTGGCGGCGGTGGTGTGGGCGCGGGTGGCGACATGGGTGGTCTCGTGGGTGAGGACGACCTGTTTGCCGGTGGCACCGAGCACGCCGTACGCGTCGGGGTTGACGATGATCCGGTCCGCGGGCGCGTTCGCCGGGGCGCCTGTCTCGCCGGTGGTGACCGCGGCGATCCCGCGGTAGGAGGAGGCGGGCGAGGCAAGAAGCCCCGCCATGTCGGCGAGCGAAGCCGGCACCAGGACCACGACGTGCCGGGCCCAGTCCGTGCCCCACGCCTGTGACACGGCGGGCACCGCGTCGTCCGCCAGCTCCGCGTACTGCCGCAGCGCGGCGGCGGACTGCCCGGCGCCCATGACGAGGCTGTGGTCACCCCGTACGACGTTCACCTGACCCTGGTCCCACAGTTGTTCGGCGGAGCCCTTCGCGGGCCGGTCGGCCTCGACGTACCAGCCGCCTCCGGCGTCCAGGCTCAGGCGGAGCGTGCGGCCGGCCGTGACGGGAGCCCGGTCGTAGCCCTGGACGCGATAGCGCAGCTCGGCCTCGGCGGTGGCGGTGTCGCCGGTGCGGTGCAGGCGGGTCAGGCGGTACGACCAGTCGGCGAGGGGCACGGCGCGCAGGTTGCCGAACCAGTCCTGGGCGCCCGTGCGCAGGAACGCCGCCCGGTCGCCGTCGAGTACCGCGGCCGCCCGGCCGTCGAGGACGCGCTGCACCTCGGCCCGCGCGCTGTCGGTGTCGGGCCGCCCGCCGCACCCCACCAGGGAGACGAGCAGCAGACAGAGCGCCACGACGACCCGCGTTCCCGACGCCCGCCTTCGACCAGCCACTTCCCGATCGTACGGCGACGCGGGCGCGGAGGTCAGACCCGTGCCGGACCCTGATGACCGTCGTCAGACCCTGGTGACCGTCGCGCCCGGCATCATGCCGACCGGGTCGTAACGCACGGGTGCGCCGGGGTAGGGCGCGTGGATCACCTGGCCGTTGCCGACGTACATCCCGACATGACTGGCGTCGGAACGGTAGGTGACGACGTCGCCGGGCTGGGCCTCGGAGAGCGGGACCTGCCGGCCGGCGTGCCGCTGGCCCTGCGAGGTGCGCGGCATGGCGACGCCGGCCTGGGCGTACGACCACTGGATCAGACCCGAACAGTCGAAGCCCGAGGGGCCGTTGGCGCCCCAGACGTACGGCTTGCCCACGGCGGAGTGGGCGGCGGCGAGGGCGGCCGCGGCACGGCCCGAGGGCGCGAGGTCGCTGCCGAAGTCGGGCATGAAGTCGCGGCCGGAGCGGGAGGCGCGGTCGTAGGCGGCGCGGTCACTCGCCGTCAGGGTGTTGAGGAGCCTGCGGGCCTGGGCGAGTTTGCGCTCGACGGTCCGCTTGTGGGTGGCGACGGCCTTGCGGCTCCGGTCCAGGTCGAGGAGCTTCTTCGCCGCCTCGGCGCGCTCCTGGGCGAGGACGCGCATGGCGTCCTGGAGTTCCTCCAACTCGCCGGCCTGGTGGGCGCTGATCCGGGCGATCCGGGCGGCCCTGTCGAGGTAGTCGGCCGGGTCGTCGGAGAGCAGCAGGGCCAGGGAGGGGTCGATGCCGCCGGAGCGGTACTGGGCGCCGGCCAGCAGACCGAGGGCGTCCCGCATGGAGTTGATGCTGTCCTGCTGGCGGGCGATCCGGTCCTGTGCCCGGCCGACCTGGTCGCGGAGCTTGTCGGCGCGCTCGTCGGCCTTGTTGTAGGCCTCGGTGGCCTTCTCGGCCTCCTCGTAGAGGCGGTCCACCTTGGTCCGGGTGTCGTCGTGCGGCGTGGCCGTGGCCGGTGCGACCCCGAGGGCCGTGGCGGCGGCTGACATGACACAGAGCGCTGCACCGGCGCCCCGGTCGAACC
Organism: Streptomyces shaanxiensis; assembly: GCF_039537145.1. Classification (NCBI taxonomy): domain Bacteria; kingdom Bacillati; phylum Actinomycetota; class Actinomycetes; order Kitasatosporales; family Streptomycetaceae; genus Streptomyces; species Streptomyces shaanxiensis. The sequence continues at coordinate 501,748 of NZ_BAAAZY010000006.1, forward strand.
CGGACGATGCAAGACGGCGATGGGACCCCACGGGAAGCCGCTCTCCTTCCGCTCGCGGACAAGGACCGTTCCCCCGGCAGCGGGGGAAACGCGGCAGACAGTAACTCCGTGGCGGCGTGACGACCAACGACCTCCGCGGGCACACAAAGTGACGCCCCGCCTCTGACGCAGGTCATCGGCGGGGCGTGGGGTCAGCGAGCGCTGTCGTGATTCGCCCGTTCGGGCGGCACGGCGTGTTGATCTTGGAGGCGTTCGGCCGGGGTCAGATCCGGACGCCGAACTGGAACGGCATGTTGTTGATCGACTCGTAGCGGACGACGGTGCCGCTGCGCGGGGCGTGGATGATCTGGCCGTTGCCCGCGTAGAGGCCGACGTGGTGCAGGTCGCCGTAGAAGATGACCAGGTCGCCGACCTTGAGTTCGCTCATCGACAGGTGCCTGCCGTAGCTGGCCTGGGCCTGCGAGGTGCGCGGGATGGAGACGCCGGCCTGGGCGTAGGCCCAGGAGGTCAGGCCCGAGCAGTCGTAGGAGGCGGTGCCGGTGGCGCCGTAGACGTACGGCTTGCCGAGCTGGGTCTGGGCGGCCTGGAAGGCGGCCTGGGCCCGGCCGGAGGCGGAGCCGACGTTGCCGAGGTCCACGCGGTCGGCGGCGGAGCGGCTGGCGCGGGCCTCCTCGGCGGCGAGGGCGGCCTTCTCCGCGGCCGTCAGGGAGTTGAGCAGCTTCTGCGCCTCGGCGAGCTTGGCCTGGACTTCCTTCTTCTTCTTGCCCAGCTCGGTGCGGGTGGAGGAGAGGTCCTTGAGCTTGTCGGCGGCCTCGGCGCGCTGCTGGGACAGCTCGCGCTGCTTCTCCTGGATCTTCTTCAGCGAGTCGACCTGCTGGGCGCTCAGCTGGTCCATGGTGGACGCCTTGTCCAGGTAGTCGTCCGGGTCGGACGACAGGAACAGCTGGACGGAGGAGTCGATGCTGCCCGTGCGGTACTGGGCGGCGGCCGCCAGGCCCATGGCGTCGCGCAGCTCGTTGAGCTCTTCCTGGCCGCGGGCGACGTTGTCCTGGATGGTGGAGATCTCCTTCTGGAGCTTCTCCTGCTTCTCCTTGGCCCCGTTGAACTTCTCGGTGGCCTGCTCGGCCTGCTCGTAGAGCTTGTCGACCTTGGCCTTGACCTCGTCCTTGCTCGGCTTCTCGCTGGGGGCCGCGTTGGCCGCCTGCGAACTGATGGCCACGGCAGCAGCCGCCGCGGTGGTCAGCACGGTCACACGTGCTCGGCTCGGCTGCTTGGGTCGACGGTGGGACGCCACTGAGGTGAAACCCTTCTTGTGAGTGATCACCCGCTCGGAGGTTCGACGCCAGACCCTAGTGACCCTCTTGTGATCAGATCAAATCCTCACACGAAAAATCTCGTCACACCCATCATTCTTTACACACAACTCACATGAGGTGATGCGCGCTTGACACTGCGTTGCGTATCCGCTAGGTCAATTCGGGCATTGCGCCAGTACGTTGACCTATTCAGGACAGTCGCTTGAGAAGCACCGCAGAAGCCACCGGCCGCGCTCCGGCCCGGGCCACCCCGTCGGCCACCTCGCGGTCGGTCGAGGCCACGATGACCGGACGGCCCGGCGGCTCGGCGCGCACCAGCTGGCGGATCAACTCGTCGGCGGTCACACCCGGCTTGGAGAACAGCACCCGCACTCCGCGCGGCGGCGCCAGCAGCACCGGCGCGGCCAGCTCGGCCCCGTCGAAGACACAGGTCACTTCTGCCCCGGTTTGGGCGGCGAGCTGCGAGAGCTGGCCGAGCAGCCGCAAGCGCTGCTTCTCCAGCGGCATCTGGGGATAGCCGGTCTTGGTGACGTTGTAGCCGTCGACCACCAAGTGCGCCTGAGGCAGGGCGAGGAGCTGGTCGAGGATCGCGGGGTCGTTCTCGGACAGGGCCCGGGCGGCGATGTCCTTCGGGGTCATTCGTCCCGGTTCGACCGCGTCCACGGTCTCGGCGGGCCGCACGGAGACCGGCGGCAACGCCAGTTCCCGGCGCAGGCCTTGGGTGGCGTCCAGCAGGGTGTCGAGCAGCAGCCGTACGCGCATGTCCTCGACGCTGCGGCCCTCGCGTGCCGCTCTGCGCGTGGCCTCCAGGGCCGCCTCGGCCTCCCCGAGCCGCGCCTTGAGCCGCCGGGCCTCGCTCTCGGCCGCGGAGAGCTGGGTCTGCCCCTCGGCGCGCACGGCCTCCATCTCGGCCTGGACCTTGCGCAGGGCGGCCTCGCCGCGCTTGACGTCGCTGAGGGCCGCCCGCAGCTTCCGGTGAGACGATTCGGCTTCCTTCTTCGCCGCGTCCAGCTCGGTGCGCAGCCGCTCGGTCTCGTGCCGGGTGTGCTCCCGGGCGTGGGCGAGCTCCTCGCGCAGCCGCTCCAGCTCGGCGCGGCTCTCCTCGTCGGCGCGCTCGGCGTCGGCCCGCTCGGCCTCCTCGCCGGCCGCGGTGACCAGCTTGACCCAGCCGGTGGGCCGCAGAACATAGGCCGCGGCCGCCACGTCGAGCGGATCCGCGGCCGGAGGCGCCGAGCCTGAGTCGAGAGCGCCGGAGAGCTCCGGCTGGGCTTCTCTGAACTTCTCCCCGATGCGCTGCCGGAACAGCGGATCGGTCTCCAGCGCCGCGGCCATCGCGTTGCCGGCGAACTTGGCCCGGCGGTTCGGTGCGAACCGGGCGTACTGCCGCAGTTGCGCGGGCAGTTCACCGACGGTCAGCCCGCCGAACCCGTCGGACACGATCTGCACGACCTTGCGCCGCACGCCGTCGGGCAGCGGACGGTCGAGCACCTCAGCGGCGCCGTCGCCCGGCCCCCCGCCTTGTGTCTCCACCATCCGTAACACCCCAATGCCTGTGCGGGATCCCCGTGGGGATCACCTGTACAGGAGCCTGCTCCCGTCAGGAGCCGGCGCCCGGCCTGTCCACGAGTTCCACCTTGTCCACCGCGTTGCACCAGCGGCAGCGCACCGACTCGATCGTCTCACTGAGCACCTCGCGCTCCTCGACCTTGGGCTCACCGGCCAGATCGAGGTGGACGTACTCCACGACCTTGGACGAGCGCGTCACGTCGAAACGCGTGAGGTTGCCGCAGAGGGTGCAGCGCCAACGCGTCGTGGCGGTGGGCAGGGGAACCGTCATCGTGACCGTGCTCTTTCCTTCTAGGTCTTCTATTGTCGGTGACGCTCCCGGACTCCCCGGTGCGTGTGGCTCGTAACCCTACGGCCTGGCGGGTACTCGCCGCCTGTCCGTCTCGGGCGGCGAGGCGGTCTGTGCGGCTGCGTCCCGTTACGTCATGCTCTGTGTTCATGATCGGCAACTGGAGCGTGGCGCATTTCGGGACTCGGTTCGCCAGAGCGGGCCGATCGGCCCTGCGGTCGCCGGCGCCGGTGACCTACGGTCTGATCGTCCTGTGCTCCCTGCTCTTCCTGATCGGCCCGGCCGCGGGGCTCAATCCGGCGTACGGCTCCGGTGAGGGGCTGCTCGCCGCGCAGCGGGCCTACTTCCACCGCTGGGGCGTGGTCCCCGCGGAGCTGTTCGAGGGAGCGCCCCGGGCCGCCCTCACGCCCGCCACGGCCCTCTTCGTGCACGGCAGCTGGGTACACCTGCTCGGCAACATGCTCTTCCTCTACGTCTTCGGCGCGATGACCGAGGAACGGATGGGCCGCGTCCAGTTCACGCTCTTCTACCTTGGCTGCGGCTACCTGGCCCTGCTGGGCTACGCGGCCGCCAACGACGACTCCACCCAGTCCCTGGTCGGCGCGTCCGGGGCGATCTCGGCCGTCCTCGGCGCGTTCCTGTTCCTCTTCCCCGGGGCACGCGTGACAAGCCTGCTGCCGTTCCTGCTCTTCCTTCCACTGCGCTTCCCGGCCTGGGTGGTGCTGCCCTTCTGGGTGGCCCTGCAGTGGGTGGCGGCGGGGCGGGCGGACCAGGGGCCGGGGGTGGCGTATCTGGCGCACCTGGTGGGCTTCGCACTGGGCTTCGGCTTCGCGTGGGCCAGGTTCGGACGGCCTACTAGAGTGAGGCCCGCCCCAGCTCCGGCCCCCGAGGGAGAGAACCAACCGTGATCACCGCGATCGTCCTCATCAAGACCAGCGTGGACCGGATCCCCGAGATCGCGGAGCGGATCGCTTCGCTGGAGAGTGTGACGGAGGTCTTCTCGGTCACCGGTACGTACGACCTGATCGCCATGGTGCGGGTCAAGCAGCACGAGGACCTCGCCGAGGTCATCCCCGGCCGGATCAGCAAGATCCCCGGCGTCGAGGGGACGGACACCCACGTGGCGTTCCGTACGTACTCCCAGCACGACATCGAGGCCGCGTTCGCCATCGGCCTGGACAGCTGAGCGGCGCCCCAGGATGAAGAGTTCTTCATCCTGGGCTCATCCTCACCGCCGGGAGCCCGGGCAGGATCGGCAGCATGGTCTTCTCGCACCGGATCGCGGCCCTGGCCGCCGTAGTGGCGATTCCGCTCGGCATCGCCGCGACCAGCTTCGCCCTCACCGACAGTCCGGAGTCTCCCAAGGTCCCGGCCAAGGTGGAGCTGGACAGCGGCTCCCCCACGCCGACGCCCACCCGGCCCGTACCGACGCCGAGCGACGAGGTCGTGTCCCGGCCCCCCGTGGCCGACAGCCCCACGAGTGACGACGATGACGACGCCCCCGACCGGGAGACCGGAGACGACGACCGTGGTGAGCCCGGGGACGACGGCTAGGGCCCTTCTGATGGATGTCCGTGGAAGACGGAGCGGCATCCGGCACCCGCTCCCGGCGTACGACGCGCAAGCCCCCGCCGGGGGCGCTCCCCCCTCGAAGAGCTCGGGTGCGTGCGTCCCGGGCCCCGCGGCGTCGGCATGATCGCGAAGACGGTCCCCGGCCCCGAGTCACCCCCCAGCCCCGTGCGCCGCCGGATCTCCGCCCGCGTCCGCATCCTGCTCTGGCTGCTGCTGGTGATGGCCGTGGGACTGGTGTCCGTGGCGACGACCACGCGCTCGATCCTGTTGCGGGACGTCGACCACCGGGTGAACGGGCTGCTCGCGCAGGAGGCCGGTGAGTTCGCCAACTTCGAGGAGCGGGGTGTCGACCCCGATACCGGCCGTCCGTTCACGGATCCGTCGCGGCTGCTGCGGGAGTTCCTGGTACGGCAGTACGCCGACCCGGACGAGGAGCTGATCGGCCTGGTGGGCCGGCCGGGCCACACCCCGGCGCAGATCATCCAGCCGCGCGACATCCCCGTCGCCCTCCCCCTGCACAAGGACGCCGACGCCCGTCGCCGCATCTTCGACTCCGCCGACTCCACGGGCACGCTGCAGCGCGCGTCGGGCGAGATCCGCTGGGCGAAGGTGGCCGTCGCCCGGGCCGGCGGCGCGACGGAGGCCGCGTTCGTGGTCGCCTTCCACCCGGGGCGCGAACAGGCCGCCGTGAACGACGAGTTCCGGATCCTGCTGGCCATCTCCGGGGTCGCCCTACTGATGATGACCGGCATCGGCTGGGCGGTCTCCGGGCGCATCCTCAAGCCCGTACGCCTGGTGCGCACGGCTGCCGCGCAGCTCACCGAGCAGGACCTCACCCGCCGTATCCCGGTGCACGGACGCGACGACATCGCCGCGCTCGCGGAGACCTTCAACGCGATGCTCGACCGGCTGGAGCGCGCCTTCGCCGCCCAGCGCGAGTTCGTCGACGACGCGGGCCACGAGCTGCGCACGCCGATCACCATCGTGCGCGGCCATCTGGAGCTGATGGGCGACGACCCGGCCGAGCGCGAGGAGACCATCCGGCTGGTCACCGACGAGCTCGACCGGATGAGCCGCATCGTCGAGGACCTGTTGCTGCTCGCCAAGGCCGAGCGTCCCGACTTCGTCACCCCGGAGCCGGTCCAGCTCGCCGAGCTCACCGCCGACGTCTACGTCAAGGCCCGCACCCTCGGCGAACGGGACTGGCAGCTCGCCGAGGTGGCCGACGTCGAGGCCCGGCTGGACCCTCAGCGGATCACGCAGGCGATGGTCCAGCTCGCCCAGAACGCCGTGCAGCACACCGCGCCCGGGCAGGCCGTCCGGATCGGCTCCCGCGCCGACGGGCCGGGCGTCGAGCTGTACGTCGCCGACTCCGGGTGCGGAGTCCAGCCGCAGGACGCCGAGGTGATCTTCGAACGGTTCCGGCGCGGCACGTCCCGCCGTGGCGCCCGGGGCTCCGGCGCCGGGCTCGGCCTGTCGATCGTCCGGGCGATCGCGGAGGCCCACGGCGGCCGGGTGGGGCTGCGCGGCACGGAGGGCGGCGGCGCCACCTTCGTACTGACCCTGGAAGAGGCCCATCCATGAGCGTGAACGAAGAGGTGCGCGCGTGAACCGCATTCTGATCGTCGAGGACGAGGAACGCATCGCTTCCTTCGTCGAGAAGGGCCTGCGCTCCAACGGCTTCACCACGACCGTCGTCGGCGACGGCGACGCGGCATACGAGTACGCGTTGACCGGCGGTTTCGATCTGGTGGTCCTGGACATCGGCCTGCCCGGCAGGGACGGCTTCACGGTGCTGCGCGAACTGCGCGAGGCCCGGGTGACGGTCCCGGTGATCGTGCTGACCGCGCGGGACTCCGTACGGGACACGGTGGCGGGTCTGGAGGGCGGCGCCGACGACTGGATGACCAAGCCGTTCCGCTTCGAGGAACTGCTCGCCCGGGTGCGCCTTCGGCTGCGTACGGCGGCCCGGGCGCCCGAGGTGACGGTGCTGCGGTCCGGCTCGCTCACCCTGGACCTGCGCACCCGGCGGGCGCGGGCCGACGAGCGGACCGTGGACCTGACGGCCCGTGAATTCGTGCTCCTGGAGCTGTTCCTGAGGCATCCGGGGCAGGTACTGTCCCGCGAGCAGATCCTGTCGCACGTGTGGGGCTACGACTTCGACCCCGGCTCCAACATCGTGGACGTGTACGTGCGGGCGCTGCGCAAGAAGCTCGGCGCCGAACGGGTCCAGACGGTGCGCGGCGTGGGGTACCGCCTGTCCGCCTGAAGCCCCTTCCGCTGTCCGTTCGGCGCCCCCTCTGCCCGCGTGAAGTCTCCTTCATGTACGGCTCATCGAAGGCTCACCGCCCAGGTGAATCCTCGATGACGTGACCCTGAACCTCCGTCCGAGCGCGGCCCTGTGCGCGGCGCTCTCCCTGTGCGCGCTGCTCGCGGTACCCGGGAACTTCCCCGGCCTCGGCGCCGACGCCCGCCTCACCCTCGCCGTCTTCGCCCTGGCGACCTGCGCCTGGGTCGCCACTCCGCTCGACGACACCTACATCGCGCTGGGCGCCGGGCTCGCCCTGACGGTGACCGGGGTGATCAGCAGCGACACGCTCTTCGGCACCCTCGGCGACTCCACGGTGTGGCTGCTGATCTGCGCCTTCGTGCTGGCGGCCGCGGTGACCCGGACCGGTCTCGCGGGGCGGGCGGCGGCGTTCCTGGTCGGCGGGGCGCGCACCGTACGGCAGCTCGTGCACCTCACCACGGCCGCCCTGGTCGTCACCGCGTTCGCGGTGCCGGCCACCTCGGGGCGGGCCGCCCTCGCGCTGCCGGTGTTCCTCGCACTGGCCAAGGCGCTGGCCGACCGGCGGCGACTGGTCGTGATGCTGGCGTTGCTGTTCCCGACCGTGATCCTGCTGTCGGCGGTGGCGACCCTGATCGGGGCGGGCGCGCATCTGATCACCGTGTCCGTGCTGTGGCAGGCCACCGGTGACCGGATCGGCTTCACCGAGTGGCTGCTGCTCGGCCTGCCCCTGGCCGTGGCGTCGTCCCACCTGGCCGCCGAGACCGTCCTGCTGACGACCACCCGGCGCGCGGACCGCAAGGGCGCCGTACGCATCACTCCCGAGCAGATCCAGCAGCACAGCGACCACCCGGTCACCGGTCCCTGGTCGCAGGCCGAGAAGCGGTGCGCACTGCTGCTCGGCACGGTCGTCGTGCTGTGGTGCAGCGAGCCGCTGCACCGGGTGCCGCCCGCCGTCGTCGCGCTGATCGGCGCGGTCGTGGCGGCCTCACCGGCCCTCGGCACGGTCCGGCTCAAGGCGGCGCTCGGCACCGTGCCCTGGTCGCTGCTGCTGTTCATGGCCGCGACGATGGCGATGGGCGTGGCACTCGCCGACTCGGGAGCGGCGAAATGGCTGGTCGACGGGCTCCCCACGGGCATCAGCCCGCTGATGTTCCTGGCCGTGGTGATCGCGATCAGCACGGCGGCCCACCTGGTTCTGCAGTCCCGCTCGGCCCGCTCCTCGGTCCTGGTCCCGCTGGTCGTCGCGGCGGCCGTCGGCGCCGGCGTCAACCCGGTCGCCGCCGCACTGGCATCGACCGCCGCGGCCGGCTTCTGCCACACGCTCCCGGCCTCGGCCAAGCCGGTCACGCTCTTCTCCGACCTCCCCGGAACGCCCACCTACACCCCGCGCGACCTGCTCCGCCTCTCCGCCGTCCTCGCCCCGCTGACCGCCGCCCTCGTCCTGCTCTTCGCCGTCGCCGTCTGGCCGCTGCTCGGCGTACCCGTGACCCGCTAGGAGATCCCATGCTGACCCGAGTCGTCGTAGCCCCCAGCGGCTTCAAGGAGTCCCTGTCCGCCCAGGCCGCCGCCGACGCCATCGCGGACGGCGTACGCCGGGTCCTCCCGGACGCCGTGCTCGATCTGATCCCCCTGGTGGACGGCGGCGAGGGAACGGCCGCCGCCCTGGCCGCCGCGACCGGCGGGCGCCTCGTCGCGCTGCCCGCCACGGGCCCGGTCGGCGAACGGATCGGTACGCACTTCGCCCTGCTGGGTTCCCAGGCCACGGCGGTCGTGGAGATGGCAGCCGTGGCCGGGCTGTCCCTCGTCCCACGCGCCCTGCGCGACCCGGGCGCCACGACGACGTACGGCGTCGGCGAACTGATCCGCGCCGCGCTCGACACGGGCGTACGGCGCGTCCTGATCGGCTGCGGTGATTCGGGTACGTCCGACGGGGGCGCCGGCGCGCTCCAGGCCCTCGGTGCCCGCCTGCTGGACGCGGACGGCCTCGAACTCCCGCATGGTGGCGGCGAGTTGACCCGCCTCGCCCGGATCGACCCGACCGGCCTGGACCCGAGGCTGCGCGACGTGGAGCTGCTCGTCGCCTGCAACCCGTACAACGTGCTGTGCGGCGAGCGCGGCGTGGCCCGCGTCTTCGGCCCGCAGAAGGGGGCGACGCCCGCGCAGGTCGAGCAGTTGTCGGCCGGCCTGCGGAACTGGGCGGACGTCCTCACCCGCGACCTGGGGGCCGTGGGCACCGACCTGCACCACGGCCCCGGCACCGGTGCGTCCGGCGGCCTGGGCGCGGGCCTCGCCGCACTGGGCGCCCGCCTCCTGCCCCGCTTCGAGGTGCTGCTCGACCACCTCGACCTGGACGCCCGCCTCGCCCGCGCCGACCTGGTCGTCACCGCCGAGGGCGCCCTGGACCACCAGACGCCCAGGGGCAAGGTCCCCGCCGAGGTGGCCCGCCGGGCCAAGCTGTACGGGCGCCCGGTGCTCGCGCTGGCGGGCACGCTGGGCGAGGGCGCGCGGGACGTGCCCGGCGTGGACGCGTTCAGCGGGATCCTGCCGGCGCCGATGGCCCTGGCGGAGGCCCTGGTGCGGGCCTCCGAACTCCTCACGGACGCCACCGAACGCGCCCTGCGGATGATCCTGCTGGGCGCCCGGCTACCGGCTCACGCGGAGGTGTCCGGCACGCAACGCCCGTCCTCCGTGCGGTAGTTCCACTGCGCGCCGTCCTGGACCAGCTCCTTCACGGCGCCCACGAACCGCTCGACGTGCTCGTCCGGCGTACCGGCCCCGAAGCTCACCCGGATCGCGTTGAGGGACTTCTCGCCGGGAGCGGCCTCCGGGGCGCCGCACTCGCCCTGGGTCTGCGGGTCGCTGCCCAGCAGCGTGCGGACCAGGGGGTGGGCGCAGAACAGGCCGTCCCGCACCCCGATGCCGTACTCGGCGGAGAGCGCGGCGGCGAAGTGGGAGCTGTTCCAGCCGTCGACGACGAAGGAGATGACGCCGACGCGCGGGGCGTCGTCACCGAAGAGGGAGAGGATCCGGACCTCGGGAACCTCGGCGAGCCCCGCCCGCACCTTCTCGATCAGGTACTGCTCGCGGGCGACCAGGTCGTCGAACCCGGCCTCGGTGAGGGCCTTGCAGGCGGAGGCGATGGAGTAGGCGCCGATGACGTTGGGCGACCCGGCCTCGTGCCGCGCGGCGCTCTCGTGCCACTCGACGTCCACTCCCCCGTCCTCGCGCCGGGAGACCTTGCGGCTGGCACCGCCGCCCGCCAGGTACGGCTCCGCCTCGCGCAGCCAGTCGGCGCGGCCGGCCAGGACGCCCGAGCCGAAGGGGGCGTACAGCTTGTGGCCGGAGAAGGCGACCCAGTCGACGTCGAGGTCCTGGACGCTCACCGGGTGGTGCGGGGCCAGCTGGGCGGCGTCGAGCACGATCCGGGCGCCGTGCGCGTGGGCGGCGGCGGCCAGCTCGCGGACCGGCCACAGCTCGCCGGTGACGTTCGAGGCGCCGGTGACGCAGACCAGGGCCGGGCCGTACGGGTCGCGGTCGGCGAGGGCGCGCTCCAGGGTCTCGACGGCCTGGCGGGGGGTGCGGGGCGCGTTGAGGTAGGTGACGCGGGCGTCGCGCCAGGGCAGCAGGGAGGCGTGGTGCTCGGTCTCGAAGACGAAGACCTGGCAGTCGGCCGGGAGCGCGGCGGCGAGGAGGTTGAGCGAGTCGGTGGTGGACCGGGTGAAGACGACCTGGTCGGTGTCCCGGCAGTCGAGGAACTCGGCGACCGTCCTGCGGGCGTTCTCGAACAGGTCGGTGGAGAGCTGGGAGAGGTACCCGGCGCCGCGGTGGACGCTGCCGTAGTACGGGGCATAGGCGGCGACGTCGTCCCAGACGCGCTGCAACGCCGGGGCGCTGGCGGCGTAGTCGAGCGCGGCGTAGGTGACCTCGCCGCCGGTGACGAGCGGGACGGTGACATCACGGCCCAGAACGGGCAGCGGGGAGCAAATGGTCTGGGCGGCGGCAGCGGTGGAGACAGACATGGCGAACTCCCGTGAGAGGCATGCGAGTTGAGTGGCATGCGGGAAAGAGAAAAGGGTGCGCGGAGGCGGGGCTCGGGCGGCCCTATCGCATTCGCTTGCTCACGGAAGACTCCCTCGAACGACCAGGACCCCTGGTTTCGAGAGGGGCCCGCGCTTGCCGTAGACCTCGCTGCCTACGGCCTGGTCTTCACCCGGGGCACCCCGCCACGGACGGAGGGTTGCCGGACAGTCGGCCGGGGCCTCATGACTGTCACTCATGACCTGGTCCAATATCCTGCCACACGATCATCAGCGCGCAAGGCGCAGTCCAGAATCCGGACTGCGCCTTGCGTCACATCACGTGGAACTCAGGCGTTGCTGGCCGCCACCCAACGCTCCAGCGTCCGCTTCGCCGCCCCGGAGTCGATCGACTCCGCCGCCCTCGCCATGCCGAGCCGGATCTGCTCGGTGAGCGGAGCGTCCGTCGGCTCCAACGCCACCAGCGCCGCGGCCGAGTTGAGCACCACGGCGTCCCGTACGGCCCCGGTCTCGCCCTCCAGCAGCCGTCGGGCGACCTCCGCGTTGTACGAGGCGTCCGCGCCCCGCAGCGCCTCCACCGGTACCAGCTCGATGCCGACGTCGCGCGGGTCGAAGCCCTCCTCGGTCACCTTGCCGTCGCGGACGACCCACACGCGCGAAGTGGCCGTCGTCGTCAGCTCGTCGAGACCGTCGTCGCCACGGAACACCAGCGCGGACGAGCCGCGCTCGGCCAGGACGCCGGCGATGAGGCCCGCCATCCGGGTGTCGAAGCAGCCGACGGCCGAGGAGGTGACGCGAGCCGGGTTGGTCAGCGGGCCGAGGAGGTTGAACGAGGTCGGGATCCCCAGGTCCCGCCGGACGCCGCCGACGAACCGCATCGAGGGGTGGAACTTGGCCGCGAAGCAGAAGGTGATCCCGGCCTCGTCCACCACCCGTGCCACGCCCTCCGGCGACAGGTCGAGGTTGATGCCGAGCTTCTCCAGCACGTCGGACGAGCCGCTCGCCGAGGACGACGCCCGGTTGCCGTGCTTGACGACCTTCGCGCCGGCGCCCGCGATCACGATGGCGGACATCGTCGAGATGTTGACCGTCTTGGCCCGGTCACCACCCGTGCCGACGATGTCGACGGCCGGGCCGGGAATGTCCAACGGCTGCGCGTGGGCGTACATCGCCTCGACGAGACCGTTGATCTCCTCGACCGTCTCGCCCTTGGCCCGCAGGGCCACCATGAAGCCGGCGATCTGGGCGTCCGACGCCTCGCCGCTCATGAAGCGGTCCATCGCCCAGGCCGTGTCGCCGGCGCTCAGGTCCTGTCCGCCGAGCAGGGCACTCAGCACCTCGGGCCAGGAACGGCCCGCCGCGGTGTCGCCTCCAGCGGGGGTCACAGCGCTCATAAGCCGCTCCTGGGTCAGTTGTGGTGTCCCGCACTACGGGACGCGGGTCTCAACGAGGTCCACCCTATCCAGCCGCAGGGCACGGCGAAGGGCCCCGTCCGAAGACCGGACGGGGCCCGCGCCCCGGCACGGCCGAGGGCCCCACCCGTACAACCGGATGGGGCCCTTGACCGTGGCGTGGCGAAACGCAGCGATCAGTGGTGGCCGTGGCCGCTCGTGATCTCCTTGTACTCGTCGACCGTCGGCTTGGGGATCTGACCGTCCTCGCCGAAGTACGACTTGCTGAGCTTGGCGCGGAGCTTCTCGGAGCCCTTCACCTTGCGCTCGACGCCGTTCTCGTCGACCTTCGGACCGATCTCGGCCGGCTGGTACTGCTCGTGCGCGGTGAGCGTGTACAGCGCGTCCTGGCTGAGCGGCTCGTGCACCTCGATGAACTCACCGTGCGGCAGGCGCTTGATGATGCCCGACTCGCGGCCGTGCAGCACCTTGTCCTTGTCCCGGCGCTGCAGGCCGAGGCAGATCCGCTTGGTGACGATGAACGCGATGACCGGTCCGGCGAAGAACCCGATCCGGACGAACCAGGTGACCGCGTTGATCGACAGGTGGAAGTGGGTGGCCCACAGGTCGTTGCCACCGCCGACCAGGCCGATCATGTACACCGTGATCCAGGCGACACCGAACGCGGTACGCGTCGGGGCGTTGCGCGGGCGGTCCAGGATGTGGTGCTCGCGCTTGTCGCCGGTGACCCAGGACTCGATGAACGGGTAGACCGCGATCGCACCCAGGACCAGACCGAAGAGCACCAGCGGGATGAACACACCCAGGACGAGCGTGTGACCCCAGAAGTTGACCTCCCAGCCCGGCATGTAGCGGACCAGACCCTCGGCGAAGCCCATGTACCAGTCGGGCTGGGCGCCCGTGGACACCTGGTCCGCACGGTAGGGACCCATGGCCCAGATCGGGTTGATCTGCGCGATCGCGGCGATGACCGCGATGACACCGAAGACCAGGAAGAAGAAGCCTCCGGCCTTGGCCATGTAGACCGGCAGCAGCGGCATGCCGACCACGTTCTTGTTGGTCTTTCCGGGGCCCGCGAACTGCGTGTGCTTGTGGTAGAAGACCAGGATCAGGTGGCCGACCACCAGGCCGAGCATGATGCCCGGCAGCAGCAGGATGTGGATCGAGTAGAAGCGGGCCACGAAGTCGGTGCCCGGGAACTCGCCGCCGAAGAGGAAGAACGAGATGTACGTGCCGACGATCGGCATGGACAGGATCGCGCCCTCGGTGAAGCGGACACCGGTGCCGGAGAGCAGGTCGTCCGGGAGCGAGTAGCCGGTGAAACCGGTGAACATGCCCAGGACGAACAGCAGGAAGCCGAACAGCCAGTTGATCTCACGCGGCTTGCGGAACGCGCCCGTGAAGAACACGCGCATCATGTGCACGAACATGCCGGCGAGGAAGATCAGCGCGGCCCAGTGGTGGATCTGCCGGATGAGCAGACCACCGCGCACGTCGAAGGAGATGTGCAGCGTGGAGCTGAACGCCTCCGACATGAGCTGTCCCTGGAGCGGGACGTAGGAGCCGTGGTACTCCACCTCGTTCATCGACGGGTGGAAGAACAGCGTCAGGTACACACCCGTGAGGATGATGATGATGAAGCTGTAGAGGCAGACCTCACCCAACATGAACGACCAGTGGTCGGGGAAGATCTTGCGCATGTTGGCCTTGGCCAGGGAGTAGATCCCCAGTCGGCCGTCGGCCCAGTCGGCGACGCGCTCGCCGGCCGGTGCCTTGTCGCGCGAGCGCGACTCGGTGGTGGACTCAGTGCTCATCCGCGCTCCCAGAATGCAGGACCGACGGGCTCTTCGAAGTCGCCGAGCGCCTCGAGGTAGCCCTCGTCGTTCACGCCGATGCGCAGCTGCGGCAGGGCGTGGCCGGCCGGGCCGAAGATCACTCGGGCACCGTCGGAGAGGTCGAAGGTGGACTGGTGGCAGGGGCAGAGCACATGGTGCGTCTGCTGTTCGTACAGGGAGATCGGGCAACCGACGTGGGTGCAGATCTTCGAGTACGCGACGATGCCCTCGTGCGACCACTCGAGCTCGCGCTTGTCCTTGATGTCGGCAGGCTGGAGCCGGACGATCATCAGGGCGGCCTTGGCGATCTCGTTCTGGAACTCGTGGTCGTGCTCCTCCAGGCCCTCCGGCTTGGCGAAGGTGAGGGAGCCGACCGCGACGTCCGAGGGACGCAGCGGCTCGTTGGTGTTCATGTTGACGAGCAGCTTGCCCTTGGACCACAGGGTGTGGCGCAGCTTGGTGCCGGGCAGCGGACCGAGGTCACGCAGCAGGACGACACCGGAGAGCGGGAACAGGGCCAGCGCGCCGAACATGGTGTTGCGGATCAGCTTGCGGCGACCCAGCGCGGACTCCTTGGCGCCCTGCCGGAAGTCGGCCATGACCTTGGCCTTGACCTCGGGCTCCGCCGCGATCGCGTGACGGTCGTCCGCGACCTCCTCGTCCGACATCAGGGTGCGGGCCCAGTGGACCGCGCCCGCGCCGATGCAGAACAGCGCCCCGCCGAGGGTCAGACCCAGCGCGAAGTTCAGCGCGTTGAGGTGACCGATCGGGAAGACGAAGATCGACTTGTCGTGCGGGATGGCGACGTACGAGGCGATGAAGCCGACGGTGGCCAGCATCGACACCGTGAACAGCAGGGCGACCGTGCGCTCGGACCGCTTGGCGGCCCGCTCGTCGATGTCCTGGATCCGGTGCTCGTGGGGCGGCAGGCCGGGGTCGGCGAAGGGGTTCTTCTCGTCCGCTACCGCGACGTGGGCGTCCTGCTCAGCGGGCAGGTTCTCTTCTGGAATGTCTTGGCTACTCATGACTTCTTGGCCTTTGCGGTCCGAGCGGCGACCCAGACGGCGACCGCGATCATTGCGCCGAGCCCGAAGATCCAGGAGAAGAGGCCTTCGGTGACCGGCCCGAGACCGCCCAGCTCCAGACCACCCGGGTTGACCGTCTCGTCGCTGTTGACCGCGTGCAGGTACGCGATGATGTCCTTCTTGTTCTGCTCCGACAGCGTGGTGTCGGGGAACGACGGCATGTTCTGCGGGCCCGTCTGCATGGCCTCGTAGATGTGCTTCGGGTCGACGCCCTCGAGGCTCGGCGCGAACTTGCCCTTGGTCAGAGCGCCGCCCTTGCCGGTGAAGTTGTGGCACTGGGCGCAGTTGTTGCGGAAGAGCTCGCCGCCCTTGGCGATGTCCGCGCCCTCGGGGCCGTACTGCTCCTCGGTCGGGACGTTCGGGCCGGCGCCCAGCGAGGCGATGTACGCCGCGAGCTGGTCGATCTCGGCCTGCGAGTAGATGTTCTTCTTCTTCGGGACCTGGGCGCCCTGGGAGGTGGCGGCAGGCATACGTCCCGTCGAGACCTGGAAGTCGACGGCGGCGGCGCCGACACCCACCAGGCTCGGACCGTCGGAGGTGCCCTGACCGCCGGTGCCGTGGCAGCTGGCGCAGCCGACGGCGTAGAGCTTCTTGCCCTCCTCGATGGTGAGGGACTGGGCGGTTTCCTCGGCCTGCGCCTTGTCCGCGGGCGCGAACACGGCGTACAGCCCCCCCGTGCACGCCAGCGCGAGGAGTAGGACGACGACCGCCGCCAGCGGATGGCGTCGTCGTGCGGAGAGCTTTTTCACGGATTACCCCGGTGTCAGGATCTTCTGCGTCGATGCTTCGGTAAGTGCGTTTGTTGAACGCGCGCGGGATCGGGCCCGGCTACTTGATCATGTAGATCGTGGCGAAGAGACCGATCCAGACGACATCGACGAAGTGCCAGTAGTAGGACACGACGATCGCGGCGGTCGCCTGCTCATGCGTGAACCTCCGGGCCGCGTACGTGCGGCCGAGGACCAGCAGGAAGGCGATGAGACCGCCCGTCACGTGCAGGCCGTGGAAGCCGGTGGTCAGGTAGAAGACCGAGCCGTACGGGTCGGACGAGAGCGAGAGGCCCTCGTGCTTGACCAGCTCGGTGTACTCGTACACCTGACCGCCGATGAAGATCGCACCCATGATGAAGGTGACGATGAACCAGCCCCGGAGCTTCTTCACGTCACCGCGCTCGGCGGCGAAGACGCCGAGCTGGCAGGTGAGGGAGGAGAGCACCAGGATCGTGGTGTTCGTCGCCGAGAACGGGAAGTTCAGGGCGTCGGCCTTCTCGTGCCAGAAGTCCGGACCGGTCACCGATCGCAGGGTGAAGTACATCGCGAAGAGGGCCGCGAAGAACATCAGCTCGGAACTCAACCAGATGATGGTTCCGACGCTGGTGAGGTTCGGTCGGTTGACCGACGGGTGCGCGTGACCCTTGTCTACTGTCGTTGCTGTCGCCACGACCGACATTATGTCGGTCGCTTATCCCGCCCTCACTCCGGGGGGTGCCGTTCGGAGTGTCTTCCCCGTTCATACCGGTGTTGACGTGGTGTTCAAGGGAGTAGCATCCGGCCCAACGGGCCTGTCCTTACGACGCAGACGTCACGGAGGAACAATGCAGCCGACCGCCACGGTGCTGGTCTACAGCGACGACTCCAACACCCGCGAGCAGGTGCGGCTCGCCACCGGGCGCAGGCCCGCACCGGACGTTCCCGTGGTGCGGTTCGTGGAGTGCGCGACGCCGGCCGCGGTGCTGCGCGAGCTGGACAAGGGGGACATCGACGTCTGTGTGCTGGACGGCGAGGCCGTGCCCATGGGGGGCATGGGGGTGTGCCGGCAGATCAAGGACGAGGTGTTCAACTGCCCGCCGGTGCTGTTGCTCATCGGGCGGCCGCAGGATGCGTGGCTGGCCACGTGGAGCCGTGCTGAGGCGGCGGTGACGTTGCCTGTGGAGCCGGTGGAGTTCGCGGGGGCGTTGGCTTCTCTGTTGCGGACGAAGCGGCTTCAGAGCGCCTGAGAGCTCGGGAGCTTGAGGTTCGCGGGCGACTGCGGGTCCGGTTGTGGCTGGTCGCGCAGTTCCCCGCGCCCCTGAAGGGGCGCTGCCCCTGAGGTCGCTTCAAATGCTCTGTGGCCTCAGTCTTGCCTTCTCCGACGGGCTCGGGCCCTCTGGTGTGCCGGCTACCAGCGCGCTGCCGTTGCGCCAGTTCTGCCACGGCAGGTTCCAGTCGCCGAAGCCGTTGCCGAACGGTTCCATCGTGTTGCCGTACGAGTTGATGACCTTCACGATGTCGCCCTCGCGTATGTTGTCGAAGAACCACGAGGCGTTGGCGGTGCTCATGCCGGTGCAGCCGTGGCTGACGTTGGCGTAGCCCTGGGAGCCGACCGACCAGGGGGCCGCGTGGACGTACTCGCCGCTCCAGGTCACGCGGGTGGCGTAGTAGACGGGTAGGTCGTACGACTCCGAGGAGCCCGCCGCTATGCCTATGCTCGTGCCGCGCATGCGTACGAAGTACTCCTTGGCCAGTACGACCTTGACGCCGTTGCGGGTCTCGAAGCCGGGCTTGCCGGTGGTGACCGGTATCGACCTGACCTCCTCGCCGTTCCGGTAGAGCGTCAGCTGGTGGGACGCGGCGTCCGTGACGGCTATGACCTGGTCGCCGATGGTTATTCGCAGCGGCTTGACCTTGCCGCCCCACAGGCGTTCGCCGATCTTCACGCCGTCGAGGTTGCTGCGGGCCCGGATCGTGGCGCCGGTGGGCCAGTACTCCTTGGGGCGGTAGTGGAGTTCCTTGTCGTCCACCCAGTGCCAGGTGCCCTCCACGGCGGGCGTGGAGTCGACCTTCAGGGCCCGCTCGACTATGGCGCGCTGCTTCTTGTCCTTGAGGGGCTGGTTCAGGGCGGCGGTGATGGGCTGCCCCACGCCGTACTTGCCCGCCTTGGGGCCGAACTGCACCGTCAGATGCTTCTTGGTGGTCGGCCGGCTGGTGTCGAAGGTGAGCACCTTGCGGCCGGGGGCACCGTCCTCGTCCTCGGTGCTCACACGCACCGTGTAGCGGGCGTTGGCGGCGAGCGGGGAGGTGCTGTGCCAGCGGGTGCCGTCGGCGGAGAGTTCGCCCGCGACGTAGCGTCCTGCGGCGTCCCTGGCGGTGACGTCCGTGATGCGGCCGTCGGAGTCCTCCGCGGTGACTTCCAGGGGCTTGTCGGGGTCGGCCTTCTTGCCGTCGCCCGAGGGGCCGTTGAAGGCGATCTGGTCGGCCGCGTCGTAGGGGTCGGCGGCCAGCGGGTTGCCGTCGCTGCTGCAGGCGGCGGCACTCGCGCCGAGTGCGGTCAGCAGGAGCGTGCAGCCTATGACGGTCTTCGTGCGCGGTGCTCTGTTGCTCATGGCTTCACGCTAGGAAGCGGCGTCAGGGGCGGCGCGCCGGGTGACACGTACGGGTGAGTCGGATTACTGCAAAAGAGGGAGCCCGGACACTCCTGGCGGAGTGTCCGGGCTCCCGATGAGCTCAGCTCGTGCTACTGGGTGCGGTTCTCACCGCGGTAGTACTCGAAGACCCAGCCCCAGATACCGATGAGGACCAGCGGCGCCGAGAAGTACATCAGCCACCAGCCGATCGCGATCGACAGGAAGGCGAGGGCGCCTCCGATCGCGAGGGAGAGCGGCTGCCAGCTGTGCGGGCTGAAGAACCCGACCTCGCCGGCGTCGTCCGCGACGTCCGCTTCCTTGTTGTCCTGCGCACCCGTGTCGACCCGCCGGGCCGTGAAGCCCAGGTAGAAGCCGATCATGATGGCAAGGCCGAAGGCCAGGAAGAGCGCCGTGGTACCGGCCGGCTCCTTCGACCACACGCCATAGACGATCGCCATGGCGAGGATGAAGACGCTCAGCCAGATGAACATCTTGCCCTGAACCTTCACTTGCCGGCCTCCTTGCCACCAGCCAGAGCCTTGTCACCGTGAGGTGCGTTCTCGAGCTGGTCGAGGGCGGCGATCTCAGGGTGGTGCAGGTCGAACGCCGGGGATTCGGAACGGATCCGCGGCAGGGTGAGGAAGTTGTGCCGCGGCGGCGGGCAGGACGTGGCCCACTCCAGCGAGCGGCCGTAGCCCCACGGGTCGTCGACGCCGACCGGCTTGCCGTACTTGGCCGTCTTCCACACGTTGTAGAAGAAGGGCAGCAGCGACGCGCCGAGGACGAACGAGCTGATCGTCGAGATCGTGTTCAGGGCGGTGAAGCCGTCGGCCGCGAGGTAGTCGGCGTAACGACGCGGCATGCCCTCGGCACCCAGCCAGTGCTGGACGAGGAAGGTGCCGTGGAAGCCGACGAACAGCGTCCAGAAGGTCATCTTGCCGAGGCGCTCGTCGAGCATCTTGCCCGTCCACTTCGGCCACCAGAAGTGGAAGCCGGAGAACATCGCGAAGACGACGGTGCCGAACACCACGTAGTGGAAGTGCGCCACCACGAAGTACGAGTCGGAGACGTGGAAGTCCATCGGCGGCGAGGCCAGGATGACGCCGGTCAGACCACCGAAGGTGAAGGTGATCAGGAAGCCGGTCGCCCAGAGCATCGGTGTCTCGAAGGACAACGAGCCCTTCCACATCGTTCCGATCCAGTTGAAGAACTTCACGCCCGTCGGTACGGCGATGAGGAACGTCATGAAGGCGAAGAACGGAAGGAGTACGCCACCTGTGACGTACATGTGGTGCGCCCACACGGTCACGGACAGACCCGCGATCGCGATGGTCGCCGCGATCAGACCCATGTAGCCGAACATCGGCTTGCGGGAGAAGACCGGGATGACCTCGGAGATGATGCCGAAGAACGGCAGGGCGATGATGTACACCTCTGGATGGCCGAAGAACCAGAAGAGGTGTTGCCACAGCAACGCTCCGCCGTTGGCCGAGTCAAAGATGTGGGCGCCGAACTTGCGGTCCGCCTCCAGCGCGAACAGCGCGGCGGCCAGCACCGGGAAGGCCAGCAGGACCAGCACACCGGTCAGCAGCACGTTCCACACGAAGATCGGCATGCGGAACATCGTCATGCCCGGGGCACGCATGCAGATGATCGTGGTGACGAAGTTGACCGAGCCGAGGATGGTGCCGAAGCCGGAGAAGGCCAGACCCATGATCCACAGGTCGGCGCCGATGCCCGGGCTGCGGACCGCGTCCGACAGCGGGCTGTAGGCGAACCAGCCGAAGTCGGCCGCGCCCTGCGGGGTGAGGAAGCCGCCGACCGCGAT
>NZ_BAAAZY010000007.1:0-581125 GCF_039537145.1 Streptomyces shaanxiensis
CCGCGTCCCCACCCCCGCCCGCGGCCCACTCTCCGCCCCCCGCCTCCGCGGATGCACCGTGTTCGCCAGCAGCACCACGAACGTGTCCGTCACCGGATCCAGCACCAACGACGTCCCCGTGAACCCGGTGTGCCCCGCCGCCCCCCGCCCCGCCAGCTCCCCCATGAACCACGCCTTGTCGACCGCGAACCCCAGCCCGGGCGGGGTCAGGAGCAGCTCCACGAAGTCCGGGCCGAGGATGCGGGCGGGCCCGTACGCGCCGCCCGACAGCAGTGCGCGGCAGAAGACGGCCAGGTCACGCGCCGTCGAGAAGAGGCCCGCGTGGCCCGCCACCCCACCCAGCGCCCACGCGTTCTCGTCGTGGACGACCCCCCGCAGCATCCCCCGGTCCGCCTTGGCCCACGGCCGCCGCTGGTCCTCGGTCGCCGCCGCCTCGGGGCACGGGCCGAAGCGGGTCGCGGTCATGCCGAGGGGGCGGGTGATGCCGTCGTGGACGAGGACGTCGAGCGTGCGGCCCGTGATGCGCTCCAGGACGTGCTGGAGAAGGAGGAAGTTGAGGTCCGAGTAGCAGTACGTGCCGGGCACGCCGATCGGCGGCTCCGCGCGCAGCATCTCCAGCCGCTCCGCGTCGTCCGCGCAGTCGTACAGCGGCAGTTCGGGCCGCAGCCCCGAGGTGTGCGTGAGCAGCTGACGCACCGTGACGTCGTGCCGGGCCGCCGCCCGGAAGTCCGGCAGGTACGCCCCGACCCGCGCGTCGATGCCGAGCGTGCCCCGCTCGATCTGCTGCACGGCGGCCACCGAGGTGAAAAGTTTTGTGAGGGAGGCCAGGTCGAAGGGGGTGTCCGTGGTCATCGGTACGCGGGAGTCGGGCGGCAGTTCCACCCCGGCGTCCTTCTCCTCGTCGTAGGAGGCGTACCGCACCGCCCAGCCCGCCGCCTCCTCCACCGCGAGGTACGGCCCCCGCCCGACGGCCAGCACCGCGCCGGCCGCCCAGGGGCGGGAGCCGGTGGTGAGGTCGTGGACCTCGCGGACGAGATGACGGATCTCCTCGGGGTCGAGTCCGGCCCTTTGCGGCGTGTCCCCGCGCAGTCTCGGCGCGCTCAGCTGTCTGCTCCCTCCGCACCCGCATCTTCATCCGCACGTCTGTTCCAAGGACGGCACATTCCCATGAAGCAGGCCAGCGCCACCAGTGCTGCGGCCAGTTGGACGACGGCCATCGGAACGGCGGTGTCCTCGCCGGCGACGCCCACCAGGGGTGAGGCGATCGCGCCGACGAGGAAGGAGGACGTACCGAGGAGCGCGGACGCGGAGCCGGCGGCGTGCTTGGTACGCAGCAGGGCGAGGGCCTGGGTGTTGGGGAGGGTGATGCCCATCGCGGACATCAGGACGAAGAGCGCGGCGGCCACGGGGACCAGTCCGACCTCGCCGAACACTCCCAGGGACATCAGCAGCAGCGACGCGGCCGCCAGGATGACGATCAGCAGGCCCGCGCCCAGCACCCGGTCCAGGCTGACCCGCCCCACCAGCACCTTGCCGTTGATCTGGCCGACGACCACCAGCCCGACCGAGTTGAGTCCGAACAGCAGGCTGAAGGTCTGCGGCGAGGCCCCGTAGATCTCCTGGATCACGAACGGCGACGCCGATATGTACGCGAACAGCGCGGCGAAGGCGAAGCCGCCGGCCAGCATGTACCCGGCGAAGGCGCCGTCGGCGAGCAGGCCCCGCATGGCGCGCAGGGCCGCGCCGACCCCGCCGCTGTGCCGTTCGTCCGCCGGGAGGGTCTCGGGGAGCCGCCACCAGACGAGAGCCGCCAACAGCAGCCCGACCACCGTGAGTACGACGAACACGCCCCGCCAGTCCGTCACCCGCAGGACCTGCCCGCCGATGAGCGGGGCCACGATGGGGGCGGCCCCGGAGATCAGCATGAGGGTGGAGAAGAAGCGGGCCATCGCCAGGCCGTCGTACAGATCGCGTACGACCGCCCGCGCGATCACGATCGCCGCCGCACCCGCGAGGCCCTGCGCCAGCCGGAAGGCGATCAGGAGCTGGACGGTGGGCGCGAGTGCGCAGAGTGCCGTGGCCAGCACATACACCGCCAGGCCCGCCAGCAGCGGCCGTCTGCGTCCCCACCGGTCGCTCATCGGGCCGACCACCAGCTGCCCGAGGGCCATGCCGGCCAGGCAGGCGGTGAGCGTGAGCTGGACGGTCGCGGCGGGGGCGTGCAGGGATCCGGTGACCTCGGGGAGCGCCGGGAGGTACATGTCCATCGCCAGCGGGGGCGTGGCCGTCAGGCCGCCGAGGACGAAGGTGACGAGGAAGCCGGTGCGGCGGAGGGAGCGGGTGGGCGGTTGTTCCGCCTTCGTCGATGCCGTCGATGCCGTCGACTGCGATACGTCCGGTATCGGCCCCCCACGGTCGCCCATGCGCCCCTCCCTCTCCTCGTGATCCGCCCTCTATGCTCTCAGCTCGTACAGGGTGGCGAGGGTCACATGAGCGAGGGGTGGGGCCGTGATGGCCGAGCAGAGCGTGCGGTGGGGGATCCTGGCGACCGGGGGGATCGCGGCCGCGTTCACGGCCGATCTGGTCGACCTGCCCGATGCCGAGGTGGTCGCGGTGGCCTCGCGGAGCCAGGCCTCGGCGGACGCGTTCGCCGAGCGGTTCGGGATAGCGCGGGCGTACGGCGACTGGAACGCGCTCGCCCAGGACGGCGACATCGATGTCGTGTACGTCGCCACCCCGCACTCGGCCCACCGCGCCGCCGCCGGGCTCTGCCTGGAGGCCGGGCACAACGTGCTGTGCGAGAAGGCGTTCACGCTGAACGCGCGGGAGGCCGAGGAGCTCGTCGCGCTGGCCGAGGCGCGCGGCAGCTTCCTGATGGAAGCCATGTGGATGTACTGCAACCCGCTCATCCGTCGGCTCAAGGCCCTCGTGGACGACGGTGCGATCGGCGAAGTGCGCCATGTCCAGGCCGACTTCGGGCTGGCCGGCCCCTTCCCGCCCGCGCACCGCCTGCGTGACCCGGCGCAGGGCGGCGGCGCGCTGCTGGACCTCGGCGTGTACCCGGTCTCCTTCGCGCAGTTGCTGCTCGGGGAGCCGTCGGACGTCACGGCCCGCGCGACGCTGTCCGCCGAGGGCGTCGACCTCCAGACGGGAGCCCTGCTCTCCTGGGACAGCGGCGCGCTGGCCTCGGTGCACTGCTCCATCGTCGGCGGTACGGCGACCTCGGCGTCCGTCACCGGCTCGGGCGGCCGTATCGACGTGCCGAACGGCTTCTTCTTCCCGGACCGCTTCGTCCTGCACCGCGACGGCCGTGACCCCGAGGAGTTCACGGCCGACCCGGCGGACGGGCCCCGTAACAGCCTGCGGCACGAGGCCGCCGAGGTGATGCGCGCCCTGCGCGCCGGGGAGACCGAGTCCCCGCTGGTGCCGCTCGACGGCACGCTCGCCGTGATGCGGACGCTCGACGCGATCCGGGACCGCGTCGGCGTCCGCTACCCGGGCGAGGCCCCCGAAGAGGACCGCGCGCCCGAACTCACACCGGCGTGAGCCCCGGTTCACCGGCCCGGGTGACGAAGGACTCGGCCGTCGTGACCGGCGCGCCGGGCCTGGTCACGTACGGCACCGTCTTGAAGTCGGCCCGTGCCTGGTCCTCCCCCAGCGCGACGGTCACGTATCCGCGCCGCCCGTTGTAGAACTTCATGTGCGGGTTGGCCCGCATGTACGTGTCCCAGTTGGCGGGCCTGTCGACGCCGTCCCGGCCGCTCGCGATCGACGTGGCCACGATCTCGGTGCCGAGCGTGGCGGAGTCGGGGTCGTCGAAGTCGTCCTTGATGTCGAAGCCGTAGCCGACGTGGACGTCGCCGGTGAGCACCATCAGGTTCTCGATCCCGGCGGCCTTCGCCCCGTCCAGCACTCGGCGCCGGGAGGCGCGGTAGCCGTCCCAGGCGTCCATGGACACCCGGGACGGCGCGGTGAGGTCGAACTTGCGCTGGGAGAAGGTGACCTGCTGCGGTACGACGTTCCACAGCGCCGTCGAGTCACGCCACCCGTCCAGCAGCCACCGCTCCTGTGTCGCGCCGGTCATCGTGCGCGCCGGGTCGTCGACGTCCGGGCCGGGGATCTGGGAGCCGTCGCCGTAGGCCTGGTTGGAGCGGTACTGCCGGGTGTCCAGGACGTCGAACTGGGCGAGCCGACCCCAGTGCAGGCGCCGGTAGAGCTGCATGTCGGGGCCGGTGGGCTGCTGGGGGCTGCGCAGGGGCTGGTTCTCCCAGTAGGCGCGGTAGGCGGAGGCGCGGCGCAGCAGGAACTCCTCCGGCGGGACGCTGTTCTCCGGGGTGTCGTCGGCGTAGTTGTTCTCGGTCTCGTGGTCGTCCCAGGTGACGACGAAGGGGTGCGCGGCGTGCGCGGCCCTGAGGTCGGGGTCGGTCTTGAAGAGGGCGTAGCGCAGGCGGTAGTCCTCCAGGGTCACCGTCTCGCGGTTGAAGAGCGAGGGGAGCGTGCGGTCGGTGTAGTTGCGGTAGCCGCCGACGGAGTTGACCGCGTACTCGTAGAGGTAGTCGCCGAGGTGGAGGACGACGTCCACGTCGTCCTGGGCGAGATGGCGGTACGGCGTGTAGTAGCCGTCGGTGTAGGCCTGGCAGGAGACGGCGGCGAGGGTGAGGGAGCCCACCTCGCTGGTGGCGAGCGGGGCGGTGCGGGTGCGGCCCGTCTCGCTGATCCAGGTGCCGGCGCTGAAGCGGTAGTAGTAGACGCGGTCCGCGTCGAGCTGGTCGACCTCGACGTGGACCGTGTGGTGGAACTCGGGGTGCGCGGTGGCGGTGCCGCGTCTGGCGACGCGGCTGAACTGCTCGTCGTGGGCTAGTTCCCAGTGCACGGTGACGCGTTCGGCGGGCAGTCCGCCGTCCGGCTGGTACGGGGCGGGGGCCAGCCGGGTCCACAGGACGACGGAGCCGGGCAGCGGGTCGCCGGAGGCGACGCCGAGGGTGAAGGGGTTGTCGGTGATCTTGCGGGCGTCGAGCCGTGCGGCGCTGGCCGCGCCCGCCGCCGGCAGGTTCACGGCGAAGGCGAGCGCGGCGGCCGCGCCGGTGAGGGTCAGGAAGCGCCGACGGCCGATGTGCCGGGCGGCGGCGCGCAGTTCGGGGGCGTGCTGGGGCGAGTGTGTCGTGATGGTCATCCGGTCCTCCCCTGACTGATGGATGCATGACGCATTGGAGTGGCCGGGGACGACACTCGATTGGCGCGTACACAACACCCATATGGCAGACAGATGAGTTCCGAATGGCGGACCCTCCCGTACGCTGCGGCCCCATGAACGACAGGCAAACGGACACGAGGATCGCCGTGGTGACCGGCGCGGGCTCCGGCATCGGACGCGCGGTCGCGG
This sequence comes from Streptomyces shaanxiensis, assembly GCF_039537145.1. Lineage (NCBI taxonomy): Bacteria > Bacillati > Actinomycetota > Actinomycetes > Kitasatosporales > Streptomycetaceae > Streptomyces > Streptomyces shaanxiensis. The sequence goes on from NZ_BAAAZY010000007.1 coordinate 5,384, forward strand.
TGGAACTGCTGCGCGCGGGCTGGTCGGTGGCGCTGGCCGGGCGGCGCGTGGAGACGCTGGAGGAGACGGCGGGGCTGGAGCCCGACGCCGCCGCCGTTGCCGTACGCACGGACGTGTCACGGCAGGAGGACGTGGCCGCGCTGTTCGCCGCCGCTGTGGAACGGTTCGGGCGGGTGGATCTGCTGTTCAACAACGCGGGGACGTTCGGCCCGGGCGGGGTGCCGGTGGAGGAGCTGTCGTACGACGCCTGGCGGCATGTGGTGGACACCAACCTCAACGGGGCGTTCCTGTGCGCGCAGGCGGCGTACCGGCAGATGAAGGAGCAGGACCCGCAGGGCGGCCGGATCATCAACAACGGCTCGATCTCCGCGCACACCCCACGACCGCACTCGGCGGCCTACACGGCGACCAAGCACGCGCTGACCGGTCTGACCAAGTCGCTGTCGCTGGACGGGCGGCCCTACAACATCGCCGTCGGACAGATCGACATCGGCAACGCGGCGACCGACATGACCGCACGGATGCAGACGGGCGCCCTGCAGGCCAACGGGTCGGTGGTGCCCGAGCCCGTGATGGACGTGGCCGACGTGGCGCGGACCGTGCGGCACATGGCGGAGCTGCCGTTGGAGGCGAACGTGCAGTTCGCGACGGTGCTGGCGACGGCCATGCCGTACGTGGGGCGCGGCTGAGGCCCCGGCGGCCTCCCGTGCCCTCCTCCCGTCACCTCCACAACGTGCACAAGCGGAATGTGAAGTTCCGCTGCATCGCCCCCGGTGGGCGGCATATGCTCAAGGCCTCCTGCACCAGAGCTTCACATTTGGAGCACGAGGCTTCCGTAAGCCATACCGAGGGGGAGGCGGCAGCCGTTCCACGATCACCGGGTGGGGGTGGACCTCGCGTGGGACCGCGAGGGACGCACCGGTGCGTGGAACGGCTGCCGCACAGACCGTAGGGCGGCGTACGGCGATGCTCAGCGACCGAGGATCCGGTCGACCTCGCTCACCTGCCCGGCGGTGAGCGGCCCCTTCGCCAGCGCGCCCGCGTTCTGCTCGGCCTGGGCGACGGAACGGAACCCCGGGATCGGCACGGCGCGCGGGCTGCGGGCCCACAGCCAGGCGAGGGCGCCCTGGCCGAGCGTACGGCCGTCGCCGGTGAGGACGTCCTTCAGCGCGTCGACGCGGGCCACCCACTGCGGGTCGGCGCCGGAACCGTCCGCGAAGCCCTGCAGCCACTGCGGCGGCCGGCTGCGGATGTCCCCGGCCTCCAGGGCCTCACCACTCCTGCGCCTGCCGGTCAGCAGCCCCATCGCCAGCGGGCTGCGGTTGATGCTCGCCAGTTCCAGTTCCTCGCACAGCGCGAACATCTCCGGCGCGTCCTGGAGCACGTTGGCCATGTGCTGTACGGCCGCACAGTGCTCCCCGCGCGCGAAGACGGCGGCGCGGGCCGGGTCGTCGGTGCTCCACGCGTAGGCGCGGACCAGCCCCTCGCGCACGAACTCCTCGCAGGCGTCGCGCAGTTCGGCCGCGCGCTGCGGGTCCGCGTCGGAGAGGTGCAGCTGGTAGAGGTCGATGTGGTCGGTGTCCAGCCGCCGCAACGAGGCGGTCAGCGCGCGGCGGGCGTACTCCGGGGAGTCGTCGGCGCCGGTGAGGGTGCGGGTGTCCTCGTCGAAGACGTTGCCCCACTTGGTGGCCACGACGACCTCGGCGCGGCGCTTGCCGAGGGCACGGCCGAGGACCCGCTCGCTGTGGCCGGCGCCGTAGGTGTCCGCGGTGTCGAAGAACGTGACGCCCAGGTCGAGGGCGCGCCGGATCGCCCGTACCGACTCCTCGTCGTCGACCTTGCCCCAGCCCAGGGGCTGCCCGTCGGCCGACTGCCATTCACCGCCGATGGCCCAGCAGCCGAAGCCGAGAGCGCTTACCCCGATGCCGGTGCGTCCCAAAGTCCTCATGGTCTCCATGAGGGGGACGCTAGGAGTTGGAGCGCACACGAAGGCAAGCCCCTGGGCGACTTCCTGCGGCGTTCTCGCGCCCCCGACTACGCCTGGCCGGTCTCGAAGCGGGAGATCCTGCCGTCGTCCTCGACCTCGAAGTGCCACCGGGTGCGCATCTCGCCCCAGGTGTCGTTGCGGTAGGAGGCGATGAGGTCGCGGCCGCGGTTCGACTCGTTGTCGACCTCCAGGTGACCGTGGGAGGTGAAGATCTCCCGGTCGATCCAGTCGGCGAGGTCGCGGTCGGTGCCGTCGTCCGCCATGGTCGCGCCGGGGGCGAGGATGCTCAGGAAGGCCTCGCGGTCATGGGCGTTGACGGCGGTGACGAAGGCGCGGACGGCCGGGTCGCTGAGTTTGGACGTCTGAATCGTCATAGGGGCAGCCTCACACCGCCCCCGCCGGCCCGCCACCCGAACGGCGGCGAGTGGAGGCCGGGCGGGTGTCGGGAGTGCGACGGTGGACACACGGGAGGGGATCTGTTCCTGCTGTCTGCTCCGGGAGTCGCTGTGAGTGCTGTGAGTGCTGTGAGTGCTTTCGACCGACGTGATCTGGGTCTGCTGTTGCTCCGGTTGGGTGCCGGCGGGGTGCTGGCCGCGCACGGCACGCAGAAGCTGTTCGGCTGGTTCGGCGGGCACGGCCTCCAAGGGACCGGCCAGTTCATGGAGTCGGTCGGCTACCGGCCGGGCAGGGCGAGCGCCGCGGCGGCGGGCCTCGCGGAGACCGGTGGCGGCACGCTGCTGGTGCTGGGGCTGGCGACGCCCGCGGCGGGTGCGGCGGCGGCCGGGGCGATGGCGGGGGCGTCCGCGGTGCACGCCCCGAACGGCTTCTTCAACCAGGGCGGCGGCTACGAGTACGCGGCCACCCTCGGCCTCGCCGCGACCGGCCTCGCGATCGCGGGCCCGGGCCGGCTCTCCCTCGACCACGCCCTCCGCCATGTCGTCGACCGCGGCTGGATGGTGCCCACGGCACTCGCGGCGACGGCGGCGGTGACGGCGCTGGTGGTGGGGGCACGGAACAGGAGGCTGGACCGGCCGGAGAAGGAGGAGGGAGCGGCCGGGTTCGAAGGGCAGGAGGCCTTGTTCGGGGAGTAGACGGCCTCTGCCGCAGGGGCGGACGGCGCTGTGCCAAGCTGCCCGCATGACTGATCAGGCCACCCCTCCCGAGACCTCCGCCGACCTCTGGGCCGCCATCGACGACCTGTGGACCTGGCTCGACAGGGACCAGCCGATCGGCGGCCAGGAGGGCGTGCTGCTACGCATGCTGAAGCTGTCGGAAGAGGTCGGCGAGGTCGCCGAGGCGGTGATCGGGGCGACGGGTCAGAACCCGCGCAAGGGGGTCACCCACACGTGGGAGGACGTGCAGGGCGAACTGTGCGACGTCGTCATCACCGCACTGGTCGCCCTGCGAACGCTGACGCCCGACGCCCGGGAGGTCTTCGACCGGCATCTGACCCGGGTGACGGAGCGGTCCTTGGGCTCGCCTTCCTAGGCGGATCTTGCGAGGAACGGTGCGGTGGCGCCCCTAAGAGGCGCGGGGCTGTATCGATATGCGGCTCCGCCGCGTGGGCGCGACCAGCCACGACGGCGCAGCAGACAACCGAGAACACTACGCGGCACTCACAGCGGAGTACCCGTCAACCGCAACACCGTCCCCTCCCCATTCGCCGACAACAACAGCGAACCGTCCGACCCCACCGCCAACCCCGCGAACCGGCGAGCCATCCCCGGCATCCCGTTGGCGAACAGGTCAGGTTCCGTGCGCGGCACAACCCCGGGCGGCGCCCCGACCGGCAGGTCCTCCGCGTCGGTGCGGCTCTCCCCCGTCGTCAGGGACACGGCCCGCAGCCTGCGCGGCCCGGTCTCCACCGTGAACAGCTCGTCGCCGAGGACCGTGAGCCCCTGCGGCGCGTCGAGCCCGTCCACGACGACCGTCGCCGACCCGTCCGCCTCGATCCGCAGCACCGCGCCGAGCCCCTCGTCGCTGACGTAACAGCGCCCGTCGGCGTCGAAGGCGACGTCCACGGGCCGGTCGAGCCCGTTGTCGGCGAGCACGCTGACGGTGTCGTTCTCGTCGACGGCCACGACCCGCCCCGCGTCCGACTCGGCGACGACGAGCGAGCCGTCCGGTGCGACGGTGATGCCGAGCGGTCGGCGCAGCCCGCCGGCCCGTTCCCGCGTGGTCCCGGTCTCGGGGTCGTACGTCTGGACCTGCCCGAACTGCGAGGTGATGTGCAGGAGTTCGCCGTCGGCCACGATGCCGTGCGAGAAGTGCAGCAGGGCGTGGGTGGTGACGCCGCCCTCCGGTGAGGGTTCGGGGCGGGCGAGCCGGTAGTGGTCGGCGGCGTACACCGTGCCGCCGAGGTCGATGGTCACGCCGTACGGTCCGTCGAGTCCGCGCGGCACGATCTCGCGGGTGCGTCCGTCGGGGTGCATCTCGGTGACGCCGCCGCTGGAGTAGCTGGAGACGAACATGCGGTTCTCGGTGTCGAAGGCCGCGTTGTCGAGCCCGACGACCCCGCTGGTGACCAGGGTCCGCGAACCGCTGCCGTGCAGGTCGATGCGGGTGACGATGCCCTCGGGGCCGCGGGAGAGCACATGCAGCACGCCGCCCTGGTCGAACCGCACGGCGACCGGCTGGTGGACGTCGTCCGCGACCACCTCGGGCGCGCCCCCGTCCGGCGGGATCCGCCAGACCTGGCCGGTGAGCAGGGGGTTCGCCCCGCTCATCATGTGCGGGTAGTACAGGTGGCCGTCCGGCCCGAGCTGCATCGCGTTGCCGAGGGCGAGCCCCTGGGTGAGGACCACGGGGTCGCCGCCGTCGGGGAAGAGCTCCATCAGCCGGCCGTCCGGCTTCATCTCGTTCACGAACAGCCGGTCGCCGACGCAGGTGATGCCGTTGGGGTTGTCCACATCGCCGGAGACGAGCGTGTACTTCCCCTGCGGGGTGCGCCGCCACACCCGCCCCGGCACCAGGTCGGCGATGTACATCGAGCCGTCCGCGCCGAAGGCGAGGTCGTCCGGCGACTGCACGGGGCTGTCCATCGGTACGACGATCTCGACGTCGCCGGTGGCCGGGTCGACGGCGCTGATCTGCCCGGCGAGGAACTGGGCGACGTACAGCCGCCCGTCCGGTCCGAACGCGACGCCGTTGGACCCCCACAGCCGGCTGGGCGGATTGAGCCGCTCGATCGCCCAACGGGCGCTGGTGGCATGCCGCTTGCCGGTGCTGTCGTACCTGCTCGGTTCCCTGCCCGTCACGCCCCTCACCCCTCGCTCTCCGCCAGCACCTCGCGCATGCCGCCCTCGGAGCGCCAGCGCCGCAGCAGCTCGTGGAAGGCGACCGGTCCGTCGCCGTAGGACTCGCTGCGCTCCCTCGGGCTGCCCTCGTTGTTGTAGTACCCGGGGGTGCACTCGGCCTGGAACTCGTAGAGGTCGGCCGCCTTCTGACGGATCGTCGCCACCCAGGCGTCCTGTGCCGCGGCGGTCGGCTCGATGTACCGGGCCTCGCGCTTGCGGGCCTCCGCGACGACCTCGGCGACGTGCGTGGCCTGTTCGTCGAGGATGTGGACGTAGTTGACGGAGGCGGCGTTCTGCATCGAGCCGAGCAGGAAGAGGTTGGGGAAGCCGCGGGTGGTGAAGCCGTGCAGGGTCTTGAGTCCCTTGGTCATCCAGGTCTCCAGCAGCCCGGCGCCACCCCGCCCGTACACCGGGAGCGTCCCGGACAGCACGCCCGACCGGCCGACGTCGAACCCGGTGGCGAAGACGATGCAGTCGACCTCGTACTCCGTCCCGCCCACCACGACGGCGTTCTCGGTGATCCGCTCGACGCCGTGGGTGTCGGCGGTGTCGACGAGGGTGACGTTGGGCCGGTTGAAGGTCTGGAGGTAGGTGTCGCTGAACGTGGGCCGCTTGCACATGTAGCGGTACCAGGGCTTGAGCTTCTCGGCGGTCTCCGGGTCCTCGACGACCGTCTCGACGCGGGTGCGCAGCTCGTTCATCTTCTGGAAGTCGGCGATCTCGTAGGCGAGTTCGCGCTCCTCGGCCGGGACGTCCGCGTAGGCGTTGGTCGGGATGAGCTTCTCCTGGAGCCGGGCGCTGGACGTCCAGGCGTCGTTGACCAGGTCCTCGTCCTGCCGTACGCCGGTGACGACCTTGAGGAAGTTCTCCATACGGCGGCGCTGCCACCCGGGCCGCAGCGTCCTCGCCCACTGCGGGTCGGTGGGCCGGTTGTCGCGTACGTCGACGGAGGACGGGGTGCGCTGGAAGACGTACACCTGCGCCGCGTCGGCCCCGAGGTGCGGTACGACCTGGATGGCGGTGGCGCCGGTGCCGATCAGGGCGACGCGCTTGTCGGCGAGGCCGGTCAGGCCGCCGGTCGCGTCGCCGCCTGTGTAGGCGTAGTCCCAGCGGCTGGTGTGGAAGGTGTGCCCGCGGAAGGTCTGGATGCCGGGGATGCCGGGCAGCTTGGCCTGGCTGAGGGTGCCGCTGGAGACGACGACGTAGCGGGCGCGGACGCGGTCACCGCGGTCGGTGGCGACTTCCCACTCCGACTGCTCGTCGTCCCAGCGCAGTTCGGTGACCTGGGTCTGGAAGCAGGCCTGGTCGTAGAGGCCGAAGTGGCGGGCGACGGCCCGGGCGTGCTCGCGGATCTCCTCGCCGGGCGCGTACTTCCACTTGGGGACGTAGCCGAGCTCTTCGAGCAGCGGGAGGTAGATGTACGACTCGATGTCGCAGTGGATGCCCGGGTAGCGGTTCCAGTACCAGGTGCCGCCGAAGTCCCCGCCCTTCTCGATGACCCGGATCTCCTGCACACCGGCCTGCCGCAGCCGCGCCCCGGCGAGCAGCCCGCCGAACCCGCCGCCGACGACCACGGCCTCGACACGGTCGAGCAGGGGCTCGCGGGTGAACTCCCGGTCGGCGTGGGGGTCTTCGTCGTACGCGCCGAACTCACCGGCGAGGTGCCGGTACTGCCCACTGCCGTCGGGGCGGATCCGGCGGTCGCGCTCGGCGCGGTACTTGGCGCGGAGGGCTTCGGGGTCGAAGTCCAGGTCCTGCGGCTCCGGCATGGGCGTGTTCTCCTCGGTCGTGGGGCCGGCCGTGGGGAGGGCCGGGACAGGGGAAGTCGAGGACCAGTGAAACGAAACGGGCTGACAGCTACCGGACATATCCCGGACACGTGATCAATGTGAGCCAGGACACAAGTGACTTACGGCTGTGCTGCCCGGCCCAGCCAGTAGCCGAAGCCCCGCCGGGTGTGGATGAGGGCGGCCTGCTCGGCGTTCACCTTGCGACGCAAGCGCGAGACGAGCCGGTCGATCGCGCCGTCGGTCGGCGGGTCGTCCCACACGTGCCGCCCGATCTGCTCCTTGGACAGCACGCGTTCGGCGTTGACCAGCAGGCAGCGCAGCAGGCGGTACTCCGCGGGCGTGAGCTCGATGGTGCGCTCGCCGCGGCGGGCCCGGCGGGTGGCGTCGTCCAGGACGAGGTCGCCGTAGCGCAGCGCGCCGTCCCCTCCGGCAGGCTCTCCGGCGCGCACCAACTGGCGTGCGCGGGCGAGGACTTCGGCCACTCTGCCCGGAGCTCCGCCGGGCTGCCCGTCCGCTCCTGGGGCGCCCCCGGGGAGGCTGCCCAGGAACTCGCCGGTCCCGGTGAGCAGCAGGACGGCCGGGCGGTCGGGGGCGAGAAGGCGGCGGCTGTGCCTGAGGGCCTCGGTGTCCGGCAGCGTCACATCGAGGATGACCAGATCGAACCGCCGCTCGGTGAGCAGGGCCGTGGCCTCGGTGCCGCGGTCCACGGCGACGGTCCGGTAACCGGCGAGCTCCAGCAGCGCGGAGAGCGGCTCGCAGGTGCGGGGGTCGCCGAGGACGAGCAGGACGTCCGGTACCGCGTCGGTCGACGGCGGTTTCGGCATGCGGCCACTTTACCTGCGGGTTGCCGGAGGCGGTGAGCGCCGATCAGGTCGCGTTCGGCGCCTCACGTCCAGGGTGTGGCGACGAGCCGGATCCTGGCGTCGCCGCCGACGAGGCGGGCGGTGGTGCCGGGCAGCGGGATGTGGGCGACCCAGCGGCCGGGGGCGGGGTCCTCGTCGGAGCGGGGCGATCCGGCGACGCGGTGGTCGCGGATGGCGCCTTCGATCTCCGAGTTCCAGGTGGCCCAGATGCCGGGGCCGGCCTCGGGTGTGCCGACGTCGATGACGAGGGTGTCGGAGAAGTCGGCGGACTGCTCCAGGTGGTCGCCGAGACCGAGGATGCCGCCCCGCTCGCGCAGGGAGATGAGCCGCAGGTCGAGGACGAACCGCATGGGTTCGTCCGTGAGGGCCCGCAGGCCGCTGTTGAGGAAGGTCGTGGCCAGCGAGACCGACGCCTCCTGCCCGGCCCGGCGCCCGTCGAGCTGGATGGGGCACCAGTGCGCCGCGAGCCGCTCGTGCATCACGACGGGCAGCCCGCGCACCGACAGCCGGGACTCGGCCTGCCATACGACGTCGTCGTCATCGGGCAGCCGGTAGTCGACCAGCGAGGCCTCGATCCGGGTGTCGCCGAACAGGAACCGACGTAGGTTCTGGTAGCCCTCCTCGGAGTTGACCATGCCGTAGCGCCCGCTGTGGCTGCGGTGCACGAAGGCCCGGTGCGCGCCCGGCACATACGCGTTCTCGATCTGCACCAGCCCGTCGCTGTGCGGCCCGACGGCGGCCGCGGACAGCCCGAAGGCGACGTCGTAGTCGGTCGGGTTGGTCCCCACCAGACAGAACACCCGCTCGGCGGGCAGCGTCCCCGGCCCCTGCGGCATCTCACGGGCGTCCCAGCCCCTGGGCGGGCCGCCGGGATCCAGCTCGGCCTGCGGGGTGAGGTACTCGTACATCCGCCGGGACCCGAAGATGTCCGCGCCCTGGATCCCGAACGTGTCCCGCATCTTCTCCAGCAGCCCGCCCCCGATGTCGAAGGAGATGCCGCCGTGCGGGGTGCCGTAGGTGAAGAACTTCGCGACGCATCCGGCGTCACGGCCTCGGTCGGGCAGGACCTTCTGCAGCAGGGACCGGCAGACCAGGCCGCCCATCGAGTGGGCCACGAGGATCACGGCGGGCGCGTGGGTCTTCGCGCACAGCCGGTCGATGAGGTCGAGCAGGTCTTCGGCCGCCCTCTCCAGCCGGTACTCCTGGGGGCGGCCGCCCCAGGTGGTCGCGGAGCGGTCGTAGAAGCGGTGGATCCAGACGGTGTTGGCGGGAATCTCCGCGTGGTCGGCGAGATAGGCCTCCTGGTTGCCCTTCACGAGCAGCTCGTAGCCCTCCTCGCGCAGCAGACGCAGCAGCGGGCTCTCGAACTGGTGGAAGAGCGGCTGGTTGTGCGCGCCGACGCGGACGTGCGTGGAGCCCTCGTTGAAGCCGTAGAAGGGGTCGTCCACGGCCTTGTCGATTCCCCGGGTTCCGCCGGCGAAGCCACGGACGTAGACGATGGGCAGTCTGCGGTTGTCATCCACGCCTTGCCTCCGAGAGCACTGGGTCCACCACTCCTGAGTAGATGAACCCCGGAACTTCGGCCTCCAGGAATAGCCCGTAAAGGTGACGGGCGGGCGGGGACGCGGGGCGGCGCTGTCACCCGTGAGGAGCAGGTCGCCTGGTCGTGCGGGCCGGGGCCGTGTCGTACTGGAGGTTCACGAGGGAAGCCACGGAGGCCCGGATGTCCGCGCGGCAGAGGAACAATCTCGCGTCCTGGCGCGAGCTGCCGCTGACCGTGATCGCCCGGCTGCGAACCCAGATCGCCAAGGAGAAGCGCCGTGCCGTCAGTGATGACGACGGCCGGCGACAGGCTGTGCTCGACGGAGTGGAAGGGCATCTCAAGGAAGCGGAAGAAGCGTGTCTGAAGATATCGAGGTTCCGCCCCAGATCCGGCACCCTGGAACGCACCTGGTCGAACATCCGCGCCGCCGAGACAGATCTGCTCTCGCTCGCTTCCGATGACGACGTCCGCGCGAAAACCCCCGAGGTTCTGGCCGTCGTGCGCCGGAATCTGCCCGAGGACAACCCCCAGCGGCAGGCCGTGGAGGAGATCGCCGAGGAGGTCGAAACCGGCGCAGAGCCCCTCACTGATCAGGACCGGGGCACGCTGGTCAGGTCCCTCACCCTCGCCTACGCGACGCTGGACGGCAGTTACCGGCGGGTGCGCGTCATGGCCGACCTGGTCTGGATCGTCACGGGGGCGGCGACAGTGGGGCTCGTCGTGCTGGCGTTGTGGGGATCCCTCGACAAGCACTCCCTGGACATGTGCTTCAGCCCTCAGCCACCCGGTAACCGGGTGGTCTGCCCCTCGGGCGAATACGAAGTCGAGGGCACGCCCCCGTCCATAGAGATGCCTGCTGTCACGGAGATCATCACGAGCAGCTACGCCGACCGGATGGATGTGCTGACCGTGGAGTGCGCGGGGCTCATCGGGGCGGCCCTGACCGTGGTCACAGCGGTGCACCGGATCCACGCGAACCACTCCACGATCTACCAGTTCCGCCTGCCGCTCGCCGTGGCCGTCCTGAAGTTCCCCGTCGGCGCGCTGTCCGCCGTCGCCGGAATCCTGCTCATCAAAGGGGCCTTCGTGCCGGGCCTGAGCAACCTCGACAGCTCGGCACAGATCATCGGCTGGTCGATCGTCTTCGGCGCGGCCCAGCACCTGGTCACCCACATCGTCGACCAGCGGGCGGAGGAGGCACTGAGCGGGGTGCGCAAGCCGCCGCCGTAGCGGCGCGCGCAAACCGTGCGACGGACCGGCCGCCCTGCGCCGTAGAGCAGACGACGGACAGACGTCTGCAGGGAGGGGAACAGACCGTGGCAGGGCACGGATTCAGAACCGCCAAAGGCACGGCGGCCGCGATAGCGGCCATGGTCGCGCTGACCGCGTCACAGGCGCCGGGGGCGGCCCCGGCACGGGCCGCGGTACCGGCACCGCGGCAGACACCCACCGAGCACGGACCGAGCGTGTCCGGCGACACCCCGTACCGCACCGATCTGCCACCGCTGCGCACCGGACGGCCCGACCGCGACAAGGCACCGGCGGAGGTCGGCGCCGCGCTGCCGGCAAGCGTGTTCGCCGCGTACCGGCGAGCGCAGGAGCGGCTCTCGCGCGAGGCGCCCGGCTGTCGGCTGCGGTGGCAGTTGCTCGCGGCGATCGGGCAGGTGGAGTCCGGGCAGGCGCGCGGCGGCCGGGTGGCGTCGGACGGTACGACCGTGACGCCGATCCTCGGGCCACGGCTGGACGGCGTGGCGTACGCACTGATCCGGGACACCGACGGCGGCGCCCACGACGGGGACACGACGTACGACCGCGCGGTGGGGCCGATGCAGTTCATCCCGTCGACCTGGGCCCGCTGGGGCGCGGACGGCAACGGCGACGGGCGTACGGATCCGAACAACGTCTTCGACGCGGCTCTCGCGGCCGGACGCTACCTGTGCGCGGGCGGGCGGGACCTGTCCGTCCCGGCCGAGCTGGACCGGGCGATCCTCGGCTACAACCACTCGGCCGCCTATCTGCGCACGGTCCGGGCCTGGTACGCGTACTTCCTGGACGGGCACCGGGTGGTGCCGGACAGCTCCGCCGGTTCCGCGGTACGCCCCGAGCCGTCGCGGTCACCCTCGAAGCCGAAGAAGGCCTCGCCGACACCCTCCGACCGTCCGAGCGCAACTCCGTCCCGCACCCCGTCGACCCCCGACGCCTCACCGGCCCCCACCGCATCCCGTCCGGCCACCGGACCCGAGGAGACCGGGAATCCGCAACTCCCCCTCCCCTCCCCGGACATCGAGCTTCCCGGCGACGACGTGCTGCCCAGCGGAGGTTCACTGACCAGTAACAGCGCGGACTCGATGACGGCCACCCCCTCCACAACCGCCGATACTCGGCGGTAATGTCGCCACCCGCCGGACGGCACGAGACCGGTGGGTGAGAGCGAAGGGGCCCTCATGGCGACGGACATGCCTGCGGAGCAGCCTGCAGGGATACCTGCGGAATTGTCCGCAGAGATACCTGCGGAGTGGGACGCCTCCGACGACCGTTGGCAGCGCATGTGGAGCCACCGCGAGCAACTGCTCAAGGTGGCCCGGCGCAGGTCGATGAGTGCGGAGGACGCCGAGGACGCGGTGCACGAGGCGATGCTGCGCGCCGCCGAGCGCCCCGACCTGGACGACGAGCGGCTCGCGGCCTGGCTGACGACGGTCACGATGCGGATCTGCGTCGACCGCTACCGCCAGGTCAACCGCGAGGCCGAGGTCCGCACCAGCCCGACCCTCATCGCCCCCGGTCCCGTGCCCGTCGAGGAGGCTGTCTGCGACCGGGCCGAGGCGAAGTGGCTGGCGGTGCGCAGTGGTGAGCTGCCCGCGCGGCAGGCCGAGGCGCTGCGGCTGAAGTCGGAGGACCTCGACGTCGGCCAGGTCGCCGTACAGATGGGGCTGAGCTACCGGACCGTCGAGTCACTGCTGGCCCGGGCCCGGCGGACGCTGCGGCAGTCGCTGGCCGCGACGCTCGGGTGCGTGCTGTTCCTGATCGGGTGGGGGCGGCCGAGGCCGGCCGGCAAGGGCCCGGCCTTGGCGGTGGCCTCGACTGCGGCGACCCTGGCGGTTGCGGGGTTCGTGCTGCCGTACGCCCTCGACGGCAGTGGCGGCGGGGGCGGTACGGCGCCTCGGCCCGCCGTCGCCTCGCCGGGTCCGGAGGCGGTGCGGCCGGACGGTGGTGGCGAGGGGCGTACACCTCAGGGGAACAAGCCCACAGTCACGTCGGCCGAACGGAGAGCAGCCGAGTCCCCGGCGGGCGAATCGTCCCTGCCGCTCACCGTGCCGTCGCTGCCGGACGTCCCGGAGGTCTCCGTGTCCCCGCTGCCGGTGTTGTCCGCGCCGGAGGTCCCCGAGGTGCCCGACGTCCCGGAGCTGCCCGAGCTCCCCGGCCTGCCGGTCACGTCCTCCGCCGTTCCGACGGACACGGCACCCCCGGCGATCCCGGACGCCTCCACCGCCGTACCGTCCGCCTCGCTCCCCGCGCCCATGGCGACCCCGCTGCCGTAGCAGCTCCGGACATACAGCCGCCGGACATACGGTCGTAAATCATCACGAAACCCTCGACCGGAAACCCGCCCGAAAAAAATCCGCAACCCGAGCGACGGACGCCCCTCCCCTCCCCGTAGAGCAGATGTCAGAGCTGCTCCGCGGGCTGAAGGGTGGACCGGATGGGTGTCGAGATCTGTGTGGAAGGGCTGACCAAGTCCTTCGGTCACCAGGTCATCTGGCAGGACGTCTCGCTGACGCTGCCCGCCGGGGAGGTCTCGGTCATGCTCGGCCCCTCGGGCACGGGCAAGTCGGTGTTCCTCAAGACGCTCGTCGGACTGCTGAAGCCGGAGCGGGGGTCGGTGAAGGTCGCCGGCCGGGACATCACCAAGCTCCGTGAGCACGATCTCTACGAGGTGCGGAAGCTCTTCGGCGTGCTGTTCCAGGACGGCGCGCTGTTCGGCTCGATGAACCTGTACGACAACATCGCCTTCCCGCTGCGCGAGCACACCCGTAAGTCCGAGAGCGAGATCCGGCGCATCGTGCTGGAGAAGATGGACATGGTCGGGCTGATCGGCGCTGAGGGGAAGCTGCCCGGCGAGATCTCGGGCGGCATGCGCAAGCGGGCCGGTCTGGCCCGGGCCCTGGTGCTCGATCCGGAGATCATCCTCTTCGACGAGCCCGACTCGGGCCTCGACCCGGTGCGCGTCGCCTATCTCAACCAGCTCATCGTCGACCTCAACGCCCAGATCGACGCGACCTTCCTGATCGTCACGCACGACATCGCCTCGGCCCGCCAGGTCCCGGACAACATCGGGCTGCTGTTCCGCCGCGAACTGGTGCTGTTCGGGCCCCGCGAGGAGCTGCTGACCAGCGACGAGCCGGTGGTAAGGCAGTTCTTGAACGGCCGGATGCAGGGCCCGATCGGCATGGCGGAGGAGAAGGACGCGGCCCAGGTCGAGCAGGAGCTGGCCGCCCTCGGTGACGCCGGCAAGGGCACACAGTCTCCCGGCAGCCAGGCTCTTCCTCCCCGCCTGCTGCCGGGGCCGGGCATCCCCCGGTCACCGCGCTGGGAGGCGATCGCCCGGCGCGAGGCCGCGCTGCACCAGAAGGCGGGGGCGAGCATATGAGTCCGTCACCGGTCGGAGCGCTGCGGCACTCGGGGAGCCTGTTCGCGATGGCGCTGGACGTCGTCCGGACGATCCCCCGACGTCCCTTCCAGGCAAGGGAGTTCATCCAGCAGGCGTGGTTCGTCGCGAGTGTCACCATCCTGCCGACGGCCCTGGTCTCCATCCCCTTCGGCGCCGTCATCGCCCTGCAGATCGGCAGCCTCACCCGGCAGCTCGGCGCCCAGTCCTTCTCGGGCGCCGCCTCCGTGCTGGCCGTGCTCCGCGAGGCCTCGCCGATCGTCACCGCGCTGCTGATCGCGGGCGCCGGCGGCACGGCGATCTGCGCCGACCTCGGGGCGCGGAAGATCCGCGACGAGATCGACGCGATGCAGGTGCTCGGCATCGACCCCATCCACCGCCTCGTCGTGCCGCGCGTGCTGGCGTCGATGCTGGTGGCGGTGCTGCTCAACGGCCTGGTGTCGGTGGTCGGCGTGGCGGGCGGCTATTTCTTCAACGTCGTCCTGCAGAACGGCACTCCCGGCGCCTACCTCGCCTCCTTCACCACCCTCGCCCAGCTCTCCGACCTGTGGGCGGCCGAGATCAAGGCGCTGGTGTTCGGGGCCATCGCGGGGATCGTCGCCTCGTACAAGGGGCTGACCGCGAAGGGCGGCCCGAAGGGTGTGGGCGACGCGGTGAACCAGTCGGTGGTGATCACCTTCATGTTGCTGTTCGTGACCAACTTCGTGATGACCGCGGTGTACTTCCAGGTCGTCCCGCAGAGGGGTTAGCCGATGAGACTGCTCGACCGCCCGCTGCGCTCCCTCGAAGCGCTGGGCACTCAACTCTCCTTCTACGGCCGCTCGTTGGCGTGGACCGGCCGCACCCTGCGCCGCTACAAGAAGGAGATCCTGCGGCTGCTCGCCGAGGTGAGCTTCGGGCGCGGAGCCCTGGCCGTCGTCGGCGGCACGGTCGGTGTGATCGCGTTCCTGTCCTTCTTCACCGGCACCGAGGTCGGCCTCCAGGGCTACGCGGCCCTCAACCAGCTCGGCACCTCCAACTTCGTCGCGTTCCTCTCGGCGTACTTCAACACCCGGGAGATCGCCCCGCTGGTGGCCGGGCTCGCGCTCTCCGCGACCGTCGGCGCCGGGTTCACGGCCCAGCTGGGCGCGATGCGGATCAGCGAGGAGACCGACGCGCTCGAGGTGATGGGCGTGCCCTCGCTGCCGTTCCTGGTGACGACGAGGATGATCGCCGGGTTCGTCGCGGTGATCCCGCTGTACGTGATCGGCCTGCTGTCCTCGTACCTCGCCGCCCGCACCATCACCACCGGCTACTACGGGCAGTCGGCCGGCACCTACGACCACTACTTCCAGCAGTACCTGCCCCCGGTCGACGTGCTGTGGTCCTTCGGCAAGGTGCTCGTCTTCGCCGTCCTGATCATCCTGGTGCACTGCTTCTACGGCTACTACGCGAGCGGCGGCCCGGCGGGGGTCGGCGTGGCCGTGGGCCGTGCGGTGCGGACGTCGATCGTGGCGATCAACGTCCTGGACTTCTTCCTGTCGCTCGCGATCTGGGGCGCCAACACGACCGTACGGATCGCGGGGTGAGCCGCCGGATGAGGGCGCGTATGAAAGTGCTGAGACTACGGCTGTACGGCATCGTCTTCCTCGCCGCACTCGCCCTGCTGCTGTCCCTGTCGGTCGCCGTCTACCGGCAGGCGTTCACGCCGGTCGTACGGATCACCCTGGAGGCCGACAGCCTCGGCAACCAGCTCGATCCCCGCGCCGACGTGAAGCTGCGCGGGCTGCTGGTCGGCGAGGTGCGCGAGGTGCACGCCGACGGGACGAAGGCGCGGCTCGACATCGCGCTCAAGCCCGAGCACGTCGCGTACATCCCGTCCGACGTGCACGCGCGGCTGCTGCCCAAGACGCTGTTCGGCGAGAAGTACGTCGACCTGGTGCCGCCCGCCGGCGCCGGCTCCTCGTCGGCTCGCCCGATCCGCGCCGGTGACGTCATCACCCAGGACCGCACCCGCGTCGGCATCGAGGTGCAGCAGCTGCTGAACGACCTGCTGCCCCTGCTGCGCACCGTCCAGCCCGGCAAGCTCAACGCCACGCTCTCCGCCATCGCCACCGCCCTCGAGGGCCGCGGCGACCGCATCGGCGACAACCTCACACGCCTGGAGGCCTACCTGCACCGCCTCAACCCCCATCTGCCGACCCTCACCGAGAACATCGCCCGCTTCGCCGAGGTGGCCGAGACGTACGGCGACGCGGCACCCGACCTGATGGCGATCCTGCGCAACACCGTCACGACCAGCCACACCATCGTCGAGCAGAAGGACCGGCTGGCGGCGGCGCTGAAGACCACGGCGACCGTCGCGGGCACGGCGCAGGACTTCCTCGACGCGAACGGCGGCCGGCTGATCACCCTCGGCCGGGTCTCCCGTCCGACGCTGGAGCTGTTCTCCCGCTACTCCCCCGAGTACCCCTGCCTGCTGGCCGGACTGGTCCGGCAGGAGAAGGCCTCGGAGGAGGCGTTCCGGGGCGGGAAGATGCACATCACGCTGGAGGTCGTACGGCCGCAAGGGGCGTACGAGCCGGGCGAGGAGCCGCGCTACGGCGAGCGGTCGGGGCCCGACTGCCGTGATCTGCCGGGTCCTCCGGTGCCGGCGCCCGGGGCTCACCTCGACGACGGTTCGAAGTCCGGGGGTTCGTCCGCCGGGGGTCCGCTCGGCGTCTCCGCGACCCGGGCCGAGCAGCGGGCGGTCGGTTCGCTCGTGGCACCGGTCATGGGCGTGCCGGCGGACGAGGTACCGCCGGTGGCGACGCTGCTGTTCGGGCCGATGGCACGCGGGACGGCGGTGAGTGTGGCATGAGGACCGGTCGTACGAGGAGCGGTCGTATGAGGGCCAAGGGCGCCCGGCAGACCGCGGCCCCGCTCATCAAGTTCAGCCTCTTCGCGGTGGTGACCGTGCTGGCGACGGCTCTGCTCGCCGCCACCATCGTGAACATCTCCTTCACCCCGGAGGATCGCTATCGCGCGGTGTTCAGCGACGTCACCGGCCTGGAGGAGGGCGACGACATCCGGGTCGCCGGGGTGCGGGTCGGCGAGGTCGAGGGCATCCGGATCAAGGACCGGACGCTGGCCGAGGTCACCTTCACGGTCAGCGAGGACCGGCCGCTGCTCACCGGCACCGGCGCGGTCATCCGGTACCGCAATCTGGTCGGGCAGCGGTACGTCGCGCTGACCGAGGGCGCGGGCGACAGCACGCGGCTGCGGCCCGGCGCGACGATCCCGCTGGCGCGCACACAGCCCGCGTTGGACCTCAACGCCCTGCTGAACGGCTTCAAGCCGCTGTTCGCCGCGCTCAGCCCCAAGGACGTCAACCAGCTCGCCACCGAGATCATCAAGACGCTCCAGGGCGAGGGCGGCACCGTCAACAGCCTGCTCGCGCACACGGCGTCGCTCACCTCGACGCTGGCCGGCCGCGACCAGCTGATCGGCTCGGTGATCGACAACCTCAACACCGTGCTGGAGACGCTGGACGACCGCGGCACCCGCTTCTCCGGACTGATCGAGCAACTGCGCCGGGTGATCTCGGGTCTGTCCGCCGACCGTGGGCCCATCGGCCGGTCGCTGGTGAACATCGGCGACCTGACGGAGGCCACCTCGGGGCTGCTGAAGGACGCGCGTCCACCGCTGCAGGACGACATCGCCGAGCTGACCGAGCTCACCGGAACGCTGAACGACAACGAGAAGACGGTGGAGGGCGTGCTGAAGCGGCTGCCGAACAAGCTGAACGAGCTGACGGGGACGGCGTCCTACGGCTCGTGGTTCAACTTCTACCTCTGCGACTTCGACGGCCGGATCGTGCTGCCGAAGACGCGGCAGGTGCTCACGCCCGAGATGCATGTGGCGAGGGCGAGGTGCGGGGCATGAGCCGTAACCAGGGCATGAGCCGTAAGAACCGTCCGGAGCCGCTGTTCAAGGTGCGCGTGGAACCGCCGAAACTGCCGAGGCCACGTCTGCCGAAGGTACGGCTCCTGCCGCACCGCAAGCCGCGCCCGAGCCGCCCGCAGCCGCTGATCAAGGTGCGCGTCGAGCCGCCGAAGCTGCCGAAGCTGCCGAGGATACGGCTGCGCCGCCCGCACCTCGGCCCCTTCCGCGACCGCAACCCCGTCGTCATCGGCGCGATCGGCCTCACGGTCCTCGCCCTGCTGGCCGTGGCCGCGTTCAACGCCGACCGGCTGCCGGTCATCGGCGGCGGCGAGACGTACAGCGCGGCCTTCGCGGAGGCGGGCGGTCTCAAGCCGGGCGACGAGGTGCGGATCGCCGGGGTCAAGGTCGGCAAGGTCAAGGAGGTCGACCTGGACGGCGACCACGTCAAGGTCACCTTCAAGATCAAGGGCGAGCCGGGCTTCGGCACCGAGACCGGGGCGTCGATCCGGGTCAAGACGATCCTCGGCGCGAAGTACCTCGCGCTGCACCCCAGGGGCCGGGGCCAGTTGGCGCCCGGCAGCGAGATACCGCTGAAGCGCACGGTCCCCGCGTACGACGTCGTACAGGCGTTCAGCGACCTCACCACCACGACGGAGAAGGTCGACACGGACCGCGTGGCGAAGGCCCTGGACACCATCTCCACCACCTTCGAGGACTCCCCCTCGGAGGTACGGGCGTCCATCAAGGGCCTGTCGCAGATCTCCCGCACGGTGGCCTCCCGCGACAAGGCGCTGCGCGAGCTGCTCGACCACGCGAACGGTGTGACGGCCGTCCTGGCCGACCGCTCGGGGGACTTCACCGCCCTGGTCAAGGACGGCGACAAGCTGTTCCGGGAGATCAGCAGGCGGCGGGAGGCGATCCACAACCTGCTGAAGAGCTCCGCCGCGCTCGGCATCCAGCTCTCCGGCCTGGTCCAGGACAACGACAAGGAGATCGGGCCCGCGCTGGAGGGCCTGAACCGCGTGGTGGACATGCTGGAACGGAACCAGTCGAGCCTGGACCGGAGCATCAAGCTCATGGCGCCCTACGTCCGGCTCTTCACCAACACCCTCGGCAACGGCCGCTGGTTCGACTCCTACGTGCAGAACCTGGTCGCCGCTCCGGTGGCGCCGCGGACGGGAGGGGCGCAGTGAGGATCCCTGTCAGGCTGAGAAAGCCGCTGGCCCTGCTCACGGCACTGGCCCTGGTCGCCGCGCTCGGCTACGTCCTGTGGCCGCGCCCCGAGCCGGTCCGCGTCACGGCGTACTTCCCGCGCACGGTCGGCATCTACCCGGGCTCGGACGTCCGCGTCCTCGGCGTCCGCATCGGCGAGGTCAGGACGATCACGCCGGAGGGCGGCCGGGTGCGGGTGGAGCTGGAGTACGACGCCGGCCGCAAGGTCCCGGCGGACGCACAGGCGGCCATCATCAACTCCTCGGTGGTCAGCGACCGTTACGTGCAGCTGCTGCCGGTGTACCGGGGCGACGGTCCGGTGCTGCGGGACGGGGACGAGATCCCCGAGTCGCGCACGGCCGTACCCGTCGAACTGGACCGCGTCTTCGACAGCCTCCACACCACGGCCGAGGCGCTGGGCCCCGAGGGCGCCAACAAGGACGGCGCCCTGTCCCGGCTGCTGGGGGTGAGCGCCGACAACCTCGACGGCCAGGGCGGGAACCTCCACCAGACGGTCGAGGACCTGTCGCAGGCGGTCGCGACCCTCTCCGACGGCCGCACGGACCTGTTCGGCACGATCCGCAACCTCCAGGTCTTCACGGCGGCGCTGGCGGCCGACGACAAGAGCGTGCGGTCCTTCAACAGCAGCCTCGCGAAGGTCGCCAGCCAACTCGCCGCCGAACGCGAGGACTTGGCGGCGGCACTGAAGAACCTCGGGACGGCGCTCGGCGACGTGTCCGAGTTCGTGAAGAGGAACAGGAAGTCGCTGACCGCGAACGTGGAGGGGCTCAGCAAGGTGACCAAGGTGCTCGTCACCCAACGGGCGGCGCTGGAGGAGCTGTTGGAGGTGGCCCCGACCGGCATGTCGAACCTCAACAACGCGTACAACCCGTCGGCCGGCACCCTCGACACCCGCAACAACGCCGACCAGGCGCAGGATCCGGCGTCACTGCTGTGCTCGGTGCTCAGGACGACGGGGGACGAGGGCGGCGAGAACCCGGACTGCGCGGAACTGAAGGAGTTGTTCGACTCCCTGCCGGAGGTGCCGCACGGCGGCGCGGCGGTCACGGGCACGGTCGATCGCACGCTCGGCGGAATCCTGGGGGCGAGCACATGAGGGCACTGCGCAAGGGCGGTGCGGTCGCCTGGGCGGCGGCAGGAACACTGCTCCTCTCCGCCTGCGACTTCAACGGCTGGTACGACGTCCGGCTGCCCGGCGGCGCCGCCTCGGACGGCAACGCGTACCACGTCACCGTCGAGTTCCGGGACGTCCTCGACCTGGTGCCGCAGTCGGCGGTGAAGGTCAACCACGTCACGGTCGGCGCGGTCGAGAAGGTGGAACTGGACGGCTGGCACGCACGCGTGCACCTCCGGGTGGCCGACTCGGTGAAGCTGCCGGCCAACGCGATAGCGGAGCTACGCCAGACCAGCATGCTGGGCGAGAAGTACGTGTCGCTGTCGAAGCCGATGGGGACGGAACCGGTCGGCCGTCTCGCCGACGGCGATGTGATCCCGCTGTCCCGCAGCGGCCGCAACCCGGAGATCGAGGAGGTGCTGTCCGCGCTGTCGGCCCTGCTCAACGGCGGCGGGGTGGCGCAGCTCAAGACGATCACCGTGGAGCTGCACAAGGCCCTGGACGGCCGGGAGAACCGGGTGAAGTCCCTGCTCAAGGAGTTGAATGCCTTCCTGGGCGGCCTGGACGAGCAGAAGAAGGACATAGTCCGGGCCCTGGAGGCCGTGGACCGGCTGTCCAAGCGCCTCGGCAAGGAGAAGAAGACCATCGCCGAGGCGGTGGACACGATGCCACCGGCCCTGAAGGTGCTGGCCGACCAGCGCCGCGACCTGACGAGAATGCTGACGGCCCTGTCGCAGCTCGGCAGGACGGGCACCAGGGTGATCAACGCCTCGCACGAGGACACGATCGCCAACCTCAGGGCACTGCGGCCGATTCTGCGGCAGCTGAACAAGGCGGGCGACGACCTGCCCAACTCCCTCGAACTGCTGACGACTTACCCGTTCCCGCGCAACGCGGTGGACGCCATCAAGGGCGACTACGTCAACCTGCACATCACGGCGGACCTGGACCTGGCCGGGATCTACGGCAACCTGACGGAGAAGCCGGGCGACGGGGACGGCAAGGGCGACTCCCAGGACCCCACGCTCCCCGAGACTCCCGACCTGCCGGACGTACCGGATCTCCCGGGGGTGCCGGAGCTGCCGGGTGTGCCGACGCCCACGGCGCTCCCGAACGGCCCGAGCGCCTCCTCGTCGCCTTCGGCCCCGTCCGGGGACGGCGGTGACCTGCTGTGCCCGCCGGTGTGCACGGCCGACTACGGGACGAGCGGCTCCGGCACCGGGGCCGGAGCCAGTTGGCCTGCCGGAGTCAATTTGGAATTGGCCGAGCTGATGCTGAAGGGAGTCCAGCCGTGATCACACGCACGGTCAAGGCCCAGCTGCTCGCGTTCGCGACCATCACCGCCGTAGGGGTGTCGTACGTCGGCGCCGAGTACACGGGCTTGGTGGACGAAGCCCTGGACCGCGGCTACACGGTACGGGCGGACTTCGCGGACTCCGGAGGCATCTTCCCCGGCGCCGAGGTGACATACCGCGGAGTGCCGGTGGGCAGGGTCGGAGCCCTGCACCTGACGGGCCGCGACGGCGTATCCGTGGCCCTGGACATCGAGGACGGCGCACCGAGCATCCCCGCGAACACGCTGGCGGTGGTGGCGAACCGCTCGGCGGTGGGCGAACAGTACGTAGACCTCCAACCCCGCACGTCCCACGATGGCCCTTATCTGCTGGACGGCAGCACGATTCCGCGCGAGAGCACACGCGTGCCGCTGCCGACGACGGACCTGGTCCTCAGCCTGGACCGCCTGGTGAACTCGGTCGGCAAGAAGGACCTGCGGATCACCGTGGACGAGCTGGACAAGGCGTTCGCGGGAACGGGCCCGAGCCTGAGCCGCCTGGTGAACTCGGGCAACGAGCTGATCGAGTCGGCGTCGGAGGCACTCCCGGAGACGATCGCGCTGATAGAGGACTCGAGGAAGGTCCTCAAGACCCAGGCGGACCAGGGCTCGTCGATCAAATCGTTCTCGCGCGATCTGGCGGCCCTCACGGCCCAGTTGAAGGCGAGCGACGGGGACCTGCGCAGGCTGATCGGCAACGCGAGACCGGCGGCCCAGGAGGTGAACGCGCTGCTGAAGTCGGCGGGGCCCGAGCTGTCGGTCCTGCTGGCGAACCTGATCAGCGGGGGCCAGGTGACACTGGCTCGCCTGCCCGGTGTGGAGCAGGCGCTGGTCACCTTCCCGGTGATGGTGGCGGGCAGCTACACGGTCGTGCCGGGTGACGGCACAACGCACTTCGGCATGGTGCTGAACGCCGACGACCCGCCGGCCTGCACCCAGGGCTACGGCACGGCACGCCGCGACCCGGCGGACACGAGCACGCGCGAGGCGAACGCCGGGGCCCGCTGCACGCTGCCGCGCGGAAGCGAGTCCTCGGTGCGGGGAGCGCAGAACGCCCCGGGCGGATCGGCCGCCTACAGCGGCGCTCGGCAGACGGCGTACGTCACGCCGTACGACCCGGAGACCGGCACCACCACCGGCCCGGACGGCAGGAACGTCGAGATCGGCTCGACGGGCGGCCAGCAGGCCGTGTTCGGAAAGGAGTCGTGGCAATGGCTGCTCGTTGGCCCGATGGCATGAAGAGGTTGAGGAACGTGAAGCGAGCGAGGACCTCAAGGGCGATGACGGCCGGACTCGTCACCGCGACACTCCTCACCACGGCACTCACGCTCTGGCTGGCCCTGACCCTCTCCGCACAGCGCGAGGCGGACCAACGCCGCCAGGACATCCTGGCCGCGGCCCGCCAGTCGGCGCTGAACTTCACGTCGCTCGACTACCGCCACTACGACCGTGACAGCGCCAACGTCCTGTCGGGCGCGACCGGCGACTTCAAGAAACAGTTCGCGGCCCAGACGGAGCAGTTGACGGAACTGGTCGGCCAGAACAAATCCGTGTCGGAGGGCCAGGTCCTGGAGGCGGGCATCGTCCGCTCCGACGACAACTCGGCCCGCGTGCTGGTGGTGGCCGACAGCAAGGTGACGAACACGGCGGTGCCGCAGGGGGAGGCGCGCACGTATCGCCTGCAGCTGGACCTGGTGCAGCGGGACGGCCGCTGGCTGACGTCGGATGTCGAGTTCGTCGGCTGACGCCGCCATCGGCAAGGAACATCAATCAGGAGTACGGAGCACGACGATGCCGAAGACCACCACCGACCGCACCCCCAACTCCACATCCCGGCGCACCCTGACGGCGGCAGCCCGCGCGGCAGCCAAGCGCGCGGAACGGGGCCACCGCGACGAGCGGTCCGAGAGCAGCGCCGACCGTCCACTCGCGGGCCGCACCGTGCTGATCGACGCCCCGAAGAACGGCTGGCAGGACCCACCGGAGCCGTCACCGGAGGCCTTCGAGGAGGACGACGCACCGAAGGCCCCGGACACGCCCCGCCGCCGAAGGCTCCTCACGGCCCTGCTCGGCGTCCTGCTCGTGGCGGGCCTGGTGGCGGCCGCCGTACTGGGGTGGCAGTACCGGGACGCCCGGCGGACGGAGACCGCCCGCACGGAGGCACTGGCGGCGGCGCAAAAGGCGGCCCCGATCGTCCTGTCGTACGACTACCGCCGCCTGGACAAGGACTTCGCGGCGGCCCGCACCCACCTGACCGGCGACTTCCGCGACGAGTACGGCAAGACCACGAAGACGGTGGTCGGCCCGACGGCCCAGAAGTACCGGGGCGTGGTGAAGGCAACGATCGCCGCCCCTGCCTCCGGCGAAGCCCCGGCAGCCTCCGTCGTCTCGGCATCCCCGGACAAGGTCGTGGTGCTGTTGTTCGTCAATCAGGTCACTGAGAGCACGCAGGTTTCGGGGGCTCGGGTGGATCTGAATCGGGTGCGGCTGACGATGTCACGTACGGACGAGGGCTGGAAGGTGAGCGCCGTGGACGCGCTGTGACCCTGCGCGACCGTCTCCCGTGATGTTGGACAGCCAGCAGCTCTCGGCGAGAAGCAGAGCTGCCCCCGCCGCCCAGCCTTCGCGCGCCATCGCGCCACCAAACCACCCCCCGGTCCTCTCCTCTTGATCGAGACGCTCACTTAGGATGGCGAGCACCATCTCAGCGGCCCGACGGGCTTCCTGATCCGCCTGCGGCGGACACCGGAGGACATGCCCCCACCCGCACGAGTCTTCTTCGTGCTGCCTGGGGGCGTTTTCTTGCTGTTCCGTGAGTCCGCGGCGTCCGTGGCCGCCCGCATCCTCGAAGGGTCGCTGGCGCTGCATCTGACCGAGAACTTCCGTCACCAGCATGGCCGGAGACCCGCTCTGGCAGAGATACGCTCCTGGGAACGCAGCCTGCCCGCGCTCGTCAACGCACTCATCGAGGCCGAGCTCGACAACGTCGAGGTCCTCGTCGAATACAGCCTGCCGCTCACCAGCAAGCGTGCTGACGCCATACTCGCCGGCGTCCACCCGGCCACTGGCGAACCGTCCTACGTAGTCGTGGAACTGAAGCAGTGGAGCACGGCCTACCCGGAGGAGGACGAGCCCCTACTGTGTCGGATCGACTCCTACGCGGAGCCCGTGCTGAACCCGATCGAGCAGGTGCGGGGCTACTGCGAGTACCTACTGTCGTTCAACGGGGCGTTGGAGCGGATGCCCCAGTCGCTGGCCGGTGTGGCTTTCCTCCACAACGCGACCGAGTTCGGCGTCGCGGGGCTGCGGGGCGTCGAGGAGGACCAGCACGGTCGTATGTACACCGGCGAACAGCGGGGCGCCTTCCTCGACTTCCTACGCTCGCGCCTCGCCGCCAAGCCCGGCGCCCTAGCGGCGGACGTACTGCTCGACGCCAAGGTACGGCCGTCGAAGCAGTTGATGTCTGTCGCGGCGGCCGAGATCCGCGACCGCGAGCAGTTCGTGCTCATCGCCGAGCAGCGTGTCGCCTACGAGAAGGTGATGTCCGCCGTACGCAAGGCACGGCGGTCCAACCAAAAGCAGGTGATCGTGGTGACCGGCGGCCCGGGCTCCGGCAAGAGCGTGGTCGCGATGTCGCTGCTGGGCGAGCTGTACCGGCGCGGGGTACCCACTCTCCACGCGACCGGTTCGCAGTCGTTCACCAAGACCATGCGGAAGGTCGCGGGAGAACGGAAGCGGGAGGTCCAGCAGCTCTTCAAGTACTTCAACAGCTTCATGGACGCCGAGCCGAACGACCTCGACGTACTGATCTGCGACGAGGCCCACCGCCTGCGTAAAACCTCCGCCAACCGCTACACGAAGGCGGAGCTGCGCACCGGCCGCCCCCAGGTCGCGGAACTGATCGACGCTGCCCGGGTACCGGTGTTCCTCCTCGACCAGCACCAGGTGGTGCGCCCCGGCGAGATGGGCACCAAGGAGGCGATCCAGCGGGCCGCCGCTGCGCAAGGTGTGGACTGCACGGTGGTGGAGCTGGACGGCCAGTTCCGGTGCGGCGGCAGCGAGGCGTACGAGAAGTGGGTCATTGACCTTTTCGGCCTGGACGGCGGCACGCCCCACCACTGGGAGCCGGACGGCAAGTTCAAGCTGCTGACCGCTGAGAGCCCCCAGGAACTGGAGGACTTCCTCATCGCGCGCCGCGAAGAGGACTACGGCGCACGGATGTCGGCCGGCTACTGCTGGAAGTGGACGACAAAGATCACCCCCGGCATGGCGGCACTCCCCACCGACGTCACCATCGGTGAGTGGGCTCGCCCCTGGAACGTGTACGGCGACAGATCCGTACTTGGCGCACCACCCGCCCCTCTCTGGGCCACCGACCCAGCCGGCTTCGGCCAGGTCGGCTGCGTCTACACCGCCCAGGGCTTCGAGTACGACTGGTCGGGCGTCATCATCGGCCCCGACCTGCTGTGGCGAACAGACCGCTGGATCGTGGACCGCTCGGCATCGAAGGACCCGTCCTTCACCAAGGCAACCTCCGACGAGGACATCGACCGACTCATCCGCAACACTTACAAGGTGCTGCTGACCCGTGGCATGGTCGGCACGATCGTCTACTCGACGGACCCGGAGACCCGCGCGAAGCTGCGGTCCCTCATCCAACCGGCATCGGCAGTCAAGGAAACCGAGCTCGTGTAGCAGTTCCCCAGACTGCACGACGCAGTTTGCGGGGTGCGTGGGCGCGCTCGGCGCAGCGCAATCCAGCCCACCTCGAGGCCGTCGATCGGTCACCCTAGAAGGGGCCTCGGCAGGCTTTGAACCTCCGCACCCGACTCCGGAGGACGTTCACCGGTTGGGCGTTGCAGCGGCGTCGGCGTCGGCGTCGGCGTCGGCGTCGGGAGTATCGAAGTGGCCGAGCCACGAGGCGAGCGCCCGCCCTTACCTGTCCCCCCACCGGTTCCCCGCAGCCGAATCCGACCGTGATCTCCTCCTGGTCACCACACTGGCGACGGAATGGGGCAGCGAACCCCGGCCGCAGTCCAGCAAAGTCGTCTGGGCACGCCGCTCCCGCAAGGGTTAGCTGAGGTCCTCCAGGAGCAAATCGAGTGCCGCCTCCTCGTGGAGGGCGATGCCCAGGGCCTCCATGGCCGGGGCCAATTCCGCATCCCACACGGCCTCTACGCGCGGCCCGGTGAGGAGGAGCTGCGGGGTGCCGTGAACCTGGGTGCGGGTGGCGAGGTACTCGTAGTCCCCCGTCCCCATGCGCCATGCCTGCGCGCCGTACCGCTCCAGGACACGATTGGCCAGCGCGATCCCCGGCCAGTCGAAGTCGCCGTGGTACGCGAAGGCGCATCCGGTGGCGGCCAGCGCGTCCAACAGGGTGAGGACGACTGTTGTCGCGCTGCCCGAGGTGCAGACCAGGGGCTCGGTGCAGCCGGCGTCGGCGGCGGCTTCGACCACGCGTGGGTTTTCGCAGACGTGGATCCGGGTGCGGGAGGGCATCTCCAGGTGCAGGGCACGCAGTTCGCGCAGGGTGAGATGGGTTTCCAGGTTGTGGTCCGCGCGTTCGCGCAAGGTTCTCTCGCCCCAGGTCGCGCCCGTCGGCCGCAGGCCGTAGGTGAGCACTGTGCTGGACACCTCGTCCGGGGTGACCGAGGCCAGGCGCCACAGGGCCCGGCGGCCCGGTGCGTCGACGGGGAAGTCGGTGCCGGACGCCAGGGCGATGCCGCGCAGGACCAGGCGGGAGAGCAGGGTGCCGTCGTCCAGGCCGTGGGCCGAGCCGGTGGTGCGGGTGGCCAACTCGCCGCGGCCCCAGACGGCGGGGGTGGGCTCTGCGGCTGGGCCGGGGAACAGCATGGCCAGGGTCTGGATCGCCTGTGTGAGGACCGTGGCCGCGGTGCTCCCGTCCTGGCGAGCGACCGTACCCGCACGCCGTGTCTCCTCCAGCCATCGGGCCGCCCAGGGCTGGGCGGCCAGTGGTGTGGCGGCGAGGGTCGCCTCCGCCGCGGACCACAGCCCGGTCCGTTGCGCCGCCGCCGCGTCCCTGGCCGCTCGGCGGTCGGTGAGGGCAGGGCCCAGTTCCGCCAGTGTCTCGGCCAGGCCGCGGCCGACCGCGCTGGCGCGCAGGCGGGTGTCCAGGTCTGGCAGGTGGATCGTGGCGGTGGAGGTGGTGAGCGGTTTCGCGAGGAGGAGGGAGAGGGCTTCGCGTTCGGGTGGGTCCACGTGCTGGAGCTTGATCGTGCCGGTCGGTTGCAGGCCGTTGCGTTCGAGACGGGTGCGTGCGGCCGCCCAGAGGCGGGTGAGGCCGGGCCGGGTCAGGAAGGCCAGCGTCTCGGCGTCCAGGGGCGCCGCGTCCAGTGCCCGGTGGCTCGTCATACCGACACCAGCCGCCTCTGCCGCCCGTTCCAGGTGTAGTGGAGGGTCGCCACGCCCCTCACGTGCGGATCGCGCAGGCACTCGTAGATGTGCAGGGAGGGCACGTCGGGCCAGTTGCCGATCAGGCGTTCGCTGGTGAGGACGAAGTCCAGGTCCAGGTCGACCAGGATGCGGCCGAGGCGTGCGTGGGTGGGCTCGTCGACCTTGGCGAACGCGTCGTCCAGCAGGATCAGCCGAGGCGCGTGCGGGGCGGTTTCGGCCAGGCTCGTGAAGTGGGCGGCCGCGGCGGCGAAGAGGACCAGGTAGGACAGGACGCGTTGCTCGCCCTGGCTGAGGCCGGTGCGGCCGGAGAGTTTGCGGCGGCTGCCTGGGGCGGCGTCGTTGACCACCCAGGGGGTGAAGGTGAACCAGTCGCGGTAGTCGAGGGCGGTGCGCAGATGGGCCGCGTAGCCTGCGCCGGGGTCGGCGCGGCGGGCGTCTTCGATACGGCGCTGGAGCACGTCGCGAAGCTGCTCGGACTGGTCGCGGGTGCGTAGGCCGGACGGGCTGCGCAGGAGGTCGACCGCCGCCTGGACGTCGGCCTCCACGCCGTCCGCCAGCTTCCAGTCGAGCGTGACGCCCAGCCCGTGTGACGTCCGGACCGTGGACAGGGTGCCGTTCAGGGCGGCCACCAGGGCGCCCGCGGCCAGGACCTGACCGGAGAGGTGGTCGCCCAGCTCTCCGGTCAGGAACCGCTGGAACACCTCGCGCTCGCGCTCCGTCAGCCGTTCGCGGGCCTCGGCCGCCTGGGCGGCGATGCGCTCGCCGACCGCGGCGATGTCATGCGGGCCGTGGTCGTCGACGAGACGGCAGACCTTGATGCCGTCGTGTTCCTCCAGTGTGGCGTCGTAGCCTCCGGAGAGCTGGTCGCGCAGGTCGGTGTGGCGGTTGAGGAGGGCGGTGTCGGAGATGTCGCGCCGCTCGGCGTCCAGGCGGCTCCGTACGGCTTCCACGAGCCGGCGCAGCGCCTTGGTGCGGTCGGGTGCGTGGTCCTCGGAGAAGTGCGCCTCGCCTCCCTCGTCCTGCGCCGTGATGTCGAGGCCCGCGCCCCTGGTCACACCCGGCAGGGACAGTGCCGTACGCAGTCGCCCGCCAGTCGCGACCGCCTCGCCCTCCTGCGCGGCCAGCGCCTCCCGCCGTACTCTCTGGTCCTCCTGCGCGCGCACGCGTTCGTCATGTACGTCCCTCAAGTCACGCTCCGCACCGGGGAGTTGACGCCCCACCGCCTCCAGTCGTCGCTTCGCCCCGTCCTCGCGGGCGAGGATCTCCTGTTCCGGCGCGTCCAGCGCTTCCTCCAGGCCCCGGACCGTGCGGCGGGCGGCGTCCAGGCGGGCGAGCGGCTCGGCGTAGTCGGACTCCGCTTCCCGAGTGGACGTCAGGGCGCGCTCGTAGCCTTCGCGGCTCTGGCGATGGGCGTCGGCGGAGGAAGCCACCGCACGCAGCCGCCTGCGCAGTCGTTCCGTGCCCGTGCCGAGGCGGTCCAGACACAGGCGTACGGAGTCGAGCGCGGCCGGGTCGACGGGGAGGTCGTTCGCGCTCGCGGTCGCCTCGGCCTCACGCCGGGCGGCGACTGCGCGGGCGCGCGTCTGCTCCGCCTCGCGGGCGGCTGCGGACGCCTTGCCGGCCAGTACCTGTGCGGCGCGCTGGGCCTCGGTGGTACGGGCCCATGCGTCGGTCAGTGGGCGTGCCGTGGGCGGGTGGCTCAGGGTGTCGGCCACTTGCGAGCGGTGCTCCGTCAGGATCCGTAGGCCTCTCTCCTGCTCTGTCAGCTCCTCCTGTACGGCTGCGAGTTGCCGGTCGAGTTCGGCCAGGGCTCGGCGGCGGGTCTCGGCGCGTACCTCCGCTCCGACGTACTCGGCGGTCTGCTTGGTGTGACGGCCTCGGGCGACGCCCAGCTTCCAGGAGCCGTCGATGCCGATCGCGGATTCCGCCGTTGTGCCCGTAGTCCCGTCCGTGACCAGGGCCACCGCGTGGAGCACGCGCTCGACCTGCTCGGTCGTCACCCCGCTGTCCGGTGCCATGACCGGGCGCAGTACCTCGGCGAGCGTTGGTCCGGCGGGCGGTGTGCCGGGCGTGAGGAGGGTGTCTCGCGTGGCCGGGTCCAGGACGGTGCCGTCGGCGCACACCCAGGCGTCGAGCAGGCCGCTCGCTTCGAGTGCGGCTTCCAGGCCCGCCCGGGCCACCGGCTCCAGGCCCTCGGCGAAGTCCACGAGCCGGTACAGGGGTGCGCCGGTGCCGGGTGTGCGGGGTGCCGAACGGTGGGGCGGGGGCGCGGGCTCGGGGTCGGTGCGGGCTTCCCAGTCGTTGCGCTCACGCCGCAGGCGGTCCTGTTCGGTGGCCAGCTCGTGGATCGTCACCGCACGCGCGTCGCGCTGTTCGCCCAGTTCCGCGAGCCACGGGTCGACGGCCGACCGGGCGGTGTCGGCCACCTCGTCGGGGGCGTGGGCGGGCAGCGGACCCTGCGACGGGTCGTGGGCGATCAGGACGTGTACGGCGTCGAGTGACACGCCGGTGAGGCTTTGCAGCCGCTCGGTCCAGGTCCGCACGGCGCCCGCGTACGCCTCCCCTTCGCGTGCCGTCTCCTCCCGTCGGCGTCCGGCCCGCTCACGTGCCTCGTCCGCCTGCTCCTCCAGACGTTCCCGAGCGGCATCGGCCTCGTGCGCCTCTGCCTGGGCCCGGCGCGTCTTGTCGATGAGCGCGGTCAGTTCGGTCACGGCTCGTACGCGATGCCTGATCACCGGCCCAGCAGCGTCCAGTTGGGTGTCCCAGGCGTGCAGGGCTCTCGCGCAGGCCTCCGTATCGACGGCCAGCACCTCGCTCTGCCGCACGAGGTGGAAGTCGCCGTCCGGGGACGTCAGTTCGGCCGCCGCCGCAGCCGCAACCGAGGTGACGGCGGCCACCGCGGGCTCGCCCAGGTGCACGGGGTCGAGCCCGGAGCGCTCCGCCTCGCGCAGCAACTCGCTGTGTGCCGTGCCGAGCTCGACCAGTTCTCCGCCGAGCCTTCCGGCTTCTTCGGTGAGCCGCCGTCCTGTCTCTTCCTGAGTGCTGTGGGCCTGGCGCAGGGCCTTGAAGGCGGTCGCCGCCGCGCTGTGCAGGGCGGTCACCGTGGCACGTTTCTCCCCGAGTTCCTGCAGACTGCGGTAGGCGGCACTGGCGTGCAGGGCGGCGAGATCCGTCTCCGCCGCATCCGCCTCCGCCCTGAGGACATCGAGGCGGGCGGTGCGTTCGTCCTCGCTCGTACGGAGCTTCTCCGCCTTCTTCGCCGCCTCGCCCGCCAAGCGTCGATGCTCCGCCAGCCGTTCCAATTCGCCGTTCACCTCGTCTGCCCGGCGGCGCAGCGCCCCGTGCAGGTAGCCGCGGTAGCCGGTCAGGAAGGTGCGCAGCGCCTCGTCGGTCCGCTCCAGGCGCCCGAGGTCGGTGCGTACCGCGTCCAGGTCGTCGAGGTTGCGGGCCACCTTCTCCACGACCTCGTCGTCGAGCGCGGGCAGCGTCTCCGCGAGGACGGAGACCAGACCGCCGGAGTCGATGCGGTCGCCGATGGTGGGGCGCCGTAGGCGGTGCAGCAGGTGGAGCAGGTTGCGGTAGCGGGCCGGATCGGTGAGGCCGAACAGGTGGCGGGCGACGCGGGCCCGGTGCTCCACGGCGCGGTCGGTGACATTCTGCGGCCCGACGAGCGACTTGAGCTGGTCGACCGGCAGCGGCTGGCCGGCCGGGGCCAGGTGCAGGTCCTTGCCCACCCGCAGCGGGGTGACGAAGAAGAACGGTTTGGCCGTCCTGGTCGACTGGGAGGCGCGGATCGCCGCACCGAGGGTGAGGTGGTGGTCGTTTCCCTCCTCGTCCGTCCGCGTGAACTCCACCCACAGGTAGCCCAGCCGGTTGGTCTGCTCGAATCCGTCGAGCATCAGCCACAGGAGCGTGGTGCGGCCGGTCCCGGTGGCATCCAGAGCGCGTGCGTCCCCGTCGAGGAGGTACGGCAGCAGCATCTCCAGGGCCTTGGACTTGCCCGCGCCGTTCTTGCCGCGCAGCAGCAGGCGGCCGTCGCCGAAGGAGAACTCCTGCTCGTCGTACTGCCAGACGTTCCTGATGCCGGCGCGGTGCAGGCGGTAGCGGTGCGGGGACAGGGGGTGGTTCACCGGGTCGGCTCCTCGGGTTCCTGGGAGACGTCGTCTGCTGGGGACTGTTCCGTGCGGGACGCGACGGCCACGGTGGTGGCGAACCGGGCGGCCGCGGCGAGCAGCACCCAGCCGCCCGCGCCGTCCTGCCCTCGGGCGCCCGAGACGTCCGTGACGGACCGGCCGTCCAACGCCGCGTCCTCGTAT
Organism: Streptomyces shaanxiensis; assembly: GCF_039537145.1. Classification (NCBI taxonomy): domain Bacteria; kingdom Bacillati; phylum Actinomycetota; class Actinomycetes; order Kitasatosporales; family Streptomycetaceae; genus Streptomyces; species Streptomyces shaanxiensis. Next base: position 37,842 of record NZ_BAAAZY010000007.1, read on the forward strand.
CCCTCGGGCAGGCCGTGGCCGTCGGCGCGCACCGGGCCGGCGGGCGCCATCAGGCCCATACGGACAAGAAGGTCGAGGACGGCCGCGAGCAGCCCGCCCCGGTCCTCCAGCAGGCCTCGCTGCCAGTTGCTGCGTCGCCCGTACTCCTCGACGAGCTCATCGAGGAGTTCCGGCAACAGCCCGCCCGGGACAGGTACGCCGATGACCAGCCTCCCGCCGACTGCGGGGTGGCCGGGATCCTCGGGGCGCAGCCGGTCGACCAGCCGGCCCACCAGCAGCAGCGCCGCCTGGGCGACGGTGCCGGTGCCGGGCAGGTGCAGGTCGGTGAGGTCGCCGTCCGGGTCGACGAGGGCGATGCCCTCGGCACGGATCTCCGCTTCCAGGCCCAGCAGTTCGGAGAAGGCCTGGGCCTCACGCCGCTGCCGGGTCCGCAGCCATTCCCGCTCGGCTCCGGTGAGGTCGTCGAGGTGGACGGCAGGTGTCTCGACGAGGCGTCTGCGCACGTACGTACGCGGGCCGCCGGAGCCGGGATCGGCGGCGCGGCGTACGAGATCCGCTCCGTCGCGGCTCTGCGCCAGCGGTCCGGCGACGACCGCGCGGGCGATCTCGCGGTCCACGCTCAGCAGCGCCTCGCCGCCCCGTTCCTCGGCGACGGCCGACACGTGGCCCTCGGTCTCCGCCAGCACGCCCCAGTCGACGAGTTGGCGCAGCGCGGCGGCGAGCGTGCGCCGCTCTGCTTGACGCCCGGTGTCACTGACTTCGATCCCGGCGTCCACGGCCGTGGCCCTCAGGTCGGCGACGAGCTGGGAGAGCAGGAGCTGCTCCGGGGCGGTGACGAGGACCGAGAGGGCGAGGGCGAGGTAGGCGTACGTCCGTGGTGTGAACGGCGTGCCGGTGGACGGCCGCTCGAGGCGGTGGCCGCAGCCGGGGCCGAGGCCGGCCTTGAACAGGCGGGCGTACGACGCCTCGACGAGGAGTCGGTAGCCGAACACCTGCTGGAAGCGCTGGGCGAGCCAGTCGGCGTGGCGGCGGATCAGCGGGAAGGTGTCGCTGTGCGGGCCGTTGCTGGTGACCAGGGGGTGGGCCAGCAGCAGGCGGGCGGCGGCCCGTCGTTCGGCGGCGAGTGCCACGTCGTAGGCGGAGGGCAGGGGCATCAGGCGCTCGCCTCCTCGGCTGCGGCGGGTGACGAGGCATTCTCAACAGTCAGGGTGAGATCGTCTGCGGTCAGGTCGCCGTCCGCGGAACGCAGGAGGGTGTGCCTGCCCGGGGTGCGCCACGCCGTCAGTCTGATGCCCAGATCCGCATCGCCTGCCTGGGCGCCGTCGAGCTGGAAATCACCGGCCTCCTTGTGCAGTTGGGCGTTGCCGAGGGCGGCGGTGAGGAGTTCCAGCAGCAGCCGCATGGCCGCGGAACCCAGCCTGACCTGGTCGAACCGGCCGGACGCGCTGCGTAGTTCGGCGGCCGCGGCCTGGCGGGCGGCGGCCTGCTCGCGCGCCTCTTCCATGAGGCGGCGCTTCTGCTCGCCGTGGTTCTCCACCGCCGCGGCCCGCCCGCGCGGGGCCCGGCTGCCACGCTCGCGCAACGCCACCGGCACGTCCACGACAGGTCCGGTCCACCAGCTCACATACGCCGGTACGGACCGGTCAGGATCCGGCGCCACGCCCAGATGCCGTGCCCCGTACAGCCCGAAAGCGGCGACCGCGATGTCGTGGGCCTCCTCCGGCTCCGCGGCGTCGAACCAGGCGGCGAGCCTGAGCAGGTCCTTGCGGCGGGACATCTCGCCCGACGCGGAGCGCAGCATCCGCTTGGCGTTGGCGAGCAGCGACTGCAGGGCGCGCAGGGTCGCGTCCCGGAGCTGGTCCACCTGGCTGCCATGGCCGTCACTGTCGGCGAACCAGTCGCGCAGCCCCTCCCAGTCGGCCAACTCCCGTCCCCGACTGCGCTGCACCCGCGTCTCGGGCAGCGCGTCCGAAAGTGCTCCGAGGCCTGTCGCATGGGCGTCGATGCAGCTCAGCAGCGTGGGTAGGTGAGGCCAGATCGCGCGCAGATGGGCGGCGATGCGCGGGGCGCGGAAGGACACGTCCTCGGTGATCGCCTCTACGTAGTCGAGCAGCAGTTCCTTGAACCCCTGGTACTCGGCTCCATCGAGGTCGTAGCGGGCGAGCACCTGGCCGAGGTACGCGTAGAAGTCCCGTACTGACTCGGCGAATTCGGCGAACTGCGCGAAGAGGGTGCTGATCTTTTCCAGCGCCTGCTGCGGGTCCGCGCCGCCCGGCGCGGCGGCCAGGGCCGCGATCTCCTTGAGCCCCCGGTCGACGAGGGTGAGCAACTCACTGCTGACCTCACGCGCGGCGTCCGCTCCCGCCAGCACCTCATCGGCGTCGCGCTGCACCCGTTCGCCCAGCTTGGACAGTTGGTAGCGGGAGCGGGAGCGTTGGTACTCGGCGATGCTGGTCGCTGTGACCGTGTGCGTGCTGCGCAGCAGATTGCCCCAGCGCACGAGCTGTTCGAGCCGGGCGGTGAGTGTCTCCGCGTCGAGCGCTGCCGCCGGGTGACCCGCCTGTGCCAGCTTGGCGCGCACGTCGGGTACGGCGAGGTCCGCGAGCAGGGTGCCGCAGAACACCCGCATCACCGCGACGTACTCCAGCCGCTCGGGCGCGCTGAGGTAGGCGTAGGCGCTCAGCCGCTGCCAGGTCTCGGCACCGCTCCCCTCGTCTAACCGCTCATCATTTGGTTCTTCGTACAGTTCGTCCCCCACCATGCTGTCGAGCGTACGGACCGGCACTGACACTCCGAAGAAGGTTCGGGGAATCCGGCTGGGCCGTGTGGGCTCACGGGCTCGGGCACGTTCACACGCCGATGGCCGGGGCGAACGTGCCTGCCGCCCGGACTCCGGTTGGTGGGTGGTGCTGCCGGCCGGCGCGGGGTTCGACGCGCGAGCGCGCCGGCGCCCGTCGGCGCGCAACAGTGGGAACGGCGCCCCGATGCCCCGGCGGCACGCACCCGCCCGTTCGCCCGCCGTCCCCTGTTACCTGCTCTTCTTCTGGTTTGGGGCGAGCGCGGGGGTGTGCTGAGGGGGATGTCGGGCTGGCGACCACGCCACGGAGACTGCGGAGACCTGCGGAGATGCCGCCCACGGCGTGGCAGCGTGCGGGCCGTTGCAGACGGGGATATCGGCGGAGATATCGGCCTGGCCGTCAGGGGTGTTGTCGCATCGTGACCGTGGTCGGGCCTTCGTGGACGCAGGCGTGGTGGGGGTCGGCTGCTGCTGTTGCCGGTACGCGTGGCGCCGGGCAGGACGGGGCCACCCGATACAGGAGAGGCGGGCCGACGATGACGGACGTGGATGCGGGCGGTGGGGATCGGCTGGCGCTTGCGGTGCTGACGCAATACCGGTTGGCCACCACCGAGCAGATGCACCGGGTGATAGCTCCTGGGGTGCGGAACGAGCAGACGCGGCGGCGGCTGGCCAAGCTGCGACACGAGGGGCTTATCGACCGAATCACCCTGCCGCGGGCCGGACGGATGCGCGTGTGGTTTCCCACCGCGTACGGTGTGCAGATCGCTTCAGAGTGGCCGGAGCTGCGCGGGCGGCGGGCGCCGAAGACAGTGTCCGATCCGACCGCCGTGCGGCTGCGGGTCGGCCACACGCTGACGGTGACCGAGACCGCCCTCATCTTCCTTGAGGACGCGCGCCGCCGCGGCGAGTTGTGCCGACCGTTGGACTGGCTGCCCGAGGTCTACCACCCCGTTGGGGGCGGCGAGGCTGTCATCCCCGACGCCCTCATGTACTACCGGCGCGGACGTGACGGCGGAGGGGTAATGCTGCGGGCGTTCGTCGAGGTCGACCGGGCCACGATGGGCCCCGAACGCCTAGCTGCGAAACTCACTGGCTACGCCCGCCTCCACCGCTACGTGCCCGTGCCCCCGCGGCAGCGTCAGCCGACCATCGGCCAGGAGCCGTTGCTCGAGGAATGGCGACGAAGCTACCCGCTCTTCCCCCGCATCTTGTTCGTCCTGGACGGCACCGGCCCCGCCGGCGTCACCACCCGCATCACCGCCCTACACGCGGCCGCCGCGGACCCGGCACTGGCCGGCTTTCCACGGGACGTCCCCATTTTCGCGGCGTCCATGACAGACCTGCGCAACAACGGCCCTTCTGCGCCTGTCTGGCGCCCCGTCCAAGACCCCGCCACCGCAGTCACATGGAGTCAGTCGCCGCCCTTCTAGGCACCCTGCGCAGCTCACCCGTCCTCGCACGGCAGCTGCGCAGAGCCCGACCACGAGGTCCGACCACAGCTCCGGAAGGCCGACCACAGCACGTCACAGCGGTGCGCAGGAGAACTGCGCATCGAGTGCGCAGCGGATGCGCAGTGCCTGCGGCCTCGATGCGGAGCCTACGCAGTACACAGACGGCGTGCGAGTTGTATTGCAAGAGGGCCTGTCTCGGAAGAAACACTCCGCAGGGTGTGGCGAGAGGTGGGCCACATACGCCAGCCGAGGCCGGCCAGGGTGTCGCCGACCCGCTCGGCGAGAGCGCCGTCGTCACCGGCAAGGTGACGCGGAGTGACCCAGTACACCGGGTCCGTCGGGGAGGGGAGGTAAGGGTCGGTGGGGTGGTGCGGGTGTAGGGCGCCTCCATGGGCTCGGGGCAGATCTTCCGGCGGAGCGTTGTACGTTGACATGCCGTGCCGCGGCATACCAGTCATTGCGGGATGTTTCCTGTCTGCCGTCGGCGAACCGATGCGATGGTCCCCTCGCGTCAGGGCTTCGCCCTCCCTACAGTCGGACCTGGATGCGGCTGACGGCTACCGCCCGTGCCCCGGCGCCGGGCACCTCACGCCGCATCACTGCTACGGTCACGTCCATGACGCTCTCGGTCTCCGCGGGTCAAGCTGTTGATCTACGGGTACAGTCGGTTGACTCGGTTCTTGATCGTGTCGAGCGGTCTCTGCAGGTGCGCCTGCTCCCGGATACGGTGGTGCGCAAACGCCGATCCGTGGGAGCCAGGACGGTCCGTGACACCTGGGTGCGGATCGAGCGGCGCTCGCTCGACAAGATCCCCGATCAGGGATGGAACGGCACCGAAAGTGCCGCGCGTCTGGAAGGCATTGCCCAGCCTGAGTGGCACGGATGTGTGGTCTGGCGGAACCCAGACGAGTCGGCGATGTGGCGGGCCGACGAAACCGGACTCCTGCCTGGGGCTCCCGTCGGAAGCGCCATCTTGAGTGAGGCCCCGGAGCTGACGGACGACTGGTGGGAGGCGTTAAACGCCTCGTTGGACGCTCTGGCGGCACAGGACACTGGGCGGATCGCCACACCGGACACCGTCACCATCACCCAGGCTCTCGTCACCGAGTCCATCCGCGGTGTCTTCTCGGCCGACTTCGATACGACCGTGGAGCGGTGGGTGCCGGCCCACGCGGACCTGAACTGGGCGAACATGACCGCTCCGACGTTCAGCCTCTTCGACTGGGAGGACTGGGGTAGCGCGCCGCTGGGGCTGGATGCGTCCTCCCTGTGGGCGAGTTCCCTTGCGGTCCCGGCTCTGGCCGATCGCGTAAGACGCGAGCGCCGGTCGGACTTCGAGAGCCGGGACGGCAAGTTGATGACGTTGTTCGCCTGTTCGAAGATCCTCGGGCCGTACGCGCACCCGGAGGACCCTCGGCTGGAACTCGCCCGGCGTATGGCTGAGCAGGTCATCGAGGAGCTTCAAGCGGGCTGAGCGCGCGAGCGGTCTCGGAGGAGACTCCGGTATTCCTGGACGGTCCGCTCGTCGACCCCGCCCGCCAGGGCGCCGACGAGTTCGCCGAGATGGGCGGGCTCATCGGTGCCCACGGCGACGGAGCCGACCCGCGGGAGGTGATAGGCGGCTCTGAACGCTGCCTGTACGCAGGAGAGTCGGCTGCCGTCCCGGAGGAAGACGCGTGGGTCGATCCTGTCCCACAACGGGGTGCTGGTACTGCCCCCGAAAGGGCTCATCCCCCACACCTCGCCGCCCTCCAGGCCCCACGCCTCGGTGAGGGCTTCCGCAGCGTCCAGAGTCCTGGCTCCGACCAGCAAACCCGCGCGGACCATGAGGACCGCCGGCCTCGGTACGGTCGCGTCGATCAGGCTCAGCAGCGGTGACGGGTCCCAGGACGCGACGCCCCAGGCGGCGCAGAGTCCCTTCGCTACGGCCGCGTCGAGAGTGGCGCACGCCTGTACCAGCGCGTCCTGGTTGTGAGGGGCGGCTCCACGGAGGGATTGTTCCGGGTTGTGCAAGAACACCAGGTCCGGCTCCCGCCCGAGGTCCTCGGCCGCCCGTTCCACGGCCGCGTGCAGACGTACGGGGTCCAGGGAATGCCCCGCCCCGTCCGGCCCCGGGAAATAGCCGACCTTGGTGGAGACCGTGAACTTCGGCAGCAGGTCACCGGCTGTCCGCGCCAGGGCTTCATGCGAGCCGAAGCCGAGGTAGTTGCTGCTGGTGTCGAGGGCGGTGACACCGAGGTCCAACGCTCCGGTCAGAAGACGGCGTTCGTGACGAGACCGGTGTAGCCCGAGGACAACTCGGGGGTCAGCACCGCGCACAGCTCCTCCTTCACCAGGATCTCGGCGACCTCGGTCACTTCGGCTCCGACGACGGCCGCGGCTCGCTCCAGCGCGACCGGCTGGCCGCTGAGCAGCAGACGCAGTGCGGGCAGGGCCTTGGCCGTGAGGGTGAGCTTCTTCCCGGAGGCCACGACGTGGACGGTCTCCCCGCTTTCCTCGATGCGGGGCGGGAAGTGGGTGGTACACACCACGGCGTCGAGCGGCCCGAATATGTCGAGGAAGGGCACGTGCCGAGGCAGCGTCGTCTCGTGTTCGTACGCGGCCAGGAAGTCGGCCGGGGAGCGTTCACCTACGAGCCGGGCGGCAGCCGCGCTCAGAGCCTCGCCGCCGGTTCCATGCCAGCGGTCGAGGTCGTGGCGGAAGATCTCGTGCTCGCGGCACCAGTCGGCCAGCCACGCGAGCCAGCTCGCTCCTGTGCGCTTGGTGATGCCGAACGTGACGTGAAGGCTCTTGCCGGAACCGATGCCGGTTCGTGTCGCCTGGTGCCAGTGGCCCCGAGGGATGTGCATGACGTCGCCGGTTCGCATCAGACCGGACCAGATGATCTCGTCGCTCGGGGTGTTGTTGGGGTCGGCGTCCCGGTACATGGGGACTGCGCGGGAGGTCGCGCGGACCTCCCACTCCTTCTCACCAGCGAGCTGGACGATGACGACATCGTGGTCGTCCCAGTGCAGGGGGAAGCCGGAGGCGTCGTTCGTCGTCAGGTACGCGTTGACCTGGACTCGCTCACGGGACCACCACTGGAGGGCCCGGCAGGCGACCTCCATCGTCGGATCGAAGACGTTGGCCTGGTCCATGATCACCGTCGCGCCTTCGCCCAGGAGCCTGCCCAGGCTGCGCATGTTGGCCATGGGGATGCTCTGGCCGCGGGGGCTGACGCTGTCGGTGTAGTAGATGGCCGGATGGACCTCTTCGCCCTTCTGGAAGCACCGGAACTGCGGGCGGTTCAGGCTCCTGCGCATCGCGATGTCGAGCAGACGGTTCGGGGTCATGATGCGGGAGACGAGTTCGGGGTCGTCCATGCTCCCGCGTACGAAGTCCTTGCCCAGCTCCTCCGCCCCGTTCCATCCGAGCGCAGTCTCGATGGCGCTGATCAACTGATGTTCCATCGTTACGTCCTCCATGGGATCGACCACGTGATTCGGACGCGGTGGGGGCCGACACGGCCAAGCGCGCCGGCCCTCACCGCTTGGTGCCTACTCGCTGTCGTGCAGGTTGCCGTCGCCACCAGGCCACGGCGCGTCGCCGGAACTTCCCTGGTTGTCCGACCGGAGGCTGTCGTAGCGGTCGTGGACGGCTGTCAGCTCTTGCACCGCCACCAGGAGGCCGCTTCGGGCCGGAGGCGGTGTCGTGGGCTCTGCCACCTCGTACTCCTTCCTCTTCGCTTCTCCCGCCAGGGCTCCGGCGGGAGGTCGGTGGCCGCTCCACAGCAGTGGGAGAAGGGGGGGTGCCGTGGAGCGGCGGTCATTGGGGGTCGCGAAGAGCCGCGGTCCTACACCAGCGACCGGGCAGGTCCGCGATTCATCGGCAGCACGCCCACGTCCTGGCGCATGTTGGTCTCCAGAACACGCTGGTCCAGCTCATACAGACACGCGCGGCAGGCGTAGAGGGCCGCGTGCATGCCGCTCGATCGGACGGGCCCGATCCACGTCACCTCGACGTCGTCACGTCCGCACCACAGCCAGCACTCGCCGCGTGCCTGCCATTCGTGGCGGTCTCAAAGGGCGTACTCGGTGGGTTCTCTGGTGATGGGGTCGATGTCGCGACGGGTAGGGCGGAAGACGACATCAGGGGCAGGAAGTGGAGTCGTCCGCAGCGTGTGCCGTCCCATCACGCGACCGCCAGGGTGAGCGACTCGGGCTCGCCGACGCTCCCATGCTTCGGCCGTAGTGCGAGTAATCTGCGCAGAACGGCGGCTCGGATGGCGGGCGCCGCGCTGGGAAGCGCGATCTCCGCCCATACGCGCTTCCCCTGGCCGGCGGGTTCCCAGGCACACCGCGAAGCGAGAAGCTCGACCAGTGCCAGGCCGCGCCCGCTCTCGTCGTCGGCCTGGGCACAACTCGTCTGTGGAGCTGCGGGATTGTCGTCGAAGACGTCGATCACCAGACGGCCGGGTTGGTGGTACAGCGTGACGGTGACGGGCCCCTCCCCGTGGACCACAGCGTTGCTGATGAGCTCGGAGGTGACGAGACGGATGGCGTCCGCCATGTCGTCGTCCAACGGCACCCCCCACGTACGCACCTTGTCGACGACCGTGCGCCGGGCGAGGGAGACTTCCCTTTCCTCACCCGCGAGGACGAACCGATGGACGAGCGTGGGCATGGCTGATGCCTCCGAAGGGTTGGAGAGCGGCTCCGTCCCGAGGGGGAAGCAAGGGCGGAGCCGCCGATCTGAGGAGCCGTTCCGGGAGCGGTCGCCCTGCGCGGGCTCCGTGGACGGCTGATACTCAGTCAACGGCCGCAGCTAGCAAGGCGGAACGTTTCTAGGGGGTTCCTCATGGGGACGCCCTCCCCGTGCGCGGCCACGCGAAGTAGCCTCCCCACTACGCCGCGAGGGGGATGACGGGAGTGATGGCATGCCTGGCGAGCCGTTGGCAGTCCACCCGCTGAGCTTCCTCCGCCAGACGCGCGGATGGGGGAAGGCCCAGTTCGCCCGACTCATGCAGGCGCACGGGAGGTCACTCGGAATCCCGCTCGCGACCAACCGGACCACCGTATGGAAGTGGGAGCAGGGGCAGGAGCCGGACGCCGACGCCCAGCGCGTACTCGCCGACCTTCTGCGCGTCCCGTACGAGCAGGCGCGCACGGAAGGTTGGCCCCGATGGCTTCCGGTCTGGGAGGTCACGGGACTCACCGCCCCGTGGACCGAGGCCGGTACCGTTGAGGCGCTGTCTGAACTCGTGGGGAGTGGCCGCATGGACCGCCGGGGCTTTCTCACCATCACCGGCGCCGCCCTGACGGGCCTCGCGGCGAGCTGGGTGGACGCACCGTCCGCCTTCGCCTCTGCCCTGGGCGGGGATCAGGTCACGGACACGATGGTCTCCACGATCGAGCAGCGCATCAGCACGCTCCGAACCCTCGACGACCAACTCGGCGGCGCCACACTCCTGGAGCAGGCACGCGGCGATCTCGCCCTCGTCACCGGCCTCCTGAGCACCGGCAGGTACACGGAGAGCATCCGAATCCGCCTCTACGCCCTGGCGGCCCGGGTGTCGCACCTGACCGGCTGGATGGCCTACGACGCGGGGCTGCGGTCCGCCGGCCAGCGCTACTACGTCGGAGCTCTGCGCAGCGCCCGTACCGCTGGAGACGACGCGTTCGGCGCCTTCATCCTCGCGGAGATGGGAGTCCACGTCTCCGAGGCCGGACGGACCGCCGAGCGCGTCGCCCTCATCTCGACCGCCATCGACAACGCCCCTCGAACTCTGTCGCCGTACACCCAGTCCTTCCTCTACCTGCACAAGGCCGAGGCGCTGTCCCGTGACGGCGACCACCGGAACGCAGGAACAGCGCTCAACCGCGCTTTGTCCCACTGGGAGCGCCACACGACGGAGGAAAACCCGGACTGGCTCAACTGGTTCGGCGAGGCCCAGCTGAAGTCGACCGAGGGCAAGGTCCTGCTGCGATCCGGACAAGTGGAGCGCGCGACGGGCTCCCTGGAGACCTCGGTGAAGAGCGCGGCTCCTCGGGACAAGGCCGTACGCTCCAGCCGCCTGGCCGAGGCCCGGCTCGCCGGCGGCGACCTCGACGGGGCGCTGGACGCCGCGAACTACGGCGCCGACCTGCTGGAGAGCAGTGTCAGCTCCGTGCGGGCAGTGGACCGCTTGAAAGAGTTCTCCGCACGACTCGAACCCCGCAAGTCCGTCCCCGCTGTCCGTGAATTCCGTGAGCGCCTCCAGGCGCTGCCCGTCTCAGCCTGACAGCACCGTCTCGGACTTACGAGGGGCGGGCCCGCCCCCGCAGAGCAGGCGGTCGCAATGCCAGGATGGACGGCATGACGACGATCGACGGTGAGGTCGCGGCTGGGTTCGAACCAGTGCGTGAGGCGTTCGCGGCGAACTTCGCCCAGCACGGGGACATCGGCGCGGCGGTATGCGTGTACCAGTACGGCCGACCGGTGGTGGACCTGTGGGGAGGCGTCGCCGATCCAGAGACCGGTCGTCCATGGACACGGGACACCCTGCAACTCGTCTACTCGGCTACCAAGGGGGCGACCGCGACCGCGGCACACATGCTGGCCGAGCGCGGTGCGCTGGACTTGGACGCGCCGGTGGCGAAGTACTGGCCGGAGTTCGCCGCGAACGGCAAGGCGGACATCCCGGTGCGCTGGCTGCTGTCCCACCAGGCCGGCTTGATCACACTGGACCAACCCGTCCCACTGGACGAGGCGTTGGCCTGGCACCCGATGGCGGCAGCGCTGGCCGCTCAGCGTCCCCAGTGGACTCCGGGCACGGCGCACGGCTACCACGGTCGGACCTGGGGCTGGCTCGTCGGCGAGGTGATTCGCCGGGTGTCCGGCCAGACGCCGGGCCGCTTCTTCGCCGACGAGATCGCCGCCCCCCTCGGGCTGGACTTCTTCATCGGGCTGCCGGCGCGTGAACGCGACCGGGTCAGCCGCATGGTGTACCAGCGGCCGGACGTCGACCTCACCACCGTGCCCGTCGAGTCGGTTCCAGAGGAACTCCGCGAGCAGGTTGCCGCGTGGAGGGATCCGGAGTCATTCAGCAACAGGGCGTACATGGTCACCGATCCCGCCGAGATCGATTTCGACTCGCCCGAGGTACAGGCCGCAGAACTCCCGGCCTCCAACGGGATCGGCACCGCACATGCACTGGCACGCATGTACGCCGCGCTGATCGGCGAGGTGGACGGTACACGCCTGCTTACTCCAGAATCCCTGGAGTCGGCGGCCAAGGAGCAAGCCAGCGGGAAGGACCAAGTGATGCTGATCCCGAGTCGATTCAGTTCTGGATACATGCTGCCCACCGAGACCAACCCCATGGCTGGCCCAAGCTCCTTCGGCCACACGGGACGAGGCGGCTCACTCGGCTTCGTCGACCCTCAGCACGGAATTGCCTTCGGCTACGTGATGAACAACATCATCAGTGGGCCCGACGACATGCGTGCCGCTTCGCTGGTTGGCGCAGTGCGAAGGTCACTGGCGTAGGTGTTGTGATCTGGGCAACCAGCAACCATCCATGCGCCTTTGGCGGGCAGGCCCCGGGACCCGGCCGCCAGACATGACGAGTCCGGAATCCCGTGCTCCGTGAGCGTACGACCTGCGCTGTCTGTTCAGCGCGCGCGGTGATGATCTAGTAGGTCACTGATTTCTGGATGACAGTGAGCAGGGTGGTGCAGCCCTGCTCTACGTACGTGACGAAGTGGCGTCCGATGTCAAGGTGCCCGAGAACGTGATCCGGCCTCGCCCTCTCCCGAGGCCGGTCACTTCGCATACGCCTGCCCCCAACGCGCCTGTGCGACGGGAGTCGCCCTGCCCCGGCCATTTACTTCGCTTGGCAACTGGGGGAGTTGGCCGTCAGCCGGCCATGCGCGTACACGGCGCTTTCGCCTCCGACTCTAATGCTTCTCCCGCTTCCACTTCGTCCCCACTCCCCGGCTCCGCGTCGACTACCGCACGTCGGTACTGCGGGTGGTCGAGGTCCATTTGGCGTGCGGCGTGGAGCGGCACCGGGTAGCGGGCCCGGTCGGACCAGAAGAGGGTCTGGTGGCACAGCCGGGCGGTCATGGCCGCCAGCACTTCACGCGCCACGTCGGACGGTCCCCCGATGGGGAGGATCTCCGTGGCGGTCATGGCGTGGACGTTCTGCGGCGTCTCGCCCTTGCGGCGCTCCGACCGGTCTTCTGACTGCACCGACCTCTCCGCCTCCCACCGAGTGCGCTTGGAGCCCAGTCGGCCAGCACCACTGCCGTCGTAGGCACGGGGCACGTTGCACAGCAGCCATACCGGCGCACCGAAGTCCGTTGCGATTTCGAAGAGCAGCGTCGAGGTGTCCTTCTCGACCGGCTCGGCACCCTCCTTCTTGCCCATGTGGGTGACGCTGACGGGCTGCGGTACCTCCTCGTCCTCCGTATTTAGTGGCTGTCGATCAGCCCGTTCGCCCCGCATCCACGGCAACGCGTCGATGGTGGTCGTTGCCGCAGATGAGGCTCCGTGAGCCCCCTGGTTAGTCGAGGCGGCTGGCCTGGCGGTGGGCTGCGCCTCGCTCGGCGTGGGCCCAGGCCAGGGTCGGGTCTAGGTCGAGTGCAGCGGTGAGGTCAGTGATGGCTTGGTCGAAGTGGCCCGCCTCACGATGGGCTGCACCGCGAGAGGCGAGGGCGAACGGGTATTCGGGTTTGAGGTCGAGTGCGGCGCTGAAGTCGGTGATGGCTTGGTCGAAGCGGCCGGCCTCACGGTGGGCCTCACCGCGTTCAGCGAGCACCCCGGCAAGGCTGGGGTCGAGGTCGAGTGCGGCGGTGAGGTCGGTGATGGCTTCGTCGGAGCGGCCCTGTAGGCGGTGGGCGAAGCCTCGCTCGGCGTGAGCCCAGGCCAGGGTCGGGTCTAGGTCGAGGGCGGCGGTGAGGTCAGTGATGGCTTCGTCGAAGCGGCCCGCCTGACGGTGGGTCTGACCACGAGAGGCGAGGGCCCAAGCGTATTCGGGGTGTCGGTCGAGTGCGGCGGTGAAGTCACTGATGGCTTCGTCGAAGCGCCCCGCCAGACGGTGGGCTTCACCGCGAGAGGCGAGAGCCTGCGGGTATTCGGGGTCTCGGTCGAGTGCGGCGGTGAAGTCACTGATGGCTTCGTCGAAGCGCCCCGCTTCGCGATGGACTACACCGCGTTGAACGAGGGCCCACAGGAATTCGGGGTTGAGGGCGAGTAGGGCGGTGAAGTCACTGATGGCTTCGTCGAAGCGGCCCGCCTCGCGATGCGCTTCTCCGCGTTGAGCGAGGGCAAACGGGTATTCGGGGTCTCGGTCGAGTGCGGCGGTGAGGTCAGTGATGGCTTGGTCGAAGTGGCCTGCCAGACGGTGGATCTGACCGCGAGAGGCGAGGGCAAACGGGTACTCGGGGTTGAGGTTGAGTGCGGCGTTGAAGTCAGCGACGGCTTCGTCGAAGCGGCCCGCCTGACGGTGGGTCTGACCGCGAGAGGCGAGGGCGAACGGGTCTTCGGGGTTGAGGTTGAGTGCGGCGTTGAAGTCAGCGACGGCTTCGTCGAAGCGCCCCGCCTCACGGTGGGCCTCACCGCGAGAGGCGAGGGCGAACGGGTCTTCGGGGTTGAGGTCGAGTGCGGCGTTGAAGTCCGTGATGGCTTGCTCGAAGCGGCCGGCCTCACGGTGGGCCTCACCGCGTTCAGCGAGCACCCCGGCGCGGGTGGGGCCGAGGTCGAGTGCGGCGGTGAGGTCGGTGATGGCTTCGTCGAAGCGGTCGACCTGGCGGTAGGCGAAGCCTCGCTCGGCGTGAGCCCAGGGCAGGGTCGGGTCTAGGCCGAGTGCGGCGGTGAGGTCAGTGATGGCTTCGTCGAAGCGCCCCGCCAGACGGTGGATCTGACCGCGAGAGGCGAGGGCCCACGCGAATTCGGGGTTGAGGTCGAGTGCGGCGTTGAAGTCCGTGATGGCCTCGTCGAAGCGCCCCGCCAGACGGTGGGCTTCACCGCGAGAGGCGAGAGCCCACGGCAACTCGGGGTTGAGGTCAAGTAGGGCATTGAAGTCAGCGACGGCTTCGTCGAAGCGGCCCATATCGAGGTGGGCTTCACCACGTTGGGCGAGGGCCCACAGGTCCTCGGGGTTGAGGTCGAGTGCGGCGTTGAAGTCCGTGATGGCTTGCTCGAAGCGGCCCGCCTCGCGATGAACTTCACCGCGACGACCAGGTGCATCCTCAGGGCCGATGTCCGGACCTGCTGCGGCCTGCGGCTGCACAGAAGGAAGGGCGGACGGTACTTCGGACGGCGCTTCTGACGTCGATGTTTGAGGGGCGAGAGACCGCAGGCTCGCGGTGGCGGCGGTTGACACGCGTTTGCTGTCATCGTCGGTGAGGTGGCGGAGCTCATCGAGGACGATGCTGCGCACCACATCGTTGCCGACGCGGAGCAAGCGGGCGAGCCCATCGAGTGCGGCAAGCCGGTCCTCAGCTATCGGGCTGGTGAGGGCATTGCGCAGGTGGACAGGCAGGGCCCAGTTGATGTTGCGGGCTATGACGATGCGGCCCTCGACACTGTCCTGTTTCTTGGGCCGCTGCTGCGGCATCTCCTCGACGACTCGGTCGTGAACATAGCCATAGAGTTCGTCCAGGGTGATGTCGCCGTCGCCATCGAGGTCCGCGCTGCCCTCGCGCAGCCCCTCCACAAGGTGGCGAGTGAACACCGACTGCACCGCCTGCCCGTGCACCTGGTTCCCCTCGAACGAGAACTGGGTCGCGTCCGATGCAGTCAGCACAGTTCGGCCGCGAGCGTGGAAGCGTTCCAGCGTGTGCACCGCAGTGTCGGCCTTGGCGATCCTGCCCTCCGGGAACGCCCCGCTGTAGCAGCAGTCGAGAATCAGCACCTTTTGCCGGGACACGGATCCCACCATGGCCTGATCAATCTGCTCGGCGGACAGCGCCGTGAATAGCGGACAATCGTGGCGGCTGTTGGCCATCGCCAGGTAAAGCCGACCGTCATCGTCCTTGATCCCGTGGCCTGTGAAGTACAGAAGTGTGAGGTCGTCGCGGCGTCGGTCATGGTAGAGGTCGTTGACGGCCTCGCCGACGATGTAATGAGGTTGGTTCACCAAGGTGGTGACCTCGAACCCGGCGACGTCCGGGTTGCGCAGTACGGCGGCGAATGCCTCCGCGTCGTGCACCGGGGTGGTCAACTGCCGCAGAGCGCTGTCCTGGTACTCGTACGTGGCGACAAGTAGCGCCAGCCGGCGGCCCATGGCTAGCCGCCTGCGTGGCGACGGATATACGCATCGATCAAGTCGCGCCGCTCGGCGTTCGAAGCCCTCTCCAGTTCGATCGTGTCACCGTTGATAGTCAGTGACACACGATGCCGTGCGGAGGACCTGCCGAGCCAATCGCGTACGGTCTCGATAAGCGTCGCGAACACGCCGCCGGACGCACTCATCGCCACCATGATGGCTCCGAGCGTGACAGGATCTGCGGCCTTCGCACCGTCTGGAGCGGGGACGCTTGGGCCAGGACGCACCCACTCGACATCCAGATCGGCAATCTCCGATCTCAGCCGACGGGACACCCGTTCCCCCGTCTCCGGCTCCACATCAGGATCTGGCGCGACGACCAGCAGCACTTCCATCAAATCGTCCACCCGCTGATCTGCTGGGTGACTTCTCTGTGAAGCGTCGTCGTCATACATGTGCCCATCCCCCAAGGCAAACCCCCACAAAATTCCTTATTCCAGTATGCCGCCAATCGGCCCTGGCAGCGAGTTGGCCGCATGCTGGCTACCGCATTCGTGGAACGCCAGAGTCGACTGTGATCGCCATGGGCAATGGCGCAACCCCCCTGTGGCTCTACTACTAGCAACTCCGGATTCAGTGGGCGTCAGCCGTGCGCCGGTAGTGAGCTGCGTTAGTGATCTGGTCCTTGTCCGCCAGCCCTATGCCTGTGGCGCTGGGCGGGGGTCACCGTGGGGCAAGCCGATGTACGCGGACGGACGCCTTAGGCGACTGGCGACTCGGTCCGTCACTTCGCCGTACTCGAGCGCTCCCTCCGGTGGACATGCAAGGAAGCCCACGGCAACGCGCGCCTCAACAGCCCTGGAGAAATCCTGGAGACCATCTTGAGATGGTGGCTCGGGAGCGCCACCGGAGACCGACCCTGGCCGACGGCCTGACCTGCATCTTTGGCACGGCTCCCAGGTCGGCGATCTTCCAGGGCCTAATTCGGGACGAAGAGGTCGTGGGTTCAAATCCCGCCACCCCGACAGTGGAGTACCAGGTCAGGGGGCCGATCCGCCCAACGGATCAGGCCCCTGACTCGTGTGCGTGACTAAAGGACCCAACAAAGCCGTTGGACGTGGCGGTGGGTGATCAGGCAGGCGGCGAGTTGGAGGAATGCTTTGTGGATGTCGTCGCGGCGTTCCCAGCGGATGCGCAAGCGTTGGAAGCCGTGGAGCCAGGAGATCGTGCGCTCGACGACGTAGCGGAAGTGCCCAGGCCGGAGCCTAATTCGCCCCGGATTACCGGACAGTTTGTTCAGCGAGAAGACATGGCCTCTGAACTGCGGAAATAAAGAGCGGCAGACGAGTCGGGCTATACGCCGGGTTCTGTTCCCCAGGGTCCTCGCGGCCCCCGGGGCGACGGCCATCCATCTAGGACCGGCGTTACCACCGGCCTCCTGCGGTCTACCCGCGGACTCGGGCGGGCAGCCCTCGAACGTCCGCGCAGAGCGCGCTTTTTACGGCGGCTCCTCTTGACCTTGCTCCGGGTGGGGTTTACCTAGCTACCCAGGTCGCCCTGGGCACTGGTGGTCTCTTACACCACCGTTTCACCCTTACCCGGCGCCGAAGCGCCGGGCGGTTTGCTTTCTGTGGCACTGTCCCGCGGGTTACCCCGGGTGGCCGTTAGCCATCACCCTGCCCTGTGGAGCCCGGACGTTCCTCGGGAAGCCCCTGAAGGGACTCCACGCGGCCGTCCGCCCGGCTCGTCTGCCGTGTGGACCATGTTACCGGCCTGCGGGGGGCTGCCGTCGCCAGGACGGATCCGGCGAGGATCAGGGCGAACGCGGCCAGCACCCCTGCCGTCAGGGGCTCGTCCAGGAACAGGGCCCCGGCCGCCACCGCGACCGCCGGGTTGACGTACGTGAAGACCGTCGCCCGCGTCGGGCCGACCTCCTTGATCAGTTCCAGGAACGCCACGAAGGCGACCGCCGTGCAGATCACGCCGAGGGCGGTCAGGGCCGTCAGGGCCTCGGTCGAGGGCATCGAAGACGGCCAGGTCAGCGCCGCCGCGGGGGCGTACACCAGCGCCGCCAGAGTCAGGCAGGCCGCCGTCAGGTGGAGGGACGGCACGTCCCTCAGCCAGCGCGCCGCGATCAGCGGGGCCGTCGCGTAGCCCAGCACCGTCAGCAGCACCTCCGCCAGTGAGCGGGCGTCGCCGCCGGTCAGGTGCGGGACCGTGAGGGTCGCCACGCCGGCCAGGCCCAGGGTGAGGCCGGTCAGGCGGCGGACGCCCAGGTGTTCCGTGGTGCCGAAGAAGCGGGCCAGCGCGACGCCGACGATCGGCACGCCCGCGATCAGCAGGCCGGCCGTGGAGCTGGAGAGGTGGCGCTCGGCGTCGGTCAGGGTCCACCAGGGGCCGATGATCTCTATGCACGCGAAGGCCAGCATCGGGCGCCAGTGCGTCCGGACCGTCCGGGTCAGGCCTCCCTGGCGTACCGCGAAGGGGAGCAGGAGGGCTGCGGCCAGTGCGCAGCGCGTGAACACCACCACCGACGGGGAGACCTCCCCCACCGCCACCTTGATCATCAGATACGGGACGCCCCAGACCACGCCCATCAGGGCGAACAGAAACCAGCCGCGTGCAGTCATGCGGCGAGTTTCGGCCCCCTCACGTTCCCGCGTCTTGAACGCTGTTGCGGTACGCCGCCGGGGTCACCCCGAGGACACGGCGGAACCAGCGGGTGAGGTGCGCCTGGTCTGCGAAGCCGACGATTCCCGCGACTTCGGCCGGCCGGAAGCCGGACTCCAGGAGGCCGCGTGCCCGGGCCACCCGGTACTGGGCCAGCCAGGCGTACGGCGGTATCCCCATCGTCGTACGGAAGGCACGCAGGAGCTGGTAGCGGGACAGGCCGAGGTCGGTGGCCAGGGCCGCGAGTGAGGGTGGGGACGTGAGCTCGTCGGCCAGGCGGTCGCGGACCGTCCTCGCTATGTGGTCGGCGCCTGGCACGGAGTCGTCCGCCGCGCGGGCCGTGGAGTGGCGGCGGGCCAGGGCGGTCAGGAGCCAGGGGATACGGGACTCCGCCTCCAGCGGGTCGGGGCAGGCGGCGAGTTCGGCGTGTGTGATGCGCAGCGCGGTGGACAGGTCGGGGTCGTCGAGGAGGGGATCGCGGAAGTGTGGGGCGGCGGTGCCCAGGGCGCCGTCCGTCAACAGCGAGGTCTCGGCGTACAGGGCTCGGTAGGCGTAGCCGCCGGACTCGGCCGGCCCGCCCGTGTGCATTTCTCCCGGTGCCAGTACGACGATGGAGCCCAGGCCGGGGCGTATGCGACCGCCCCGGTAGTCGATGATCTCGCTGCCGCCGACGCACACGCCGATCGTGAACTCGTCATGGGCGTGGGGGGCGTACACGTGCCGGTCGAAGCGGGCCGTCAGAAGGTCGAGCGGGGGCCCACCTCGGCCCAGCCGCGCTCTGGTCCACCGCGCCTGTTCGCCCACTTCGCACCCCCCTGGCCCGTGGGTTCGCAACCCGATGGCCTACGACTTCACAGCCCCTGGCTCATGACTTCCCAACCCTCACTCATCAAAGGGTCAACCACTGCGAGCCCGGATTCCATGCCGCCGGAGGCATCCGCTTGACCCTGCCGCAACGTCAACGTTTCTACTGATCCCATGCGGATCGGAGAACTCGCCGCCACCGTCAGCGTCACCACGCGCACGGTGCGGCACTACCACCATCAGGGGCTGCTGCCCGAGCCGGAGCGGCGGCCGAACGGGTACCGGGAGTACACGCTGCGGCATGCCGTCGTGCTGGCGCGGATCCGGCGGCTCACGGAGCTGGGGCTCGGGCTCGCGGAGGTGCGGGACGTGCTCGCCGAGGATGCCGGGAAGGATCTTGTCGAGGTGCTCACGGAGCTGGATGAGGATCTCGCCCGGCAGGAGCACGCCATCCGGGAGCGGCGGACGCGGTTGCGGGCGCTGCTGGAGGCGGAGGGCGGGCTGCCCGCCGAGGGGCCGGTCTCGCCCCAACTAGCCGCTCTTTTCCGGGACATGGCCCACGTGTCCGACTCCCCCATGGCCGCCAAGGACCGCGAGATGCTCGCGCTGATCGAGACCACGGCCGATCCCGAGGGGCGGGAGCAGCTCATGGGCGCGCTGGGGAGTGCGCTCGACCGGCCGGGCGGCAAGGAGCGGGCCGTGGCCGCCTACGCCCTGCTCGACGAGCTCGCCGACGCCGACCCCGCCGACCCGCGCGTGGACGAGGCGGCCCGTGCCCTCGCCGACTGTCTGCCCCGCGATCTGCTCCCGGAGACGTTGGAGGTCGACCCCGACAACAGTTTCCTGCGCGCCTTCTACGCCGACTTCGCCCCGGCACAGGCGGAGGCCATCCGTCGCACCTTGCGTCTGCTCATGGAAGGGGATGGACCGTGATGCGCACCGCGCTCGTCCTTGTCCGGCACGAGCTGCGGCTCGTCGTCAGTCTCTGGCTGTGGGCCGCCCGGCGCCGGCACGGGCTCGACGAGGGCACCGCCTTCGGGTACTCGCGTGGGCAGGGCACGATGATGCTGGGATTCGGATTCGTGATCGTGATCGAGTCGATCATGATGTCCGTACTGCTGCGGAACCACCCGGCCGTGCAACGGGCGTGGTTCATGCTGGACATGTACACCCTCCTGATCATCATCGGAATGCACGCCGCCTCCGTCGTACGGCCGCACGTGCTCGACGCCGGTTCCCTGCGCGTCCGGCGTGCCGCGCACGTCGATCTGCGCATACCGCTGGAGAAGATCGCGCACGTGCGGCGCGAGTTGCGCACCACCCATGAGCGGGCCGACGGTGAGCTCAACCTCGCCATCGGCGCTCAGACGACCGTGACGCTCGAACTCACCGAGCCCGTCGCCCACTTCACTTTCCTGGGCCGCCGGCGGGACATCCGGCTCGTGCGCCTCCACGCCGACGATGCCACCGACCTCGTACAAGCGATCAAAGCGAGCAAAGCAACCAACGCGATCAAGCCGGCGTGAACCTCACCTTCGCCGCAGCCGGATCCGCTTGCTTGAGGCGGACCCTGATCCGCTCCCCGAGCGGCAGCGCGTCCGTGCCCTCCAGCCGGCCGATCACCGCCGGAGACTCCAACTGCACCACCCCTACGGCGGGTTGGCGCTCCGCCACCTCCACCACCCAGCCGTCGAACTCCTCCCCCACCCGGTCCTTCAGCAGCGCCGCCTCCACGATGTCGACGCACCCCCGCTCGACCGTGCCCGCGCGCCGCGCCCCCTCGGTCATCCGGGCGGGCAGCGCGTCGAGGGCGGCCTCCACCCAGTCGGGCACCGGTCGGCCGGCCGCCGCCGCGAGGCAGATCTCGGCGGCGTAGCGGTCGGCGAGGCGGCGCAGGGGGGCCGTGCAGTGGGCGTAGGGGGCGGCCACGGCGGAGTGTGTGGTGATGGGCGGGAGGGCTCCCGCCCGGAAGACCGTGTAGCCGGCGCCGCGCAGCAGAGTCGTGCATTCCTGGAGGAACGCCGCGTGGTGGGGGCGGTGCGGGTCGAGGGAGCGGACCAGTTGGGCGTACGAGACGTGGTGCGGCCAGTCGATGTGCAGGGCGTGCGCGGTACGGCGCAGGCGGCCTACCGCGCCGTCGGGGGCGGCGGGGAGGGTGCGCAGGATGCCGGTGCCTGCCGACAGCATCAGGTCGGCGGCGGCCATGCCGGTGAGCAGGGAGATCTGGGCGTTCCAGCCGTCGGCTGGGTGCGGGGCGCGATAGGCGAGCTCGTAGGTGTGATCGTGAGCGCGCTCGACGATCTCCTGCTCGGGTACGAGGAGCGAGATCCCGCCCCGCTCCACCTCCAGCCGCTCCCGCGCCTCCCCGACCTCCTTGAGCAGTGCGATCGGTTCCTCGGCGGTCCCCGCGTCGATCTCCTTCTGCACACCCGCGTAGTCGAGCTTGGCCCGGCTGCGGACCAGGGCACGACGGACGTCGACCGCGAGCGTACGGCCCTCCGCGTCGAGGTCGATCGTCCACAGGACCGCCGGCCGGACCTGGTCCGGGAGCAGGCTCGCCGCACCCTCGCTCAGCGGCTCGGGATGCAGGGGGATCCGCTCGTCGGGGAAGTAGAGGGTGGTGACCCGCCGGTGCGCCTCGCGGTCGAGCGCGCCCGACGGTACGACGAAGGCGGCGACGTCCGCGATGGCGTACCGGACGCGGTAGCCGGTGCCCTGCCGGAACAGGTGCAGCGCCTGGTCGAGGTCGGTGGAGGCGGGCGGGTCGATGGTGAAGAAGGGGATGTCGGTGGCGTCGTAGGACGGAAGGGTGGGAGCCTTCGCGACCCGCTCGGCCTCCTCCAGCACATCCGGAGGAAAGCTCTCGACGACGCCGAGTTCGGTACGCAGCGCGGTGAGGGCGGCCCGGAGGGGGGCCTCGGGGGCGCCGGTCACGCGGATGTGGCGGCGGGGCATGGAACGAGCGTAGGACCGAGGCCGTGCGGGGGCACGCCGTACGCTGTCGCAGAGCGCAACCGAAGGAGATCACCCGTGCTTGTCCTGCTGCCTCCCTCCGAAGGAAAGGCATCCTCCGGCCGTGGCGCCCCGCTGAAGCTGGAGTCGCTGTCGCTGCCGGGGCTCAACGACGCCCGCGAGGCCGTCCTCGGCGAGCTCGTCGAGCTGTGCGCCGGTGACGAGGACAAGGCGCGGGACGTACTCGGGCTGAGCGAGGGGCTGCGGGGCGAGGTCGGCAAGAACGCCGAATTGCGGTCGGCCGGAGCGCGGCCCGCCGGGGAGATCTACACGGGCGTGCTGTACGACGCCCTCGACCTGGCGTCTTTGGACGCCGCGGCGAAGAAGCGGGCGGCCCGGTCGCTGCTCGTGTTCTCGGGGCTGTGGGGTGCGGTCCGCGTCGGCGACCGCATCCCCTCCTACCGCTGCTCGATGGGCGTGAAGCTGCCCGGCCTCGGGGCGCTCGGCGCGCACTGGCGGGCGCCGATGGCGGAGGTGCTGCCCGAGGCGGCCGGGGACGGGCTGGTACTGGATCTGCGGTCGGCGGCCTACGCGGCGGCGTGGAAGCCGAAGGGCGAGGTGGCCGGGCGGACGGCGACGGTACGGGTGCTGCACGCGCCGACCCGGAAGGTCGTCAGCCACTTCAACAAGGCGACGAAGGGGCGGATCGTGCGGAGCCTGCTGTCGGCCGGGGCCGCGCCGAAGGGCCCGGCCGAGCTGGTGGAGGCGCTGCGGGACCTCGGGTACGAGGTGGAGGTGGAGGCGCCGGCCAGGGCCGGGAAGGCGTGGGCGCTGGATGTGCTGGTGGCGGAGATCCACTAGCGGGACCCACAAGAGGCGCGCATTGCAACATGCGCAATGACCTTTGCGCATGTTGCTCACCATCGGCAGGATGAGCGCATGGCCTCTCCCCTGCCCGCCTCCGTGCTGGATCTCGCGCCCGTCGTGCCCGTCGTCGTCATCGAGGACGTCGCCGACGCCGTACCGCTCGCGCGGGCGCTCGTCACCGGCGGGCTCCCCGCCATCGAGGTGACGCTGCGGACGCCCGCGGCACTGGACGCGATCCGGGAGATCGCCGCCGAGGTACCGGAGGCGGTGGTCGGGGCCGGCACGGTCATCACGCCGGACCAGGTGAACGCCTCCGTCGCCGCCGGGGCGCGCTTTCTGGTGAGCCCGGGCTGGACGGACGTACTGCTGGATGCGATGCGCGCGTCCGGGGTGCCGTTCCTGCCGGGGGTGTCCACCACGTCGGAGGTCGTGGCGCTCCTCGAGCGCGGGGTGCGGGAGATGAAGTTCTTCCCGGCCGAGGCGGCGGGGGGTACGGCGTACCTCAAGTCGTTGAACGGGCCGTTGCCGCAGGCCCGTTTCTGCCCGACGGGCGGGATCGGTCCGGCGACGGCCCCCGACTATCTCGCACTGCCCAACGTCGCGTGCGTGGGCGGGAGTTGGATGCTTCCGGCGGACGCGGTGGCCGCGCGGGACTGGGGGCGGGTCGAGGCGCTGGCGCGGGAAGCGGCCAGCCTCAAGGGTTCACGCGCGCAGGTGTGACGTGTCGTTGAAGAGCCGCACGCTCGCGTTGCCGTCGGCGTAGTACGCCACCGCCGAGAGGGAGGCCGCCGAGAGTTCCATGCGGAACAGGGACTCGGGCGGGGCGCCCAGGGCGAGGCGTACGAGCGTCTTGATCGGGGTGACGTGCGTGACGAGCAGGACCGTGCGGCCGGTGTACGCCGCGATCAGCTTGTCCCGGGTGGCGGCCATGCGGGTGGCCGTCGCGGCGAAGCTCTCGCCGTCGCCGGTGGGGCGGGCATCCGGGTCGGCGAGCCAGGCGTTGAGGTCGTCCGGGTAGCGCTCGCGGACCTCACCGAAGGTGAGCCCCTCCCAGGCGCCGAAGTCGGTCTCGCGCAGGCCGTCGTCGATGCTCACGTCGAGGCCGAGGTGGGCTGCGACGATGCCGGCGGTCTCCCGGGTACGGGTGAGGGGCGAGGCCACGATGTGCTGGATCGTGCCGCGCCGGGCGAGGGCGGCGCCGACGCGCTCGGCCTGCTCCCGGCCGACGTCGGAGAGGGACGGGTCGGTACCGCCGCTGCCGGAGAACCGCTTCTGGGGGGTGAGGGGGGTCTCGCCGTGGCGGAGCAGTACGAAGGTGGCGGGTGCGCCCATGTCGGCGGGGGCCCAGCCGGACGAGGGCGCGGCCACGGTGCGCGCGGCCCTGACATCGGCCTCGGCCTTGGCGGGAGCAGCAGCGGAAGGTGCGGAGGGAACGTCCTTGGCACGGCCCTCCGCCAGCGCCGCGCGCGCTCGTGCCGCGCCGGCGGAAGCGTCCCCCGGCGGACCGGACGGCTCGGGCTCAGCCGCGGCCTTCGCGGCCCTCGCAGCCCTCGCGTCGGCCGCCACCAGTTCCGCCGTGGAAGCCGCGGCCGACCACTGTTCCCCACGCTTCCCGGCGTCCATCGCCTCGTTGGCCAGCCGGTCCGCGTGCTTGTTCTGCTCCCTCGGGATCCACTCGTACGTCACCTGCGTCGGCGGCAGGACCCGTGCCGCCTCGAACGCCAGCGGCTTCATGTCCGGGTGCTTGATCTTCCAGCGGCCCGACATCTGCTCGATGACCAGCTTGGAGTCCATGCGGACGTGGACCGCGGCCGTGGGGTCGAGTTCGAGCGCGGCGCGCAGGCCCGCGAGCAGGCCCCGGTACTCGGCGACGTTGTTGGTCGCGACGCCGATGTACTCGGCGGCCTCGGCCAACGTCTCCCCCGTCGCCGCGTCGATCACGACCGCACCGTAGCCCGCGGGCCCCGGGTTGCCCCGTGACCCGCCGTCGGCCTCGACGATGAACTCCCGCACGGCACAGTCTCCTAGAGGCCCGACTCGGCCGTACGCACCAGGATCCGGCGGCAGTTCTCGCACCGGACCACCGTGTCGGGCGCGGCCGCACGGATCTCGCTCAGCTCGGTGATGGCGAGCTCCTGGCGGCAGCCCTGGCAGGTGCGCTGGTACAGCTTGGCCGCGCCGATGCCGCCCTGCTGCTCGCGCAGCTTCTCGTAAAGCTTGAGGAGATCGGCCGGGACGGCGCCCGCGACCACCTCGCGCTCCTTGGTGACCGTGGCCACCTCACCGTCGATCTCCTCGAACGCGGCGTCCCGGCGGGCGGTCGCGTCGTCGACCTTCCCCTGCACGGCGCCGACCCGCTCGGTCAGCTCGGCGACCCGCTCCTGCGCGGACTCACGGCGCTCCATGACCTCCAGGACGATGTCCTCCAGGTCACCCTGCCGCTTGGCGAGGGAGGCGATCTCGTGCTGGAGGTTCTCCAGGTCCTTCGGGGAGGTGATGGCGCCGGAGTCCAGGCGCTGCTGGTCGCGGGCGGCGCGCTGGCGCACCTGGTCCACGTCCTGCTCGGCCTTGGTCTGGTCGCGGGCGCAGTCGCTCTCCTCGGTCTGCGCGGCGACGAGCAGGTCGCGCAGCTGGGTGTGGTCCTTGGTCAGCGACTCGATCTCGGCGTGCTCGGGCAGCGACTTCCGCCTGTGCGCGAGCTGCTGCAGGCGGACGTCGAGGGCCTGGACGTCGAGAAGTCGGATCTGGTCGGCCGGCGCGGCGTTCAGTTGGGGGCTCCCGTGGTGCTAGAAGACGAAGGGGCGCGCGAAGCGCTCGTTGGAAGGGCGGTGGTGGGCGACGGGCGGGCGGACGCCGCGTGGGCGGTCCAGGGGTCGGTGACCGTCTTCGAGACGTGGACGCGCAGGTCCCATCCGTGCCGGTCGGAGATCTCGTCGAGCTGGGCGGCAGCCAGCTCGCACCAGGGCCATTCGGTGGCCCAGTGCGCCGCGTCGAGCAGCGCGAGAGGACTTTGTGCCACGGCCTCCGAGACGGGGTGGTGGCGGAGGTCCGCGGTGAGGAAGGCGTCGACCCCGGCCGCCCGTACCTGGTCGAAGAGGCTGTCGCCGGAGCCGCCGCTCACGGCGATCGTGCGGACCGTCGCCTCGGGGTCGCCGGCCACGCGGATGCCCTGCGCGGTGGCGGGGAGGCGCTCGGCGGCCCGGGCGGCGAGTTCGCGGACGGTGAGCGGGTGGTCGAGCTCGCAGACACGGCCCAGGCCCCGGCGGCCGTCCGGGTCGGTCGGGTCCGGCACCAGCGGCCGTACGACCCGCAGGTCCAGCGCACCGGCCAGCGCGTCGCTGACGCCCGGGTCGGCCGTGTCGGCGTTGGTGTGGGCCACGTGCAGCGCGATGTCGTTCTTGATGAGGGTGTGCACGACCCGGCCCTTGAAGTGCGTCGCCGCGACCGTCGTCGTACCGCGCAGGTAGAGCGGGTGGTGGGTGACCAGCAGGTCGGCGTCCAGCTTCACCGCCTCGTCCACGATCTCCTGGACCGGATCGACGGCGAACAGGACCCGGGAAACCTCCTGGTCGGGGTCGCCCACGACGGTGCCGACCGCGTCCCAGGACTCGGCCCGCTCGGCGGGCCACAGGTTCTCCAGCGCGGTGATTACTTCAGACAGACGGGGCACGAGGAACAGGCTACCTGGCTGGTCCGTACGGCTGTACCGGCGCCGGAGCAGCGGGATCCGTCCCCCGGGGCCGTCCTCTGTCCGTCCTGTGGCCGCCCCATGGCCACCGTGCCGCCGCCCGCGTGCCACTCCCCGGCCGCCCACCAGTGCCACTCAGCACAACCGCCCCCGTTTCCTCAGGCGAATCGTTCCTGGGCCACCCCTTTGTGTGAAGGGAACCTCGCCGATCCCACGCCTGTGCGTGCGAAAACTAGCTTCGTGACCGGAGGTGACCGAACCATGACGGCCTGTGCGATCGAACCCGCGGCGGAGCACGAGGACGGCGACGCGCCTCGGGCGGAATGCACCATCACGGCGGACGGTTCCTACGCCGCCCGCCTCGCGCCTGCCGGCGACTGCTGGTTCCCGGAGCGCTGGACCCTGGACGGCCCCGAGCCCTACGCCGTGCCGCTGCCCGCCCACCAGCCGGAGGAGCCCGGCACCGAGGTGCAGCCCATGAGCGACGGGCGGGTCCTCATCCGCCGCCCCACCGACGGACGGCACGTCTTCTCACTGCTGTATCCGACCGGGCCCGGCACGGGTGAGCTGCTGCTGGGCGCGGTCCAGAGCCCGCAGGAGGGGACCGGGTTGCGGATGCTGCCCCCGGCACCCGGCGGCGACACGGCGTACGCCCTCGCGGTGGGCCGGCGCTCCAGCGCGGTGTGGCTGGTGGCGGGAGGTGCCTTCGGTCCTGAGCAGGTCGCGGAGGTGCCGGGGCGCTGCTCGGGCGGGGTGTGGCTGGACCGGGGCGGGCGGATGCTGGCGCTCGACCGGGAGTCCGGGGGACGCACGAAGGCCGTCGTGGTCGACCTCGGGCGGGGCGGTGAGGTGTCGCCGCTGCTGCAGATCGCGGACCACAGCGACGACCGGCTGCTGCTCGCCGACCCGGACAGCGGGCTGCTGCTGATCCGGTCGGACGCGCCGTCGCCGGGGCAGGAACGGTTGGGCTGGGGGGTGCTGGGCAGCACGCTGCCGGTGCGCTTCCCGGAGTGCCTGCGGCTGCCCGAGTGCGCGGTGACGCCGTTCGCGATCCAGCCGGGGCAGGTGCTGACGCCGGAGAGCTGCGGGGTGGCGCTGCGCATCGGCGGGCCTGTGGGCAGCTGGGTCGGGGTGTGGCGGCCCGCCGAACGGCAGGTACGTCATCTTGCGGCGCCCGACGGGTGGTTGGCGGGTGCGGGGTTGTGGACGCGGGACGGAGTGCTGCAACTGCCGTATGCCACGCGGGAGGTGCCGTGCGGGGTGGCACGGGTCGAGGTTCCCTGGGAGGAGGAGACTTCGGCGGGAGCCGGGCCGGAACCCGAGCGGGAGTTCTCGCGGGAGCCGGAGCGTTCGTGGGAGCGGGGGCCGGTGATGTCGTGGGAGCGGGCGTCGGAGGTGTCGTGGGAGCGGGCGCCGGAACCGCAGCCGTCACGGGAGCTGGAGCCGGGGCCGGAGCCGTCGGAAACAGACCCTGCGGATCCCGTTCCTATGCGTCCCGTGCCGTTGCAGCAAGCGCCGTTGGGCGGTCTTGTAACGAAGTAGTGGCGGTTGGCGTGGGCGCCTGGATTTGGCCCATGGTCGGCCGGTTAAACTCGCCCGGCTGTAAGAAAGATCATGTTGACGGGGTGAGTTTTCCGATGAGCAACGCCAGCACGACCCAGACGGGGCCGGCCGACGTTCACGACGTTCAGAAGGTCTCCGGTCACGGCAGGCACAGGGGCCCGGTTTCGGCCCACGACAGCGAGACGGCCCCCCGCGGCCGTCACCGCAAGCCGGTCGAGGAGACCGAGACGGCAGCCTGACGCCGACGCCGCACGGCCCCGCCCTCCACCACGAGGGACGGGGCCGTTGCTGTACGTACTCCCCTACGCCCCCGCTCCCTTACGCCCCCACTCCACTTCCTTACGCCCGTTTCAGCCCGAGCACCTCCACCGCCCCGAACGTCTCCCCGGACGGCCGCTCCGCGTAGTGCGGGGTGAGCAGCGCGTCGAGCTCGTCGTAGGTGAAGGCCTCCTGCTTGCTGTCGAACTTGGCGGCCACCCGCGGCCGTTCGACGATCGCCACCATGCCGCCGTGCACGACGAGCAGCTGGCCGTTGACGCGGGCGGCGGACGGTGCCGCCAAGTAGCCCACGAGCGGGGCGACATGCTCCGGGGCGAGCGGATCGAGGCCGTCCTCGGGCTGGTCGAGGCCGGCGAAGACGTCCTCGGTCATGCGGGTCCGGGCGCGGGGGCAGATGGCGTTCGCGGTCACGCCGTACTTGGCGAGGGCGAGGGCCGTGGAGGTGGTGAGCCCGATGATCCCGCCTTTCGCCGCCGCGTAGTTGGGCTGTCCGGCGGACCCGGCGAGGAACGCCTCCGACGAGGTGTTCACGATCCGCCCGTACACCGGCCCGCCCGCCGCCTTCGACCGCTCGCGCCAGTGGGCGGCGGCGAAGCGGGTGGTGTTGAAGTGGCCCTTGAGATGGACTCGGATGACCGAGTCCCACTCCTCCTCCGCCATGGAGAAGACCATGCGGTCGCGCAGGATGCCCGCGTTGTTGACGAGGATGTCCAGCTTGCCGAACTCGGTGATCGCCAACCCGACCAGGGCGCGGGCCTGTGAGAAGTCGGCGACGTCCCCGGTGTGCGCGAGCGCCTTGCCGCCCGCCGCACGGATCTCGGCGGCCACCTCCTCGGCGGGCCCGGCGGAGGCCTCGCCCGAGCCGTCGCGACCGGGCCGGCCGTAGTCGTTGACGACGACGGCCGCGCCGAGCCGAGCGAGCTCCAGCGCCTCGGCCCGGCCGAGACCACGCCCGGCGCCGGTGACGATGGCGGACAGACCCTCAAGTGGCAGTGACATACGGCCCCTTCGTACGAACTCTTCGGACGAACCCTTCGACGTCAGATCTCGATGCAGGTGCGCAGCGCCGTGCCCGTGCGCATCTGGTCCAGGGCCTCGTTGATGTCGGCGAGCGGCACACGGTGGGTGATCAGGCCCGACAGGTCGATCCGGCCGGCCCGCCAGAGCGCGATCGTCCGCTCGTAGGAGCTCAGGACGTCGCCGCCGCCGTACATGGACGGCAGGATCCGCTTCTCGTCGAAGAACAGCTCGAACATGCTGAGCTGGAGGAAGTCGTCCAGGGCGCCCGCGCCCACGATGACGAGGGTGCCGCCGCGCCGGGTGTTCTCGTACGCCGTCCTGGCGGTGGCGGACCTGCCGACGACCTCGAAGACGTAGTCGAAGCCCTCTCCGGCGGTGACCTGCTGCTTGGCGTCGGCCAGCTCGTCCGGGGAAACGGCCCTGGTCGCACCGAACTTGAGGGCGGACTCGCGGCGCGAGGCTACCGGGTCGACGGCGACTATCTCCGCCGCCCCCTTGAGCCGGGCGCCCTGGATCGCGGAGATGCCGACGCCCCCGCAGCCGATGACGGCGACCGACGAACCGGCTGCCACGTCGGCGGTGTTGAGGGCGGCGCCGAGTCCGGTGGTGACCCCGCAGCCGATGAGGGCGGCTATGTCGAAGGGGACGTCGTCGGGGATCGGCACCGCGCAGCCCGCGTCGACGACGACCTCCTCGGTGAAGGTGCCGGTGCCGGCGAAGCCGAAGACGTCACCGCCGGGGCGCTTGAAGTTGGGGGTGCCGGCGTTCATGAACCCGGCCAGGCACAGCTGGGTCTGGCCGCGCTTGCAGGCGGGACAGGCACCGCAGGCGGGCAGCCAGCAGACGACGACACGGTCGCCCGGCTTCAAGTGCCGTACGCCCTCCCCCACTTCGAGGACCTCGCCGGCCCCCTCGTGCCCCGGAACGAAGGGCGCGGGCTGCGGCAGCACCCCTGCCATCGCGGACAGGTCGGAGTGGCACAGCCCGGTGGACCGTACCCGGATCCGCACCCTGCCGGGTCCGAAGCCCACCGCCTCGACGTCGTCGAGGACCTCGAGCTTGTCCTGGCCGATCTCGTGCAGTACGGCTGCTCGCATGGTGCGGCTCCCTTCCGGAGTACGGCGTGAGGCGTATCAGGAGTGAGGCGTACAGGGCGGTACAGGTCTGTGCTGTGCAGGGCAGTACAGGTCTGTACAGGGCAGTTCAGGGCTCAGGTGTGTTCGACGATCGTGTCGGCGAGGACGGGCGCGTCGCCCCGCTCCACGGCCCCCACCTCCACCCGGACCCGGCCCTCCTGCCGCCACATGCGGATGCGCAGGGTCTCCCCCGGGAACACGACCCCGGCGAACCGTGTGACATACGACCGCACCCGGGTCACGTCCCCGCCGAGCAGCGTGTCGACGACCGCCTTGAGCGTGATCCCGTAGGTGCACAGCCCGTGCAGGATGGGCCGGTCGAATCCGGCGATCTTGGCGAACTCCGGGTCGGCGTGCAGGGGGTTGAGGTCGCCGGAGAGGCGGTAGAGGAGGGCCTGGTCCTCGCGGACGGGCCGCTCGACGACCTTGTCGGGGTCGCCGGCCGGTGGTTCGAGGCGGGCGGAGGGGCCGCGGTCGCCGCCCCAGCCGCCCTCTCCGCGTACGAAGATCTGCGCGTCGTTGGTCCACAGCGGGCCGTCGGCGTCGGCGACCTCGGTGCGCATGACGAGAACGGCCGCCTTGCCCTTGTCGTAGACGGCGGCGATACGGCCGGTGGCAGTCGCCGTGCCCGCCACGGGCACCGGGCGATGGACGGTGAGCGACTGCCCGCCGTGCAGGACGCGAGCGAGGTCGACCTCGATGCCGGGCATGGACAGGCTGCTGATCACGCCGGGTGAGCCGGCGCCGGCGACGGTGGCGAAGCTGGGCAGGACGTGCAGCCGGGACTCCAGGGTGTAGCGCAGTTCGTCGGGGTCGGTGGCCGGTCCGGCGATGTCCGGGCGGGCGCCCGCGCCGATGCCGAGGTGGTAGAGCTGCACGTCCTTCGGTGTCCAGGAGATCTCGCCGGTCCGGGGTTCGGCGGCTATTGCCTTGGCGGCGTCGATGGGCATGGGGCTCCTGACAGAACGGGGCATCCGGCAGATCGGAACATCCAGCAGATCGGGGCATCCGGCGGATCGGGGCATCCAGCAGATCGGGCAAGACCTCGGTACGACCGTCCGCACCGTCGGCCGCACCGAGGTCGTCACGGGCCGTTCTAGAACGCGTTCCAGTCCGGCGACCTCTGTATAGCCGAGCGCACTGCAGTTGTGAAGACTCCTGACGCTTCATCAGATGGGGTTCGCCGGGTTGGGGGTGCCGGCCTTCTGCCCTGCCGGAGTGGGTGGCGGCGCCTCCTCATCACCGACGCCGTCGGGCTGACGTGATCGCGGCGGGCGGCGCGACCCGAGAACCGCTGCCCCAGGGTCGCGCCACCCCGGCTCTCACCTGCCCCGCTCCCCATACGCTGGCCCCGTGAACGAAATGCCCCGGGACCACCGGCCCGCGAAGTCCATCAGGGTCCTGCTCGCCGAGGACCAGGGCATGACGCACGGGGCGCTCGCCTTACTGCTCGGGATGGAGCCGGACATCACGGTCGTGGCGCAGGTGTCGGCCGGCGAGGCCATCGTGGACGTCGCCCTCACGCACCGCCCCGACGTCGCCCTCCTCGACGTCGAACTCCCGGGCCGGAGCGGCCTCGACGTCGCGGCCGACCTGCGCGACCAGGCGCCGGACTGCCGGGTCCTGCTCCTGACCACCCACGGCCGCCCCGGCCACCTCCGCCGGGCCATGGACGCGGGCGCCGCCGGTTTCCTGGTGAAGGACGCCCCGGTGGAGGAGCTGGTGACCGCGATCCGCCGGGCCCTGACCGGCGAGACGGTCATCGACCCGGCCCTCGCCGCCACCGCCCTCGACGCCGGGCCCAGCCCGCTCACCCCGCGGGAGTGCGACGTCCTCCGGGCTTCGGTGGACGGCGCGACGATCACCGACATCGCCGCCCGACTCCACCTCTCCGAGCCGGCGGTCCGCGACTGCCTCTCCTCCGCCGTCGCCAAGACCGGTACCCGCGAGCGGACGGAGGCGCTGCGGGCGGCCCGGCGGCAGGGGTGGCTGTAACCGCGGCCTCAGGGACGATTCACGTGCCGGCTACTTCGTCACCCCCACCGACTTGTACTCCGTCCCCTCCGGCGCCACGCACACGAACCAGTTCACCGGTGACTGTGCCGCCGGGCGGATCGCCGGAAGGTCGGTGGCGAGGGTTTCGTTCTCGGGGACCGTGTGAAGCTCGGTCGTCGTGCCGTTCTTCCAGGTGCAGGTGACCTGTTGGGCGGTCGGGGCGACCTGGCCGATGACGAGACGGTTGGGGCCGCCGTCGGCTTTGGGGTCCAGGGGGATCGCGGCGGACTGGAGGTCCTTGCCGGAATCGGGGGTGTTCTCGTCGAAGACGCCCAGCGCGATGCCCCCCGTCTCGCCGTCGCCGTACGTCCGGTTCACGAAGTACGCGCTCTTGCCGATCAGATCCGAGGCCTTGTCCACCGGCCGGCTCCCGTATGTGGCCATGGCCTCCCACTGGGCCTGCGCCTGGCCCGCGTCGCGCGGCGCGGACCACACGTCGATGGTGACCCACCAGTCCTCGCCGTCGACGGTGCCGGTCGCGAGCGTCGTCCGCTCCGGCGGGTACACGTTCTGCACCGGCGGTGCCGGCACCTGCGTCGCCACCTGCGCGCCCCGGCTGCCGTTCCCGCCCGGCAGCCCTGCCACCGCCAGCGTCCCCGCCGAGCCGACCAGCGCCAGGGCCGTCGCCGTCGCCACCGCCCAGCGGCGGGCCCTGCGGCGGCGGCCGCCGCGGAGTACCGCGTCGTAGGGGGCTATGCCGATCTCGACCTCGTCCGCGGCGTCGGCCAGCAGGAACGCGATGTCCCTGTTGCTCATGTCGTGGCTGGTCATGCCGTGGTTCGTCTCCCGGTCCGCGCTCATCAAGCCCGCCCTCCCTGCGTCACCATCTCGGCCAGTCCGGGTATGGCGCGGAGCTTCGCGATCCCCTTGGCCGCGTTGCTCTTCACCGCGCCGACGGAACAGCCCATCGCCTCTGCCGTCTGTGTCTCGGTCAGGTCCTCCCAGTAGCGCAGCACCACCGCCTCCCGCTGCCGCGGCGGCAGTTGGGCGAGCGCCGCCAGCAGGGACCTGCGGTCCTCGGCCCGGGCGATGCGGTCCTCGGTGTCCGCCACCTCCCGCACCAGGCCGGAGTCGTCCTTCGGCGCGAGGAACTCCCTGAGCCGTCGGCGGTGTTTGCGTGCGTGCGCGTTGATCATCACGCGCCGTACATAGGCCTCCGGGTCGTCGGCCGAGCCGACTCTGCGCCAGGCCACGTAGACCTGTTCGAGCGTCGACTGGACCAGGTCCTCCGCGGCGTGCTGCTCCCCCGTGAGGAGAAATGCCGTCCGCATCAGCCGCGGCCAGCGGCCGATGACAAAGCTCTGGAACTCCGTGTCCCGAGCCGCCTTGCGATCCCCCATGGGCACCTCCTTGATATTCAAAGGAGTCCATGAGCCGCCCGGACCGTTGCCTCAGTACGCAGAACTTTTCAGGACCCGAGGGTCGTCAGGACGCGGAGGTTGTCAGGACCCGAGGGTCGTCAGGACGCGGAGGTTGTCAGGACGCGGAGGTTGTCAGGACCCGAAGGTCGTCAGGACGCGGAGGTCGTCGACGCGGAGGCTCTCCTCGGCAGCCACACCAGCATCAGCACCGCCCCCGCCAGCAGCACCACAGCCGACGTACGGAACACCAACGCGTACCCCTCCGTCAGCGCCCCCGGCGTCCCCTCCGCCCCACTCGCCGCCGAACGCGCCGCGGCGATCGTCGACATGACCGCGAGCCCCAGCGAACCGCCCATCGTGCGCGAGGTGTTGACCAGCCCCGACACCAGCCCGGCCTCACCCGGCCGCGCCCCGGACATGGCCAGCGCCGCGAGAGGCGTCGCCGCCAGACCCGCGCCCAGCATCATCAGGATCCCGGGCATCATGATCGAGGTCAGGTACGCGCCCTCCACGCTCAGCGTGGACTGCCAGCCGAAGCCGACGGCCGCGACGACCGTGCCCAGCACCGCCACGTTGCGCGCGCCGACCGCCGGCATCAGCCGCGGGGCGAGCTTGGAGCCGACGAGCACGGCCAGCGAACTCGGCACCAGCGCCAGGCCGGCCTCCAGCGGGGTGTAGCCGAGCACGTTCTGCAGGTACAGCGTCATGAAGAACCACATGCAGAACATCGCCGCGCCCGACAGGAACTTCCCCGCGTTCGCCGAGGCCACCACCCGCAGCCGGAACAGCCCGAGCGGCATCAGCGGTTCCGCCGTACGCGACTCCACGACGAGGAAGGCACCGATGAGGGCAAGACCGGCGAGCAGGGGTACGACCGTGGCGGCCGCCGTCCAGCCCGAGGCCTCCGTCTGCGAGATGCCGTACGCCAGCGTGGCCAGCCCGGCCGTCACCAGCACCGCACCCGGCAGGTCCAGCCGCCGCTTGTCCCCGTTCCGGCTCTCCGCGAGCCAGCACACCGCACCGGCCAGCACCACCGCCCCCACGGGCACGTTGATCAGCAGCACCCACCGCCACGACAGCGCGTCCACCAGCACCCCGCCGACGAGTCCGCCCGCCGCACCACCGCCCGCGCCGACCGCGGTCCACGTCCCGATCGCCCGCGCCCGCGCCGCCCCTTCCGGTACCGCCGCCGTCAGGATGGTCAGCGTCGAGGGCGCCAGCACCGCCGCGCCCAGCCCCTGCACGGCCCGCGCGACCAGCAACTGCCACTCCTGCTGGGCGAGCCCGCCGCCCAGCGAGGCCAGGGTGAACAGGCCGAGCCCGACGAGGAACATCCGCTTGCGGCCGTACAGATCCCCGGCCCGCCCGCCCAGCAGCATGAACCCCGCGAAGGCGATCGTGTACGCGTTCACCACCCACTGCAGCCCCTGCGCGCTCAGCCCCAGACCGGCCCGCATCGACGGCAGCGCCACGTTCACGACGGACACGTCGAGCACGACGAGGAACTGCCCGGAGCAGGCGAGGGTCAGCACGAGCCAGGTGGGCGGCGCTGTGCGGCGGCGGGCGCGGGTGGCATCGGCGGCTTCGAGCATGGATGTCATGCTCTCAACGACCGACGCTCCTGGCATCGGGAATTCGGTCTAGGACCGTTCCCTGAAGTCCTAGGGGAGTCCTAGGCCCGTCCCTCAAAGCCTTAGGCGCGTTCCCCAAAGTCTCAGGCGCGTTCCCCCAAGAGAAGGTCAAAAAATCGTTAGCTGGCCGAAGCATCGGAATAGTTGCCCAGGCACACCGGGTTGATCCCCCACATGACACGAACGACGAACGACCAGCCCACCGGCAGAGCGGCCACCGGCGCCTCCGGCGCCCTCGTCCCGGTCCTCGCCTTCGCGGGCATCGTTGTCGCGGTGATGCAGACCCTGCTCGTCCCGGTCATCAAGGACCTCCCGCAACTGCTGGACACCGCGCCCAGCAACGCCACCTGGGTCCTGACCTCGACGCTGCTCTCGGGCGCCGTCGCCACCCCGATCATGGGCCGCCTCGGAGACCTCTACGGCAAGCGGCGCATGCTGATAGCCAGCCTCGCCGTGATGGTGGCCGGCGCGCTGGTCAGCGCGCTCACCAGCACCCTCCTCCCCATGATCGTCGGCCGTACCCTCCAGGGCTTCGCGATGGGCGCGATCCCCCTCGGCATCGGCCTGATGCGCGACATGCTGCCCCGCGAGCGCCTCGGCTCGGCGATGGCCCTGATGAGCTCCTCGATCGGCGTCGGCGGCGGACTCGCGCTGCCCGCCGCGGCCCTGGTCGCCCAGCACGCCGACTGGCACGCCCTCTTCTACGGCGCCGCCGGCCTCGGCGCCCTCGCCATCGCCCTCACCCTCCTCGTCGTACCGGAGTCCAAGGTCCGCGCGGAAGGCTCCTTCGACCTGCTCGGCGCGCTCGGCCTCTCCGCCGGCCTCGTCCTCTTCCTCCTCCCCATCACCAAGGGCAGCGACTGGGGCTGGACCTCCGGCACCACCCTCGGCATGTTCGCGGCCTCCGCGGCCGTCCTCCTCCTCTGGGGCGTCTACGAGCTGCGCACCCAGGCCCCCCTCGTCGACCTGCGCACCACGGCCCGCCCGGCCGTCCTCTTCACGAACCTCGCGTCGATCATGGTCGGGGTCTCGTTCTACGTCGTCTCGCTCGTCCTCCCCCAGCTCCTCCAGCTCCCGAAGGCGACCGGCTACGGCCTCGGCCAGTCGATGGTCGTCGCGGGCCTGCTCGTGGCCCCGCTGGGCCTGACGATGATGTTCACGGCGCCCGTCTACGCCCGCCTCTCGGCGAAGTACGGCCCGAAGACCACCCTCATCCTCGGCATGCTGATCATCGCGATCGGCTACGGCGCAGGCCTCGGCCTGATGAGCGCCCCCTGGCAGAGCCTCGTCATCGCGGTCGTCCTGGGCGCCGGCATCGGCCTCGCCTACTCCTCCCTCCCCGCACTGATCGTCGGCGCGGTCCCGGCCTCGGAGACGGGCGCGGCCAACGGCCTCAACACGCTGATGCGTTCCATTGGTACGTCCGTGTCGAGCGCCGTCGTCGGCATGGTGCTGGCCAACACCGCGAACACGGTCAACGGCGTCGAGATCCCGACGATGCACGGCTTCCGCGTCTCCTTCCTGATCGCTACCGCCGCGGTCGCCGTGGGCCTCCTCCTGGCCCTCTTCCTCCCGAAGCAGCGCCCGGCCGCCGCCCACCCCCAGCTGCGCGCCAGCAGCGAGGAGGACGCCAACCTGGAGCGCGCCGAGGAGGCTCTGCGGGGCTTCCGCGGCCGCGTCCTGGACGCCGAGGGCACACCGGTCGCCCGCGCGAAGGTGACGCTCATCGACCGCCGGGGCCGCCAGGCGGGCGCGACCCTCTCCGCCGAGGACGGCACGTACGCCCTCCCGGTCCCCACCCAGGGCGCCTACGTCCTGGCCGCCCGGGCCGACGGCCACGCCCCGCTCGCCTCGTCGGCGACGCACGCGGGCGACGACAGCGCGGTGGACGTGGATCTGCCGCTGCCCGGGGAGACGGTCAAGGCCTGAACCTCACACCGCACACCGCACACCGCACACCCCCCGTCGTTCCGTGCGAGGGGGGGTGTGATGCACGATGGGCGCCCACACGCTCGTACGACCGAAAGGGACCCCATGGCCCCGGCCCCCAAGCCCGAGATCCTGGCCGCGTTCGAGGCGGCGAAGGGCTTCATGCCCGTGGGCGAGGGGCTCGCGCTCCACGCGGCGGCCGTCGAGGCCGGTCGGCTCGGCCTGCCGCTCCTGGAGGTCGGCACGTACTGCGGCCGCTCCACGATCCTCCTGGCCGACGCGGCCCGCGAGGCCGGGGTGACGGTTCTCACGGTCGACCACCACCGCGGCAGCGAGGAGCAGCAGCCCGGCTGGGAGTACCACGACCCGGAGACGGTCGACCCCGAGATCGGCCTCATGGACACGCTGCCGACGTTCCGCCGCACGCTGCACAAGGCGGGCCTGGAGGAGCACGTCGTCGCCCTCGTCGGCCGCTCCCCGCAGGTGGCGAAGATCTGGGGCACCCCCCTCGGCCTCGTCTTCATCGACGGCGGCCACACCGACGAGCACGCGAACGCCGACTACGAGGGCTGGGCCCCGCATGTCGCCGAGGGCGGACTCCTCGTCATCCACGACGTGTTCCCGGACCCGAAGGACGAGTTCACCGGGCAGGCGCCGTACCGCGTCTATCTGCGGGCGCTGGAGTCCGGCGCGTTCACGGAGGTGTCGGTGACGGAGTCACTACGGGTGCTGCGGCGCACGGGGACAGGGGCCTGATCCCACGGTCGGCGGTGCTCGACCGTGCCTTCCCCATGGAGCGCCCGGTCGGCCCGTAAGGTGGCAGGCGTGTCGTACGTAGGCCCGGACTTCGATCCTCCCCAGCCCCGCCGCCCTCGCCGCCGCGCCCTGACCGTCGCGGCCGCCGCCCTCGTGCCGGGGGCGCTGCTCGGGTGGGTGATGTACGAGGCGATGGGTGACTCCGGCAGCGCGGGCGGGTCGGGCAACGCGGCCGTACGGCCGTCGCAGACGCCGCCGACGATCTCCGCGACGAACGACGACAAGCCACCGGGCCCGACCCCCACCGACGACGCCACCGCCGACTCCACGTCCGCGCCCGCCGCCTCCGGCCCCCTCAAGGGCAAGGTCGTCGTCATCGACCCGGGCCACAACCCCCACAACTTCCAGCACACGGCCGAGATCAACCGCAAGGTGAACATCGGAACGAACTGGAAGGAGTGCGACACCACGGGCACGTCCACCAACGACGGCTACACCGAGGCGAAGTTCACCCTCGACGTCGCCCACCGGCTGCGCACACTGCTCCAGAAGCAGGGCGCCACGGTGAAGTTCACGCAGGACGGCGACCGGTCGTGGGGTCCGTGCGTGGACGAACGGGCGCGGATCGGCAACAAGGCGCACGCCGACGCCGTCGTCTCCATCCACGCGGACGGCGCCGGCACCGGCCAACGCGGCTTCCACGTCATCCTCCCGGGCAAGGTGTCCGAGGGCGCCGCGAACACCGGCCCGATCGTCACCCCCTCCCGCGACCTCGGCGAGCGCATCGCCGGCTCCTTCGTCCGCGTCACGGGCAGCGCGCCCTCCAACTACGTCGGCGACGGCACCGGTCTCGTCACGCGTAAGGATCTCGGCGGTCTCAATCTGTCAACGGTTCCCAAGGTGTTCATCGAGTGCGGCAACATGCGCGATAGCAAGGACGCGGCACTGCTCACCGACGGAACGTGGCGACAGAAGGCGGCGCGAGGGATCTCTGAGGGAATCGTGAGTTTCCTGCGCGGGTAGTGATCAGCGGGCTGATCCCGGCGGACACCCTCGCCGGTCGGAAGATAAGGTCGTCCCTACGATGAGGGGCCACCCCCG
The DNA here is from genome assembly GCF_039537145.1 of Streptomyces shaanxiensis. NCBI lineage: Bacteria > Bacillati > Actinomycetota > Actinomycetes > Kitasatosporales > Streptomycetaceae > Streptomyces > Streptomyces shaanxiensis. The sequence continues at coordinate 77,135 of NZ_BAAAZY010000007.1, forward strand.
CGCTTCACACCGGGGCCTGAGGGCGACATGGTGACAGCGACGCCTCCAGCGATGCCGATGACGAGACGACTGACGAAGGACCTGAAGTGAATATCCGCTCCCTCACTCGAGGCGACGGCGTGGTGATCGGAGCAGCGGTATTGCTGTTGATCGCGTCGTTCCTCGATCTGTACTCGATCGACGGGGCTTCTGACAGCGCCGACCTCCCGAATCTCTGGGGAAGCGGTCCGGTCCTGATGAGTGTCGTCCTGGCCGGGATCATCGGCGGCGCACTCGTCGTCGTGTCCCGGGGCCTGCCGCAGGTACCCAAGGTCGCCGGCCTGGACCTCGGGCAGTTCGGTGCCGCCTTCACGGTCTTCGCGGCGTGGAGCACGCTGGGCAACACCTTCGACGTGATGGGCGGAGCCGACAACGGCGGCACGGATATCGGTGTCAGCCCCGGCATCGGCCTGATCCTCGCCCTCATCGCAACCCTGCTCATGGCCGCAGCCGCCATCGCCACCCCCCTCGTCCCCGCCCTCCAGGCCGCCCTCATCCCGGCCCCCCGCCCCGCCGCCCCTCAGCCCTACGGCGGTCAGCCGCAGGGTGGTTACGGCTACCCGGGCGCGCAGCAGCCGCAGCCGCCGTACGGTGGGCAGCCGCAGCCGGGGCAGCCCTTCGGTGGGCAGCAGCCGGGGCAGCCGCAGCCGCAGGCGCCCGCCGGGGACTTCTCGCCGTTCTGGTTCGCCGTGCCCGTGCCGCGCCCCCTGTTCGCGGAGGACGGCTCGCCCACGCCGATCGCCGAACTCGCGCCGGGTACCTGGTACCTGGCCGTCGAGCAGCGTGGCCCGGCCCTCGTCGCCCAGACGCAGGACGGCCGCCGTGGTGTGCTCCAGGACACCTCGGGCATCCAGCGCGGCTGAGTCTCGAAGCCGTACGAACAGCGACACCGCAGCCGTACGACGGCCCCTCACCACTTCCCGGTGAGGGGCCGTTGTCGTACAGTCGCCCTCCGGTCGACGCATCTGACAGGCCGTCAGAAGGAGGCAGGTATGCGGCTCGGGCTCGCTCTCGGCTACTGGGGTCGCGGCCCCTCCGCGGACCACGTTCCCCTCGCCCAGGAGGGCGAGCGGCTCGGCTACGACTCGGTGTGGACCGCCGAGTCCTGGGGTTCCGACGCGTTCACGCCGCTCACCTGGATCGCCGCACGGACCTCAAAGATCAAGCTCGGCACGGCCGTTGCCCAGATGGCCGCCCGCTCTCCCACCACCACGGCCATGCACGCCCTCACCCTCGACCACCTCTCCGGCGGGCGCATGATGCTCGGGCTCGGGTTGTCGGGGCCGCAGGTGGTGGAGGGGTGGTACGGGCGGCCGTTCCCGAAGTCGCCGCTGACCGCGACGAGGGAGTACGTCGATGTCGTACGGCAAGTCCTGCGGCGCGAGGCGCCCGTGGAGCTCGACGGACGCTTCCACTCCCACCCGTACCGCGGCCCGGACGCCACCGGCATCGGCAAGGCCCTGAAGGCGATCACCCATCCCCTCCGTCCGGACCTTCCCGTGCTCCTCGGCGCCGAGGGACCGAAGAACGTCGCCCAGACCGCGCGCATCGCCGACGGGTGGCTGCCGTTGTACTGGTCGCCGTCCCGGCCGGAGGTGTACGGGGCCGCTGTCCGCGAGCTCCCCCAGGACTTCCTCGTCGCCCCCATGGCCCGCGCCCGGGTCTGTGACGACGTCTCCGAAGGCCTTCTCCCCGTCAAGGCCATGCTCGGCTTCTACATCGGCGGCATGGGCCACGCGGCCCGCAACTTCCACGCCGATCTCATGGCCCGTATGGGATACGAGGAGGACGCGCGGCGGATTCAGGAGCTGTTCCTCAGCGGCCGCAGGCAGGAGGCCGTTCTCGCGGTTCCCGACGCCTTCGCCGACGAGATCTCGCTGGTCGGGCCGCGTGAACGCATCGCCGAGCGGCTGGAGTTGTGGCGGAAGGGGCCGGTGACCGATCTGCTGGTCCTCGCGCCCGATCCGCACACCCTGCGCGTGCTGGCCGAGCTCAACTCATAGCCGGGTGGCGGGCGTTCACTGGAAGACCGAGATCGGGTCCAGCGTGAGTTCGCCGGTCGTGCCGTTCCAGGTGCGCACCCTGCCCAGACATGTCGCCGGGAACTCCTCCTCCGCCGAGAAGCTGTCGACCCGGAACTCCTCCTCGCGGACCCAGGCCCCCTCGCAGGTGATCTTCACCTGCGGGTGTGGCTCGCCGGTGCCGTAGCGGGCGTGCAGGACGACGTCCTCGCCGTCCCTGCGGACCGTGAAGAGGCCGGAGACCGAGACGTAGGTGCCTCGGACCGCGGTCAGGGGTGTGCCGCCGGCCTCGGTGCCGCGCAGTTGATCGGCGAGGGCCGCGGTGAGGAAGAGCTGCTCGGTCGCGAGGTCGGCGTCCACCACCATGTCCCGCTCCCGCAGCCGGTCCATGATCAGGCGGATCGTCTTCATGGGCGTGTTGGGCTCCCAGTACTCCCGGCGCGTCTGCGTGCTCGTGTCGCGCTCGGCCCGGCCGCCGACGGTGACTCTGCCGAACAGCCCGAAGCCGGTGGAGACGCTGGTCTCGTGGGAGACGTTCACGTCTGCCTTCGGTATGCCGAGGATGTCCGCGACGGCTTCGACCCGCGTCTCATGGAGGTATATGCACAGGCCGGAGAACATGCGCCCGTCCCGCAGTCGCCGTCTGCGCCGGGCGGCCACCCAGCGCGCCGCCCCGTACTGCGCCACCACGGCGAAACAGGCCGCCGTCAGGAGCCAGACGGCCATCCACGGCCACCGCATGCTCCACCACTGACTGTCAATGACACCCACGGATCTCCTTGAAAGCGTCGGAGAGGGAGGAACGGTTGGCGTCGACCATGCGGCCGCCCGTCGCGGCGGCCGCCTTGTCCAGCGCGGCCGCGTCGGCCTCCCCGAAGTGGACGGGGAAGGTGGGCACGTCGCGCACGCCCGCACCGAGTCGGTCGTACCGGCGCAGGAACTCCTTGTAGGAGATGCCCGCGTTGCTCTCGCCGTCCGTCATCAGCACGATGGACACGGGCCGCTCGGGCGCCTCGCGCACGGCCGCCGCGGCGATGCGGTAGCCGCGGTCGAGGGCCGACCAGACGGCGGTGGAGTCGTCGAAGGAGTCGGCGGCCACGGTCTGGGCGAGGGCGCGCAGGTCTCCGTCGCCGCGTACGGTCACCGTGCGCTCCTGGAGCACCCGCCCGCCGAACCGTACGACGGTGAGGTGTTCGCCCCGGTAGAAGCGGGCGAACTTGCCGGTGGACGTGGGGTCGGCGCCGCTGAGCCCGGCGAAGGCGGCGCGCAGGTCGGCGATGCGCTGACCGCGCATGGAGCCGGAGAAGTCGAGCAGGAACACCACCTGGTCGGTGGTGGCGCTCGCGGGGTCCCCGTAGTCGGCGACCAGTCGCTCCACGATGGAGAGCCGGTCGGGGAAGGACAGGGCGTTGCCGACGGACTCGCGCAGGGGCTCGGCCGGTGTGACGTCCTGGTTGACGGGTCGGCGCCAGGTGCGCCGCATCAGCTTCTCCTGCACGTCGGCCCGCAGCAGCCAGTCGACGACCTTGCGGTAGGCGGTGCGCTCCCCGGGGTCGAGGAGGAGCAGTGGGAAGTCGGACAGCACCATGCCGTCCTCGGGGTGGATGATCTCCAGTGGCTCGCGCAGCTTCTTCGTGGCGTTGAGGGAGAGCAGCTCGGACTCGTGGGCGATCAGCGCGTTGGCCTCGTTCTGATGGCCGGTGTACGACGCGATGAGCTCGCGGGAGCTGGCGCCGGTGAGCGTCTGGCCGGAGCGGAAGCCGCGCAACCGGTCGCAGGAGACGTCCTGTTCGCGCAGTGCGCTGCCGGTTCCGGCGGCCGCCGTGGCGACGCCGACCAGGGCAGCGCGCCCGGTGTCGCTGTTGCGCGGGTCGGCCATCCCGAACCGTACGGTGCCGTCGGCGGCCGCGTCCGCGATGTCCGCCCACGACAGACGTCCGCCGGGCGTCCCGGCCCGCAGCCTGTCCGCGGTCTTTGGGGTGAGGCCGACCACCACGGGTGAGCGCATGATCGCGGTCGACTCGGGCCGGGCCGTCTGTTCGCCCTGGTCCTGGAGCCGCAGCAGGAACGAGCGGTCGGACGCGGGCCAGGCCAGGTCGTACGACGACCTCCGGGCACCGGACAGGTCGGCCGTCGCCCGGTAGTCCATGTCCAGCCGGACGCCGGTGTCGTCCTCGAGCTCGCCCAGCAGCGGTTCCAGGTCGGCGAGTTCGGGGCTGGCGAGGACCCGCAACGTCACGTCCTCGTCGCCCCGCGTGCAGGAGGTGAGGGCGGTGAGCAGGGTCAGGGTCAGACAGGCGGCGAGAGCGCGCGCGTATCCCTTCATGGGATGTCCCGCACGGGCGGCGGGCAGGAGCCCACGGAGTTGATGATCTCCTGCAGGACGTCCAGGTCGGGTTCGTACACCTTGGTCTCGTCGCGGTTCGGCGTCGGCACCTGGATGCCGTGCTCGCCCAGATAGTCGTTGAGCTGGTCGCTGGTGCCGTCCTCGCCGGAGAAGCGGACGCGGAAGCCCAGCTCGATGGCGCGCTGGCGCAGTGCGGGGTCCTCCTCGATGACCCGGACCAGCCGGTCCCCCTTGTCGCTCAGGGAGATGAGCTGCGGCTCGGTGAGGGCGTAGGGGGTGGGGTAGAGCAGGACGCGGTCGGTGTCCTGCTTGCCGTACTTCCGCTCGTACTCGATCTGGTGGGCCAGGTACTGGTGCTCGTAGATCAGGGAGATGGGCGCGATGCTCTCGCCGAGGTCGGAGAGGTAGCTGTCGGCCTGCTCGTCGGCCCACATGCCCTGGAGGTCGATGAGGGGTTTGATCTTCCGGGAGACGTCCGCGGCCTCCTGCATCGCCTTGGCCTCGTCGGCCTCGCCCGCGCCGGGTGTGCTGTCGTTGTTCGCCACGAAGGCGAGGATGCTCAGGTAGGTGCCGGCGGAGTTGGACTCGCAGACGCTGGAGGTGCGGACCAGGACGCGGCCGCTGTTGCTGCGCCCGCCGGCCTCGTCGAAGCCGATGCCGTTCCAGGTGTCGGCGCGTTCGGCGACGTCGTCCCCGTCCTGGTCGCCGACTTCGTCCTGGTCGTTCTTGCCCGTCCTCCCGTCGAGCAGGCCCATGAACTCGCGCATGTCGAGGTCGTAGTACAGCGTCCTGCCGCCGTCCGTCGTGGGCTGCGGGGTGGCCACGCCCGCCTTCTGAAGGGTCTCGGCGTAGGCCCGGAACGTGCCGAGCACGAGCGGTGTGACGAAGGGGCGGACCGAACGCACCGAGCGGTCCTGCCGGTTGAGGATCAGCTTGGCCGCGGGCTGGCCGGACGGAAAGACCACGTCCATGCCGTTGAGGGACTGCGTGGCGATACCGCGGGAGCCGAGCCGGTGGATGTCGACCCGCAGCCCGTGCTTGAGCAGCAGCCGCTGGACCTCGGGGTCTTTGAAGTAGTCGGACTTGGAGGCCATCCTGGCCTCGATCGTGGTGATGCGGTCGAACGGGCGCAGGGCGTTGCCCGTGACCAGCAGGGCGATCAGCCCGGCCAGGGCGAGCGGCAGGGCGACCTTGACGCGGATCGGTAAGCGCGCCCGGGGGCGGCCTCTGTCACGGGTGCGCAGTCGTGGTTCCTGTGCGCCGCGCGGTCTGTCGGCTTCGGATGTGGCGTGCGGTCTGTCTGCTTCGGACACCGGCTCTCCTGCCCTCTCCGGGGGGAGGATCGTCGGTGATCATGTTTACGGGCGAACGACCTTGCGGGGAACGCCAGTTGAACGTAGGAAACTGTTCGGGCAGCGGTCACCGGGTTTGAGTCACGCCTTCAGGGCTACCCGGAGGGCATGTCCCTTCGATATCGCAATGGCGCCAATCAGGCCGGCACGGTCATAGCGATCGTCGCCGACGTCATGGCCCTCATTCTGGGCCTGTGGATCCTGATGTACCTACTGGACGCCAACCGAGCCAACGATTTCGTCCAGTTCGTCCATGACGCGGCCCGCTGGCTGGCGGGCTGGTCGCACGACCTGTTCACGTTCGACGCCGAGTGGGCGCGGGTGGTGGCGGGTTACGGGCTGGCCGCGGTGGTCTACTTGTTCGTCGGCCACGCCATAGCCAATCGAGCCCACCGTCACTGAAGCCAATCGGGTCAGGCGCAGCAGTCCGGATCCAGCCCCGTCGGCAGCCGGTCCCCGCCGAACACCGCGCACGTAGCCTCGTGCCCGCCCAGCGCCGCGACCGCCAGCAACAGCGACCCCGCCGTCCAGGTCGTCAGCTCACGCGGCCAGATCGCGTCGTCGTCGAAGACGTAGCCCGTCCAGTAGAGCCCGCTCTCCGGATCCCGCAGATGCTGGATGGACTGCAGGATCTCCAGCGCGCGGTCCGACTCGCCCATCGCCCACAGCGCGAGGGCGAGTTCGGCCGACTCACCGCCCGTGACCCACGGGTTGGGGACGACGCACCGCACCCCGAGCCCCGGGACGACGAAACGGTCCCAGCCCTCCTCCATCCGGGACTTGGCCTCGGCGCCCGTCAACGCGCCGCCCAGCACCGGGTAGTACCAGTCCATCGAGTAACGGTCCTTGTCCAGGAACCGCTCCGGATGCCGGCGGATCGCGTGCCGCAGCGCACCAGCCGCCAACTCCCAGTCCGGCTGCGGCTCTTCCCGCTGCTCGGCGATGGCGAGCGCGCACCGCAGGGCGTGGTGGATCGAGGAGGAGCCGGTCAGCAGGGCGTCCTTCGTCGCGGTGCCGTCGTCGTCGCGCCGCCAGCCGATCTGTCCGCCCGGCTGCTGGAGCTTCAGGACGCACTCGATCGCGGCGTACACGGACGGCCACATGCGGTCCAGGAACATGTCGTCGCCGGTGGACAGGTAGTGGTGCCAGACGCCCACGGCGATGTAGGCGACGAAGTTGGTCTCGCGCCCGGTGTCGGTGACGTCGTCGAAGGCGCCGTCCAGGTAGGCGGCGTACCAGGAGCCGTCCTCGTTCTGGTGCGTGGCCAGCCAGGTGTACGCCCGCTCGGCTGCCTCGTGCTCACCGGCCGCGTCCAGCGCCATCGCCGCCTCGACGTGGTCCCACGGGTCGAGGTGATGCCCGCGGAACCACGGGATCGCCCCGTCCTCCCGCTGCACGGCGAGGATCCCCGCCACGGTCGCGGCGGCCTGCCCGGCGGTGAGGACCCCGGGCAGGACGAGGTGTTCTGTCCGGGGGGTGGTCACTTGGCGTCCACCCGGGGGAGGTGGGGCTTGGTCGCGTACGCCACGAAGCTCTTGCCGATCAGCGGGTTCAGTGCCTGTTCGGCGACCCGGGTGGCCAGCGGTTTCTTCATGATGTCCCAGACCAGCAGCTTGTGGTACGCCCGCACCGGCAGCGCCTTGTCGTTGTCGACGCCGAACGCGCACTTCAGCCACCAGTAGGGCGAGTGCAGGGCGTGGGCGTGGTGGGTGCCGTACGGCTTCAGGCCCGCCTCGCGGATCTTCGCCAGCAGCTCGTCCGCCTTGTAGATGCGGATGTGGCCGCCCTCGACCTCGTGGTAGGCGTCGGACAGCGTCCAGCAGACCTTCTCGGGGCCGTAGCGCGGGACGGTGATGGCGATACGGCCGCCGGGCCTCAACACCCGGACCATCTCGGCGAGTACGCCCTTGTCGTCCGGGATGTGCTCCATGACCTCGGAGATGATCACGACGTCGAAGGACTCGTCCGGGAAGGGCAGGGCGAGCGCGTCGCCCTCCATCGCCGTGGCGGTCGCGCCCTCGGGGGCCTCGCCGGCCTCCTTCATCGCCGCGAACCACTTCGCGACCTCGCGGATCTCCTCACCGTTCTGGTCCAGCGCCACGACCTGGGCGCCGCGCCGGTAGCACTCGAACGCGTGCCTGCCGGCACCGCAGCCGAGGTCCAGAACGCGGTCGCCCGGGGCGAGCGGGAACCGGGAGAAGTCGACGGTCAGCACGTGGCCCTGCTTTCGGAGTTGGCGCCTTCAACAACGGTGGGAGCTTGGGGTGCGGCCGCTGCGGGGGCCGCGGAGCGGCCGGGAGTCGGGGGCGCGGAGCGGCTCGTGGCTGTCGCCGCCGTGGGGTGGCTCGCGGCTGTGGCTGCGGCTGCGGGGTGGCGCGGGGTTGTCGTCGCGGAGCGGCTCGGCTTCTTGGCCGCGGAGCGGGCTATCGCCTCGCGGTACCTCGCCACCGTGCCCTCGGCGGCCCGGGCCCAGGTGAAGTGCCGTAGGACGCGCTCGCGCCCCGCCGCGCCCAGGCGGTCGCGCAGTTCCGCGTCGCCCAGCAGCCGGCCCAGCCCTGCGGCCAGCGCCCCGGAGTCGCCCGGCGGCACCGCCAGGCACGTCTCGCCGTCCCGGCCGGCGACCTCCGGGATCGCCCCGCCGGTCGTGGCGACCAGCGGCGTTCCCGTGGCCATGGCCTCGGCGGCCGGCAGGGAGAAGCCCTCGTAGAGCGACGGCACGCACGCCACCTGCGCCGAGCGCACGAGGTCGACGAGCTCGGCGTCGGAGATGCCCTTGACGAACTCGACGGCGCCTTCGAGGCCGTACCGCTCGATCGTCTGGGCGACCGGCCCCTCCTCGGGCCGCTTGCCGACGACGACGAGATGGGCGTCGGGGTGCTCGGTGCGGACCTTGGCCAGCGCCTCGACGAGGAAGACCAGGCCCTTGAGGGGGACGTCCGCGCTGGACGTCGTCACGATGCGGCCCGGGATCTGCGGCACCGAGGGATCCGGCGAGAACAGGTCGGTGTCCGCGCCGATGTGCACGACGTGGATACGGTCCTGCCGTACGCCGAGGTGGTCGACGATCTCCGCGCGGGACGTGCCCGACACGGTCAGCACGGACGGCAGGCGGCGCGCCACGCGCTTCTGCATCCGCGTGAAGGCGTACCAGCGGCGGACCGACATCCGGCGCTGCCAGCCCTCGGCCGCGTCCAGCTCCAACTGGCGGTCCACGGTGATGGGGTGGTGGATCGTGGTGACGAGAGGGGCACCGACCTCGCCCAGCAAGCCGTATCCCAGCGTCTGGTTGTCGTGCACGACGTCGAACTCGCCGCGCCGGGCGCGCAGATGGCGGCGGGCGCGCAGCGAGAACGTCAGCGGCTCGGGGAAACCGCCGGTCCACATGGTCGCCACTTCCAGCGCGTCGACCCAGTCGCGGTACTCGTCGCGCCCCGGGGTGCGGAAGGGGTCGGGCTGGCGGTAGAGGTCGAGGCTGGGGAGTTCGGTGAGGCTCAGGCGGTCGGCGTACTCCGCGCCCTCGTCGAGGACCGGGTAGGGCTGGGAGCCGATGACCTCGACGCGGTGGCCGAGGCGGGCCAGCTCGCGGGAGAGGTGCCGTACGTAGACACCCTGGCCGCCGCAGAACGGGTTCCCTTTATAGGTGAGAAGCGCGATGTCGAGCGGTCGCTCGCCGTCGGCGGCAGGGTCCTCCGAGGGCCCGGCCTCCCTGGCCTCAGCGGTCACTCCGGACCCCCTTCTCGCTGCGCTGTCCCGCGAGATTACGCCGGGACGCTAATCTAGAACAAGTTTCAGACTTGATCGTTCAAGAGGCTCTGAATCTACCGGCAGGTAGCGCCGCTGTGAGCGATGGATCAGGTGATTCACGCCACGACCGACACCCTGGCATGCTCTGTCCGGTCACTCACCCTCACCGACTGTCACGGACGGGATCCATGCCTGCGGACGCCAGTAGTGCAACCCCGGCCTCACCGCCCCTCACCGAGCGGCAGGAGGCCCGTCGCCGGCGCATCCTGCACGCCAGCGCGCAGCTCGCCAGCCGGGGCGGGTTCGACGCCGTGCAGATGCGGGAGGTCGCGGAGTCCTCGCAGGTGGCGCTCGGCACGCTGTACCGCTACTTCCCGTCCAAGGTGCATCTGCTGGTCGCCACGATGCAGGATCAGCTGGAGCACATGCACGGCACGCTGCGGAAGAAGCCCCCGCAGGGGGAGACGGCGGCGGAGCGGGTCGCGGAGACCCTGATGCGCGCCTTCCGTGCCCTGCAGCGCGAGCCCCATCTGGCCGACGCCATGGTCCGCGCCCTGACCTTCGCCGACCGCAGCGTCTCCCCCGAGGTCGACCAGGTCTCCCGGCAGACGACGGTGATCATCCTGGACGCGATGGGCCTGGAGAACCCGACTCCCGAGCAGCTCTCCGCCGTCCGGGTGATCGAGCACACCTGGCACTCGGCCCTGATCACCTGGCTGTCGGGGCGTGCCTCCATCGCCCAGGTGAAGATCGACATCGAGACGGTGTGCCGGTTGATCGACCTGACGAACCCCGAGGGGCGCGAGTAAGAGCCCGGAGGGCACGAGAAAGACCTACGAGACGGGTTCCCTTCGCCGGCATTGCCCGGATCAGGTTCCAGGGGTCGCCTTCCGGCCCGACTGCTGCCTTCCGGCCTCTCAGCCCGGACCGTCGATGTCGGCCCCAGCGGAAACCGTCTGCTTCTCGCCAGAGTCGGCTACTCCGGTTCGGACTCCCTCACTCGTCCCGTAGGCCGACTTCCAGAATAGAACATCCGCCCGGAAATGAACCCACCAAAAGGGACTTTTCTGGTGTTATTCCTCCGGCGGGAACACCGGCTCCCCGCTCCCCAGCAGCGTGATCACGATCGCCTCCACCGGACAGCTCTCCGCCGCCGCAAGGACGCTCTCGTTCGCGTCGGTCTCCGGGTCGGCCGGATGGGACTGCCGGCCGGTGTCGAGGCGGAAGCCGTCGGGGGCGTGGTGGACGCACTGGGCCGAGCCGATGCACACCGACCGGTCGACCTCGACGTGCCAGCGGTCGCCCATCCCCTACGCCTCCCAGCCCGCCGGGAGGTGGATCATCTTGTGCTCCAGATACTCGCCGAAGCCCTCGGGGCCGAACTCCCGCCCCAGACCGGAGTTCTTGTAGCCGCCGAACGGGCCCAGCATGTCCAGGCTGAAGGTGTTCACCGAGTACGTGCCGGTGCGCACCTGGCGGGCGATCTCGATGCCGCGCGCGGTGTCGGCCGTCCAGACGCTGCCGCTCAGACCGTAGTCGGAGTCGTTCGCGATCTTCACGGCCTCGGACTCGTCGCCGTACGGAAGCAGGCAGATCACCGGGCCGAAGATCTCCTCGCGCGCGATCCGCATGGAGTTGTCGACGTCCCCGAAGAGGGTCGGTTCGACGTACCAGCCCTTCTCCAGGCCCGCCGGGCGCCCGCCGCCGGTCAGGATCTTCGCGCCCTCCTCCTGGCCGATCCGGATGTAGTCGAGGTTCCTGCGCTGCTGCCGCTGCGCCACCAGCGGGCCCACCTGGGTCGCCGGATCCAGCGGGTCGCCGACCACCAGCGCGCCGGCCGCCGCGGCGAAGGCCTCGGCGAACTCGTCGTAGCGGGAGCGCGGGAGCAGGATCCGGGTCTGGGCCACGCAGGCCTGACCGTTGTTCATCCAGGCCGCCGGGACGACACCGGCGACCGTCGCCTCGACGTCCGCGTCCGGGAGGACGACGGCCGCCGACTTGCCGCCCAACTCCAGCGTCACGCGGGTGAGGTTGCGGGCGGCGACCTCCATCACGCGCTTGCCCGCCGCCACCGAGCCGGTGAAGGAGACCTTGTCGATCCCGGGGTGCCCGACCAGGTACTCGCTCACCTCGCGGTCGGCCGGGAGGATGGACAGCACGCCCTCAGGCAGCCCCGCGTCCTTCGCGATCTCGGCGAGGAGGTAGGCGTCCAGGGGCGACTCCGGCGACGGCTTGAGCACCACCGTGCAGCCGGTGAGCAGCGCGGGCGCGAGTTTGGCGGCGGCGACGAACTGCGGGACGTTCCAGGGGACCACGGCCGCGACGACGCCGACCGGCTCGCGCCGCACGAGGATCTTGCCGAGGACGCCGTCGCGCCGCTCCTCGTACGTGAAGTTCCGTGCGACCGTGATCGCCGCGTCCCACACCATCATCGCGCCGAGTGCCTGCGCGAGGACGCTCCAGGAGTACGGGGAGCCGTTCTCGGAGGAGATCACGCGGGCGATCTCCTCGTGACGTACGGCTATCCCGTCCTTGATGCGGGTGACGACCTCGATCCGCTCGTCGAGGCTCATCCGCGGCCAGGGCCCCTCGTCGAACGCCTTCCGCGCCACCGCGACGGCCCGGTCGACGTCGGCCGGCGAGGCGTGCGGCACGCGTCCGACGACCTCCTCCGTGTGCGGCGAGATCACCTCGATGACGTCCTTGCCCAGGGGGTCGGTCAACTCCCCGCCGATGAACAGCTGTCCGTGTTCCACGAGCTCGGTCATGGCCGGCGCCTCCCCGGAGCCTTACTGGGATTCTGACTCTGACGGTCCATCAGATACTTCTGGAACTGATACCAGTTCCACTACGAGGAGTCCACGGATCGCACATCAATGACGCCTACGCTGATCAAGTCGACGGGGAGGACCGCGGATGACGACAAACCGTGAGCGCAGGCGCGCCTGGGCGATGTTCACGGCGGCCATGACGACGGCGGTGTGCGGCGCCGCATGGATGGTCTCGCAGTGGGACGGCGTCACGGACGGCAACGGGGTGTCCGTCCACCGGGAGACGAAGAGCCCCGAGGAGATCAGGGAGTACTGGACCCCGGAGCGGATACGGAACGCCAAGCCTGGGTGACTCAGGCTCCCATCGAAACTCGTTCTAGTTATAGTGGCCCGGTCGGCCGGAACGTGTCGCGGCGATTGGGGAGCCCATGGCGCAGGTGTACGACCACGGCGGCGGCGTCCGGTCCATCCAGGTCCCCATCCCTGACAACCCGCTCGGCCACACCCTCGTGTACGTCGTCGACACCGACCGCGGCCCGGTGCTCGTCGACACCGGCTGGGACGACCCGGCCTCCTGGGACACCCTCGCCGAGGGCCTCGCCGCATGCGGCACCGCGACCGGTGACGTCCACGGCGTGGTGATCACCCACCACCACCCCGACCACCACGGCCTGTCCGCCAAGGTGCGCGAGGCCTCCGGCGCCTGGATCGCGATGCACGCGGCGGACGCGGCGATCGTACGGCGCACCCGCGCGACCCACCCCGAGCGCTGGTTCTCCTACATGGCGGACAAGCTCACCGCGGCCGGCGCCCCCGACGCCCATGTGTCCCCCCTGCGCGCCGCCCGCCGCCCGAGCACCCTGCCCGGCTTCTCCCCCGCCCTCCCCGACCGCGAGATCGTCCCCGGCGAACTCCTCGGCCTCCCCGGCCGCCGCCTGCGCGCGATCTGGACCCCGGGCCACACCCCCGGCCACGTCTGTCTGCACCTGGAGGAGGAGCATCCGGCCCAACTCCCGGGCAGCGGACGCCTGTTCTCCGGCGACCATCTGCTGCCCGGGATCACCCCGCACATCGGCCTGTACGAGGACCCCGAGGACACGGCCGTCACCGACCCCCTCGGCGACTACCTCGCCTCCCTCGAACGCGTCGGCGGCCTCGCCCCCGCCGAGATCCTCCCGGCCCACCAGCACGCGTTCACCGACGCGCCCGCCCGCGTACGGGAGTTGCTGACCCACCACGAGTCCCGCCTCACCGGCCTCCTCGCCCTCCTCGCCGAACCCCTCACGCCCTGGCAGCTCGCCGAGCGCATGGAGTGGAACCGGCCCTGGGACCAAATCCCGTATGGATCGAGGAACATCGCGATCGCGGAGGCGGAGGCCCATCTGCGGCGGCTGGTGAAGTTGGGGAGGGCGGAGGCGGTGGCCGGGAGTGAGCCGGTGACGTACGTGGCCGTTTAAGTGGCCTGTTCAAGTGGCCGTTTAATACGTGCCCATGGAGCAGCTTATCGCCGAACGCGCCTGCGAGCGCATCGTCATCGACTTCGTCCACCGCCTCGACCTCGGCGAACCCGCCTCCGTCGCCGAGCTGTTCACCGAGGACGGCACCTGGTCCTGGCCGGAGGGCGACCGGTTGGTCCAGGGCCGCGACGCACTCCGCGCGTACTTCGGCTCCCGCCCCGCCGACCGGCTCTCCCGCCGCATGATGTCCAACATCCTCGTCACGGTCACCTCCCCGGACACGGCGACGGCGGTCTCGTACTTCACGACGTACCGCGTAGACGGCCACACCGGCGGCATGGTCCCGCCCGGACCTCCTGTCCAGATCGGCACCTACGAGGACGCCTTCCGCAGACAGCCGGACGGCACCTGGCTGCTCACCGCGCGCACCCTCCACCTCCCCTTCGGCGGCCCGACCCCGAGGGCCGGCGACTAGGCGCCTGTGATGCGGCGGCGGCCGCTCCCGCGGAGACGGATGGAACTAGTCCCGCAGGAACGTACGGATCAACTCCTCCGCAGCACCCAGCAGTTCGACCTCCCGCCGAGTCATCGTCGGATTCGCGGCCCGGCGGCGCAGCGCCTCCGCGAGGCCGTTCTCGGTGAGGCCGTTCTCGGTGAGGCCGGACGGGTCGGCGAGCAGGCCGGCCAGGAGCGCGCGGGCGGGCTCGGCGATGGCTTCGTCTCCTACGGCGACCTGGGCGAGGATCACCGCGGAGGAGCCCCAGTCGAGGCCGGGATCGCCTTCGCTCGCGTTGTCCCAGTCGATCACGTACGGGCCGTCGGGCGTGAGGACGACGTTGTCCGGATGCAGGTCGAGATGCAGGACTTGGCCCTGCGGCCCACGCGCGGGGACGCCGTGCAGCTGCCGCAGCAGCCGGGCGAGGATGCCGCCCGCCTCCTGCGCGTCCATCTCCCCCTCGATCAGCGCCCGCAGCATCGTCGGCCCCGACAGCCGCTGCATCACCAGCTCGGTCCGGGAGGAGTCGGCGAGCCGCACGCGGGGCGCCGGATAGCCGTGCTGGCGGACGTGCGCCATCACCGCCCCTTTGGCGAGCGCGTCCCCGTACCCCTCCCGGTCCCGGCGCAGCACCCACGCCTCGTCGATCTCGTACACGTCGGCGGTACGCCCCGACCCGAGCAGTCTCCCCACGATCCCCACGGTCCCCCCTGTCGCTTCCTTCACGGCCGAAGCTACCCGCCCGCGCAGGCGGCCCTCAGCGTCCGGGTTACGGGCGGGTAGAGTGACGGCGTCGTCATCACACCCGTACAGGTGGAAGCCGGTGCAAATCCGGCGCTGACCCGCAACCGTGAACCGGTCGTCGAAGGCCGGTGAGCCGGATCGCCCCGTACGGATTCGTGACCGGCTCACGTGCACCGGCAACCGGCCGGAGCACGGCACCGTCGAGGTATGCGGAGCCGAGCCGCCCGGGGGACTCCCCTGTGCTGCCCGGCCCCCTGAGGGAAGGGCACCCGCCGATCATGTACGTCCGCCGCAGCGCCGCGGCCCTGGCCGCCGTCACCGTGATCGGCACGGCCGGTGCCACGCCCGCCGTCGCCGTCGACCACACCCCGTCCGCGTCGCCGTCCGTCGCGCTCCCCGCCGGCCTGTACGGCACCGCCGACCCGACGTACGACGGCGTCTGGCGCCAGTCCCTCGCGCTGATCGCGCAGAGCCGGATGGACGTACAGCCCGCCGTCAAGGCGATCGACTGGCTGGCCGGGCAGCAGTGCGCCGATGGGGCGTTCGCGGCGTTCCGTGCCGACCCCGCCAAGGCGTGCGACGCGAAGACCATGGTCGACACCAACAGCACGGCCGCCGCCGTCCAGGGCCTGGCCGCGGTCGGCGGGCACGAGAAGGAGACCGGCAAGGCGGTGACCTGGCTGAAGTCCGCGCAGAACAAGGACGGCGGCTGGGGCTACACGCCCGGCGGAGCCAGCGACGCCAACTCGACGTCCGTCGTGATCGGCGCCCTGAACGCCGTCGGCGAGGATCCCGCCGAGGTCCGCAAGGACGGCAAGTCGCCCTACGACGCGCTGCTGAAGCTCGCCCTGCCGTGCGCGGACGGCGGCGCCTTCGCCTACCAGCCGGACAAGAAGGGCAAGTTGGCGGCCAACGCGGACGCGACGGCGGCGGCCGTGGTCGGCACGCTGGGGACGGGCATGCTGGCGACGAAGGCCGGCGACAAGAAGGACGTCGCCTGCGCCGACGCCTCCGACCTCACCGCGGAGCAGGCCTCTGCCAACGGCGCCGCGTACCTGACGAAGGCGGTCGAGAAGGACGGCTACCTCAAGTCCGCCCTCGCCGGCGCCGAGGACCAGCCCGACTACGGCAACACCGCGGACGCGGTCGTCGCCCTCGCCGCCCGGGCCGGTACCCAGGCAGCGCAGAAGCCCGTGCGCTGGCTGGAGCGCAACGCCGCCCAGTGGGCCGCCCAGAGCGGCCCCGCCGCCTACGCCCAGCTGATCCTCGCCGCCGACGCGGCGGGCGCCGACCCGCGTGACTTCGGCGGCACCGACCTGGTCAAGCAGCTCAACGCGCAGGGCCCGGCGCCGCGGACGGCGGCGACGGAGTCGGAGAAGCCGTCGCAGGAGAAGCAGGACGACGACAACGGCGTCAGCCTGTGGTGGATCATCGGCGTCGGCCTGGTCGCGGGCATCGGCATCGGCTTCCTGATGAGCGGCCGCAACAAGGGCAAGCGACCGTGATCCGCCACGCCCTCGCCAACCGCCGTCCCTTCGCCGTCCGCCGTACCCTCGCTGTCCGTCGTACCCTCGCCGTCCCTCGTACCCTCGCCCTGCTCCTGGCCGCGCTGACCCTCCTGGTCGGCGCGGCCCAGGCCGCCCAGGCGACCGGCTACCGCTACTGGTCCTTCTGGGACCGCGACGGCGACACCTGGACCTACGCCACCCAGGGCCCCTCCACGGCCCGCCCGTCCGACGGCGACGTCCAGGGTTTCCGCTTCGCGGTGAGCGAGGACTCCAAGGACGCGGCCCGCCCGAGGGGCGCCGCCGTGTTCGAGGTGATCTGCGCGAGAACGCCCGCGCGGGACGGCGAGAAGCGGGTGGCGCTGGTCATCGACTTCGGCACGACCGCCGACGCCCCGTCGGACGAGACCCCACCGGCCCGCCGTACGGCCTGCGCTCGCGTCCCCGCCGACGCCACCACGGCAGAGGCCCTGGCCTCGGTGGCCAAGCCCCTGCGCTACGACACGAACGCCCTGCTGTGCGCGATCGCCGGCTATCCGGAGCAGGGGTGCGGGGAGCAGGTGTCGGGGGCCGGGAAGCCGACGGCGACCGAGGAGCAGGCGGCCGAGAAGGAAGCGGCGGAGAAGAAGGACGATTCGGAGGGCGGCCCGTCAGTGGGCCTGGTGGCCGGGATCGCCGTGGTGGCGGTGCTGGGCGCGGCGGCGGTATGGCAGGCACGGCGGCGCCGGAATGCCTAGTCACTCAGGCATCCGTAGCGGTGGGCAGTCGTCCCAGCTGCACCCCGGCGCCTGGTGGCTCTGGTCCCTGGCCCTCGGCACCGCCGCGACCCGCACCACCAACCCGCTCCTCCTCACCCTCCTCATAGCGACCTCCGCCTACGTGGTGGCGACCTGCCGCCCCCAGGCCCCCTGGGCCCGCTCCTACACGGCCTTCGTCAAACTCGCCCTGGCCGTCCTCCTCATCCGCCTCCTCTTCGCGGTGACCCTCGGCTCCCCCCTCCCCGGCACCCACGTGATCGTCACGCTCCCCGAAGTCCCCCTCCCCCACTGGGCGCAGGGCATCCGCCTGGGCGGCAAGGTCACCGCCGAGACCCTGGTCAAGGCCTTCTACGAGGGCCTCAAACTGGCCACCCTCCTCATCTGCGTAGGCGCCGCGAACTCCCTCGCCAACCCCACCCGCCTGCTCAAGTCCCTCCCCGGCGCCCTGTACGAAATGGGCGTCGCGGTGGTCGTGGCCCTCACCTACGCCCCCAACCTCATCGCCGACGTCCAGCGCCTGCGCGCCGCCCGCCGCCTGCGCGGCCGCCCTGACACCGGCATCCGCGGCCTCCTGCAGGTCGGGCTCCCGGTCCTGGAGGGCGCGTTGGAGCGCTCGGTCGCCCTGGCCGCCGCGATGGACGCCCGCGGCTACGGCCGTACCGCCGACGTCCCGCCCCGCGTCCGCCGTACGACCACCGCGCTCACCCTCGGCGGCCTCCTCGGCGTCTGCGCCGGAACGTACGGGCTGCTGACCGCCGAAGGCGGCACGTACGGACTGCCGGTGCTGCTCACCGGACTCACCGCCGCCCTGGCGGGCCTGCGCCTGGGCGGTCGCCGCACCCTGCGCACCCGCTACCGCCCCGACCGCTGGAACACCCGCGCCTGGCTGGTCGCCGGTTCCGGCGCGGCGGTCGCCGCCCTGCTGACCCTCGCCGCGACCCGCGACCCGGCGGCCCTGAACCCCGGCGTGATCCCCCTCGTCGCACCCACCCTCCCCCTGTGGCCGGCGGCGGCCGTCCTCCTGGGCCTGCTCCCCGCCTTCATCAGCCCCGCCCCCAGAAGTCCCTCCCCCAGAATTCCGTCACCTCAGAGTCCCGCCCTCAAGGAGCCGTCGTGATCCGCTTCGAGAACGTCTCCGTGACGTACGACGGCGCCGCCGAACCCACCGTCCAGGGCGTGGACTTCGAGGTGCCCGAGGGCGAACTGGTCCTGCTCGTCGGCCCGTCGGGCGTGGGCAAGTCCACGGTCCTCGGCGCGGTGAGCGGACTCGTCCCGCACTTCACCGGCGGCACCCTGCGCGGCCGCGTCACGGTGGCCGGCCGCGACACCCGTACCCACAAGCCGCGCGAACTCGCGGACGTGGTGGGCACGGTCGGCCAGGATCCCCTCTCCCACTTCGTGACCGACACCGTCGAGGACGAACTGGCCTACGGCATGGAGTCACTGGGTCTCGCCCCCGACGTGATGCGCCGCCGCGTCGAGGAGACCCTCGACCTGCTCGGCCTCGCCGACCTCCGCGACCGCCCCATCTCCACCCTCTCCGGCGGCCAGCAGCAGCGCGTAGCGATCGGCTCGGTCCTCACCCCGCACCCCGGCGTCCTGATCCTCGACGAACCGACGTCGGCCCTGGACCCGGCCGCCGCGGAGGAAGTCCTCGCGGTCCTCCAACGCCTGGTCCACGATCTCGGCACGACGGTCCTGATGGCCGAACACCGCCTGGAACGGGTCGTCCAGTACGCCGACCAGATCGCCCTTCTCCCCTCCCCCGGAGCGCCCCCGATCCTGGGCACTCCGGCGGAGGTGATGGCCGTATCCCCGGTGTACCCGCCAGTCGTAGGCCTTGGCCGCCTGGCAGGCTGGGCGCCCCTCCCATTGACGGTTCGCGACGCGCGGCGACGGGCAGCGGCCCTACGGCAACAACTTGAGGAACGAAACGACATCGCCCCTCAGGGGCGCGGGGAACTGCGCGACCAGCCA
The DNA here is from genome assembly GCF_039537145.1 of Streptomyces shaanxiensis. NCBI lineage: Bacteria > Bacillati > Actinomycetota > Actinomycetes > Kitasatosporales > Streptomycetaceae > Streptomyces > Streptomyces shaanxiensis. Next base: position 96,346 of record NZ_BAAAZY010000007.1, read on the forward strand.
CGACGAACCCGCAGCCGCCAACAATCCACACCCCCCGAGCTAGTAGGCGCACACGCCCTCACCGTCACCCGCGACCACATCCGCGCCCTCCACCACATCAACCTCACCGTCGCCCCCGGCGAAACCATCGCCCTCATGGGCCGCAACGGCGCTGGCAAGTCCACCCTGCTCAACACCCTGGTCGGCCTGATCAAACCCTCCGCCGGCGAAGTGAACGTCGGCGGAGCCGTCCCCCACCGCACCTCACCCCACGACCTGGTCCGCCGCGTCGGCCTGGTCCCGCAGGAACCCCGCGACCTCCTCTACGCCGACACGGTCGCCGCCGAATGCACCGCCGCCGACACAGACGCGGGCGCCGAACCCGGCACCTGCCGCGCCCTGGTCTCCGAACTCCTCCCGGACATCCCCGACGACACCCACCCCCGCGACCTCTCCGAGGGCCAGCGCCTGACGCTCGCGCTGGCGGTGGTCCTGACCGCCCGCCCGCCCCTCCTGCTTCTCGACGAACCGACCCGCGGCCTCGACTACGCGGCGAAGTCCCGCCTGGTCACGCTGCTGCGGGACCTCGCCGCCGAGGGACACGCCATCGTCCTGGCCACCCACGACGTGGAGCTGGCCGCCGAGCTGGCCCACCGGGTGATCCTGCTCGCGGAGGGCGAGGTGATCGCCGACGGCCCGACGGCGGAGGTCGTCGTCTCCTCGCCGTCCTTCGCCCCGCAGGTCACCAAGATCCTGGCCCCACAGCAGTGGCTCACGGTCACGCAGGTGCGGAAGGCCCTGTCATGAGCACCCCCCAGCCGCAGGCCCGCCCCATCCGTCTCGGCCCCCGCTCCATCGCCACCCTCGTCCTGGTCAGCGCGGTCGGTGTCGCCTCGCTCGGCTGGCCCTTCCTCTCCCCGCCCACCTCGCAGGTGAGCGCCCACGCGCAGGACGCGCCCTGGCTGTTCACCTGCCTGCTTCTGCTGCTGGTCGCCGTCGTCGCCGCGACGATCTCCGAGTCCGGGCTCGGCCCGAAGGCGGTGGCGATGCTGGGCGTGCTGGCGGCGACCGGGGCCGCGCTACGGCCGCTCGGCGCCGGTACGGCGGGCATCGAGCCGATGTTCTTCCTGATGGTGCTCAGCGGCAGGGTCCTCGGCCCCGGCTTCGGCTTCGTCCTCGGCGCGGTGACGATGTTCGCGTCCTCGCTGCTCACGGGCGGGGTGGGGCCATGGATGCCGTTCCAGATGCTGTCGATGGGCTGGTTCACGATGGGCGCCGGGCTGCTGCCGGGCCCGGACCGGCTTCGCGGCCGGGGTGAGCTGCTCCTGCTGGCCGGCTACGGCTTCCTCGCCGCGTTCGCGTACGGCACGGCCATGAACATGCAGGGCTGGCCGTTTCTCCCGCGGGGCGCGTCGAACATCGCCTTCGACCCGGACCTCGACCCCCTGGCCAACCTCGCCCGCTTCGTCGCGTACTGCCTGGCCACCTCGCTCGGCTGGGACCTGGGCCGGGCGATCGTCACGGTCGTCCTCACCCTCACGCTCGGCCCGGCGATCCTCAAGGCGCTGCGCCGCGCCACCCGCCGCGCGGCCTTCGAGAGCCCGGTCACATTCGACGCTCCCGCACGGTGAGACCCCACGCGCGGACAGTCACCGACCCGGTGAACCACCCCACATGACCCACATCACCTACGATCCACCTTAGTCGGACAAATCAGACGCCATGTGCACGCCAATATGGCCTCTGACCAGCCCGTTGAGAGCCACGTCACACAAACGACCTTCCCCCCGCATACGACCACAACTAGCAAAAGGGCTCATTGCGGACGTCTTCCCGGCCTGCTTGTCTGGTGGACGTCGCACGGCGCCGACGTGCCCACCTGGGCCGCGGCGCCGATGCATGCCCCCCGCCTCGCATCGCGTGGTTCCGGCATGCCTGCGGCGCACCGTCCCCGACGAAAGGCTCCCCGTGTCCGCTGTTTCTCTCCTCCGCCGCATCTCCGCCCCGAAGAAGGCCATCGCCGGTGCCGCCCTGGCCGCCGCCACCGCCGGCTCCCTGTTCGCCGCCGCCCCCGCGCAGGCCGCGACCTCGACCTCCTCGGCGCAGGCGATCGCGAAGAAGATGATCTCGGACTCGGCCCAGTACGAGTGCTTCTCGAACATCGTCGACCACGAGAGCGACTGGAACCCCAACGCGACCAACGCCTCGTCCGGTGCCTACGGCCTCGTCCAGGCCCTCCCGGGCAACAAGATGGCCTCCGCCGGTTCCGACTGGAAGACCAACCCGGCCACCCAGATCAAGTGGGGCCTGGACTACATGAACGAGCGCTACGGCAGCCCCTGCGGCGCCTGGAACTTCTGGCAGGCCAACAACTGGTACTGAGCCACTGGCACTGAGCCACTGGTGCCGAGCCGACCTCGCCAGGCAGGACTGAAGGCGGCGGCCCCCGATCCCCGGGGCCGCCGCCTTCGCCATGCCCGGCCAGGACTGACCGGCAACCGTCTCGGGGGAGGCAGGAACGGGGCGTAGGGATAGGAGGTGCTCCTGCCTCCCTCGGGACGGGTCAGCCGGTGCTGACCCGTAGCTCCTTCACGCCGTTGATCCACGCCGAGCGCAGGCGGCGCGGGTCGCCGGCCAGCCGCAGGCCGGGCATGGCGTCGGCCACGGCGTTGAAGATGAGGTCGATCTCCAGGACCGCCAGGGACTTGCCCAGGCAGTAGTGCGGGCCGCCTCCGCCGAAGCCGAGGTGGGGGTTGGGGTCGCGGGTGATGTCGAAGGCGTCGGGGTTCTCGAAGACCTCGGGGTCGTGGTTGGCGGAGGCGTAGAAGATGCCGACCCGGTCGCCCTTCTTGATCAGCTTGCCGCCCAGCTCCGTGTCCTGCGTCGCCGTGCGCTGGAAGGAGACCACCGGCGTCGCCCAGCGCACGATCTCCTCGGCCGCCGTCCCGGGCCGCTCCCTCTTGTACAGCTCCCACTGCTCGGGGTGGGTGAGGAAGGCGTGCATGCCGTGGGTGATGGCATTACGAGTCGTCTCGTTGCCCGCGACCGCCAGCATCAGCACGAAGAACCCGAACTCGTCGGAGCGGAGGTTGCCCTCGTCCTCGGCCGACACCAGCGTCGTGACGATGTCCTTCGCCGGGCACTCCTTGCGGTCGGCGGCCATGTTCATCGCGTACGCGATGAGTTCCGTGGCCGACTCCTGCCCGACCTCCTCGGTGATGGCGTACTCGGGATCGTCGTACGAGATCATCTTGTTGGACCAGTCGAAGATCTTGGCCCGGTCGTCCTGCGGGATGCCGATGAGCTCGGCGATGGCCTGCAGGGGCAGTTCGCAGGCGACCTCGGTCACGAAGTCGAAGGGGCCCGAGTGCTCGCGGGCGTTCGCGGCGATCGTCAGCGCCCGCGTCCGCAGGCGTTCCTCCAGGGCGCGGATGGCACGCGGGGTGAACACCCGCTGGACGATCTGGCGGACCCGGGTGTGCTCGGGCGGGTCCATGTTCAGCAGGATCAACCGCTGGGCGTCGATCGCATCCCGCTCGATGTGCTCGTTGAAGCGGATGATCGCGGTGTTGAGGGTGGACGAGAACAACTCCGGGTGCGTCGACACGTACTTGACGTCCGCGTGCCGGGTCACCGCCCAGTAGCCCTCGTCCTGGAATCCGGCCACGTTGCCCGCCTGCGGGATCCAGCGGACCGGTTCGGCCCGGCGCAGCTCGGCGAACTCCGGGAGGGGTACGCGGTGGTGCAGCACATCGGGGTCGGTGAAGTCGAACCCGTCGGGAAGAGCTGGACAAGGCATCGGCGGCTCCAGTCATCTGAAGGCCATCTGACGGTCCATCAGAACAGGGACTGCCGCGAAGGTAGTAACGGGTTCTACAAGTGGCAAGAGGCGCGACACCCCGAATCCCGTGCGGAATTCGTGCAGATCTCCGCAGATCAAGCCTCCGGAGCGTGCACGACTCTTGCGGTGACGGACGTCACGTCAGCAGACTGCGAAGAGAACTAGAACACGTACTAGTTCCGGAGGAGTGCCGGAGAGAGCCGGAGAGCCGAGAGGACCCGCACCCATGGCTGCCGAACCCGTGATCGTCGAAGCCGTACGCACCCCCATCGGCAAGCGCGGCGGCGCGCTAGCCAACCTCCACCCCGCCTATCTCCTGGGCGAGACCTACCGCGAACTCCTGGGCCGCACCGGCATCCCCGCCGACTGCGTCGAGCAGATCGTCGGCGGCACGGTGACCCACGCCGGCGAGCAGTCCATGAACCCCGCGCGCACGGCCTGGCTGACCATGGGCCTGCCGTACGAGACGGCCGCGACGACGGTCGACTGCCAGTGCGGGTCCTCGCAGCAGGCCTCGCACATGACCGCCAACATGATCGCGGCGGGCGTCATCGACGTCGGGATCAGCTGTGGCGTCGAGGCGATGTCCCGGGTGCCGCTGGGCTCGGGCTCCAAGCACGGCCCCGGGAAGCCGTTCCCGGACGAGTGGAACGTCGACCTGCCGAACCAGTTCGAGGCGGCCGAGCGCATCGCCCGCCACCGCGGGCTGACGCGGGAGAACGTCGACTCACTGGGCCTGCTCTCCCAGGAACGGGCCGCCGCCGCCTGGGCCGAGGAGCGGTTCAAGCGTGAAACGTTCGCCGTCCAGGTCCCGACGACCGAGGAGGAGCAGCGCGCCGGGCAGGGCATGTGGCGACTGGTCGACAAGGACGAGGGCCTGCGCGACACGTCCATGGAGGCGCTGGCCGGCCTGAAGCCGGTCATGCCGACGGCCATTCATACGGCGGGCAACTCGTCGCAGATCAGCGACGGCGCGGCGGCGATCATGTGGGCGTCGAAACGGATGGCGCGTGCGCTGAAGCTGCGGCCGAGGGCGCGAATCGTGGCGCAGGCGCTGGTCGGCGCCGACCCGCACTTCCACCTCGACGGGCCGATCGACGCGACGAATGCGGTGCTGGGAAAGGCCGGGATGTCCCTGAAGGACATCGACCTCGTCGAGATCAACGAGGCCTTCGCGTCCGTGGTGTTGAGCTGGGCGAAGGTCTTCGAGCAGGACCTGGAGAAGGTCAACGTCAACGGCGGTGCGATTGCGCTCGGGCACCCGGTGGGGGCCACCGGGGCTCGGCTGATCACGACCGCGCTTCATGAACTGGAGCGGATGGACAAGGAGTTCGCGCTGGTGACGATGTGCGCCGGGGGTGGGTTGGCCACCGGCACGATCATTCAGCGGCTGTAGCCGAGGTCCAGTTCACGAAGGTGGAGAACGCGGCGGGGTCGAGGGTGAGGATCGGTCCCGCCGGGTTCTTGGAGTCGCGGATGGCGATAACGCTTGTGGCTTCGGCAACTTCTACGCAGTTGCCGCCCTCATCACCGCTGTAGCTGGACTTACGCCACTGGATCCCCGTCAGAATCTCGGTGCTCTCCATAACGCTCCTCCATTACGCGCCGGATCAACTCCGCCGAGTCCTTGATGGAGAGTGCGGCGGCTTGCAGATGATCGTAACGGAGCGAGCACTTCTTGACGGTCTCCGGGTTAGCGGTTGGATGCCCGCTGCCGCCGTATCCCTCCGTGTAAACAATGGTCGGGTCACTCGCAAAGCGGTAGACGTCGAACGAGCCTTGCAGACCCGCATGCGCACCGGCCGAGAACGGCAGCACCTGGATGTTGATCCGGGGATTGTCCTCGAAGGACAACAGGTGGGCGAGTTGGTCCCGCATGGTCTCGCGGCCGCCGATTTCCTGGCACAGCGCGGCCTCGCTGAGGATCGCCCAGAAGACCGGGGGCTCCTCCTTTTCGAAGATGCGCTGACGAGCGAGCCTTACGGCGGTGCGGTCCTCCAGGTCGGTCTTGTCGAGGACGCCGAGCACAGCACTCGCGTAGGCCCTGGTCTGAAGGAGGCCATGCACCATGTGCGTCCCGAAAGAGCAGATCTCCACTGCCCGCGCTTGCAACTCCGCCACCTGCTGAAACCAGGCCGGAAGTTGACTACGCATCACCAGCTCATGCAACCGAGACAGCGCCCCGCCCGTCCCCAGCGCGATATCCACGCGCTCACTGAACTGCAACGTGGGCAGCTTCCGTGCCGTCTCGATCTGGCCGACCAGCGACCCGGTGCAGTAGACGATGCCCCCGAGCTCCTTCTGGGTCAGCCCGGCGGCCTCGCGGTACCGCCGTAGCTCGAAGCCGTAGTAGTCCAGTGGCGAGGCGCCCGGGTCGAGGGTGTTGATGTGGGTCACGCAGAGCCCCCTCTCACGCAACTGGGCCCACTTCGGGACCCGTTGTATCTGTTCCGTAGCCCAAAGTAACCGTCCCGGGTCACGCTCGTACCGTGAACGAATACTTTCCCCCCACCTACCTGGCCCCCTTCCGGGCCCAGTACCGCCTGTCCCTCACCGTCGGCACCCACTCGGCCCGGCACATCCGCGCCATCGCCCGCTCGCTGCTCGACGAGTGGGGGATGCGCGAGCTGACCGACACCGTGGAGCTGGCCGTGACCGAGCTGGTCGCCAATGTCGTACGGCATGTTCCGGACCGGCGGTGTGAGGTGCTGGTGCTGCGGCGGGCGGGTGGGGTGCGGGTCGAGGTGACGGACGGCTTCGGTCAACTGCCCGCGTATGCCCCGCAGTCGGGGCCCGAGGACGAGGGCGGCCGGGGCCTCGTCCTGCTGGACGCAACGGCAGACAAGTGGGGTGTGGATCCTGTGTCAGGGGGTGGCAAGGCGGTGTGGTTCGAATGCTGGTGCAGAAGTAGGTGAGAGTGCCGGAACCGAGACCGGAAGACCTATGGGCGCAGGTGCTGTCGCCTGTGCTGCGCTCGCCCGAACTGGAGAGCCGGACAGAGCCGGAATGTCCGAGGATCAGCTGAGAGCTTCCGCGGAAGAGAAGCGCGGCCGCATTCCCTTCGGCACGGCCGACACCCTGGCCCGCTCCACACTCCAACACGTGTGAACCGCTTGGTCGTTGTCCGCCCTGCCGCCCATCCCCCCTGTCTAGAGTGAAGCGACGTACGAGGCTCGGGGGATCAAGGCGATGGCGCGAATCGTCGGTGTGCACGGCGTGGGCAAGCAGGGGCTGGGCGGCAACACGCTGCTGAAGGACTGGGAGCCGGCACTCGCCGACGGCCTCGACCGGGCGGGAAGCCCGCCGCTCGGTGCAGGTGAGTTCCGGATGGCCTTCTACGGCGACCTGTTCCGCCCTCCGGGCCACACCCTCGCCGTCGGGGACCCCATGTTCACCCCGGACGACGTCGACGAGGGCTTCGAGAGCGAGCTGCTCCTGGAGTGGTGGGCGGAGTGCGCCCGGACCGATCCTGCCGTGCCACCGCCCGGTGCGACGGACACGCTGGCCCGTTCACCGAGGGCCGTACAGACGGCACTACGGGTACTGCAGCACTCTCGCTTCTTCGCCGATGTGTCCCTGCGGGCCCTCGTGTTCGACCTCAAGCAGGTGCGTCGCTATCTGACGGACGACGGCTTACGGGCCGCGGCTCGCGCCCGTGTGGAGGAGGCGATCGGGCCGGACACCCGGGTCGTCGTCGCGCACTCGCTGGGCTCGGTCGTGGCGTACGAGGCGCTGTGCGCGCGGTCCGGCCACCAGGTGCGGGCGCTGGTGACGCTGGGGTCGCCGCTGGGGATGCGGATGGTGTTCGACCGGCTGCGTCCTGAACCGGGCGGCTGGCCGGGCACGTCGGCGTGGACGAACGTCGTCGACGCGGGTGATGTGGTGGCGGCGGTGAAGGACCTGTCGCTGTTCTTCGGGACGGGGGTGACGGGGAAGGCCGTCCACAACGGCTCGCACGCGCACGACGCCACGCTGTACCTGACGGCGAAGGAGACCGGCGAGGCGGTGGCGGAAGGGCTGGCGGAGGGTCCGGCATGAGCGACGGTACGGCCCCCGGGGACGGCGGCCCGCGCCGCTTCCTGATCGCCACCGCGGTCAGCCGCTACCCGCACGCCCCGGAGTGGGACCGGCCGGGGCTGGCCGAGGCGCGCCGCAGGATCGTCGACCTGTTCACGACCAAGCTCGGCTACGAGCACGTCTCCGACCTGGGCGCCAACCCGACACAGCAGCAACTGCTCTGGGAGCTGAGGGAGTTCTGCCGCTCACCGGAGCGCCGGGCCGACGACATCCTGGCGGTGTACATCGCCGGGCACGGTGAGCTGCTCGACAACGACGAGTACGTACTCCTGACGTCGGACACCCACCCCGACGACCTGTACGACGCCCTGCCACCGAGCACACTGGCCCGGAAGATCCTCGCCGGGACGAAGGTACGGCGGCTGCTGCTGATGCTGGACACCTGCTTCTCCGGGCAGGGCGGCAATGAACTGCTCGTCTCCATGGCGAAGTTGAAGGGCAACTGGCGCGAGCGGGACGCCGGCCTGGCGGTGATCACGTCGGCGCAGCCGAGCCAACTCGCGCGGACGGGGGCCTTCCCCGAGTTGCTCACGGACGCGGTCACGAGCCTGGCGACGGCGGGCTGCACACCGGCGCTGCTGTCCCTGGACGCGGTGGTCAACGCCACGGCCAAGAACCCCTCACGCCCCGACTTCCAGCACATCGGCCTGGAGATCATCGGCCTCACCGGCGAGATCCCGCCCTTCCTGCCCAACGCCAAGCACAGCAATCGGCTGTCCCACACCGACATGGCCCTGCAACAGGCGGCGGAGTGGGACGAGCAGGACAGGCGGCGGGACGTGGAGTTCCGGACGCGGTTGCTGCGGCGGGCGATGGGGCACCGGGACGAGGACCGGGTGGGGTGGTGGTTCTCGGGGAGGCATCGGGCGCTGCGCGACATCACGGCGTGGCTCGGTGAACTGCCGGACGACCGGCCCGCGTTGGTGGTCACGGGCGACCCGGGGTCGGGCAAGACGGCGGTGCTGGGGCTGTTGGCCGCGGTGAGCGACCCGGAGTACCGGCGGACGGTGCCGTTGGAGGGTCTGGGGCTGCGCCCGGAACTGCTGCCGCCCCCGAAGGCCATCCGTACGGCGGTCTACGCCCAGAGCCTCACCGATCAGCAAGTGGTCCAGGCGCTGGCCGCCGCACTGCGGTTGCCGCCGGTGGAGGCGGTGGCGGAGCTGCTGAACCAGCTGAACGCGGGGCCGGAGCCCGACCGTCCCCGGGTGGTGCTGATCGACGGCCTGGACGAGGCGGTGACGCCGGGATCGCTGTGCAACCAGGTGCTGCGACCGCTCATGGAACTGGCCGGGACCCGCCTGAGGCTGCTGCTGGGCACCCGGCCTCATCTCCTGGCTCCGCTGGCCGTGGAGCGGGCGGACCATGTCGACCTCGATGCGCCCCGGTACGCCGACCCGCAGGCCGTACTGGCCTACGCGGTCCGCAACTTGATCGACGCGCATCCCAAGTCGCCGTATCCGGACTGCGAGAACGGTCTGCGGCTCGGGGTCGCACGGGCCGTCGCCGCGGCAGCGGGCCACTCCTTCCTCGTCGCGCGCATCACGGCCGGCACGCTGGCGGCGACGCCCACGCTCCCCGACCCGGAGGATCCCGACTGGCTCGGATCGCTCCCGAGCGCTGCCGCCGACGCCATGCACCGCGACCTGCATCAGCGGTTCGGCGAGGGCGCCCAGCGGATCCTCGACCTGCTGCGGCCGCTGGCGTACGCCGAGGGGCAGGGGCTGCCGTGGGAGGACATCTGGGCGCCGCTCGCCTCGGAGGTGTCGGGGCGGCGGTACACCAACGAGGACCTGCATCAGTTGCGGCGGGATGCGGGCGCGTATGTGGTGGAGGCCGTCGAGGACGGGCGGTCGGTGTACCGGCTGTACCACGAGGCGATGGCGGAGTACCTGCGGCAGGGGTGGGACTCCGGGCAGGCGCACCGTGCCTTCACCGTCGGGCTGCGGCGAACCGTGCCGTACCGGATCGACGGTTCGCCGGACTGGGGGCGGGCCCATCCCTACGCACTGCGGCACCTCGCCGTCCATGCCGCCCACGCGGGCCTGCTCGACGGACTGGTCACCGAGCCCGAGTACCTCGTGCACGCCGACGCCGACACGCTGATGCTGCTCCTGCTGAAGGTCAGCGGCGACGCCGCCCGGCTGCACGCCGCCGTGTACCGGGCGTCCATCCAGGTCCATCGCCATCTCGACGCGGTCGGCCGTCGCGGAATCCTCGCCCTGGACGCCGCTCGCCACAACGAACCGTCCCTGCTGAAGGCGTTCGGCAGCGGGGTGGCCGAGCGGGCGTGGAGACCCGTCGTCGCATCCGGTTCGCTGCTGGCCGACAACCTGCTCAACGCCTTCACGGTCCCGGCCTGGGGCGGTGGCGCAGCGGCCTGCACGGTCGTCGACGGCCGCGAAGTCGTCGTCACCGGGACGATGGACATGAGCCTGATGGTCTGGGATCTGGCCACCGGCCAACCCCTCGGCAGACCCATGACCGGCCACACCAGGAAGGTGCACGCGCTGGCGTGCACGACGCTGAACGGCCGCCCGGTAGCCGTCAGCGGATCGGGCGACGAGACGGTCCGCGTCTGGGACCTGGCCGCCTGCGTGCCGGTGGGCAGGCCCATGACCGGCCACACCAACAAGGTGGACTCGGTGGCCTGCACGACACTGAACGGCCGTCCGGTCGCCGTCACGGGCTCGGAGTCACTACGGATCTGGGATCTGGCCACCGGTGAACCGCTGGGCAGGCCGATCGACGTCGGCGGCCGGGTGAGTGCGTTGACGGTTGCCATGACGCATGACGGCCCCGTCGCCGTCACGGGCACCACGAACGCACGGGTACGCGTGTGGGACCTGGCGAGCGGCCTGGAACGCGGTGAGCTGGAGGGCGCCGAGCGCATCTATGTGAGGGCGTTGGCGAGTACGGAACTGGACGGCAACCCGGTTGTCGTCGCCCTGGCACAGGGCAAGAAGTCGCACCTGTGGGATCTGGAGACACGTCGGTGCCTGGCAACGTTCGAGGCGCGCGACTCACTTGCGTACGCCTTGGCGTGTACGCAGGTGGAGGGCCGTCCCGTCGCCGTCGCCAGTTCACTGGACCGGACCCTGGCGGTCTGGGATCTGAAGGACCGCCGACGGGTGGGAGTCTTCGGGAACGCCAGTGATGCCGCCATGTCGTTGGCCTGCACGTCGCTGGCCGGGCGACCGGTCGCGGTGTGCGGTTCGCTCGACGTCGTCCGGGTCTGGGACCTGTCCGTCTCACGGCCCTTGGGCCGACCCGTGACCGGCCACATTCGGCGGGTCGCTGCCGTGGACGTCGGCGAGTTGAACGGACGGCCGGTCTTCGTCACCGGCTCCCACGACCAGACGGTCCGGCTCTGGGATGCGAGCACCGGCTCGCCCATCGGTGAGCCCATGGAGGGCCACCGGCACAACGTGCGGTCCGTGGCCTGCGCCACGGTGCACGGTCGGCCCGTCGCCGTCACCGCCTCCCTGGACGGCCGGGTGCGGGTCTGGGACCTGGAACGACAGGCCGCGCATGTCCACCTCACCGAAGACCTCCGTGACCTTGTGACCAGCGTGACGTGCGACGTCCTGGACGGCCGTCCGGTCGCCGTCGGCGGTGGGCAGCACGACAGCGTGTGGACGTGGGACCTCGAAACCGGGAAGCCGCTGTACCTGCCACTCGGCTCCGCCGTGGGAGCGCGCCGGGCGATGGCATCCACCGTCGTGGCCGGTCGCCTGATCGCGATCACCTCGGGCGAGGGGGTGACACGGTTCTGGGACCTGGCCGATCGTCGCTCGATCGCCGAGATCCAGCACAGTGCCGTGGCCATCGCGTGCGGCGAGATCGGTGGCCGCCCCGTGGTGGTGACCTCCGGCAGGGACGCCACCGTGCAGGTGCGGGACCTCGGCACGGGCCGTCTCCTCGGCCCGCCGATGACCGGCCACAGCAAACCCGCGCACTCCGTGAGATGCGGAAGTCTGGACGGCCGTCCGGTCGCCGTGACCTGCTCCCTCGACGACACGGTCCGGATCTGGGACCTGGAGAGCTGCACCCCGGTCGGCCGCGTCCACGTCCCCGGGGTCTCGGAAGCCGTGCTCCTCGCCGACACCGGCCGCCTGGTCTGCGCCTTCGGCAACGACGTAGCCGTCTTCGCCCGCCAGTAAACGCTTCCCCCCCAATTCGGCGTCTTCGGTCACGTGGCCCAAGCCGAACAGCTCACCCGCGCCAGACCCGGGCAGCCGGCACCCCCTGCCCAGGCGCGTCCGCCCCTGCTGCGCACGATCTGGGCCCGCCACCGCGTCCCTCTCCTCGCCACGCTCCCCTTCCTCCCCCTCTACGCGCTCTGGTGGGCCTTCCTGGCCACCGGCGGCGGCGACCTGGCCGCCCAGTACGCCTGGGCCGGCTTCGCGGCGCGGCACGGCGACTCGGCCTACAACCTGTTCTGGTACGGCGGCACGCACACCGCCAACTACAGCCTGATCTCCCCGTACCTGATGGCGGGCCTCGGTGTCCGCGCGGTCACCGTCGTCTCCGGTCTGGTGGCCTCGTGGCTGGCGGCCGTCCTGCTCACCCGCGTCGAGGGGCTCCACAGACCCCTCGGCCCGGCGGTCCTCGCGTCCCTGGCGCTGTGGTGCAACGTGGCCTCCGGACGCACCACCTTCGCGCTCGGTGTCGCCTTCGGGCTCGGCGCCTGCCTGGTGCTCACCGGCCGGCGGCGTATCGTCCCGGCCGCCGCCTGCGCCGCCCTCGCGACCATGGCCAGCCCCGTGGCAGGGCTGTTCGTGGCGGTCGTGGGGGCCGCGTTCCTCCTCACCCGGGACTGCGCACGCGCCCTCGCCCTGCTCGTGCCGCCCGCGGTGACCGTCGGCGTGACCAACCTCCTCTTCCCCTTCAAGGGCGAGCAGTTGATGTTCGCGGACCGTGTCTGGCAGCCCGCCCTCCTCGGTCTGGCCGTCACGTTCCTCGCCCCGCGCACCTGGCGGGTCGCCCGCTGGAGCGGTGTCGTCTACGCGGCCGGGGTCGTCCTGACGTATCTCATCGCCTCCCCCGTCGGCACGAACGTCGAGCGTTTCGCCGAACTGTTCGCGCCCGCCGCCCTGCTGGCCGTTCTGCTGGCCCGGCCCACTCTCGCCGGGTTCCGCCGGAAGCTGCTCGTCGTCGCGCTGGTCCTCTCCGTCGGCTGGGTCGGCAAGAAGACCGGTGACGATCTGTACGTCTCCACGAGAGTGCCCGCCTGGGCCGTCGAGACCCACGGTGTGATCCGCGCCCTCGACCGCCTCGGTGCCGACCGCACCCGCGTGGAGGTCGTCCCGGCCCGCAACCACCGCGAGGCCAGCGGGCTCGCCCCGCACGTCAACATGGCCCGCGGCTGGAACCGGCAGCTCGACATGGAGCGGGCCCGGCTGTTCTATGACGGGACGTTCTCCGCGGCGACCTACCGGAAGTGGCTGGATCGCTGGGCCGTCGGGTACGTCGTCCTCCCGCTCGGCAAGCCCGACGGGTACGCCAAGGACGAGGCCCGGCTCGTGCGCGATCACCGGCCCGAGTGGCTGGAGCCCGTGTGGCAGGACGCGCACTGGCGGGTGTTCCGGGTGCGGGACGCCGTGCCGCTGGTGTCCGGGCCCGCGAGCATCGTGTCGACGTCCGGCGCCGATGTCGTCGTACGGATGCCGCGGGCGGGGACCGCCACCGTGCGGATCGCCCACTCGCCGTGGCTGCACGTCGACGGCGGCGGGTGCCTCGCTGCGCAGGGCGAGTTCACCGAGCTCAGTGTCTCCGCGCCCGGCGATTACCGGATCAGCTCGGAGTACGGTCCTTCGCCGGAGCCCGGGAGCCGCTGCTGACCTTCTCGGCTTCCGACGCCACCACGCGGGCGCGCGGGCCCTGGAGCAGGTACGTCATCCCGAAGCCGGCGCCCACGACCAGCGCGCCGCCGACCGCGTCCAGCACCCAGTGGTTGCCGGTGACGACGATCGCGGTGACCGTGAACAGCGGGTGCAGCAGGCCCAGGGCCTTCATCCACCATCTGGGGGCGAGGACGAGGATCACCAGGCCGCACCACAGGGACCAGCCGAAGTGCAGGGACGGCATGGCCGCGTACTGGTTGGTGAGCTCGGTGAGGGTGCCGTAGTCGGGGCGGGAGAAGTCCTGCGGGCCGTGGACGGTGTCGATGAAGCCGAGGCCGGGCATCAGGCGGGGCGGGGCGAGCGGGTAGAGCCAGAAGCCGATCAGGGCGAGGACGGTGGCGAAGCCGATCGCGGAGCGGGCCCAGCGGTAGTCGACGGGCCGGCGCCAGTAGAGGACGGCGAGTATGGCGAGCGGGACGCCGAAGTGGAACGACTCGTAGTAGAAGTCGAAGAAGTTCCGCAGCGAGTCGACCTGCACCACCGCGTGGTTGGCCCAGTACTCGATGTCGATGCGCAGGGCGCGTTCGACGGAGTGGATCTCCTCGCCGTGCTCCTCCGCGGTGACCCGGCCGGCCGAGTTGGAGCCACCGGCCGCGGCGAGCCGGATCTGGGCATAGGCGTAGTAGGTGACCCGGATCAGCAGCAGCTCGAAGAGCAGGTTGGGGCGGCTGATCACCCGGCGCAGGACCGGAGCGAGCGGGAGGTGCCGGAAGCGGGCCGGTACCCGGTCCGCGTACCGGGTCGGGATCGGTGTCTGCCAGTACGGCGACGTGCGGGACAGGAACGGCACGACGGCCGCGGTGGCGAGCGCGGCCAGCAGGACGAGGTCGGCGCGCAGGGGCTGCAGGAGCAGCTTGTCCGGCACCATCATCTTCGCCGGCAGCGTCATGATGAGCACGATCGCGACCGGCCACACATACCGGTCGGAGGCCCGTCTGCCCACCTGGCCGACGACGGCGAGCAGCACCCACAGCAGCTGGTGCTGCCAGGCGGTGGGCGAGATGACGATCGCCGCGCAGCCGGTGATCGCCACGGCGAGGAGGAGCTGTCCGTCGTGGGCATAGCGCACGGCACGGCGCAGGGCGAGGACGGCGACGGCGGCGCCGAGGAGCAGGAAGAGGGCGATCTCCAGCGGGCCGGTCAGCCCGAGCCGGAGCAGGGCGCCGTGCAGGGACTGGTTGCCGAGGTCGTCGGCGCGCCCGCCGAGGCCGACGCCGGCCAGGTGGTGGACCCAGTAGGTGTACGAGTCGTGCGGCATCGCCACCCAGGCGAGCCCCGTGGACCCGGTGAACGTGGCCCCCGTGGACAGCGCGGCCCGACGGCGGCCGGTGAGCAACAGCAGCGGGGTGAACAGCAGCAGCGTCGGCTGGAGGGCTGCCGCGAGGCCGATGAGCACGCCGCTGGCGCGCTCGCCGCGCAGGGCGAAGCAGCCGAGCAGGACGAGCAGGACCGGCATGATGCTGGTCTGGCCGAGATAGAGGGTGTTGCGCACCGGCAGCGACAGCATGAGCAGGGTGATCGCGACGGGCGCGGCGAGCAGGGAGGTGCGCCGGCTGACCGGCTGGGGCAGCGCGCGGGCGGCGACCAGGCCGAGGGCGACGACGAGCAGCAGCGTGCCGAAGGTCCAGCCCCAGCCGAGGGCCTGCTCGGCGGCGCGGGTCAGCGGTTTGAGGACGAGCCCGCCGAACGGCGTCCCGGTGAACTGCGTCGAGTCGTAGAGCGAACCGTTCACATGCAGGACGCCGTGCGGACCGACCCAGGTCTCCAGATCCGTCAGCCGCTCCCCGCTCGGGGTACTGAGGACGACGGCCACCTCGCGGGCGGCGAGTATCGCGACGATCAGCCACAGCCCGAGCCGCGCGACGCGCACCCGTGCCTGTACCGCACCGACGGCCGTAGCTCCTCCCAGCGCCTGCGCCGGTCGCCCACCGTGCTCCGCTTTCGCCACGCCTCGTCGGCCTCCCGCCCCGCCTCGTCCCACAGGGCACTTGCGTCAGGAATCCTTACGAACGCTATGGGGCTCGTACCCCCGGGTGAGAGACGCAGGCAACCCCCGATTCACCTGACGTCCGCTCCCCTTTTGCCCGATTGACGATAGTCCGGGGTCGGTTCGCCCGCCTCCGGTGGGTCGCCGCCGATATGCGCCTTCCCGTGGCAGGGCGGAATGGATCACACGGCAGGGCGTATCGCTCACATCGCGGAACTCGGCCCCCGGAACCGGATCACCCGCCGTACCGTCTGAAGCCCTGGCGTCGACGCGCCGGAGGGACGTGCGGGAATGGAGGGGCTGCGCGCGATGGCGGAGTGGGAGTTACTGCGGGACCGGGTCCGCCGACGCCCTCGCGGCCGCGTCCTCACCGTCGCCCTGGCGCTGCTCGCCCTCCAGCTCGGCCAGCTCGTGGCACCCGCGTGGGCGTGCGGCTGCGGGGCCATGGTGCCGGGCGACGCCGGGCGGGTGACGGTCGGCCGCGAGGAGTCCGTCGTGCGGTGGGACGGCCGGCGGGAGCAGGTCGTGATGCGGCTGACCGTCGGCGGGGACGCCGAGCGCGTCGCGTGGATCATGCCGGTGCCGCGGCGGGCGACGGTCCGCCTCGGCGACCCCGGACTCTTCGACGAACTGCACGACGTCACGACCCCCGTGCACCGCGAGCGCCGCCACTTCTGGCCCCAGGACGGCGACTGGCCCCTGCTGACCGGCGACGGCACCGCCGCCGGACCGCCCCCGCCCTGGGCCGGCGCCGGACCGCCCGTGAGCGTCGTCGGCCGGCAGCGCCTCGGCCCCTTCGACGTGGCCCGGCTGACGGCCACCGACCCCGGCGCCCTGGACGGCTGGCTGGACAGCAACGGCTTCGCCCTGCCGCCCCGCCTCGACGACGCCCTGCGCCCGTACGTCCAGAAACGCTGGGAGTACGTGGCCGTGAAGCTGACCCCGCAGACCACGGGCACCCCCCTCACCGGCACCCTCGACCCCCTCCACCTCACCTTCCGGACGGACGAGCCGGTCTACCCGATGCGCCTGTCCCGCCTCGCCGACACACCCCAGTCCCTCGGCCTGTACGTCCTGGCCGCACACCGCATGGAACCGGCCTCCCGCATCGGCGGCGAACGCCCCCGCGTCACCTACGCCGGACGAGTGACGGCGAAGACCGGCCCACTGGCCGAACTGGCGGCGGGCACGCCCTTCCTCACCGCGATCGGCCAGGAGTTCCCGCGTCCCGAGCGGATCTCCGGCGACCACGTACTGCGCCGGGCGCCGGCCGACGACACCTTCCAGCAGGTGATCTACGAGGACCGGCTGCGCACCGTGGCCGGGCTCCCGGCGTGGCTGCTGACGGTGACCGGCGGCCTCGCCCTGGCCGTGGCGACGGCGGCCACCCTGGCCGTACGACGCTCCCGGCGCCCCGGCACAGCGCCTCCCACACCACCACTCCCGCCACCACCCCCGCCCCCGGCGCAGCTACCTGCATCCGGCGCCGAAATCGACCATCCTGGAGTCGCGGACCGGGAACAGGGGTAGTTAGCGCATCTAACTACCCGTACGAAAGGCAAGGCGATGAGCGAGTCTCAGCTCTGGGACGACGTCGACCAGTACTTCTCCGCCCACCTCTCACCGGACGACGACGTCCTGCAGGCGGCCCTGCGCGACAGCGAGGCGGCGGACATCCCGATGATCAGCGTCACCGCCCCCCAGGGCAAGCTCCTCCAGCTCCTCGCCGAGATCCAGGGCGCCCGCAACATCCTGGAGATCGGCACGCTCGCCGGCTACAGCACCATCTGGCTGGCCCGCGCCCTGCCCGCGGACGGCCGCCTGATCTCGCTGGAGTACGACCCCAAGCACGCCGAGGTCGCCACCCGCAACATCGCGCGGGCCGGCCTGGACAAGATCGTCGAGGTGCGGCTCGGCGCGGCCCTGGAGTCGCTGCCCAAGCTGGCCGACGAGAACCCGGCCCCCTTCGACCTGGTCTTCATCGACGCCGACAAGGTCAACAACCCGCACTACATCGAGTGGGCCCTCCGGCTCACCCGCACCGGCAGCCTGATCGTCGTGGACAACGTGGTGCGCGGCGGCCGGGTCACCGACGCCGCCAGCACCGCGCCGGACGTCCAGGGCACCCGCGCCGCGATCGAACTGATCGGCAGCCACCCGAGGTTGACCGGCACGGCGGTCCAGACGGTGGGCAGCAAGGGCTACGACGGCTTCGCGCTGGCCCGCGTGCTGTAGCCCCCGGCGGCTCAAGCCTCGTGGTAGAAGCCGACGTTGACGCTGCGGGGTGCGGTCCGGTCCAGGACGACGATCTCGCCGCTGCCGCCCCTCGGCAGCGGCACCGTCCCGCCGTACGCGATCGGCTGGGCGTAGTCCCCCACGGTCAGCCGCACCTCGGAGGACGGGTCGGCCTGCGAGCCGCGCAGCCAGGTCACCTGCCAGCCGCCGTCGGGCCCGCACAGGAACTCCAGATGGACCCGCGAGACGAACAGCCAGTCGTCCGGCGTCGACAGCCGGCACACCGACTTGTCGCGGCCCACCCGCAGCACGGCGCCCGGCTCGCTGGGTGCGTCGGCCATGAGCATGCCGGCCGTGGCACCCTCGTCCGCCGCGGACACGGCGGCCATGGTGAGTTCGAGCACGTGCGCCCCTCCTGAAACATCCTGGTACGGAAGCCGTTTGGCCACCGCGCCCGCATGATAAATCGCCCGGCACCGCCGCGTCCGGCACAATGAACTCATGACCGAGCGAAAGCCTCCCGGCGTCCCGTTCGAGTCCTGGGTCGACAAGCAGATCCACGACGCACAGGCGCGCGGCGACTTCGACAGACTGCCCGGCACCGGCGAACCGCTGCCGAGCGACCTGGAAGCTCCGTACGACGAACTGTGGTGGGTCAAGCGCAAGATGGCCCGTGAGGGCCTGTCGGTCCTGCCCCCGGGCCTGGCGCTGCGCAAGGAGGCGGAGGACGCCCTGACGGCGGCGTACGCGGCCCCGTCGGAACGAACGGTCCGCAAGATCATCACCGACGTCAACGCCAAGATCCGCGACATGCTCCTGAAGCCCCCGCCCGGCCCGCCGCTGGGCAGGAAACCGTACGACGTGGAAGAGGTCGTACGGGAGTGGCGCGAGCGCCGGGAGGGGCGCCGGGCGCCGGGCGAGGCGGAAGCGTCAGAAGTATCCGGTGTGTCAGGTGTGCCGAATACGGCAGGTACGCCGAATACGGCAGGTACACCTCAGATGCGTAGCAGCCGTTCCGCCAGTTCCCGGTAGTCGCGCAGGGCGAGGCGGAGCTGCTCGGTGTCGAAGGTCTCGGCGCTGTTGGCGGTCTTGTCGGTCCCGTCGGTCCGGTCGGTCCCGTCGGCCTCGTCGCTCTCGTCGATGGACCGCGTGGACTGCCAGGACGCGCGCAGGGTGCGGCGGCGCTCGGTCATCGCCTCGGTGAACCGACCGACGAGGTCCTCGACCACGTGATCGGCCTCCTCGACGGCGGCCCGCGGTTGATCGACGAAGCGGGACACCGCCTGCTGCACGCGCAGTTCGAGCTTGTCGTGCTCCTCATGGCCGAGGAGCGGTGCGGCTTTCGTGACATCCGGCATCGCTGTCAACTCCCCACCATGGGCCGCTTGTCGGGCGCCCGCATCAGATCCTCGAACAGCGCGCGCCCCTCGATCAGCGCCTCGCGCATCTCCTCCGTACCGGGCCCGTCCTCGGGTGCGTGCGCGACGCGGTGCACGTGCCGGTAGCCCTGCACATGGTCCGCGTGGTGCACGGAGAGGGCGGAGAGCTGCTCCTCGTACTGCGCCCCGTCCGGGAACCCGCGGGCCCGCGCCAGGTCGGCGAGCAGCCGGTCGGCCTCCCCGACGGCCTCGCGGGGCGCGTCGACGAAGTGCTCCTGGGCCGCCGCCCAGCGCGCCTCGAACCGCTCGACCTCGGTCGGCTCCAACGCCCGCTCGCGCAGCCCGCCGTGCCGCTCGACTCGCTGGGCGAGCTCACGCTCGGCGGCCTGGGCGTCCCCATCGTGCCGGGCCACGGCCCGCTCGTATTCGGGCCCGAAGCGCCGCTTCAGGCCCCTGCTGCCCCGCGTACCCCGGGCACGCAGAGCCAGGGCGGCCGCGCCGAGCACGACGACGGCCGCCACGATCACGATCAGAATGATCACGCCTGTGGACATATGTGCCGGGTTGCCCCGAGCACGCTCCTCAAACGGCCCTGAATTCCGCCGCATCGGCGTGTCGATTCGGCCGGCCCCCGATCGACGTGAAGGTGAAGGGACATCAGATCAAGCCGTACGGACATGAGGAGAAGGAACCATGAGCGAGGTCATCGCACAGCTGTCGGTGTCGCTGGACGGGTACCTCACGGGCCCCGACGCGGGCCGCGAGCATCCGCTGGGCATCGGCGGTGAACGCCTGCACCAGTGGGTGTTCGGCCTGCGCAGCTGGCGCGGGCAGCAGGGCATCAAGGGCGGGACGGGCGGTCCGGAGGACGACCTGGTCGCCGAGTGGATCAAGCGCCTCGGCGCGGTCGTCATGGGGCACGGCATGTTCACGTCCGGCGAGGAACCGTGGGGCGAGAACCCGCCCTTCCGCATGCCGGTGTACGTCGTCACCCACCACCCCCGTGAGCCCCTCGTCAAGGAGGGCGGCACGGTGTTCCACTTCATCACCGAGGGCCCCGAGCGCGCCCTCGCCCTGGCCCGTGAGGCGGCGGGCGACAAGGACGTCTCGCTGGCGGGCGGGGCGGACCTGGTGCAGCAGTTCATCCGCGCCGGCCTGCTGGACGAACTGCTCCTGCACGTCGTACCGGTCCTGACCGGCGCGGGCGGACGACGCCTGTTCGACAACGTGGGCGACAAACAACTCGAGTGGCGCAAGACCCAGGTCCTGGACGCCCCGGACGCGACCCATATTCGCTTGCGGGCCCGCTAGTTCCCCCACCGAGAATGACGGCCATGACCTGGACCGTCACCCCGGAACCCCCCGACTCCTCCGTCGCCGCCGCGCTCTGGCGGGCGTACTACACGGAGGTCAGCGACCGCTACTACCTCCTCCACGAGGGGCACCGCACCGACCCGGCCGAGCTGGAACGCGAGATCGCCGCCGACGCGGGTGCCGAACTCACGCCGCCCAAGGGCCAGTTGCTGATTGCCCGTTACGCGGGCGAGCCGGCCGGTTCCGTCGGCGTCAGGCTGCTGGACGCGGACACCGCGGAGCTCACGCGGGTGTTCGTCCACGAGTCCGTGCGCGGCAAGGGTGGCGGGCGGGTCCTGGTACGGGCGGCAGAGGACACGGCCCGCGCGTTCGGTGCCACCCGTCTGATCCTCGACACCCGCCACGACCTGGTGGAGGCGCGCGCCCTGTACACCCACCTCGGCTACGAGGAGACGGCCCCGCACAACGACGGCGTGTACGCCGAGCACTGGTTCAGCAAGACGCTGCGCTGACTCGGGCCACATTGGTCTCGCCCCCGCCGCCCCTACCCGTCCCGTCCCTGGGGGCTGCCGCCCCCAGACCCCCGCTTCGGCCCGAAGGGCCTCGTCCTCAAACGCCGGACGGGCTGAAATGCCTGGGCCGGCGTCGAGAGGCGGCCGCGTACCCCCACGGCGCGGCACCCGCGTACGGCGGCAAGGGGACGTGCCGGGGGGTGTCCGCCCGCAGTGGCCGGCGTCAACACGCAGCACCTCCCGGCCTAAGTCCAACCGCCGGTCCGAGGACGGACACCCCCCGGCACGGCCCCGACCCACAACCCACCCGCAGGCGCTACGCGCACCCCCACCAAAGCCGCACAGGCCGCCGCAGGCACCCCACATCCCACCCGCACCCTCAACCGCCGGAGGCAGGCTGCTCCCGATCCGACCCGCACAGCTCCTCGTTCAGCTCCCTCACCAGCTGGATCAGATCGGTAGGCCGATCCGGCCCCCACCAGTCCCCCAGCAAATCGGCCAGCGACTCCTCCCGCACCCGCGCCAACCGCTCGGCAACCTCCCGCCCCGTGTCGGTCAGCACAAGGTCGAGCCCCTCGCGCACGGCCAGCCGCCGCCCCTCCACCTGCCGGGCCGCATCGAGGACGACGGTCAGCGGCACCGCGCTGCGCTCCGCGAGCACCGCCGGCTCCACCCAGCCGTACTTCTTGATCCGCAGCAGCAGCCAACTGGCCGCGGGCAGCAGGTCGTACCCGGCCCGCTGCGTGATCTCCCGGTACACCTCCCGCCGCCCCTCCCGCGTCCCGAGCACCGACAACGCCCGGCACACCTCGTCGTACGACGACCGCTCGACCGGATTGCTGGCCAGCGTCTCGGTGACGTCGGGCGCGGTCACGGACCCCCGCAGCTTGTCCTCCCGGAGGAACCAGGCGAGCACGAAGCCGACCAGCGCGACGGGCGCGGCGTACAGGAACACGTCCGTGATCGAGGACGCGTACGCCTGCAACGCCTCCGGCCGCAGCGCCGCCGGCAGTTCCGCGATGTCCCGCGGATCCGCCTCCAGCCCCTCCAACGAGACACCGGGCGGCAGCCGAACCCCCCGGAACGCCTCCACGAGCATGTCGTCGAGCCGGCCCGCGAAGACCGTGCCGAAGATGGCGACGCCGAACGAGGCCCCGATGGACCGGAAGAACGTCGCCCCGGAGGTGGCGACGCCGAGATCCTCGTACGACACGGCGTTCTGCACGATCAGCACGAGCACCTGCATGACCAGCCCGAGCCCCAGCCCGAACACGAAGAAGTAGACGCTCATCTCACCGGTGGAGCTGTCCATGTCGAGCTGATGCAACAGCAGCAGTCCCAGCACGGTGACCCCGGTTCCGGCGATCGGGAACACCTTCCACCGCCCGGTACGGCTGACGATCTGCCCGGACGCCGTAGACGCCAACAGCATGCCGACCACCATCGGCAGCATGTGCACCCCGGACATCGTCGGACTGACCCCCTGCACGACCTGCAGAAACGTCGGCAGATAGGTCATCGCGCCGAACATCGCGAACCCGACGATGAAGCTGATGACAGCGGACAGACTGAAAGTCCGCACCCGGAACAGCTTCAGCGGCAGAACAGGCTCGGCGGCCGTCCGCTCCACGACCACGAACGCGACGGCGAGCACGACCCCGAGCAGCGCCAGCCCGACGATCTGCACCGACCCCCAGTCCCACGTCGTCCCCCCGAGGGACGCCACCAGCACCAGACAGGTGGCGACGGACGCGATGAGGAACGTACCGAGGTAGTCGATGACATGCCGCGTCGCCTTGTGCGGAATGCGCAGCACACCGGCGATGACGACGAGCGCGACGACCCCGACCGGCAGGTTGACGTAGAACACCCACCGCCAGCTCAGATGCTCGGTGAACACCCCGCCCAGCAGCGGCCCCAGCACACTGCTCGCCCCGAACACCGCACCGAACAGCCCCTGGTACCGCCCCCGTTCCCGAGGCGGGACGATGTCCCCGACGATCGCCATGGACAGCACCATGAGCCCGCCGCCCCCGAGCCCCTGAACGGCCCGGAACGCGATGAGCTGAGCCATGTCCTGCGCCATGCCGCACAGCGCGGACCCGACGAGAAAGATCACGATCGCGATCTGGAAGAGCCGCTTGCGCCCGTACTGGTCACCGAGCTTGCCCCACAGCGGAGTCGCGGCGGTGGACGCCAGCAGATACGCGGTCACGACCCACGACAGATGCTGCAGCCCGCCGAGGTCGCTGACGATGGTCGGCAGCGCGGTCGACACGATGGTCTGGTCGAGGGCGGCGAGCAGCATGCCGAGAAGCAGCGCGCCGATGGAGACGAGGACGTTGCCGGGCACGTTCTCGTGCGTCTCGACTCCCCGCCGCGGGGGCTGCGCGTCACGCACATTTCCCGTCTTACCGTGCGCATCCCCGCCCATGAAGACCTCCCGAGCCTGTCGTCACACCTCCCAAGGGAAGGTCACTACATCCACCATCGTGATCGCTTCGCCCCGTTATGGCCTGTCGAGCCCTTTTGGAATCAGTCGTTCCGGGGGCTTGGGGAGACCGCGTGAGGAACGTCTGCATAATCTGGGGAGTTCGCGAGGGGAGGGACGAACACGTGAGCGAGTCGAGGGGAACAGTGGGAGCGGAGGGTCCGGACGACCCGGGGCACCCGAAGGACCGCCAGTGCCCGGAGTGCGGGGCACCGAGAGCGGCAGACAACACCCCGTCGTGCGGCTGCGGCCCCCGTGTGTCCGAGGCCCTGCGGGACGCCCGTACGGCGGAGGCGGCCGCGGCGGAGGATTTCGATCCGCTGCGGATACGTCCATACGTGGAGTTGGAGGGCGGCGACGGAGAAACGATGCCGCTGCGGGCCGTACCGCCGACCGCGACGCCGACTGCCGCGCCCAACGCTTCACCCCTCGCCCCGCCGGCACCGCCACCCACCGACGCGACGTCGACGCTCCCCACCCCCCTGTCACCGCCGGCCACGACACCGAGCGCACAGGACCTGAGCCTGTTCGAGCCGGACACGGCGCCCCACGGCGACGAGGACGCCGGCGACGCCGCCCCGCGCGGGGTCCGCCGGCACCGTCGTACCGCACTGCTCGGCGTGGCCGGGGCACTCGTGGCCGTAGTGGCGGCGGCGGGCCTGGCGAGCGGGATGCTGACCTACGAGAAGCCGACACGGGACACGGCGCTGCCGGACGAGGTACGGCCGAGCGTCCCGGTCCCGGCGACGAGCGAGGCGCCGGAGGAGCCGTCACCGACCGGACCGGCGGCGCGGTCGGCACCGCCGTCGGCGTCGCCCTCACCCACGGAGAGCGCGTCCCCGTCACCGTCGAGGTCGAGCGCGTCCCCGACCCCGTCCCGCTCGGCGGAACCGACGACCGCTCCCTCGTCGCCGGAAGCCTCCTCCGCCTCCCAGGAGGAGTCCGCCGCGCCCCGGGAGCCCACGCCTCCGACCCTCGGTCGCGGCGACCGGGGGCCCGAGGTGGAGGAACTCGAACTCCGCCTGACCCAGCTCGGCCTCTACACGAGGGAGGCCAGGGGCAACTACAACGAGGGCGTCGAGGACGCGGTCGCCAGGTATCAGTGGGCGCGGGGGATCCAGCCGGAGGAGTACGGGGTGTACGACCTGGCCACGCGGGAGATGCTGGAGTCGGAAACGACCGAACCGTGACGCCGCGCCGGCCGGGTCGGCGGCAGCGCAGCCGACCTCAAGGGGCGCGGGGAACTGCGCGAGCAACCCTCCACGACTCGCAGCCGCCGACGAACCGGCACGCCCGAGTCCTCAGGCGACAATCACCCGAATCTCGCCACCCGCCGCAGCCTCGACCCGCACCTGCCGCAAGTCCGCCACCACCACGTCAGGCCCATGGAGACCAGCCCTCGGCCCGACGCCCACAACCCGCATCCCCGCGGAGCGCCCAGCCTCGATCCCCGCCCCGGAGTCCTCGAACACCACACAGTCCCCCGGCGCGACCCCGAGCTCGGCAGCCCCCTTCAGGAACCCCTCCGGATCAGGCTTGCTGGCCCCCACCGACTCCGCGGTGACCCGCACCTCCGGCATCCCCAGCCCGGCGGCAGCCATCCGCGCCGTGGCCAGCGCGACATCCGCCGACGTCACCAGCGCGTGCGGCAGTCCCCGCAACGAGGCGAGAAACTCCGGCGCCCCCGGAATCGGCACCACGCCCGCCACATCCGCCGTCTCCTCGGCGAGCATGCGCGCGTTGTCGGCGTAGTTCTGCTCCATCGGCCGGTCGGGCAGCAGCAGGGCCATTGAGGCGTGCCCCTGGCGACCGTGCACGACCTTCATCACCTCGTCCCCGTCCAGCCCGTGCTGCTCGGCCCAGCGACGCCAGATCCGTTCCACGACGGCGTCCGAGTTGACGAGCGTGCCGTCCATGTCGAGGAGAAGGGCGCGAGCGGTGAGGACGGTGGGCACGGCGGGCACGGTGGTGGCCGGCATCGGCAGCTCCAAGGCAAGGGGCACGGGGGTACAGGGGTGGCCCCCGGAGGGACAAGGTGGTCCCGCCCGCCGGTCAGGGAAAACGAGCGGGAGCCACTTTGTTCCTCCACGGTACAAAATCAGACCCGATCACGCCAGCGCCTCCAGAAACCGTTCACCGAGAGTTCAGCTCGCCCGAGGCCCGGCGGGCCCAGCAAGTCTGGTGGACCCGGCGAGTCCGGCGGGCCCAGCGCGTCCGGCGATCCCAGCGGGTCCGGCGAACCCCGCGAACCCCACGAGCCCTGACCGAGCCGACCCGGCGACCCTCCGCCCCCACTCAGCCGACGATCGCCTCCCAGAGGCTCCACGCCCCCAGCCCCAGCATCACCAGCGCCGCCACCTTGGTGATCAGCTTCAACGGCACTCGCCGCATCAGCGCCTTCCCCCCGACGATCCCGATCGCCGCCACGGCCCACAGCGCCAGCACCGCACCGATGCCGACCGACAGCGGATCGTCGTACCGCGCCGCGAGGTTCGCCGTCATGATCTGCGTCAGATCCCCGAACTCGGCGACGAGGATGAGCATGAACCCGGCCCCGGACACCTTCCAGAAGGACTGGTTCTCCGGCTTGCGGATCTCCTCCTCGTCCTCGTCCTTCTTCATGAGCAGCACGGCGGCACCGCCCAGGAAGAGCACACCGGTGAGCGCCGACACGATCTGCTGGGGCAGCAGCGTCAGCACGCTGCCGGCCGCCACGGCCAGCGCGACATGCACGGCGAACGCGGCGGCGACACCGGCGAAGACGTAGGAGGCGCGATAGCGCGTACCGAGGACGAGCCCGGCGAGCGCGGTCTTGTCGGGCAGTTCGGCGAGGAAGACGACGCCGAAGACGACCGCCGTCACGGTGAAGCTGATCAAGGTTCCTCAATCGGTCGGGGCTGCCCCACCGAGAGAATTGTCACTGCGCTACGACACCTCGGCACGGCAGCACACGTGGCACCCGTGCCGTATGACACAGGCGTGCACTGCTTGCCGAAGGTCTCGCTGGCCGACCCCATGAACGAGGTCCGCCTCCGGGCGCCGGCTCAGACGAGCTGAGCAGTATGTCGACGGTCCGGCGAAGAGCTACTCCCCTTCTGCACACACCATCATACGAGATCGTTTCGCCGTGAACCTTGTCATGTCATGTACGCGTCACTAACTTCTTACCCGACGCACACCTCCC
The DNA here is from genome assembly GCF_039537145.1 of Streptomyces shaanxiensis. Taxonomy (NCBI): domain Bacteria; kingdom Bacillati; phylum Actinomycetota; class Actinomycetes; order Kitasatosporales; family Streptomycetaceae; genus Streptomyces; species Streptomyces shaanxiensis. The sequence goes on from NZ_BAAAZY010000007.1 coordinate 123,248, forward strand.
CGCAACACGGCGTGGCGAGCATTCCTTCGCCCGCTCGCCAACACCCCCACCTCCCAAGGGAGTTCGCATGTCGAAGTTCTACGCGCGTCGACGCGTCAGCATACTCGCGGCGCTGACCGGTGTCATAGCCTCCGTCGGACTCTTCAACGGTCCGACCGCCTCCGCCGCGCTCCCCACCCCCGTCAGCGCCGCCACCGCCCGCACCTACCTCGCCTCGCTCACCGTGGCCACCGAGGACCGCACCGGCTACGACCGCGACCTCTTCCCGCACTGGATCACCCAGTCCGGCACCTGCAACACCCGCGAGGTCGTCCTCAAGCGCGACGGCACGAACGTCGTGCAGGACTCCGCCTGCGCCGCCACCAGCGGCAGCTGGTACTCCGTCTACGACGGCGCCACCTGGACCGCCGCCTCCGACGTCGACATCGACCACCTCGTCCCGCTGGCCGAGGCCTGGGACTCCGGCGCCGACAGCTGGACCACCTCGCGCCGCCAGTCCTTCGCCAACGACCTGACGCGTCCGCAGCTGATCGCCGTCACCGACAACGTCAACCAGGCCAAGGGCGACCAGGACCCGGCCACCTGGATGCCGTCGCGCACGGCCTACCGCTGCACCTACGTGCGCGCCTGGGTGCAGGTGAAGTACTACTACGACCTCTCGGTCGACTCCGCCGAGAAGTCCGCCCTCACGAACTACCTCGCGAGCTGCTGACGAGGTACTGCCGAGGTACTGACGCAGTACCTGCCCCGCACTGACGCGGTGCCGCCGGAGTTCGGCAAACCGTGATCTGCGGAACCTCGCCGTTCCCCTCCGTCGTTCCGTACCGTACGGGGCGACGGAGGAGGGCGATCACGTGGCCGATCTGCGGCTTGGTCCACTGCTGAGGTACGCCGACGGCTCGTCCGCGACCGTCTGGGTCGAGGCGAGCCGTCCGTGCACGGCCGAGGTGCGCGGTGCGCACGGAGCCCACGGCGAGTCCCGTACCTTCCAGATCGCGGGCCATCACTACGCCCTGATCCCGGTGACCGGCCTCACCGCGGGCACGGCACAGTCGTACGAAGTCCTGCTCGACGGCACGCGCGTGTGGCCGCTTCCCGGCTCCCCGTTCCCGCCCTCCGTCATCCGCACCCCCGCCGACGGCGACCCAGTCCGCCTCGCCTTCGGCTCCTGCCGCTGGGCCGCGCCCCCGGCCGGTGAGGAGGACCCCGTCGGCCCCGACGCCTTGGACACGCTGGCCGCCCACATCGCGGCCGACCCGGACGGTGAGCGGCCGGACGTACTCGTCCTGCTGGGCGACCAGGTGTACGCCGACGAGACCTCCAAGGCGACCCGGCGCTGGCTGGCCGCCCGCCGTGATCTGAGCGACCCGCCGGGCAACGAGGTCGCGGACTACGAGGAGTACACCCGCCTCTACTACGAGTCCTGGCTCGACCCCGAGGTGCGCTGGCTGCTGTCCACCGTGCCGAGCTGCATGATCTTCGACGATCACGACGTCATCGACGACTGGAACACCTCCGCCGCCTGGCTCGCCGACATGCGGGCCACCTCCTGGTGGCGGGAGCGGCTGCTCAGCGGGCTGATGTCGTACTGGGTGTACCAGCACCTGGGGAACCTCACGCCGGCCGAACTGGCCGCCGACCCGCTCTACGCCGCCGTACGCGAAACCCCCGACGGCACCGACGTCCTGCGCTCCTTCGCCTGCGAGGCGGACGCCGAACCGGCCTCCGTCCGCTGGAGCTACCGGCGCGACTTCGGCCGGGTACGGCTGCTGATGGTGGACACGCGGGCCGCGCGGGTGCTCGACGAGGGCGCGCGCTCCATGCTCGACCCCGGCGAGGCGCAGTGGCTGCGCGAGCAGGCGCTCGACGCGCGAGGCTCGTACGACCACCTCCTCATCGGTACGTCCCTGCCGTGGCTGCTGCCGCACCTGGTGCACGACGCCGAGGCGTGGAACGCCGCGCTGTGCCGGGGTGAGCGCGGGGAGCGCTGGGCGCGGTTCGGGGAGGATCTGCGGCGGCGGGCCGACCTGGAGCACTGGGCGGCGTTCCCGCCGTCCTTCGACGCGCTGGCGGAGCTCATCGCCGAGGCCGGGTCGGGGGCGGAGGCGCCGGCGACGGTGAGCGTGCTGTCCGGGGATGTGCATCACGCGTACGTCGCCGAGCCGACCTGGCCGAAGGGCGAGGGACCCGACGCCCGGGTCTTCCAGCTGACCTGCTCACCGGTCCACAACGCCATCCACCTGGCGATCCGCCTCGGCTTCCGCTTCGGCTGGAGCGGGGCGGGCCGCTGGCTGGGCCGCCGCTTCGCGGGCCACGGCGCCTGCCCACGCCCCCCGATCGACTGGCGCCGCACGGGCGGCCCCTGGTTCGGCAACCAGCTCATGACCCTGACCCTGCGCGGACGTTCCGCACGGCTGCGGCTGGAGCAGGCGCGGGTGGTGCGGGGGGCTGGGGCGCGGCTGCGGACGGTGGCGGAGTCCGAGCTCGCGCCGTAGGCGGGCTGGCGTGGGTCCGGCACCGGGCCGTAGGCGGGCTGTCGTGGAGTCCAAACCCGCGCCATAGCCGGACGGTCGTGATGTCCAACCTCGCGCCATAGGCGCACGGTCGTGGAGTGCGAACTCGCGCCTGGGCGGACGCCCCCGCAACCGCCCCGCGCCCTCCGGGCAGACGAACCCTCACCGCGCACCGCCCCCTGCTCAGACAGCCCCAACCCCCGCCACCCCACGGGCAAACGACCCCACAGCCCTCCCCGCCCTCAACGCAAAGGCCCGACCGGAGTCCGAACTCGCCCCTCAATCAGCCCATTCCGACCGCTTGTGACCGCCGTGGCCCGTGATGCACGTGATGCATCCCACAGTCACCGACCCCGGGTCTCGGTTCCCCCCGCTCCCGACGGCATGATGAGCCGGACCGTCCGCTTCCAACCGGCGGCTCGCTCCAATGCGCCCCCCACGCCCGGGAGTCCCCCCTTTGACTGCACCGACCTCCGCACCGACCCCGGAGTCCCCCACGGTCTCCGTCGCCCTGGTCGGCGCCGGACCCCGCGGCACCAGCGTCCTGGAACGCCTCTGTGCCTCCGCTCCCGAACTCCTCCCGCCCGGGGCGCGTCTCACGGTTCATGTGATCGATCCGGCGCCGCCCGGCGCCGGGCGCGTGTGGCGGACCGCGCAGTCGGCCGAGCTGCTGATGAACACGGTGTCCTCGCAGGTCACGTTGTTCACCGACGACAGCGTGGACTGCTCGGGCCCGATCCGGCCCGGCCCCAGCCTGCACGACTGGGCGGCGGGTGCGCTCGGCCCGGACGAGTACCCGACCCGCGCCCACTACGGCCGGTACCTGGAGTGGGTGTTCGCGAAGGTCGCGCGCGAGGCACCGCCCGCGGTCCGCGTCGAGACGTACGCGACCCGTGCGGTACGGCTCGACGACGCGCCGGGCGGTGGCCAGGTCCTCACCCTCGACGACGGCCGCACCCTGCCCGGCCTGTCCGCCGTGGTGCTCGCGCAGGGGCATCTGCCGACGGCCGCCGACACGACCCAGCTCCGCCTCGCCGCGTACGCCGAGCTGCACGGCCTGCACTATGTGCCGCCCGCGAACCCGGCCGACGTCGACCTCTCCGCCGTGTCCCCCGGCGAACCGGTGCTGCTGCGAGGCCTGGGCCTCAACTTCTTCGACCACATGGCCCTGTTGACGACGGGCCGCGGCGGCCGCTTCCTACCTGCCCCCGAGGGACTGCGCTACGTCCCGTCCGGCGACGAGCCCCGCCTGTACGCCGGTTCACGGCGCGGCATCCCGTACCAGGCGCGCGGCGACAACGCGAAGGGGCCGTACGGCCGCCATCTCCCGCTCGTCCTGACGCCCGAGGTGATCGCCGGCTTCCGCAAGCGCGTGGACTCGGGCGAGGCGCCGGACTTCCTCGCGGAGATATGGCCGCTGGTGGCGAAGGAGGTGGAGGCGGTGTACTACGCGGCGCTGATACCGAGGGACCGGCGGCCGGAGTTCACCGAGCGCTTCCTCGCCGTTCCTCACCGCCACCCCCAAGAGACTGTCCTGCTCGACGAGTTCGGCGTCCCGGAGCGCGAGCGCTGGAGCTGGGACCGGGTCTCCCGGCCGTATACCGGAGGCGATTTCACGAATCCCGGGCAGTGGCGCGACTGGCTGCTGGCGTATCTGCGCGAGGACGCCGCCCAGGCCGCCCGGGGCAATGTGGACGGCCCGCTGAAGTCGGCCCTCGACGTACTGCGCGACCTGCGCAACGAGCTGCGGCTCATCGTCGACCACGGCGGCCTCACCGGTACCTCCCGCCGCGACCACCTGGACCGCTGGTACACCCCGCTCAACGCCTTCCTCTCCATCGGCCCGCCCCGGCGGCGCGTGGAGGAGCTGGTGGCACTGATGGAGGCGGGCGTGGTGGAGGTGCTCGGACCACGGCTGGAGGTACGGGACGAGGACGGGGTCTGGGTGGCGCACTCCCCCGAGGTGCCGGGCTCGGCGGTCCGGGCGACGGCGCTGATCGAGGCACGGCTGCCCGAGCCCGACCTGCGGCGCAGCGCCGACGACCTGCTGGCGCGGCTGCTGAAGACGGGGCAGTGCCGCCCGCACATCGTCGACGGTTACGAGACGGGTGGGCTGGACGTAACACAGCGGCCGTACCGTCTGATCGACCGTCAGGGCCGGGCCCACCCGAGGCGGTTCGCGTTCGGGGTGCCCACGGAGGGTGTGCACTGGGTGACGGCGGCGGGGGCGCGACCGGGTGTGGATTCGGTCACCCTTTCGGACGCGGACGCGGTGGCAAGGGCGGTGCTACGTGCGGTTGCTTCCGAGACGGAAGGGGAAACCGAGGCGCAAACCTGGCCAAATGTTGAACTTGCAAGTATTGATTAGGCCTGCCTAACGTGGGCTACCGATCAGTATCCGTCCCCACACCGTTCCTTACAGGGACCGGTTCATCAGTCAGACCGAGGGAGTCCCCCACATGACCGGACGCCTTAACAGCGCCCAGCCGTATGCCATCGGCCTGTTCCGCATCGTCGTCGGCCTGCTCTTCGCCTGCCACGGCGCCAACTCGCTCTTCGGCACCTTCGGCGGCGAGACCCCGGAAGTCGGCACGTGGCCCGGCTGGTACGCCGCGGTGATCGAGCTCGCCGGCGGCAGCCTGGTCCTGCTCGGCCTCGGCACCCGCGCCGCCGCGTTCATATCCTCCGGCGCCATGGCGTACGCGTACTTCAAGGTCCACCAGCCCCAGGGGCTGTGGCCCATCGAGAACAGCGGCGAAGGCGCCGCCATGTACTGCTGGGCCATGTTCCTGCTGATCTTCACCGGCTCCGGCGCGTTCGGCCTGGACCGGCTGTTCGCCAAGCGGTCCGGTGCCCGGAGCGGCACGGCGGCCGACCAGACGCCGGTGGCTGTCTGACGGCTGCGGCGGCCTGGCGGCTGCAGCGGTTCCTGGGCCGGCACGACGGCCCTGCACGAGGGCTTTGTACGAGGCTTTGTACGAGCGCTTTACACGACAGCCTGTAGGACGGCGCCTGTTCCCGCGAGGCTCAAGCGGGGGCGGGCGTCGTTCCCTTTGGCTGCCCGAAAGCGGCCGAGTGAACATGCTGTGCCGATCACACGAGCCCCCGATGAATCCCCTGTCACACCCCGCGCGTACGCTGTATGGCTGTCATAGGCCGCCCCTGCCGCTCCCCCACGACGTCGCGGCACGGTCTGGCCACGGGGGTAAACGGGGAGTTGCGGTGCTCGAGGGATTCGAGGACGTGGGTTCGCTTACGGCGAGCCCATGGATCTATGCGGTCGTAGGACTGTCGGTCCTCCTGGACGTGTTCCTGCCGGTCCTGCCCAGCGGCGTGCTGGTGATCATGGCGGCCACCGCGGCGGCCGCGGGCTCGGGTGCCGCGACCGGACGGGTCCCCGGCGAGGTCCCGGACATCCTGGCCCTGACGCTCTGCGCCGCGACGGCATCCGTCCTCGGCGACCTCGTGGCCTACCGTCTCGCCCGCCGCGGCGGCGCCCGGCTCGACCGCGCGATCGCCCGCTCCCGCCGCCTGACAGCAGCGCAGGAACGTCTCGGCACGGCCCTGGCCCGGGGCGGCGGCGCCCTGGTGGTCCTGGCCCGATTCGCCCCCGCCGGCCGCTCGGTCGTCTCCCTGGGTGCCGGCGCCACCCACCGCAGCGCGCGCGACTTCCTGCCCTGGTCCGCCCTGGCGGGCCTCACCTGGGCGATCTACAGCGTGGCCCTCGGCTACTTCGGCGCCCAGTGGCTGGGCCCGACATGGCTGGCGACGGGAGTGTCGGTGGCGGCGCTGTTCGGGGCCGGGGCGTTGGCGACGTATCTGATGCGGCGGAAGCCGGCGCAGGGGTAGGGCACGTCTCGTCGGCAGCCGACGTAGGCCTAGGCGTAGGCGTAGACGTAGGGCACGGTAAGGCACGCCCCGGCGCTACCCGGCCTTGCGCCCCACCCCGGCTCCCCGCACCTCCAGCCCGTCGAGCAGATCGGCCGTGGCCTGCGCGATCACGTCGACGGCGTGGTCGAAGACCTCGCGGTTGTGCGCGGCCGGGGCCCGGAATCCGGAGACCTTGCGCACGTACTGCAAGGCGGCGGCCCGGATCTCTTCCTCCGTCGCCTCCTCGGGCAACACGGGCGGGCGAAGCGTCTTGATACTGCGGCACATGCCTAACAGTCTCCCTCGAAGAGGGGCCGGTCTGCCATGATCACCTCAGAGGCGGCCACCGCTGAGGGGCCGACCGACGAGAGGAACCGCATGACGACTCACAGTACGACGGCGAACGACCGGCTCACCGTGGCGGTACTGGGCCCGGGCGGCATAGGCGGCCTGCTCGCCGCGCTGCTGTCCAGGGCCGGCCACCGCGTCATCTGCCTGGCAGGCGACGAGACGGCGAAGACCCTGCGTACGAACGGAATCCGCGTCCGCAGCGGTCTGTTCGGCGACTTCACGGCCGAGGTCGAGGCGGACACCGAACTCCGCGAACAGGTCGACGCCTGCCTGATCGCGGTCAAGGCCACCCACCTCGACGCGGCCCTGACCCGCGTCCCGCCCACCGTGCTGGGCGACGCCCTGGTCGTACCGTTCCTCAACGGCGTGGAGCACCCCGCGTCGCTGCGCGCCCGGTACCGCGCGGACCGTGTCGCCCCCGCCGCCATCCGCGCCGAGTCGACCCGCGTCGCCCCGGGGGAGATCGAGCACGTCACCCCCTTCGCCGAGATCGACCTCACCGGCGACCCGGTCCCCGACGACCGCCTCGACGCCCTCGCGAAGGCCCTCGACGCGGCCGGCCCCACCACCAAGGTCCACGCCGACGAGACGGCGACCCTCTGGGCGAAGCTGTCCTTCCTGGCCCCCTTCGCTCTGCTGACCACCCGCCACTCCCTCCCCCTCGGCGACGTACGCACCCACCACCGCGCGGAGTTGACGTCCGTCATCGAGGAGACGGCGGCCGTCAGCCGGGCCTGCGGCGGCCCCGCCGACCCGGAGCACCTCCTGGCCCGCTTCGACGCCTTCCCGCCCGGTACGAAGTCCTCGATGCAGCGCGACGCCGAGGCCGGCCGCCCTCTCGAACTGGACGCCATCGGCGGCGCGTTGCTGCGCGCGGCGGAACGGCACGGGGTGCCGGTGCCGGTAACGACCCGCCTGGTGCGGGAGTTGGGGAACACCGGCCACTGACCGCGCGCTCGTGGGACTGATCGGCCCGATCAGTCCCACGAGTTGAAGAGCACGGCGCCGACAGTCTCCGGTCGCCAGTAGTCGATGTGCCGCCACTCCTCGGCGGACAGCGCGGAGGTGTCCACCGAGGAGAGCGGCGACAACAGCACCGACGCGCCCAGGACGGTGAAGCCGAAGTCACCGAGGGCGGCGGCCCAGGCCGGGGGCTCCCGGAACTGGTCGGTGTACCAGTCGCGCGGCTCGTCCACGAACGCGATCAGCGGGTGGTGGGCATGGAAAAGAGCGCAGTGGTCGCCGTCCCGGTCGTTGATCGTGGCGCTGTGGTAGCTCTGCGCGAAGGCCGCCGCCGCGAAGTCCCCGACCTGCCCACGGGCAGCCCGGGCCGCGGCGTACCAGGCCGTACGACACACCCCTGGATCCGTCCTCAACACCACCGGCCCGCTGAAGAACCCCGTCGCGCCGCGCTCCAGCCGAAAGCCACCGCCCGAGCCGCCCACCTGCCCCACCCCTCCTCCTGATCAACCGCGGAGAGAAGGATCGCACCATGGGCACCCCACACTCGTTCGCATGAACCACCCAAAGGCGCTCGCAACCCAAATTCGAACAGGCGTAGCATTGCGCCGTGGCTACGCCCTATGACTTCCCGAGTGACCTCCTCGCCGGCCAGGAGGAGCTGCATCAGGTCCGGGCCGAGCTGTCGGCCCTGCTGAGGCGGCTGCCCTGGTCGGTCGTGCCCCTGGACGGATTCAGCGACGACAACGGCTGGCGCAAGGTCGAGCGCCCCGCCTCCCCCGGCTGGACGGAGGACGAACAGGCCGAGGTGGAGAAGCTCCGCCGACGCGAGCACGAACTGGCCGTCTTCGTCAGCGGCCACCGCTTCTGGTCGGAGCTGGCCGGCCCGGAGCGCGTCGACGCCCGTACGAAGCTGAAGCACGCCCATGAGGCGTCGGCGGCGGAAGAGAACTGAAAACGCAGAGGACCCCGACCGGGAACGGCGGGGTCCTCTGCTGCTGTGGGCGCGGACGGTTTCGAACCGCCGACATCCTGCTTGTAAGGCAGGCGCTCTACCCCTGAGCTACGCACCCGAGAACGAGTCGACAGCCTACCTTGCCAGGGGCCATGTCCCGCAAACCCGTATCGCGGACGGTCCGGGGGAACCGGGGGAACCGGGGAAACCCTGGGGTTATCCCCACCACGGATCCGGGAGCGGCCCGGATCCCCTGACAGGCCCGGCCTCCGTACGGTCAAGGAACCGTCATAGTCCTGGGCCGCGAAGGCCGCTGTCAGTGGCAGTCTCAGGCAAGATCCAGGCAAGTCCCAGGGGGAGATCGTCATGGCCCGTACCGTTCCCGGCCGCCGCGCCGTCGCCGTTTCCGGAGTCGTCGCGGTGCTCGTCGCAGGGATGGCCGCCTGCGGGGCCTCCGCGTCGGACGACAAGGATCCTGATCACAAGTCCTTCGCGCTGGAGGGACGGACACTGACCGTCGACTCCGACGACTCGGCACTGGAGATCGTCGCCGCCGAGGGGAACAAGGCGGGCACGGTCGAGGTCACCCGGTGGTTCCAGGGGTCGGTCGCGGTCGGTTCGGATCCCAAGGTGACCTGGGAGATGGAGGACGACCGGCTGGTGCTGCGGGAGAAGTGCTCGGGCATGATCGCCAACTGCTCGGCCAAGCACCGCATCGAGGTGCCGCGCGGTGTCACCGTGAAGGTCGAGGACCGGGACGGGAGCGTGCGGGCGCGGGGGTTCCAGGACGCGCTCAGCATTCACACGGGGGACGGGTCCGTGCATGTCACCGACTCCAGCGGCCCGCTGGACCTGGAGACGCGGGATGGTTCCGTGCGCGTCTCCGACGTCTCCTCGCGGCAGGTGAGGGCGAGGACCGGCGACGGCTCGGTGAACCTCGAACTCGGCACCGTGCCGGACCTGGTGGAGACCCGCAGCGGCGACGGCTCGGTGACGATCGAGCTGCCGCGTGCCACGTACCGCGTGACGACCCGGACCGGCGACGGTTCGGTGGACGTGTCCGTGCCCCGGGACGACACCAGCTCCCATGTGCTCTCCGCCCGCACCGGCGACGGACAAGTCACGGTGCGAACCGCGAACTAACCGGCCCGTGTGTTCGTCCTAAACCGGTGGGAGAATGACACCGGGCAGGGTGAATGACAGCACGGGAGAGGGATGTGACGGCGACACCTCCAAAGCCGTACTCGCCGTCAGCGCCGCGCGCACAGCGCCAGCGCCGTCCCGCGCGGGACGTCCCGCATCCCGGACCTCGACCGGCGGGCCGGGCCGTGCGGCAGCCCGTGCGTCAGGTTCCGCCCGGCGCGCGTCACGTCCTCCGTGACACCCTCGCCCTGGTCGTCGCGCTCCCGCTCGTCGCCGCCCTCGCCCTCCCCGCCGCCTTCGCCGGCGGCGGTACCCGGCGCTGGTTCGGTGGGCGGTCCGAGAGCCAGCGGGCCGAGGCGCAGGCCGCGAAGGACGCCGCGGCGGCCGCGTTCTACGAGCTGGACACCGCCCAGCGGGATCTGCGGATCTCGATCGAGACGATCGCGGCCGTCGACGACACGCCCGCCGCCCGCCGTGCCCTCACCGACTTCGAGGCGCTGGGGCGGCGCATCGACGAGGTCAGCCACCAGTACATCCAGGCCGTCGACGCCCACGACCTCGACCGCGACGACCTGGAGGCCTCGGCGGCCGCACGCGCGCGTGCCGAGCTGACCAGGGCCAAGGACGAGCTCGACAACGTCAAGCGCGAGCTGGACCGGTTCACGGACGGGCTCGGGCCGCTGCTCGGGAAGGCCGAGACCCAGCTGGCCCGCCTCGCCCCGGCCGTCGAGCGCGCCCGGCAGGGCCTGCTCGCCGCGTCGAACGCCCTGGACGCCGTACGGGCATCGGGGTTGAGGGCCGACGACCTCGCGGCCCGGCTCGCGGCCCTCGCCCCGGAGCTGACCAAGCTGAACCAGGGCGCCGGGCAGCATGGCGTCCCGCAGACGCTGGAGCGTGCCGAGCGCGTCGCGCGGGAGGCAGAGGGCGTCCGGGTGGAGGCCGTGCGGCTGCCGGAGCGGGCGGCCGAGATCGACCACCGGCTCGTCTCGCTGCGGACGCGCGCACAGGCGCTCACCACCCGCGCCGGGCAGGTCGAGCCGGTGCTGAGCGAGCTGCGGCGGCGGTTCACGGCGGCCTGCTGGCAGGACCTGCAGAACGTCCCGGACGGTGCGGCGGAGAACGTACGGCAGGCCGAGCTGAAGCTGAAGGAGGCCCAGGCGGCGCGTGACGACCAGCGCTGGCCGGACGCCACCGCGCTGCTGTCGACGGTCCGGGCGCTGCTCAACACCACCGACGAGTCGGTGTCCGCCGCCGGTGACCGGCTGCGCCGGCTGAACGCGGTGCAGAAGGACCCGCAGCAGGAGATCGACCGGACGCGCTTCGCGATCCGGGACGCCCAGCGCCTGGCCATGGCGGGCCGGAACACACCCGACCCGCGGCACGCGCGCCCCCTGGACGACTCCGTTGCCCGGCTGGAGCGGGCGATCGGCACGCTGGAGGGCCGCCACCCGGACTACTGGCACTTCCTGACGGAGACGGAGGCGGTTCGGCGGACGGTGGCGGGGGTCGTCGCGCAGATACGCGAGGAGCGTGGGGGCTCCGCCCATTGACGGTTAACCTGTGCTCATGCCCCGCTACGAGTACCGCTGCCGCAGCTGCGGCGACACGTTCGAACTGAGCCGTCCGATGGCGGAGTCGTCCGCGCCCGCGAGCTGCCCTGCGGGGCATGCCGACACGGTGAAGCTTCTGTCGACGGTGGCTGTGGGCGGTACGGCGTCCGCCCCCGCCGCCGCGCCCAGGGCGAGCGGCGGGGGCGGGTGCTGCGGCGGGGGCTGCTGCGGCTAGGTCGCACGGTGCGTCGTTGTCTGCGGGTGCCTCGTGGTTGATCGCGCAGTTCCCCGCGCCCCTTAGGGCGTTGTCGTGCGGGTTGCCCTCAAGAACTCCCGCAGGATTCGCTCCCCTGCCAGCACTCCCCTTTCCGGCAGCGCGCTGATCGCCGGGGCGGTGAATTCGGTGTCGGCCAGCTCGCCGTGCCCCGGGCGCCAGCCCCGGTCGGCGGCGAGCAGCAGGTCGGCGTCCAGCAGGGAGTCACCGGCCGCCAGCGTCAGCTCCGCGCCCGTGCGCCGGGCGACCTCGTGCATGGCGGCGCTCTTGGTCAGCGGCTTCGGGACGGCGTAGATCTTGCGGCCCTGCAGCGACACCGTCCAGCCGCGGTTCTCCGCCCACACCGCGAGCTCCTTCACCCACTCCTCGGGCAGCAGCTCGCGCTCCACGACCAGGTAGGCGAAGAGGTCCTCGGCGATCCGGTGCTTGCGCACCCACGCCGGGGACGCCGACGCCATCAAGTGGTCCTGCACCTCGGCGAGCGGCGCGCACTGCTCGGCCAGCCGGGCCTGGACGTGCGCGTTCCAGTCGTGGTCGGAGACGCCGTCGACCAGCAGATGGCCGCCGTTGGCGCAGATCGCGTACTTCGGCGCCGGGCCCGGCAGGTTGATGCGCTGGTACTGCTTACGGGTCCGGGTCGTCGTCGGCACGAAGACCGCCGCGTCGCCGAGGTCGGTCAGCAGCTGGGCCGCCGTCTCGGTCATGTACGACAGCGGCCTGCTCTCGTGCACCTCCACGCACAGCAGCCTGGGTGCCCGCGCGTCCGGCATGGTCAGCGCGAGGGCCGCGGCGGAGTAGATCAGCGTGCGGTCGAGGTCGCTCGCCACCAGTACCGGCATCAGACGTTCACCGCCTTGCCGTCGGCGCCCGTCGCGCCCCGCGTGTACTTGGGGTGGATCAACCCCACGCAGGTGTACGGCAGTTCGGCGACCTCTTCCACCGGTACCCCTCTCTGTTCGGCCAGCAGTCGGACATGGTCCAGGTCGGCGCCGGCACCGGCCCGCGCCAGGATCTTCCACGGCACCCGGCGCAGCAGCACCCGCGTGGTCTCGCCGACGCCCGGCTTGACGAGGTTCACGTCGTGGATGCCGTACTCCTCACTGATGCGCTCGACGGCGGCCCAGCCCTCCCAGGTCGGCGCGCGGTCGCCGGACAGCAGCTCCTTGGCGGTCGCGTCGACCGCGTCCAGGACCTCCGGGAAGCGTGCGGCGACGGCGTCGAGGAAGGCCACGGAGACGTCGGTGCCGGCGAGTTCGCGGTAGAACTTCGCGCCGTGGTAGTCGTTCGGGCCGACCAGGTCGGCACGCAGGACGGTGCGCGATATCAGGCCGGAGACCGTGGAGTTGAGGCAGGCGGACGGGATGAGGTAGTCGTCGCGGGTGCCGTACGTCCGTACGCAGGAGCCCGGGTCGGCCAGAACGGCGATCTCCGGGTCGAAGCCGGTGACGCCGTCGGACTTCTCGAACTCCTCCAGGGCCACGGCCAGTTCGCGGGTGATGGCGCCCTTGCCGGTCCAGCCGTCGACGAAGACGACATCGCGCGGATCGTGGTGCTCGGCCAGCCAGCGCAGCGCGTTGGCGTCGATGCCGCGTCCGCGCACGATCGACACGGCGTAGTGCGGCAGGTCGAGGCCGTGCCGGAACTGGGCCCAGCGGCGCATGAGGACGCCGACGGGGGTGCCGGCGCGGGCCAGCGAGACGAGCACCGGGCGCGGCGACCGCTCGGCCAGCACGAGCTCGGTGACGGCGCCGACCGCCTGCGCGAGGCGCCCCGCCGACTCCTCCAGCGCGGTGTGGAACAGCGCCTGGTACTGCTCGCTCGGCTGGTACTCCACCGGCAGCGACTCCGCGTAGTGCGCGCCGCCGCTCTGGATGGCCTCCTCGCGCTCCTCGGTCGGCGCCTCCAGCGTCACGTCCGAGAGGTCCTGCAGCAGCCAGCCGACCTCTTCGGGGGCGTACGAGGAGAAGGCGGGGCCGCGGAGGGGCTCGGGCAGCATGGAGTGCCTTTCGGGAACGGACCCTTCGGGAAGGGCCAGAGGGCCGGGGACGTACGACGGTACGACCGCCAGCAGGACCTGCGGGGTGTGTGCCGCGAGCTGGGCCAACAGGCCGTCGGGCGCGTGCAGTTCGGGGGTGTCGGCGGCCGAGTCGACGACGGCGACGACGGCGTCGAAGCCGGCGCCCGCGACGTTGTAGGCGTAGCGCTCGCCGGGGCCGTCGGCCGGGTCGTCGTGGGCCGGGAAGACGAGGCGGGTGCGTATCGCGTAGCCGGGGTCGTCGACCGCGAGGACGGGTGAGCGGGTGGTGGTCGAGTAGCGGACCTCGACGTCGGCGACCTGCTCCAGCTCGCGGGCGAGCCTGAGCGGGGCGTACATCAGCTCCTCGAAGCCGAGTATGTGCACACGGCGCGCGTCGGCGGGGAGTGCCTCTGCCAGGCGGGCGGCCATGGCGGGGAGGGCGCCTTCGAGGCGGGTGCGGTGCTGCGGGGTGAAGCCGTGCCGGCCGCCGTCGGGGAGGCCGGGGGGCCAGCACAGGTCTATGCGGGTGATGTGGGGGTGGGTGCGGGTGTCGTCCGGGTGCGGGCCGGTGGGGGCTGGTCGCGCAGTTCCCCGCGCCCCTGGGGGGTTGTCGTGGACGTCAGCTTCAAGGCTCTGCGCGCGAGTAGCCGTGGCCTTCTCGGACGCGTCCACGGCAACGCCCTGCTTCAGGGGCGCGGGGAACTGCGCGACCAGCCCCGACGGCGCCGCAGACGACACACGACCCCGCGCGGCACTCTCGGCCTCGTACCGCGCCACCAACTCCTGCCCCTTCTCCAACACCCCCTCGGGCAGCCGTACGGTCCCCGAAGCCGCAGCCACCAGATCAACCCGGGCGCCGATCTCCCCGGCGAATTCCGCGAGGCGCCCCGCGTCGGCCGCCGAACGCATATCCACCAGCGCCACCACGACATACCGCCGCCGCGGATACCGCTCGTGAAGATCCCGGATCGTGTTGAGCACCGTGTTCCCCGTGGAGAACTCGTCGTCGACCAGGACCAGCGGCCCGTCGCCGACCAGCAGCGCGGGGTCCTCCGGCAGCAGCAGGTGGGACGTCGCGTGCGAGTGGGACTCCTCGAAGCCGCCCGCGCGGGCGACTCCGGCGACCGGGCGGCGGGTGGAGTGCAGGTAAGGGGCCAGGCCCACGCCGTCGGCGACAGAGTGGCCGAGGCCGGTGGCGGTCTCCGCGTAACCGAGGACGACCGCCCGTCCCGCCTCCTCGGCGCCGAGAAGCTCCCGCACCCGGCGCCCCAGGGCGAAGCCGGCGCCGTACACCACGGACGGTGACTGCGGTACGTGCTTGCCGAGCACGTTGGAGACCAGCAGATGCGCCCGCTTGGGGTTGCGGCGCAGGGCGAGCCCCAGCATCCCGGTGAGCTCGTCGTCACCCACGAGCTGGACTCCGAGCCGCTCGGCGACCCAGCTGCCGGACCAGACCCCGTTGTTCACTGCGTTGTTCATGCGTCCCTTGGAATAGAGGTGGGTTCAGCCGGGAATTCCGGCGGCCAGCAGATCCACGAAGCTGACGTCCTCACGCGCGACGCCGAAGACCTCCGCGCGCAGCATGGTCCGCTCGGCCCAGGCTCGGTGCGGCTTCACCTCGTTCATCTTGTTGGTGTACGCCGATCTCAGCACGCCCCCGCCGCCGCGCTCCGGCCGCAGGATGTCGACGGCGTCGCTGTACTCCTCGTGACTGACGACGGACAGCGCGTGCACCGCCGGCACATGGGAGGGGTGGATGCACGTCTTCCCCAGCAGCCCGTTGGCCTGGTCGAGGGAGATCTCCCGCAGCAACCCGTCCATCGCGTGCTCAATCAGTTTCTCGCGCAGCTCGACGGCCTGCCCCTCCAGGAACGGGCTGGTCCGCAGCATCGGCTTGAACATGCGTTCGGGGACGCGGAAGTACTCCCACACCGGTCCGGTCACCGTGTACCCGGTGCCGTCGGCCCGGCCGAGCATGTTCACGACGTCGGCGATCACGGAGGCGACGATCTGGACGTCGTAGGCGGTCATGTCGGGCGCGCGCCGCAGTCCGTACGCGGAGCAGAAGTCGGTGACGCCGAGGCGCAGCGCGAGCACCCGGTCCCGGTACTTGTCGACGGCGCGGGCGATGCCCTCCAGGGCGTCCACGCGGGACTCCCGGTACATGAGCTCGGGCGTCTCCAGCACGGGCATGCCGAACAGCCGCCGCCCGCCGGCGGTCTCCGCGGCGGTCAGGGCCTCCAGGAAGGGGATGCCGCGTTCCTCGGTGAACTTGGGGAACACGAACCCGGACAGCAGCCGCACGGCCGGGCCCAGGCGCCGGACGAGGTCGGGAATCTGCTCGGGCGTACGCACCCGGACGAAGAGCAACGGCAGGGCCGTGCCCGTTCGCCCGGCGAGGTCGGCGAACTGCCGGACGAGGTTCTCCTCGCCCGCCGCGACGTCCTCGTCGCCGATGGAGTCCTCCAGGCACAGCACCATCGAGACCACGCCGCTCTTCGCCTGCTTGACGATGTCGTCGGCGAGCCGCGGCCGGGTGGCCGGGCTGTAGAGCGTGGCGCCCAGGGCCGCGGAGAGCAGCCGGGCCGGGGAGTCGGCGGAGAACTCGCACGACTCCTGGTGGAAGAGGCGCTGCCGCACCTCTGGGGCGATGTGCCCGAAATGACGCATAGAACTCCCCCGTGATGCCTCAGCGGTCCCTGTGACCCGTTCACAGGTGGCCGGTAATAGTACGTAGATACCCATGTCAGGGGTTCCCGACGGGCATGAATTTCTGGTAACGCGGACAAACACTCCCGCGCACGGCCGCGCGTACCCCCGCGTTGTCGTGCCCAGGACGGAGAAGGCAGGATGACGGCATGACGCACGCGATGTTGAAGGGGTCGAACGTCCCGCTCGAAGCCACGACGGTACGCGCCGTGCTGCGCTGGACGCCCGGGCAGGGGGTCCCGGATGTCGATGCCTCGGCTCTGCTCCTCGGCCCCGAAGGTCGTGTGCGCTCCGACGAGGACTTCGTCTTCTACAACCAGCCCCGGCACCCCTCGGGGAAGGTCTGGCGGCTCGGCAAGAAGCGGCTCGCCGAGGGTCTCACCGACACCATCCAGACAGATCTCGCCGGTGTCGAGTCCGGCGTCGGCCAGATTCTGCTGGTCGCTTCGGCGGACGGTGTCGCCTTCGACCGCGTACGGGATCTGCGCATCCTGCTGTACGACGCGACGGCCGTCGACGCCGATCCGCTGGCGTACTTCGACATCAAGCCGGAGACGGGCCAGGAGACCGCCCTGATCTGCGGCGAGCTGTACCGCCGCGGCGAGGGCTGGAAGTTCCGCGCGCTCGGCGAGGGCTACTCGAACGGCCTCAAGGGCCTGGCCACGGACTTCGGCATCTCGGTGGACGAGTCGGACACCCTGGACGGCCCCGCCCCGGCCCCCGAGGTCTCCCAGCCGCTACCCCCCGAGCAGCCGACGACCACGGTCCCGCCGCAGCCGTCCTACGGCTACCCCCAACAGCCCCCGCCGACCCAGCCGGCATACGGCTACCCCCAGCCCACCAGCCAGCCGGCCACGGCCCAGTCGGGCTACGGCTACCCGCCCCCGGTGACAGCGCCCCAGCACGAGGGCTTCCGCCTGCCACCACAGGGCCCGCAGTTCATCGGGCGGTAAGGGATACGCCCCAAAGGGGCGCGGGGCTGTGTCGATATGCGGCTCCGCCGCGGGGCGCGACCAGCCACACCCGCAGCCGCAAACGGACACGCGGCCCCGAGCCAGTGGGCGCACTGGCCAAGACCCAGCGTCAGCGTTCCGCCTTGGTCTTGTAGCCGCGCCCCCACTGCAACCCCCACCCGAACAACCGATCCAGCTCGGCCTGGAACCCGTAGACGAACTTCACCTCACGGCGCACCCAGAGCTCCCCCTTCACGTTCTCGATCATCACCACCGCACACGACCGAGCCTGCGGATGCCGCTCGTCGAGACCTATCTCGATCCGCGGCCCATTGCTCGGATACAGCGTGACGATCGCGTGCGTACGGTCGAACGCCGGCGTCTGGTCATAGATGTACACAAAGACCAGCAGCCGCTTGATCTCCTCCCGGTGATCAAGGTTGACGTACATCGTCTCCCCGGACGCCGACCCGAACCGGTCGTCCCCGCTGAGCTTCACGTACGGCGGCGAGTTCACGTCCCCGAGGAACCCGCCGAGCGGCTGCACGACCCCCTTCGTCCCGTCGGCCAGCTCATACAGGCACCCGAGGTCGAGGTCCACGTTGACCATGCTCTGGCTGTGCCCGAGCACCTCCGGCGGCTTGAGCGCCTTGAAGGGATGCCGCAACAGGCTCTCCCGCTGCGATCCTCCGATGTCCGACGTCCGCATCCGCCAGGCCAGGTTGACCCGGAGATGCCCGGTCGCCGCGCCCTGTTTGGTGAGCGAGACCCGGTCGTGCCGCTTCGTCAGCTCGATCGAGTTCGACGACGCGCTGCCCGAGTCGAACTCGGCCGCCCGGCCACGCCAGAGTCCGTCCAAGAAGCCCATTCCGCCCCCACGTCCCACGTAAGAACCGCGTTCACCACGAAAGAACCGCGTTCACTTGGAAAAACCGACGGGGCGGCCGGCGTCCGGCCGCCCCGCACAGAGCGTTCCTCACCCACGGGGTTGTCACACCCCGGACGAGACCTCAGTCTTCTCGTCCGAGGTCTCCGCTTTTCCCTCCGCGGCCGCCAGCGCGCGGTTGCGGCGCACCGAGGACCAGAAGGACCAGCCGATCAGGACCACGCCGACCAGGCCGGTGATGATCTCGTTGATCTCGTACTGGATGGTGACCAGCAGGATCATGGCGAGCGCGCCGATCGCGTAGTGCGCGCCGTGCTCCAGGTAGACGTAGTCGTCGAGGGTGCCCTGGCGCACGAGGTACACGGTCAGCGAACGGACGTACATCGCACCGATACCGAGACCCAGCGCCATCAGGACGATGTCGTTGGTGATGGCGAAGGCGCCGATCACGCCGTCGAAGGAGAAGGACGCGTCCAGGACCTCGAGGTAGAGGAACATGAAGAACGCGGCCTTGCCGGCCATGGCGACCGCCGAGCGGGGCTTGCCGGTGCGCTCGGCCTCTTCCTCGGCCTCGTGCTCGCGCTCCTCCTCTTCTTCGAGCTTGTCCTCGAAGTAGCCGGAGAGTCCACCCACGATCATGTACGTGATCAGGCCGCCGATACCGGCAAGCAGGACCGTCTCCGCCTTGTCGACGTGCGCACCGCCGTGCTGGTGGGCGTTGGTCGCGAAGGTCAGCGCCGAGATCAGCAGGACGACCAGCGCGATGCAGACCGACAGCATGTCGACCTTGCCGAGCTTGGCGAGCGGGCGCTCCACCCAGCCGAGCCACTTGATGTCCCGGTCCTCGAAGATGAAGTCCAGGAAGATCATCAGCAGGAACATGCCACCGAACGCGGCGATCGCCGGGTGGGCGTCGGTGACGAGTTCCTGGTAACGGTCCTTGTCGCTGAGCGCGAGGTCGACCGCCTCGATCGGGCCGAGCGACGCGCTGATCGCGACGATCACGACGGGGAAGACCAGTCGCATACCGAAGACGGCGATCAGAATGCCGATGGTGAGGAAGATCTTCTGCCAGAAGGCATTCATCTTCTTCAGGATTCCGGCGTTGACCACCGCGTTGTCGAACGACAGCGAGATCTCGAGGACGGAGAGGATCGCCACGATGCCGAAGGCGGTCCACCCCCCGAAGAGGACCGCTGCAACCAGGCCGAGCGCGGTGACCGCGAACGACCAGCCGAAGGTTTTCAGAACCACTGGCTACCCAATCCTATGTGTACGGGGCTCCACCGCGCCGCACTCGGCTTTACGAAGACTTTGAAGCCGAAGTCTAGTCGGCTCCCCCTCGCACCCCACCGGGCCCCGGCTTTTGCTCATATCGCGTTATGAGACGTTGACTCCGAAGTCCAGCGCGATGCCCCTGAGGCCCGACGCGTACCCCTGTCCCACCGCTCGGAACTTCCATTCTCCCTGGTAGCGGTAGACCTCGCCGAAGATCATGGCGGTCTCGGTGGAGGCGTCCTCGCTCAGGTCGTAGCGGGCGAGTTCCTGGCCGTCGGCCTGGTTCACGACGCGGATGAACGCGTTGGAGACCTGGCCGAAGGTCTGGCCGCGCTCGTCGGCCATATGGATGGAGACCGGGAAGACGATCTTGTCGCAGTGGGCCGGCACCTTGGAGAGATCGATCAGGATCGACTCGTCGTCGCCGTCGCCCTCACCGGTGAGGTTGTCGCCGGTGTGCTCCACCGAGCCGTCCGGGCTCTTGAGCTGGTTGTAGAAGACGAACCACTCATCGCCCAGGACCCGTCCGCTGTTGCACATCAGGGCGCTGGCGTCGAGGTCGAAGTCGGCTCCGGTGGTGGAGCGCGCGTCCCAGCCGAGCCCGATCACCACCTGAGTGAGGTTGGGTGCGGCCTTGGACAGGGAGACGTTGCCTCCCTTGGCGAGCGTGACGCCCATGATGCTGGTCCTCCCCAGGTAGTGCTTCTTTGGTTGTCCTGCGCATCCGGCGCCGCACCCAAACGGTGCGGCGCCGGACTCAGCCAGTGGCGTCCTGGACCTTCACGCCTGGGTCGAGGGAACTCAGACGTTCACACCGAAGTCCTGCGCGATGCCGCGCAGACCCGACGCGTAGCCCTGGCCGATGGCGCGGAACTTCCACTCCGCGCCGTGCCGGTACAGCTCGCCGAAGACCATCGCGGTCTCGGTGGAGGCGTCCTCCGAGAGGTCGTAGCGCGCGATCTCGGCGCCGCCGGCCTGGTTCACGACACGGATGAACGCGTTGCGGACCTGGCCGAAGGACTGCTGACGGTTCTCGGCGTCGTAGATCGACACCGGGAAGACGATCTTCTCGACGTCGGCCGGGACGCCCGCGAGGTTGATCTTGATCTGCTCGTCGTCGCCCTCGCCCTCACCGGTGAGGTTGTCACCGGTGTGCTCGACGGAGCCGTCGGCGCTCTTGAGGTTGTTGAAGAAGACGAAGTTCGCGTCGCTGCCGACCTTGCCCTCCGGGTTCAGCAGCAGCGCGCTGGCGTCCAGGTCGAAGTCGGTGCCGGTCGTGGTGCGGATGTCCCACCCCAGACCGACGATGACCGCGGTCAGACCGGGCGCTTCCTTGCTCAGTGATACGTTGCCGCCCTTGCTGAGGCTGACTCCCACGAGTCCTCCATTGGTGTCCAGGGGCGGGGAGCCCCGCCGTGCGTTTGATATCGGATCAACGAGTCGATCCTAGTGACGGGTTCCCGTAGCACGCAGGCCTTGGTGCCGAAGAATCACAGGTGTCGGTCACCAGAGGGATCGGACGGGATCAGAGGGTGTCGAGCGCCTTGACGTACTCGCTCAGGTCGCGCGCGTCCGGCAGGGCGTTGACGACGGTCCAGCGCACGACGCCCTCCTTGTCGATGACGAAGGTGCCGCGCACCGCGCAGCCCTTGTCCTCGGCGAAGACGCCGTAGGCGCGGCTGACCTCGCCGTGCGGCCAGAAGTCGCTGAGCAGCGGGTACTCCAGGCCCTCCTGCTCGGCGAAGACGCGCAGGGTGTGGATGGAGTCGTTGGAGACGGCGAGCACCTGGGTGTCGCGGTCGGAGAACTGCGGCAGGTTGTCGCGCACCTCGCACAGCTCGCCGGTGCACACGCCGGTGAAGGCGAAGGGGTAGAAGAGCAGGACGACGTTCTTGGAGCCGCGGAAGTCGGAGAGCTTCACGGTGGCGCCGTGGTTGTCCTTGAGCTCGAAGTCGGGGGCCTTGTCGCCGACCTGGATCGCCATCGCGTGGATGTCCCTTCGGTGGGGGCTGTTCGGGTGGCACCCACCCTATGCAGCGACCACCGGGGCCCGTGCAGGAGGCCGGGCCGGGCCTGTCGGCCCGGCCCGGCACCGCCACCGGTTACTTCTTGGACTTGGCGGCCTTCGGCGTCACCAGACGGCTGCCGCTCCAGTCCTTGCCGACGCTGACGCTCTTGGACGCCGACAGACCCGCCGTGGTCGCGGCTTCCGAGATGTCGCTGGGCTCCACGTAGCCGTCACGGCCGGTCTTCGGCGTGAGAAGCAGGATCGAGCCGCCCTCTTCGATGTACGTGGTGGCATCCACCAGCGCATCCGTCAGGTCGCCGTCCTCGTCGCGGAACCAGAGCACCACGGCATCGGCGACGTCGTCGTAGTCCTCATCCACGAGCTCGCTGCCTACGACTTCCTCAATGGCCTCGCGGAGTTCCTGGTCTACGTCGTCGTCGTAGCCGATCTCCTGGACCACCTGCTCGGGCTGGAACCCCAGCCTCACGGCAGGGCTCGTCTCCGCGTGGTCCGCGGTCGCGCTCACGGGTTGCCTCCTGATCATGTCTTGGGAATAACTCAGCCACGCGCGTGCGCGAAGCATTGGCCGTAGTCCACACGGGCGGGACGGATCGCGCAAGTACCCGGCCGTCCAGACCGCCGAAACGGTGACGATCCTGAACGTGTCACCGCAACTCCAGGCACACCCTCATCGTCTCAAGGTGACGCGCACCACACCAATCTGCCCCCTTTGTGAGTTTGGGAACCATGCGTGGGCACTCAGCCGTTTACCAGACCCACGGTTACCCCACAGTAGAGATGACGTTTGGTCCCCCGAGGTACACGATGGGGAGCGGTGCAGGCACTGAGAAACCCCAGAAACACAGCCCTCTGACA
This sequence comes from Streptomyces shaanxiensis, assembly GCF_039537145.1. Lineage (NCBI taxonomy): Bacteria > Bacillati > Actinomycetota > Actinomycetes > Kitasatosporales > Streptomycetaceae > Streptomyces > Streptomyces shaanxiensis. The sequence goes on from NZ_BAAAZY010000007.1 coordinate 145,591, forward strand.
GGTAAGGAACAGCGTGGCTTCCGGATCCGATCGCAACCCGATCATCATTGGCGGCCTTCCGAGTCAGGTTCCTGACTTCGATCCCGAGGAAACCCAGGAGTGGCTCGACTCCCTCGACGCCGCCGTGGACGAGCGCGGCCGGGAGCGGGCCCGCTATCTGATGCTGCGGCTGATCGAGCGGGCCCGCGAGAAGCGCGTGGCCGTGCCCGAGATGCGCAGCACGGACTACGTCAACACGATCCCCACGAAGAGCGAGCCCTTCTTCCCGGGCAACGAGGAGATCGAGCGCAGGATCCTCAACGCCACCCGGTGGAACGCGGCCGTGATGGTCTCGCGCGCCCAGCGGCCCGGCATCGGCGTCGGCGGCCACATCGCCACCTTCGCGTCCTCCGCCTCGCTCTACGACGTGGGCTTCAACCACTTCTTCCGTGGCAAGGACGAGGGCGACGGCGGCGACCAGGTCTTCTTCCAGGGGCACGCCTCTCCGGGCATCTACGCGCGCGCCTTCCTGCTGGACCGGCTGGACGAGCAGAACCTCGACGCCTTCCGGCAGGAGAAGTCGAAGGCGCCGCACGGGCTGTCCAGCTACCCGCACCCGCGGCTGATGCCGGACTTCTGGGAGTTCCCGACGGTGTCGATGGGGCTCGGCCCGATCGGCGCGATCTACCAGGCGCGGATGAACCGCTACATGGAGGCGCGCGGCATCGCCGACACCTCCAAGTCGCATGTGTGGGCGTTCCTGGGCGACGGCGAGATGGACGAGCCGGAGTCGCTCGGCCAGCTGTCCATCGCCGCGCGCGAGGGCCTGGACAACCTCACCTTCGTCGTGAACTGCAACCTGCAGCGCCTCGACGGCCCGGTGCGCGGCAACGGCAAGGTCATCCAGGAGCTGGAGTCGATCTTCCGCGGTGCCGGCTGGAACGTCATCAAGCTGATCTGGGACCGCAGCTGGGACCCGCTGCTCGCGCAGGACCGCGACGGCATCCTGGTCAACCGGATGAACACCACGCCGGACGGCCAGTTCCAGACGTACGCCACCGAGACCGGCGCCTACATCCGCGACCACTTCTTCGGTGACGACCAGCGGCTGCGCGCGATGGTCGAGGGCATGACCGACGACCAGATCCTGCACCTGGGCCGCGGCGGTCACGACCACAAGAAGATCTTCGCGGCGTACTCGGCGGCCCGCGCCCACAAGGGCCAGCCGACGGTGATCCTCGCCAAGACGATCAAGGGCTGGACACTCGGGCCCAACTTCGAGGGCCGCAACGCCACGCACCAGATGAAGAAGCTGACGGTCGACGACCTCAAGCGCTTCCGCGACCGGCTGCACCTGCCGATCGCCGACAAGGACCTGGAGAGCGGGCTCCCGCCGTACTACCACCCCGGGCGGGACTCCGAGGAGATCCAGTACATGCACGACCGCCGCAAGGGGCTCGGCGGTTACGTCCCGACGCGTGTCGTGCGCTCCAAGCCGCTGGCACTTCCGGACGACAAGACGTACGCGACCGTGAAGAAGGGCACGGGCCAGCAGTCGATCGCGACGACCATGGCCTTCGTCCGTCTCCTCAAGGACCTCATGCGGGACAAGGAGATCGGCAGGCGGTTCGTGCTGATCGCGCCGGACGAGTACCGCACGTTCGGCATGGACTCCTTCTTCCCGAGCGCGAAGATCTACAACCCGCTCGGCCAGCAGTACGAGGCGGTGGACCGCGATCTGCTGCTCGCCTACAAGGAGTCGCCGCAGGGCCAGATGCTGCACGACGGCATCTCCGAGGCGGGCTGTACGGCCTCGCTGATCGCGGCGGGTTCGGCGTACGCCACGCACGGCGAACCTCTGATCCCCGTCTACGTCTTCTACTCGATGTTCGGTTTCCAGCGCACCGGCGACCAGTTCTGGCAGATGTCGGACCAGCTGGCGCGCGGTTTCGTGCTGGGCGCGACCGCCGGCCGCACGACGCTGACCGGTGAGGGCCTGCAGCACGCCGACGGCCACTCGCAGCTGCTCGCCTCGACCAACCCGGGCTGTGTGGCGTACGACCCGGCGTACGGGTTCGAGATCGCGCACATCGTGCAGGACGGTCTGCGGCGGATGTACGGCGGCGACGCCGAACACCCGCACGGCGAGGACGTCTTCTACTACCTCACCGTCTACAACGAGCCGATCCAGCACCCGGCCGAGCCGGAGAACGTCGACGTCGAGGGCATCCTCAAGGGCGTCCACCGCTTCAGCGAGGGCACGGCCGGGTCGATCCCGGCGCAGATCATCGCCTCCGGTGTGGCCGTGCCGTGGGCGGTCGAGGCGCAGAAGATCCTCGCCGAGGAGTGGAACGTCAGGGCCGACGTCTGGTCGGCGACCTCCTGGAACGAGCTGCGGCGCGATGCCGTGGAGTGCGAGGAGCACAACCTGCTGCATCCCGAGGAGGAGCAGCGGGTGCCGTACGTGACGCGCAAGCTGAGCGGCGCCGAGGGGCCGTTCGTGGCCGTCTCCGACTGGATGCGGTCGGTGCCGGACCAGATCTCCCGGTGGGTGCCGGGCACGTACCAGTCGCTGGGTGCGGACGGCTTCGGCTTCGCCGACACCCGTGGTGCGGCCCGCCGCTTCTTCCACATCGACGCGCAGTCGATCGTGGTGGGCGTGCTGACGGAGCTGGCGAAGGAGGGGAAGGTGGACCGGTCGGTGCTGAAGCAGGCGATCGACCGCTACCAGCTGCTCGATGTGTCGGCGGCCGATCCGGGGGCCGCGGGAGGCGACGCGTAGCGTCTCGACCGGCGTCAACGGCCGATGGGGTGGTGTGCCCGTGGGTGAGCAATGTGACCTGCGGGATACACCACCCCTTCACATTTCCTACGATGCGGCCATGAAGGTAGCTCCCGCACAAGTCCGTTGGGAACGGCGCACCCAGCGGCCGCTGTTCGGTCTGGCTCTGGCGTTCGCCGTGGCCTACGCCGTGCCGATCGTCGACCCGGACGCGAGCCATGAGGTGGTGTCCGCGTGCCTCTCGGTGGAGTGGGTGGTGTGGGGCGCGTTCGCGCTGGACTACGTCATCCGGCTCGTCCTCGCCGAGCGGCGCGCGGAGTTCGTGCGCGGTCACTGGCTCGACCTGTGCGCGGTGGTGCTGCCGCTGGTGCAGCCGCTGCGGTTGCTGCGGCTCGTGTCCACGCTGCTGCTCGTCGGGCAGCGGGCGCGGATGGCGTCGCAGGTGCGGCTGACGACGTATGTCGCCGGGTCGGTGGTCGGGTTGTTGATGTTCGGGTCGCTGGCGGTGCTGTCCGTCGAGCGGGACTCGCCGAACGGGAACATCAAGACGCTGGGTGACGCGGTGTGGTGGTCGTTCACGACGATGACGACCGTGGGGTACGGCGATCACGCGCCGACCACCGGCGTGGGGCGGATGCTCGCGGTGGGGCTGATGCTCTCGGGGATCGCGCTGCTGGGTGTGGTGACCGCGAACATCGCCGCGTGGTTCATAGCGCGGTTCGAGATGGACGACGTGGAGGAGCGGCGCCAGACGGAGGCGATACGGGTACTGACGGAGGAGGTACGGGCGCTGCGAGCGGAGGTCGCTTCGCTGTCGGGGGCGGGGGTCCCGGGGCAGGTGGGCGAGGAGAAGGTGCGTTAGCCGGTTGATTCGTAGGTGCGCGGCGTCGGTGCGGGCGCCCTTCGCCCCCGCCGCCCCTACCCGTCCCGTCCCCGGGGGCTGCCACCCCCGGACCCCCGCTTCGGCCCTGAAGGGGCCTCGTCCTCAAACGCCGGACGGGCTGAAAAGCCGGGACCGGCGTTGAGAAGTGTCGCCGTTGGCGCCGTGAAGTGGCCGTCGCTCGGGCCGACGCGGGCGTGCCGACCCAAGGGGCGCGGGGAACTGCGCGACCAGCCACCCCACGCCCCGCAGTCCGCAGCCGGCCTCGGCCCCTACGGCGCAGCCGCACCGGCCCAGCCAGCCGCAGGCTAGATGTGCGCGGCGCCCGCGCCCGCCTCCGCGTTCTCGCCCCGCTTGGTGAGGAAGGCCACGAAGACCGCCACGACCGCCACCCCCGCGGCGACCAGCGACGCCAGGCTCATGCCCGAGATGAAGGTGTCGTGCGCGACGTCCGTGATCTTCGCGGCGATGGCGTCCGGGGTGCCCGGAGCCAAGGGGGCCACGCCCACCTGGACCGCCTCGGAGGCCTGGGCCTCCTGGGCCGCCGTCAGCGGCGGGAGCCCCGCGGACGTCCAGTTGCCGGCGAGGTCGCTGTCGACCTTGGATGCCATCACGGCGCCCAGGACGGCCGTACCGAGGCTGCCGCCGATCTGCATCGCGGCCTGCTGGAGACCGCCGGCCACGCCGGACAGCTCCATGGGCGCGTTGCCGACGATGACCTCCGTGGCACCGACCATGACCGGCGCGAGGCCGAGGCCGAGCAGGGCGAACCAGAGCGACATGATGCCGCTGCCGGTGTCCGTCTGAAGCGTGGACATGCCGTACATGGCGATCGCGGTGGCCGCCATGCCGCCCGCCAGCGGAACACGCGGGCCCAGCTTGGTGATCATCGCACCCGCGAGCGGGGAGCCGACGATCATCATGCCGGTGAGGGGCAGGAGGTGCAGACCCGCGTCGATCGGGCTCATGCCGTGGACGTTCTGGAGGTAGAACGTCACGAAGAACAGGCCGCCCATGAAGGCGATGGCCATCAGGACCATCAGGACGACGCCCGCGGAGAGCGGGACCGAACGGAACAGCGCCAGCGGGATCAGCGGCTCCTTCACCTTCGTCTCCCAGAAGGCGAAGAGCGCGAAGCCCAGCACCGACCCGGCTATGAACAGCCACGTCTGCCCGGCGCCCCAGCCCCACTCCGGGGCCTTGATCAGGGCCCAGACCAGGCAGAACATCGCCGCCGACAGCAGGGCTATGCCCAGGACGTCGAAGGAGCGCGGGGCGTTCTCGGCGCGGTGGTCGAGCAGGATCAGCACGCCGAGGACGACGGCGAGGATGCCGACCGGCACGTTGATGAAGAACACCGACTGCCAGTTGACGTGCTCGACGAGGACACCGCCGAGGATCGGGCCGCCCGCGGTGGACGCGCCGATGACCATGCCCCAGATACCGATGGCCATGTTGAGCTTCTCGGCCGGGAAGGTCGCCCGCAGCAGGCCGAGCGCGGCCGGCATCAGCAGCGCGCCGAACAGGCCCTGGAAGACGCGGAAGACGACGACCGCGGCGATGCTGCTGGACAGCCCGATCGCACCGGAGGCGGCGGCGAAGCCGACCACGCCGATCAGGAAGGTCTGGCGGTGCCCGAACCGGTCGCCGAGCTTGCCGGCGGTGATCAGGGCGACGGCCAGGGCGAGGAAGTAGCCGTTGGTGATCCACTGCACCTCGGCGAAGGTGGCGCCGAGGTCCTTCTGGATCGCCGGGTTGGCGATGGCCACGATGGTGCCGTCGAGGGCCACCATCATGACCCCCACTGCGACGGTGATCAGGGTGAACCAGGGGTGGCCGCGCAGTCCCTTGGCCGGCGCCGCGTCCGACGGAGCTGCTGGTGCCTTGCCCCCCGACCCCGTCGTTTCGATGGTGGTCTGACTAGTCATGTGTTCGAGGCTAATGACAGCCGCTGACAATTGACAAACCAATTCACAAGTCGGTAACTGACACCTATGGAAACACTGCGCGAACGCAAGAAGCAGCGCACCCGGGACGCGCTGCTGCGCACCGCGCTGGAGCTCTTCACCACCCAGGGCTACGAGCACACCACCGTCGACGACATCGCCGGCGCCGTCGACGTCTCGCAGCGCACCTTCTTCCGCTACTTCGCCGGCAAGGAGGAGGCCGCCCTCGCGCTGCAGGACATCGCGGTCGAGCACTTCCTGGAGGCGGTGCGCGAGCGCCCGCCGCACGAGGCGCCGATGGAGGCGCTGCGGCAGGCCGTGCTGGAGGGCTGGGACACGCTCAACGAAGTGGTCGAGGCCGTCGTACCGATCGGGCTGTACCTGCGCATGTACCGGGTGATCGAGTCGACACCGGTCCTGCTCGCCGCCCATCTGCGGCGCTCGGCGGAGATCGAGGAGGCGATGGCGGGTATCCTCGCCGAGCGCGAAGGTGTCGACGTCGACGCCGATCCGAGGCCCCGGCTGGCGGTCGCCGTCTTCGGCGGGGTGATGCGACTGACGGAGCGTCAGTGGAGCGCGGGCGAGGACTTCAGTCTCGACGCCATGCGGGCGTTGGCCGTCTCACATCTCGAGCAGGTGGGTCCCGCACTCAGCGAGAGCTGGCGAACACGCTGAGGTCATGGGCGGGTTCACCCGGGCGTGATCGAAACGTGATACCTGTCACTTGGTTAACGCGAGACCCTCTCGTTCTCCTAGTGTGTCCTCCCAGTGACTTCCTTCGACACGTCCCCGCAACTGAACGTCTGGCGCGCACTGCTCGCGCTGGCCGTGGTGTTCGTGATGTTGGCGACCACCGGCTGGACCGCCATGCGCCACCACCGCAGCGCCACACCGCTCCAGGCCTCGCTCAGCGCCTGGGAGCACGGCAGCATCGCGGGACACCGTCTGCCGACGGCGGACTCCTCCCCCACCCGGCTCGCCCGCTTCTTCGCCTCGCTCACCGACCAGCAGCGCGGCACGCTCGCCGGCCGCTATCCGCTCGCGGTCGGCAACATGAACGGCGCCCCCGTCGAGCTGCGCTACCGCGCCAACCGCATCGCGCTCGACGAGGCACGCGAGGTCGAGCGCAAACGCATGCACGACAAGAGACTCACGCCCGACGGGCAGCGCGAGGCGGGCCGCCGTATGCATCGCTTCGAGGCGATGATGGCGCCGGACCGGCACATCCTCTCCTTCGACCCGGAGGGCTCCGGGCGTGCCGCGGAGGTGTTCGGTGATCTGACGAAGGCCGAGCGGATCTCGGTCGTCGTCCCGGGTGTCGACACCAACCTGCTGAATTTCCAGCGCACCAGCCGCAGGTACTCCGCGCCGGTCGGCATGGCGCAGTCCCTGTACGCGGCCGAGCGCACGGCGAGCCCTTCGACGCGTACGGCCGTGATCGCGTGGGCCGACTACACCGCGCCGGACGGCCTCGGCATCGACTCGGCGACCGCGATGCGGGCCGCGCCCGGGGCCGTACGCCTGAACGCGCTGGTGCGGGCACTGCCCGGCGACTCGCCGGTCTCCTTGTTCTGCCACAGCTACGGCTCGGTGCTGTGCGGTCTGGCCGCGCCCACCCTGCCGAAGCGGGTGGCCGACATAGCGGTGGCCGGCAGCCCCGGCATGCGGGTCGAGAAGGCCTCCCAGCTGCGCACGTCCGCGCAGGTGTGGGCGATGCGGGACGCGGACGACTGGGTCCAGGACGTGCCGTATCTCGAGGTCGGCGGGCTGGGGCACGGGGAGGACCCGGTGTCGGCGGTGTTCGGGGCACGGGTGCTGTCGGCGCAGGAGGCGAAGGGGCACGGCGGCTATTTCGAGCCGGGCACGGACAGTGTGGCGAACTTCGCCGAGATCGGGGTTGGCGCGTACGAGTCGGTGCGGTGTGCTGATGATGCCGAGGCCTGTCGGGCGGGTTTGTCCGACACGGCGTCGGCCGGACGCGCGTAGAGGCGCAGGAATTGCGGTCTGCGCGGGGTGGCGACGGAGGAGCACGTGCCGCATACGATGAGCCGCATGGGTGACGTACTGGCCGGATTTCATGCCGCCTGGGAGTTCGAGTCCGACTCCGTGCTCATCCGTTACGAACGGGGGATTCGAACTCCTAAGCTCTTTCAGGCGCTGGGCGAGCGGCGCGTGCCTCTTGAGGCGATCGCCGGGGTGACGCTGACGCCGGGGAAGCGCGGGACGGTGGTGCTGCGCATCGAGCCGCGTCCCGGTGCCGACCCGTTGCTGGAGGCAGCGGCGGGGCAGTTGAAGGACGGAGGCGATCCGTACCGGCTGGTGCTGCCGGCCGAGCGGGACGCTCTCGCCGAGTACTACGCCGACGAGTTGCGCGCGCAGCTGACGGAGACCGGGCCGGCGGAGGAGTTCCTCGTTGCCGCGCCCGATGTGCCGTTGCAGTTCAAGGCGTATGACGCGAAGGCGTCCTTCGACGGGAGCGTCGTTCGGTTCCGGTGGTTCTGGACGGGGGCGTCCTCGGCGAAGTGGAAGGCCGGGGACCAGAGTTTTCCGGTGGCCGAGCTGAGTGGGGTCGAGTGGCGGTCGCCTGAGGTGTTCGAGGGGCATCTACGGCTGTTGCGGCGGGACGCGGACGGCGATGCGCAGCCGGCGCAGGCGGATCAGGATCCGGCGGCTGTGGTGTTCGGGCTCGGGTACGGGCCGGTGCATGAGTCCTTGCCGTTCGCGGCGGCTGTGCTGGCGGCGGTTCGGGAGCGCTCGGCGACGCCGGCGGCTGTCCCGGCTGCGGCTGCGCCGCGGCGGGATCCTGCCGACATCGCCGAACGGATTCGTCACCTGGGGGAGCTGCATCAGGCGGGGCTGGTGACGGATGAGGAGTTCTCGGTGAAGAAGGCCGAGTTGTTGGCGGAGTTGTAGGACCAAGCGTCTGCCGAGTTCGGTTGTCGGTCGGCTGCGGGCCCGTTGTGGCTTGTCGCGCAGTTCCCCGCGCCCCTGAAGGCGTTGCAGCTCCCGGCGCCCAGAAGCCGGGGCCGTTTTACTCCCTGCCCGCCGATTTACTCCCTGCCCGCCGACGCGAAGGACATGTCCGCGTACCTGTCGCCCGTCACCTTCGCCGCGATCGGCTCCAGCAGGGCCAAGTCGTCCTCGCTCAGTACGATCCGCGTCGCCCCCACGTTCTCCTCCACCCGCGTCGGCTTGCGCGTGCCCGGGATCGGGACGATCGGGAGTCCGTGCACAGCTGCCTGCTGCTGGACCCACGCCAGGGCGATCTGCCCCAGGGAGGCTCCGTGGGACTCGGCGACCGTGCGGATCGGGTCCAGCAGGGCGGCGTTCGCCGCGGCGTTCTCGCCCGTGAAGCGGGGCTGTTGGCGGCGGAAGTCGTCGGCCGTCAGGTCCTCGGCCTTGGCGAAGGAACCCGTCAGGAAGCCACGGCCCAGCGGGGAGTACGGGACCAGGGTCACGCCCAGGTCACGGGCCGTCGGCACGACCTTCGGCTCGATGTCCCGGCTGAACAGGGACCACTCGGACTGCACGGCCGCGACGGGATGGACCGCGTGCGCGGCGCGCAGCTCGTCCGCCGTCACCTCGCTCAGGCCAAGGTGCTTGACCTTGCCCTCGCGGACCAGGTCGGCCATCGTGCCGACGGTCTCCTCTATGGGGACGTTCACGTCCCGGCGGTGCATGTAGTAGAGGTCGATCACGTCGACGTCCAGGCGGCGCAGGCTCGCCTCGACGGCCTGGCGGATGTACGGCGCGTCGTTGCGGATGACGCGGCGCGTGGGGTCGTCCGGCGGGATCGACAGGGCGAACTTGGTCGCGATGACGACCTCGTCGCGGTGCGCCTTGAAGAAGGGGGACAGGAACTTCTCGTTCTCGCCCGCGCCGTACGCGTCCGCCGTGTCGTAGAGGGTGACACCGAGCTCCAGTGCGCGCTCCAGGGTCGCCCTGGACTCGTCCGCGTCCGTGGGGCCGTACGCGAAGCTCATGCCCATGCAGCCGAGGCCCTGGACACCCACCTCGGGGCCCTCCGCGCCGAGTCGTGCCGTCGCGATCGTGCTGCTGTCCGTCATCCTGCCTTCTCCGTCTTCTCCTGCTCGTACGTCTTGTCCTGCTGGTACGTCTTGTCCTGCTCGTACAGGCGCCCCGCGTCCGCGTAGAAACTGATCTTCCGGTCGAGTACGGCGAGCGTGTCCTGCAGTTCGGCGATCCGGGCGAGGACGTCGCGGCGGGTCGTCTCCAGCAGTTCGAAACGCTCGCCGAAGGTGTGGTCGCCCTCGCGCACCAGCTCGGCGTACCGGACCATGTCGGCGACCGGCATGCCGGTCAGCCGCAGCTTGCCGACGAGGTCGAGCCAGTCCAGGTCCCGGTTGCTGTAGCGGCGCTGGCCGGTGTGCGAGCGGCCGATGTGCGGCATGAGGCCGATCCGCTCGTACCAGCGCAGGGTGTGGGCCGTCAGCCCGGTGAAGGCGACGACCTCGCTGATCGTGTAGCTGTCCTGGCCTTCCGGCCGCCGGTGCGGGTGCGGCGGGGCGGCGCAGCTGTCGGTCCTGGTACTCGTGGTCTCCATCACCGTCATGCGCTCCACGCTATGGCCTTGGAGTGCGCTCCAAGCAAGCGGAAACGGTAAGAAAAGCACGGGACATGGCGTGATCGCCGTGGTTAGCGTGCGGGGCATGAGTCTCGTACGTCGTGCCACGGCGAAGGACGCGGAGGAAGTGCTGCGTCTGCGCCAGGTGATGATCGACACGTTGCCCGGTGGGGACAGTTCCACGGAGTGGCACACGGAGTCCCTGCCGTCGTTGAGGGAGCGGCTGGGCGAGGCGGACGGGGATTTCGCCGCGTTCGTCGTCGACCATCCGGACCGGCCGGAGGCGTTGGCCTCCCTGGTGGTCGGGACGGTCGACTACCGGATCGGGAAGGCGGGCAATCCGCGCGGGCTGGCGGGCTACGTCTTCAGCGTCGCCACCGATCCGCACGCCCGGCGTCGCGGGTACGCGCGCGCGTGCATGGACGAGTTGCTGGTGTGGTTCCGCGAGCGGGGCGCCGGGCAGGTCATGCTCACCGCGTCCCCGGAGGCCGAGCCGCTCTACGCCTCCCTCGGCTTCGTCCCCAAGCCGGACCCCACGATGATTCTGAGGCTCTGAGCGGCTTAGGCTCGTCAGCATGTCCTTGCAGCCCACGCAGAGCCTCGCACTGATCGAGAACTGGCCCGTTCCCACCGCCGCCGCGGGTGTCGTACGGGCCGACGGCACGGTCCTCGGCACCCACGGCCCGGTAGGGCACCGCTTCCCCCTCGCCTCGGTCACCAAGCCGCTGGCCGCCTACGCCGTGCTCGTCGCCTACGAGGAGGGCGCGGTCGAGCTCGACGAGCCGGCCGGGCCGCAGGGGTCGACGGTGCGGCATCTGCTCGCGCACACCTCGGGGCTGGCCTTCGACGAGCACCGGGTGACGGCCCCGCCCGGGGAGCGGCGGCTGTACTCCAACGCCGGGTTCGAGCAGCTCGGGGACCATGTCGCGAAGGCGACGGACATCCCGTTCGCCGAGTATCTGCGGCAGGCGGTGCTGGAGCCGCTGGGCATGACGGCCACGTCCCTGGAGGGCTCCCCGGCGAAGGACGGGGTGTCGACGGTCGAGGATCTGCTGCGGTTCGCGGCGGAGGTGCAGGCGCCGCGGCTGCTGGACCCGCGGACGGTCGCCGAGGCGATGACCGTGCAGTACCCGGGGACGAAGGGTGTGCTGCCGGGGTACGGGCACCAGAACCCGAACGACTGGGGGCTCGGCTTCGAGATCCGCAACGGCAAGTCGCCGCACTGGACGGGCTCTTCGTCCTCGCCGCGCACGTTCGGGCACTTCGGGCAGTCGGGTACGTTCCTGTGGATCGACCCGGACGCGCGGGCGGCCTGCGTCGCGCTGACGGACCGGGCGTTCGGGCCCTGGGCGGTCGAGGCGTGGCCGGCGTTCACGGACGCGGTGCGCGCCGGGCTGTAGCGGGGTCGGCGGCGAGGGAGTCGCCCTCTCCCTCGGTGTCGATGTGCGGCAGGACCTTGTCCAGCCACCGGGGCGTCCACCAGGCGTGCCGGCCCAGCAGCGTCATCACCGCGGGCACCATGAGCAGACGGACCACCGTGGCGTCGATGAGCACGCTGACGGCGAGGCCCAGGCCCAGCATCTTGACCACGATGTTGTCGCTGACGATGAAGGCCGCGAAGACGCTCACCATGATCAGTGCCGCGCAGGTGATCACGCGCGCGGTGATCTCCAGGGCGTGCGCGACCGACGCCTTGGCATCCCCGGTGCGCAGCCACGCCTCGTGCACACGGGAGAGCAGGAAGATCTCGTAGTCCATGCTCAGCCCGAAGATGATGGCGAACATCATCATCGGCACATAGCTCTCGATGGGCACCTTGCCGTTGACGCCCAGCGCGGGCCCGCCCCAGCCCCACTGGAAGACGGCGACGACGACGCCGTACGAGGCCGCGATCGACAGGACGTTGAGGACGGCCGCCTTGACGGCCACGAGCAGGCCGCGGAAGACCGCGAGGATGATCAGGAAGGCCAGGGCGACGACGACGCAGATGATCAGGGGCAGCCGGCTCGCGACGATGTCGCGGAAGTCGACCTGCGCGGCCGTGGTGCCGGTGACATAGCCCTTGGCGTCGGTGCCGGAGACCGCCCCGGGCAGGGTGTCGTCGACGAGCCGGTTGGTGAGGTCGGTGGTGTCCGCGTTCTGCGGGGACTCGGCGGAGTAGACGGTGCCGACCAGGACGTCCCCGTCCTGCGTGGGCGTGAGCGGCGTGACGAAGGACGTCCCGGACTCGTCGTTCAGGGCCTGCTGGGCCTTCGAGGCGAGGTCGGAGCGCTGTGAGTCCGGTACGGAGGTCTGGTCGATGACGATGGTGAGCGGGCCGTTGGAGCCGGGGCCGAACGCGTCGGTCATCAGGTCGTAGGCCCGCCGGTCGGTGAAGGACGTGGGGTCCGCGCCGTCGCCGATGTGGCCGAGTTGGATCGAGAAGAGGGGGATGGCCAGCACCGCGACCGTGACGACACCCGCGGTCAGGTAGCGCAGCGGATGGCGCTCCACGCGCTGGGCGTAGCGGTGCCAGGTGCCCGTGACCTCGGCGCCCGGTTCGGCGTCGGTCTCGGCGATGGGGCGGCGCAGGTGGTAGCGGTCGATATGGCGGCCGATCAGCCCCAGCATGGCGGGGACCAGGGTGAGGGCGCCCAGGACGGCCGAGACGACCGTGACGGCCGCGGCGACGCCGAGTTTGCCGATGAAGCTCACGCCGGACACCCACAGGCCCATGAGGGCGACGATCACCGTCGTACCGGACACGAGAACGGCGCGTCCGCTGGTGGCGGCGGCGTGGCCGGCGGCGCGCACCGGGTCCGCGCCGTCCAGGAGGCCCTGCCGGTGCCGGGTGATCAGGAACAGCGCGTAGTCGATGCCGACGCCGAGGCCGATCATCGTGGCGAGGGTGGGCGAGACCGTGGCGAAGGTGAACGCGGTGGCGAGCAGCCCCAGGCAGGCCAGGCCGCCGACCACCCCGATCAGCGCGGTGACCAGTGGCAATACGGCGGCGATCACACTGCCGAAGCCGATCAGCAGGACCACGATGGCGACCGCGAACCCGATCAGCTCGCTCACCCGGTCGTCGGCCTCGGGCCGGGCCAGCTCGCCGAGCGACCCGCCGTACTCGACGTCGGCGCCGGCGGACCTCAGCGGCTGTACGGCCTCGTCGACTCCGTCGAGGTAGCCGTCGCCGAGGAGGGAGGGCTGCTCGTCGAAGCGGATGGTGATGTAGGCGGTCCTCCCGTCGGAGGACACCGGGCCGACCTTGGAGGAGGTGGCGTCCAGCGGGTTCTGCACGGACAGGACGTGCGGCAGTTTCTGCAGGTCGGCGACGGTGGTCGACATCTGCGAGCCGAGCGAGGTCAGCGCCTTGTCGTCGTCGTGCATGACGATCTGGCTGCTGTATCCCCCGGCCTGCGGATCGTGCTGCTTCAGGACGTCCAGGCCCTCCTGGGACTGCACGTCGGACAGGGCGAAGTCGTCGGAGTACTCCCCGCCGTGCAGATGGTTCAGCGTCTGGAGCGCGCCCAGGGCCACCAGCCAGGCGATGATCACGATCACGAAGTGGTGGGCGCACCACTCGCCGAGTCGTCGCAGTCCCCCCTTCCGGGCCTTACCCGGTCCCCCTGTGGCTTTGCCGTGGGCCATGGCCTCGGCTCTTCTCTGCCGAGCGAGTGTCGGTCACCTCCATTGGACGCCACTTGCACCACTCCGGCATCTCAGCCCCCACGCCTACCTGGCCATCTCCCAGATCAGCAGCTCCGCCGCGCTCACCCCCACCGCCTCCACGTCCTCGGCGTCCGTGATGCGCACCGCGTCGCCGGCCGCCAACTCCTCGCCGTCCAGGCGCACTTCACCACGCACGACATGCACGTACACGAACGCCCCGTCCGGCACCGCGGTCCGCTCCCCCGGCCCCAGCCGCCGTACGTGGAGCATCGCGCCCGCCTCCGGGACGGCGTACGGCGTCGAGTCCGCGATGCCGTGGACGATCTCGTACGCCGGGTCGCCGCCCGGCGTCAGCGGCGCCAGCCAGGTCTGGAGGAAGGTCAGGGGCGTGTCGGCGTCGTTGCGTTCCACGTGCCGTACGCCGCCCGCCGAGCTCAGCCGCTGGACGTCGCCGGGGCCGACCCGGGTCTCGTGGCCCGTGGAGTCGCGGTGGGTCAGTTCGCCCTCGACCACCCATGTGACGATCTCGGTGTGGCTGTGCGGGTGCTCGTCGAAGCCGGCGCCGGGGGCGAGCCGCTCCTCGTTGCAGGCGATCATCGCGCCGAAGCGGAGGTTGTCCGGGTCGTAGTGCGGGCCGAAGGAGAAGGCGTGGCGTGACGCGATGCCCGCTGCCTCATCCCCTCCGGGGTAGCGCTCCGCGGCGCGCCGTACGTCCATCACGGGCACCACCGTAGACCCATCGGGGACCTTGTCCGGGACCTGCCGAGGAGCTCACCCGCGACCCCTCTGGCACGCGCTCGCGTCCGGATAAGGCAGTCTTGTCCCCGTGCCCGAACCCGAACCCAGTAAGTCCCCAGCCTCCGTGCACGACGTCCACGCGCACTCCGCGACCCTGAAGCGGCTTGAGAAGTCAGCCGGTTCTCTCGCCGCGCAGGCCATCGCGCGGATGGACGAGACACTGCCGTGGTACCGGGCCATGCCCCCGGAGAACCGTTCCTGGATCGGTCTCGTCGCCCAGGCCGGTATCGCAGCCTTCACCGAGTGGTTCCGGCATCCGGACGCGCCGCAGGCCATCTCCACCGACGTCTTCGGGACCGCTCCGCGCGAGCTGACCCGGGCCATCACCCTGCGGCAGACCGTCGAGATGGTGCGCACGACCATCGAGGTCATGGAGTCGGCCATCGACGAGGTGGCGGCGCCCGGCGACGAGAGCGTGCTGCGGGAGGCGCTGCTCGTGTACGCCCGGGAGATCGCCTTCGCGACCGCCCAGGTCTACGCCCAGGCCGCCGAGGCACGCGGTGCCTGGGACGCACGCCTCGAGTCGCTCGTCGTGAACGCCGTGCTCAGCGGCGAGGCCGACGAGGGGGCCGTGTCGCGGGCCGCCGCGCTCGGGTGGAACTCGCCCGAGCATGTGTGCGTGGTGCTCGGGACCGCGCCCGACGGGGACAGCGAGCTGACCGTCGAGGCCATCCGGCGGGCCGCCCGGCACGCCAAGCTGCAGGTGCTCACCGGGGTGCTCGGGGACCGGCTCGTCGTCATCGCGGGCGGCAGCGACAATCCGATCGCGGTCGCGAAGTCGCTGATCGGGCCGTATGCCGCCGGGCCGGTCGTGGCGGGGCCGGTCGTACCGGATCTGCTGGCCGCCACGCGGTCCGCGCAGGCCGCCGCAGCCGGGCTGAAGGCGTGTTCCGCCTGGCAGGACGCCCCGCGGCCGGTGCTCGCGGACGACCTGCTTCCGGAACGCGCCATCGCGGGTGATCCGAGCGCGCGCGAGCAGTTGGTGGAGGAGATCTACAGACCGCTGGAGGAGGCCGGGTCGGCCCTTCTGGAGACGCTCTCGGTCTATCTCGAGCAGGCGAGCAGTCTGGAGGGCGCGGCACGGATGCTCTTCGTGCATCCCAACACCGTGCGCTACCGGCTTCGACGTGTGACTGACGTCACCGGTTGGTCGCCGTCCGATGTACGCTCCGCGTTCACTCTGCGGATCGCGCTGATCCTGGGGCGTCTGGTCGACGGCGATCTCCAGCTCTAGGCTTTTGTCGGGGGCCCACAAAACCCCCTCGTGTTCTTCGTCCTTGTCCCCACGGGCGGCGTCGGCCGTCCCCAAGAGAGAGTGTGAGAGTGCTCGTACTCGTCGCTCCCGGCCAGGGCGCCCAGACGCCCGGCTTCCTGACCCCCTGGCTCGAACTGCCCGGTGTCCGCGGTGCCCTTGAGGCGTGGTCCGACGCCGTGCAGCTCGACCTCGTCCGTTACGGCACCGAGGGCGACGCGGAGGAGATCCGCGACACCGCGGTGGCGCAGCCGCTGCTGGTGGCCGCCGGACTGGCCTCGGCGTCCACGCTCTTCGACGACCCCGCGGAACTGCCGCGGAAGCTCGGCGCCATCGCCGGGCACAGCGTCGGCGAGCTGACCGCCGCCGCGCTCGCCGGGGTGCTCTCCGACGAGGAGACCGTCCGGCTGGTGCGCGCCCGTGGCCTGGCCATGGCCGAGGCCGCCGCGATCACCGAGACCGGGATGTCGGCGCTGCTCGGCGGCGACCCCGAGGTGAGCGTCGCGCACCTGGAGAAGCTCGGCCTGACCCCGGCGAACATCAACGGCGCCGGCCAGATCGTCGCCGCGGGCACGATGGAGCAGCTCGCCGCGCTGAACGAGGACAAGCCCGAGGGCGTGCGCAAGGTCGTCCCGCTGAAGGTCGCCGGCGCGTTCCACACGCACCACATGGGCCCCGCGGTCGAGAAGCTGGCCGAGGCCGCCAAGGAGCTCGTCCCGGGCGATCCGAAGCTCACCTACGTCTCCAACAAGGATGGCCGCGCGGTCGCCACCGGCGCCGAGGTGCTGGAGCGCCTCGTCGGGCAGGTCGCCAACCCGGTCCGCTGGGACCTGTGCATGGAGACCTTCAAGGAGCTCGGCGTCACGGCCCTGATCGAGGTGTGCCCGGGCGGCACGCTGACCGGTCTGGCCAAGCGCGCGCTGCCCGGTGTGAAGACCCTGGCGCTCAAGACCCCCGACGACCTGGACGCTGCTCGCGAGCTCATCGCAGAGCACGCCTGACAAGGAGCCCGGAGCATGGCGAAGCTGAAGCCCAGCAAGGGCGCCCCGTACGCGCGCATCCTCGGGGTCGGCGGTTACCGTCCGACCCGGGTGGTGCCCAACGAGGTGATCCTGGAGAAGATCGACTCGTCCGACGAGTGGATCCGTTCGCGCTCGGGCATCGAGACGCGGCACTGGGCGAACGACGAGGAGACCGTCGCCGCGATGTCGATCGAGGCGTCCGGCAAGGCGATCGCCGACGCCGGGATCTCCGCCGAGCAGATCGGCGGCGTGATCGTCTCGACCGTGTCGAACTTCCGGCAGACCCCGGCCGTCGCGACCGAGATCGCCGACAAGCTCGGTACCAACAAGGCCGCCGCCTTCGACATCTCGGCCGGCTGCGCGGGCTTCGGCTACGGCCTCACCCTCGCCAAGGGCATGATCGTCGAGGGCTCCGCCGAGTACGTCCTCGTCATCGGCGTGGAGCGGCTCTCCGACCTCACCGACCTGGAGGACCGGGCGACGGCCTTCCTGTTCGGCGACGGCGCCGGCGCGGTCGTGGTCGGCCCCTCCCAGGAGCCGCACATCGGCCCGACCGTGTGGGGCTCCGAGGGCGACAAGTCCGAGACGATCAAGCAGACGGTGCCGTGGAACGAGTACCGCGTCGGTGACCTCGACAAGCTCCCGCTCGACAGCGAGGGCAACGTCAAGTTCCCTGCGATCACGCAGGAGGGCCAGGCGGTGTTCCGCTGGGCCGTGTTCGAGATGGCGAAGGTCGCCCAGCAGGCGCTGGACGCGGCCGGAATCACCCCGGACGACCTGGACGTCTTCATTCCGCACCAGGCCAACGAGCGGATCATCGACTCGATGGTGAAGACACTCAAGCTGCCGGAGCACGTCACGGTCGCCCGCGACGTGCGCACCACCGGCAACACCTCGGCCGCCTCGATCCCGCTCGCGATGGAGCGGCTCCTGGCGACCGGCGAGGCGAAGAGCGGCGACACCGCGCTAGTCATCGGATTCGGGGCGGGTCTCGTTTACGCCGCCACGGTCGTTACTCTCCCCTAGGCACTCCGTGCCGGATCTTCTGAGCCGGCACGGGAAACGCACCACCTGCCGCTTCCGCGGTGGGAGCCAAACCCTCTGAGATATCTACGAAGGAGCGCCAAGATGGCCGCCACTCAGGAAGAGATCGTCGCCGGTCTCGCCGACATCGTGAACGAGATCGCCGGCATCCCGGTTGAGGACGTCCAGCTGGACAAGTCCTTCACCGACGACCTGGACGTCGACTCGCTGTCCATGGTCGAGGTCGTCGTCGCCGCCGAGGAGCGCTTCGACGTGAAGATCCCGGACGAGGACGTCAAGAACCTCAAGACCGTGGGCGACGCGACCGACTACATCCTCAAGCACCAGGGCTGATCTTCCGATCAGGCCTGGGGCTGCCTGCCCCGCCACCCGGCGGTGGCGCCGCTGAATCCTCGTATCCGTTGGAGAAAGAATTCCCGTGAGCCCGACCAATCGCACCGTGGTCGTCACCGGTATCGGCGCAACCACACCGCTGGGTGGCGACGCAGCCTCTACCTGGGAGGGCCTGATCGCCGGCAAGTCCGGTGTCAAGCCCCTGGAGCAGGAGTGGGCCGCCGAGCAGGCGGTCCGTATCGCCGCGCCGGTCGCCGTGGAGCCGACCGAGGTCATCCCGCGGCCGCAGGCCCGCCGACTGGACCGCTCGGCGCAGTTCGCGCTGATCGCCGCCCAGGAGGCATGGAAGGACGCCGGCTTCGAGGCGAAGGCCGGCGAAGACGGCAGTGTCGACCCGGACCGCCTCGGCGCGGTCATCGCCTCCGGCATCGGTGGCGTGACGACGCTGCTCGACCAGTACGACGTGCTCAAGGAGAAGGGCGTCCGCCGCGTCTCCCCGCACACCGTCCCCATGCTGATGCCGAACAGCCCCTCCGCCAACGTGGGTCTGGCCGTGGGCGCCCGGGCGGGCGTGCACACGCCGGTCTCCGCGTGTGCGTCGGGTGCCGAGGCCATCGGCTACGCCATCGAGATGATCCGTAGCGGCCGTGCCGACATCGTGGTCGCGGGTGGCACGGAGGCGGCGATCCATCCGCTGCCCATCGCCGCGTTCGGCAACATGATGGCGATGTCCAAGAACAACGACGACCCGCAGGGCGCCTCGCGTCCCTACGACGTCGCCCGCGACGGCTTCGTCCTCGGCGAGGGCGCCGGCGTGATCGTCCTGGAGTCCGCCGAGCACGCCGCCAAGCGCGGGGCGCGGGTGTACGCCGAGGCGGTCGGGCAGGGCATCTCCGCCGACGCCCACGACATCGTGCAGCCCGAGCCCGAGGGCCGCGGCATCTCGCAGGCCCTGCAGAACCTGCTGGACCGTACCGACCTGGACCCGGCGGAGATCGTGCACGTCAACGCGCACGCGACGTCGACGCCGGCCGGTGACATCGCGGAACTCAAGGCGCTGCGGAAGGTGTTCGGTGACGACGCCGACCACATGGCGGTGTCCGCGACGAAGTCGATGACCGGGCACCTGCTGGGTGGTGCCGGTGGTGTGGAGACCGTGGCCACGGTGCTCGCGCTGTACCACCGGGTGGCTCCGCCGACCATCAACGTCGAGAACCTCGACCCGGAGGCCGAGGCGAACGCCGACGTCGTCCGCGGTGAGGCGCGCAAGCTGCCCGTCGAGGGCCGGATTGCCGCGCTGAACGATTCGTTCGGGTTCGGTGGGCACAACGTGGTGCTGGCGTTCCGGACGGTCTGATTTCTTGCCGTGAACGGCGAGTGGCCCGTACCCCGGGTTGGGGGCGGGCCACTCGCCGTTTCGTCATTTGTTGTCGGCCGGGTGCGAGCCGGTGGGGGCTGGTCGCGCCCACGCGGCGGAGCCGCAAATCGATACAGCCCCGCGCCCCTGAAAAACCGGCGTTGCCGCCCAAGCTCCTCTAGACGACCTGGTGAAGCCAGCGGACCGGGGCGCCTTCTCCCGCGTACCGGAACGGCTCCAACTCGTCGTCCCACGGCTTGCCCAGGAGCTTGGCGATCTCCGCCTCCAGGTCCGTCTCTCCGCCCTGTGAGCGGGCCAGGGCCGCGCGCAGGCGGTCCTCGGGGATCAGGATGTCACCGTGGATGCCCGTCACCGCGTGGAAGATGCCCAGGTCGGGCGTGCAGCTGTAGCGCTCGCCCTCGGCGGTGGGGCAGGGCTCGGCCGTGACCTCGAAGCGCAGGAGGTGCCAGCCGCGCAGGGCCGAGGCCAACTTGGAGGCCGTGCCGACCTCGCCCTGCCAGCTGAACTCCGAGCGCCAGGTGCCGGGTGCGGCAGGCTGCCGGATCCAGTCGAGGTTGACGCGCGTGCCGAGGACGCCGGCGACGGCCCACTCGACGTGCGGGCACAGCGCGCGCGGAGCGGAGTGCACGTACAGAACTCCCCGTGTCGTCACCGGTACCTCCGGGCAGAGCGGACATCTTGCGAACTGGCGGACGATCGTGGCCGGGCAGCCACGTTGATGGCGAGGCTACCGTGCGGCGGCGCAAGGAGTGTGACGTACCGTCGCTCCCGATGCCGTCAAACATCCACCATTCACCCGGCAGGACGCTTGTACGGGTGTGAGCCGTTGCATGAGCGGGGTGGGAACCCTTGTGCGTTGTCATTGGTTGGAAAGCATGACTTGGAAAACCATGACGGGGCCGACGAGGGGATGGACCAGGGATGCGGAAGCGTCGGCACGTTGCGCGCGCTGTCCTCGCCACCGTGACCGCGGGGGCCGTGCTGGGCGTCGCCGGCTGTGACGCCGTCGGCGGCAACTCCCCGGCCCCGTCGGGCACCGAGGCGCAGAGCGCGCGGCCGTCGCCGAAGCCGACCCCTGCCTGGGACCGCAGCCCCGCCTCGATCGCGGCCGTGGGCGACTCCATCACGACCGGCTTCGACGCCTGTACGGTCCTGTCGGACTGCCCCGAGGTCTCGTGGGCGACCGGCAGCAGCGCGCAGGTCGACAGCCTGGCCGTACGGCTGCTGGGGAAGACGAAGGCGGCCCAGCGGAGCTGGAACTACGCGGTGACCGGGGCGCGGATGGCGGACGTGGCCGGGCAGATGGCCCGGGCGGTGGCACGCGAGCCGGAGCTGGTGACGGTGATGGCGGGGGCCAACGACGCCTGCCGGGACACGGCCGACGCGATGACCTCGGTGGCCGATTTCCGGACCCAGTTCGAGGACGCCATGAGCACACTGCGGGACGCCCTGCCGAAGTCCCAGGTGTACGTGGCGAGCGTGCCGAATCTGATGCGGCTGTGGGAGCAGGGCCGGACGAACCCGCTGAGCAAGCAGGTGTGGAAGCTCGGTATCTGCCCGTCGATGCTGAGCGACCCCGACTCCCTCACCACACTGGCGAACCAGCGGCGCGAGTCCGTGCAGGAGCGGGTCGAGGCGTACAACAAGGTGCTGGAGGAGGTCTGCGCGAAGGACCGCCGGTGCCGTTTCGACGACGGTGCGGTGTACGAGTTCCGCTTCGGTACGCAGCAGCTGAGCCAGTGGGACTGGTTCCACCCGAGTGTGAACGGTCAGGCACGGCTGGCCGAGATCGCCTACCGGACGGTCACGAACTAGGGTTCCGCTCATGAGCGAACACTTCGGCACACTTTCCGACGGCTCGGAGGTCCGGCGCTGGACCCTGGAGCGCGCGGGCGTGCGGGTACGGGTGCTGTCGTACGGCGGGATCGTGCAGTCGCTGGAGGTGCCGGACCGGGACGGGCGTACGGCGAACGTGGTCCTGGGTTTCGCCGACCTGGACGGCTATCTGTCCCACCCGGGGCCCTATTTCGGCGCCCTCATCGGGCGGTACGCCAACCGGATCGCGGGCGGCCGTTTCCCGCTGGACGGCCTGACGTACGCGCTGGAACCCAACAACCCGCCCAACTCCCTGCACGGCGGCGAGCGCGGCTTCGACAAGCGGGTGTGGGAGGTGGCACCGGTCGAGCACGGGGTGCGCCTCAGCCGGGTCAGCCCGAACGGCGAGGAGGGCTTCCCCGGGCGGCTGGAGGTGTCGGCGACGTACACCCTGTCGTCCGACGGAGCGCTGCGGATCGCGTACGAGGCGGTGACGGACGCGCCGACCGTGGTGAACCTGACCAACCACGGCTACTTCAACCTCGCCGGTCCGCGGGCGGGGAACGCGGGCGGGCACGAACTGCGGCTGGCCGCCTCCCGGTTCACGCCGGTCGACGCGGATCTCATTCCGACCGGCTCACTGGACGAGGTCGCGGGCACCCGCTTCGACTTCCTCCAGGCGCGCAAGGTGGGCGCCGGGTACGACCACAACTTCGTGCTCGACAAGGGGGTCACTCAGAACGCGGAGGAGGTCGCCGAGCTGTACGACCCGTCGACCGGGCGGGCCATGACGGTGGCGACCACCGAGCCCGGCCTCCAGCTCTACACCGCCGACCATCTGAC
Organism: Streptomyces shaanxiensis; assembly: GCF_039537145.1. NCBI lineage: Bacteria > Bacillati > Actinomycetota > Actinomycetes > Kitasatosporales > Streptomycetaceae > Streptomyces > Streptomyces shaanxiensis. Next base: position 167,899 of record NZ_BAAAZY010000007.1, read on the forward strand.
CGAGCCGTTCGCCCCGGGCGACGGGATCGCGCTGGAGACCCAGCACTTCCCGGACTCCCCGAACCGGCCGCAGTTCCCGAGCACGGTGCTGCGGCCGGGCGAGGTGTTCCGTTCGGAGACGGTGTACGGCTTCTCGGTGCGCTGATCCACCGCACTCGCGCCCCTGAGAGCCCGCGTCCACAGGCTCTGGACACCACGAGCCCCGGTCCGGGCGTCAGGACCCGGACCGGGGCTGTTCCTGGGGTACTTCTCCCGGGTCAGACGTTAATCGTCGTCGCCACTCGACGGTCGGCGATCGAGCGTCCCACCTGGATCTCGTACGAACCCTTCACAAAAGTCCATGAATTGGTCTTCTCGTCCCACGTCTCGAAGGCCCGGCGCGGCAGTTCGACCACTGCCTCGACCGTCTCCCCCGGGCCCGCCTCCACACCGGCGAACCCGGCCAGCCACCGCGCGGGACGGTCGGCGTCGGTCTCGGCCGGCGCGAGGTAGACCTGCACGACCTCCCGTCCCGCGCGCCCGCCGGAGTTGCGGACGCGGACGGTGACCGTGGTGCCCTCGGCCTCGGCGGACTCGTACGTCCAGTCGGTGTAGCCGAGGCCGTGCCCGAAGGGGTACGACGGGACCCGGCCCTCCTTCTCCCAGGCGCGGTAGCCGATGAAGACGCCCTCGGTGTAACGGAGTTCGCCGTCGATCGGGACGACCCGGCTGACCGGGGCGTCGGCCAGGGAGCCCCATGTGGTGGGCAGCCGGCCGCCGGGCTCGTGCGTGCCCGTGAGGACGTCCGCCAGGGCCGCGCCGCCCTCCTGGCCGGGGAACCAGCTCAGCAGCACGGCGGCGACGTCCTCGCGCCAGGGCAGCTCCACCGGGGAGCCGGAGTTGACGACCACGACGGTGTTCGGGTTGACGGCGGCGACGGCGCGGACCAGGTCGTCCTGACGGCCGGGCAGTGTCAGGTCCTTGCGGTCGAAGCCCTCCGACTCGACCCGGTCGGTGGTGGCGACCACGACGACGGCCGTGTCGGCGTCGCGGGCGGCCTCGACGGCCTCGGAGATCAGCTCGTCGGGGTCGCGCTGCGGCTCCTGGTGGGCGAGCGTGAACCCGATGACCTTCATCGGGGTGTCCTCGGGGAACTCGACGACGTGACCGAGCATGACGTCGACCGGTTCGCCGGCGGTCAGTTCGGGCTGGGCGCGGGGTACGGGGGCACCGAAGAAGGCGGCGAAGGGGTCGTCCTTGGCGGGGCGCTGGACGTCGTCGTAGTACGTCGTACCGTCGATCGTGAGCGTGAAGGCGCCGACGCCCTTGATGCCGAAGGTGTGCGGGCCGGTGGCGCGCGGGGTGAAGGTGCCGGTCAGCTCGACGGTGTGCAGTGCCTCGTGGGTGACGCCCTCGGGGAGGTCGTCGCCCATCCACTGGATCTGTCCGCTGGGCGCCGACCCCGTGCCGATGACGTTCCCCTGCGCGTCCCGGCACACGGCCCGCAGTTCGAAGCCCTTGTCGGCGACGCCGAGTTCGGTGTTCGGGTCGGCGCCGACGGCGTAGGTGAGGGCGCCCTCGGGGAGGGCGGCGGTGAGTCCGTCCAGCGGGGAGACGATCCGGTCGGGGAAGACGGTGGCGGAGCCGCCGCCGAGGACGCGGGCGTCGCGGGCGGCGGCTCCGATGAGGGCGACGCTGCCGTTCGGCCGCAACGGAAGGGCGCCCTCGTTGCGAACCAGGACGAAGGAGCGGCGGGCGATCTCGCCGGCCAGGTCGCCGCCGTCGACGGCCTCGGGCAGCTCGGTGACGACCGGCTCGGCACCCTCCAGGATGCCGACGCGGGCGGCGAGCCGCAGGACGTTGCGTACGGCCTCGTCGACCTTGGCCTCGGTCACCTCGCCGTCGCGGACGGCCCGGGCGAGGGCCTCGCCGTAGACGGTCCGCGGGCCGGGCATGGCGACGTCCAGGCCGCCCTCGATGGCGGCGACGGTGTCGCGGGCGGCCATCCAGTCGGAGACGTTGTAGCCGTCGAAGCCCCACTCACCGCGCAGGACCTCGTTCACCAGATAGTGGTGCTCGGTCATCGTCGTGCCGTTGACCGTGTTGTAGGCGGTCATGATGCCCCAGGGGTGGGCGTTCTCGACGATGATCTCGAAGGGCGCCAGGTACAGCTCGCGCAGGGCGCGTTCGCTCACGGTGTTGTTGACGGTGAAGCGCTCGGTCTCGGCGTCGTTGGCGACGAAGTGCTTGACGGTGGTGCCGACGCCGCCGGACTGGACGCCGTTCACATAGCCGGCGCCGATCGTCCCCGTCAGGTACGGGTCCTCGCTGTACGCCTCGAAGTGGCGGCCGCCGAGCGGGGAGCGGTGGAGGTTGACGGTCGGGGCGAGGAGCACATGGACACCCTTGCGGCGGGCCTCCTGGGCGAGCAGCACCCCTGCCCTGCGGGCGAGTTCGGGGTCCCAGGTGGCGGCGAGGGCCGTGGGCGAGGGCAGCGCGACGGAGGGGTCGTCGGCGGTCCAGTGGACGCCTCGGACGCCGATCGGTCCGTCGGACATGACGAGGGAGGGCAGGCCGATCTCGGGGAGCGCGGGCAGGGTCCAGGTGTCCTGGCCGGAGAGCAACCGCGCCTTCGCGTCGAGGTCGAGCCGGGCGAGAGCGGCCTCTACGACCGCCTCACGTGCTGCATCGGCCTGGGTGCGGGTTCCCGCCATCGGGATGCCTCCTCGTTGAGTCCGTGCACGTCTCCATCCCTTCCTCGGCACCTGCGAAGCACTCGAAACCGCAACCATCAATTCTCACCGAGCGGTACACGCGCGTGCGGGCGAGCATGGCGGAGGTGCTGCGCGCCGAGTACGGCGACCGGCTGCCGAACGGGCTCACGCCCGAGCGCACCGCTCCGGGACTTCCTCAGGCTGCTGGGCGAGAACCCGACGGGTCAGCGCTGACGGCGGCGACGACCTCGACCTCCAGCAGAGCCTCCGGCCGGAACAGCCTCGGCACCTCGAAGGTCATGCTGGTGGGCGGGGTGCCGGTGAGGAACTGCCGCCGTACGGTGCCGTATTCCTCCAGCGTGCCGATGTCGGTGAGGCAGGTGCGGATGTTGATGACGTCCGACAGGCCGGCCCCGTGGGCCTTCAGCAGCGCGGCGATCGTCTCGAAGATGCCGCGGGTCTGCTCGGCGACGGTGGCGCCCTCGGCGATCTGCCCGGAGAGGAACAACAGGGCGCTGCCGTCGGCGTGTTCGACGCGGGCGACCTGGGAGTAGTACGGGCTGAGGGGCTGGGGTGCGGCGGCCGGGTTGTCGATGGTGATCTGCATGGCGTCGACGCTAGGTCCGGGCTTGAGATGCGACAAGCGAATGTCCAGCATGGCAGGCATGCCGAATCAGCATGAGTTTCCCGAGCTGTCCACCGTGTGGCTGAGGGCGTTCCTGGAGGTCGCCCGACAGGGCTCGTTCACCGTGGCCGCGCGGACGCTCGGGTGGACCCAGTCCGCGGTGTCCCGTCAGATCTCCTCGCTGGAAGGGGCGTTGGGCGGCGCCCCGCTGTTCGACCGGCTGCCGCGGGGTGTGCGGCTCACCGAGGCCGGGCGGGTTCTCGTGCCGTACGCCGAGGCCGTCGCGGAGTCGTTGCAGGGGGCCGTGCGGGAGCTGGCCGCGCTGCGTGAAGTGGCCGGCGGGCGGCTGCGGTTCGGGGCCTTCGCCACGGCCGACGCGGGGCTGGTGCCGCAGGCGCTGGCCGCCTTCCGTGCCCGCCACCCACGCGTCCACGTGACCCGCGAGGAGGGCTTCACACCGGTCCTGCTGGACCGGCTCACCGCGGGCCACCTCGATCTGGCGGTCGTCTCGACGACCGGCCGGGCACCGCTGGAGGCGTACGAGGTCCATCACCTTCTCGACGAGTCCCTGTACGTCGCCGTGCCGGCCGCGCACCCCCTGGTGGACCGGGACGGGCCCGTGCGGCTGGGCCAACTCGCCGACGCCGACTGGATCTCGGGCAGTTCCCGCCCGGAGGGCACCCTTCTCGACGCGGCCCTGCGGCAGGGCTTCCGGCCGCGGGTCGCGCACGTCGTCGGGGAGTGGACCGCCAAGCAGGGCTACGTCGCCGCGGGCCTCGGTGTCGCCCTGGTGCCGGCGCTGGCCGCCGGGTCCGTGCGGCCGGATGTCCGACTGGTGCCGGTGCTCGACGAGGGCGGGCCGGCGCGGGCGGTGTACGCGGCGACGGTGCGGGGGCGGTCGCTGTCGCCGGCCGGGGAGGAGTTCCTGGGGGCGCTGCGGGAGGCGGCGGGGAAGATGTCCCGCACCATGGCGTAGACCACTCCCGCCAGGCGATACTTCCGGCGTCCCGCACGACGCACGCTCTGCCACACCCCCCACCGTGACGGAAGGACCGGAACTCCCTTGAATTCCATACGCGTTCGGATCGGCGTCCTCGGCCTCGCCCTGATGGCCGGCCTCTCGGCCCCGACGACCGGGGCGTCCGCCGCCGAGACGGCGCCCACGCCGACCGTCGAGGAACAGCGCCTCGACAAGGCGGTCCCCCAGGAGATCCTGCGACGCTCCGGATTCGACGCCCTGACAGCGGACTTCACCCGCGACCTCGGCACCGCGCGCTCCTACGCCGAGGCCCGCCTCGTCGTCGTACGCGAGGGGGCGCGGCTGTGGCGGAGGGCGGTCGACCGGGCGCAGGGGCGGGGGCCGGCGGGCGGTGATCTGAGCCGGGACGACGATCGGCCGTTGTACTGGGCGCGGTTGTCGATGACGCGGGAGGTGCGTACGTGGGAGCCGGGGTTCGGGTTGAGTGACGGTCAGCGGCGTGCGCTGCTGGACGCGCTGGAGCGGAGCTCGCGGGGGCAGGGTGACCTTCGCTACCCGCACGGTGGGAAGGGGATCAGGAGGGTCCTCGTGACCGGGTTCGACCCCTTCACCCTCGATCGGGACATCCGTATCTCCAACCCGTCCGGGGCCACCGCGCTCGCGCTCGACGGCACGGTGATCGAGACGGCGGACGGGCCGGCGCGGGTGGAGACCGCCGTGTTCCCGGTGCGCTGGCAGGACTTCGCTGGGGGCACCTCCCAGGCTTTCGGCACTGGGGGAGGGACGGTGGAGCGGACGCTGCGGCCGTATCTGAAGCAGGTCGATCTGTTCACGACCGTGAGTCAGGGGCGGGTCGGGAGGTTCGACATCGAGCGGACCAACGGGGCGTGGCGGGGTGGGTTCCCGGACAACGAGAACATCGGGCGGACCGAGACGATCCCTGTCGTGGACCCGGCCTCGCAGCCGCAGTGGACGTCTACGACGCTGCCGTACAGGGAGATCGTCGCCGCGAGCACCGGTCGTTTTCCCGTGTACGACAACACGAGTGTGACGGAGATTCCGGCGGGCGGCGGGGAGCCGGTCGTGCGGCCGGACGGGCCGACGGCGGGGTCCGTCGCGCGGGCCGGGGGTGGGGGGAACTACCTCTCCAACGAGATCGCCTATCGGGCGACGCTGCTGCGGGATCGGCTGGGGCTGCACGATGTGCTGCCGGGTGGGCATGTGCACACGCCGGTGCTGCAGTTCGGGGCGGGGAACGCGGATCCTGCGACGGGGGTGGTGACGGATCCGGAGTTCGTGCGGAACCGGGTGGACATCGTCGCGCAGGTGCGGGCGATCTTGGGGGTGGCTGTGGATGCGGCGTTGACGTCGCCGTCGGGTTCGTAGGCGTTCGGTGTCGGTGCGGGCATCGGGGTTCTTTCGCCCCGCCGCCCCTACCCGTCCCGTCCCCGGGGGCTGCCGCCCCCGGACCCCCGCTTCGGCCCTGAACGGGCCTCGCCCTCAAACGCCGGACGGGCTGAATTTACCTGGGCCTCAGACGCCGGACGGGCTGGAGTGCGCCGGCCATCCGTCAGAGGGCGCGTCTTCTCGGCCCCGCCCCTCCTCGGTCTCCTCCCCCATCAGCTCCCGCGCCATCAGCGTCGCCCCCGCCACCGCACCCGGCATCAGGAACACCGCGACGAACGGCACCAGGAAGGCCGCGGCGAGGGGGGTGCCGAAGCCCCAGATCAGGGTCTTGCGGGCGCGGAGGAGGGTGAGGCGGTCGCGGAGTTCCACCCGGCGGCGCTGGAGGGCCACGGCCGTGAGTTCCTCGGTGAGGAAGAAGCCCGTGACGGCGATGCCGATCACCGGTACGGCCGTCTGGCCGACGACCGGGATGAAGCCGAGGGCGAAGAGCAGCACGCCCCAGACGGCGGCGCGCAGCACGATCCGCAGGCTGTCGCGGCCCGAGATCCACAGCTCGCGCCAGAGCGGCAGGCCGGACTCGGGGGCGGTGCCGTCGGGGGAGACGTCCCGGTCGACCTTCTCGGAGAGGTTCTCGTAGAAGGGCTGGCCGATCAGGAGCGTCACGGCGGTGAAGGTGACGACCGAGAGGAGCAGGCCCAGGGCGAACAGGACCGCGGTGAGGAGGCCGCGGAACAGGCCCTGCCAGGGGCTCGACCAGTCGTCGGCGAACGGCGTCGACCAGGACACGAAGTCCTGGCCCCACAGCGCGAGCGCGACCAGCGCGGCCGCGTAGAGCACCAGGGTGATCAGGCCCGGGACCAGCCCGAAACCGTACTGCTTGCCGTGCCGGGCCACCCATCGCTGGCCCTTGAGGAGATATCCGAAACCGACACCAAGATCGCGCATGGAAGGAACTCTAGTCCGGGGGTGTCACACGGGAGTCACGGTGGTTTTCGGGCCTGGTCACCGTCACCGCCTCACATGGGGGTGACGGTCACCACGACCCCCTGCTCGGCCGCCGGGCTCACCGCCGCCGACACCCGTACCGCGAACGCCCGTGCCACCCGCCCCGCCTGCGACGCCCCGGCCAGCAGGAGGGGCTGCAGGCGTTCCAGCCCGGCCACCAGGAACTCCTCCCCGGCGATGAGGACCGGGCGGGCCGCCTTCGTGGTGGCCGCCGCTGCCTCGGTGAGGTCGGCGAGGGGTGGGAGGGTCACGCGGACGACGTTGGCGCCGGCGGCGGCCGCGCGTTCGGCCAGGGCCACCTGGAGCGGCATCAGGGTAGCCAGCGCGGCCGTCAACGCGTCGGCGATCCGGCGGAGTTCGGGGGACGACTCGCGCAGGACCTCGGCCGCGGAGCGGAGCAGCGGGGTCAGGGCGAGCAGCGTGCCCGCCGCCAGGCCGGCCGCGGCCGGCAGCAGGGGCGAGGTTGCCTCGACCAGTTCGCCGAGCGCCGTCGCGAACTCCTCCACAGCGGGTTCCACCGCGTCCAGCACCGGCAGCAGGCTGTCGCCGAGGGCCGCCAGCAGGGCGTGTGCCGGTTCGCTGAGCGGGTGGACCGCGAGGGGCGCGCCGCTGGTGCCGAGGCGGGTGAGGGTCTCGACGATGCGGTAGAACGCCTCCTGGGCCTGCGGCGATGCGCTCGCCTCGGCCAGTTCGGCGGTGGTCTGCCGCAGTACGCGCAGGACCTCGGCGCCCGAACCGTCTCTGGGGTCGAAGGTGTTGATCGCGATACGGGTGATGTTCCCGGCCGTGTCCAGGAGTTGGCCGGTGATGTCGGTCGTGCTGCGTGCCATGCGCAGTACGTCGTCTCTGCTGGGGAGCGTGGGGATCGTAGCCATGGGCTCTCCTCGCCGTTCAGCCGTTCGTCCTGCCGCTGTCGGGGGCGGTGCCGCTCAACAGCATGCCCCTGCGGACGCCCCCGCATGGGCCGTCCGGGGCATCTGTGACGGCATCTGTGACGGCAACTCCCCCTTGTTGCCGTTGAGTCGAACAGGTACACCTCGCCGTACCGATCTTTGGAAGCCGGAGGAGGTACGCGTGCGCACCACGAGAACCGTTCCTGCGAGACCTGTCCTGTTCACCGCCCTCGCCCTCACCACGGCGGGCTCCCTGCTGCTCACCCCGCAGACCGCCGTCGCCGACCCCCCACACCCCGAACCCCCGCACCGCGAGGCCGCGCTCGACCGGCACGCGGCGCGGACGCCCACGAGCGCCGCCCAGCGGGCCCTGGCCACCGCCGAGGCCGGCTCCGAGGCGATCGCCGACGACAGCCGCGGCTATCCCCGCCGCCAGGTCCTCACCCCCGACCCCGAGAACCCGGCCGACAAGTCGATCAAGCTGGGCCTCACCCCGTACCACGCCGTCGCACCGAAGCTGAACGCCCTGCAGGCCCTCGGCGACCGGGTGAGCGTCGAGGTCGCCGGCCGCTCGGCCGGCGGGCACCGGCTCTACCTCGTCACCGTCACCGCCCCGGAGAGCGCCCGCCAGACCCGCGCCCAGGCGCGGATGCGCGAGCTCATCGAGAGCGCTCCCGCGCTCGCCGCCAAGTCCCCCGAGATCAGGAAGACCTACAAGGCGCCGGTCTTCGTCAACAACAACATCCACGGCAACGAGTGGGAGGGCACCGACGCCTCCCTCAGGGCCATCGAGCGCCTCGCCACCGCCACGGACGGCCGGACGCGCGACCTGCTCGCCCACAGCCGGCTCTACTTCAACATCACGGCCAACCCGGACGGCCGTATCGCGGGCACGCGCACCAACGCGAACGGCTTCGACATGAACCGGGACTTCGTCACCGCCACGCAGCCCGAGGTGCGGGCGATGCGGCAGATCATGGTCGACAAGCAGCCGGCCGTCATGCTCGACCTGCACGGCTACGTCAACGGCACCCTCATCGAGCCCACCACTCCCCCGCACGGCGAGAACTACGAGTACGACCTGTTCCTGAAGAACACCTACGCCAACGCCCTCGGCATGGAGGCCGCCGTCAACGGCCTCGGCTACACACCCGGGAAGGACGGCGTCGAGCCCGCGCAGATACCGTTCCGCGACCAGGAGGAGGGCTGGGACGACTGGCCGCCGATCTTCACCCCGCAGTACGCGGCCTTCCACGGCACGGTCGCCGCGCACACGGTGGAGATCCCGATGGCGGTGAACAACGAGGAGTACGACACCCTGCCGACCGCCGAGCTGCGCCGCCGGTCCGCGATCAACGTCGACGTCGCCGGGGCCGCCCTGCGCGCCACTTTCGACTTCGTACAGGCGAGGCGCGCCTCGCTGGTCGCCGACCAGATCGAGGTCTTCCGGCGGGGTGCAGCGGGCGCCGCGCAGGTGCCGGTGTCCGAGGAGACCGTCCCGGGCGTCCCCGGCATCGGCCCCGAGGACGTGTACACGACCAGCTTCCCCCGCGCCTACGTCATCCCGGCCGGCACCGGCACCCAGCGCTCGGCGACCGCCGCCGCCCGCCTCGTCGACCACCTCCTCGCCAATGACGTACGCGTCACCCGCGCGGCCCACGCCTTCCGGCTCGGCGGGACGACGTACGCCAAGGGCTCCTACGTCGTCGACATGCGCCAGCCCAAGCGCGGGCTCGCGAATGTGCTCCTCGCGGACGGGCGGGACATCAGCGACAAGGTGTCGGCGATGTACGACATCTCGGGCTGGAGCCTCGGCCGGCTGTGGGGCGCGTCCGTCGGAACCCTGCCGGGGGTGCCGTACGGCGTACTGCGCCCCGTCCGTGCGGCGGCTCCCGCCGCCTATGTCGCCCCGCGCGGCGACCTGCGGCTGCGGCTCGACGACCCGAACGAGATCGCGGCCCTCAACTCCCTGCTCAGGCAAGGCATTTCGGTACGGCAGGCCGCCGACGGCAGTGCGATCGTGCCGGGCTCGGCGCGACGGCAGGCCGCACAGGCCGCCCGTACGTACGACGTCGCCTTCCACGCGACGAAGCTCTCCGGCACCACCCCGCTCCACCGCACCCGCGTCGCCGCCGCCGTCACGCCGGGCGAGCTGTTCGCGCTGCGGGAGATGGGCTTCGAGGTCACGCCGGTCTCGACGGACGTGCTGAACGCCGGGTTCGACTGGTCGTCGGTGGACGCCCTGTTCGTGTCGGCGGGCCTCGACCACGACGACCTGACCCCCGGCGCCCGTACGGCCCTCGACGCCTTCCTCGACGGACACGGCCTCGTCGGGCGCGGTGCCGGCGGTGCCGCGCTCGGCTCGGCGACCGGGCTGCTGGCCGCGAAGCCGGTCGAGGGCAACGGGGACGCCAACGGCGTGGTGCGGGTCGTGAACTCCCGTGGCGCCCTGATGTCCGGTGCCCCGGACCACGGCTTCGTGTACGCGCCCGTGTGGTTCACGGACCTCGGGCCGCAGGTCCGGGTGGAGCAGTCGTACGCGACCGGGAACCCGCTCGTCTCCGGGCACTGGCGGGAGTCGGAGGACGGCTCCGGCGGCCCGGCGGACGCGGCCGGACGGGCCTCGGTGATCAGTGGCCCGCACGCGGTGCTCTTCGGTACCGAACCACTCTTCCGGGACCACCCGAAGGGGGAATTCGCGCAGGTGGGGCGGGCATTGTTCAGCATGGCAGTCGCAAGCGGCTCAGACTGAGGAGAGCGGATGACGCAAGGGATCCACGGCACCGTCGCGGACGGCTTCGAGGCGGTGCGCGAGGAGTTCGCCTCGTTCGTGGCGGGGGAACTCCCCGACTACGAGGGCCAGTTGTGCGCCTACGTGCACGGCCGGAAGGTCGTCGACCTGTGGACCGGTGACGGCTGCGAGGCCGACTCCCTCTACGGCGTGTTCTCGTCCACCAAGGGCGCCGCTCACCTGGTGGTCGCGCTTCTCGTGCAGGAGGGCACGCTGGAGCTGGACCGCAAAGTGACGTACTACTGGCCCGAGTTCGGCGTGGAGGGCAAGGGCGGCCTGACGCTGCGCGACCTGCTCGCGCACCGTGCGGGGCTGGTCGGCATCGACGCCGGGTTCACCGAGGACGAGCTGGCCGACGACCAGGCCATCGCCGAACGCCTCGCGGACCAGCGGCCGTTCTGGCGCCCCGGCACGGCCTTCGGCTACCACGCGCTCGTCATCGGCGCGCTCACCGGGGAGGTCGTACGCCGTGCCACCGGCCGAACGCTCCAGGAGATCTACGAGGAGCGGGTACGCGCGCCGTACGGCCTCGACTTCCACCTCGGTCTGCCCGAGGACCTGGAGCCCCGCTTCCGTTCCGTGCGGCCGATGGCCCCGACACCGGAGCAGCAGGCCGTACTGGACGCGGTGCCGACGGGTCCGCACACCCTGGCGTCGATCGCGTACAACGCCCATGTGCCGAATCCGGGCGAGCTGGTGGACTACCCCAACTCCCGCGCGGTGCGGGCGAAGGGGCCCGCGTCGGCGGGCGGGGTCGCGGCGGCGCGCGGGCTGGCCGGAATGTACGCGGCGGCGATCAGCGAGGTGGACGGCCGCCCGCCGCTCCTGAAGCCGGACACCGTCGCCGAGGTCGGCCAGATCCACTCGACCGGCTACGACCTGGTGGCCCGCGCGCACAGGTCCTTCGGCCTCGGCTTCCAGGCACTCGCCGACACGTTGTACCCGTTCCTGGGCGCCGGCACCTTCGGCCACAGCGGAGCAGGCGGCTCCCAGGCCTTCGCGGACCCCCGCAGCGGCCTGGCCTACGGCTACACCCGCCGCCGCTGCGCCTTCCCGGGAGGAGCGGCACCGGAGAACGAACGGCTGGTGAGGGCGGTACATCGGGCGGCGCTGGCGAGCTGACGGCCAACAACATCCAACGGCGACGGCCCACCAACCTCACTGGGCCAACGACACCGGCATAGGGCGCCCCGCAGGCGACCGAGCCATCAACACAGAGGCCGCACCCCACGTCCAGGGGTGCGGCCTCCGTCATACGCAACGAGCGGTGTCAGACCAGCGTCACGCTGATGTTGCCGCGCGTCGCCTTCGAGTACGGGCAGACCTGGTGGGCCTTCTCAAGAAGGTCGCGCGCGGTCTGCGCGTCGACGTTCGGGATGTCCGCCGAGATCTCGACGATGATCCCGAACCCGTCGTCGTTCTTGCCGATGCCGACCTTCGCGGTCACCGTCGAGCCGGAGATGTCGGCCTTCTCCTGGCGGGCGACGACGCCCAGGGCGCCCTGGAAGCAGGCGCTGTAGCCGGCGGCGAACAGCTGCTCGGGGTTGGTGCCGGCGCCGCTGCCGCCCATCTCCTTGGGCGGGTTGACGACGACGTCGAGCTTGCCGTCTTCGGTGGCGACACGGCCGTCGCGGCCGTTCTCGGCGGTGGCGGTGGCCGTGTACAGGACGTCGGTCTGCTGGATGGACATGCGGTGTCTTCTCCTCCTCGGTCCGCCGCGACTCGCGCCCACGATCGACGACGGTTTCGGAAAGAAGTTACCGCATACCGGAAAGTCGTAGTAGGCGTCCGAGGATGTCAGAGCTTGACGATCATCTTTCCGGTGTTGTCGCCGCGCAGGACCCCGAGGAACGCCTCCAGGTTGTTCTCGATGCCCTCGACGACCGTCTCGCGGTACTTGAGCCGGCCCGAGGCGACCCAGGGGCCGACCTCCTGGACGAACTGCGGCTGAAGGTCGTAGTGGTCGCCGACCAGGAGGCCCTCGACGCGGCCGCGGGTCGCGATGAGGCGGGCGAGGTTCTTCGGGCCGGGGGCGGGCTCGGTGTTGTTGTAGACCGAGATCATGCCGCAGATGGCGATCCGGCCATGGACGTTGAGCTGCCCGATCGCCGCCTCCAGGTGGTCACCGCCGACGTTGTCGAAGTAGACGTCGACGCCGTCGGGTGCGGCCTCGCGCAGTTGCTCGCTCACCGACCCGTTCTTGTAGTTGAACGCGGCGTCGAAGCCGTACTCCTCCACCAGGAGCTTGACCTTCTCGTCGGACCCGGCGGAGCCGATGACCCGCGAGGCGCCCTTGAGCTTGGCGATCTGGCCGACCTGGCTGCCCACGGCACCCGCGGCACCGGAGACGAAGACGGAGTCACCCTCCTTGAAGGAGGCGGTGCGCAGGAGGCCGGCGTAGGCGGTGAGGCCAGTCATGCCGAGCACACCGAGGTACGTGGAGAGGGGCGCCGCCTGCGGGTCCACCTTCACGGCGGTCTTGGCGTCCACCGCGGCGAACTCGCGCCAGCCGAAGAAGTGCAGGACGTGGTCGCCGACGGCGATGCCCTCGGCGTTGGACTCGACGACCTCACCCACGGCGCCGCCCTGCATGACCTTGCCGAGCTCGAAGGGGGCGACGTAGGACTTGGCGTCCGACATCCGGCCGCGCATGTACGGGTCGACGGAGAGGTACTTGTTCCGGACGAGCACCTGGCCCTCGCCGGGCGTCGGCATCTCGGCCTCGACCAGGGCGAAGTCCTCGTCCTTGGGCCAGCCGACGGGGCGGGAGAGGAGGTGCCATTCGCGGTTGCTCATGGGGGGGTGCGCCTTTCCGGTTCACGCTTCGCGGCGTGGATTTTTACTTCAGTACCTGAAACAACCATGCTCCTGAATATTTCAGGATGTCAAGTAACGGGGTTACCCTGAGAGCATGGCCACTCCACAGAAGACCCACCGCCCCGACGAGCTGACCCTCGAAGTCGTCGACCTGATCGGCGCGGTCGTGGCCCGCTACCACGAGGAGTACGACGAGGCCGCCGCCGAGCACGCCCTCACCGGCGCGCAGGCGCGGCTGCTGAGCCTGCTGTCGCTGGAGCCGCTGCCGATGCGGAAGCTGGCGCAGAAGCTGCGGTGCGAGCCGTCCAACGTGACCGGCATCGTGGACCGGCTGGAGTCCCGGGGCCTGGTGGAGCGTCGCCCGGACCCGGCGGACCGCCGGGTGAAGCTCGCCGCGGCCACCCAGGAGGGCCGCCAGGTGGCACGCAGCCTGCGGGACTCCCTGCGTTTCGCCAAGGAGCCCCTCGCCGGGCTCTCCGAGGGGGAGCGGCAGGCGCTGCGGGATCTGCTGCGGCGGATGCTGGGTGTGGACGCGGGTCCTGTCTGACGCAGGCCCTGAGGGGCTGAAGCGTCACTTGCGGGCTTCCTGGTCCGAGGCGAGGATCGGAGCGTGGGTGTGCTGTGTTTTCCCGGGGACGGTGTCGACGGGCGGCTACCGCCGCGCGGCCCCCGGACCACCCCGCTCGGGCATCCATAAGGTCTGTGATGGGCGTGATGTCGTACTCCGTAGGAGAGGGCCACGGCGATCCCAGCATGACGGCGCTGGCTCCGAACGGCGATCCGGTGCTCGCCGCACGGCTCACCGTGCCGGCCGTCCCCGGGACCTTCGTGCGCAGACAACGGCTCGTCGAGCAACTGGCCGAGGGCGCGCGCACTCCGCTGACGCTGGTCAACGGCCCCGCGGGGGCGGGCAAGACGCTGCTGGTCGCCGACTGGATCGCGGCCTGTGAGCCGGGGGACGTCGCCTGGCTGACCGTGGAGCCGGAGGACAGCGCGCCCGGCGTCTTCTGGGCGTACGTCCTGCACGCCTTCCGGCACCATGGGGTCGCCCTGCCCGAGTACATCGGCAGCCCGGCCCGCCCCGGCGAGGTGGACCACTCGCTGCTGGCCCGGCTCGCGGCCTGGCTGAACGGGCGGGACTCCCGGGTGGTCCTCGTCCTGGACGAGTTCGACCGGGTGGCCGACTGTGCCGAGGTGGCCGACGGGCTCCAGTTCGTGCTGCGGCACGCCGGTGCGGGACTGCGCCTGGTGGTCATCAGCCGTACGGAGCCGCTGCTGCCGCTGTACCGCTATCGGGCCGCCGGTGAACTCGTCGACATCCGCGCCGACGACCTGGCCTTCCGCGCCGAGGAGACCGCCGCCCTGGTCGACCGGCACGGGCTGCCGCTGTCCGCCGAGGCCGCGCGGGTGCTGACCGAACGCACCGGGGGCTGGGCGGCGGGGCTGCGGCTGTGCACCCTGGCCGCGCAGCGGGCCGATGATCCCGAGAGCTTCCTGAAGGAGTTCGAGCCCGGGCACAGCACGGTGGCCGACTTCCTGCTCGGCGAGGTGTTGCGCGCCCACCCCGCCGAGACCCAGGACCTGCTGCTGCGCACCAGCATCCTGGAGGAGACCCACCCCGATCTGGCCAACGCCCTCACCGGGCGGGACGACGCGGAGCCGATCCTGGAGGAGCTGCAGCGGGCGAACGCTTTCGTCGAGCCCATCGGGCATTCGTGGTACCGGCTGCACCCGCTCTTCGCCGAGATCCTGCGCGTGCACCTGGGCGTGCGCCACCCCGGCCTGGAGCCCGAGCTGCACCGTACGGCCGCCAGGTGGCTGATCCGGGCGGGGCTGCTCGACGAGGCCCTGCCGCACGCGGCGGACGCGGGTGACTGGGGGCTGGCCGCCGCCGAGTTCATCGACCGTCTGGCGATCGGCCGGCTGCTGACGGGGCTGGCCGCCGAGCGGCTGGACGGTCTGTTCGCCAGGATGGCGCCGGAGGTGTCCGGGCCCGCCCCCGACCTGGTGCGCGCGGCGCGCGAGCTGGCCCACCACGACGTCGACCGCGGGGTGGCCTATCTGCAGCGGGCGGAGGAGAACCTGCCGGACGGGGACGGTGGCGACGCGGCGGCCGTGCGGTTGAGCTGTGCGGTGCTGCGGGTGCTGGCCGCCCGGGTGGCGGGCTCCGCGGACATGGCCGAGTCGGCGGCGCGGGCCGTCGCGGAGGAGGAGCGCTCGCTGCCCGCCAACCGGCTGGAGCAGTGTCCGGAGCTGACGGCCCTCATGCTCACCGACCTCGGCTCGGCCCAACTGTGGGCGGGCCGCTTCGATGCCGCCCGCTCGACGCTGTCCGACGCCGTCCGGGCCGCCCAGGGCCCCGCGACGGCCTTCCCCCGGCACGAGGCGCTGAGCCGACTGGCGCTGATCGACTTCCTGTACGGCCTGCCCGGCCGGGCCGAGTCGCACGCCCGGGGCGCGATCGCCGAGGCGGAGCACTCGGGGCTGGCGGTGTCCGACCGGACCGGGATGGCCCAGCTGGTGCTGGCCGCCGTGGCGATCGACCGGGACGATCTGACGGCCGCGCGGGAGCACCTCGACCGGGCGGCCGCCACCTCCGCCACCCCCGCCGCCTGCCGCGATCCGATCGTGGCCGTGGAGCTGGCGATCCTGCGTTCCCGGCTGCTCTCCGCGCGAGGGGACTCCCGGGCGGCGCTCCTGGCCCTCGACGACCTGGCGTGCCGGCCTCTGGTCTCCGCCGAGCCCTCCCCGTGGGTGAGCGACCGCATCGCCATGGCCATGGCCGCGGCACTGCTGGCCGACGGCGATCCGCAGGCCGCGGTGAAGGTCTTCGAGGAACAGCCGGCGCACGGCCCGGAGAGCCTGGTGGCCGAGGCACGGGCGCGGGCGGCCGCGGGTGAGAGCGAACGGGCGCTGCGGATCCTCGATGCCCTCCCCGACCACCGCAAGCGGGGACCGGTCATCGACGTGTGGGTCCTGCTGACCCGCGCACAGGCCGTCGACGCGCTCGGCGACTCCGCCGCCGCGGAGAGCCTGCTCCTGAAGGCCCTCGCGGCGGCCCGCCCGCATCATCTGCGGCGGCCGTTCCTGGAGGCGGGGCCGTGGGTCCGGCGGCTGCTGCTGCACCGGCCCGTGCTCGCCCGGGAGCACGCCTGGCTGACCGGCGCCCTCTCACGGCGGCCTGTCGACGCGCGGCCGTGGGAGGAGTCGCCGAGCCCTCGCCCGGAGCCGCTCAGCGCGCGGGAGCAGGACGTCCTGGAGCGGCTGGCCCAGCTCATGTCCACCGAGGAGATCGCCGCCGATCTGCACCTGTCGGTCAACACGGTGAAGACCCACCTCAAGAGCATCTACCGCAAGCTCGCCGCCACCCGGCGCGGCGAGGCGGTCCGCCGGGCCCGCGAACTCGGGCTGCTCTGAGCCGCGTCCACGCGGACCTGGGATCGCACCTCGCCGGGGGCCCGGGCCTGTCACCTCGCGAGGGTGATGCCACCGGTCCCCCGGCCCCGCAGCATGGGGACATGCTCTACGAGATCCGCGTCGACGGGCAGATGTCGAACGAGCTGACCACGGCGTTCCCCGAGTTGGACAGCTTCGTCGTCCCTCGTCAGACCCTGCTGTACGGCCAGGTCAACGACGAGGCGCATCTGTACGGCCTGTTGATTCGGTTCCAGTCCCTGGGCCTGCATGTGGTGGAGTTCCGTCAGCTTCCGGAATGACTTCCGGAGTGACGCTCAGCCCGCGAGCACCTTCGCCTTGGCCCGCTCGTACTCGGCGTCGGTGATGTCGCCGTGGTCGTGCAGCCCGGCGAGTTTGGTCAGTTCGTCCGCGTGGGTGGGCCCGGTCGGCGGGGCCTCGGCGGCCGCTTCCTGGACGTAGGAGCGGAACTCCTCCTCCTGCCGCCGCATCTGGCGCACGTCGCGTTCGCCCATGCCGCGGCCGCGGGCGATCAGGTAGACGAAGACGCCGAGGAACGGCAGCACACAGACGAAGACCGTCCAGCCCGCCTTGGCCCACCCGCTCAGCTTGTGGTCCCGGAAGATGTCGCCGAAGACTCGGAACAGCATCACGAACCAGATGACCCACAGGAAGAACCACAGCATCGTCAGGAATGCGTTGAGCAGCGGATAGTCGTCCACTGTTGCCTCCACATGCCGGCCGCCGTGGCGCCACGGCGGCACTCGGAGCCTGATGAGGTCCACGCTGCGCCCGCCGGGCGGGGAGGGCATCACCCGGAACGGGTGGGGTGTGCGCCGTGGGCCGAGGCCGCGGCCGGGCGAGGATCAGCACGCGGTCCGGCGAGGATCAGGACGTGCTCAGGCGAGGATCAGCACGATGAAGAGCACGCAGACCACGATGTTGATCAGCCAGCTGTGGGTGTTCATCCAGTCCCGCACATGCGGCATGGCGGCGGTCGCCCTGTGATGGAACAGCAGCAGGGCCAGCAGCGGAAGCGCGGCGATGAGCACGGTCGCCGCGATGAACGGCAACGCCTCGGCGAAGTTCGCGTCCGCCTGCGCCAGGTTGGTGCCCACCGTCAGCATGACGAGGATGTCCGACGGCATCAGCAGGATGACGAGCAGCCCGACCTTGAAGGCTTTCCTGGCGTCCGCCGACATGAGCGCGCCCAGCCATTTCGGTGGCTGGATGGTTTCCCGCCGGACCCAGTTCTTGATCGCGCCCGCCGCGAGGAGGCCGACCAGCACATACTGGATGATCTTGCCGGTCGACCCGGAGTCGTCGGGATCGCCCAGGTCCAGCAGTGAGGCGAGGCCCATCATGATCGCGGTGCCGACGGTGGCGGCGACGGCGACACCGGTGAGGAAGCCGAGCGACACCCGGACGGCCCGCGGGGTCGTGACGAAGATGATGGCCGACATGATCTGCGGGCCGAGCATCATGGTCACGGCCAGGGGCAGGACGTTCAGTCCGTTCACGGCGGCACCCGCGTCAGGACGTCAGGACCTTGGACTTGGCCTGTTCGTACTCGCTGTCGGAGATGGCGCCCTTGTCGTGCAGGGCGGCCAGCTTGCCCAATTCGTCCGCCTTGGCACCCGGCGGCTTCGCGGCCGGTGCGGCGGCCTCCTGGACGTAGGCGCGGAACGCCCGCTCACGGTCGCGGGCCTGGCGCAGCTCGCGCTCGCCCATGCCGCGCCCGCGGGCGATCAGGTAGACGAAGACGCCGAGGAACGGCAGCACGCACACCATCAGCGTCCAGCCCGCCTTCCCCCAGCCGCTGAGCGTGTCGTCACGGAAGATGTCCACGACCACACGGACCAGCAGCATGATCCACATGACCCACAGGAAGAACCAGAGCATCGTGAGGAAGACGTCGAGCAGGGGGTAGTCCATGGTCGCCTCCGTCGGCCGACTGCCGCGATCACTGCGCGGCTCGTGGAGTCCCGAGACCTTCACCGTGCGCCGGGCCGTTCCGTCCGGCATCACCCCTCACGGGTGGCCCGCGCCATCTCGACCCGGCCGCCGGCCGCGAGCAGCGCCAGGACCGCCAGGGCGGCGAGCAGGACGAGCGCGAACACCAGGATCGTGACCGTGGTAGGGCGGTTCCAGACCGCGAAGACGAAGGCCAGGATCGCCAGGGCCGACAGGGCGATC
The DNA here is from genome assembly GCF_039537145.1 of Streptomyces shaanxiensis. Classification (NCBI taxonomy): domain Bacteria; kingdom Bacillati; phylum Actinomycetota; class Actinomycetes; order Kitasatosporales; family Streptomycetaceae; genus Streptomyces; species Streptomyces shaanxiensis. Next base: position 186,719 of record NZ_BAAAZY010000007.1, read on the forward strand.
GAGCTTCGGTAGGTCTGTGCCCACACGCCCGCCCGTCCGGCCCGGACCTCGTGCCCGTCGGCCCAGACGGCGACCTTGTCCGCGGTGCGGTCACAGGCGCGGCGGATCGCCACCGGGAGCCGGCCGGGGCCGATCAGATAGGCGCCGAGCGCGACCACGACGCCGAGCACGATCGTCGTGACCAGGGCGTACTTGAGGAAGCGCAGCAGCGTGTCGAAGACGGCCGCCGCGGCCGCGTCCGACTGTACGGCGGCCGGGAGATGGTCCAGGTAGAAGCGGCGTACGACGACCAGGGCGATGACCACCACCAGGCAGGCGAAGGCGGCGCCCAGCGCGGTGCGGACCAGGGCGCGCCGCCGCCGGCGGGCCAGCAGCACGCCGGCCACGCCGATCAGGACGGTGAGGACGGGCAGCCAGTAGCCGACCTCGTCCAGCAGGTGCGCACCCTCGCGGATCTTCTCCAGTTCCTCGGACTGGAACAGCACCAGCTGCTTGTCGACGTCGGGGATGTTCGCCGCGGGCGACAGCCCCGCGTCGACGAGCTCCTGTTTCACCTGCTCGACGACCGTGCCGACATCGAGGGTGACCGTGCCGCCCTCTACCCCGACCGCGCCCCGGCCCTCACCGGTGAGGGCGTGCACGACGGCGTTGTGGGCCCGTTCGTTGGCGTTGGTCCACACGGTGGCGAAGGCGTCGCTGTGCACGATCCGCGTGACGACCTTGTTCACCGCGCCGTCCACGGCCGAGTCGATCTGCGGCCCGAGCCCCCGTACGGCGGCGGTGGCCCGGGGCGGCAGGCCCTGGGAACTCAGCCAGCCGGCGAGCTCCGCGGCGGCCTGGTCGCCGTCGATACGGACGTCCACGGCCTCCGAGATCCGGTGGACGGCCGCGTCCTGGATGGCCGGCTCGGTGGCCAGCGGGGCGACCGTGGACACGTACCGGTCGGTGTCGAGCGCGATGTCGTGCACCCACACCGTGATCAGTGCGACCGGCACGAGGACGCAGGTGACCACGATCAGCACCGCGGAGGCCGTGGCCCGGGCGATGCGGCCGGGCGCGGAGGGCTTGTGCGCGGCGCTCATGCGGACTCCAGGTCTGCCAGGGGCCCCTCCCTACCCCTCCATTGCGTCCGCGCACCGCCGTAAGGGCACGTCGAGCGGGCCCATACGGGCGAGCGGCCCTCGGCTAACCGAGTGGGTCCCGCTTCACCACGCACAGCGCCCAGATGATGAACGCGTACAGCGCGATCAGGGTCAGCGACCAGACCGGGTAGTACGGGATGGACAGGAAGTTGGCGATGAGCAACAGTGCCGCGATGCCCACGCCGACGACCCTCGCCCACGTCTTCGCCGCGAACAGGCCGAAGCTCACGACCACGGCGATCGCCCCGAACAGCAGCTGGATCCAGCCCCAGCTGGTCAGGTCGAACTTGAAGACGTAGTTGGGCGTGGAGACGTAGACATCGTCCTCGGCGATCGCCATGATCCCCCGGAAGACGTCGAGGATCCCGGCGATGAACAGCATCACTCCGGCGAACAGCGTCAGGCCGGTGGCGGCTGCAGGCGCCCCCTCTCGATGCTGGGGACGAGCGCTGGTGGCCATGGCCGGCCTCCTTTCCTCACCGGGCTGCGTCGCGCAGCCGTACACCACCGAGCTTGATCCCCGAGGGCCGCGCCCGTCGTCACCCCGGAAGGGTGAGGTCGCGCCGACCGCCTTTCTGTTGCCATGGAGCCCGGGAACTTGGGCGCCAGCCCGAGGAGGTCGGCGCGATGAGCGATGGTGCCTGGGCGGGACTGGCGGTGGCGGGTGTCACCGCCGCCTACGCCCTCGGCTCGCGCCGGCTGTCGGCCACGCCGGTCACCTCGGCGATCGTGTTCACGGGGAGCGGTGTTCTGATCGGTCCGGCCGTCCTGGACGTCGTCGACATCGAGCACTACGCCGCCCCGGTCACGGCGCTGATGGAGGCCGCCCTGACGCTGGTCCTGTTCACCGACGCCATGGCCGTCCGGCGTCGTGACCTGGTCTCGGGCGGCTTCCTGCCCGGTCGGCTGCTCGGCATCGGCCTCCCGCTGTGCATCGCCGCGGGCTGGCTGCTGGCGTGGCCGCTGCTGCCCGGGCTGACCGTGTGGGAGCTGGCCCTGGTGGGTGCGATCCTCGCGCCGACCGACGCGGCCGTGGGGAAGACGGCCATGTCCGAGCCGTCCGTGCCGCCGCTCGTCCGCCACGGTCTCAACGCGGAGAGCGGTCTCAACGACGGCCTGATACTGCCGTTCTTCGTCGTCTTCGCCGCAGGCGTCCCCGGCACGTCCTACGCGCAGGAAGGCGTCGCGGGCACCTTCTGGCGCTCTCTGCTGCTCAGCACCGCCCTGGGGTGGCTGGCCGGCGACGTCGCCGGGCGGCTGCTGCGGGCGGCCCGGGCGCGCGGCTGGGTCGCCCGGAACTGGGGGCAGGTGTACGTGCTCGGCGTCGCCGTGGCGGCGTACGAACTGGCCGTCCTCACCGACGGCAGCGGCTTCATCGCGGCCTGGGTCGCCGGGTTCGCCTTCGGACAAGCCGCGCGCCGCCACCGGACCGGCGGCCGGCCGCAGGGCCCGGACCGTACACCCGAGTTCGCCGAGAACCTGGGCGCGCTGCTGGCGTCGATCAGCCTGATGGTCTTCGGGGCAGTGCTGCTCGGCCCGGCGCTGCAGCACCTGACCTGGGAGATCGTCCTGTACGCCGTGCTCAGCCTGACGGTCGTACGGATGATCCCCGTGGCCGTCGCCCTGGCCGGGAGCGGGCTGCGCCGGCCGACGGTCGCGTACATCGGCTGGTTCGGGCCGCGCGGCCTCGCCTCGATCGTCCTGGGGCTGCTCCTGGTCGAGGAACACGTACCGGGAACCGAGACGCTGGGCCGCGCGGTCGCCGTCACCGTCGCCCTCAGCATCCTGCTCCAGGGCATCACGGCCGTGGCGCTCGCCAAGCGGTACGGCCGCTGGTACGCACACGCCTCCGCCGCGGCCGGTGAACGTGGGCTGAGGGAGGGGACGTCCGTGCCGGAAGGGACCCGTGCCACGCCCTCGGGTCGGTCCAGGCGGTGACGGGCCCGCACAGCCGTGACGCTCGCATCCTCTGCCCCGGACGGGACCCCGTGTCACACCGTCGGGTCACGCCGTCAAGTCGGTCCGGGCGGTGACGCGGCCCTCGGACACGGCCTCGGTCAGTGCCCGGTGGTCGCGTTCGTTCTGGTCGGCGTAGGCCTGGGCGAAGTCCACCAGGGCGCGGTCGAAGGTGTCGCCGCGGCCGAGGTAGGCGGCGATGGCGATCGGGTCGCCCGAGCGGGCGTGTGCGCGGGCCAGGGAGGCGCCGCAGAGGCGGGCGAACAGGCCCAGGGTGCCGGGGTCCATGGTCTCGGGGCGGGCGATGCCCTTCCAGTCGCGCAACTGCCGTACGTAGAAGTCGCGTTCGCGGCCGTCGATGCCCGTGGCGTGCTTCCAGCCGAGGAAGATGTCGCTGGCGGCCTGCATGAGCCGTTGCCCGGTCACCACCCGCTCGCCCTGGTTGTCGAACTCGCTCGCGCCGCAGTAGGGGGCGAGGACCGAGTCGCCCGCCTCCTTGGCCTGCAGCAGGAGCGGGTCCTCGCCGTCGCGGCCGATCAGCAGCACGATCCAGCAACGGGTGCCGACGCTGCCGACCCCGACGACCTTGCGCGCCATGTCGGCCACGTGGAAGCGGCTCAGCAGGTGCCGCCGCTCCGACGTCAGGGTGTCGGCGTAGCCGGAGATCAGTTCCCGCAGGGTGTGTGCCAGTTCCTCGCCCTTCGTGCCGGGCAGCAGCTCCGTGAGAGGGGTGATCAAGGGGGGATCCGAGACGATCCGGTGCTCACCGTCCACCACGCGGGTCAGCTTCGCGGCCGCCTGCAGACTCGTGCGGCTCCGGGCCTTCTCCGACGCCCGCACGGCCCGCTTCTCGTCCCCCTCGCCCAGCGGCTCGGGCAGCAGCTCCGCGATCTGGTCGAAGTCGTCCCGTGCGTACCAGACGTCGAGGGTGCGCAGTCCGGCGAACTCCCACATCCGCTCCCGGTAGGACGCGACCGCGGCGCGCACCAGGGTGTCGCACTGCTTCGCCGGGAACCCGTTGGCCCGGCCGGCGATCACCAGGCTCGCGGCGAGCCGTTTGACGTCCCACTCGAACGGGCCCGGCAGGGTCTCGTCGAAGTCGTTGATGTCGAAGACGAGATGGCGTTCGGGGGAGGCGAGGAGCCGGAAGTTGAGCAGGTGCGCGTCGCCGCACAGCTGGGCGTACAGCCCGGTGTGCGTACTGGCGCCGAGGTCGGACGCCATGATCGCCGCGGCTCCCCGATAGAAGCGGAACGGCGATTCGAGCATCCGGCCGTACCGGACCGGGACCAGCTCGGACACGCGGGTGGCGGACTGCCGCTCGATGATGTCGACGGGGTCCGGCCGTTTCTCGTCGGGCCCGTAGGCGGCGTGGGCGGAGCGGGGCACACGCGCGCGTGCCTCCTTGCCGAGTGCCGCACGGTCGGCCGGGGAGAGTGCGCCGTTGTGCGTCGGGGAGAGCGGACCGTCGTGCATCGTGGCCATGACCGGACCTCCTATGCCCGCATGCTCACCGCCCGGCGACCCGGTGGGATCACCCGGAACAGGTGATGTGGGCCCGGGGCGCCAGCAGTGAGATGCCTCCGTGAGCGGTAGGAAGCCCGCTCGGACGTCCGGCACGCCCGATCGTCCCCGTCCGGCGGCTCAGCGGTGGGCGGCGCGCCTGGCCCTGCTGGTCGCGGCCGCCGCGCTCGCCCTGCTGCTGACGGCCGCCGGGGTCAGGAGCCTCGCACTGCTGGTCGTCGGCCTGGCGGGGCTCGCCGCCACCGCGGCCGCGCTGTGGTGGGCCCTCTCCCGGCACGGCCCGGCCCGGGTGCTCGCCGCCGCGATCGCCGCGCTGCTGCCGATCGTGGTGCTGCTGCGCCTCGCGGCAGTGGGCCTGCTGTGGGCCGTGCTGGCGACCCTGGCGCTGTGGGCCGTGGCGATGCTGATCGGACGGACCGCCCTGCGCACCGACGCCGGGCGGACGCACCCCCGGCAGCACGCGACCCCACCGCCCGCAGCGCCGTTCCTCATCATGAACCCGCGCTCAGGGGGCGGAAAGGTCGGCAGACACGACCTGGTGGCCAAGGCGCGGGCCCTGGGCGCCGAGGTCGCCGTACTCGATCCGGCTCACCCGCAGGACGTCGCCGACCTGGCCCGACGGGCCGTGGCGCGGGGCGCGGACCTGCTGGGGGTCGCCGGAGGGGACGGCACCCAGGCGCTGGTGGCGGGGGTGGCGGCACGGCACGGCCTGCCGTTCGTGGTGATCTCCGCCGGCACCCGCAACCACTTCGCCATGGACCTCGGCCTCGACCGCAGCGACCCGTCGGCCTGTCTCGACGCCCTCACCGACGGGGTCGAACTCCGCGTCGACCTGGGCCTCATCGGTGAGCGCGTCTTCGTGAACAACGCGTCCTTCGGCGTGTACGCGGCGGTCGTGCAGAGCCCCGCCTACCGCGACGACAAGGTGAACACCATCCTCCGGGAGCTCCCGGACCTGCTGACCCATCAGGTCGGGCCGCGGCTGACCGTGCACGCGGGCGAGGTGGTCGTCGACGCTCCCCAAGGGGTCCTGATCAGCAACAACCCCTACCAGCTGGGCGACGCCGCCGGCCTCGGCCGACGCCCGCGGCTGGACTCCGGCGTCCTCGGTGTCCTCGGCATCAAGGTCGACAACGCCGCCCAGGCGGCCGGACTGCTGCGGGGCCGGCAGGCGCGCGGACTCACCCTGCTGACCGGGACCGAGGTGGTGGTCGGCTCCGACGCCCCCGAGATCCCGGTCGGCGTCGACGGCGAGGCGCTCCTGCTGCGCACGCCGGTCACCTGCCGCGTCGCGCCCGGCGCCCTGCGCGTGCGGGTGCCGCGCGAGCGGCCGGGAGTGCCCGGGGCGCGGCCGCGGATGGACTGGCGGGCCCTGGGCCGACTGGCGTTCCCAAGGTCGCTTCCCTCAGGTAGCCACACCCACTGAGATTCGCGAAAGCGAACCATCTGCGTGCGCCACCGAACGGTTCACGTGCACCACCATTTACGTGCACCACCACAGGAAGCGGTCGCAGGTCTCCGACGGCGTCGGGTCCGGGGTCGGGTCCGCCGTGGTCGGGTCCGCCGTCGGCGCCTGGGTCTCCGGATCGGACGTGGGAGCGGGTGCCGAGGTGGACGTACCGGAACCGCCGCTGCCCGTGGTCGCCGACTGGCCGCCCTTGTCGGGGGTCTTGTCCTCGTCGTCCTTCTTCTTGTCCTCGTCCTTCGGCGACTTCGAAGCCGAGGGGGACGTGGACGGACCCGGGGACGGTGAGCCGTCCGTGCGTGTCGTCCCGTCCGTCGCGTCCGGGGACGCGGACACCTCTTCCGACACCGCGCCCTCGGCGGACTCGTCCCCGGCCGCCGCCGGCTTCGGGCTGCTGCCGGGGGCGTCCATGCCGAGCTCGGCGAGGCTCAGACCGCCCGCGGCCAGGACGAACCCCGCGGCGACCAGCAGGGCCCGGCGACGGCGGCGCCGATGCGCGGCGGCCTTGCGATCGCGACGGCTCACACCACCCGCGGACTCGTCGTCGTCCAGGTCGTCGTCATCGAGGTCGTCGTCGTAACGGTCGTCGTCGTGGTGACGGTCGTCGTCGTTCGCACGCTCACGCCCCTCATCACGGTCGTCACGGTCGTCGCGAGCGTCGCCGTCGGCCGGGTACGCGCTCTCAGGGGCGGCGTACTCGTCCTGGTACTCACCACCGCCGTACGCGCCGCTTCCGTACTCGCCACCGCCGTACTCGCCACCGGCATACGCGACACCCCCGTACTGCCCCGCATACCCGTCGTACGAGTACCCGGCGCCCTGCACGGGCGTCTGGGCCGGTATCTGCTGGGTCATGGGCGGCATCTGGGGATACGCGTCACCCGCGCCCGCGTGCACGCGTAGCTGTTCGATCGTGGCGCCGCACCCGGGGCAGGCGAGGGCGCCATTCAGGTGCCGTCGGCACGGGTGGCAGTAGTCCATGACGCGGGAAGACTAAGGAACCGACGCATACCTTTCCTAGCGGCTGCTGTGAAGGTTGTGTGCGGAACTGGCGTTTCCGGTTTGGTCGGTGGGGGTCAAGCCCGACTATTCGGCGCGATCCTCCGCGCCGGGTCCGTACGGCAACTCAGGTGGCCCGTACGGCAACGCAGAATGGCCCGTCGCACGCAAGCCGTGCGACGGGCCACCTCGGCCCAAGTGCCGGGCACCGGCCTATGTTTGCTTGCGCGTCGTCATCGCCCGCTGGATCAGGATGAACGCGCCCAGCAGCACACCCGTGGCGATCTTCGTCCACCAGGAGCTGAGCGTGCCCTCGAACTGGATGATGGTCTTGATCAGGCCCAGTACGAGGACGCCGAACAGGGTGCCCAGGACGTAACCGGAGCCGCCCGTCAGCAGTGTGCCGCCGATGACGACCGCGGCGATCGCGTCGAGTTCCATGCCGACGGCGTGCAGCGGGTCACCGGACTGGATGTACAGCATGAACAACAGGCCGGCCAGCGCCGAGCAGAAGCCGCTCACCGTGTACACGGCGATCTTCGTGCCGCCCAGCGGAAGCCCCATCAGCAGCGCCGACTGCTCGTTGCCGCCGATCGCGTACACCCGGCGGCCGAAGCGCGTGTAGTGGAGGATGTAGAAGGCGGCGGCGAGGACGACCAGGGCGACGAGGGCGCCGATCGACATCTCCCCCAGTCCGATCGACACCCGGGTCTGGGCCATGCTGCTCACCGTGGAGTCGCTGATGGAGATGGACTCCTTGCTGATGACCAGGCACAGGCCCCGGAAGAGGAAGAGGCCGGCGAGGGTCACGATGAACGGCTGGATCTCGAAGTTGTGGATCACATAGCCCATGAGGAAGCCGCCGAACGCGCCCACTCCCAGGGCGAGCGGGATGACCAGCAGCAGCGGCAGTCCCTGACGCTCCACCAGCCACGCCGTGAACATGGTGGTGAAGCCGATCAGCGAGCCGACGGACAGGTCGATGCCGCCGGCCATGATGACAAAGGTGGCGCCGACGGCGGCGACCAGCAGATAGCCGTTGTCGATGAACAGGTTGAGGAAGACCTGCGGTTCGCCGAAACCGTAGTTCTGGTAGCGGCTGATACCGCCGATGTACATCGCGAGGAACAGGCCGACCGTGACCAGGACGGGCAGCCGCCGGTCGCCGAGCAGGCGGGCGGCCATGGACGCCTGTGCCGGCTTGGACGCCGTACGGCCTTCCGCCGCCGCGGGGGTCTTGGTGGTCGCGCTCATCGCGACACCTCCATCTTCGGGGCGGCGTCGGCCGGGGTGGCGGGCTCCGCCGGGGCGGTGGTCCGGGCGCGTCCCTTCGCGCCGAAGACCTTGGCCCGGAACTTCGGGGACTGCAGCAGGCAGACGACGATGACGACGGCGGCCTTGAAGACCAGGTTGGTCTGGGTGGGCACGCCGATGGTGTAGATCGTGGTGGTCAGGGTCTGGATGACGAGGGCGCCGATCACGGTGCCGCCGATGGAGAACCGGCCGCCGAGCAGCGAGGTGCCGCCGATGACGACCGCGAGGATCGCGTCCAGCTCGATCCACAGGCCGGCGTTGTTGCCGTCCGCGGCCGAGGTGTTGGAGCTGATCATCAGGCCGGCGATGCCCGCGCACAGGGCGCAGAACATGTACACCATGATCTTGATGCGCATGGAGCGGATGCCGACCAGGCGGCTGGCCTCGGCGTTGCCGCCGACCGACTCGACGAGCAGGCCGAGCGCGGTGCGGCGGGTCAGGGCCACGGTGACGGCCACGACGGCGGCCACCACGAAGATGGAGAAGGGCAGGGTCAGCCAGTAGCCGCCGCCGATGAGCTTGTACGGCTCGCTGTTGATGGTGATGATCTGGCCGTCGGTGATCAGCTGGGCGACCCCGCGTCCGGCGACCATGATGATGAGGGTCGCGATGATCGGCTGGATGCCCATCCGGGCGACCAGGAAGCCGTTCCACAGGCCGCAGACCACGGCCGCCACCAGGCCGATGCCCATGGCGAGGAAGACCCCCGCCAGCGCGTTCTGATCGGCCTGGTCGCTGATGTACGAACAGGTCAGGGCGCCGGTGATGGCGACCACGGCGCCGACGGAGAGGTCGATGCCCCCGGTGGCGATGACCAGGGTCATGCCGACCGCCACCAGGATCAGCGGCGAGCCGAACAGCACGATCGAGACGAGGCTGCCGTAGAGGTGGCCGTCCGCCATCCGGATCGCGAAGAAGTCGGGTGTGAAGGGGACGTTGACGAGCAGCAGGGCGATCAGGACCGCGACCGGCCAGAACAGGTGGTGGTGCGTCAGTGCTCGCCAGCGGGAGGGGGTGGTCGCTGATGGGGTACTCACTGGTGCTCTCCGCTCGCGATGGTCTCCAGGATCTTGCTGGTGGTGATCTCCGGCCCGTTGGTCAGCTGTGCCACGAGCTTGCGGTCGCGCAGCACTCCGATGGTGTGGCTGAGCCGGAGCACCTCCTCCAGTTCGGCCGCGATGTACAGCACGGACATGCCGTCCTCGGAGAGGGAGACCACGAGCTTCTGGATCTCGGCCTTGGCGCCGACGTCGATGCCGCGCGTGGGCTCGTCGAGGATCAGCAGCTTCGGCTGGGTGATCAGCCAGCGGGCGAGCAGCACCTTCTGCTGGTTGCCGCCGCTCAACTGGCCCACGCGGGCCTCGGGGTTGGCGGGGCGGATGTCGAGGGCCTTGATGTACTTGGCGACGAGTTCGTCGCGCTGGGAGGCCGGGATGGGCCGGGTCCAGCCGCGGGACGCCTGGAGAGCGAGGATGATGTTCTCGCGCACCGTGAGATCGGGGACGAGGCCCTCGGTCTTGCGGTTCTCCGAGCAGAACGCGACACCGGCGCCGATGGCGTCGTTGGGGGCGCTCATCGAGACCTGCTTGCCGGCGATGGTCACCTTGCCGCTGTCGGGCTGGTCGGCGCCGAACAGCAGCCGGGCCAGTTCGGTGCGGCCCGAGCCGAGCAGTCCGGCGAGGCCGAGCACCTCGCCCTTCTTGATCTCCAGGTCGAAGGGGGCGATACCGCCGGTGCGGCCGAGGCCCTCGGCCTTGACGAGCGTCTCGCCGACGTCGGAGCGCAGCTGGTGCTCGTGCAGCCCCTCCAGCTGGTCCAGGGCCTTGCCGATCATCAGCTCGATCAGCCCGACCTGGTCGAGGTCGGCCACCATGTGCTCGCCGACCAGGGTGCCGTTGCGCAGCACGGTCATGCGGTCGCAGATCTCGTAGATCTGGTCGAGGAAGTGCGACACGAAGAGGATCGCGACGCCCTCGTCCCGCAGCCGCCGCATCAGGCGGAAGAGTTCGAGGACCTCGTCGCGGTCGAGGCTGGAGGTGGGCTCGTCCAGGACGAGCACCTTGGTGCCGGAGCCCTCGCCGTCGCTGTCGCCGTGGCCCACCGACCGTACGATCGCGACCAGTTGCTGCACGGCCAGCGGGTACGAGGACAGCGGCGCCGTCACGTCGATGTCGAGGCCGAGGCGGTCGACCATCTCCGCGGCTTCCTTGCGGATCCGCTTCCACTGGATGCGGCCCGCGCGGGTGGGTTCACGGCCGATGAAGATGTTCTCCGCCACCGAGAGGTTGGGGCAGAGGTTGACCTCCTGGTAGACCGTGCTGATCCCGGCGTGCTGCGCCTGCAGCGGGCTGCCGATCCGCACAGCCTTGCCGTCGAGGGTGATGGTGCCGCCGTCCAGGGGGTGCACCCCGGTCAGCACCTTGATGAGGGTGGACTTCCCGGCTCCGTTCTCGCCCATGAGGGCGTGGATCTCGCCGGGGAAGAGCCGGAAGTCGACGCCCGACAGAGCCCGTACCCCCGGAAATTCTTTGACTATGCCCGTCATCTCCAGGACGGGCCGCGGCTCTGCCATGGCAGCGCTCCTCGCGATATGGGTTCAGGCCCGCAGGGAGCCTTCCGGGCCGGATGGTCGCCGGTCGGCCGGAGGCTCCCTGCCGGTGGGTGCGGTCGGTCAGTACTTGCGGGTGGGGAGCGCGTCCTTGGCCTGGTCCTGCATGAAGTCGCTCTCCTCGGTCTTGATCCAGCGCTCGACCTTCTCGCCGGCGTGGACCTTCTTCACGACCTCCATCAGCTGGGGGCCGAGCAGCGGGTTGCACTCGACGATCGCGTTGATCTTGCCTTCGGACATGGCGATGAAGCCGTCCTTCACACCGTCGACCGTGACGATGAGGATGTCCTTGCCGGGCTTCTTGCCGGCCGCCTCGATGGCCTGGATGGCGCCGAGACCCATGTCGTCGTTGTGCGCGAACAGCACGTCGATGTCCGGGTTGGACTGCAGGAAGGCCTGCATGACCTGCTTGCCGCCGGCGCGGGTGAAGTCACCGGTCTGGCTGGCGACGATCTCCCAGTCGTCCTTGTGCTCCGCGTCCATGACCTCCTTGAAGCCCTTGGCGCGCTCGATCGCGGGGGCGGCACCGGTGGTGCCCTCCAGCTGAGCGATCTTCACCTTGCCCTTGTGGCCGGCCTTCTCCAGAACCTTCTCCAGGATCTTGGCGGCGCGGCGGCCCTCGTCGGTGAAGTCGGAGCCGACCAGGGTGACGAACAGGGACTCGTCGCTCTCGACGGACCGGTCGGTCAGGACGACCGGGATCTTCGCCGCCTGGGCCTCCTTGAGCACGGCGTCCCAGCCCTTGACGACCACCGGCGAGAAGGCGATGACGTCCACCTTCTGCGCGATGAAGCTGCGGATCGCGGAGATCTGGTTCTCCGGCTTCTGCTGCGCGTCGGAGAACTGCAGTCTGAAGCCCGCCTCCTTGGCGGCCGCCTTCACCGAGTCGGTGTTGGCGGTGCGCCAGCCGCTCTCGGAGCCGACCTGGGCGAAGCCGAGGGTGATCGCCTTGCTGCCGCCGCCGGAGGAGTCGCCGGAGGAGCCGTCCTCCTTGGCGCAGGCCGCCAGACCGGCCGTGGCCGCCACGCCGACCGCCGCGGTGAGGAAGTTCCTTCTGTTGAGCATGTCTTCTCCTTTGAAGAGCCGGCCCGGGGATGGACCGCTGGTACTCGGTTGGTACTCGTGTGGACCGGCTGCGCCGCGTCCAGCCTGTCGATCATCGTTCGAAATCTCGGCCACGCTTGCCCGAAAGGCGAAAGGCGACCTGGTGGTGCGATGTCAGCCGGGAGCGGCTCCCAGTTGAGGAAGGTACGGGAACGTGCTTGCGCGGACGACGAGTTGGGGTTCGATGGAGACCTGGGACGCCCCGGAGGGGGTACGGCCCTCGATCAGGTCCAGCAGCAGGGCGATGCTCCGCTTGCCCACCGTCGCGAAGTCCTGCCGGACGGTGGTGAGCGGCGGGGCGAAGAACTCCGACTCCGGAATGTCGTCAAAGCCGGCCACCGCGACGTCCTGGGGCGTACGCACGCCCGCCTCACGCAGCGCCCGCAACACCCCCAGCGCCATCTGGTCGTTGGCCACGAAGACGGCAGTCAGGCCGCGCCCCACCCAGCCCGCCAGTTCCTGGCCGGCCCGGTAGCCCGACAGCGGGCTCCAGTCCCCCCGCAGCAGCATCGGTGGTTCCACGTCCGCCTCTTCGAGGGTCGCCCGCCAGCCCTCGACCCGGTCCACCGCCTCCTGCCAGTCCTCGGGCCCGGCGAGATGCCAGACCCTGCGGTGGCCTGCGGCGAGCAGATGGCCGGTGGCCAACCGTGCGCCCAGATTCTGATCCACGTTGACGCTGGGGACTCCGGCGCCCGAGCCGGTGCCCACGGCCACCACCGGGAACGGGTGGCGGAGTTCGGCGAGGGCCTCGACCGCCGACCGCTGCGGGGCGATGGCGATGACCCCCTCCACCCCGCCCTCGCTGAGGCGGTCCAGGGCCTCGGACAGCGTCTCCACCGTCAGCCTGCGCAGACTGACCGTCGAGACCAGATAGCCCTCGGCACGCGCCGCCTCCTCCAGCGCGAACAACGTACTGGCCGGACCGTAGAGCGTGGTGTTGGAGGCGACCACACCCAGGGTCCGGGTGCGCCGGGTCGCCAGGGCCCGTGCGGAGAAGTTGCGGCGGTAGCCCATCTCCTCGATCGCGCGCAGCACCTTGGCCCGTGTCTCGTCCCGCACATTGGGGTGGTCCCCCAGCACGCGGGACACGGTCTGGTGGGACACACCGGCCTGGCGTGCCACGTCGGCCATGGTGGGCGGCCGAAGCTGCGAGCGGGTCACAGCCGCACCTCCTTGGCGGACGTCTGCCGATAAGACCTGTACCGAGGGCCGATCGTTCGGCGCCGGCGGCGTCATGCCGGTGTTCCGGAAGGACCAACGGCACGGGGCGGGAAAGCGAGTTGAAGCACTGCTGACACGACGCTCATACCTCCTTGCATGCCGTCGGGGCCGACTGGTGAATGCGGACGTATTGTGAGCGCTAACAATTCATGCCGGTCAAGAGGGCTACGTCAGAGAAGTCGTCACGGTTGGATAACGCGACGGGCGCCGGAGGTTGCGGGGCCGAGGGCGTTTTACCTGGTCAGGAGCCATCCGAGTACCCGCCGGGAGAGGATGCATGCGCCCTCGAAGAGTCCGGCGACCCTCGTGGCACACCCTGTCGCATCCGCCTCGCCGGCCGTCTCCACGCCGCATCGAAACCGTTGTTTGTAGACCCATTGACACTCGCATGTGGTCGTCCCTACTGTCGCGACCAGCATTTCGAACGAGTGCCGATATTTCGAACAGACCGAAGAGGACAGGGAGTACCGTGCGCATCACGGGAATCAGCACACACGTGGTCGGAACGCCGTGGCGGAACCTGACCTACGTCCAGGTGCACACCGACGAGGGACTCACCGGCGTCGGCGAGACCCGCATGCTGGGCCACACCGACGCGCTGCTCGGCTATCTGCACGAGGCGAAGACCAATCACATTCTCGGCTCCGACCCGTTCGCTGTCGAGGACCTCGTCAAGCGGATGAAGTACGGCGACTACGGGCGCGCCGGCGAGATCGTCATGTCCGGCATCGCCGTGATCGAGATGGCCTGCTGGGACATCAAGGGCAAGGCCCTCGGGGTGCCGGTCTGGCAGCTCCTCGGCGGCAAGGTCACCGACAAGGTCAAGGCGTACGCCAACGGCTGGTACACCACCGAGCGGACGCCCGAGGCGTACCACAAGGCGGCCCAGGGGGTCATGGAGCGCGGTTACCGGGCGCTCAAGATCGACCCGTTCGGGACGGGCCACTTCGAGCTCGACCACGAGCAGAGCCTCTACGCGGTCTCCCTGATCGAGGCCGTGCGCGACGCCATCGGCCCGGACGCCGAGCTGATGCTGGAGATGCACGGCCGGTTCTCCCCCGCCACGGCCGTCCGCCTGGCCAAGGAGCTGGCGCCCTTCAAGCCCGCGTGGCTGGAGGAGCCGGTGCCGCCGGAGAACCTGAAGGCGCTGGAGAAGGTCGCCGCCAAGGTCGACATGCCGGTCGCCACGGGTGAGCGCATCCACGACCGCATCGAGTTCCGGGAGCTCTTCGAGAGCCAGGCCGTGGACATCATCCAGCCGGACGTCGGCCACATCGGCGGTATCTGGGAGACCCGTAAGCTGGCCGCCACCGCCGAGACGCACTACATGCTGGTCGCGCCCCACAACGTGGGCGGGCCCGTGCTGACCGCCGCCTCCCTGCAGGTCGGCTTCACCGCCCCCAACTTCAAGATCCTTGAGCACTTCAACGACTTCGCGGACGCGGAGATCAAGAAGGTCGTCAAGGGCGCCCCCCAGGTGAACCCCGAGGACGGCTGCTTCCACCTCTCCCACGAGCCCGGTCTCGGTGTGGAGCTGGACGTCGACGCCGCCGCGGAGTTCCCGCAGCAGCAGGCCCGGTTCGACCTGTGGGCCGACGGCTGGGAGCAGCGCAAGCCCAAGGGCACTGAGTGAGCGCCCACACCCGCCGGCCCGGGAGGACCCAGTGAGCACCGCCGTCGTGATCGAGGCTCCGGGCGAGCACCGGCTCGTCCCGCACGAGCCCCGGCAGCCGGAAGCGGGCGAGGCCCTGGTCCGGGTGCACGCCTCGGGGATCTGCGGCAGTGACCGCGAGGTCTTCCAGGGCAACCGGCCGGAGGGGTACGTCCGCTATCCGCTCACGCCGGGCCACGAGTGGTCCGGGACGGTGGCGGCGGTCGGTGACGGCGTCCCTGCGAGCCTGGTGGGCCGCAAGGTCGTGGGCGAGGGCTTCCGGAACTGCCAGGTCTGCGACCGCTGCCACGCGGGCGAGACCACACTGTGCACGGCGGGCTACGAGGAGACCGGCTTCACCCAGCCGGGCGCCATGGCCACCACACTCACGCTTCCGGCCCGGCTGCTGCACGTGCTGCCGGACGACGCGGATCTGACGGCGGCGGCGCTGCTGGAGCCGGCCGCGTGCATCGCGGCCGCCGCGCTCAAGGCGAACGCGGTGCCGGGCGAGCGGGTGGCCGTGGTGGGCACGGGGACGCTCGGTATGTTCGCCGTTCAGTTCCTGAAGGCGGGCTCACCGGCCGAGCTGCTCGTCGTGGGGACGCGTCCGGACCGGGCCGAGCTCTCGAAGAAGTTCGGCGCAACGGACTTTCGAACCAAGAACGCCGATGGTTCAGGACTCCCTGACGACTTCGACGTCGTCATCGAGACCGCCGGGTCCGCGGACGCGGCGCGCACCGCCGCCGCCCTGCTGCGCCGCGGTGGACGGCTGGTCCTGACGGGCATCCCGGCGCCGGGCGCGGACGGGCTCGACCCGACCGATCTCGTCGTACGGCAACTGGAGGTGCAGACCGTGTTCGGCGCGGCGCCGGATGCCTGGGCACACACCGTGCGGGTCTTCGGGGCGGGTCTCCTCGACCCGCTGCCGCTGGTCACGCACGAGCTGCCGCTGGAGGAGTTCGCGCAGGCCATCGAGTTGGTGGGGTCCGGCGACCCGAAGGTCGGAAAGGTCCTGCTGCGGCCATGACACACCCCTGAGCCGTACGCCGGTACGGGGTACCTGACGACTTCGTACCGGCGTACACCCAAAGCCCCGCACGACCAGAGCCGCGACCGTCGTCCGAAATATCGAACATAAGGACAGCTTGTGACCGACACCACCGCTCCGACGCCGCGCCGACCCGGCGAGCAGGCTCTCGCCGC
Organism: Streptomyces shaanxiensis; assembly: GCF_039537145.1. Lineage (NCBI taxonomy): Bacteria > Bacillati > Actinomycetota > Actinomycetes > Kitasatosporales > Streptomycetaceae > Streptomyces > Streptomyces shaanxiensis. Next base: position 202,906 of record NZ_BAAAZY010000007.1, read on the forward strand.
ACTCGGCCTGGGAGCACCCGCCCTCGACCCCTCCGACGCCTCTCCGCACACCTTCCCCGGCGGCGGCCGCTGGCGCACCGAGGTCCCCTCCGTGGAGGGCCCCGAGGCGCTCGCCGTGGTCCTCAAGGAGTCCTCGCGGCTCGATGTGCCGGTCCACCGGATCAGCCAGGGCAGCGGTATCTGGATGCTCACCGACGCCGAGATCACCGAGATGGTGGAGGCGACCGCCGAACGCGACATCGAGCTCTGCCTGTTCACCGGCCCGCGCGGCACCTGGGACATCGGCGGCTCCACCCGCACCGACTCCAAGGGCGGCGGACTGCGCGCCCGGGGCCACGACGCGGTCGCCGGGTGCGTCGAGGACGCCGTACGCGCAACCGAGCTGGGCGTGAAGTGCCTCCTCGTCGCCGACGAGGGTGTGCTGTGGACGCTGCACCGGGCACGGGTCGCGGGGATCCTGCCGGCCGACACGACGCTCAAGGTGTCGGCGCTGATCGGTCCGGTCAACCCGACGGCGTACGCCGTCTACGAGAACCTCGGCGGCGACTCGATCAACGTGCCGAGCGATCTGACGCTGGATCACCTCACCGAGATCCGCCGGGTCTCCGCCGCCCCCATGGACATGTACATCGAGGCCCCCGACGATCTCGGCGGTTACATCCGGATGTACGAGGTCGCCGAGCTGATCCGGCGCGGCGCACCGCTGTATCTGAAGTTCGGGCTCTCCAAGGCCCCCGGGATCTATCCCTACGGGCACCACATGAGGGACCTGACGCTGGCCACCGCCAAGGAACGCGTACGGCGCGGACGACTGGCGTTGGACCTCCTCGCACGGCACGGAGCTGACGGCGACATGGCGCCTCTCGGTTCACGGCTGCCCGGAACGCTGAAGCGATTCGAAACTCCCGCATAACGTTCCGGACAAACCCCCTTCACAGAAGAAGACGCAGTCGAACACAATCCCACACACCTTCGGTCTACTCCGTTCAGCACTCGAAGCGTCTTCGCATCGCCAGACCGAGCCCTGCTCACAACATCAAGGATGATGACCATGCGTAACCGCAGAGCCGCACTCGCCGCCATAGCCGGAGCCGCCTCCCTCGCCCTCACCCTGTCCGCCTGTGGCCAGAGCGGTGAGGGCGGCAGCAAGGAGGAGGCCGGTGACACCAAGGGCGGGACCATCGGCATCGCGATGCCGACCAAGTCCTCCGAGCGCTGGATCGCCGACGGCAAGAACGTCGTCGCGGACCTGGAGTCCAAGGGCTACAAGACCACCCTGGTCTACGGCGAGGACGACCCGGACCAGCAGGTCTCGCAGATCGAGAACCTCATCACGCAGGGCGTGAAGGCGCTGATCGTCGCGGCCATCGACAACAAGTCGATGAACAACGTGCTCCAGCAGGCCGCCGACGCCAATATTCCGGTGATCTCCTACGACCGCCTCATCCTCGGCACCGAGAACGTCGACTACTACGCGTCGTTCGACAACGAGAAGGTCGGCGAGCTCCAGGCCAACTACATCGTCGAGAAGCTCGGCCTGAAGGACGGCTCCAAGAAGGGCCCGTTCAACATCGAGCTGTTCGCCGGCTCCAACGACGACAACAACACCCGCTACTTCTTCGGCGGGGCGATGAAGGTCCTGCAGCCCTACATCGACAAGAAGCAGCTCGTCGTCCGCTCCGGCCAGACCAAGCTGACCCAGGTCACCACCCTGCGCTGGGACGGCGGCACCGCCCAGAAGCGCATGGACGACATCCTGACCTCGGCGTACAAGAACGAGCGCGTCGACGCGGTCCTCTCGCCCTACGACGGCATCTCCATCGGCATCCTGTCGGCGCTGAAGTCGGACGACTACGGCTCCAAGAGCAAGCCGCTGCCGGTCGTCACCGGCCAGGACGCCGAGGTCGCCTCGGTGAAGTCGATCATCGCCGACGAGCAGTCGATGACCGTCTACAAGGACACCCGTGAGCTCGCCAAGGTGGCCTCGAACATGGTCGACGCGGTGCTCAACGACAAGAAGCCCGAGGTCAACGACACCAAGACCTACGACAACGGCTCGAAGGTCGTCCCCGCCTACCTGCTCACCCCGGTCAGCGTGGACAAGACCAACTACCAGAAGGAGGTCGTCGACTCCGGCTACATCAAGGAGAGCGACCTCAAGTAACCGCCGGCCCACTCTGATTGGAAGGCACGACCATGGCGGGACCCGTCCTGGAAATGCGCTCGATCGTCAAGACCTTTCCCGGCGTCAAGGCGCTCTCGGACGTCACACTGACCGTCCAGCAGGGCGAGGTCCACGCCATCTGCGGGGAGAACGGCGCCGGTAAGTCGACCCTGATGAAGGTCCTCTCCGGCGTCCACCCGCACGGAACCTACGAGGGGGACATCCTCTTCGAGGGCGATGTCTGCGAGTTCAAGGACATCCGGGCGAGCGAGCATCGCGGCATCGTCATCATCCACCAGGAGCTGGCGCTGTCGCCGTTCCTCTCCCTCGCGGAGAACATCTTCCTCGGCAACGAGCACGCCAAGGGCGGGTTCATCGACTGGCGGGAGACCCTGCGGCACGCCACCGAGCTGTTGCGCCGGGTCGGTCTCAGCGACCACCCCGACACCCGCGTCGCCGACATCGGCGTGGGCAAGCAGCAGCTCGTGGAGATCGCGAAGGCGCTGTCGAAGAAGGTGAAGCTGCTCATCCTGGATGAGCCGACGGCGGCCCTGAACGACGAGGACAGCGACAAACTCCTGGATCTGATCCTGGAGTTGAAGAAGCAGGGCATCACCTCGATCATCATCTCCCACAAGCTCAACGAGATCCGCAAGGTCGCCGACTCGGTGACGATCCTCCGCGACGGCCAGACCATCGAGACCCTCGATGTGAAGGCACCGGAGACCACCGAGGACCGGATCATCAGCGGCATGGTCGGCCGGGACTTGGAGCACCGCTTCCCCGACCGCACCCCGCACGACCCGGAGGAGGGCGCGGCCCCCGCCCTGGAGATCCGCAACTGGACCGTGCACCACCCGATCGACCAGCAGCGCAAGGTCGTCGACGACGTGTCGATCCAGGTGCGGCGTGGCGAGATCGTCGGCATCGCGGGCCTGATGGGCGCCGGCCGCACCGAACTCGCGATGAGCGTCTTCGGGCGCACCTACGGCCGTTACGCGGGCGGCACGGTCCTCAAGGACGGCAAGGAGATCCGTACGAAGTCCGTCCCCGAGGCGGTCAAGCACGGCATCGCGTACGTCACCGAGGACCGCAAGCACTACGGCCTCAACCTCATCGACACCATCAACCGCAACATCTCGCTCAGCGCGCTGGGCAAGGTCGCCAAGCGAGGCGTGGTCGACGAGCACGAGGAGCGGCAGGTCGCCGAGGGCTTCCGCAAGTCCATGAACATCAAGGCGCCGACCGTCTTCGAGCCGGTGGGCAAGCTGTCCGGCGGAAACCAGCAGAAGGTCGTCCTCAGCAAGTGGATCTTCGCGGGTCCCGATGTGCTGATTCTGGACGAGCCGACGCGCGGCATCGACGTCGGTGCCAAGTACGAGATCTACACGGTCATCGACCAGCTGGCCGCCCAGGGCAAGGCGGTCGTCTTCATCTCCTCCGAGCTGCCGGAGCTGCTCGGCATGTGTGACCGCATCTACACGATGGCCGCGGGGCGGCTGACCGGTGAGTTCTCGCGGGCCGAGGCCTCGCAGGAATCGCTGATGCGTCAGATGACAAAGGACAAAGAGGTATCCCGATGAGCACGGATGTGACCGCCAAGACCCCGGCCCCCGCGCCGCCGGGCAAGAGCGGAGGGGCCGCGGGCGACGGCCTGCTCCAGCTGGTGCTGGAGGGCATGCGCCGCAACATGCGGCAGTACGGCATGCTGATCGCCCTCGGCCTGATCGTGGTGCTGTTCGCCGTGTGGACCGACGGTGACCTGCTGCTGCCGCGCAACGTCTCCAACCTGGTGCTGCAGAACAGCTACATCCTGATCCTCGCGATCGGCATGATGCTGGTCATCATCGCGGGCCACATCGACCTGTCGGTCGGCTCACTGACGGCGTTCATCGGCTCGATGGCCGCGGTCTTCATGGTCAAGAACGATCTGCCATGGCCGGTCGCCGTCATCCTCTGCCTCGCGATGGGCGCCCTCGCGGGTGCCGCACAAGGGTTCTTCATCGCGTACGGCGGCATACCATCCTTCATCGTGACCCTGGCGGGCATGCTGATCTTCCGCGGTCTGACGGAGATCTTCCTGGAGGGCCAGACGCTCGGCCCGTTCCCGGAGGGTCTGCAGAAGGTCTCCAACGGCTTCCTGCCCGAGGTCGGCCCGAACACCAACTATCACAACCTCACCCTGTTGCTGGGCTTCGCGATGATCGCGTTCGTGGTCTTCCAGGAGTTCCGGGACCGCCGCCGGCAGCAGGAGTTCTCCCTCGACGTCCCGCCCTTCAACCTGTTCCTGCTGAAGCTGGTCGCGCTCGGCGCCGCCATCCTCACGCTGACGATGCTGCTGGCCAGCTACAAGGGCGCCCCGATCGTGCTGCTCGTCCTGGGCGTATTGCTCGTCGGCTTCGGCTACGTCATGCGCAACGCGATCATCGGCCGCCACATCTACGCGATCGGCGGCAACCTGCCCGCGGCCAAGCTGTCGGGTGTGAAGGACAAGAAGGTCACCTTCCTGGTCTTCCTGAACATGGGCATGCTCGCGGCCCTGGCGGGTCTGGTCTTCGCCGCCCGCTTCAACGCCGCCTCTCCCAAGGCCGGCCTCAACTTCGAGCTGGAGGCCATCGCGGCCTCGTTCATCGGCGGCGCGTCGATGAGCGGTGGCGTCGGCACCGTCCTCGGCGCGATCATCGGTGGCCTGGTCCTGGGCGTGCTGAACAACGGTATGAACCTCGTCGGCATCGGCACCGACTGGCAGCAGGTCATCAAGGGCCTGGTGCTGCTGGCGGCGGTCGGGTTCGACGTATGGAACAAGCGCAAGGTCGGTTCGTAAGTGCAGCAGGAGGGCCCCGCCGGAAGGCGGGGCCCTGTTCCTTTCAGCGACGGAGGCAATACGCCGGTGAAGTCCCTCTTCGGCACTCTCGCCGACGGCACCGAGGTCTACAGCTGGTCGCTGGCCAACGGCGGCACCCGCCTGAAGGTCCTCTCCTACGGCGGCATCGTGCAGTCGCTGGAGATCCCGGACCGCCGCGGACGGCTCGCCAACGTCTCCCTGGGCTTCGACGACATCGAGGACTACGTCGCCAAGAGCCCGTACTTCGGCGCCCTGATCGGCCGGTACGGCAACCGCATCGACAAGGGCCGGTTCACCCTCGACGGCAAGACCTACCAGGTCGACGTCAACGACGGCGTGAACAGCCTGCACGGCGGCGCCAAGGGCTTCGACAAGCACGTGTGGGACATCGAGCCGTTCACCAAGGGCTCGGACGTCGGCCTGTACCTGTACCGCACCTCCGTCGACGGCGAGATGGGCTACCCGGGCACGCTCAAGGTGAAGGTGACGTACACCCTCACCCGGCACGGCGACTGGCGCATCGACTACGAGGCCACCACCGACAAGGCCACCGTCGTCAACCTCACCAGCCACGTGTACTGGAACCTCGCCGGCGAGGGCAGCGGCACGATCGAGAACCACGAGCTGAAGATCGCCGCGTCCCGCTACACCCCCGTCGACTCGGGCCTCATCCCCACCGGTGAGCCGGCCCCCGTCGCGGGCACCCCCTTCGACTTCCGCCGCACCAAGCGCATAGGCGAGGACCTGCGCGAGGCCGACCAGCAACTGCTGTACGCCAAGGGCATCGACCACAACTGGGTGCTCGACAAGGGCATCTCGCCGCGCCCCGAGTGGATCGCCACGCTCAAGGACCCGTCCTCCGGCCGCACCCTGCGGATGGCGACCACCGAGCCGGGCCTGCAGTTCTACTCCGGCAACTTCCTCGACGGCACCCTCGTCGGCCCGTCCGGCCGCACCTACCGGCAGGGCGACGCGCTGTGCCTGGAAACGCAGCACTTTCCGGACTCGCCGAACAAGTCGGCGTTCCCGTCGACGGTGCTGCGACCTGGGCAGACGTACCGTTCGACGACGGTGCACTCGTTCAGCTGCTGATCTGCCGCTGACGCTTCTTCACAGGTGGCACACAAGTTCTCACCGTTTTCTCAGTGGTTGAACAGCGCCACCCCAGCCTCCGTATGTATGGGCGGCCCGTGCTCCCCCGCGCGGGCCACCCAAACACGGAGGTTCCATGGCCGACAACGTCACCTCGCTGTTCCGCAGCACCGCGGCACACAGCCCGTCCATGGCGGCGCTGACGCGGGAGGGCGGCGACGGAGCCGGTCCGGTCGACTTCTGCATTCCCTGCAACCCGTACTTCCCCACGCCCGAGATGTTCGATCACATGGCGGCGCGGTTGCGGGACATCATCACGTACTACCCGAGCAGCGCCGACACGATCACGTCCGAGTTGTGCAGCCTGCTCCAGCTTCCGCCGCAGTGCGTGGCGATGGGCAACGGCTCCACGGAGCTGATCACCTGGATCGACCATCTGATGGTCCGGGAGTCCCTCGCCATCCCCGTCCCCACGTTCGGCCGCTGGACCGACCAGCCCATGGAGACCGGCAAGCGGGTCGACATGTTCCCGCTCCAGGAGTCCAGCGGCTTCGCCCTGGACCTCGCCCAGTACGCCGAGTTCATCCGGGCCAGGGGGACCCGGGTGGCGGTCATCTGCAACCCGAACAACCCCGACGGCGGCTTCCTGCACAAGCACGCGCTCGTGCAGTTCATGGACGCGATGGCCGACCTGGACCTGGTCATCATCGACGAGTCCTTTCTGGAGTTCGCCGACGCCGAGCAGGAGCCGTCGGTCGTCCAGGAGGCCATGCTGCGGCCGAACGTCATCGTGCTGCGCAGCCTCGGCAAGAACTTCGGTCTGCACGGCATCCGCTTCGGCTACCTGGTCGCCAACCCGGCGCTCGCGGGCATGGTCCGCTCGATGCTGCCGAAGTGGAATCTCAACTCCTTCGCCGAGCACGTGGTGTTCATGCTCAAGGAGCACGGCCCCGAGTACGCGCAGAGCCTTCAGATGGTGCGCCGGGACCGCCTCGACATGGCCAGCCAGCTCGCCGCGCTGCCCGGTCTGACGGTGTACCCGTCCCAGGGCAACTTCCTCTTCGTGCGCCTCCCCGTGGGCGCCGAGGGCACCGTGGTCCGCGACCGGCTGCTCACCGAGCACCGGATCCTGGTCCGCGAGTGCGGCAACAAGATCGGTTCGTCCAGCCGCTTCCTGCGACTCGTGGTGCGCCCCCAGGTGGACGTGCGTCGCCTGGTGTCCGGCCTGGAGCAGGTGCTCTACGGGTCCAGGAGGGGAGCCGCCGTACCCGAGCTGGGTACAGGGACCAACTACAGCTCGGGTACGGCGGCCGTGGACCGTTTGGTCAGCTCCACCAACGGTGCGGGGATGCAGGGCCTTGCCGCTCAGGCCATGGGTGCCGGGGCCGGGATGCCTGCGGCGGCTCAGCCGCAGCCGGCCGCTGCCGCCGCGGCGATGCCGATGCCGGCGCCTGTCGCTCCGGCACCGATGCCGGCGCCGGCTCCGGTGGCGCCGATGCCCGCGCCCGCCCCCGCCGCTCCGGCGCCGTTCCCGTCGCCGGTGGCCCCCGCCGCGGCGGCGATGCCCGGGCCCACCCCGCCGGGGGTACCGGCCCGGGGCGGGCTGACGGCCGCGCAGGTACGGGGTACTACGGGGCCCGGCCTGGCCCCCGCCCCGGCGACCGGGTGGCCCAACAGTCAGAGCTGGCCCAATGCGGCGGGGATGGGGCAGGTCGGGTAAGACCTCGCTAAGCCGGGTTCAGCCGCCACTGCTGGCAGTTGTTGCCCAGCCAGCTCCACTGGCGTACGTCCGCCCCGTCCGCCGTCCCGCAGTTCGCCACGTCCGCCACCTTGCCGGTGGCCTGGTTGGCGATCCGGACGTAGCCGCTGTCCGTGGCGATGAAGCGGAAGCGCTGGCAGGTGTTGTTCAGCCAGGACCACTGGCGCAGGTCGGCGCCGTCGGCGGAGGAACAGTTCTCGGTGTCGAGGACCTTGCCGGTGGCGACGTTGACCAGGCGGCTGGTGTCGTCGCCCTGGTCCTCGATCCGCCACTTCTGGTTGTTGCCACCGCTGCACGTCCACTGCCGGACATTGGCCCCGTCGGCCGTCGAACTCCCGGCCACGTCAAGGCACTTGCCGCTGTTGCGGTTGGTGATGGTGTACGTCGTCGAGGTGGCCGACGGCTCACCGGACGGGCCGGTCATGCTCGTCCCGAGCGCGACGGGCGTACCGAGGTTCGGTGTGCCGTCGGAGTTCCAGGTGAACTTCTGCGCCCGTGCCGTACGCCCGTTGTCGCAGCCGTCGCTCGCGCTGTCGTTGGCGTGGTAGACGATCCAGCTCTCGGTGCCGTCGGGGGACGTGAAGAAGCCGTTGTGGCCGGGGCCGTAGACGCCCGCGGAGTCGTTGCGCTGGAAGACGGGCGTGGACTTCTTGGTCCAGGAGGCGGCGGACAGCGGATCGGAGCCGGTCAGGGTCAGCTGGCCCAGCTTGTAGTCGGGTGTCCAGCAGCCGCTGCCCGAGTAGATGAGGAAGGTCCGCCCGCCGCGCTGGAGTATCTCCGGGCCCTCGTTGACCGTGCCGTTGCGCTCCCAGTCGTAGGTCGGCGTGGAGACGGTGGAGAAGCCGGTGGCGAGGGTGTACGGGTTCGACATCCGGGCCGCGACGAGGTTCTGCGTACCGCCGCCGCTCGCACTGCCGAACAGGTACAGCTGCCCGTTGATGGTGGCCACCGTCGGGTCCAGCATCCAGGCGGAGTTGAGCTGGTTCCGGTAGGTGTACGGCCCCATGGGGTCGGAGCCGGCGCTCTCCAGGACGTGGGTGCGCTGGGTCGGGTTGTAGTCGGAGATGTTCTGCCCGGCAACGTAGTAGAGGTACCAGCGGCCGTTGATGAAGTGCATCTCGGGCGCCCAGATGTTGCAGCAGCGGCTGGCCGCGTCGCCCTTCCACACCTCGACGCTGGGCGCGGTCGCGAGGCCCGCGAGGGTGGGCGACTTGCGCATGGTGATGACGTCGGTCCAACTCGTCGCCACCAGGTAGTAGTTGCCGTTGTGGTACGAGATCCAGGGGTCGGCCCCCTTCTGCGCCTTGATCGGGTTGGCGAAGGATGCCGCGCTCGCGGACGGCTGCCCGAGCGACAGGGCCAGCAGCAGCGCTGCCAGCAGGGTCAGTAGGCGACGGGCCATCCGGTGCTCCAGTTCAGTAGGTTGACGCCCAGCTTGGGCGTGCCGTTGTCGTTGCCGTCGTAGTAGTGGTAGACGATCAGGTCCCCGTCGACGTCGTTCATGATCGACTGACCGCCGGGGCCGATGACGCTGCCGTGCGACTCGAGGACCGGCGTCCCGCCGTTGTTCATCATCGAGACGCCGTTCTTGTCGACGTACGGCCCGGTGACGCTGCCGGCACGGCCGACCTTCACCTTGTAGGTGCTGCTGGGGCCGGCGCAGCAGGTGTCGTAGGAGGCGAAGAGGTAGTAGTAGCCGCCCCGTTTGACGATGAAGGGCGCCTCGACGGCCTTGGTGCCGGTCGGGCGGGAGGCGAGCGAGTACCGGGTGGTGTTGGAGGAGAGCTGTTTCCCGGTGGAGGGGTTGATCTGGATCATCTTGATGCCCGTCCACCAACTGCCGAAGGACAGCCACCACTTGCCGTCGTCGTCGACGAAGAGGTTCGGGTCGATGGCGTTGTAGTCGCTGGAGGAGCTGGACGTGTAGACGGTGCCGTAGTCCGTCCAGCTGCCCGGTTGACCGGTCGTGGAACCGGCGACGCCGATGGCGGAGGTGTTCGAGCCGAACTTCGAGACGGAGTAGTACATCAGGTACTTGCCGCCGTGGTACGAGATGTCCGGCGCCCAGGCCTCCGGCACGGAGGAGTAGGTCGACCACCAGCCGGGGCGGCTGCCGAAGGCGTCGGCGCCCGCGCTGAAGGCGGTGCGGTCGGACGACGTCTTGTTGGCGATGCCGCCGCCGGTGGCGTAGAGCAGGTACTGCCCGGACGAGGTGCGGATCATCGCCGGGTCGTGCGTGACGACGGAGCCGGTGACCCGGCCGGGGTTGGGGTAGGCCGAAGCCGAGGAAGGGATGAGGGCGAGCAGGACGGCGGCGGGGAGGGCGAGGAGGGTCGTGCGCTTGCGGCTCATGCGGACACTCCTGTTCGCTGGTTCGCTGGTTCGCGGTCGTTCCGCATCGTTCCGTATTTCGAACACTGATCGTGACTTCGGACGGAACGTAGAATCGAATCACTTGCGCGTCAATGGCCCGCGCAGCCACAACAGCAACCACGGCACACGCGTCCCGGCCGCGCTTTCCACACCGTTTATTCACTCCGCACGCGGTGCGTCACTCCCTATCCTGAAGTGATGGCACGTCAACTCGCTTAGCAGGCAAGGCGGAACACCTCGGGGGACGGGACAGTGACGCAACAGATCTTGGTGCCGCGGCAACCGGAGCCCGCCGCCGTGGGACGCACGCCCCCGCATGCCAGCGAGGCGACACGCCTCCTGTGCGCCGGCGCCTATCTCGACGAGACGTTCCGCCACACGGTGATCGAGGAGCTCTACGTCCACGACGAGCGCATCGTCGCCCCGTCGTTCGGCTTCGACGCGGCCCGCGTCCTGGCCCACGCCCTGCGCGCGCAGCGCCTGCAACTGGGCTGGGCGGCGGCGGTCCTGGCGCTGTGGATCGTCAGCGTGCCGCTCACCAGCTGGGTCAGCCTGCTGTTCCTGATGCCGGTGGCGCTGATGTACCTGGCCGCCAGGATGCGCGGACCGGCTCCACGGCCCGCCTGGTACCGCCGCTATCCGGCCTGGATCCTGCGGCTGTACGCACGGCTCGCCGTCGTCTACACCGTGCTGACGCTGTTCGCGAAGGGCACCGACGACCACGACCTGCTGGAGCGGGTCTACGAGTTCTGGGACTTCCTGCTGGTCCCCGGCATGGCGTTCGAGAGTCTGCTCTACGACACCTCGCGCCTGCAGGCCTGGATCGCGCTGGCGCTGCCACTGCTGGTGGCCCTGGGCGTCGGCGTCGAACGCCACCAGGTCTCCCGCGCGCTGGCCGGTGAGCTGTCCCGGTCGAGGTTCCCCGACGCGGCCGCCGACCCCGCCGAGCGGACCACGGAGGGCAGCCGCTTCCACCGTCTGCGGGACCGCATCCGGACCGAGCAGGTCGCGGGCCTGGTGATGTACCGGGCGGACCGGCCGTTCTGCGGTGCGGGAACCCCGTACGACACCTGGTCCCTGTCCGTCGAACTGCGCCCGCGCGAGGACCTGGCGGAACCTGCCCTCCCCCTGGACAACCAGACGGTCCTCAACGGGATCACACCCTTGCTGGAGGACCTGCGCAAGCCCGCCACCGCGCGCACCCCGAAGGCCGCGGCAGCGATACGGGACCGCCTACGCCATCTGGACATCGGCGAGTGCGTCTTCCTCCCGGTGGACGGACTGCCCGGCCGGCAGTACGCCCCGTACGGCCCCGGCCAGTTCGAAGAGCACCGGGCCCGCGCCGTCGAGGAGGGCGGCGAGACCCGGCGTCACTTCCTGCGGGTGCAGGTGGGCGGCTGGGAGGAGGAGCTGGTCACCACGGTGTTCGTCCGCGTCCATACCCAGGGCGGCATGCTGATGCTGGAGGTCGCGCCGCACGTGCTGCGCCCGGTCCGGCCGCAGTTCCGGCAGGCCGACCGGCTGGCCCACGACTTCCTCCACGCCAACCCGCTCGGCAAGGCGGTCTGGGCGCTGTCCCGCGTCCCGCACACCGCCGGCCAGTCCGTGGTCACCGTATGGCGGACCCTCACCCTGCTGGGCCGGTTGGCTTCCCACGGCTCCGACCGGGCGATGCCGGACGGGCCGGCCCTCTCGGTACGCGAACTGGGCTCGGACGACGACGCGTCCCTCTTCCAGGAGATGGACCACCAGCGCTACCTGAAGACGATCCAGGACCGGGTGGCCAACGGGGTGCGCAGCGCCCTGCGCGAGGCGGGATACCGGACCGAGGAATTCGAACAGAAGATCATCAACGTCAGCAACGGCGGGGTGCTGATCGAGCAGGCCAGCGGCGCTTTCGCCTTCGGCGAGCACAGCGAGGCCCACAACCAGGAAGCCGGACTACGGGAAGGGACGGGCAGTGGCAGCGGCTGAGGAGGCGCCGGGCGGCGACGGGCGTGGTGGCGCTCAGAACATCCACATCGGCACGGCGAAGGGGGCCTTCGCCTTTGGTGCCCACGGCACGGCGAACAACTACGAGGCCCCGCGCCCGGCACTCGCCGCCGAGCAGGAGGAACTGCTGCGGGTGGTACGGCAGTTGCGCGAGGAACTCCGGTCCTTCGCGAGCAGCCCCCAGACCGACGAGCTGACGCGGCAGCTAGACGAGACGCAGGGCGAGATCCAGACCACCGGCGAGGCGAGCCCGGGCCGGCTGACCCGCCTGCGCCAGGCCCTCCAGGACGCGGCCACGGCGGTGGGCCTGGCGGCGTCGGGCGCGGCGGTGACACAGGCGGTGGCGGCACTCTTGGGAGGGTGACGGCGGGATGAGCGGCATATCGGGGGACGGCGGCATCCGCTGGAACGACGAGACGCAGCGCTGGGAGACGGCGGGCGGGTCGGGGAGGGCGGTCCCGCCGACGGCACCGCCACCGCCGGTACCGGCGTACGCTCCGCCGGGCCCGGCGGATGTCGCGGGTACGGGCGACGACCCGACGTACGTGGTGACGCCGCCGCCCGCTCCGCTGCCGAGGTCGCGCCGTACGACGGCCCTGATCGCGGGCGCGACGGTCGCCGTGGTCGCGGGCGGAGTCGCCTTCGGGGTGCTGGCGCTACGGGACGACGGGGCGGGCGACGGAACCGGGACCGAGACCGGCGCCTCCTCCCTGACCAGCGCGCCGCCGACAACGGCCTCGGACACCGCCCCGGCCGGCGACCCGACGGACAGCGGCCTGCCCACGCAGACGCCGTCACCCACCGAGGTGCCCTCGGGATACACGCTCGAGCAGGACACGGCGGGCTTCACGATCGCCGTACCGGAAGGCTGGGAACGGCAGGAGAAGTCCAACGGCGTCTTCTACAACTCCCCCGACGGCCAGAGCCTGGTGCAGATCTACACCGCCGGGGAGGGGGCCCCGACCCCGTACGACTCACTGCGCCAGACCTCACAGACACTGCGCGCGAACAAGAACTACCGCGAACTCAGCCTCCAGAACGTCCCGGACGGCCCCGGCGACCAGGCGGCCGAGCTGATCTACGCGTACGACCGCACGGACGGCACCCGACGCCAGGTCGTCGACCGCGCGTTCGTCGCCGAGAACGGCACGCAGTACGCGGTGCTGGTGGCGGGGCCGGAGGAGGGCTGGCCGCGACAGCGAGAGATCCTCCAGGTGGCATTGACCTACTTCGCCCCGTGACGCCGCTGTCATGGTCGCTCTCGCACCGGCTCCCACGCCCGCCAGAGATCGACCTCGACCCGGACGGTCTTCCCGGGCGCCGGGTCGCGGTCCAGCACCTCCCACCGGGAGGCCAGGGCGTCGACGAGGACGAGGCCGCGGCCGTGTTCGTCGAGGGGGCGGGGAGGTCGTACGTCGCCGGGTTTCGGGGGGCGGGGTTCGCAGTCGCCGGAAGCGCTGCTGCTGTAGCTGGTCGCCACCTGCCCCCACACCATCCACGTCCGCGACTCCAAGGACCGGCAGGGCCCCCAACTCGCCCTCTCCCCCACCACCTGGGGGGACTTCCTCACGTACGCACGCGGGAGCGCTCAGTAGTTCAAGCCGCCTTGGTGGGACCGCAGCCGGTCGCCGAAGGCTTCCGCTCCCACGATCTCGGACTTCACCGGAACATCGCCCCAAAGGTTGAGTCCCAGGCCGGGCAGGCCGTGCAGTGGTCGCAGATCGAGCCGAGCCGGCGGGCGTCCCACCAGCCCCAGTGCCAGCTTTCTCAGGTTGGGGAAGACACGGCTCAGCTGGGCGATTTCGGTGAGGTCCCGCAAGCCGGTGATCATCAGCCGCTCGATACGAGGGAGCGGCTCGAGTGTCGTCAAGCCGTGCAGCGTGTCGGTCCCCAGCGCGATCCGGGTGAGCTCGGGCGCGTGCAGCGCGGCCCGGAGAATCCAGGACGGGTTCCGGCTGTGCCCCTCGATCCCCAGCGTTTGAAGATTCGGCCAGTCCTCCAGGTCTCCGAGCCGTCCGGCGTTCTCGATCCCCACCTCCAGATGGCGAACACCCGGATGCGGCGTGAGGACGCCCGTGATGCATCCGGTCAGTCGGAGCTCCGTCAGGTCGAGGTCCGGCAAGCGCGAGAGATCCCGCACGGATGTGCATTCCTGGAGCTCCAGGCGTCTCAGATCCACTCGGCTCCGCAGGAACTCGAAGCTCTCGATCACCTCGTTGTTCCAGATCGTGACTGATTCGAGGCACCGAACGGGAAGATACGTGTCCAGTTCTTCCGCCGAGTACGGACCGCTCACCGTGATCCTGCTTACCGAGCCGAGACGGGGCAGGTGAAGAAGCTTCGCAGGCTTGTCGATCAGCAGATCGGGCAGATCGGCCCCGGCCAGCACCTCATCGACGTACTCCCCCAGCGGCTGGAAGTCCCAGGCTCTCCCGACCTCGCTACGGATGAGCGGCTCCGTATGCGACGCGCACTGCCTCAGCTTCTGCCGCGCCTTCGCGCTGCGAACCCGGGCGAGGAGCCGCACCGTGTTCAGGGCCACGCGGTCACGCAGTTGCTCCGCGTCCGGCAGCACCCCTACGACCCAGTCGCCCAGACCCGCGAGATCCTCGACCTCCTCACGGTCCCGTGGCGGCATGAGGGCGTCCATACGGTCCCGCACCATTTGCATCAGGCCGGAGTTCAGCGACTGGACGTTGAGCGCGCACCGCGCCGCGAGTGTGTGCAGGCGGTACTGCTCCCTGCGCTGCTCGGCGGCGTCCCCGAGGCCGATCAGGCTGGTGATGAGATGGCGGGCGCCGGGGCGTGCCGCGTGACCGGCGGCCAGCACGATCACGTCGTGCCATGCCTCGCTGTGGGCATGCTTCGGGAGTTCGTCGATATAGCCGGTCTCGTGGAACTCCTTGGCCGCCAGGAAGTCCTGGAACGTACGGTGGATGAACTGGATCGCGTCGTCGGTCCGCTCCTGGAGCAGTCCGCTGCGGTCCAGCAGGAAGCGCAGGATCTTCTCGGGTGGCCCCTGGACTTGGATGTGGGGCATGTCCCGCATGGCGAGGCTCAGTTGGTGGACGGCCTGGGCATACGTCAGCTGCTGCTGCCCCATGCGGACCAGCCACATGGCCAGCCGCTGGAGCAGGGCGTGCTGTTCATCGGAGTCCAGTCTGACGTGGTCTGCGTTGAGTACACCTCGGCCCGCGTCCCGCCCTCCGAGGAGCATCGCGAGTGCGGCCCGGTAGAGCTGCCAGCGCGTGGTGGGCAGCAGACCTCGGCGGCGCCGGTGCAGAGCGCAGATCACGGCGCACAGCAGCGGGGTGCGGGCGAGCCCGCGCAGCGCTGTGTTCCGCTCCAACTGGTGGACCAGGTCGTGTTCCAGAGAGGTGAGGAGCTCATGTTCCTCACCTCCGCGCCGGGCGTCGTAGAAATGGCCGCTTTCGAGGCGGGCGGCGTTGTGCCAGGCGTGCACGAAGGCGCGGATGTCGTCGTCGCTCATGGGCAGGAGGGTCAGCTCGGTGAAGCCGTCCCCGTTGAGCCACTGCTCGTCGACCGCGTTCGGGCGCACGGTCGCCAGGCACCGCGTGCCGGGATAGCGGTCTAGGAGGGCGCACAGCCACCGTCGGGCCTCCTCCCGCTCCGGTGCCGGGACCTCGTCCAGGCCGTCCACCAGGAGGAACGCACGACGCGCTTCCAGCACGCGGTGGGCCCACCCGTCGGGCTGACCGTCCGTGATGCCCCTCCCTGCGGAGAGAAGCTCCGACACCGTGGGAAAGCGTCCACCGCGCGCGTGCACCTCACGCAGCGGGATGACGAAGGGGACGAGGCCATTCAATTCGGCGAGTTCGTCGCCCAGGGTGCCGTTCGCGGCATGGGCGGCGAGCCACCAGACGAGGGTCGTCTTGCCGGCGCCCGCCTCGCCGCGCAGCAGGGCGTGCGGCCTGTTGGCCAAAAGGGTCTCGATGCGCTGGGCGCCGTCGCGCGCCGGTCCGCTGTGCCATGAATCCGGGAACCGGCCGAAGAGATCGTCCTCGACGTACGGGTACGCGGCGGCCTCGGCTCGCAGACTCAGATAGGCGGTGTCGAGGTCCCAACGGGATTCACCCCGGCCGAGTTCCTCGATTCCGAAGATCTCTGTCTTGCGGTACTGGGAGCTCAGGTCTTTCGCGTACCGGGTCTCGAAGTGCTCGTCCTGGGGGTGGACTTCGGTGATCTCCTCCAGCCAGACCTTCGCGAGCCCAACGAGCCCCAGTTCGGGAGCGTCCGTCATCGCCGCCGCTTCGATCCTGCCGTGTCGGCGCCCCTGAGGCACCTGTGTCACCACGCCCAGCAGCACGGGACCGGCGAAGACCGGGGCCCCGGACAGCCCACGGAGGGCTGAGGTCCCGTCTGCCCGCTCATCGACTGTCGGCTGGTCGAGTTCGCAGGTGAGGGAACCCCTGATCCGCCCGGCCATCGGCAGCACGCTCACCCGGTACTGGTCGTACTCCAGGTCATCGCCATAGCGCTGGATCTGGGGGAAACCGACGATCTGGCAGTGCGACAGCGGGGTCCCGGTGCCGGCCTTGCCGAACCTGAGACGGCCCAGGGGAGCGGCGCGCTCGGCGCTGATCACGTCCCGCTCCGCGGCCAGCACCGCCACGTCGCGCTCCTCGTCCGCCCAAACGAGATAACAGGGTGCAGGTCTGCCCGACGAAGGGTGGACCACTTCGATGCGCTTGCTGTTCACCACCACGTGCCATGCCGTGAGCACGGTCCGCCGGTTGAGCAGCACCCCGCTCCCCTGCCCGTTGCCCCACACCACGACAACCCGGTCCAGGGCTCGGCCCCCGCTCACCGGCCGCCGTCACCTCCGCCGAACCGGCCGACGCTCCCCCGGCTCTCGTTCCGCACCTTCCAAGGCTCCCCGGTCCGCGCGTCCCGCGCCCTCAGCGTGACCGCAACCCGATGTGTCCGAGTCGTACCCCCACTCCCGTCGACCCCGGCCTCCACCACCCAGGCCTTCACCTTGACCCCGCCCATGACCTCCTTGCGCAGCTCGACACTGAACTCCAGCTCGATGTCGCCCACTTCGAACGTCACGTCCTGCCCGGACGAGCGGCCCGCCGCGGTGATCAGCTCATCCCGTACCGCCTGCACGGCGTCGGCCAGTTCGATCCGATTGCCCGTCATGTGCCCCACGCTAGAGAGGCCTTGGCATCCGCCGCCATCGGTTCACGCCAAGCGCCGTTGCCGAGTGCCCACGCGCCCGTCCAGCAGGGCCAGCCCGAGGGGCGTGACGGTGTGCAGTACCGCCTTGCCCGCCTTGCACGTGCTGACCAACCCCGCCTTGCGCAGGATGCCGACGTGGTGGCTCGCGGTAGCCGGCGAGATGCCCGCGTCGTGGGCCAGTTCGGTCGTCGTGAGCCCGTGCTCCGCGACCGATCCCAGGATCCCGGCACGGGTGCGACCGAGGAGGGCGTTCAGGGAACGCAGCCCGGGCGCGCCGCCGCTCAGCACCGTCTCATGCGTCATCGGGTACGCCACGACGCATGGCAGCGCCGGATCCTTCAGCAGCGTCGGCTTGCGCCAGCAGAAGTACGACGGGAGCACCAGCAGTCCGCGCCCGTCGAGGTGCACGTCTCGGTCGGCGCCCATGCCCGTGACCTCCAGGACCGGCTGCCGCCAGACCAGTCCGGCGTGCAGCGTGCTCAGCAACCCACCGAGGTCGCCGTCGGTCAAGTACCGGCTGTGGATGGCACGTTCGGCATCGAAACGGGCCCGCACCCGGTCCCACCAAGGAGCCAGCGCCGTCGCGAAGTACCCCCGGAACGAGCGCGCGAGGTGGACGACGGCCTCCTTGTCACCGTCCGCGAGCGACCTCGCCCACGGCGGCAGTCGCCGGCCCGCGCGGGCCAGTTCCACCAGGTCGCCGCGGAACCGCAGCCGCGGCGTCGACAGCAGGGCACCGACCCCGGCGTCCAGCCCGCCCGTGCCGGCCGCCGGGGTCAGGAAGTCCGCCGAGCAGCCGACGGGTGGGGCGAGTCGGAGTAACGGACGTACGTCGGCGGTCAGTTCGCGGCGTATCCGCTGCCGCCAGCCGCCGAAGACGGCGGACCCGGTGTCGGTCTGCAGCATGTGCATGCTGAGCAGCGCCTCCCACATGGGATCGGGCGCCTGCGCCAGCCTGACATGGGCGAGGTCTGCGTCGGTGAAATGAATGCGTACCGCCATGTGAGCCATCCCCGTTCGGTGTGCACTCACATGCTGCGACGATCCTCACCTCTTGCCATCCTCAGAAGTCTCGGGGTGGCGCACGGACACGGAGCCCACAGACACACAGCCGAAGCCCCGCCGCACGGCCAGGTGCGGCGGGGCGCTCGAGTGGGCCGTCAGCAGGGCTCGACGGAGCTCACCTGGTCCCGGACGGGTGAGGCCAGGTCCAGTGCCTGCCCGTCGAGGATGACCTGGATCTCGTTCGCGTAGTCGGCGTCCCGGTACAGGCACCAGTCGTCGCCGGAGATGTTCTTCACCGACCACACGTGGTCGTTGAGACCGCCCGCCAGCGCGCCCAGGTTGGACGCGCCGTCCGCCAGCGAGTAGTGCGCGCCGCCGCCCTGGGCGTCGTGGTAGATGCAGAACTCGGACGGGTCGCACGGCCAGGTGGCCGGGTCCCCGGCCGCCTGGGCGGACGTGGGCATCGCCAGCATGGCGGCGGTGCCGACGAGGGCGGCCAGACCGAGGCCGAGACGGCGCGAGCGGAGGGGCATGATGGGCATGAGGTGCTTCCTTTCCCCGTTGTCGTGCGTACGGCCACCAGCCTGCGGTCCGTGCACCACGCCCCGCTCCCGCCTTCGATCTGGGTCGAATCGAACGCGCGGAGCCGAGGGAGTCAGCGGGTGGTCGGGACGAACTCGGGCTGGTCGAGCAGCCGCAGCCAGCTTCCGTCGGGCTGGCGCCGGACGACCTGCGCCCGCGCGCCGGCGCCGTCCTTGGGCGGGGTCGAGGTGAGGGCGATGTCGCCGCTGATCAGCGTCGGCAGCGGTTGTTCCGGCTCGAAGCGGGGACGGGCGGTCAGCACCTTCTCCCACAGCGCACGGATCGCCTCCCGCCCCACCGTCAGTTCGCCGGGGGGATAGGCCATCACCGCATCCTCTTCGTAGAGCGCGGCGACCCCGGCCGCGTCACCGGCGTTGGACCGCTCGACGAACAGGCGGATGATGTCCTCGGGCCGCAGGGCCTTCTCGTACTCCGGCATTGGGTTCCTCCTGGGGTCGGGCTCCGGGTGCTTCCCAGCGTGGTCGCCCGAAGACCAGAAGTCCAACAGATGGAATTACTGGAAGCTAGAATCCAGAGTTATGGAGCTCAGGCAGCTGGAATACTTCGTCGCGGTCGCCGAAGAGCAGAACTTCACCCGGGCCGCCGAGCGGGTGCACATCAGCCAGTCCGGCGTCAGCGCGCAGATCCGCCAGCTGGAACGGGAGCTCGGTACCGAGCTGTTCGACCGGTCGGCGCGCACCGCCACCCTGACCCTTGCGGGAAAGGCAGCGCTCGAACACGCGCGCGCCGCACTCGCCGCAGCCGGGGCGGTCGGCCAGGCAGTGGGTGAGGTGACCGACCTGATCCGGGGCCGACTCACGGTCGGCATGGTCATCGGCTGCACCGTCACTCCGCTCTTCGACGCCCTCGCCGCGTTCCACCGGGCGCATCCCGGTGTCGAGATCTCGCTGCTGGAGGACAACTCCGACCGGCTCGTCGAGAGTGTGCGCGCCGGCACCGTCGACCTGGCTCTGATCGGGACGGCGACCGCCACCCCCGACGGGCTGGACGCGCTGACCATCATCAGCGAGCGGCTCGTCGCGGCGGTTCCGCCCGGGCACCCCCTGGCGAAACAGCGGCGGGTCACTCTGCGGGACCTGGCAGCCCACCCCATTGTGTGCATGCCACCCGGCACCGGCCTGCGCACGGTGTTCGACCGTGCCTGCGCCGCCCAGAGCCTCCAGCCCTCGATCGCGCTGCAAGCCAGTGCCGCGGATGCCATCGCCGACCTCGCCGCCCGCGGGCTCGGTGTCGCCGTCCTCAGCGCCTCGATGGCGGCGAGCTACCGCGACCGGCTCTCCGCCCACACCATCGACGACATCGAGACACCGGCACTGCTCGCTCTGGTCTGGAAGAGCACGCACAACCCGTCGGTACGCGAGCTGCTCGTGCACAGTCGGCGAGCATTCACCGGGCAGCTCCCCGACTCGCCCGACGGAGAGGTTCGCGCACTCGAGTGATCCTCGTTGACCAACAAGGAACTTGACGGAGACTCACTTTGCCGAACTGACAGCCCATCAACAGCACCCCTCCTATCGTGTCGTGTTCATGACAGACACTTCGAAGGCAACCCCCACCCCGGTCAGGCGCCGCACCGTCCTGATCGCCACCGGCGCCACGGCCGCCACCCTGGCCGTCACCGCCGCCGCGCCCGAAGCCCCCACAGCCGAGGCGGCCGACACGGCCCCCGTCGCCGCCGCGGCCGTCTGCACGCTCACGAAGGAGATGACCGAAGGCCCCTACTACCTCGACGGACAGCTCGTCCGCGCCGACATCAGCGAGGACAAGACGGGATTCCCGCTGGAGCTGACCCTCACCGTCGTCGACGACGACACCTGCGCTCCCCTCGGCAACGCCCTCGTCGAGATCTGGCACGCCGACGCCCTCGGCGAGTACTCCGGCTTCGTCGGCAACAACGGCCACAACGAGCCCGACAACGGCACGTCCCTGCGCGGCGGCGTCCTCACCAACTCCAGCGGCGTCGCCAAGATCACCACGGTCTACCCGGGGTGGTACAGAGGCCGCTGCATCCACATCCACATCAAGGTCCACACGGACGTCACCCTGACCTCCGACGGCTCGTTCGAGGGCGGCCAGGAACTCCACACCGGCCAGCTCTTCTTCGACGAGACGATCACGACACGAGTCGCCGCGCTGTCCCCGTACTCGGCCAACACGGTCCCCCGCACCACCCTCGCCCAGGACTCCATCTACGACGAGGGAGGCGCCGCGTCCGGGCTCCTCACCCTCACCGCGCTGGGGAGTTCACCGTCCGCCGGATACGCGGGGACGCTGACTCTGGGCATCGAGCAGGGCTGACACACCCCCGGAGAAGCGGCCCGTACCGCCCTCAGGCCGGTGCGGGCCGCCCCAGTCGCTCACATGTAATCGAAGTACCGGTCAAGCCAGGTCGGCGGAAGATCGTCTTCCTCTTCTTCCTCCTCCTCGTCCCCGGACTCGGCCGCCAGTGCCGCCAGCACCGCCTCGGCCTCCTCGTCCTCCTGCAGGGTCGGTCCGTAGTACGGCTCCTTGACCAGTTCGACGGGCACGTAGACGCAACCGAGTTCCGTACACACCTCGTCGAGCCAGGTCACGAACTCGTCGCCCAGGCCCTCTTCGCAGCCGGGCAGCCTCAGTCCACCGCCCGTTCCGGCGGTGACGAAGGGACCGAAATTGCTTATCAGCACCCGCAGGGCCCGGTCCGTTCCCGTGGCTTCAGTGGGGACCTCGAAGACACCGAGGAAGCTGGCGTCCTGCCCCATGCCGGCCGAAACGGAGGGCCCGAACCGCCGCTTCAGGGCGCCGGCGAGCTGATGAAAACGTTGCCGGGCAGCCGGAACGTCATAGTCCCGGGGGACCTCCAGGTGCTTGGGGTCGGGGTCGTCCAGCTCGCGCAGGAGCTCCCGGAGGCGGTCGGGGGAAAGCATGGTGGTGTCCTTTGCGGTGTTCACCGTACGTCGGCGCTCAGGGGTGATTGTTCGTCCGAGCACGCGGCCGGGACCAGGTGTTTCTGGCCCTGGCCGCGCGGGGCAGCTCCTCGGACACCACCTCGCCGCGCTTCTTCCAGGCGTCGTCGATCAGGCCCAGGAGCTTGCCCTGGTCCTTCTCCCTGAAGACTCCGTGCGGCGGCCACCACAGGCACCCCAGCCGACGCCGGCCTGGGCGCCGTCGGTCACGTGCACGCACGGTTCGCCCATGGCTGCGCCCACAGGAACGCGGCCCGCCTGCCGGTGTCTCCGGGGCGGGCCGCGCCCTGTCAGCCGTTCAGGACTCCGGGCACTCCTTCCACGCCATGTGGTAGATCGTGCTGATGTCCCCGTCCGTCGAGTCCATCGTCATGAAGCTGACCTTGTCCGGCGAGGACGAGCCGGCGCTGACCCTCAGTTCGGTGTTGATGTTGAAGTTGCGCTGGACTCCGCACGGCGCCCAGACCAGTTGGGCCCAGTCGGTGCTGTCGGTGGCCTGCCAGTTGTCGTTGAGGGGGCCGTTGAAGGGGTGGTTGCGGAACTGGGTGTTCGGGGAGCCCTGGAAGTAGTACGAGGCTCTCTGGATGGCGCTCGCGCCGGGCTGGAGGGCGGCGAAGCCGCGGTAGTCGGCGCTGGCGATGGCGTACGTGAAGCCCTGCGGGACGTGCACGATCAGGTTGAGCTGGCAGTTCTTGCGGAACGCCGTGGGGTCGGAGTTGCCGCCGACCTGGGCGAGGTAGTCGCTGTAGGTGACCGTGAACGCGGTGTTGTCCTCCGAGACGGCGACGGCCGTGGTGCCCTGCGGGCAGCCGGACCCGTTCACCGTGGCGACCTTGATGACGATCTTGTCCGGCGGCGGGTCGTCGAACGCGCCGGTCGGGGACGGAGCCGCCTGCGCGGGCAGCGTCGCGGTGAGCAGGGCGGCCAACGCGCCGCCGCTCAGCAGAAATCGCAGGAGTCCACGTGCCATGGATCTCTCCCTGGGGTTGGGGGGTGGCTGTGCCTCGATCCGTTCGGCCTCGCCTCGTTGAATCTTTGAAGAAAGAGTGAGGTTTCTGTGAAGGTCGGAGGCGTTGGAATCGTAGGGAGCCCGATGAGGACCAGCCAGGGCGAACTCCAGCCATTTACAACCGAGTTGAGCGATCCATCCCCAGGTCATTCACAGCCGCACATTAAGCCGTTCCTCAGATAGGCCCCTAATTTCCTTCACATGACGGGAAACGCAGAGCACCACTCAGAGCACAGTGAGCAACAGCCGGGCCGGCACCGCAGGGACCCCGGCATCCGGCGCCGTCGCGTCCTGATCGGCGGCAGCGTCGTCGCCGCGGCGGGCGGCCTCGCGGTCACCGGCCTCGCGTCGGCCGACACCACGACCGACACCACGACCCAGGAGAGCGGCACGTCGACCACCGCCTCGACGGAGGCCTCCACCTCCGCCGCGGACGGCGTCTGCGTCCTCAACGCCGAGGTCACCGAGGGTCCGTACTCCCTCGCGGGCGCCCTCGTCCGCGAGGACATCCGGGAGGACAAGGAGGGCTTCGAGGTTCAGTACACCTTCACCGTCGTCGACGTCTCCAACGACTGCGCGCCCCTCGCGAACGCCCTGCTGGAGATCTGGCACTGCGACCACCTCGGCGAGTACTCCGGGTTCGTCGGCGGCAACGGTCACGAGGAGGAGGACAACGGCACCTTCCTGCGCGGCGGTCGGATGACCGACGAGAACGGCCAGTGCAGCATCACGTCCATCTGGCCGGGGCACTACGTCTCACGCGCGATCCACGTCCATATGCGGGTGCACACGGACGTGACGCTCACGGACGACTCGTACACAGGCGGCGAGATCATTCACACCGGGCAGCTGTTCTTCGACCAGGACATCAACACCGAGATCCAGGCGACCTCGCCGTATACGGAGAACACCACCCGCGAGACCCTGCTGGAGGACGACAGCATCTACGACGACGGCGGCGCGTCCTCCGGCCTGCTGACCCTGACCGCGCTCGGTGACAGCGTCTCGGACGGCTACAAGGCGACCTTGACAGTGGGCGTCAGCACCGACTGACACCGATCGGTCAGGACCCTGGACCCGGGCCGGACCCGATCGCTCAGGTGCTGACGGGCTGCCGCTCCTCGGCGGGCTCGGTCGCGTCCGCCTTCCCCTCCTTCAGGTGGGCGCGGATCGAGTAGGCGAGGGCGGCGGCCCACAGCGCGTACAGGAAGACGTACACGGCAGCGGCCGTGGCCCCCGAGGCCGCGATCCAGTCGCTGTTCAGCAGGGTGCGGACGTTGGTGACGAGGATGACGCCGCCGACCGCCGAGCCCAGCACGCGCGGCGGCAGGATACGCACCAGCCACGCGGCGATCGGCGCGGCGACCAGCCCGCCGACGAGGAAGGCGGCGACCCACGTGAAGTCGATGCCCTGCGAGCCCAGCGAGAAGAGGAAACCTAGGCTCGCGGCGACCGCGACCAGGAACTCGCTGGTGTCGATCGAGCCGATGACCTTGCGCGGCTCCATCCGCCCGGAGGCGAGCAGGGCGGGCGTGCCGACCGGCCCCCAGCCGCCTCCGCCGGTCGCGTCCAGGAAGCCGGCGACCAGGCCGAGCGGGGTGAGGAAGCGGCGCCGCAGGGGCAGGCCGACCCGGTCCTTGGGCAGGCCGCGGAAGGTGAAGCGCGACATGACGTACACGCCGAGGCCCAGCAGGATCAGGGACATCAGCGGCGCGGCGACCTCGGTCGACAGCGTGGACAGGACGGTCGCGCCGAGGAAGGACCCGATCGCGCCCGGCACGCCGATCTTCCCGACCACCTTCCAGTCGACGTTCCCGAACCGCCAGTGCGAGGCGCCCGACATCAGCGTCGTACCGATCTCGGCGAGGTGCACCGTGGCCGAGGCGGCGGCCGGGTTGGTGCCCATGGCCAGCAACAGGGTGGTCGACGTCACGCCGTAGGCCATGCCGAGGCTGCCGTCCACGAGCTGGGCCCCGAGGCCCGCGAGGGCGAGCAGTATCAGCGTGCGCATGCGGCCGGTCCCGTCTCTCCGAGGTTTCCTACCGGGTTGATAGGAATGGCTGACGGGACCGGACACTAGGGCATCTCCCTGAGGACAGGCTGAGAGTGTCCGAATACAGAGACGCCTATCTCATATCTGAAGCTCCTGTCTCATCTCCGAGACTCCTGTCTCATCTCCGATCCGGAGACCCTCAGCCCAGCCGGATCACATTCCAGGACAGCGGTTCCAGTACGGCGGTGAGGCGGCCGTCCTTCAACTCCGTGCCCTCGACCGGGTGCGGGGTGACGCGCTCGGGGTCGTCGAGGGTGTTCTTCGCGTCCGGGTCGGCGTCCGCGAGGGCGCTGTGCTCGACCACGTTCGTCAGGTCCAGCCCGCTCAGGGCGACCTCGAGCGGGAGTGCCTCGGTACGGCTGCGGTTGACGGCGAAGACGGTGACCGTGCCGTCCTCGGCGCGCACGGCGGTGGCGTGCAGCAGGTCGGCCTCGCCGTACTTCTTCGTCTCGTACGTCGGGGAGTCCACCCGGACGTCCAGGACCTGGCCGCGGCCGTACCGGGAGGCCTGGGCGAAGGGGAAGAACGTCGTCTGCCGCCAGGCCGGGCCGCCCGGCTCGGTCATGATCGGGGCGATGACGTTGACGAGCTGCGCGAGGCAGGCGACGGTGACGCGGTCCGCGTGGCGCAGGAGCGCGATGAGGAGCGAGCCGAAGACGACCGCGTCGGTGACGCTGTAGTTGTCCTCCAGGAGGCGGGGGGCCTCCGCCCAGTCCCGCGCGCCGGAGTTCTCGATCGCGTGCCACTCCGAGATGTACCAGACGTTCCACTCGTCGAAGGAGAGGTTGATCTTCTTCTTCGACTTGAGCTTCGCGCCCACGTGGTCGGCGGTGGCGACCACGTTCTCGATGAAGGACTCCATGTCGACGGCGGAGGCCAGGAAGGAGTCGACGTCTCCGTCCTCGGGCTGGTAGTAGGCGTGCAGGGAGATGTGGTCGACGAGGTCGTACGTCTCCTCCAGGACCGTCGCCTCCCACGCGGCGAAGGTCGGCATGGACTGGCTGGAGGAGCCGCAGGCGACGAGTTCGACGCCCGGGTCGATCTGGCGCATCGCGCGGGCGGTCTCGGCGGCGATCCGGCCGTACTCCTGGGCGGTCTTGTGGCCGGTCTGCCAGGGGCCGTCCATCTCGTTGCCCAGGCACCACAGCTTGATGCCGAAGGGGTCCTTGTCGCCGTGTCCGGCACGGAGGTCGGACAGGGCCGTGCCGGCGGGGTGGTTGGCGTATTCCTGGAGTTCGAGGGCCTCGGCGACGCCCCGGGTGCCGAGGTTGAGGGCCATCATGGGCTCGGCCTGGGGGCCGATCTTCTTCAGGAAGGCGATGTACTCGGAGAGGCCGAAGCGGTTGGTCTCGGTGGAGCGCCAGGCGAGGTCGAGGCGGCGGGGGCGGTCCTCGACGGGGCCGACGGAGTCCTCCCACTTGTAGCCGGAGACGAAGTTGCCGCCTGGGTAGCGGATGGCGGTGGTGCCGAGTTCGCGTACGAGGTCCAGGACGTCGGTGCGGATGCCTTCGGCGTCTGCGGTGGGGTGGGTGGGCTCGTAGATGCCGGTGTAGACGCAGCGGCCGAGGTGTTCCACGAAGGAGCCGAAGAGGCGGGGGCTGACTTCGCCGACGGTGAAGGCGGGGTCGAGGGTGAAACGGGCTGTTTCTTGCATGGTCGCCTTTCCAGAGCGGTGGTTCTTGTTTCGTTGGCGGCTGCGGGTGTGTGGGGGCTGGTCGCGCCCGCGCGGCGGAGCCGCATATCGGACACAGCCCCGCGCCCCTAAAGGACGATGGGCCAGCCGTTCTTTTTCCAGCTCAGTCTGTTCAGGCCCAGCTTCGGGGTGCCGTTGTCCTCGGCGTCGTAGTAGTGGTACGCCAGCCAGTCCTGGCCTCGGTCCCGGAAGACGGACTCGCCCCCGGTGCCGACGAAACGGCCGTGCCCCGCCAGCAGCAGGTCGCCGCCTCCCTCCAGCAGCGGCCTGCCCGTGCTGTCGACGTACGGGCCGGTCACCGACGTCGAGCGGCCCACCCTGATCTTGTACGTCGAGTTCACGCCCGCACAGCAGGCGTCGTACGACGCGAAGAGGTAGTAGTGGCGGCCGTGCTTGACGATGTACGGGCCCTCGACCGCGTACGGGGCGTCCGGGCGGGTCGCCAGGTGGTGGACCGTCGCGTTCTGTGCCGCCTTGCCCGTCCTCGGGTTCAGTTCGACCATCCGGATGCCCGTCCAGTACGAGCCGAACGACATCCACAGCCTGCCGTCCGCCCGGATGATCGCGGGGTCGATGGCGTTCCAGGTGTCGGTCGTCTCCGACGAGAACACCTTGCCGTGGTCCGTCCAGGTGCCGGGAAGGCCGGAGCGGGACGTCGCGACGCCGATCGCCGAGTGGTTGGTGCCCCAGGAGGAGACCGCGTAGTAGAGCCAGTAGCGGCCCTGGCGGTAGGAGATGTCCGGGGCCCAGGGGTCGCCCGTGTCGTTGTACTCGTACCACCAACTCGGCGGCTCCGGGAAGGCGTTGCCCTCGTCCGTCCAGTGCACGCGGTCCTTCGAGAGGCGCGCGCCGATGACGCCGCCGGTCGAGTACGCCACGTACTGGCCGGACTTCAGCCGGATGACGGTCGGGTCGTGGATGATCTGCTGGCCGGTGATGGGCTGCGGGTCGGGATAACTCGCCGTCGCCTGTGCCGTGTTGGGGAGGAAGGCCAGGAGGACCGCCGTCATCATGGCCGTCAGCGCTCTGTGTGCTCTCACTGGCCCGCCAATCCCGTGTGGGCCACGCCCGCCACGATCTGCCGCTGGAAGAAGACGAAGACCACGATCAGGGGCAGGCCCGCCATCAGGCCGCCGGCCATGAGCTGGGCCCATTGGATGCCGTAGGAGTTCATGACGGTCGCGATGCCGTTCGGCATGGTCATCAGGTCGGGGTTGTTGGTGACCATGTAGGGCCACAGGAAGTTGTTCCACGACGCGATGAACGTGAAGATGCCGACCGCGGCGAGGGAGGGGCGGGCGAGCGGGACGACGATGGTGAAGAAGACGCGCCAACGGCCCGCGCCGTCGATGAACGCGGCCTCCTCCAGTTCGCGCGGGATGCCCTGGAAGAACTTGTAGAGGATGTAGACCATCGCGGCGGGCGCGCACTGCGGCAGGATCATGCCCCAGTAGGTGTCGACCATCCCCATCTGCTGGACGGTGGTGAAGAGGGGGACGCCCAGGACCGCCGGGGAGATCATCAGGCCCGCCATGACGACGCCCATGAGGACGCTCTTGCCGCGGAACTCGGTGCGGGCGAAGCCGTATCCGGCGAGGGCGCTCACCAGCAGGACGACGGACGTCACGCAGACGGAGACGACGAGGGAGTTCACGAACCAGTTCGTGATGTTGCCGGTCTCGAACAGGGCCGTCCACGCCTGGCCCGTCCAGTCCTTCGGCAGCCAGTGCGGCGGCACCTCCACCGCCTCGGTCTCCGACTTGAGCGAGGTGAACAGGCCCCAGGCGAAGGGGGCGAGGAAGACGACGGATACGGCCGTGCCGAGGAGGGTCAGGATGATCTGGCTGGGGGTCCAGGACGAGGACGGCGACCTGCGGGGCTTGACTCGGGTCGGTGCCGCAGTGGTCATCGGGCTCCCTCCTCACGGTTGCGCAGCAGCCACATGCGGGCGAGGGCGACGGCTGCGATGATCACGAAGAAGATGATGGAGATCGCCGAGGCGTAGCCCACGCGGTAGCTGGTGAAGCCCTCTTCGAGGGTGTACTGGACGAAGGTGCGGGTCGAGTTCTCCGGGCCGGGGCCGAAGTCCATCATCACGACGGCCTGGTCGAAGACCTGCAGCGAGGCCAGGATCTGCAACGCGATGACGAGGCCGGTGATGTTGCGCAGCATCGGCAGCGTGATGTGGACCATGCGGTGCCAGGCGTTCGCGCCGTCCAGCTTGGCGGCCTCGTAGAGGTGGTCGGGGATGGACTGGAGCGCGGCGAGGTAGAGCAGGAAGCTGAAGCCGACCGTCCACCACAGGGTGGTGATGACGATGGCGAGCATCGCGTACGACTTGTCCGTCAGCCACGGCGTCTCGATGCCGAAGACATGGTTGATCATGCCCGTGCCCGGGTTGAACAGCCACTGCCACAGGTTGCCCGCGACGGTGGACGGCAGCAGGAACGGGGCGAAGAAGCACAGCCGCCACAGCCATTTGCCGTGCTCGATGTGGTGGGCGAGCATCGCGAGGAGGAAGGCGAGGACCGTGATGCAGGGCACGACCAGGAGCGTGAAGTACGCGCTGTGGCCGAGGGCGTCCCACATCAGCGGGTCCTTGAGGGCCTCGCGGTAGTTGTCGAGGCCGACGAAGCTCTCGCCGTCGCCCGTGATGTTGGCGTCCGTGAAGCTGAGGTAGACGCCGCGCAGCAGCGGCCAGATCACGAAGAGCGCGAACAGGGCGAGGAACGGGGCGACGAACCAGCCGCCGTGCTGGAAGCCCTGCCCGCGGCGGAGGGTGGCGCCGATCGCGGCGGTCCTGGTGCGCGCCGGTGACACGACGGTCTGAGCGCTGGTCACCGTCATGCTGCCGTACCTCCTTGCGCGGCTGTTCTGCCGTCCATGGGGTTCTTCATGGCGAGCAGTTGGGTGAGGGCGCTCTTCATACGGCCGGCGGCGGCCTCCGGCCCCGCCGAGCCCACCGTGGAGGAGACGACGATCGGGCCGACGCGCTGGGCGAGGATGCCGGTGGAGCCCGCGAACCACACCTTCGGCTCGGTGGCCTGGTGGTCCATGGCGGAGACGTACTCGCTCTGCGGGTCCAGCTTCTTGTACGCCGCCGTGGACAGGGTCGGTGTGTACGCGGGGATGTGGCCGCCGGCCGCCCACTGCTGGGCGTGCTGGACGACGTAGGCGGCGAGTCGGTGGGCCGCGTCGTTGGTGGCGCCGCCGCGGTCTGACTGGTGCGGCAGGACGAAGGCGTGCGACTCGGCGTGGGTGGCCTGCCCGCCGAAGACGGGCGGCAGCGGGATGGCGCCGTAGTCGAGCTTCGCTCCCGAGTAGACCGGCACCGACCAGTTGCCCTCCCAGGCGAAGGGTGCGCCGTTGAGGAACTGTTCGGCGCCGACGGAGCCCAGGCCGGGGTCGGCGTACCCCTCGGTGACGTGCCGGCGCAGGAACTCAAGGACCTGGACGGCCTTGTCGGTGTCGAAGGTGACCTCCGTGTGGGCGGCGTCGAACCAGGTGCCGCCGAGCTGGGTGTAGAAGGCGACGAAGAACCACCACTGGAAGTTCTGGTCGTTGATCCACAGGCCGACGGTCTGCAGGCCCTTCTTGGTGGCCTTCTTGGCCTCCTTGAGCACGTCGAACCATTCGTCGGCCGACGTCACCGGCACGATCCGGCCATCGGCGCCGAGCAGGCCCGCCTTCTTCAGCACGTCCTTGCGGTAGAAGCAGAGCTGGACGTGGATGTCGAGCGGGAGGGCGTAGAGCTTGCCGTCGATGACGGCGCGCTTCCACAGCGCCGGGTTGAAGTCCGCCTCCCGTACGCCGTACTTGGCGAGCAGGTCGACGTCCCAGGGGTCCAGGAGCCGGCCGGGCGAGAAGCCGGTGACGCGGCCGAGGTGCATGACGCCGAGGTCCGGGGCGCGGTTGCCCGCGGCGGCCATGGCGAGCTTGGTGTAGAAGGGGTTGCCCCACTGGAGGGTCGAGTCCTTCACGTCGATGCCGGGGTTCGCCTGGCGGAAGGCGTCCAGCATCGCGATCATGTTGGAGCCGTCGCCGCCGCTGAAGAGGTTCCAGTACCGCACCCGGGTGCTGGCACTGGAGGCGAGTGCGTCGGCGCCGGTGCCGAGTGCGGCGAAGCCGAAGCTGCCGGCCACGGCCAGTCCGCCGGCGGTGGCCAGAAGTTGCCTGCGGTTCAGGCCAGGTTGTCCCATTCCCTGCCCTAACTGTTCGAGATATCGAATTTTGCACGTAACTTCGAACGGGACCGTAGGCGGAAAGCGCTTTCTAGTCAATGCCTTGTGCACGAATTCGCACCTGGCGAGGCCGCCAACGGTTCGGCGATGCCCCTAAGGGGCGCGGGGAACTGCGCGACCAGCCACAACGGACCCGCAGCCGAAAGATGACGCGTCCTGGCACTCCCCGCAGTGCACCTCGTTCCTGGTTGAACAACGGTCGCCGTATCGCATGACGCGGGCACGTCGGGCCGCGTAGGCTCGAACAGCCCGCCGAGCGGCGGAGGAACAGGGGGTGCGATGGACATCGCGGGCGCGCGCGAGTGGGCGGCCCGGGTCGCTTCGATGCTCCGGCCGCGGCGCGCTCACCGGGCCTCGGCCATGCGCGACCTGGCCTCCGAGCTGAGCGCCGCTCTGCGGGCCAAACCCCATCCCCCGACCGACGTACGCGAGTTGTGCCACGCACTGTGCGCGGAGATGAGCGCGCGGCGCGGCGGGCGGCCCGTCGAACTGCGCTTCGAGCGGTTCCCCGACGAGATCGAGGTGACCGGACTGTGGGTGGAGTTCCAGGACTTCGACCTGGTCATCGTCGAGGAGCGGGCCGAGGCGATGCAGCAACTGGTCATCCTCGGCCATGAGTTGTGGCATCTGCACACCGGGCACGGGCACGACCACACCGCCGGCACGGCGGCCGTGCACGCCCTCGCCGACCGGCCCGGGTGGAAGGACATCGCCCTCGGGGTGGCCGCCCGCGACGGCTCCCGGCAGCGGGACGAGGCCGAGGCCGACGACTTCGGGCACCGACTGGCCGCCGCCTTCCGGCCGTTGCTGACGGGGACGGGGCCGGAGGCGCCGCTCGGGCCCGTGCAGCGTTCGATGGGGTATCGCGGGAGCGGAAGCAGGGGCGGGAGCGGAAACGGTCACGGGAACGGGAACAGGAACAGGAACGGAGGATCGGCGCGGTGACCGGGGCAGTGCAGTTTGCGCAGATGGCGCAGGCGGCGCAGATGGCGCAGGACCCCTCCGGTTCCGCCGGTTCCGCCGGTCTCCTCGGGGACATGTACATCTCGTTCTGGATCCCGACCGTCATCCTGACCGCCGCCCTGGCGATCAAGCTGCCGAGCATCGTCAAGATGTGGCGGGACCCACTGCTGCGCGCCGTCGGCGGACTGCTGCTGTTCGCCTGCGCCGTGTTCGTCTTCGCGGCCCCGGACACCATCGCCTGGACCAACCGCGTCACCGGCGTGCCGAACATCTCGGCGCCCTGGGTGTACTCCCTGCTCACCGCGCTGTGCGCGTCCTGGCTTCTGCTGATCATCGCCTGGCGCAACGGTCTCTCCGACGGCTCGACCGCGACGCGCCGCGCGACCCGCTGGGTCGTCTCCGTGTACGCGGGTGTCGTCGCCGCCCTGTGGGGGCTCTTCGCGCTCGCCGACGCCCCCGTGGAACGCCTGCGGGACCTCGACACGTACTACGCCACCACGCCCTTCATGCGCGAGATGATCCTGCTCTATCTCCTCGCGCACACCGTGGCCTGCACCGTCACGGCCCGGCTGATCTGGAACTGGATCCGCACCGACGGCCTCGACGCCTGGCTGCGCTGGGGGCTCAGGTTCCTGGGTGTCGGCTACGCGACGAACCTGCTCTTCGACGCGTCCAAGCTCACCGCGGTGGTCGCCCGGTGGACGGGCCACGACCTGGACTGGCTCAGCACCGCCCTGGCGCCGTCGGCCGCCTGCGTCTCCGCCTCGCTGGTCGCGGTGGGCTTCATCATCCCGCACGCCGGCCAGTACCTGCACGAGCGCTGGCGGATCCGGCTGCACCGCCTGCGGCTGCGGCCCCTCTACCTGCTGATGCGGTCCGTCACCGGCGGGCGCGAGCCCTTCGCCCTGCGCGGCACCGGCGAACTGCGCCTGATCCGCCGCGAGACGTTCATCCGCGACGGGCTCCTCCAGGTGTCCCGGCACCTCGACGAGGACCTGCGCGGCCGGTCGTACGAAGCGGCCCTGGCCCTCGGTTTCCCGCCCTCTCGGGCCGAGGCCCTCGCCGCGGCCGTGACGATCCTGGACGCCGTCGACACCCGGAAGCGTTCCCCCGAGGCGGAGTGCACCGCCTCGCCGTCCGGCCCGGACACCGCGTATCTGCTGCGGGAGATCCAGGCCGTGTCCCGAGCCCTCCGCCACCCCGACGACATCAAGGCGGTACGCGCCCACGCGGCCGCCCTGGCAGAGAAAGCTCGCGCATGACTGAACACCACACTCCCGAGGCCAGAACCGCGGTCGTCCTCGGGGGATCCCATACCGGCATGCTCGCGGCCCGCGCACTGGCCGAGTTCGTGGACCGTGTCGTCGTCGTCGAACGCGACGCCCTGCCGGAGGGAGCCGCGCCCCGCAAGGGCCTGCCGCAGGCGCGGCACGCCCACATGCTGTGGTCGGGCGGAGCACAGGCCGTGGCGGAGCTGCTGCCCGGGATCACCGAGGCGCTCCACGACGCCGGGGCGCACCGGCTGCCGGTCACGACGGACATGGTCGCCCTGTCGGCGTGGGGCTGGTTCCGGCGCTGGCCCGAGTCGCACCATGTGATCCTGGCCGGGCGGGACCTGCTGGACGCGACGATCCGCGCGCAGGTCCTCGCGGACGAGCGGGTCGAACTGGTCGAGCGGGCCGAGGCGTTCGGGCTGGTCGGTACGGATGCCGGTACCGGCACCAGTGCGGACGCCCGTACGTCCGCCCGTACTTCCCCTCGCACTTCCGCCCGTACGTCCGCCGCCGTGACCGGCGTACGGATCCGGACGCACGACGGCGCCGAACGCACCCTGGACGCCGGCCTGGTCGTCGACGCCACCGGGCGCGGGTCAGGGGCGCCTCGGTGGCTGTCCGCCCTCGGGCTGCCCGCACCGGAACGGCGCGAGGTCGACTCCGGCCTGGCGTACGCCAGTCGGCTGTACCTCGCCCCCGAGCAGGCCCGGGACGGCTTCCCGGTGATCAATGTGCAGCCAGACCCGCGCGACGGGGGGCCCGGCCGGGCAGGCTTCCTGCTGCCCATCGAGGACGGCCGGTGGATCGTCACCCTGTCCGGAACCCGGGGCGGCGAACCCTCCGCCGACGCCGATGACTTCGTCCGGTTCGCCCGCGAGGAGCTGCGGCACCCGCTGATCGGCGAGCTGCTCGACAGCGCCGAGCCGCTGTCCGACGTGTCGTGCACCCGGAGCACGGTCAACCGCCGGTACTTCTACGAGCGGATGCCGGCGTGGCCGGAGAACTTCGTCGTCCTCGGCGACGCGCTCGCCGCGTTCAACCCGGTGTACGGGCACGGGCTGGCGGTCGCCGCCCAAAGCGCCCTGATCCTGCGGGATGTGATACGCCGTCAGGGCTGGGCCGTGCCAGGAGTGGCGCGCGCGGTGCAGCGGGCGGTGGCCCGTCCGGTCGGCGCGGCCTGGGACATGGCCATCGGGCAGGACGTGTTCTACCCGGGCGCCACGGAGCACGGGCCCACGCTCAGGGAGCGGCTCGTGGCCGCGTACGTCGGCCGACTGATGTACACGGCCACCGGGAACGGCCGGATCGCCCGTCGGGTGACGGATGTGACGTCCCTGGAGCGCGGCGCGGAGGTACTGCTGGCCCCGTCGGTACTGCTGGCGGCGTTGGCGGGCCCACTCAAGCCGGCGTTGAGCGGGCCGCCGTTGACGGCGGAGGAGATGAAGGCGGCGGGGTTGCGGTAGCGGGGGGGGAGGGTGCGCGATTGCTGTGGCCCACGGGGCGAAGACGGCGGGATCGCGACACCCAGCCCGGCCAAGGCGGCGGGATTGCGGCACCGCGCCGGGCGAAGACGGCGGGTTGCGGTAACCCACCGAGCCAAGACGGCAGGATCGCGGCACCCACCCGGCCAAGACGGCAGGATCGCAGCACCCAGCCGGGCGAACACGGCAGGAATGCGGTAACCCACCGAGCCAAGACGGCAGGCTCACGGCGCCCACCCGGCCAAGACGGCAGGATCGCGGCGCCCAGCCGGGCGAACACGGCGGGAATGCGGTAACCCGCCGAGCCAAGACGGCAGGCTCACGGCACTCAGCCGAGCCAAACCGCAGGCTTACGGCACCCCACCGGGCCAAGACGGCAGGATCGGCGCATCCCACCGAGCCAAAGCCGCAGGCTCACAGCACCCCACCGAGCCAAGTCCGCAAGCTCACGGCGCCCCGCCGCCCCGCACCCGCCCCCTGGCAACGTCAGCCGGCGAACGCCGGTTGCGTCAGCCCCTTCCCGGCCCCCGGCACCACGAACACCGACCCCGACAGCGCAGGCGGTGAGGCCAGGCCCACGCGGGCCGTCGTGATGTAGAGGTCGGTCAGGTCGGGACCGGCGAAGGCGCACGCCGTGACCCGGGGTACCGGAAGCGGGATCACCCGGTCCAGCTCGCCGGTCGGCGTGTACCGGCGTACGGCCGCGCCCTCCCACAGGGCCACCCAGACGCAGCCCTCGGCGTCGACGGTGAGCCCGTCCGGGAACCCGGCGCCGTCCTCGACCGTCACGAACGGCCGCCGGTTCGCGACCCGCCCGCCCTCGTGGTCGAAGACGTCGACACGGCGCGTCGGCGAGTCGATGTAGTACATGAGCCGCCCGTCCGGGCTCCAGCCCGTGCCGTTGCTCACCGCCACGTCGTCGAGGATCACGTCGACCGGGCCGTCACCGGTGAGCCGGGACAGGGTGCCGCCGCCCGGCGCCTCGTCGTAGCGCATGGTGCCGGCCCACAGGGAGCCGTCGGGGGCGACGGCGGCGTCGTTGGCGCGGCGGCCGGGGACGGGCTCGTGGTGCAGCCAGCGGAAGCTGTCGTCGGCGTCCAGCAGCCCGACGCCGTCCCGGAGGTTCAGGACTAGGCCGCCGCCGACGCGCGGCTTGACGGCGCCGACGTGCTGCGGGGTCGTACGCACGGAGCGGCGCCCGGAGACCGGGTCGTAGGTGTGGATCCGGGACCCCAGGATGTCGATCCACAGCAGCCGCCCGCTGTCCGGGTCCCAGGTCGGCCCCTCACCGAGCTCGGCTTCCGCCCGCACCGCGACCTCGTACGCCGTCGCGCTCATGCCACGCTCCGGTGCCCGAGGCGCTCCGACAGCTCGGCGGCGCCCTTGGCGGCGAGCTGCTCCAGCTCGACGCGGCGGTCGTCGCTCCAGCGGATCATGGGCACGGAGATGGAGAGCGCGGCGACGACCTTGCCGGTCCGGTCGTGCACCGGTGCCGCCACACACGACACGTCCGGGTTGGACTCCCGGCTCTCGACGGCGATCCCCCGCTCACGAATCCCGGCAAGGGCCTCGCGCAGAGCGCCGGGGTCGGTGATGCTGTTCGGTGTCATGCCGACGAGCTCGGCCCCATCGGGGATCCGTGCGGTCAGCTCCGGGTCGGGAAGGGAGGCCAGCAGCATCTTGCCGACGGAGGTGCAGTGCGCGGGCAGCCGGCGACCGGCGGCCGACACCATGCGCACCGCGTGCGTCGAGTCGACCTTGGCGATGTAGATGACATCGGTGCCCTCGAGGATGGCCACGTGTACGGTCTCGTCGCAGGTCTCGGCGACGGACCGGGCGACCTGCTGCCCCTCGGCCGCGAGGTCGAGCTGCTCGGCGTACCGGCTGCCGAGCTGGTACGGCCGCACACCGAGCCGGTACCGTCCCGGCTGACCCGGCACGGGGACGATGTACGACCGGGCGGCAAGCGTGGTCACCAGCTCGTGCACCGTGGTGCGCGGCAGCTGGAGCTTGCGCACGATGTCGGGGGCGGAGAGCGTGCCGTCCCCGTCGAGGAAGAGCTCAAGAATGTCGAGAGCCCGGGTCACGGCTGGTACAAGGCGTCCCACGTCCGGCGCCCTCCCTTGGGTGTGAGTGAGGCTGCGTTCGAGATTTCAACAGCCGATCGGGATAACGAACACAGGCTACTCAAAGTGCGTTTGCCCCGGCAATGGGCCTGCGCGTTCCGCTCTACGACTTCCCCGCCCGCACATACGTCACATCAAAGTCCGTCGTCCACTCCTCCCCGTCGGCCGACTGCTCCCAGCGGCCCTCGGCCGTGGTGCCGTCGGGGCTGATGGTGACGGTGAGGCGTTGGTGGAAGCCGGGGGCGGAGCGCCACTGGCGCCAGGTTCGGTCGGTGAGGCTGCCCTGGTAGACGCGGGAGACGCTGCGGCCGTCGGCGTAGAGGACGGTGAATTCCTCGGCCGTGTCGTCGTAGCCGATCAGGGTGACGGTGGGGAAGGGGGCGTGGGTGGCCCAGTCGCCGGGGAGGGAGGTGTCGGGGTCGACGTCCGCGTGCTGGGCGAGGAAGGCGCCGCCCTCCAGCCAGGCGAAATCCGTTCGGATCGGGCCGACGGTGCGGTCGGCGGCCCACATGTCCCACTCGCCGACGAACACGTCCAGCTGTCGCATGGCGGGGTGGGGTGTCGGTTGGCGCATCAGGGTCTCCTCTGTTCGAGAGCGGGGTGCTCTGCGGTCAGGGCGGAGCAGTCCGGGTGTCGTCGGGTACTCCCACGCCAGTACGCGGGGTTACTCCCGCTGTCAGACGTCCTCACCGTCCCCGCCCGGCACGGTGTTGTCCATGTCTCCTTCCCTGTCTTCCGCGTCCGGCGCGACCTCCGCGGCCTCCGCGACCTCCGCGTCCTCCAGGAAACTGAGCCGTCCCGCGCGCCGGGGCGTCCTCGTCGTCCATGTCGTCGCCTCCGCGAGCTGGCTCGGGCTCACGCTCGGGCTGCTCGCGCTCGGGATCACCGCGGGCTCGACCGGGTCCGCGGTGACCGTGGCGGCGTCGGTGCGGGCCATGAAGCTGTTCGCCGACTGGCTGCTGCTGCCGGTCGCGTTCCTCACGCTGGTCAGCGGGCTCGTGCTGGCCCTGGGCACGCCGTGGGGGCTGGCGCGGCACCGGTGGGTCTACGTCAAGTTCTGGGTGACCCTGGCCACGACCACCGCCACCGTCTTCGCCCTGCGCCCGGGCGTGAACTCCGCGGTCGGCGCCGTCGCCGCGGGTGGGCCACTGCCCGATGCCGGTGACGTGCTGTTCGGGCCGATCGTGTCGCTGTCCGCGTACGTCTTCATGACGGTGATCTCGATCCTCAAGCCCTGGGGGCTGACCCGGCGGGGGCGGAGGCTGCGCGCCGCGTCCGCCCGGCCCCGTCCCGGCGCCACCGAGCCCGCCCGCCAGGCCGCATGATCGGCTGCTCGCTTCTCCGCCGCCCTGGCAGGATGCGCGCATGGGGAACACACGTGCGTGGCCCGTGCTGCGGACCACGGACCTGGGGGAGGCGCTGGACCTCGCGGAGAAGTTGCTGGCGGTCGCGTCCTGGTACGACCCGACCTGGTGCCATCTGGATGCCTGGGTACACGGCGAGAGCGAGCTGCGACGGCTGACCGACGCCTTTCCCGATGCCCGGGCCACGTCGTACGGGAGCGACGGCGCCCGGTTCCCCGTCAAGGTGTCCGTGGGGATCGAGACCGTCGCCCAGGCCCGTGACGTCCTCGCGACCGGCATGGCGATCCAACGCTGCTTCGTCCTCTGGCACAACCTGAGGTGGCCCCCGGTTCCGGAGCTCGGGCTGGACGAGGAGTACAAGTACGCGGAGCTGGAAGTCGCGTGCAACAGCCACGACATCCACTGCGAGGAGTGGGCACCCGAGCACACCGTCTTCGTCCACGGCCGCCCCGGCCACGACGCACGGGCCGACTGGCTGGCCGAGCGGGTCGGCGCACGGGTGGTCGGGCCCCCCGAGTTCGGCTGGTGACGGTCCCCACCCCCACCCCACCCCTCGGCGGCAACCACCAGCCGTCCGGCGGCAACCAATAACCCCTCCGCGGCAACCACCAGGCGAAGTCCCGTCCCCCACCAAGGGAGTTCGCCATGCGCACCCGCTTGGCGCGTCTCGGCGCGGTACCCGCCGCCGTCGTCGCGTTGATCGCCGCCCCCGCCGTCACCGCCGCCCCCGCCCAGGCCGCCGACCAGTGGAGCCCGCCCGCCAACCTCGTCCAGCCCCTGGGCGAGGTCTGGAACCACGTCGAGTCGACCTACCCCGACCTCTACGGCTTCCGCAACTACGGCTGGGACCAGGTCATGGCCAACAGGGGCAGCGTCAACTACTGCGTCCGCTGGGAATCCGACGCCCCGGTCAGCGCCGCCCTGCGCGACCAGATCCACGCCGACCTGAACAAGCAGTTCGGGAAGTGGACGGCCGCCATGGTCGAGAGCAACGGCACCGGGCACAACGCCTGGCCGTACACCAACGTGCCCGTCAACATCGTCGGCTGGGCCGTCAAGAACCGCTCCACCCTCCAGTGGACCGACAACTCCGTCGACATCTACTCCGGCATCCTGGACAGCGAGGGCGCCCCGCAGTGTGCCCCCGACTGCGGCCGCTTCTTCCACCAGGACGGCAACTACTCCAGGTGCCCGGGCGGTGCCGCCCGCCACTACGACCAGTCCCTCTGGCTGACCAAGGGCTTCCAGGGCGGGGCCGGCGGTGACTGGGGACAACGGGTCGGGCAGGAGTACTTCACCTCGGCCCTGGGGCAGGAGAACATCCACATCTACCTGCATGAAGTCGGCCACACCTTCGGGCTCGACGACTTCTACGACTGGACCCCGACCGGCCAGTGCTGCTTCCTCATGAAGGCCGGATCCGCCGCCCAGATCACCGAGTTCGACAAGTGGATGTTCCGGGACTTCTGGCGGCACCTGAAGAGCCGCTACGGTCTCTGAGCCGCGCACCGGCGCTTGTCGACAGCCCTTGATCGGCAGCGCCTAGCGGCGCGTCTCCCCCAGCACCCCCCTCAACCGCTGCGCCCGCAGCACCAGCTCCAACTCGAAGCGCCGGTCCGGGTCGTCCATCTCGTCGCCCCACAACTCCCGGATCTGGCGCAGCCGATAGCGGACCGTCTGGGGATGAACCCCCAGGCGGGCCGCCACCTCCGGCGCCCCGCCCCGGATCTCCAGCCACGCCAGTAACGTCTCGGCGAGCCGCCGCCCGTGCGTGGGCCCGCAGTGCTCCAGCGGTGCCAGGCACCGCACCGCCAGGTCGTCGATCAGCTCCTCGGGCTGCAGGAGGACCAGCGCCTCCGTGTGCTCCGTGCAGTACAGGACGTCGCCGGCCGGCAGCAGCCGTCGTTCCATCAGGCTTACGGCGGCCTCGGCCCAGCGCAGCGACTTCGCCGCGTCGGCGAGGGCCACCGGGGGGCCGATCGCGCCCGACCAGCCGGTCAGGGCCCGGTGCAGCAGCTCGGGGCGGCCACCGGCTTCCGGCTCGGGGACGACCATGCGCGGCTGCTCGTACTCCATGTCGAGCAACACCCCCTGCCCCACGGCCGGCGCCACCGCCTCCCGCGCCGGGCGCAGCAGCACCCCCACCGCGACCTTCTCGGGCAACGGCCAGCCGATCCGGGCCGCCCGCTCCGTCAGGGCGTCCGCCGGATCCCGGTGGTGTTCGGCCAACAGGAGTTCCATCAGGCGGCGTTGCAGGCGTAAGCGCTCGCCGGCCTGCCGTGCCGCCGCCTCCGCGTAACCCCGCACCGACTGGTCGACGAGGCCGTCCAGATACTCGTACCCCGCGTCCACCAGCTCGTACATCGCGGGCGGCGGAATGTCGACGCGCTGGCCGATCTCGGCGAAACGGCGCCAGGCCAGCCGTACGCCCAGCCGGTAGATCGCCTGGAGGGAGTCCAGGGAACGGCCGTTGAGGCCCTCGCCGCGGCCGAACTCCTGGAAGACGCCCGGCGGGACGGTCGGACGGCCCTCCGACGTCTCCAGGTGCTGGACGAAGACCTCGATCGCACGCCGTATGCCGACCAGGGCCATCGGCTCGCCCGACTCGTCGAGGACGACGGGCAGATTCGGGTACTCGCGCTGGATCTCGCTGAGGATCTCCTGGGCGAGGGCCGGGGCGTCCGCCATGGCCAGCTCCGCGAAACGACGGACCTGGTAGCGGGGTACGTCATGCCAGGCCGAGCGGGTGGGCGCGGCCGGGGAGGGCGGGGAGGGCTGGGAGGTCGCCGAGCGGGTCGCGGCCACGGTCAACTCCCCTGGCCCGCTTGCTCGTACGTGATCAAGGGTGTGTTCGGCTGGTCGGGCGTCGCTTCCAGCAGCGCGACGACGCCGAGCGCGGCGCCCACCGCGAGCACGGCGGCGAGCGCGACGGTCAGCGCGGCGGCGAGCAGTCTGGAC
Organism: Streptomyces shaanxiensis; assembly: GCF_039537145.1. NCBI lineage: Bacteria > Bacillati > Actinomycetota > Actinomycetes > Kitasatosporales > Streptomycetaceae > Streptomyces > Streptomyces shaanxiensis. The sequence goes on from NZ_BAAAZY010000007.1 coordinate 244,048, forward strand.
ATCGCAGGGTCAGCCTCTCTGTCCGGAGGTTCCGGAGTTCCCGGAGGTGCCGGAAGTCCCGGAAGTCGTCCCCACCCCGGTGTCGACAGCCCGATCCCAACCCTTGCGTGTGGGCCCAGTCTCGACAAGCTGTGACAGCGCGTCAAGACATTGACACTCAGTCAAGGTACGCCTACGGTTCCCGGCCCAAGAACGGCCAGGCAACGACCGTGCACCGAAGTGTGCGTCAACCCCCAGGAGTGCCGGATGCGCCGTACCGCCTCACCTCTCTCGTTGATCCTGCTGGGCATCGGCACGTTTCTGCTGGTACTGGCGCCCATGCTGGCCTGGTACGTGACCCCGCGTGCCGCCGTGAACCCCATCGACATCGACACCACAGCCGTTTACAAAGGCACCGGAAGTGTCTTCGACACCGACAAGATCGAGACCGTCCCGGACCAGAACATCACCGTCACCCAGCGGGTGCGCGGCAATGTGGCGGAAAGTGAGCGCAGCGGCAACGCCGTCTGGGACGTGATCACCACCGTCGACACCGACAAGTCGCTGCCGGCCGCCGACCCGCACGACGCGCTGGACTTCACCCCGCACCGCTGGGTGATGGACCGCAGGACCACCAAGCCGGTGCACTGCTGCAAGGAGACGCCGTACATCGAGGGCGAGGCCTATCTGAAGTTCCCGTTCGACGTGCAGAAACGCTCCTACCAGTGGTGGGACAACACCGGCGGGACCACGGTCACCATGCGGTACGACGGCACCGAGAAGATCCAGGGCTACACCGGCTACCGGTTCACCGCCACGGTCGCGCCCCGCAAGGTCGGCACCCGACTCGTCCCCGGCAGCATCGTCGACGAGCCGGACCGTCCGCAGGTGCTGGCCGAGGAGTGGTACTCCAACCACGGGTTCAAGCTGGTCGTGGACCAGCGCACGGGACGGGTGATCTACGCCCAGACCGGCCCGCGCCGCACACTGCGTGCGCCCGGCGGCGACAAGGACGCCGCGGTGCTGCTGGACAGCGAGAAGATCGCTTTCACGCCGGCCACGCAGAAGGAGGCCGTGCGGCAGGCGAAACGGGACAGCGGGCTGCTGCGCATGGTGGGCGAGACGCTGCCGGTCGGGACTGCTGTGGCAGGATTCGCGCTTGCGGTGGTAGGTGGGGTTTTGGTGGTACGAGGAAGGAAGCGGCCGGAAGCTCCCGGTACGGTCGAGATGCCCCAGCCCTCGCTCACAATGTGACGTGACGTCAGCTCTAATAAAGCCGGAAATTGTCACGCCGGTGAGTAGCCCTGGCGAACGGCTGGGCGAAAACTGTCCAACCCCACCCGGACACAGCCTGTCCACACCCCACGCAAAGCGACCCTAAGAGACCCAGAAAACTCGGTTTCCCCCACAGGAACCCAAACCCTCACTCCCCCACGCCGAGTTCCGCACCCTGAGACGAGTTGGAGCACCCATGCCCCAGCACGTGCCTTCCCCGCTGCGCGCCAGTCTCCCCCCGGCACCGCAGCACTCCCCGGCGCACCCCCCACATCCGCGCCGAATCGTTTTTCTCGCCCATCGTGACCTGGGCAACGAGGCCGCCGGCGGCTCCGAGCTGCTGGTCGACCGGCTTGCCGACGGGCTGACCCGGCTCGGCCACCAGGTCACCCTGCTGTGCGGGGGCCCCGCGGCCTACCGCGACTACCGGGTCGTGTCGGCCGGCGGTTCCTACGGCCACTATCTGCGCGCCAGATCCGCCTTCGCCCGTCAGGTCGGCGACTGCGATCTGCTCGTCGAGGTCTGCAACGGAATGCCGTACTTCGCCCCCCTGTGGCATCGCGGGCCGACCTTGACCCTGGTCAACCATGTGCACACCGATCTGTGGAAGATGCGGTTCGGCGGGGCGCTGGCGCCTGCCGCCCGACTCGGCCGAAGACTTGAGCACTGGGCGCTGACCGGGGCGCAGCGGCGGAGTCTGCTGGTTGCCGTGTCGCCGTCCACGGCGCAGGCGCTGCGCGGGATCGGCGTCGAGCGGGAGCGTATCCGTGTGGTGCACAACGGGGTCGAGGAGCCGGGGCCGCGTGCCGATCGGTCCTCCGAGCCGTTGTTCGTCGCCGTCGGGCGGCTTGTCGAATACAAGCGGATCGATCTGCTGCTGCGGTTGTGGGAGCGGGTGCGGCCCGTTACCGGTGGGCGGCTGGTCATTGTCGGGGACGGGCCCGAGCGTCAGCGGTTGGAGCGGCTCGCCGGGCCCGGCGTCGAGTTCACCGGGCATGTCTCCGAGGCCGAGAAGCACCGGCTGCTGTGCGAGGCCTGGTTGCTGATGCATCCCTCTGCCGTGGAGGGGTGGGGGCTTGTCGTGACCGAGGCCGCGACTCGGGAGACGCCGACCGTCGCCTTTGATGTGCCTGGGCTTCGGGATTCCGTTGTGGACGGGGAGACCGGTGTGCTTGCCGCCGGGGAATCGTCCTTCGCGGCTGCGTGGTGCACGCTGGCGTTGTCCGGGCATCGGCGGGAGTTGATGGGGAAGGCCGCGCGGGATCGTTCTGCTCGGTATCGGTGGGATCGGACTGTGCGGCAGTTTCTTGCCGTTGCCTCGGAGGCGGCGGCTCGGCGAGGCGGAGCAACGTGACGCCTAAACGCCATGTCGGTGAGGTTGTCTCGCGGCTGCGGGAGCGTCGTGGCTGGTCGCGCCCCCGCGGCGGAGCCGCAAATGTCACAGCCCCGCGCCCCTTCAGGGGCGCTCCACGGACCGGCCATATGAAGGACCCCTCTTTTCGGCGGTCCCTTGCCCTCTTCCGGGCCTTCCTTCATGAGCAGGACGATCCTGAAGCCTGCTACTCGCTGCTCGCCCGTGATGCCGCCGATCAGGTCGAGGCCTACGACGGGCCCGTCGCCGGGCGTACCGTCGTGGACGTCGGTGGGGGGAGTGGGTACTTCACCGAGGAGTTCCGGCGGCGCGGTGCGCAGGCCTATCTCTTCGAGCCGGACCTCGCAGAGATAGGTGAGAAGCCTCCCGACGGAGCCGTTGTCGCCGACGGGTATCTGCTGCCCCTGCGGGACGGCGTCGCCGACGTCACCTTCTCCTCCAACGTGCTGGAGCACGTGGCCGATCCGGAGACCTTTCTGAGTGAGTTGGCGCGGGTCACTCGGCCCGGTGGGCTGATCTACGTGTCGTTCACCAACTGGCTGTCCCCCTGGGGCGGCCATGAGTGGGCCCCCTGGCACTACCTCGGTGCCGAGCGGGCCCGTGCTCGCTATCGGCGGCGTACCGGACGGGACGCCAAGCACACCCTCGGCGAGAACCTCTTCGCCGTGCACATCGGTGCCACCCTGCGGCAGGTCCGCGCCCGCGACGACGTCGAGGTCGTGTCGGCGCGCTCCCGCTACTGGCCGTTCCTCGCGGAGACCGTCGTCAAGGCGCCCGGCATACGCGAGTTCGCCACCTGGAACCTCCTCCTCATCCTCAGGCGGTGTCCACCATGACGACGACCACGGTCCAGGCTCCTCCCCCGGCAGCCGTGCCCTCCTCTGCGCCTGCCGCGGGCCCCCCGGAGGGCCCGCGGTCGCGGCGCTGGCTGCTGGGGTTCTGGGCCGTGGTGTTCGTGCTGTTGCTGGCGGTGCAGCCGGGGCGGCAGACGTTCGACACCAAGCTGGGTGTGACCGTCGATCCGGGGCAGTTCTTCGCCGACCTCGGCCAGTTGTGGCAGGACGAGGGCAGCTTCGGCGGGATCCAGAACCAGTACTCGGGCTATCTGTGGCCGATGCTGCCGTTCTACTGGCTGGCCGATGTCGTACGGCTGCCGGTGTGGCTCGCGGAGCGGTTGTGGCTGTCGCTGATCGTGTCCGTCGCCTTCTGGGGTGCGCTGCGGCTGGCCGAGCGGCTGCGGGTGGGCAGCGGAGGGTCGCGGCTGGTGGCCGCGGTCGTCTACGCGCTGTGGCCCGTCTTCACCATCATCGTGGGGTCCACGTCCGCCGCCGCGCTGCCGGGTGCTTTCCTCCCGTGGGTGCTGCTGCCGCTGACCGACGAGCGGTACGCCGCGCGGGTCGCCGCCCTGCGGTCGGCGCTGATCATCCCCTTCATGGGTGGCGTCAACGCCGCCTCCACGCTGGCCTCGCTGCTTCCCGTCGGGCTGTATCTGCTGTCCCGCCCGGCCGGGCCACGGCAGCGGAAGCTGATCGCGTGGTGGGTGCCCGGAGTGATTCTGGCCACCGCCTGGTGGGTCATCCCGCTTCTGCTCCTCGGCACCTACGGCGAGAACTTCCTTCCGTACGTGGAGAATTCGCAGACCACCACCGAGACCATGTCGGCGACCGAGGCCCTGCGCGGGGCCGGGAACTGGGTCGCCTATCTGCACTTCGGGGAGGCCTGGCTGCCGGCCGGCTGGACCGTCGCCGCGTCCGCCGGCGTGATCGTCTGCTCGGCACTGGCGGCCGGGCTGGGGCTCGCGGGGCTGGCACGGCGGGACATGCCGGAGCGACGGTGGCTGGTGCTGACCGTGGTGACCGTCGCGCTGGTCCTGCTCGCCGGGTACGGCGGGGCGTTCGGCGCGCCCTTCCACGGGGTCGTGCAGGACTGGCTGGACGGCGGACTCGTCCCCTTCCGGAACATCTACAAGTTCCAGACGGGGCTCGCCCTGGCGCTCGTGCTCGGGATCGCCCACCTGGTGGGTGTGGCGGCCGAGGCGCGTGGGACCCGGCGCGTGCCGGGGCGGCGGTTCGCCCCGCTGATCGCGGCGGTTCTCATCCTCCCCGGGCTGATGTGGCCGTATCTCAACGGCTCGATCCTCAACCCCGGGTCCTTCAAGGAGATCCCCAAGTACTGGCAGGCCACGGCCGACTGGCTGGAGAAGTACTCCCCCGACGCCCGCGCCCTCGTCGCCCCCGCGACCGCGCACGGCATCTACACCTGGGGCTCCACCATCGACCAGCCCCTCGACGTCCTGGCCGACTCGCGCTGGGCCCAGCGCGACTACGTCCCCTTCGGCACCCCCGGCAACCGGCGCGCCATGGACGCCGTCGAGCAGGCGCTGACCAGCGGCGGCCAAGTGCCGGGGCTGGCCGACTACCTGAGCCGGGCGGGTATCCACTACGTCGTCGTCCGCAACGACCTCGATCCCGACCAGATCGGGCAGGTCCCCACGACGACGGTGCAGCGGACCCTCGAACAGTCCGGGTACGAGCGGGTGACGGGCCTCGGGCCGGTCATGACCGTCGGGACGATCGCCCCGAACACCCCGCTGCAGGTGGAGGGGCTGTATCCGCGGCAGCGGGCGGTGGAGATCTACAAGCCGGTGAGCGCGGACGTGCCGCGCCCGCACCAGGCCGGGCTACAGCCGGTCGCCGACACGGCCGTCGTCTCCGGCGGTCCGGAGGCGCTGCTGCCGCTGGCGCCGGAACTGCGGGGCCGGGCAAGCGTGTTGACCGGCGACAACCATCCCGGCCTCGGCTCACCGCCGGTGCAGGTGGTCGGTGACGGGCTGCGGCGCGCGGACACCCGGTTCGGGCTGATCAACGCGGGCACGTCGTACACGTACACGCGCGACGAGCGCAACGCGCCCGACGCCGCCCAGGACGCGGGCGAGAAACCGCACCAGATCCTGCCGACCACCGGCCTCGACCACCAGACGGTGGCCGAGCTGCGCGGGGCGCGGTCGGTGACGGCGTCGTCGTACGGCAGCTGGCTCTTCCATCTCCCGCAGTTCGACCCGGTCAACGCCTTCGACGGCAACCCGGACACGGCCTGGACCGAGGGCTCGGAGGGGTCGCCGGACGGGGAGTGGCTGCGGATCGCCTTCGCGGGCGGCTCGTACGACATGCCGTCGTCGTTCAAGGTCACGCCGCTGCCCCAGGAGGGTGTGCGGGAGGCGCCGACGCGGGTGCGGGTGGAGACGGAGAAGGGTTCGGTGAACACCCTCCTGCGGCCGGACGGCAGTACGCAGACCGTCAAGGCGCCTGCGGGCGCGACCGGTTGGATGAAGCTGACGATCACGGACTCCGTGTCCCGGCGGGTCGGCCTGACCGGAGCCGGGTTCTCCGAGATCGACCTGCCGGACGTGCAGGTGACCCGGCTGCTGCGCCTGCCCACCGACGCCAAGGACTCCGGTGCGGCCGCCGAGATCGTCTCCCTCTCCCGTACGGCCGACCCCACCGGGCTGTCCCCGACGGGCACGGAGGCCGGCCTGCACCGGCGCTTCACCACGTCCACGGCGGGGACGTACGAGATGCGGGCGAGCGCCGTGCCGGTGCCGAGCGAGGCACTGGACAAGCTGCTGTACGAGGTGGCGCCGGACCAACGGAACCGGATCGTCGCAACCGCCGACTCCACGGCACGGCTGGGGGCCGGCCTGTCGCCGCGCAACCTCACCGACGGCGACCTGACCACGGCGTGGATCGCGGGCGACCGGCCGACCATCCACCTCGGCTGGCCCGGCAAGCAGGCCGTGGGAGAAGTCGTGCTCGCGCCGGCCGGCGGGCTGTCCACCCGTCCCACCGAGGTGCACATCAGCTCCCCGGACGGCGCGGCCATCGCGGGCGTCGACGAGAACGGCGTGGTCCGCTTCCCGCCGATCACCACGGACCGCCTGGACATCACGATCACCCAGACCGCGCCCCTGACCCTCTACAACCCGATGGTGGGCGAGGACCTGCAACTGCCCGTGGGCCTGACCGAGGCCTACGTCCCGGCCCTCGACCAGTACCGGACCCCGAAGCCGAGGGACACCCGGCCGTTCTCGCTCGCGTGCGGGAAGGGGCCGGTGGTGTCGGTGGACGGGGAGCTGTACGAGACGAGCGTGCGGGGGACCGTACGGGATCTCGTGGAGCGGCGACGGGTCGATGTGACGCTCTGTCAGCGTGGCCGCGACGACGACGGGCTGCAGCTGTCCGCCGGTGCCCATCAGGTCGAGGGCGGGGACGGCGGGCCCCTCGCGCTCACCGACGTGACGCTGACGCGCGGCACGGTCGCCGACGCCTCGACGGCCGCGCGTGAGCTGGGGATCCGGGACTGGCTCGGCGACCGGCGCGCGGTGACCGTCGGGTCGGGGGCGGCGAGCTACCTGACGATGTACGAGAACTTCAACGACGGCTGGCGCGCCACGCTGAACGGCGAGGAACTGACGCCGGTACGGCTGGACGGCTGGCAGCAGGGCTGGCGGATCCCGGCGGGTGCCGGCGGCACCGTCGAGCTGTCGTACGAGCCCGCGGTGACCTACGAGGGCGGGCTGATCGGCAGCGCGGTCGCACTCGCGCTGCTGGCCGGGCTGGTGCTGTGGCGCCGGCGCGCCCCGAACCCCGACGAGCCGCAGGCCGCTCCGCCGCTGCCGGGGCTGTGGCTGGGCACGGTGGCCGTGACGGTGGTGGCGGTGTTCATCGCCGGGTGGTTCGCGCTGCTGGTGCCGGCGCTGGCGGTGGTGGCGTGGCGGAGGCATGCGCTGCTGGTGCCGGTCGCGTTCGTGGCCCTCGCGGGTGCGGGGGTCGCCGCGGCGGTCGGGGCCGGGGAGCCGGTGGGAGTCGGCGAGGGCGCCTTCGGGCGGACCGCCCAACTGCTCGCGCTGGTCGGCTTGTTCGCGGGCGTGGTGAGTGTGCGGGAGCGGGAAGGGACGGCCGGAGCGGCACTCCTGCCGCCGGTCTCTGGAGGTGGCGCCACGGCCGGCGGCCCGCCGGAAGCGCCGACGCGGCCGTTGCCGCACCGGGAGCGGGGGCGCAGTCCGCTGGGCACCGAGCCGCCCGAGGGCCCCGGAGCCCCTGGGCCTTCCGAGCGCTCCGGTCCGACTGCACCGAGGCCCGACTCGGGGCCGACCGTCTCCGCGCGCGGCCCCGGCGGACCGGAGGCGGATCCGCCGACCGCGCGGATCGCGCCCCGTGATCCACGACTCCGGGCGACCGGGCGGCCCGAGGACGCGGCGGCGTCCGACGACACCGGGAAGGGCGAAGCCACATGACCGCACTGCAGCAGCCCGCACGCGCCGAGGGTCCGCTTCGGCCGCCGGTTCGTGTCCCGTTCCCCGTCGTGGACGAGGTCGCCCGGCACTGCCTGCAGGAGGAGGAGCCGGAGACGGTTCACATCGAGGTCCATCTGCCGGGGCGGCTGGATGCGGGGCGACTGCGTACGGCCTTCACCGAGGCGCTGCGCCGGCATCCGCGGATCCTCATGCGGGAGGCGCCGGGGCGGTGGTACCGGCGCCGGTACGAGTGGGAGCTGACGGCGGAGCCGGACGTGGAGGTGGTGGGCTTTCCGGTGCCGGGGAAGGACGCGTTGCGGGATGCGCGGACTCGGGCGCTGACGGAGGCGCCGCCGTTGTCCTTGTCGCCGCCGATCCGGTTGGAGGTGGTGGAGGGGGCGGGGGCGGGGGCGGTCGAGGGGAGCGAGGCGACTGATGCCGTAGGTGTGCAGCTGCGCGGAGCCGACGGTCCACGGCCACGGCCGGCACAAGGAACCGTCCTCTTCCTCACCATCAACCACACCGCCCTCGACGGCCCCGCCTGCCTCCGCGTCCTCGCCACCGCCGCCGAGCTCTACAGCGGCAAGGACAACTCCCCCGCCGCACCGCCCGTGCGCACGGCCTCCGAAACCCCGGAACTCCCCGAAGCCACCCCCTCCAACTGGTCACCCCCCGCCCGGGTGGCCCCCGGCACGCCCGAGCCCTGCCCCGGCAACGGCATGCTCGTCACCGAGCTCCCCCTCCCCCACCGCCCCAAGGGCTCCCCCTACACGGTCAACGACCAGCTCATGGTCACCACGGCCCTGACCATCGCCCACTGGAACAGAGAACACGGCGCCGACCCACGCCCCCTGCGCATCACCATGCCCGTGGACGACCGCCCCCGCGACGCCACCATGCCCATCGGCAACGGCACCCGCCTGGTCGAAGTACCGTTCAGCCCCGAGGAGTTGGCCGCCCACGCCCCGGCCGACATGCCCGCCCTCCTGCACCGCACGGCCACCCGCACCCGTGCCCTCAAGTCCCTACCCCGCCCCCAACTCGGCCACGGCGCCTCCCTCCTCACCGCCCCCTGGGCCCCCGTCTCCGTGCGTGCCGCCCTCACCCGCGGTCTGCGCAGAGCCGCCGCGCCCTGGACCTCGACGACCCTCCTCAGCAACATCGGCCGTATCCCGTACCCCCTGGACTTCGGCGAGGAGGGCGGCCGGGCGCACGCCGTGTGGTTCTCGGCGCCCGCCCGGATGCCCCGCGGCCTCACCGTCACCACGGCCTCCACGGCGGGCCGCCTGCACCTCGCACTGCGCTGGTCGCGGGCCCTGCTGAGCCACGGCGACGGCGCCCACCTGAGGGACCTCTTCGAGCACTACCTGCACACCACGGAGGTGACCCCGTGACGACCTCCCCCGTGAAACCCCCCGAACTGCGCGACTTCTACGAGAACCCCGCCGTGCCCGTCGCCTCCGGCAGCCCCCGCAGCCGCCGCCAGGCCCGCATGCTGGCCGAAGCCCTGGGCCCGGCGACCGCCGAACGGACGCGCACGATCGTCGACATCGGCTGCGGCGACGGAACCGCCGCGGCCACCGCCGCCCCCTTCCTCCCCGGCCACCGCATCGTCGGCATCGACTGGTCCCAGGACGCCCTGCGCCGGGCCCGCACCCGGATCCCGTACGCCGTCCGCGGTGAACTCACCGGCGGCGGGCTGCCGCTGCGGTCCGGCTCCGCCGACGCCGTGCTGTTCAGCGAGGTGATCGAGCACCTCGTCGACCCGGACGCCGCGCTGGACGAGATACGCCGGGTGCTGCGCCCGGGCGGCCATCTGATGCTCTCCACCCCGAACCTGGCCGCCTGGTACAACCGCGGTCTGCTGCTGGCCGGGGTGCAGCCGGTGTTCTCGGAGGTCAGCCTGCGAGGGATCCACGGCCGGCCGGGAAAGGAGGTCGTGGGGCATCTGCGGCTCTACACCGCCCGGGCGCTGCGCGAGTTCGTGGCCGCGTCCGGCTTCGAGGTCGTATGCCTCGCGGGCGCCCCCTTCCACGGCGTACCGCGCCCGCTGCGACCCCTCGACCGGCTGGCCTGCGCCAGGCCATCGCTCGCGTCGATCCTGCTGCTGCACGCACGACGGACCTAGGGGGGTGGACCGATGTGGTGGGGAGTGGCCGCGGCCCTGCTGGCGAACACCCTGTACAGCCTCGGTTTCGTCCTGGAGAAACGGGCGCTCAGCTCACTCCCGGAGGTGACCGTCCGGCAACCCGCCCGGCTGCTGCGGCTGGTGATCGGCAGCCCGCTGTGGATCGGCGGCTCGCTCTCCCTGGCCGCCGGGTTCGGGGCGCAGCTCGTGGTCTACCGCACCCTGCCGATCGCCGCCGCGCAGGGCATCTTCGTCTCCGGGCTCGTCCTCCTCGTGCTGCTCTCCGCGCGGCTGCTGGGCGAGGAGACCAGCGGGCGGGAGCGGTACGCGCTCGCGGCGATCCTCGCCGCGCTGCTCATGGTCGTGCTGTCGCTGCGCGAGGGCTCGGAGAGCGTGAGCCAGGGCGCCCCGTATCCGCTGATCCTGCTGGTGTGCGTGCCGTCGCTGGCGGCCGGCGTGTGGCTGTACAACTCCGCCGAGCGCAGGACCCGGCACCGGCACCGGCTGCCGACGACCGGCGTCGAGTACGGCGTGGCGGTGGGGCTGCTCTACGGGGTGAGCTCGCTGGCCATCAAGGGGGTGTCGAGCTATCTGACGACGAGCGGGCTCGGCGGCGCGCTGCTGGATCTGCTCCGTTCCCCGTACCCGTATCTCCTCCTCTTCACCGGCGCGTTCGGGCTGGTCATGTCGCAGGCGGCGCTGCAACGCTGCCGGGCCTCGCTGATCGTGCCGGTGTGCACGACGGTGACCTGCCTCTACACGGCCGTGCTCGGCACGCTGTCGTTCGGCGAGGCGCTGCCCGAGGACCCGCTGCGGCTGGCGCTGCGGGTCGCGGGTACGGCGCTCGCCGTCGCCGTACTGCTGTCGATGCCGCGCCACGACCGCCGTCCCGCACCCGCTTCTCCTCAACCCCCCATCGGTGCCAAGGAGTTGACACCACCATGAAACCCGACGACCCACTGCTCCGGATCCTGGCGTGCCCGCTCGACAAGGGCCCGCTGCACCTCGTCGCACCGGATGCCCCCGCCGAGGCGGAAGGGGCGGCCGAGGCGCTGTACAACCCGCGCCTGCACCGTCGTTACCCGATCGTCGACGGCATCCCGCAGCTGCTGCCGGCCTCCGGTGAGCAGGTCTCCGACGACGAACACGAGGAACTCCTCAAACGGATGGCCCCATGACCCTGGCCGCGCACATCGCCCCGCTCCTGCCCACCCGCCTGGTCGCCGCCGTCGCCCGGGCCGTGTACCCGCGCTTCGAACCGGAGCTGGCCCGGCTGGCCGAGCTGTGCCCCGCGGGGTGCGGGACGGCCGTGGACGTCGGCGGCTGGTACGGCCCGTGGACGCGGCGGCTGTCGAGACGGGCACGCCGGGTGGTGACCGTGGAGCCGGTCCCGCATCTGGCGCGGCTCCTGGCGGCGACGGCCCCGCCCAACGTCCGGATCGTGCAGGCCGCGGCGGCCGAGCGCCCCGGCGCGGCCCGGCTCTGGCTGCCGCCGCACGACGCGGGCGACCGGGGTGTGTCCTCCCTGGTCCGCCGGGACATCCACGCCACGGCACTGCCGGTCAGCTGTGTCACCCTCGACGAACTCGGCCTCAAGGACGTCGGGTTCGTCAAGGTCGACGTGGACGGCAGCGAGCTCGCGGTGCTGCGCGGCGCGACCGGCGTCCTGGCGCGCGACCGGCCCGCCCTGTTCATCGAGCTGGAGTCCCGCATCCAGCCGATCGGCCCGGTGGTGACGTATCTGTCGCTGCTCGGCTACGACGGCTGGGTGCTGCCCGGCCGCGACTGGGTGCCCCTGAGCCGCTTCCCGCTGGAGGACCACCAGGCGGAGACCTCGTACGTCGTCACCCAGGGCCTGCTGCGCCGGGTCCTGCCCTTCCGGCGGCCGCGGTACGTCAATTCGGTCCTCTTTCTCCCCGACGGCCGCCGCCCGATCGGCGACGATGGGTCGCATGCCCTCCGGAAAGCACCCCGCTAGCGGCGGACCGAACCGCGCCGGCCCTTTCACCCCGCACGACTTCCAGCTGGTGCTGCTGCGCCGCATGGCCGACCACAATCCGGACCTGGTGGACGACGCCCGTCGTCAACTGGGCGTCTCCCTCGCCGAGATGCGCGAGGCGAACAAGCGGTGGCAGGCGATGGTCCGCTCCCCGCGGGCGCGCGGGGCCGCATCCCGGTACCGGTCGGTGCTGGGCGCGCCCGAGTCCGTCGTCACCCGCAAGGTCGGCGACCTGGAGTGCGAGGCCGGGCTGTGGCCGGTCCCGCTCTGGCCCGACCTGCGCTTCGAGGTGCTGCTCGCCCCGAACGGCACGGTGTGGAACGAATGGCTGGTCCGCGCCCCCGACGCCGGGGCCCCGACGCTGCGCACCCTCGCCGACCTCACCCCCTGGTCCTGCACGGTCGACGAGGCGGCCCGCGCCTTCGCCCCCGCCCGGCCCCTGGAGGGCACGGCCCCAACCCGATGGGGGCTGGCGTTCACCGCCCCGGACGGGGAGGGCGTGCGGCGGGAGGTGGTGGCCGAGTTCACGTGGGGGCTGCTGCAGCGGGTGGCGGTCCGGTAGTCGGGGGCGGCCTGAAACTGGGCACGGCCGGTCAGGGCGGTCAGGACCGGGGCAGGGCTGCTCAGGCCGGTCAGAACGGGGGCAGCGCGCCGGAGATGATGTCGCCGACCTCCTGGCGCAGGCGCGCCGCCTCCTGGTGCCGGCCGAGCGCGTCCAGGCGGATGGACAGGGTGTTGACGCTGCGGGCCAAGGCCCGGCGGTACTTGTCCGGTTCGGCGGCGAAGAGCTGGCGGTAGAGCACGACCGCCTGGCGGGCCGCGTCCAGCGCTCTCGGTCTGCCCTCGCCGAGCTGGTCCAGGGCTCCGGACCACATCTCCAGTGAGTCCGCCAGGTCGGCGCGGTGCAGGCCCCTCTGCTCGGCCTCCAGCTCGCGGTAGTGGCTCACCGCGTCGGACGCCGCCGACACCGCCTCGGCGGGCCGGCCGAGGGCGCCCAGCCAGAGGGAGAGGTTGCGCTGGGTGCGGGCGAGGGGCCGGCGGAGGTCGACGGCGCCCCCGGCGACGAGTTCCCGGTAGATCGAGACGGCTTCGCGGGCGGGGACCATCGCGCGGTCGATGTGGCCCAGGTCCGCGAGGCTGACGGCGAGGCAGTTGAGGCTCTCCGCGTACTTCGGGCGGTGGGCCTCGGGGTGCCGCGCGGCCAGTTCCCGTCGCAGCCTCATGCACTCGGTCATCGTGGTGTGTGCCGTGGCCGTGTGCCCGAGGTGACGCTCCCAGTACCAGCGCACGTGCAGGCTGCGGGCCAGGTCGGCGCGGGCGTCCGGGTCCGACTCGGCCTGCGCCCGCCGGATGACCTCCGCCTGGACCGCGACCGTCAGGGCGTGCTGCGGAAGGCCGACCTCGCCGTAGCGGTTGGCGAGGCTGCCGAGGCAGACCGCCAGGGCCGAACGGTGCTCCTCCGGATCGTCGACGGTGAGCCGGCCGAACAGGTCCGCCGCCTCGACGGCCGCGTCCAGGGCCTCCTGGTGCAGGCCGGCGCCCCGCAGCACGAGGGACCACAGGTGCAGGCTCTCGGCCAGCCGGGGTCGCTGGTCCGGCCGGGTGTCGGCGAGGCGGCGGCGCAGGGCCACCGCCTCCTCGGCGAACGGCCGCGCCTCCGCCCATCGGTAGGCCTCGGCGAGCCGGCCGGCGAGGCCGTACAGCGCGGATCCCAGGGCCGGCCATGCGCTGTCGGGCCGCTGCTCGGTGAGCGGCCGGAGCAGGTCGATCGCGTGCTGGTGCGCGGCGGTGGCGTCGGCCCGGCGACCCACCGCCGCGAATCGTTCCGCCAGGTCGTCCAGGGCTACGGCGGCCTCGACGCCCCGGTCCGGGCCCAGCAGCAGCATGTTGGACACGGCGCGCTCGCGGTCCTCGGGCGAGCCGGCGCTGTCCCTGATCACCTCGCCGAGGAACGCGGCGGCCTCCTGCGCGTAGGCCTCCCCGAAGTCGGCGGGGTTCAGGTCGTCCGGGAAGTCCCGCAGGGCGTACCGGGGGTTGGCCAGCAGCTCGCGCGGCACGCCCGCGGCGAAGTTCCGCGGTGTCGACGGGTACTCCCCCGGCCAGTCCAGGGCGACGGCCCGCATGAGTTCACCGCCGGTGATGAACCGGTCCCGGGGCGACCAGCCCCACCCCTGGGGCCCGGCGTCCGGACCGCGCCGCAGCAGCCGTATCAGCCAGGAGCCGAACAGCCTGTCCCACCCGGTGTCATGGGGCACGAGCACGGAGATCTGGCCCGTCCAGCTCGCCGTTCTCAGCTCCATGGACAGCGGCGGATAGCCCCAGTCGTCGCCGCTGCCCGGCGGCCGTACGGTGTCGAGCAGGACGAGTACCTGGTCGGCGCCCGAGGCGGTGGCGAGGTGGAAGAGGGACTCGCCGCCCAGGACGGTGTCCGGTCGGCCGGGATCGCTGTCGCGGAAGGCGAGTCGGGGTCCGCCCGGGCCGGAGAGGGCGTACCCGCGGACGTACACCACCAGTGGCCCGTCGTGCCGCCGCGCCGTGAGCTGTGCGAGCCGCTCGGTGACGGCCGCGAGGGAGGGGTCGGCCAGGTACTCCTTGGCGTAGGTGTCGCCGAACGCGGCCCCCACCTCGCGGCACAGGTCCGTCGAGGTGTCGAGCGGCGGCAGCAGTTCGTGGTCGTACCGGGCCACCGATATCCCGAGGAACCGTCCCGCCGGCCCCGCGTCGCGCACCGGCTCGGTCCGCTCCGGCAGCCGGTACACATGGCCGCGCGCGCTGCGCAGCAGGACCGGTCCGGGACCGACAGGGACGCGGAGCTGCCAGGCCACCGGAACGGACAGGTCCTCGTCCTGCTCGCGCGGGCCGCCGGCCAGCAGGGTCAGCACACGCGGTGCCGTGTCGGGCACGGGGAGGGCGTAGCTGCCCGGCGGCACCTCGGCGGCGGCCTCGGGGTCGACCGGCCGCCCGTCGATCTCCAGCTCGTCGCCGTCCCGGCGCACGGTGATCAGGATGTCGTCGAGGACGCGGGCGAGGTCGCCGAGCCGCCGGGCGGGCAGCGGGGCCCGTTCCACGCCGAACGGGAAGCGCCGGGCCGGGAAGCGGGGGCGGGCGGTCTGGGCGAGCTGCCAGCCCGTGGGCGAGTCCCGGACCGCCTGCGGCAGCCGGTCCCAGGCCGAGGCCAGCCACTGCCTCAGGCCGTCCCGGTTCTGCTGGGTGATCGCCATGAGCGCCGGGGCCAGGGCGTCGTCGATCTCACCGCGCCGTCCGGTCACGGCGAGCCAGGTGACCTGTTCCTCCAGCAGGAGGGCCGGGGAGAGGTCGGCGTGTACGTGGCGGATGACGCGCCAGAGGGAGTGGACCGGGGCGTCCGGCCGCTGCTGCCGCAGCCATCGCGCCAGGCGGCGTTGCAGCCGGTGGCGTTCACCGGTGTCGAAGACGAGGCCGGTGGGCCCCTGGGACCGGACGAGTCCGCTGAACCACAGGTCGGACTCGGTCTCCACGCCGAGCCGCGGGAACAGCTCCAACCGCACCGCCCGGATCAGTTCGGGCTCCACGCGCACCGCCACGCTGAGCGCGGTCGCCAGCTTCTCGACCGCGTCGACGGCCTGTCGGTCGCGTGTCACGGTCACCGCCGGCGCCCCACCAGCGCGGCGACCGTGCTCACCGTCGTGGTCCGGTCCCAGGTGAGGGCGGACAGCAGCGGGGTCAGCTCCGCGGGCACCCGGGTGACCGGGTAGGGCACCAGCGCCAGGACCGTGCACCCGGCCCGGACGATCTCGTGGAACACCTGGTACCACTCGGCGACCGAGGCGCGCCGCGGATGCAGGACGGGCCCGCCGACACCGAGGTCGGAGACGACCAGGACGCGGGTTCCCGGACTGGGCGGCCGGTACGGCTGCCAGGTGCGCGGGGAGGCCGGGCCCGTGCCCCGGTTCGGCGCGTCGGCGAAGTAACGGATCTGGGTGAGCTCGGCGCCGACCAGACCGGTGATCCGGCGGGCGAGTTCCTGCTGGTCGCGCCGGTACGGCTGCATGCCGTCGCCCCGGTCGACCAGGACCTGCACGCCGAAGCGGAGCGTGGGGCGGGGTGCCCGCGGCAGTCGGGTGAGGGGGATGCCCCGGGCGAAGGCCTCGACCAGGGCGTCGATGTCCGGTTCGCCGTCGTCGCGGACCAGGGTGGTCAGGGCGGCGTTGAGGATCGCGGTGGAGGACCGCTCGGTGAGCAGCGGCTCCAGCGGTGGCCGGGCGGTGAGATGACGGTCGGTCACCTCGTCGAGGAAGGGCACGGTCGCCCAGTCGGTGGGGTCGGGGGCGTCGAAGTCGACGGGCTCCAGCACGGGCAGGCCGGCCGGGCGGGGCCGTCCCTCGTAGCGACCCGGGTCGAGGTGCGGTGGCGGTGGGTCGGGCGGGACGGCGGCCTCGCCGGGGAGGCGGGCGGGCGGGAGGAGCGGCGCGTCCTCGGCCTGCGGGACGTGCGCGGGCGGGCCGATCGCCGGGTCCGGCCGTGGTCCGGGCTGCGGTGGCTCGTGACCGAAGCCGAGCATCCGGGCGACCCGGTACTGCCGGACGGGGTCGGCGCCCACCGCGTCCAGGGCTCTGGCCAGGTCGGCCACCCAGATCTGGGGGACGTGTGCGCTCACGCCACGTTGTCCTGCTTCAGCAGCGCCATCCGGCGCAGCGTCCGCCAGCGTTCGTCACTGTCCTCGACCCGGATGCCCATCTTGCGGCAGGCGTGGAAGGCGTCCAGGAACTCGGCGGTGCTGGGCTTGCGGTGCGCCCTTCGCTCCGCGTCCGCGCGCAGCCCCTGCACCAGATCCGCCAGGTCCTGGGCGAGCAGCAGGTCGGCATCGGTGAAGGGGCCGTCGTAGGCGTCCACATGGGTGCGGGCGACCTCGACGAGCTCCTCGGGTTCGGGGTGTTCGAGCTTGACGACCAGACAGCGCCGCAGGAACGCCTCGGGCAGCTCGCGCTGCTCGTTGGTGGTGATCACCACGAGCGCCTTGGCGTCGTCCTCCGGTTCGATGTCCCGGCCGGTCTGGGAGAGGGTGAAGCGGCGCGAACCCAGCGGGACGAGCAGCCCGTTGGGCAGTTCGGGGTCCGCCTTGTCGATCTCGTCGATCAGTACGACGGACTGGGTGCACAGCTCGGTGGAGTCCGTCCTGACCGGCCGTCGTCCACGGGACCGGGGCAGACGGTGGGAACGGGCGCGATGGGTGTGGGCGCGGGCGCAGCGCGGCGCGAACGCCTTCCACAGCACACCGGGTTCCACATACGCGTCGATGGGCTTGAGCCGCTGTGCCTGCGCGTCGGCCAGCCTCAGCACATGGTCGAAGGACCACAGCAGATCCGGTGCCTGGGTGCGGGAGGTCACCACGTGCTCGTGGTACGCCCAGTTGTTCAGCCAGGCGACATGCGCCGCGAACGACGACTTGCCGGAGCCCGGATCGCCCCGCAGCAGCAGCGGCCGCCCGGTGGCGAGGGCGACGTCGACGGCCAGGTCGAGGTCGCCGCGGACGACGTAGGCACGGCCGTCGGGGCGGTCGGGGGCGTTGCGCGTGGTGGGTTGCGGCGGGGTCGGCTCGGGGATCACCGCGCCTGGTCCTTTCCGTGGCCGTTGTGGTGGGCGCGTATGTCGTCCAGTTCCCGGCTGGTGCGCTTCACCTGGCTCTCGACACCGGGTTGCAGCGGGATGTGCAGGGTGGGGCCGGCCTGGGCGCCCAGATCCGCGGGATCGTCCCGGTCCGTGAGGACGATGATGTTGAGCCAGGAGAATCGCCCGATCAGGGTGCGCACGAGTTCCCCGACGACGCCGAGTTCGGTCCCGGCGGGGTCGATGACGAGGAAGAGCACATGGCCCTTGCGGGGCAGGTCGTTCTCGTCGTCCGACCTCAGGAGAGCGCGCACGCCTGCCAGGCAGGCCTCCATGTGCTCGGTGGCCTGTGCCTCGCCGGCCACCAACGGGACCGCCTCGCTGCGGTAGGCGCCCGAGAAGTACGACGCCCGGTGGATGTGCTGCCTGGCCATGTCGGTCCAGGTGCCGGCCAGGGTGGCGACCACCTGGCCGGCACCAGGCAGCAGCAGTCGTACCGCCACGGGATCGATCCAGGTGGGCAGCAGCAGGCTGATGAGTCTGTCGAGCCGGTCCAGTGCGAGAAAGAACTCGACCTCGGTCACGGCCAGCGGCACGTTGTCAGTGGGTACCGGTGCCAGGCAGTGGTGTGCGATACGGCGGCGCTCCTCCGAAGCGGTGGGAAACCGCCAGTCCCCCTCGGAGCCGAGCGCCTGGGCCATGGCCCTCAGCCTGAACCGGTCGGTCACCCCGTCCAGACAGTGCTCCATCTTGGTGGTCATGGAGCGCTTCGCCGGGGTGTCCGCGCACACGCCCAGGTCCCCCAGGCGGTCCACGATCAGGGAGACGAGGTCCTCGCCGGCCATGTCCTCCTGAAGGATGCACTGAAGATCGGCGAGCCGGGATATCTCCGAGCGCCGCAGCTCCCGCGTGGTGAGCCCCTTCAGCAGCACAGGCACGATGGTGAGGGGCGACCCCACCGACCGCCGGTACCAGAGGATCTCGACCTCACGCCTGAGCCAGGACGACTCCAGCCCGTCCCTGGTCACCAGGACCACGGCCGCGTCGCAGTCCGTGAGCCACTCGTACAGATCCGAGCGCCAGTCCGTGCCGGCCGACAGGTTGTCGTCCACCAGGACCTGCCAGCCGAAGTCCGGCAACCGTTTGATGAGTTCGGCCCGTACCGAATCGGCGTTCGCCTGATCCTCTTCGGTCTCCGCCGAGCTGTGACTGATGAAGGTGATCGCCATCGACCACTGACCGTCCTGTTGCACGTGCCCAGTAGGGACTCAGCCGCCCCTGTAGGACGGAGAGGTTGACAGGTGATCGGGACATAGGTCAACTCGGACATACGTCAACTCGACGCTATGTCGACGAATTGACGGTTGTTCATGTTGTGCTCGGGTGTGGTCGGGCCGTCTCCCGGAAAGCCTCACGGGAGCAGCGGACCACCGGTCGACGCGGACAGGGGGCAGCGGGGGATGGTGTCGTCCGACAGGGCACGCCCGGTCGTCGCGATCGTCGGCAGCCTCGAGCCCGGCCGCCCGTACACGCCGGAGCTGAGACGGCCCGACGCGGCCCCGGCCGCATGCCGCGAACTGGGCCGCCAACTGGCCGCGGCCGGCTACGACCTGGCGGTGTTCTCGGCGAAACCCAAGTACGTCGAGTACGACGTCGTCCAGGGCTACGCGCGGGAGGCCGACGGCGCGGGCACGGTGTTCCTGCATGTGCCCCGGCACCGCGACCACGACTTCGGGCTGCCGGAGGGCAGTGCGGCGGAGGTGCGCCTGGTGCGCGACACCGGGCCGGAGTGGGAGGTCTCCTTCTACCGGACGCTGCTGTCCTGCGACGCGGCGCTGCTCGTCGGCGGCGCCCAGTCGACCCGGGTGGCCGGGGTCATCGCCCTGTCACAGCGCATCCCGCTGCTCCCGGTCGCCGCGTTCGGGGGCGGGGCGAGCCAGGTGTGGGCCAACCTGGACAAGGTCCGCAACGACACCACCGACGACGACATCGTCCTGCTCGGCCAGGACTGGCGGGCCGACTCCGCGCGCCGGCTCGTCCAGTGCCTGGACCGGCAGCGACTGCGCCGTGCGGAGTGGCAGCGCCAGGGCGACCGGAGCGCACGCCGCTCCCTGCTCTCCGCCGGTCTGGGCACGGCCGTGGCCCTGCTGTTGCTGGTGTGCTCCCTGCTGGGCTTCGTCCTCGCCGGCGAGCCCGGCCCGGCGACCGGCCGCCGGCTCGCGGTGCTGGTGGTGACGCCGCTGCTGGCGGCGATGGCCGGCGCCGTGATCCGCAGCTCCTTCGAGACCGCCGACCAGTGGCCCAGGGCCGCGGTACGGGGCCTGGGGGCCGGGGTCGTCTCCGTCCTGCTCTACGTGGCGTCCCAGCTGCTCACGGTGCCGTCCCTGCTCGACGAGCTGGACGTGCGCAGGCTCCTGTTCTTCACCCTGCCGCTGGGCTTCAGCGCCGGTTTCACCTTCGACCTCGTCTTCGAACGCCTGCGCTCGGGGGCGGCCCCGGATCCCCCCGCCCTGCCCGGCGGGCCTCCCCCAGGACCGGGCCCGACCGACCGCTCCTACTGAACCGCGGCCGCCACGATCGCCTCCACCACCCGCGGCACCGACCCGGCATGCAGCGACAGGAACAGGTTCGGCTCGACGAGCTCCAGCTCCATGACCCGCGGCTCGCCGCCGTTCCCACCGTCCCCGTCGTTCCCACCGTCCCCGTCCTCCCCGTCTACGAGGTCCACGCGCGCGTACAGCAGCTCGGCGGCCTCCGGTACGACGGCCAGGGCGCGCTCGGCGACGGCGAGTTCGGCCGGGGTCGGGGTCCAGGGTTCGAGGCCGGGATGCGCGACCTTCCGCTCGTCGTACGGCGTCCCGAGGCTGAGGACGGCACCCTTGCGGCTGGCGTGCAGCAGGCGCCCGCCGAAGAACTGCAGGGCCCTCTCCCCGCTGACGTCGATGCCCTTCACATAGGGCTGCACCATCGCCGTGAACCCCTCCGCGTGCATGCGCGCGAGCTGCCGTACGGCCGTGTCGTGCTCGTCGGGCGTGTACCGGGCGGCGAACCGGGCGCCCGCGCCGGAGGTGGGCTTGACGACGTACTCGTGGTCGGCCGGGAGATCGGCGGCGGCCGGGGTGTCGCCGGGCGCGAAGTACCGGGTCGGCACGGTGGGCACCCCGGCCGCGGCGAGGTCGCCGAGGTAGCGCTTGTCGGCGTTCCAGCGCACCACCTCGGCCGGGTTGGCGAGCCGCGTGACCTTGCCGCACCGCTCCGCCCACGCCAGGAACTCCGCCGCCCGCCAGCTGTAGTCCCAGGTGGAGCGGAGGACGGCGAGGTCGTAGCCGCCCCAGTCGACGGCGTCGTCGTCCCAGTACACGGAGTCCGCCTCGGCCCCGGCGTCCCGCAGCGCCCGGACCAGCACCGGGAGGTCGCGGTCGACGCTGATCTCGGGGCCGGGGCGGCAGGTGACGAGGGCTATGCGGGGCACGGCGGGTTCCTCCATCGGTGACGGTTGAGCGCTTCGCAGGCTAACAAGCGCTTTCGGAACCGGGACAGGCCCCTTGACCTTCACCTTCGGTGAAGCCACAGCATCGGTGCGAGGAACCGGATGCGAGGACCGGAAGGGCTCGGGATGCGCGAGGACATACTGACGATCGGGGCCTTCGCGAAGGCCTGCCGGCTGTCGCCGAAGGCGCTGCGGCTGTACGACGAGCTGGACCTCCTGCGCCCCAGCCGGGTCGACCCGGACACCGGGTACCGGTACTACGCCGTCGAACAGCTGGAGCGGGCCCGCCTCGTGGCGTGGCTGCGCCGGCTCGGCATGCCGCTGGCCCGCATCCGTCAGGTGTGCGCGCTGCCACCGGCCGACGCCGCCCGCGAGATCCGTGCCTACTGGGCGCAGGTCGAGGCGGAGACGGCGGCGCGGCGCGATCTCGCCGGGTTCCTCGTCGGACAACTGCTCGCAGAACCGAGGAAGGACACCACCATGCTGGAACTCCGCTACTCCGCCCACTCGGACCGGGGCCGCGTCCGCCCCGCCAACCAGGACACCGCCTACGCGGGCACCCGGCTGCTCGCGGTGGCCGACGGCTACGGACCTGCGGGCGCGCCCGTGAGCGGCGCGGCGGTGGAAGCGCTGCGCTTCCTGGACACGGACGAGCTCCCGGCGGGCAACGTCCTGAACCTGCTGAAGGAGGCGGTACAGGGCGCAACGGAGGCGGTCCGGGACGCGGCGGACGGTGCCGACGCCGGCTCCGGCTCAGGCTCCGCGCAGGACGCCGGCACGACGCTGACGGCGCTGCTGTGGACGGGCTCCCGGCTGGCCCTGGTGCACATCGGCGACTCCCGCGCCTATCTGCTCCGCGACGGCGCCCTGTTCCGCATCACCGACGACCACACGGTGGTCCAGTCGCTGATCGACGAGGGCCGCCTGACCCCGGAGGAGGCGACGACCCACCCCCAGCGCATGCTGCTCCTCAAGTCCCTCTCCCCGACCACCCCCGCGACCCCGGACCTCCGCCTCCACGACACCGAGCCCGGCGACCGCTACCTCCTGTGCTCCGACGGCCTCTCCCGAGTCGTCCCCGACGCCGCCATCCGCCGCCTCCTCGCCTCCACCCGGGCCCCGGACGCCGCCGTCCACGCCCTGATCGCCGCGGCGAACGAGGCGGGCGGGTCGGACAACGTCAGCTGTGTGGTGGCGGACGTGGTGGAGGAGGCGGCCTGACAGGGGCATCCGTACGGCAGGATCGACCCCATGTCGATCTCCGGAACGGACGCGTACGACAAGGCACTTCACCTCCCCCCGCTCGTCGAGCGAGCCCTCGCCGCGGCCCGCGCCCATGGCTTCCCCTACTCCTGCCGCCCGGAACAGGGCCGCCTGCTGCACGCCCTGGCGAGCGGTGCCGACACCCTGATCGGGGAGACGGGCACGGGCTGCGGGCTGGGGCTGGCCTGGCTCGCGGAGGGGGCCCGGCCGGGCGTACGGCTCGTCAGCGTGGAGCGGGATCCGGAGCGGGCCCGTGTCGCCGCCGAGGTGTTCGCCGACCGGCCCGAGGTGGAGGTGCTGTGCGACGACTGGCGGCGGATCGAGGAGCGGGGGCCGTACGACCTGCTGGTCCTTGACGGCGGCGGCACGGCCAAGACCGAGGACGACTCCCCCGCCGATCCGGCCCGGCTCCTGGCACCGGCCGGCCGCATCGTGATCGACGACTTCACCCCCGCCACCGACTGGCCGCCGCTGCACGAGGGCGCCGTGGACCGGGCCCGGCTGTACTGGCTGCGCCACTCCGCGCTGAAGACGGTCGAGATCCCGATCGCCGAGGACCTCGCCACGCTGGTGGGCACCAGGCGCCGGCTCGCCGGGACCGAGACCGCGTGGCAGGGGTTCGAGCAGGGGCAGATCGTGCGTGGGGTCGTCAGCCGCATCGAGAGCTTCGGAGTGTTCGTGGACCTCGACGGCACCGAGGGCTTCATCACCGCCCCCGAACTCTCCCGGCACCACTTCGACTCCTTCGACGAGGTGGTCCACGGCGGCCAGGAGATCACGGCCGAGGTCCTCGCCTTCGAGCTGTTCCGGCCCCAGGTACGGCTGTCGCTCGCGGCCCTCGCCCCGGACCCGCTGGCGGAGTTCGCGCGGAACGCAGGGGTGGGCCGGGTCGTCCGCGGCCCCGTGACCAAGGTGGCCCCGTTCGGCGTGTTCGTACGCGTCGCCGAGGGCGTCGAAGGGCTGGTACACCGCGACACCCTCACCGACCGGGCCGCCCTCGACGTCGGCGACGAACTGTCCGTCGAGGTCACCGACATCAACCTCGTACGCCGCCGGGTTGTGCTGACGCCGCTGCCCTGACCTTGGGGGGGGCGGGGCAGCGGCGAATCAGGGTTCCCGAACCGGGTTACCGCACCGCAGGCTCAACCTCCCGCAGCGGCTGCGGCCCCGGCTCCGGCCCCGGCTCCGGATAGAACTCCCGAGGCCGCCCCCTCTTGTCCCGCAACCCCGCCAGCAAGCTCCCCGGATACTCCACCGCCCAGTAGCTCACCGTCGCCACCAGGACCCCGGCCGCGACCACGAACGCCGCCGCCAGCGGGAAGCCCGCCGGGGAGCGGGGCAGGGCGCCGGTGTCGTACAGGAGGAGCATCAGGGGCTCGTGCCAGATGTACAGGCTGTAGCTGACCAGGCCCACGCCCGTCAGCCATCCCGAGCGCAACAGGGCGTGCCAGCGGGGGCGGGCCGTCGTGCGGACGTGGAGGGTGGCGTAGAGCAGGGCGAACCAGAGGAGGGCGGCCAGGGGGTGGTAGTAGGTGTGCCAGGGGTTTTCCGCTTCGGAGTGATACGACAACGCGTAGAGGCCTGCCGCCGCGGTCACCGCCATCGCCGTGGCCCGGCGCGCGCCGATCCGGCCCCGCTCGCCCAGCGCCACCAGCAGCACCGCCAGCAGCATCCCCGCCGCGAAACCGCCGAGGCGGGCCTGGGGGCCGAAGTACACGGGCCAGTTGGTGTGCGGGACGCCGAGGGCGTGGTGGGCGACGGCGATCCAGGCGAGGGGGGCGAGGTAGAGCGCCGCGCAGCCCGTCGCGCACAGGGCGACGCGGGCTCGGCGGGTGCGCAGGCGGCGGCAGGCGCGGATCGCCAGGGGGCCCACGACGACCAGGGTGAGGTAGAACGCGATCTCCAGGGAGAGCGACCAGGTCGGGCCCAGGGTGTAGAAGATGCGTTTCTGGTCGAAGACGTGCGTGAACGTGAGGTGTTCCAGCAGGTCGCGCCAGTCGCCGGGGAGGGACGGGTTGCGCAGGGACCAGACGAGGAGCACCGCGAGGAAGTAGAGCGGGAGGATCCTCGTGGCACGGCGGAAGAGGAAGTCCCTGCCCGGGCGGGTGCGGTCCTCGCCGTCGATCGCCGCCCGGGCGTAGGAGAGCGTCAGCAGGTACGCCGACATGACGAAGAACAGGTCGATGACCTCCAGGGAGATCAGCGCCCCGAGGTAGGGGTTGTCGACCGGCGGGTGGGCGCCCTGGGCGTCGTAGACGTAGTACTGCTGCCAGACGTGGAAGACGACCGTGCTGAGGGCGGCCAGGCCCCGGAAGCCCTGGAGTTCGACGCTGCGGGAGGCGCGGGCGCCGCGGGAGCCGCCGGCGCCGCTGGAGGGCTTCGGTGGCTGTGGTGCGGGGGTGCTCGTCACCGGCCGCCCACCGCCTTCGCTGCCGTCGCCGCCGCCGTCGCCGCCGCTCGTGGCGTCACCCGCCAACGCCGGTCCCCCAGCAGCTCCTTGAGGTGCGACTGGCGGGCCACGATGTTCTTGAAGTGGGTGTAGAAGACCGTCGAGATCAGCGCGTGGCGCCAGAACCAGCCGCGCCTGCGGCGCAGTTCGGGCAGGGCCAGCCGGCCCGCGAACGCCGTCTGCACGAAGCCCGCCGACAGCGTGAACGCGAAGGCGAGCAGGCAGGCGGGGGTGGCCCAGTCGATACGGTCCGCTCCTCCGGCCCGCAGGGCCGAGTGGAGGAGGATCGGGAGGATCTGGAGGGAGAGCCAGGGTTGGATCTCGCGCCAGCCCAACAGGACTACCAGTCCCGCCTTCTGACGGGGCGTGAAGGTTGGGTTGCGCAGTGCCTGTCCGAGGTGACGCAGGGACACCTGCAGCCAGCCCTGGGCCCAGCGGGAGCGCTGGTTCCACAGGGGTTTGAGCCGGGTGGGCGCCAGCTCCCGCGAGATCAGCGTCCGGTCGGTGGCGATGCGCGCGCCTTCCCGCAACGCGCGTAGCGTCGAGTCGATGTCCTCCGTCAGCATCGAGCCGTGCATCCGGGTACGGGCCAGCAGGTCGGTGCGCCAGAAGCCGTTGGAGCCGCCGAAGATGCCGAAGCCGTACAGGCGGGTCCGGCCCGGGTGGCTGACGGCGTAGATCGCCTCGAACTCGGCGGCCACCTGCCGGGCCACCCAGGAGCTGTCGCCGTTGCGGATCACGCAGTGGCCCTGGACGACGTCGTAGCCGTGGGACAGCCAGTCCCAGGCGTGACGGAAGGCGTCCGGCGCGGGGTGGTGGTCGGCGTCGAAGATACCGACGAACTCGCCGCGCACGCGGGTGACGGCGGCGTTGATGTTCTGCGCCTTGGAGGTGCTTCCGGGCACCGGGAGCAGCACCAACCGCCGGTCGCGGCGGGCGATTTCGCGCAGGGTGTCCTCGACGGGCAAGGCATGGGGCGTGTTGTAGGCGAGGACGATCTCCAGGTCGTTCGGGTAGTCCAGGCGCAGGAAGGACTCCACCGTGTCGACGATCGTCGCGGCCTCGTTCGGCAGGTACGCCGCGATCACCGCGCTCGCGGGCGGATACGGCTGCGCGGGCTCCGTGGGCCGGGTGGGCGCGTCGAGCGAGAAGAGGCATTCGAGGAGGATCAGCGAGGCGGACAGGACCAGTCCGGCCACGACGACCCAGTAGACCCCGGAGGCGATGTCCCAGCCCAGCGCCGCGTACGTCTGCTCGTACAGCGCGAACGGAACGCCCACGCCGATCAGCAGCGCGAGCAGCGGGGAGAGGGCCAGGAGAAGAGGGCGTACGACCTTTCTGGCGCGGCGGCGCGGCGCGGCGGCCGCTCTCATCCACGGCTCGTAGCGCACGGGCCGCAGGTCGCGGTGGCGCAGTGCCTCGGCGACGGCGTCGGCCGCCCTCTCGACCGCACGGCCGTCGGCTCCCGCTAGGGGGAGCCAGCCGACGGCCGGGGTCAGCCGTACGTTCTCGTCGGCGACGACGAACCGGGTGCCGGCCACCGTGGTGGCGAAGTCCTCCAGCGCCCGTCGGGCCGTCTCCTCGTCGACGCCGGGCATGAGGACGAGCAGCCGTCCTTCCTCGTCCCAGCCGAGCCGGTCGTTGCCGTCGCCGAGCCGCTCGGCGACACCGGCGAGGCGTTCGGCGACTTCGCGGCGCACCCGCGCCCCGAACCGTTCCTCCAGCGTGTCCGCCTCGGCCACGGCGACCACCGCGAGAACGCCGTCGCGGCGTCCGGGGCGGCGCAGTTCGCGGTCGAGTTCGTCGCGGAAGTGGGGTGCGGAGTACAGGCCGGTGCGCGGGTCCAGGGCCAGCCGGTCGACGGGGACCGGGACCCGGTGCAGCTTGGCGGCGATCCGGGCCGACAGCTCGACGGGGTCGGCGGCCTCGGGCAGGCAGTCGTCGGCGCCGCTGCGCAACAGACGGGCGACACCGGCGGGTTCACGGTCGGCGGTGACCATGACGAGGGGCAGGACCTGGCTCTGGGGTGCCGTGCGTATCTCCCGTACGACCGCCACGGCCTGGTCGACACCGCCGTGGCCGTCGAGGGCGACGATCGCGTCGGGCGGGGTCCGCTGGACGCTGCGGCCGATGTCGCCGGGGACGGCGTGGGTGACCGCGTAGCCGGTGGATTCGAGGGTGCGGGTGAGCTTTTCGCGTCGGGGGCCGGGGGTGCCGACCGCGAGGACATGGCCTTGGGCCGGCCCGTCGGTGGCCGGTCCCTCAATCGCCGGTCCGGCGATCGGCGGCCCGTCGGTCGGCGGGCAGGCCTGAGTGTTCCGGGGCGCGGGTGCGCGCCTCAGTTCGGTGTGCATGTATGTGGGTCCAATCCTGTTCGGATGTGGGGGGAGGACCTTTTGTCGCTACCTAGCCTCACCAGGCGCAGTGACGCCACACCTGCGGCGGTGTAAAAGCCTGATTGCCTTTACGTGCCCACGCCAAGGAGATGAGGGGAATCGCGTGACCGAGTGTGAGAGCACCGGGCAGTGTGGAACCGACGGCTAGCGTTCCCCGTCAGGCTCCCAGTCGAGCAACCGCACCTTCGCGACCGTACGGACATGGCGGCGCATCGCGGCGGCCGCCCGACCGGGCCGGCCGGCCTCGATCGCGTCCAGGATGGCCTGGTGCTGGGCGAGGGAGCGGGCGGGGCGGTGGGGCTGGCGGAGGGATTCCGTGCGGCTCTCGGCGATCTGGTCGGCGATCGAGCGCATGAACTCGGCGAGGATGCTGCTGTGCGCGGCCGCGGTGACCGCCGCGTGGAAGAGGCGGTCGCCCTCCACGCCGTGGCGGTTCTCCTCGATCTCCTTCGCCATGTGCGCGAGCGCCGACCGCATCGCGGCGAGGTCCTCCTCCGTGCGGCGCTCGGCGGCCAGTTCGGCGAGTTTGGTCTCCAGTGCCTCGCGCGCCTCCAGGACGTCGGGGAGGCGTCGCCGGCGCTCGACCATCCGTTCCACCGGCTCCACGTCGAGGCTGTCCCGGACGAGATACGTGCCGCCCCCGTGCCGTACCTCCACCAGGCCCTGCACCTCCAGGACCACGATCGCCTGCTTCACGGACGCCCGGCTGACCCCCAGCCGGGCGGCCAGGTCGCGCTCGGTCGGGAGCCGGTCCCCGGCGCCGAGGCCGCCCTCGGCGACGTAGGCGCGCAGCCGGTCGAGCACCTGCTCGTAGAGGCGCTGCTTGGACATGGGGCGCAGGGCGTCGGTCACGGGGTCCCCCTCTCGCCGGGAGCGTAACACCGGGGTGCCGGGTGGCCGAGTGGCTCAGCCAATTCCTGCGCGACCCCTTGACGTCGTCTCCCGGCGCGCCCACGCTGTCCAGCCAGCAGGGCCGAATTGGCTCAGCCACTCGGCCACCGCACAGTCGTCCTCACAACCGCTCCGGGACCCAGAGACGGGAGCCCGTATGTCCCCCGAACTCATCTCGATCCTCGTCCTCGTCGTGGTGTTCGTCATCGCCACGACCCGCTCGATCAACATGGGCGCGCTCGCCTTCGCCGCCGCCTTCGGAGTCGGCACCCTCGTCGCCGACCTCGACGCGGACGGCATCTTCGCCGGCTTCCCCGGCGACCTGTTCGTCGTCCTCGTCGGCGTCACGTACCTCTTCGCGATCGCCCGCGCCAACGGCACCACCGACTGGCTGGTGCACGCCGCGATCCGGCTCGTGCGGGGCCGGGTGGCGCTCATCCCCTGGGTGATGTTCGCCCTCACCGGCGCGCTCACCGCGATCGGCGCGGTGAGTCCGGCCGCCGTGGCGATCGTCGCGCCCGTCGCGTTGAGCTTCGCCGCCCGGTACGGGATCAGTCCGTTGCTGATGGGCGCGATGGTCGTGCACGGCGCGCAGGGCGGCGGCTTCTCACCGATCAGCATCTACGGCTCGATCGTCAACGGCATCGTCGAGCGGGAGAAGCTGCCGGGGAACGAGGTCGCGCTGTTCTTGGCGTCCCTGATCGTCAATGTCGTCATCGCGGGGATCGTGTTCGTCCTGTTCGGGGGGCTGAAGCTGTGGGCGCAGGGGGCGGTGGGAACTGACGCGGAGCGCGACGCCGGGGGCACCGGCACGGAGGGCGGGCCCCTCCCCGCCGGAGGCACCGGCACGAAGGGCGAGCCCCTCTCCTCGGGCGGGAGCGCCCCCGAGGGCGGCACCACCGTCACCCGCCCCGCCCCCACCGCCACCCCGCTCGCCACCGCCCAGCTCACCCCCGCCCGCACCGCCACGCTCCTCTCCCTGGTCGCCCTCGTCGTCGCCGTCCTCGTCCTCGACCTGGACGCCGGTCTGACCGCGATCACCCTGGCCGTGGTCCTGAGCACCCTCTGGCCGACGGACAGCCGCAAGGCGGTCGGCGAGATCGCCTGGCCGACGGTCCTGCTGATCTGCGGTGTGCTGACGTACGTCGGTGTGCTGGACGAGATGGGCACCATCACCTGGGCCGGCGAGGGTGTCGGCGGCATCGGCGTACCGCTGCTGGCGGCGGTGCTGCTCTGCTACATCGGCGCGATCGTGTCGGCGTTCGCCTCGTCCGTCGGCATCATGGGCGCGCTCATCCCGCTCGCCGTTCCGTTCCTCGCGCAGGGCGAGATCGGGGCGGTCGGGATGGTGGCGGCGCTCGCGGTGTCGGCGACCGTTGTGGACGTGAGCCCCTTCTCGACGAACGGCGCGCTGGTGCTGGCCGCGGCACCGGATGTCGACCGCGAGCGTTTCTTCCGGCAGCTGATGGTGTACGGAGGGATCGTGGTGGCGGTGGTGCCCGCGGTGGTGTGGCTGGTGATGGTCGTGCCGGGCTGGGGGTAGAACCGCGGGCCACAGCGACCGGTGTCCGTCGAACAGGTCTTGACCAGGTCTTGAACAGCTAAGGAGTACGACGCGTGTCCTCTCTCTTCCCGGCCCTGACGGGCGCTCCGGCCGACCGGCCCGCCCTGCGGTTCGGCGACCGTTCCCTGACGTACGGCGAACTCGGCGCCGCCTGCGGCGCCCTCGCGGCGCGGATCGGCGGGGCGGGCAGAGTGGCCGTCTGGGCGACCCCGGAGCTGGAGACCGCCGTGGCGGTGGTGGCGGCGCTGGAGGCCGGTGTCGCCGCCGTACCGCTCAACCCGAAGTCCGGGGAGAAGGAGCTCGGGCACATCCTGTCCGACAGCGCGCCGTCGGCGGTGCTGGCCGCCGCCGGGGACGAACTACCGGCCGCCCTGGGTGACTTGGAGCGCATCGACGTCGACGTGCGGGCCGCCGGACCGCGCCCCGACCCGCAGGTGTCCGACGAGGACCCCGCCCTCGTCGTCTACACCTCCGGCACCACCGGCCCGCCCAAGGGCGCCGTCATCCCGCGCCGGGCGATCACGGCCACCCTGGACGCCCTCGCGGACGCCTGGCAGTGGACCGCCGACGACACCCTGGTCCACGGCCTGCCCCTGTTCCACGTCCACGGCCTGGTCCTCGGCATCCTCGGCCCGCTGCGCCGCGGCGGATCCGTACGGCACCTGGGCAGGTTCGGCACGCAGGGCGTCGCGCGCGAGCTGAACGACGGCGCGACCATGGTGTTCGGCGTGCCGACGATGTACCACCGCATCGCCGAGGCCCTCCCCGAGGAGCCGGAGCTGGCGAAGGCGCTGGGCAGGGCCCGCCTCCTCGTCTCGGGCTCGGCCGCGCTCCCCGTGCACGACCACGAGCGGATCACGGCCGCGACCGGGCAGCGGGTCGTCGAGCGGTACGGCATGACGGAGACGCTGATGAACACGAGCGTCCGCGCGGACGGCGAGGCCAGGGCCGGGACGGTCGGCGTGCCGCTGCCGGGCGTGGAGCTGCGGCTCGTGGAGGAGGACGGGACGCCGCTCACGTCGTACGACGGCGAGACGGTGGGCGAGATCCAGGTGCGCGGCGCGAACCTGTTCACGGAGTACCTCAACCGCCCCGACGCGACGACCGCCGCCTTCACGCCGGACGGCTGGTTCCGCACCGGCGACATGGCGGTGCGCGATCCCGACGGGTACGTCCGCATCGTCGGCCGCAAGGCCACCGACCTGATCAAGAGCGGGGGTTACAAGATCGGGGCGGGCGAGATCGAGAACGCGCTCCTCGAACACCCCGGTGTGCGGGAGGCGGCGGTCACCGGGGAGCCGGACGCGGACCTGGGCGAGCGGATCGTGGCGTGGGTGGTCCCGGAGGACCCCCAATCCCCGCCTCCGGCCGAGGAGTTGGCGGACCACGTGGCCCGCCGGCTGGCCCCCCACAAGCGCCCCCGCGTCGTCCACCACCTCTCCGCCCTCCCCCGCAACGACATGGGGAAGATCATGAAGCGGGCGCTGCGCCATGACTGAGGGCCGTGTCCATGACGGTGTCCCGGACCGCGGCCCGGACCGCCTCTCCGCCCGAGGGGCGATCGCGCTGCTCACCGACGACTTCGCCGAACTCCCGTACCCGGCACGGGACTCCGCCCCCGACGGCCCTCTCGCCTGGCACGGCTACGACGCCTCGCGCGCCCGGGCCGCCGAGCGCACCGGCGAGGAGGAGTCGGTGGTCTGCGGCACCGCCGCCGTCGAGGGCACGCGCGCGGTCCTGATCGCGTTCGAGTTCGGCTTCCTGGGCGGCTCGCTGGGCGAACGCACCGGCGACCGGCTGGAGACGGCGTACACCTACGCCCGCGCCCGCCGCCTCCCGGTGGTGGCACTGGTGGCGACGGGCGGCAGCCGTATGCAGGAAGGCATGCTCGCCCTCACCCAACTCCAGCGCGTGGCACGGCAGTCCGCCCTGACCCGCGAGGCGGGCCTGCCCCAGCTCGCGATCCTCCGGGACCCGACGACGGGCGGCGGCTGGGCCACCCTCGGCGCGGGCGCCGACGTGACCCTCGCCCTGCCCGGCGCCCAGGTCGGCTTCGCCGGCTCCCGGGTCCGCCCACCGGACGCGGATCCGGCGGCCTACACGGCCGAGGCGCAGGTGGCGGCGGGGTCGGTGGACGCGGTCGTACACCCCGAGGAGCTACGGCAGACGCTGGCGCTGTGGCTCCGCCTGCTCTCCGGGCCGACGGCTCCGGACGCGCCCCAAAGAGATGCGGGGGCGCACCATGTGCGGCTCCGCCAAGTGGGCGCGCCCAGCCACAGCCGAACCGCGGACGACCGACGGCCCGACCCGGCGCTTCCCCCGGAGCACCCCGCGGCCCCCCTGCCCTTCGCCCTCGGCGCTCAGGAGCTGCCCCGCACCGGCTGGGACGCCGTCCAGCGAGCCCGCTCGTCCCGGCGCCCGCGTGCGGAGGCCTACTTGGCGGCGTACTTCACGCATCGTGTCGCCCTCAGCGGCGACCGCTGCGGCGGCACCGACCCCGACGGCATGCTGTGCGGCTTCGGCGAGCACGAGGGCCGTACGGTGGCCTACGCCGCGCAGACCGGGGCCGCGACCCGCCCG
The DNA here is from genome assembly GCF_039537145.1 of Streptomyces shaanxiensis. Taxonomy (NCBI): domain Bacteria; kingdom Bacillati; phylum Actinomycetota; class Actinomycetes; order Kitasatosporales; family Streptomycetaceae; genus Streptomyces; species Streptomyces shaanxiensis. The sequence goes on from NZ_BAAAZY010000007.1 coordinate 276,313, forward strand.
GCGGGCTTCCGTACCGCCGCCCGGCTGATCCGCCTCGCCGACCGGCTCGGCATCCCGGTGCTGACCCTGGTGGACACCCCGGGCGCCGCCAACGACGCGGAAGCCGAACGGCAGGGCGTCGGCGCCGCGATCGCGGACCTGTTCGGCGCGGTGGCAGCCGCCCGGGTGCCGATCACCACGCTGCTGATCGGCGAGGGCGGTTCGGGGGGTGCGCTGGCGCTCGCGGCACCCGGCAACACCTGGGCCACGCCGGACAGTTACTTCTCGGTGATCGGGCCGGAGATGGCGGCGGCGATCCTGAAGCGGGGGGCGGGGGAGGTCGAATCGACGGCGGACGAACTCCGGATCCGGCCGCAGGACCTGGTGGCGCTGGGGGTGGTCCGGGGCGTCGTCGGCGTCCCCGGCGTCCCCGGCGGGAGCACACGACCATGAGCCGCCAGGTCCTGCGGCCGCGCCTGACCAACACCCGCCTACGCCGTCCGGGTGCTCAAGCCCATACTCGAAACCCCGCGCTCCCTGTGACCCGACACGCCACCTGACGCCCTTTCAGCGGCAAATCCATCCATTCAGCCGCACCCCACCCGGCCCCCTCCAAAAGGCGCCCCCTCCCGGCCCCCCGCACGATCGGTGTCAAGGAAGCCGCCACGAACCGGCCCCGTACACACGACCCCGAACACCCGAAGCGAGGCCCGCCACCCACCCGGCGGACCCATGGTCTGGCCTACCGGGAGGACCCCCATGACCGCCACGCTGGAGCAGCTGCGCCGCTGCCACTTCGCCGTCGACCTGGGGGCGGCCAGGACCCGCGTCTATGTGAAGGGCGCCGGACTCGTCGTCGACCAGCCCTCGGCCGCCGCCATAAACACCCGTACCGGCGCGCTCATCGCGGTCGGTGAGTTCGCGGAGAGGATGACCGGGCGCACCCCGCACTACATCCGCGTCGTACGGCCCGTCTCCGGCGGCACCGTCGTCGACATCGAGATGGCACAGCGGATGCTGCGGCACCTGCTCGGCGACAAGATGCGCCGCGCGCTGCGCCGCAAGCCGTTCCTGCGTGCCGCGGCCTGCACGCCGCACGACGCCGACCCGCTCGCCCAGCGCGCCGCCATCGAGACCCTCGTCGGTCTCGGGGCCCGGCGCGTAGAACTCGTCGACACCCTCATCGCGGCCGCCGTGGGGTGCGAACTGCCCGTGGAGCAGCCCGAGGCCAGCATGATCATGGTGTGCGGAGCCGCCGCGACCGAGGTCGCCGTGCTCTCCCTCGGCAACATCGTCGCCGCCGAACGTGTCCGCGTCGGCGGCGAGGCCGTGGACCACGCGATCGTGCAGCATCTGCGGCACGAGCACGAGCTCATGCTGCCCAGCCAGAACGTACGGCCCCTGCAGCTCGCCCTGTCCGGCAACGGGCTCACACCCCACGGGCCCGCCTCCACCGAGATCCACGGCCGCGACGTCTGCACCGGCCTCGCCCGCAGCGTCAAGGTCGACACCGCCGCCGTACGGGACGCCATCCAGACCCCGCTCACCGCCGTCCTCGACAGCATCGGCAAGGTACTGCGCGACTGCCCGCCCGACCTGGTCGCCGACCTCGCCGACCGCGGGATCATGATGGTCGGCGGCAGCGCGCTGCTGCCCGGCTTCGACCAGATGCTGCGGCAGGCCACCGGAATGCCCGTGCACATCGCCGAGCGACCCGACGTCTGCGCCGTACAGGGCCTCGGCACCATGCTGGAGGGCAAGATCGAGCCGCTGGAGCTGAATCCGACCGAGTCGGCCCCGCCCCTCGACGACAGTGTGTGACCGGCGTCAGTCCCTCACCTCGGCAATGTTCTCCACCAGGCTCGGCGCCACCTGCCCCGCCGCCTCCATGTCCTTGCGGTCGGCGGCCTCCCGGACCTCGCGCAGGCCGGCCGAGACAGCGGCCGCCTCGGCCTCCGCGACGTCGTCCTTCAGCCGCTCCCAGGCGAGTTCGAGGCTGGTGACGTCTCCGGCGACGGCCCCCTCGGCCCCTGCCTCCGCGTCGATCCCCACCTGCCGTGCCCACATGTCGAACCGGTCCAGGTCCACCGTCCGCACCGGCTCGTAACGCAGCCGCAGATCCGACGTGTTCTGCGCCACCCTCAGCGCGGCGCCGAGCGTCTCCTCCTCGTCCTTCGCTCCGACGGCCTCGTCGAGTGCGTCGAGGTCGCGCGTCATCTGCCGGTCCAGCAGCTCCGGTACGGCGTCGGAGGCGCGGTACGCCGTCCACGCGTCCCGCACCGCACTCAGGTCGGCGTCGGTGACCACGCCGTCCTGCACGGCCCGCGCCGCCCGGTCGAGTGCGGCCAACTCCCTTGGCAGCGGCCCCGGTCGGGCGTCCGTGGGCACGGCGAGGGACACCGCCTCCAGGTCGCCGCCGTCGTTCCCGGTGGAGAACTCGCCGTACCCGGGGGCGAAGGTCTTCTCCTCGGTCGAGCCGTCCATGTGCAGCTCGCGCACGGTCATCGCGCCCTCGACCTTCCCGTACGGCCCGTCCACGGTCCGGCCGGTCTCCCGCACCGTGACCTCCTCGAAGACGACGCCGGGGAGATTCTCCGGCCGGTACACATCGCCCTTCTTCGGGTCCGCCGGCATGATCATCGCGGGGGGTGCCTTGTCCTTGCCGGCCTGCCAGGTGCCCGCTGTGTCCGCGACGACACCGTCCTCATAGTTGAAGACGTCCTCGCCGAGGTACCAGACGGCACCGTCGTCGTCCTGGGCGAACCAGTCCAGGGCGACCTCGTGGATCCGGCCGTCGGAGTAGGCCGCGTACTGCTGGATGATCGCCTGGACGGTCCGGCCGTCGAACTTGATGGTCTTGGTGCCGGGCAGCAGGCTCACCTCGGTGCGGAAGGGCGCGTCGTCCACCTGGCCGCCCATGATGACCTGGTCGACCGCGCTGTTGGGGTGGAGGGGGTTGGTGACCTCGGTCGGGTCGGAGAACGCCGGCTCGGCCAGATCGACCCGCTCGCTCTCGGGCGCGAGCGGCAGGCATTCCTTGCCTGTCTCGCCGGTGTCCTCGTCGATGACGTGCACGCAGTCGTTGGAGCTCGCGTTCTCCGATCCCCCGGCGTTCCCGGAGCAGGCGCCGGCCATCAGCACGACGGCGCCCACGACGGCCCCTGGCCACAGGATCCCGCGATGGCTGGTCATGGCTGCCTCCTCGGTGCCGATTCCGACGGATCGAGAGTCCCTCGGAGTCGCTGAACAACCCCTGAACGGCCCTGAACGCGGTGTCAGAAAGGGCTTGAGCCGGATGTGGGGGTGGATCGCGGATTCGCGGGCGGCCGCGGGTGGTTCGTGGTTGCTCGCGCCCACGCGGGGCCGCCCCTCACTCCCCCGCCGACGGCAGCTCCACCGTGAACCTCGCCCCGCCCAACCTCTCGCTCACCCCTACCTCCGCCCGCCCCCGATGCGCCCCCGCCACCTCCGCGACGATCGCGAGGCCCAGCCCCGCACCGCCCGCCCCACGCGCCCGGGACTCGTCCAGCCGTACGAAACGGTCGAAGACGCGCGCCCGTTCGGCGGCCGGAACGCCCGGTCCGTCGTCCTCCACCACCAGCCGCACCCACCCGTCCCCGGCGTCCGTCAGCGCGAACGCCACCCGCGTGCGGGCGTGCCGCGCCGCGTTCTCGCCCAGGTTGCGCACCAGGCGCCCGAGCGCCTCCGCGTCGCCGGTCACCCGGGCCGGGCCCACCGCCGTGCCGTCGATGCGCGGACCGGGCGGGGCCGAGCGCAGCCGCCGTATCTCCGCCAGGACCAGGTCGTCGAGGTCGACGGGGTGCCGGCCGCCCCGCAGCAGGGCGCTCTCGTCGGCGCGGGCGAGCAGCAGCAGGTCGTCGACGAGGCGCTGCATGCGTACGGCCTCGTCGCGCACGGTCCCGGCCAGGGAACCGGTGTCGGCCCGCTCGGGGTGGGCGAGGGCGACCTCGGCGTGCTGGCGGACGGTGGCCACGGGAGAGCGCAGTTCGTGGGAGGCGTCGGAGACGAAGCGGCGCTGGGCGGCCTCGGCGCGCGCCACGCGGCGCAGGGCGCGGCCGACGGCCGTCCAGGTGGCGGCGGCCGCGAGGACGAGCAGGACGGGCAGGCCGATGAGCAGCAGCCAGGTGACGGTGTCCGTGGCCGCGGCGACTCCGGAGGCGTCCCGCCCGTCGAGGACGACCAGTTCGCGGCCGTCGTCGCGGGCACCGACCGCGACCACCAGGAAGGGGTCGTCGTCGAGCGGGGTGTCGACGGAGGCGCTCTCCCCGGGGTCCAGCCGGGCCAGCGCGGGCCGTCCCTCGACGTTCTCGCTGGCCGCGACGACCGTGCCGTCCGCGGCGACGACCTGGAGGAACTCCTCGTCGGGCGCGGTCACCGTCGGCGCGGGCACCCCGCGGCCCGCCTCGATGACCCGGGCCACGTCCGAGGCCCGCGCCCGGGCGGCGTCCCGTACGTCGTCGCTGAGCTCCGTGCGCAGCCCGACGACGAGCCCGACACCGGCGGCGACCAGGGCGAGGGCGATGACCAGCACGGCGACGACCGTGGCCCGGACCCTCACGGCCCGCAGCCGGCGCTCGTACCGCTCGCGCGTCATCGGGCACCGTCACCCGTCGTCGGGCACGAGCCGGTACCCGTGCCCCCGCGAGGTCACCAGCGACTGCCGCCCGAAAGGCCGGTCGACCTTGTTGCGCAGCCGCCGTACGTACACCTCGACGATGTTCGGATCGCCCTCGAAGTCGTCGCCCCAGACATGGTCGAGGATGGTCCGCTTGGACACCGCCTCCCCGGCCCGCCGCAGCAGGAACTCCAGCACCGCGAACTCCCGCGCGGTCACCTCGATCTCCCGCCCGGCCCGGCTGACCGTCCGGGCCGCCGGGTCCAGTCGCAGATCACCGGCGGCGAGCACGACGGGCCGCTCGCGTGCCTCGCGCCGCAGCAGCGCGCGCAGGCGGGCCAGGAGTACGGCGTAGGAGACGGGCTTGGTCAGGTAGTCGTCGGCGCCGGTGTCCAGGCCCTCGATCTCGTCCCACTCGCCCTCCTTGGCGGTGAGCATGAGGATCGGCGTCCAGTCGCGCTCGGCGCGCAGGGCCCGGCAGACGCGGTAGCCGTTGAGCTTCGGCAGCATGACGTCGAGGACGATCGCGTCGTAGCTGTTCTCGCGGGCCAGCCACAGCCCGTCCACCCCGTCGAGCGCGACGTCGACGGCGAAGCCCTCGGCCTCGAGACCGTCCCTGAGCCCCGCCGCGTACCGCTCCTCGTCCTCGACGACCAGCACCCGCATGTGCTCACGCTACGTCGGCGAAGGCGGACGGGCGGCCCGAAGTCAGTACGGCAGGATCCGCCCCGAGGGCGTGCGCCGGTCGATCTCGCCCCTGGTGTCGCGGGGAGCGGCCGGCCGGCGGGTGACACGAACGCGAACGTGGGTCTGGCGGTTCATGGCGCCCTCCTCGTACCTCGGTCCGTTGCGACCAGCCTTCTCTACGCAACCTTTCGGCACATCGTGCCCACGGAGGCACTTGTCATGCCTCCGCGGGAGGAGCGGATGCGTGAGGGGCTGCTTCCCGGGGAGGAGGGCGCCCCCGAATCAGGTCGGGGTGCTCCGACGTGCGCCGTCGGGCGACCCGCGCCGACGGGCGCGCGCGGGTCCGGACGCGGTCTTCGCCCCGCGCGGGATCTGCTGTTCGAACGCCGCCAGCGCGATCGGGCTCTCGGGCGGCACGATGGCCATCATGCGGCGCCGCTGCGCCTCCGCGAGGGCGTCCCCGGCCGGGGTGCCGTGCCGGGCGTGGACGATGCGGACCTGTCCGTCGCCGGAACCGCGCCGGCCGACCGGGGTGACGCCGGCGTTGGTGCCGTCGGGGAGGGTCACCCACAGCTGGAAGTCGTCGTACCGGAAGTAGTCCGCGGACTTGATCGGCCAGGGGTAGTGATGCTCGCCGGCGGCCTTGGGCAGGACGCCCGAGTGGTCGGGGTTGCTGAGCGGCACGCACGAGTTGAAGAGGGAGTCGGTCCAGGCCTCCACGCCGTCGGCGTCCGTGATCGGGGTGTCGAGGAGGTCGCGAGCCCGCTTGTAGCCGAGGTCGTCCAGGGCCGGCAGCGTGAGCGGGAAGGCCTCGATCAGCTCGGCGGCCTCCCGGCGGAGCCGGTCGACCTTCGCGGGGTCGGCGCAGAACTGCGCGCTCCACTCGATGCCGACCCGGGCCCGGTACATCCGCCAGCCGCTCTCCGCCTTCACCCAGAGGCTGCCGCCGTGGTGCATCTCCCAGGGCCCCGGCCCGTACGGCAGCTCGGACTCCTCGGCCTGCTCGGACTCCAGCTCCGCGAGGATCTTCTTCGCCGTCTTCTTCGCGGCGCGGAAGTGTGAGGACTCCGAGCGATCCGGGTGCTTGACGACCCGTATCTCCCAGGGGTGGTTCTCCTTGCGGTTCTTGCTGAGTTCGAACTCCCTACGACCTGCCGGCCGTGTCAGGACGTCAGTCATGTCCGGCCTCCTTCCGGCTCTCCTTCTGGTCTTCTTCCATCGTGCGGCGAGGCTCGGGGGCCGTCGACCCGCGCTGGACCCGGGCCGGGATCAGGCGCACGCTCATGAGTAGGGCTCCCGACCCCGTACGGAAGTGATCTCGATGGAAGACAAGAACTGGACCGTCCGGATCCATATCACCGAGGACGGCGACGACACCCGCGCCGAGGCCGTGCTGACCACTCAGGACCCGGCGGAGGGCACCTCGACCGTCACCGGCCGGGGCGTGGCCCACCGCAATCCGATCGACCGCCCCATCCCGGAGATCGGCGACGAACTCGCCGCCAGCCGCGCCCTGGAGGACCTGGCGATCAGGCTGCACGACATCGCGTCCGACGACATCGTGGAGCTGGCCGGTCCTGTCGACAGGGGCGGCAGCCAGGCGTGGGAGAGGCCCTAGGGCGCCCGTCCGGCGGACAAGCCCTAGAGCTCCACCCAGCTGTACCGCCGCTCCGGCCGCCCCGCCTGCCCGTACCGCAGTGACACCTCGGCCTGCCCGGTGACGCTGAAGTGCTCCAGGTAGCGGCGGGCGCTGACCCGGGACACCCCGAGGCGGGCCGCGCACTCGGCGGCGGAGAGGCTGCCGTCGGTCGCGCGCAGCTCGCGCTCGATCAGCTCGGCGGTCTCCACGCTCATGCCCTTGGGAAGGGTGGGCGTCGGGGCGGCCGGTGCCGCGCCGCGGGCCAGGGCCCGGTCCACGTCGGACTGGCCGCTGACCACGGCGGCGTAGAGGTTGCTGCGGCGGGCCGCGTACTGCTCCAGGCGCGCCCTGAGGTCGCCGGCGTCGAAGGGCTTGAGCAGGTAGTCGACGACGCCCTGGCGTACGGCGCCGCGGACCGCGTCCGCCTCGCGCGCCGCGCTGATCACCATGACGTCGCAGTCGTGGCCGGCGCTGCGCAGCCGGGGGATGACCTCCAGGCCGAACATGTCGGGCAGGTAGAGGTCGAGCAGCACCAGGTCGGGCTGCAGTTCGGCGACGGCGGTGAGCGCCTGTTCGCCGCAGTTCGCCGTGCCGATCACCCGGAACCCGTGGACGTCATTGACGAATCCGCGGTGGATCCGCGCCACCATGAAGTCGTCCTCCACGACCAGGACATCGATCATCGCACTCCCTCCGTCGCTCGGTCGGCCGGACGGCCGACGGACATCCGGGCGGTGAACATGGCACCGGCCCGCGTGTTGGCCACCGACACCTCACCGCCCCGGCGTTTGCACACCAGCCGGGTCAGCGCCAGGCCGATGCCACGGTCGCCGCCCTGCGCGGCCTTGGTGGTGAACCCGTGCGAGAACACCTCCTGCGCCAGCTCGGGCGCCACCCCCGGCCCCGAGTCCCGTACGACGATCTCCACGCTGGAGGCGTCCTGGCGCAGCTCGACCTCCACCCACGCGTCGGGGTCACCGTCCCCCGCCCTGGAACCGCTCGCGGCCGCGTCGACCGCATTGTCCACGAGGTTGCCCAGCACGGTCGCCACATCCGCGGAGTCCGTCGGCTCCAGCCGCTCCAGCGCCGTGCGCTCGGAGATCTTCAGCCGCACCTTGCGTTCCGCGGCGAGCGCCGACTTGGCCATGAGCAGCGCGGCGACGGCCCGGTCCCGGACCCGGCTGGTGAGGTGCAGGTCGAGCGACTCGCGGTGTTTGCGCAGGGCGCGGACGTAGCGTACGACCTCGTCGTGCTCGCCGATCTGGATGAGCCCGGAGATGGTGTGCAGCTGGTTGGAGAACTCGTGGGCCTGGGCGCGCAGCAGCTCGGTGGTGCTGCGGAAGGAGCCCAACTCCCGTTCCAGCTGGGCGAGTTCGGTACGGTCGCGCAGGGTCGTCACGGAGCCGAGGCGGCGGCCGTCCTTGGTGACGTCCATCCGGTTCATCACCAGGACCCGGCCACGGCGTACGACGACCTCGTCCCGCCGCGCGAGTTCCTCGCCGGGTTCCCCCTCGGGCGCGGTCCCGGCCAGGACGTCGTACAGCCGGCCCTCGATCCCCAGGTCGGCGAGGCTCATCCCGACGCAGTTCTCGGGCAGGTCGAGCAGCCCCCGGCCGACCGCGTTCACCAGCGTCAGCCGCTGGTGCGGGTCGAGGGCCACCACGCCCTCGGCGATCCCGAACAGCATCGCCTCCCGGTGCTCCGCGAGCCCGGCGATCTCGCGCGGCTCCATCCCGAAGGTCTGCCGCTTGATGCGCCGGGCCAGCAGCCAGGATCCGGCCACTCCGAGGACGCTGGCGACGCCGAGGTAGATGAGCAGATAGGACGAGGCGCCCACCAGCCGCTGCCACACCGAGGGCGAGGCGCGGCCGATCATGACCGTGCCGAGGTGGTCCCCGGCGTTCTCGTCCTCGGCGCCGAGCACCGGGGCCTGCGCCACCAGTTCGGTGACGCCGTTCACCGGCAGCTCCCCGGACCAGCCGCGGCCCCCGGCGGCGTCCGTGCCGGAGCCCGGCAGCCGCGTCCCGAGGAGGGTGGGGTTGGTGGAGGCGACGATCCTGCCGCGGGCGTCGGCGACCGTGGCGGAGGTGACGCCGGACCTGGTCAGCGTGGACTGGAGCAGCGGCGCGAGCATCTCGGCCGGGGCGGGCCGGACCAGCTGGGTGCGCAGGAGGGGGTTGCCCGCCATCTCCTCGGCGAGCGCGGTGACCCGGCGTCCTTCGACCCGGTCGAACGTCGACTTCGACTGCGCCAGCGAGACCGCGGCCACCGCCGCCAGCACGATCACGACAATGGCGAGCTGCCATACGAGCAGCTCACCTGCGAGCGTCTGACGGCGCTGTCTCCGTGACGGTGACCGTGACGTTATGACCACTATGAACTCAACCTTCAATGGTCACACAACCGAGACGGGGTGTCTCAGGAACCGCACAATCATGGCGCCGGATCGGCCCAAGCGAAAGAGATGAGCCATGAGAACTCGACGAGCCGCACTTGTCGGAGCTCTTGCTGCCGTGTCCATGCTCGCGGTCAGCGCCTGTGGCGCCACCGCCGACAAGGAGGAGTCCGGAAGCGGAGGCGGGTCCGACAAGCCCGTGACCGGCCTTCGGCTGATGGTCCCGAACACCCCGGGCAGCGGTTATGACCTCACCGCCCGCACCGTCACCCAGGTCATGCAGGACACCAAGGTCGCCTCCGGCGTCCAGGTGTTCAACCTGCCCGGCGCCAGCGGCACGGTCGGCCTGCAGCGTCTGGTGAACGAGAAGGGCAACGGCAAGATGGCCATGCAGATGGGCCTGGGCGTCGTCGGAGCCTCGTACACCTCCAAGTCGAAGGCGACGCTGACCGACACCACGCCGATCGCCAAGCTGATCGAGGAGGCCGGCGCGATCGTCGTGCCGAAGGACTCCCCGTACACGACGATGGACGACCTCGTCACGGCCTGGAAGGAGAACCCCAAGAAGTTCGCCGTGGGCGGCGGCTCGTCGCCGGGCGGCCCCGACCATCTCCTGCCGATGCAGCTGGCGAAGGCCGTCGGGATCAAGCCGAAGGACGTCAACTACGTCTCGTACGACGGCGGCGGCGAGCTGCTCCCGGCCATCCTCGGCAACAAGATCGCCTTCGGGGCGAGCGGCTTCGGCGAGTTCCTCGACCAGATCGAGGCCGGCCAGGTGCGTGTCCTCGCGGTGACCAGCGAGAAGCCGATCGACGCGCTCAAGGACGCCCCCACCCTCAAGGACTCCGGCATCGACCTGGTCTTCACCAACTGGCGCGGCATCGTGGCCCCTCCGGGCATCACCGACGAGCAGAAGCAGACCTGGATCGACTCGCTGACCAAGATGCACGACTCGGACGAGTGGAAGGCGCAGCTCGAGAAGAACGGCTGGGTCGACGCCTTCGCCACCGGTGACGAGTTCGGCAGCTATCTGACCGAGCAGGACAAGGCCGTCGCCGACCTGCTGGCCGAGCTCGGGCTGGCATGAGCTCGCAGGTAGAGGAACAGACCGTGGAGGACTCCCGGCCGCCCCGGGAGGGCGGGGACCGCGCGCAGTACGGCGTGTGCGCGTTCCTCGCCCTGCTGGGCACCGCCGTGATCGTGGACGCCCTGGGCATCGCGCACACCGCCAGCGGCACCGACCCGGTCGGGCCGCGCGCGGTGCCCCTGATCCTGGGCGCGCTGCTGTTGCTGCTCGCGGTGCTGTACGCCGTCGACGTGGCCCGGGGCGGCCGGGGAGAGCCGGAGGCCGGCGAGGACGTCGACCTGTCGAGCGGCAGCGACTGGCGCACGGTGACGCTGCTGATCGCGGTGTTCCTGGCGAACGCGCTGCTCATCGAGCGGCTCGGCTGGGTGATCAGCGGCGGCCTGCTCTTCTGGGGCACGGCGTTCGCGCTCGGCAACCGCCACTACATACGCAATCTGCTCATCGCCGCGACGCTCTCCCTCACGACGTTCTACGCGTTCGCGATCGGCCTCGGCGTGAACCTCCCCGCCGGCGTCCTGCAAGGAATCCTGTGAGGCCCTGATGGACAACCTGAACAACCTCATGCAGGGCTTCGCGGACGTCATGGACCCGATGAACCTGCTGCTTGCCCTCATCGGCGTCGTCATCGGCACCGCGGTGGGCGTCCTGCCGGGCATCGGCCCGGCGATGACGGTGGCCCTGCTGCTGCCCGTCACCTACGGCATGGAGCCGGTGCAGGCGTTCATCATGTTCGCCGGCATCTTCTACGGCGGCATGTACGGCGGCTCGACGACGTCGATCCTGCTGAACACCCCCGGCGAGTCCTCGTCCGTGGTCACGGCCATCGAGGGCAACAGGATGGCGAAGGCGGGCCGGGCGGCCCAGGCGCTCGCCACGGCGGCGATCGGCTCCTTCGTGGCGGGCACGATCGGCACCCTGCTGCTGGTCCTGGTCACCCCGTTCGTGGTGGACTTCGCGGTCAGCCTGGGCGCTCCCGACTACTTCGCGCTGATGCTGCTGGCGTTCATAGCGGTGACGTCGGTGCTGGGCTCGTCGCGCATCCGGGGCTTGATCTCCTTGTTGCTGGGCCTGACGATCGGCCTGGTCGGCATCGACACGGTGTCCGGCCAGCAGCGCCTGACCCTGGGCGTCCCGCAGCTGGCCGACGGCATCGACGTCGTCGTGGTCGCGGTCGGCATCTTCGCGGTCGGCGAGGCGCTGTGGGTGGCCGCGCATCTGCGCCGCAAGCCCGCCGAGGTGATCCCGGTCGGCCGCCCGTGGATGGGCAGGAAGGACTGGCGGCGGTCCTGGAAGCCCTGGCTGCGCGGGACGGCGTACGGCTTCCCGTTCGGCGCGCTGCCGGCCGGCGGCGCGGAGATCCCGACCTTCCTGTCGTACGCCACCGAGAAGCGGCTCACCAAGCACCCCGAGGAGTTCGGCAAGGGTGCGATCGAGGGTGTGGCGGGCCCGGAGGCCGCGAACAACGCGTCCGCGGCGGGCACGCTGGTCCCGATGCTGGCGCTCGGCCTCCCGACGAACGCCACGGCGGCGGTCATGCTGGCGGCCTTCCAGTCGTACGGCATCCAGCCCGGCCCCCTGCTCTTCGAGCGCGAGGCCAACCTGGTCTGGATCCTGATCGCCAGCCTCTTCATCGGCAACCTGTTCCTCCTGCTCCTGAACCTCCCCCTGGCCCCGGCCTGGGCGAAGCTGCTCCAGATCCCGCGCCCCTACCTCTACGCGGGCATCCTGTTCTTCGCCACGATGGGCGCCTACGCCGTCAACGCCCAGCCCCTGGACCTGTTCATCCTGCTCACCCTGGGCCTCCTCGGCTTCGCCATGCGCCGCTTCGGGCTGCCGGTCCTGCCGCTGATCGTCGGCGTGATCCTGGGCCCGCGCGCGGAACTCCAGGGCCGGCGCTCCCTCCAGCTGTCCGGCGGCGAGCTGTCGGGGCTGCTGGGCGGGCCGGTGTCGTACACGGTCTACGTGGTGATCGCGCTGGTCCTGGTGTGGCCGCTGATAGGCCGGTTCGTCGTACGTCCGCTGCGCGCGCGAAGCGCCGCCTGACAACTCCCGGAGATCGAGATGACCATTCTGGTCGGCTACGTTCCCTCCCCCGAGGGCGAGGCGGCGCTGCGCGCGGCGATCGACGAGGCCCGTCGGCGCGAGGAGAAGCTGCTGGTGGTGAACACCTCCCGGGGCGACGCGATCGTGGACCCGCGCTTCGCCCAGGAACCCGACCTGTCCCACGTGCGCGAGGACCTCGCGGCCCTGGGCATCGCCTTCGACATCCGTCAGGTCCTCGGCGCCCGCGACGCCGCCGAGGAGATCATCGACCTCGCGGACGAGATGGATGTCTCCCTGGTCGTGATCGGGCTGCGGCGGCGCAGCGCGGTCGGCAAGCTGATCATGGGGTCGGCCGCCCAGCAGATCCTGCTGGGCGTGGGCTGCCCGGTCCTCGCGGTGAAGGCGGAGGGCTGACGGTGGTACTGCGGACCTTCGGCTGGTCGCTCGCCGTGACGGCGCTCGGCCTCGCCTTCGCCGCGTGGCAGTGGGGCTGGGAGGCCTTCGGGATCGTACTGATCCTGTCGGTCCTGGAGATCTCGCTGTCCTTCGACAACGCGGTCGTCAACGCCGGGATCCTGAAGAAGATGAACGCCTTCTGGCAGCGGATCTTCCTCACCCTCGGCATCCTGATCGCCGTCTTCGGCATGCGGCTGGTCTTCCCGGTGGTGATCGTCGCCATCAGCGCCAAGGTCGGCCCCGTCGAGGCGGTCCAGCTCGCCCTCGACGAACCGGAGCGCTACGAGGCCCTGGTCACCGACGCCCACCCGGCGATCGCGGCCTTCGGCGGCATGTTCCTGCTGATGATCTTCCTGGACTTCATCCTGGAGGACCGCGACATCAAGTGGCTGGGCTGGCTGGAGCGCCCGCTCGCGAAGCTCGGCAAGATCGACATGCTGGCGGTCTGCCTCGCGCTGATCGCCCTGCTGGCCACGGCGATGACCTTCGCCACGCACGCCCACGTCAGCACCGGCCACGCGGACAAGACGGCCACCGTCCTGCTCTCCGGCGTCGCCGGTCTGATCACGTATCTCGTGGTCGGCGGCCTCTCCGGCTATTTCGAGGCCCGGCTCGAAGACGAGGAGGAACACGAGCACGAGGAGGAGGAGAAGGCCCGGGCCGAGGGCAGGCCGGTCTCGGCGGTCGCCCTGGCCGGCAAGGCGGCGTTCTTCCTCTTCCTGTACCTGGAGGTCCTGGACGCGTCCTTCTCCTTCGACGGCGTGATCGGTGCCTTCGCCATCACCAACCACATCTTCTGGATGGCGCTGGGTCTGGGCATCGGCGCCATGTACGTCCGGTCGATCACGGTCTACCTGGTCCGCCAGGGCACCCTCGACGACTACGTCTATCTGGAGCACGGCGCCCACTACGCCATCGGTGCCCTCGCGGCGATCCTGCTGATCACCATCCAGCACCAGATCAGCGAGATCATCACCGGCCTGATCGGCGTCGTCCTGATCGCCGCGTCCTTCGTCGCCTCCGTCCGCCGCAACAAGGCGCTGGGGGCGTCCGAGGCGGACGAAGTGGCGCCGGACGAGAAGGCGGAGGTGCCGTCCGGGGCGTGAGAGGGAGATCCCGCACACAGCGTGGGAACGCGACCGCCTGTCCGTGCGGGGCGTTCCCACGCTGCGTTCGGCCGTTTGGGGCGGCTGCGACCCGGGCACCGGGACACGTGATCTGAAACATACGTGGTCTGCGACATAGGCGTTTTCGTCCGATTATGGCTAGCTGGATGTGCTTTGCCTCGCGCCCAGCGTCGCGTCGTCGGACGCGCCGCCCCTGTCGATCGTCCGCCCGGGAGACCCATGCGCCTGCGCGTCCCCTCAGCCCCGCGAACTGCCTCAGCTTCCCGTTTCACCCCCCTTCGGCCCCTTGCCCTGGCCGGCGGCGCCCTGACCGTCGGCGTCGGCGGCCTCTACGTCGCCGGGCTGCTGCTCGCCGGTGGGGACATAGACGCCGGTACGACCGTGCGCGGCGTCGACATCGGGGGGCTGAGCCGAGCGGAGGCCGTCCGGAAGCTGGAGGACCGGCTGGGCCCGGCCGCGCCGCGGGAGCTGACCGTGACGGTCGGTGACCGCAAGGGCACGGTCGATCCGCGGCAGGTCGGCATCACCTTCGACTACGAGAAGACGGTGGACACCGCGGCCCGCACGCACGCCGCCGACCCGTTCACCGTGATCGGCGGCCTCTTCCGCTCCGGCGGTTCCGTCGAGCCGGCCGTACGCGTCGACGAGGCCAAGGCCCACTCGGCCCTGAAGACGCTGGCCAAGTCGCTCGACCAGAAGGTCCGCGACGGCGCCGTCACCTTCGCCGACGGCCAGGCCCGCGAGGTCGCCCCGCACAACGGCTACGCCCTCGACACGGACGCTGCCGTCGCCCCCCTGCGCACCGCCTTCCTGAGCGGCAAGGCCGACTCCGTCACGGCCCTGCCCGCCCGCGAGACCAAGCCGAAGGTCACGGCGGCGGAGGTGCGACGAGCGGTGCGCGAGTTCGCGCAGCCGGCCATGTCGGCGCCGGTCATGCTCACCGCGGCCGGCGAACGGTTCACGCTCGGCCCGGCGGTCCTCGGCGAGTACCTGACGATGCGGCCGGACAAGACCGGCAAGCTCACCGCGCACCTGGACGCCAAGGGCCTGCGCGCCGCCCCCGCGGTCACCGAGCCCCTGTCCGACCTGCCCGCCAGGCCGCGGAACGCCACGCTGAGCCTCGACGGCGGCGAGGTCGTGGCGGCCGACGACGCCAGGGCCGGCGTACTGGTCACCGACAAGGCGCTGGGCAAGGCCGTGCTGCCGCTGCTCACCAAGTCGGGGTCCGCGCGCACCGGCGAGATCGCCGCTCAGGTGACGCAGCCGCAGGTGACCGCCGAGAACGCCGAGCGGCTGGGCCTGACGGAGGAGATGTCCTCGTTCACCGTCAACTTCGAGTCGGCGCCGTACCGCACGAAGAACATCGGCCGGGCCGTGGAGCTGATCAACGGCTCCGTCGTCATGCCGGACAACACCTGGAGCTTCAACAGGACGGTCGGCGAGCGCACCGAGGCCAACGGCTTCACCGAGGGCATCATGATCCTCAACGACGAGTTCACCAAGGCGCCCGGCGGCGGCGTCTCGGCCGTGGCGACGACCATGTTCAACGCCATGTTCTTCGCCGGGGTCAAGCCCGTGGAGTACGGCGCCCACTCCTTCTACATCGAGCGCTACCCGGAGGGCCGCGAGGCCACGGTCGCCTGGGGCAGCCTGGACCTGAAGTTCCGCAACGACTCCGGCAAGGCCATCTACATCCAGGCCGAGTCCACCGACACCTCGGTGACCATCACCTTCCTCGGCACCAAGAAGTACGACGAGATCGAGTCGGTCACCGGTCCGCGCACGAACGTGAAGCAGCCGGAGAAGAAGGTCAGCACCGACAAGAAGTGCGTGCCGCAGACTCCGCTGGAGGGCTTCGACGTCACCGTGCAGCGGGTGTTCGTCCAGGGCGGCGAAGAGGTGAAGCGGGAGCCGTTCCGTACGCACTACACCCCGAGGGACGAGATCGTCTGCGAGTGAGCGGATATCGGGGTCTTTCCCCTGACGCATCAATCCCTTTCCCGGAAACAACGGTCGAGGGCGCGAGTCCGAACTCACCAGGCTGATCCGGCAGCCTTTATTTCGCCCGACGCATGAGCGAAACCAGCGATACGGATCGCGTATAAGCCTTCCGGATCCGGCATTTGTTCTGCCGCCGGATGCCGTTCTACGTTGCTCACGAATCCCCCAGCGGGGGGCTCGAACGTGAACGGGGGCTTTTTCGCATGAGTTCGATGAATCGTCGCCGTCTGCTGCTCACGGGGTCCGGCGCGGCCATCGGTGTCGGACTGGCGTCGGGTTCCGCCACGGCCGCCCCGACAGCGGGAGCCACGGCGGGCGCTGTGACCGTGACACCGGGCGACGCGCGGTACGCCGATCTGACATCGGGCCTCAACCAGCGGTGGGTCGCGGCCCCGGAACGGATCGTGCTGCCCACGACGACGCGCGAGGTCGTCGCCATGGTGCAGGACGCGGTGGACCGGAAGAAGCGCATCAGCATCCGGGGCGGCGGACACTGTTTCGAGGACTTCGTCTTCAACTCGGAAGTCGAGGTCGTCATCAACATGTCCCGGATGAACGCCGTTTCCTTCGACGAGGAACGGCAGGCATTCGCCGTGGAGGGCGGGGCCACTCTGCTCCGGGTCTATGAATCCCTTTACGAGGGCTGGGGCGTCACGATTCCCGGCGGTGCCTGCTATTCCGTCGGTGTCGGAGGCCATGTCAGCGGCGGCGGCTACGGAATGCTCTCCCGCGCCCACGGCCTGACCGTCGACCATCTCGACGCCGTGGAGGTCGTGGTCGTCGACGCGTCCGGCAGGGCCCGCAGCGTCGTGGCCGGCCGCGACCCCGCCGACCCGAACCGCGACCTGTTCTGGGCGCACACCGGCGCCGGCGGCGGGAACTTCGGGGTCATCACCAAGTACTGGTTCCGCACACCGGGCAGCACCGGCACGGATCCGGGGGCACTGCTGCCCAGGCCGCCCGCCGAGGTGTACGTGACGATGGCGTCCTGGCCCTGGGAGGACGTCAGCAAGGCCGGCTTCGTCGGTCTGCTGGAGTTCTACGGCTCCTGGCTGGAGCGGCACAAGGACGTCTCGTCGCCGTACAAGGACATGTGCGTCTGGCTGATGCCGAACCACCAGTCGGCCGGCGACATCGCCCTGATCGCCCAGCTGGACGCCACGGTCCCGGACGCCCCACGTCTGCTGACCGACTTCCTCACCGGGCTCAACCAGGCCCTCGGTGTCAGCGACACGCCGGGGGTGCCGGAGCGGACCGGCGGGACGCACCGGTCGACATACGCCACCACGCAGCGGCTGCCCTGGCTGCGCGCCACCCGCTACGTGGGCACCGTCAGCCCCACGCAGACCGATCCCAACATGCGGGGCAAGCACAAGTCGGCGTACCACCGCCGGGGTCTCACCCGGCAGCAGATCGAGGCGGTCTACGAGCACCTGACCCGCTCGCCGCAGAACGCAAGGATCGCCGGGCTGGTCATGCCGTCCACCGGCGGGCGGATCGCCGAGGTCGGTCCGGCCGCGACGGCCGTGGCCCAGCGTGACTCGATCATGAAGGTCACCTACGAGGCGTACTGGTACGACGAGAACGACGACGCGGCCAACATCGCCTGGGTGCGCGGTGTCTACGCCGACGTGTACGCCGGCACCGGCGGAGTGCCCGTGCCGGACGAGCGCACCGACGGCTGTTATGTGAACTATCCCGACTCCGACCTCGGTGACCCCCGCTACAACCGGTCGTCCGTGCCCTGGCACGACCTCTACTTCAAGGGGAACTACCGGCGCCTGCGGGACGTGAAGCGGCGCTGGGACCCGAACGACGTCTTCCGGCACCGCCAGTCCGTACGGGCCTGACCGGACCCGAGGCTCCGAGGCTCCGAGGCTCCGAGGCCGCGAACGCCCGTCACGCGCGGGTGCGGCCCCCTATCGACCTGCAGACACTCCCCCAGGAACGAGGATGCGCCATGTCTCCTTCCCTTCCCCTGCCCACCGCTGCCGCGACCCCCGTCTTCGGCACGCCCCACGATCTGCCCAAGCCGCCCGGCCTGACCTGGCGGGTGCAGTCACGTGAGCCCGTCGGCTACGACGTGAACATCGTCCGGGGGCTGCTGAACCCGGCCAACCCGGTGCTCGCCCGCGCCTGCGGCGCCGACGGTCAGCAGCCGACCCGCTGCCTGGTGGTCGTCGACGACAAGGTGCACACGCTCTACGCGGAGCGCATCCGCGCCTACCTGGACGCCTGGCGCGTGGAGTCCTTCTGGAAGGTGCTCCCCGGCGACGAGGCCGCCAAGGAACTGGACAGCGCCGTCGAGGTGACCGAGGCGATGACGGCGATGGGTCTGCTGCGCCGCACCGAGAAGGTCGTCGCCGTCGGCGGCGGCGTGGTCCTCGACGTGGCCGGATTCGCCGCCAGCCTGTACCGGCGCGGGGTCCCCTACGTCCGGGTCCCCACCACCCTGCTGGGCCAGATCGACGCGGGCATCGGCGTCAAGACGGGCGTCAACCACGGCACCCACAAGAACCGCCTGGGCACCTACTACGCGCCCGAAACCGCCCTGATCGACCCGGAGTTCCTCGCCACCGTGGACCCGCGGCACATCGTCAACGGCACGGCCGAGATCATCAAGATGGCCCTGGTCAAGGACGCCGCGCTGTTCGAGCTCCTGGAGACCACGTTCGCCGACGCCGGCCCGCAGAGCCTCGCCGCGGGCGGGCCCGCCGCCACCGAGGTGATCTCCCGGGCCATCGCCGGGATGCTCGACGAACTGGAGCCCAACCTGTGGGAACAGGTGCTGGAGCGGTCGGTCGACTACGGCCACACCTTCAGCCCCTCCCTCGAACTGCGCGCCGATCCCCCGCTGTTGCACGGTGAGGCGGTCGCCGTCGACATGGCGATCTGCGTGGCCCTGGCCCACCACCGCGGCCTGCTGTCCGCCGACGACACCGACCGCGCACTGCGCCTGATGCACACCGCCGGGCTCCCGATCACCCACCCCGTGTTCACCACCGACCTGCTGGAGGAGGCCCTGCGGGACGCCGTCAAGCACCGCGACGGCTTCCAGCGGGTACCGCTGACCGACGGCATCGGCCGGGTGCGGTTCGTCAACGACCTCACCCGCGAAGAGCTGGGCCGCGCACGGGAGTTCGTACGGCAGCGGGCCGCCGCGCAGGGTGTGCCGGAGGACGCCGGGGTGTTGGCGGCGGCGTCGTGACGAAGGAGACCACCGGCCTCGGCACCGGTCTCGGCACCGGCCTGGAATCCGGCCTCGACACCGGCGTCGAAGGCAGCGGGGACATCTCGGTCGTCGACGTCGGCGGCACGCGGTTGCGCCGAGGGATCTGGTCCGCCGAGCGCGGGGTGCGGGATCTGGTCGACGGGCCGTCGCCGAGCGTACGGACCCATCCCGGGCTGCCTGTGCGGGAGTTGCGGAGCCGGATGGTCGACGCGCTGTGCGCCGCCGTCGCCCCGGGCGCGAGCCGTGCCGGAGTGTCGTTCGGCGCGGCGCTGGACCACCGTACGGGGACGGTGTACGCCTCGGCGCCACTGTGGGGCGCGCACGCCGAGCCCTTCGATCTGCTCGGCGCGCTGCGCGCGGCCCGGCCGGAGGTCGCCTGGCACCTCGTCAACGACGTGACGGCGGCGCTGCTGCACGCGGCCGCCGCACCGCGTCGGCGCACCCTGCGCAAGCTGCTCCTGGTCACCGTCAGCACGGGCATCGCCTGCCGCACCCTGGATCTGCGCACCGGCACCGTGCCGGTGGACGACTGCGGGCTGCAGGGCGAGATCGGCCACCTCCCGGCCGCCATACCGGCCACGCCGGTGCCGACCGCCACACCGGGCGCGCCGGCACCGGACGCCGTACCGGCCCCGCTCCTGCCCGCCAAGCTGCGCCCCGTCTGCGACTGCGGCGAGCCCGGTCATGTCGCCGCGTACGCCTCGGGCCCCGGCATCCGGCGTCTCGCCGGGCTGATGCGGGCGCGGGACGGCGAGCGGTGGGCGGCGTCGGCGCTGGGGCGGGCCGGGGAGGAGGCCGGGTTCGAGGGTGCGCTGCGGGAGGCGCTGGACGCGGGTGACGCGACCGCCGAGGCGTTGCTCGCGGCGGCGACCGAGCCCCTCGCGGCCGTGCTGCGCACCGCGCTGTGCCTGGACCCGGAGCTCGACGAGATCGTGCTCACGGGCGGGGTGGTGTACGGCCTCGGCGACCACGTACGACGCGCCCTGCTGACCCATCTGACCCGCACCGGTCTGTACCTCACCGCCGACCGCTCCCCCGACTGGGCCGCCCGCCGTGTCACCGCGTCCCGGCCGGGCGAGGCGGACCCGCTGATCGGTGCGGGGATCGCCGCGGGCGGTGGCCTGTCGGGGTGGTGGGGGCGGGAGGGCGGAGGTGCCGGATCCGTGGTCGGTCGCCACATGGGCGGTTCTCACATGGGCGGTCCCCACATGGCCGGTTCTCACATGGGCGGTCCCCACATGGGCGGTCCCCACACGGCCGATCCCCACACGGCCGATCCCCACACAGGCGGCCCCCACACGGCCGGTTGTCCCACGGACGACGGCAGCCCGGCCGTCCCCGCGCACGCCACCCCGGGCACGACCGGCCCACTCCCCGCAGGAGCCCCCCGATGACCGTCTCCCAGCACCGCGCGATCGTCCGTACGGGCACCCGCGTCCGGGTGGAGCCGCGGCCCACCCCACGGCCGGCGGCCGGGGAGGTTCTGCTCGCGCCGCAGACCGCCGGGTTGTGCGGTACGGATCTGCAGATGCTGCGCGGGCTGCGGGGCGACCCGGCGCCGGTGATCGGGCACGAGGGAACCGCGCTGGTCGTGGCGGCCGGGCCCGGTGTGGATCCGGCCCTCGGGCCCGGGACCCGGGTCGTGGTCAACCCGACCCATCCCGACGACCCGTCCTTCCTGCTCGGTCATCATCTCGACGGCCTGCTCCAGGAACGCACGCTCATCCCGGCGAGCGCGGTGCGCGCGGGGCTGGTGATGCCGCTGCCCGAGCCCCTCGAGCCGGACGGCCTGGCCGCCCTGCTGGAGCCCCTCGCGACCGTGCGGTACGCGTTCTCGGTCCTGGAGCGGGCGGGCATCCGTACGCTGCTCGTCTTCGGCGACGGCACGGTCGGTCATCTGGCCGTCCGGGCGGCCGGCCGCATGCTCGGGCCCGGCGTGCGCACGGTGCACGTCCACCACACGGACGCCGGCCGTACCTGGAGCGAGGGCCGGGCGCACCGGGCGGACGTCCTCCTCAGCCCGGCCGACGGCCCGGACGCCCTGTCCTCCGTGGTCGGCGACGAACCCGTCGGCGTCGTCCTGGCGACGCCCCGCGACGCGACGCTGCGCTGTCTGGAGACGGCACTGCGGGCCGTGCCCGGGGAGCTCACCGTCGACCTGCTCGGCGGGCTTCCCTCCGACGCCCGGAGTCCGCTGCTTCCCGGAGTGGAACTCGCCGCCGTCCGCGCGGCCAACTGCGGCGGCCGCCCCAGCCCGGCGCGCGTCGATCACGCCGTCACGGACGCGGGAGCGCGGGTGCGGCTGTTCGGTCACCGCGGGGTGGCGGACCACCATCTGCGGGACGCGGCGGCCGAGTTGGCGGCGGCCCCCGAGCGGTACCGCGACCTGGTCACCCACGTCGCCGACCTCGACGAGGCCGCCCGGATCATGCACCACCTGGCCCTCCACCGCGACCGCACCTGGCAGGGCCACCGCCTGATCAAGCTGGCCGTACACATCACCCCACCCACACCCACGTCGACCACCCAGCCCACCTGACCACCCGGGCCACCGCGCCCGACGACGCCGGGCGGGCACACACCGGTCGCCCACTGTGCCGACGCCGCAACGACAGCACCCGCGCCACGAAGCACACCCGGAAGCCGGCCAGAACGCCCCGCCCGACGGACCACCGACCGCCCCCAACCCCTCGCCCAAGGAGCCCAAATGACCGTCCCCCACCCATCACCGGCCCCCCGCCGCGCCCTGGTCGTCGGTGGCTCGACCGGGATCGGGCGCGCGGTCGCCGAGGCCTGGGCGCGGGCCGGGCTCGATGTGCTGGTGCTGAGCCGCAGCAGGCCCACCGGAGACGGTGCCGACCTGCTGCACTGGTCCCCGCTGGATCTCTCCGACGCCGACGCCGCCCGGGCCGCGCTCGACGGGGCGGGCGCCGGCCCGCTGGACGCCGTCTGCTACTCGGCCGTGTCGTACGGCACCCGCCGCGCGCCGTTCGGGGACGTCGAGGAGGGCGAGTGGCGCCGGCAGGTGGAGGTGAATCTGCACGGCCTGTGGCTGACCCTGTCGGCCACCCTCCCCGTCCTGCGGCGCGCGCGGTCCGGGCTGTTCCTCGGCATCTCCTCCGAGGTGGTCTACAACGCCGGTCCGGGACGCTCCGGTTACGCGGCGACCAAGGCCGCAGGCAGCGCGCTGCTGGACTCGATCGCCCAGGAGGAGGGCGCGGACGGCGTCCGTGTCGTGCAGGCACTCCCGGCCGGCATGGTGGACACGCCCGGAATCCGGCAGCGCCGCCCCGCCGACTTCGACTACGGCGCCTACATGCGCCCTCGGCATTTCGCCGCGCTGGCCCACGAGTTGGTCACCGCCGGGGCCGCCGACCACCACGGCGACAGCCTGATCGTGGACGAGTACGGCCAGTGGCGCTCCGTACGGGAGGCACGCCCCGTCTCCCAGAGCCGCGAGGTCCCCGCATGACCGCCCCGGCCGCCACCACCGTAGGCCTCACCTCCTGGCGCCTTCCCGCCGAGGGCGCCGAGGAGGCCGTCCGGCACGCGGCACGCCTGGGCGCCGACGGTGTGCAGCTCGACCTCGGCGGTCCGGGCCGTGGCCCGTGGGCCGACGACCCCGGGACGGTCGAGGCGGTGCTCCGGGCGCGGGCCGAAGCAGGCGTCGCGCTGCTCGGGCTGACCGCCAACACCCTGAACGACATCGGGCTCACCGCCCCTTCGCGCAGCGCCGACGGCACCCTCGCCAGGGTGGTGGTCGTACGACTGCTCGACGCGGCGCACGCCTACGGTGTGCCGCTGGTGTTCCTGCCCAGCTTCCGGCGCAGCGCCATCGACACCCCGGACGACTTCCGGCGCACCGCACGGATCCTGGCCTGGGCCGCCACGGAGGCCAACGCCCGGGGGCTGGTCCTCGCCAACGAGAACGTCCTGGAGCCGGAACGGGCCGCGCACCTCGTCGAGAAGGTCGGCTCGCCGGGCTTCCGGCTGCTGCTGGACCCGTACAACCTGTGCGTGGCCGGGCGCGACCCGGTGCGGTGGGTGGCGGCCGTGGGGCCGTACCTCGCCGACCAGATCCATCTCAAGGACGGACACCTCCGGGCGGAGGGAAGCGCCGCGCTCGGCACGGGGGACGGCCGTCTGGACGACGTCCTCGCCGCCGTGGCCGCGTACGGCCCCGCGCCGCGCGCCCTCGTCCTGGAGAACGACTACCGCGACGGCGACACCGCCCTCCCGCTCCGCGACCTCGCCTGGGCCCGGGCCCGCGCCGCCCGCCCCACGCCGTCCCCCGCCCCCTCTCACCGCACCGAGGCAGCCGTATGACGTCGCGCACCACGCTCTCCGCCGAGGCCCTGCTCTTCGACATGGACGGCACCCTGGTGGACTCCACCGTGGTCGTCGAGCGGACCTGGCGGCGTTTCGCCCGGCGGCACGGGCTCGACGCCGACCGGATCCTCGCCACCGCGCACGGCCGCCGCACGGGCGAGACGGTCGCCCGGTACGCCCCGGCGGGCGTCGACGTGGCGGCGGAGACCGCACGACTCGTCGCGGAGGAGGTCGAGGACGTCGACGGGATCGTGCCCGTGCCCGGTGCGCCGGAGCTGCTTGCCTCACTCGCCGGTGCCCGCTGGGCCGTGGTCACCTCCGCCGGACGGGAGCTGACGCACCGCCGGATGGCGGCGGCCGGGCTGCCGTTGCCGTCCCTGCTGGTCAGCGCCGACGACGTGCGCGAGGGCAAGCCCAGCCCGGAGGGCTATCTGACCGCCGCGGCGGCCCTGAACGTCCGCCCGGCCGCGACGGTCGTCTTCGAGGACGCCGAGGCGGGGCTGCGCGCGGCGGCCGCGGCGGGCGCCCCCGCCGTGGTGGTCGGCGGCCACGGCGGCCCGGCCGCCGAGGGCTGCCCGAGGGTGCGCGACCTGCGCGAGGTGACCGTCACCGACACCGGCCGCGGCGTACTGCGCCTGACCTTGAAGCACCCCGAGCCGGTGTCCCGGGCCTGACGACGAGGTCTCGCCCCACCCCAACATCCCTGTTCCGCACCGCACTTGATGGAGTTTCCAGCCCATGACAACCCTGCCCGAGACCACCACCGTCCCCGCCGTCCCCGGCGCCCCCGACGTCCGGCTCGCCGGCCCCGCCGACCACGGCCTCGTCGCCGAGGGCTATGTCGCCGAGGGATTCGAGGAGGTCCGCGAGGAGTTCGACCGCAATCTGCGCGAGCGCGACGAGCTCGGCGGCGCCTTCTGCGCCTGGTGGCGCGGCGCCAAGGTGGTGGACATCTGGGGCGGAGTCGCCGACTCCGGCACCGGCCGCCCCTGGGAGCCCGGCACCAAGTCCCTGATCTTCTCCGGCAGCAAGGGGATCGTGGCGATCACGCTGCTCGTCGCCGTCCAGAAGGGCCTGATCGACTTCGACGCCCCGGTCGCCCGCTACTGGCCCGAGTTCGGCCGGCACGGCAAGGAGCGCATCACGCTGCGCCAGGTGATGTCGTACACCGCGGGTCTGCCCGGGGTCCGGGTGCCGCTCGGCCAGGACGACATCACCGATCCGCTGGCGATGGCCCGGCTCATCGCCGAGCAGGCGCCGGAGGAGGACGAGCGGGCCGGAGGCATCCTGTACGGGCCGTACACGGCCGGCTGGATCGCCGGCGAGGTCGTGCGCCGCGTGGACGGGCGCACCATCGACCGGTTCTTCGCCGAGGAGATCGCCGCCCCGCACGAGCTCGACATGTCGTACGGCGTTCCCGCGGAGCGCGCCGGCGAGGTGGCCCGGCTGGAGTACGGGGCACACTTCCTGGCCCAGTACACCGGGTTCTTCACCAGCGACGATCCGATGACCCAGCGGATCTGGCAGAACCCGATCCCGTTCCCGCACGAGGAGATGGTCTGGAACCGCCCGGAGCGGCGCACCTCGCTGATACCCGCGGCCAATGTCATCGGCACGGCACGGGCCATCTCGCGGCTGTACGCCATCCTGGCCACGGACGCGACCCGTGCGCACGGCGAGGAGTACACCCTCCTCTCCCGTGAGGTGCTGGACGACGCGCGGCGCGAGTACGTGCGCAAGACCGATCCGCTCATCGACATCCGCATGGTGTACGGCGGTGCCGGCTTCCGGCTGCGGTCGACCCCGCGCGACGGCGTGGACGGCGACTCCTTCGGGCACGACGGCGGTGGCGGTTCGGCCCATCTGGCCTGGCCCGGCGCGGGAGTCGGCCTCTCCTACATCACCAACCGGCTCATCGCGGTGGGCCCCGACGACAAGCGGGCCTCCTCGCTGCTGAAGGCTCTCGCGCGGGCGGTATCCCGGCTCGGCGCGTGACGGGCCGTCGCCGGGGTCCGACCCCCTCCCCCGGCGACGGCCGCACCGGCGGGCGCCCGGGCCACAAGCCCGCGGCGCCCGCCGGTCCTCGTACGATCACCGCACTCCCCTTCCGCCTCCCGCCTCCCGCCTCCCGCCTCCCGCCTCCCGTACGCCAACTCCACCTCCCGTACGTCAACTTCCCCCCACCGGAGCTCACTTCATGGAAACCGGCGCCTCCGTGTTCGCCACCCCCGCCACCATGCCGCCGGGGCCGCTGGCCCGGCTGCTGGAGGAACACGGGCACACCGCCCTGTACTTCGCCGAGCACACCCACGCGGTCGCGGGCCGGCAGGCGGAGCGGATGCCGCACAAGTTCCGCGAGACGCTGGATCCGTTCGTGGCCGCGACGGCCGCCGCCTGCGCCACCCGCTCGCTGCGGGTCGGCAGCGCCATCTGCCTGGTGGCCCAGCACGATCCGCTGGTGCTGGCCAAGACCGTCGCCAGCGTCGACCATCTGTCCGGCGGCCGCGTCGACTTCGGCGTCGGGGCGGGCTGGGCCGTGGACGAGATGCGGCACCACGGGGTGGATCCGGACCGCCGTTTCGCGCGGATGCGCGAGCACGTGGAGGCGATGCGGGCGATCTGGACGCAGCGGGAGGCCTCCTACGCCGGGAAGAGCGTCGCCTTCGAGGGCGTGTGGTCGTGGCCCAAGCCGGCCCAGTGGCCGCATCCGCCGGTCATGATCGGCGGCATGGGGCCGCGGGTCCTGGAGCGGGTCCTGGCCTACGGCGACGCCTGGCTGCCCGACTTCGCGAACGAGGAGACGTTCACCCACACGCTGGGGCGCATCCCCGAGCTGCGCAAGCGGGCCGAGGACGCCGGGCGCGGTCCGGTCCCCGTGGTGCTGGCCGGCGTACCGCATGACCCGCGCGTCCTGGAGCGGTGCGAACAGGCGGGCGTGACCCGGGTGTTGACCCTGCTGCCGGCGGCGGGGCGCAGCGTGGTCGAGCGGTATCTGGAGCGGTACGAGCTGGCGATCGCGGCGTGGCGGGGCGAGTGAGCCCTGGCGTCGCGGCCCCCGACGGGCTCCGACGCGACTCCCGACGACTCAGGCGGCCTGCCGTACCCCGACCACGCGTTCCATGAAGCGCAGGGCCAGCGGGTGGGCCCCGGTCGAGGGGCGGGCCAGCCAGAGCGGCATCGGCGGGGCTCCGGTGAGCGGGACGAAGCGGACCCCTGGGTGCGGATTGCGGCGCAGCGCCAGCTCGGGCACGACGCCGATGCCGTGACCGGCGGCGATCAGCTCCAGCCACTCGGCGAAGCCGCCGCACAGTGTCACGTTGGCGGGCCGGGCCTCCTCCGGCCAGTCACGCAGCTGCGTGGCACCGCTCACGGTGTTGATCAGCATCGGGTGCTCGGCCAGCTCGGACCAGGCGAGGCTGCGCCGGCGGGCGAGCGGTGATCTTCGGGCGACGGCGGCGACACGCTCCTCCTGGGCGATCCGCACGGTCCGCAGCCCCCGGGCGACCTGCCGGCCGCGCAACACGGCGAGCTGGACGGCACCCTCGTCCACCCCGGCACACCGCTCGTCCCGGCGGACCAGATCCACGGCGACACCGTACGCCCGCTCGAAGCCGACGATCGTGTCCTGCAGCAGCTCGTCGGGGAACAGCCAGCTGAAGCCGATCCGCAGCGTCTGGATGTCGTACCGCGGTGTGAGCGCGGACTCCAGACGGGGCAGCAGCTCCTTCAGCTCCTCCCGCAGCAGCACACCCGACTCACTGAGCCGGACCGTGCGGGTGGTGCGATGGAAGAGCCGGGCACCCAGGGCCTCTTCGAGCCGGTGGATGGAGCGCGTCAGGGACGGCTGGGTGGTGTACAGCGAGGCAGCGGCCTGGGTGAAGCTCAGTTGCTCCGCGAGTACGAGGAAGGCGCGCAGGTGGCGTATGCCTATGTCCGCTATGGCCGCTTGTCCGGGCGATGTTCCGCGCACTGCTCATGTCCTCCGTGGGGGTCACATCGAGGGGCTCATCTGATCACCCATGGGAAAATTACAAACAGAACGATCGTTTTGTAAAGCGGCTTTGGTTATCCGTGGACGACAGCAAAACAAACTCTTTACCTTACCGTCGCGGAGGGCTCGCGTCCGGCAAGCAGGGAGCGGTACCAGGCGGCCGCGTCGGCAAGCCCGGCCAGCGGCCCGGGGCCGGGCGCGCAGTCCGCGAGCCGCCAGATCTCCCGGCTGTCGTACCAGTGGTCCTCGGACAGCAGCCGGAACTGGCGCTCGCTGATCCGCCCCGGGGTGCGGGACAGCTCCGTCAGACAGCGCCCCAGCGGCCAGTCCCGCTCGGCGACCTCGGGCAGTACGCCGTGTCCGGCCAGTGCGGTCAGCAGATCGGCGACCCGCACCGGCTCCGGGTGGCTCGCGTGATACGTCCCGCCCGTCGGCCGTCCGGCGCGAGCGAGGGCCGTGACCAGCCGGGCGAGGTCACGGACGTCCACGACGGACAGCAGGCCCCGCCCGCCGTCCCAGCGGGCCGGAACGCGCTCCGTGAGCTCGGCCAGCGCGGGCACCACCCAGCGGTCCCCGGCACCCAGCACCAGCCCCGGCCGCAGCACAGTCCCGCCCGCGTCCAGGACCAGCCGTTCGGCGGCCAGCCTGGTGCGGCTGGCGGCGGACACCGGGGCGGGGTCGATCTCGTCGACCGCGATGCCCCGGTGCGGACCGGCGCCGTACACGGCGGCGGTGGAGAGCAGCAGGATCCGCCCGACACCGGCCCGGCGCGCCTCGTCGAGCAGTGCGGAGGTGCCGCCCACGTTCACGGCCGTGCACTCGTCCGGGTCGCCACCGACCCGGGCGGCGAGATGCAGCAGGACGTCGCAGCCGGTGCCGAGGCCGCGCAGCGACGCCGGATCCGTGACGTCGGCACGGGCCCACTCCACTCCGGGCAGCGGTTCCTGCCCGGCGGGCGCGACCCGCACGACGGCCCGCACCGCGAGGTCGGCCCCGTCGGCCCGGGCCCGCGAGAGCGTGCGCAGCACCGTCGAGCCGATGAATCCCGTGGCCCCGGTCAGCAGAACGCGCACCCCGCTCACAGCATCGCCTTCCCGCGCTCCACGTCCACGGTCAGCCGCGCCAGGGTCGCGGGGGTGGCGATGCCCGGCAGCAGGTAGTTCCACAGCGTCGCGATCTGGGCGGGCAGGTCCTGCCGCTCGTTCTCCAGGTGGGACATCAGCTGCGTACCGGTGAAGGAGGCGACCAGGACCCGTGCGAACTCGGCACCGTCGACCTGGGGCAGCAGCTCACCGCGCTGCTCGGCGGCGTCCAGCTCGGCACGGAAGCGGTCGATCCACCAGCGGTAGACGGTGAAGTCCCGCAGCCCTGCCTCGCCCTGCTCGACGGCCAGCCGCACCCCGGCCCGCAGCAGCACGTTGCGCTGCAGCTCGAAGCCCAGATAGAGGGTCAGGTCGACCAGCTGCTGCAGCCCGGCCGGCTCGTCGGGCAGCGCGAGCGTGGCGGCCTGCTCCACGAGCACCGCCCGGCCGAGGTCCTCCTTGGACTTGAAGTGGAAGTACATGGCGCCCTGGGTGACCCCGGCCCGCTGCAGGATCTTGCTGACGCCGGCGGCCGAGTACCCGTACTCGTCGAACACCTCCGCCGCCGCGGTCAGGATCGCCTCACGGGTGCGGACCGCGCGTTCCTGCTTGGGCCGTGTCATCGGACAGCTCCATGTGATTGAGAAGTGACAGCAACAAAAACAAAACGATCGCCCTTTATAGTATCGGCTACCAACCGTGAGACGGACGCCGCGCTCGGCCACCCCGCCCGCGCGATCCGTCCTGTCCGAGAAGAGGTAGCACCGTGATCCGCATCGCCCAGGACCTGACTTCCTCGTCGTGGGCCCCCGTGCCGCAGAGTTACAGCCACAAGCGCAACGCGGACGAGACCCTCCTCACCTCTTGGCAGCGCACCGGCCCCGACAGATTCCTGATCAAGGCCGGCTGGCCCGGGGACCATTCCTTCTACACCACCGGGGCGGACGGCACCGACCCGCTGCTGTTCAGCGAGACCGTCCGGCAGTGCCTTCCGGTGCTGTCGCACGCAGCGTACGACGTCCCCCTGGGCCACCACCTGCTGTGGGAGACGTACGACTACTCGCTCGCCGAGTCGCCGAGCGCACCCCGAGACATCACCCTGCACATCGACTGCACCGACATCTCCCGTCGCGGCACCCGGGCCGGCGCCGCCACCGCGCACATACGCGCCCTGCACGGCGACTCCCTGATAGGCACCGCGACCACGCGGTTCACCATCCAGACCCCGGCGGTCTACCGACGGCTGCGCGGCGAGTACGCCGACGTCGCCCACGCGCTGGAGCGCCGCCTGCCGCTGCCCGCGCCCCTGCCGGAGCAGGAGGCGGGCCGGGAGCGGCCGTACGACGTCGTCCTGTCCCCCACGGACATCCCCGGCCGCCATCAACTGCGCGTCGACACCGGCCATCCCGTCCTCTTCGACCACCCGGTCGACCACGTCCCCGGCATCCTGCTGCTCGACGCCGCACGCCAGGCCGCGCACGCCGCCTCCCGCGTCCGCCCGGTCCATCCCATTGGTATGACCACCCGGTTCTTCCGGTACGTCGAGTTCGACGCCCCCTGCTGGATCGAGACCGCGGTCGACCCCGCCCACCCGGACCGGCTGCTGGTGACCGCCTGGCAGAACGACAAGGAGTGCTTCACGGCCTCCGTCGCCCTGGCCGCCACGCAGGCCACGCCCGCCGCGAACGCCCCTCACACCGGACGCGGCGCGGCCTGAGGGCCACTCACATCACCGTCGCCGACTTGACCTTCACCCAGACGTAAAGGTTGATGCTGCCACCCATGCACACACCACAGACTCCCCCCACCGAGCGGGGTACCACCTGGGCGCTGACCGTCCTGACCCTGTGCTCGTTCACTCTCGGCACCGGCGAGATCATGATCGCGGGCCTGCTGCCGGACATCGCCGGCGACGCCGGTGTCTCGCTGTCCACGGCGGGCCTGCTGGTCAGCTCCTTCGCCCTGACCGTCGTCATCGGCGGCCCCATCCTGGCGCTGACCACCGGCCGGGCCCGGCGGCGCCGGCTGCTGACGGCGCTGATGGTCACCTACGTCCTCGGCAACATCGTGTCCGCCGTGGCGCCCTCGTTCTGGCCGCTGGCCACCGGCAGGATCATCGCGGCGCTGGCCCACTCGGCCCTGATGCCGCTGTTCTTCGGTATCGCGGCCGACGTCGTGCCGCCGAACAAGCGCGGCATGGCCGTCGCCCGGGTCTCGCTGGGCTTCAGCCTGGCGATGATCGCGGGACTGCCCATCGGCACCGCCCTCGGCCAGTGGCTGGACTGGCGGGCCACCTTCTGGGCGGTCGCCGCGCTCACCCTCGCGGCCACCGTGCCGGTCGCGGCCCTCGCCCCCGACACCCCCGGTATCTCCGCGGCCGACGACCAGGGACGGCTCAGGGAGCTCAAGGTCCTCGGTGACCGCCGGGTGCAGATCGTCACCGGAATCACCGCCCTGGGCGCCGCCGCCTCCTTCACCGCGTACACCTATGTCACCCCCCTGCTCACCGACTCCGTCGGTTTCAGCGAGTCCTCGGTCACCGTCCTGTTGCTGCTGTTCGGCATCGGCGGCACGGTCGGCAACCTCATCGGCGGCCGGCTGACCGACCGCTCGGTGCTCGGAGCGGTCTCCCTGTCGGTGGCGGCACTGGCCGCCTCCTTGCTGCTCCTGGGCGCGACAACCGACATCAAGGTGGCGGCGGTGGCGTTCCTGTTCCTGTTCGGCGCCGCCTACTACGCGGTGATCCCGGCGGTGAACACGCGCCTGCTCAACGTCGCCTCGCAGCAGGCCCGCACACTCGCCCTGACCGTGCAGAGCTCGGCGTTCAACCTCGGTACGGCCGTGGGCGGCTGGCTGGGCGGCAGGGTCATCGCTGCGGACGCCGGACTGCGCTGGCTGCCCGTCGTGGGCGGCCTGGTCGCACTGATCGCCCTGCTGCTCGCCGTGGGCGAGGCGGCGGGCGAACGGCGTCGCACAGCGGCGACGACAGCGGAGGACCCCCTGGAGCGATCCACGCCCGCACCCACGCCCACGCCCACGTCCACGGAGAAGGCATCCACGGCCACGGCCACGGAGAAGGCTTCCGAAAGCCCCGTCTGAGCGTTCATGACCGCCGGTCGGAAAGGAGCAGCCATGCGCATCGGGGAACTCGCGCACACCACCAACACCACCACACGCGCGCTGCGGTACTACGAGGAGCACGGACTCCTCCATCCCGAGCGCACCTCGAACGGCTACCGCGTCTACGGGCCGGACTCCGTGCGGGTCGTGGAGAACATCCGGCTGCTCCTGGCCGCCGGACTCACCACGGAGGACCTCCTGATCCTCGACCGCTGCCTGCGCGACGAGCTGCTGAACGACCACAGCTGCGCGGACCCGGGCGCCAAGATCGCGGTGTTCGAGCAGCGGCTCGCGGTGATCCAGCGGCGTATCGACGATCTCACGCACGTCCGCGCCCGGTTGCTCGACCGCCTCGGTGAACTGCGCGAGCGGGCCGCCCCGCCCGGAGACCGGGTCTGCCCCCAGCGGCTCGCGGAGCGTGCGGCGGCGTAGGACCCGCGTTCGGGAGCTGCATCCCGGTCCGACCGGGTGAGGGAGGGGCGCCACGCCGAAGCGGCGCCTCTCCCTTTTACGTCCCCACAGGTCGCATCGTTTCTGCACAGATGGCGTTCGGTGGGGCGGGTGGGACTCGAACCCACGGCCGACGGATTATGAGTCCGCTGCTCTAACCGGCTGAGCTACCGCCCCATAGCGGCGTGTCGCGTACAAGTGTGCGCGCCGTCTGCCGCAGCATAGCCGCTCATACGATCTCCTGCTTCGTATGGTCGACTTCGCATGCCCTGAAGGACTCCGCCTTGACCTGCGCGGTTCCCACGACAGGGACACGAACATGAAAAAGGACCCCTTCGTGGGGTCCTCGTTCAGCATGCTCCCCCGACTGGACTCGAACCAGTAACCTGCCGGTTAACAGCCGGCTGCTCTGCCAATTGAGCTACGGAGGACCGAGCTCCCCCGACTGGACTCGAACCAGTAACCTGCCGGTTAACAGCCGGCTGCTCTGCCAATTGAGCTACGGAGGAATGCCTCGTTGCATCGAACGTACCTACCTGGGTATTCGCCAGGGGGCGTGCGCTCGCTGCGACACATACATTAGCGCAAGCAGGGGGGTGCTCCGCCAATCGGTTCCCCCCGGCCGCGACGCCGCACCAGGGACCTACGCAAGGAAGGGTGGCCGCCATGCGCTACCGGCTCACGTTCGTCATCGGTCTCGCCGTCGGTTACGTCCTCGGCACACGCGCCGGGCGCGAGCGCTACGAGCAGCTGAAGAAGACCGCCCGGGACATCTCCCAGAACCCCGCGGTCCGCAACACCGCGGAGTCGGCGGCACAACAGGGCCGCCACTACGCAGGCGTGGCCTACCACACGGTCACCGAGAAGGTGGGCGACCGAGTCCCCGAGTCGGTCGCCGCACGGGTACGCAGCCTCCGCGAACGCAGCGCCCACAACGGAGGCGCGGAGGACGACTGGGGCACGAGCAACACGTAACAGCACGTCTTGGACACCGGGCACGGCAACACCGCCAAGGGGCGCGGGGCTGTATCGATGTGCGGCTCCGCCGCGTGGGCGGGACCAGCTCCCACACACCCGCGCCCGAAAGACGCCACGAACCCCCACCGCGCCCATGGCCCGGGCAAGCGCAGCGCTACGGCAGAATTTGAACCATGGGGATAGTCGCCGGGCTGGACAGTTCGCCCGATTTCACTCGCATCGTCGTCTGCGACACGGACACAGGCGCCGTGCTCAGGCAGGGGTACGCCCCGCACCCGGTGGAATCGCCGGACGGCGGCGGCGCCCGCCCCTCCGACATCGACCCGCAGGCCTGGCTGCTG
This sequence comes from Streptomyces shaanxiensis, assembly GCF_039537145.1. Lineage (NCBI taxonomy): Bacteria > Bacillati > Actinomycetota > Actinomycetes > Kitasatosporales > Streptomycetaceae > Streptomyces > Streptomyces shaanxiensis. The sequence continues at coordinate 309,886 of NZ_BAAAZY010000007.1, forward strand.
TCCCTCGGTGAGGCGGCCGGCGGTGGGCTGCTCGAAGGTGTGCAGGCCATCGGCGTGTCGACACAGCAGAACGCGGTGGTCCCGCTGGACGCGCAGGGCAACACCGTGCGGCCCGCGATGGTCGGCGGTGACAAGCGGGCGCAGGTCGCGGCGGCTGATCTGGTCGACGCGCTGGGCGGGCGCGAGGCGTGGGCGCAGGCCGTGGGGTGTGTGCCGCAGGCCGCGCAGCCGGTGACCAAGCTGCGCTGGCTCGCCAAGACCGAGCCGGAGAACGCCGTACGCGCCGCCGTGCTGATGCAGGCGCACGACTGGCTGGTGTGGCAGCTGCTCGGCCGGCCCGTGAGAAGGACCACAGATCGGGGCGGCGCCTCCGGGACGGGTTACTGGTCGGCGGCCACCGGCGCCTACCGTTCCGATCTCGTCGAGCTGGCGCTCGGCCACCAGGCGATGCTGCCCGAGGTGATCGGCCCGGCCGAAGCGGCCGGTACGACGCCGGAGGGGCTGCTGATCTCCGCGGGGACCGGCGAGACCATGGCCGCCGCGTTCGGGCTGGGCATCGGGCTCGGCGACGCCGTCGTGTCGCTCGGCGCCTCCGGGTCCGTGATGGCCGTCCACCCCGAGGCGCTCGTCGACAGCAGCGGGATGATCACCTCCCTGGCCGACGCGACCGGCATGCACCTGCCGGTCGTCACCACCCTCAACGCCGTACGCACCCTGCGCGGCACCGCCGAACTCCTCGGCGTGCCCGACCTGGAGAGCCTGTCCGATCTGGCGATGAAGTCGACGCCGGGGGCTCATGGGCTGGTGCTGCTGCCCTATCTGGAGGGTGAGCGGACGCCGAATCTGCCGCACACCGCGGGCACGCTGGCCGGGCTTCGGCGGGAGTCGATGAAGCCGGAGCATCTGGCGCGGGCCGCGTTCGAGGGCATGCTGTGCGGGCTCGCGGACGCGCTCGACGTGCTGCGCGGCCGGGGTGTCGAGGTGCGGCGGATCTTCCTGCTCGGGGCGGTCGCCGAGCTGTCGGCCGTACAGGCGGCGGCGCCCGCGCTGTTCGGTGTGCAGGTCGTCGTGCCGCAGCCCGCGGACTACGCGGCGATCGGCGCCGCCCGGCAGGCCGCCTGGGCGCTCGGTGTGTCGCAGGGCACGCTCGACCCGCGCACCCCGCCGGTCTGGCAGGGCGCGGCCGCGCAGGTTCTGGAGCCGGGCGAGGAGCTGGCGGTGGGTCAGGCGGTGCGGCAGCAGTTCGTGTCGGTGCGCGATCAGACGCATCCCGGGGCGTTCCGGCCGTAGCGACGGGATGGGCGGAAGGTAAGAGACCGGTAGGAAGCTGCACCCGGAAGGCCGTACGGAGCCGCGCTGACGGCTTAATCGGTTGAGGTAACACCACCGGAGTGTTCGACGATAGGGGCCAGGGGCAACCAATCGCCCCGTCGTCGACTCCGAGAGAAGCAGCGTGCTCATACGACTTCTGCGGACCTACCTCAGGCCCTACCGAAAACCCGTCGCCTGGCTGGTGCTGCTGCAGTTCCTGCAGACCTGCGCCACCCTCTACCTGCCCACGCTGAACGCGGACATCATCGACACGGGCGTCGTCAACGGCGACACCGGCTACATCCTCGGCTACGGCGCCCTGATGATCGGCATCTCGCTGGTGCAGGTCGTGTGCAACATCGGTGCCGTGTACTACGGCGCCAGGACCGCCGCGGCGGTCGGGCGGGACGTGCGGGCGGCCGTCTTCGACCGGGTGCAGTCGTTCTCGGCGCGTGAGGTCGGGCATTTCGGCGCGCCCTCGCTGATCACCCGGACGACCAATGACGTCCAGCAGGTGCAGATGCTGGCCCTGATGACGTTCACGCTGATGGTGTCGGCGCCGATCATGTGCGTGGGCGGCATCGTGCTGGCCCTCGGGCTGGACGTGCCGCTGTCGGCGGTGCTGGTGGCCGTGGTGCCGGTGCTCGGCATCAGTGTGACCTTGATCGTGCGGGCGCTGCGGCCGCTGTTCCGGACCATGCAGGAGCGCCTCGACACGGTGAACCGGGTGCTGCGCGAGCAGATCACCGGCAACCGGGTGATCCGCGCCTTCGTGCGGGACGAGTACGAGCAGCAGCGCTTCCGCAAGGCGAATGTCGAGCTCACCGACATGGCGATGGGCACCGGCAGGCTGCTCGCGCTGATGTTCCCGATCGTCATGACGGTGGTGAACCTGTCGTCGATCGCGGTGGTGTGGTTCGGGGCCCACCGGATCGACAGCGGCGGGATGCAGATCGGTGACCTGACCGCGTTCCTCGCCTATCTCATGCAGATCGTGATGTCCGTGATGATGGCCACCTTCATGTTCATGATGGTGCCGCGCGCGGAGGTGTGCGCCGAGCGTATCCAGGAGGTCCTGGACACGTCGTCGAGCGTGGTCCCGCCGGTCGCGCCGGTGCGTGAGCTGCGCCGGCACGGGCATCTGGAGATCCGGGGCGCCGGGTTCCGCTATCCGGGCGCCGAGGAGCCGGTGCTGAAGGCGATCGACCTGGTGGCCCGGCCCGGCGAGGTGACCGCGGTGATCGGGTCGACGGGCAGCGGGAAGTCGACGCTGCTGGGGCTCGTGCCCCGGCTGTTCGACGCGACCGACGGCCAGGTGCTCGTGGACGGCGAGGACGTGGCGGGCATCGAGCCCCAGCTGCTGGCGAAGACGGTCGGCCTCGTGCCGCAGAAGCCGTATCTGTTCGCGGGGACGGTGGCGACGAACCTGCGCTACGGCAACCCCGACGCGACGGACGAGGAGCTGTGGCAGGCGCTGGAGGTGGCGCAGGCCAAGGGGTTCGTGGAGGGGCTGGAGAGCGGGCTCGACTCCCCCATCGCGCAGGGCGGCACGAACGTGTCCGGCGGTCAGCGCCAGCGGCTGGCCATCGCGCGCACGCTCGTCCAGCGCCCGGAGATCTACCTCTTCGACGACTCCTTCTCCGCCCTCGACTACGCCACGGACGCGGCGCTGCGTGCGGCGCTGGCCCGCGAGACCGCCGAGGCGACCGTGGTCATCGTCGCGCAGCGCGTGGCGACCATCCGGGACGCGGACCGGATCGTCGTGCTCGACGAGGGGCGGGTGGTCGGCGCGGGCCGGCACCACGAGCTGATGGCGGACAACGAGACGTACCGGGAGATCGTGCTCTCCCAGCTGACGGAAGCGGAGGCTGCCTGATGGCCGGGCCCATGGGACGGATGATGGCCGGCGGCGGTCCCGATCAGCGCTCGCTGGACTTCAAGGTGTCGGGCAAGCGGCTGATCTCCCACTTCAAGCCCGAGCGGCTGACCATCTACGCGCTGCTGTTCTGCGTGGTCGTGAGCGTGGGCCTGTCGGTCGCCGGGCCGAAGATCCTCGGTGAGGCCACCGACCTGGTCTTCGCGGGCATCGTCGGGCGGCAGTTCGAGTCCGGGACGACCAAGGCGCAGGTCCTCGCGGCCATGCGGGAGCGCGGCGACAGCGAGATCGCCGACATGCTCCGCAGCACCGACTTCACGCCGGGCCAGGGCATCGACTTCGGCGCGGTCGGCAGCGTCCTGCTGTTCGCGCTCGTCGTCTTCGTGGTCGCCGGTCTGCTGATGGCGGTGGCGACGCGCCTGGTGAACCGGGCCGTGAACCGGACCATGTACCGGATGCGCGAGGACGTCCAGGCGAAGCTGTCGCGGCTGCCGTTGTCGTACTTCGACAAGAGCCGGCGCGGTGAGGTGCTGTCCCGGGCGACCAACGACATCGACAACATCGGGCAGACGCTCCAGCAGTCGATGGGCCAGCTGATCAACTCGGTGCTGACCATCATCGGTGTGCTGGCGATGATGTTCTGGGTGTCGTGGCTGCTGGCGCTGGTCGCGCTGGTGACCGTGCCGCTGTCGTTCCTGGTCGCCACGCGCGTCGGCAAGCGGTCGCAGCCGCACTTCGTGCAGCAGTGGCGCTCGACGGGCAAGCTCAACGCGCACGTCGAGGAGATGTACACCGGGCACACCCTGGTGAAGGTGTTCGGGCGGCAGGAGGAGTCGGCGAAGCAATTCGCCGAGCAGAACGAGGCGCTGTACGAGGCGGGCTTCAAGGCGCAGTTCAACAGCGGTGTGATGCAGCCGCTGATGCTGTTCGTGTCGAACATCAACTACGTGCTGGTCGCGGTGGTCGGCGGTCTGCGCGTCGCGTCGGGCTCGCTGTCCATCGGTGACGTGCAGGCCTTCATCCAGTACTCGCGGCAGTTCTCGATGCCGCTGACGCAGGTCGCGTCGATGGCGAACCTCGTGCAGTCGGGTGTCGCCTCCGCCGAGCGGATCTTCGAGCTGCTCGACGCGGAGGAGCAGGAGGCGGACCCCGTGCCGGGGGTGCGGCCGGAGGAGCTGCGGGGACGGGTGGCGCTGGAGGGGGTCTCCTTCCGGTACGACCCCGAGAAGCCGCTGATCGAGGACCTGTCGCTGACGGTGGAACCCGGGCACACGGTCGCGATCGTCGGTCCGACGGGTGCCGGCAAGACGACGCTGGTCAACCTGCTGATGCGGTTCTACGACGTCTCGTCCGGGCGCATCACCCTCGACGGGGTCGACATCGCGCGGATGTCCCGGGACGAACTGCGGGCCGGGATCGGGATGGTGCTGCAGGACACGTGGCTGTTCGGCGGCACGATCGCGGAGAACATCGCGTACGGCGCCTCCCGGGAGGTCACGCGGGGCGAGATCGAGGAGGCGGCGCGGGCGGCACATGCGGACCGGTTCATCCGCACGCTCCCCGACGGGTACGACACGGTGATCGACGACGAGGGCAGCGGGGTCAGCGCCGGTGAGAAGCAGCTCATCACCATCGCGCGGGCGTTCCTGTCCGATCCGGTGATCCTGGTGCTGGACGAGGCGACGTCGTCGGTCGACACCCGTACCGAGGTGCTGATCCAGAAGGCGATGGCGAAACTGGCGCACGGGCGTACGTCGTTCGTCATCGCGCACCGGCTGTCGACCATCCGGGACGCGGACACGATCCTCGTCATGGAGAACGGGTCGATCGTGGAACAGGGTGCGCACGGGGAGCTGTTGGCGGCCGACGGGGCTTATGCGCGGTTGTACAAGGCGCAGTTCGCGCAGGCGGTGGCCGAGGTGGACTGAGGCGGGTTGCCCGGCGTCGGGGTGCCGCTGCGCCCACCCGTGCCGCCCCAGCGGCACGACTGCCCGCAGCTACGCATGCTGCAGCGGCACCCTGCGCTCAGTCCAGGTACCCCCTCAACTGGTCGGCGAAGGCGTGGTCCCTCAGCTTGTTGAGGGTCTTCGACTCGATCTGGCGGATCCGCTCCCGCGTCACCCCGAAGATCCGCCCGATCTCCTCCAGCGTGCGGGGGCGGCCGTCCGCCAACCCGTAGCGGAGTTGGACGACCTTGCGTTCACGTTCGCCCAGAGTCGACAGCACCGCTTCCAGGTGCTCCCTGAGCAGCAGGAACGCTGCCGACTCCACCGGACTCGTCGCGTCGCCGTCCTCGATCAGGTCGCCCAGCGCCACGTCGTCCTCTTCGCCCACCGGGGCGTGCAAGGACACCGGCTCCTGGGCCAGGCGCAGCACCTCGCTGACCCGCTCGGGCGGCAGGTCGAGGTGGGCGGCGACTTCTTCCGGCGTCGGTTCGTAGCCGCGTTCCTGCAGCATGCGGCGCTGGACGCGGACGACCCGGTTGATCAACTCGACGACGTGGACCGGCACTCGGATGGTGCGGGCCTGGTCGGCGAGGGCGCGGGACATGGCCTGGCGGATCCACCAGGTGGCGTACGTCGAGAACTTGTAGCCGCGGGCGTAGTCGAACTTCTCGACGGCCCGGATCAGCCCGAGGTTTCCCTCCTGGACGAGGTCGAGCATGGTCAGGCCGCGGCCGACGTACCGCTTGGCGACCGAGACCACCAGGCGCAGGTTCGCCTCGATCAGGCGGCGCTTGGCCATGCGGCCCATGACGACCAGCCGGTCCAGGTCGAGGGCGAGCCGGCTCTCCAGGTCGGGCGTGCTGCTCAGCTTCTCCTCGGCGAACAGGCCGGCCTCGACGCGGCGGGCGAGTTCGACCTCCTCGGCCGCGGTGAGGAGGGGGATGCGGCCGATCTCCCGCAGGTACTGGCGGAAGAGATCCGAGGAGGGGCCGCTGGTGTCGGCGCGGCTGCGGCTCGGCAGCGGCGCTTCGACCGGCTCGGTGGCGTCGGCGTCGCTGCTCAGAGCTTCGGCGGGCGGCTCCGCCGGCTCCGGCGAGGCCTCCGGTTCCGCCTCGGGGTGGTGCGCGACACGGCTCTGCGGCGGCACCGCGACGAGAACGTCGGCCTCCGCGTCCGGTTCCGTGCCGTTGGTACTCGTGTCGGTCTTGCTCAGGGTCTGGGTCTGCACGGGGGCGACCTCCAGGATGATCGCTGTCGAGGCATACGGCAGCGCTGCTTCGAGGGCGGAGTCGGCGGCCTCGCCGCTGTCCGTCCCGTACGCGATGAGCGGAACCGCGGGGGTGTGGGACCCGTGGGGAACGGATCGGCCGCGCTCCGAGGACTCAGGCACCGGAACCCAGTGTGGAGTACGACACATCACCGCCACGAGGGGCGTGCGGTGACTTTTTGCGTCCGGTCCGTGACCGCGCGGTTACCCAGTCGTACGCAAATCCCCGCGCATCGCTCAGAGCGCCGCGGCACCCCGCTCGCGCAATGCCTGGTCGTACTGCTGCAACACCCACAGTTCGTTCTGTACGGCGGCGAGTTGGGCGGGGTCGCCGCCCGCGCCGAGGCGGGTCAGCTGACTCTGGATGTCGCGGATCCGGCGTTCCACGGCGCGGCGGCGGACGGTGACGAGTTGTTCGCCGGCGTAGTTCTCGTCGACGGCCCGGCGCATGATCGCCTCGACCGCCAGCTCCGTGACCATCGCGCGCACCTGGTCGTCGGGGGCCGCCTCGCGGACGCGGATCAGGTACTCCTGCGCGTCCTGCATGCCGTACTCGGCGCCGCCCGCGTCCAAAACGGCCTGGCGTACGGCGGCGTAGGGCGCGGCGGTGAACTCGTCGACGCCGTACGCGTCGAACGCCGGCGAGACCAACTCGGGGCGTTGGAGGGCGAGTTTGAGGAGTTCGCGTTCGGTGGCGTAGACGGGGTTGCGCAGGGTCAGGGCCGGGCCGGAGGCGCGGGGCGCGGGGGCGGCGTCGTACGGCTGCGGCCCCCGGTTCGCCGGGGCCGGTCCCCTGCCGCCCCGGTCGCGCGCCCAACGTGCCAGCTGCGCCACCCGCTTGACCACGAACTGGGTGTCGAGGATGCCGAGCATGCCCGCGAGCTGGACGGCCACCTCGTGCTGGGCGCCGCTGTTCTTGATGCGGGCGACGATCGGCGCCGCCTCGTCCAGCGCGGACGCGCGGCCCGCCGGCGTGTCGAGGTCGTAGCGGACGACGATCTGGCGCAGCGCGAACTCGAAGAGCGGGGTGCGCGGTTCGACCAGGTCGGAGACCGCCTCGTCGCCCTTGGCCAGGCGCAGTTCGCAGGGGTCCATGCCGTCCGGTGCGATCGCGATGTACGTCTCCGCCGCGAACTTCTGGTCGTCCTCGAAGGCGCGCAGGGCCGCCTTCTGGCCGGCCGCGTCGCCGTCGAAGGTGAAGATCACGCGGGCCGAGCCGTTGTCCATCAGCAGCCGGCGGAGGATCTTGATGTGGTCGCCGCCGAAGGCCGTACCGCAGGTGGCGATGGCGGTGGTGACGCCGGCGAGGTGGCAGGCCATGACGTCGGTGTAGCCCTCGACGACGACCGCGCGGCTGGCCTTGGCGATGTCCTTCTTGGCGAGGTCGATGCCGTAGAGGACCTGGGACTTCTTGTAGATCGCCGTGTCGGGGGTGTTGAGGTACTTGGGGCCGTTGTCCGCCTCGTACAGCTTGCGCGCGCCGAAGCCGACCACGTCGCCGCCGATGTCGCGGATCGGCCACATCAGACGGCCCCGGAAGCGGTCGATGGGGCCCCGGCGGCCCTCCTGCGACAGGCCGGACAGGAGCAGTTCCTTGTCGGTGAAGCCCTTGCCGCGCAGGAAGCGGGTGAGGTGATCCCAGCCCTGGGGGCTGTAGCCGACGCCGAAGTGGACGGCGGCGGCCTGGTCGAAGCCGCGCTCGGCGAGGAAGATCCGGCCGGTGTCCGCCTCGGGGCTGGTCGCCAGCTGCTCGGCGTACCAGTCGGCGGCGATCTTGTGGGCCTCGACCAGGCGGATCCGCTCGCCGCGCTGGTGGGAGGGGTTGTAGCCGCCCTCCTCGTAGCGCAGGGTGATGCCGGCCTGGGCGGCGAGGCGCTCGACCGCCTCGGAGAAGGTGAGGTGGTCGACCTTCATCACGAACGTGATGGTGTCGCCGCCCTCCTGGCAGCCGAAGCAGTGGAAGAGTCCCTTGCTCGGGCTGACCTGGAAGGACGGCGACTTCTCGTCGTGGAAGGGGCACAGCCCCTTGAGGTTCCCGCCGCCCGCGTTACGCAGCTGGAGGTACTCGGACACCACGGCGTCGATCGGGACCGCGTCCCGTACCGCCTTCACGTCCTCGTCGTTGATCCGTCCTGCCACGCGTGAATTCTACGGTGGTGCACTGACACATCTGGGCGAGCTGTGGCGCCCCGAAAGGGGCAGGGCTGTATCGATATGCGGCTCCGCCGCGTGGGCGCGAGCAACCGCACACACCCCGCACTCGCCGGACAACAGCTCCGCGCGGACGCCTAGGCGCTCAGGTCTTCCAGCGGCACATGGGGATCCGCCAAGGCCTCCGTGTCCACTCGTGCCCTCGAACGAATCAGCTGCTGGACCGGCTCTGTGACGTCCCACACATTCACGTTCATCCCGGCGAGCACCCGGTGGTCCTTCACCCAGAACGCGATGAATTCACGCTTCCCGGCGTCCCCCCGGATCACCACTTCGTCGTACGTCCCCGGGGGCGCCCAGCCGGAGTACTCCATCCCCAAGTCGTACTGGTCGGAGAAGAAGTAGGGCACGCGGTCGTAGGTGACGTCCTGGCCCAGCATCGCCCTCGCCGCCGCCGGTCCGCCGTTCAGCGCGTTGGCCCAGTGCTCCACCCGCACCCGGGTGTCGAAAAGAGCGTGCGGGAAGGACGCGACGTCGCCGGCCGCGTAGATGTCGGGGTCGGAGGTGCGCAGCTGTTCGTCCACGACCACGCCGCCGCCATGCCTGCGGTCGGCGATCTCAAGTCCCGCCGCTTCCGCCAACCCCGTACGGGGAGCGGCGCCGATCGCCGCCAGGACGTCGTGCGCGGGGTGCTCCTCGCCGTCGTCGGTGCGCGCGGCCAGCACCATGCCGTCCTGGCCGACGATCTCCGTCAGCCGCCTGCCGAAGTGGAACCGCACCCCGTGGTCGCGGTGCAGCTCGCCGAAGAGCCCGCCCAGCTCCGGGCCCAGGACGCCGTGCAGCGGGGTCGGCTCCGGCTCGACGACGGTGACCTCGGCGCCGTACTCGCGCGCCGCCGCCGCGACCTCCAGGCCGATCCAGCCGGCGCCGGCGATCACGATGTGCCCGTTGTCCCGGCCCAGCGACATCAGGACGCCCTTGAGGCGCTCGGCGTGCGCGAGGCGGCGCAGGTGGTGGACGCCGGCCAGGTCCGTGCCCGGGATGTCCAGGCGGCGCGGCTCGGCGCCGGTGGCCAGCAGGAGCTTGTCGTAGTGGACGAGCGTGCCGTCCTCGCCGAACCGCACGGTCTTCGCCGTACGGTCGATCGCGTCGACGGTCTGGCCCAGGTGCAGCTCGATGTCGTTGCGCGCGTACCAGGCGGGCTCGTGCACGAAGACGCTGTCGCGCTCCTCCTTGCCGAGCAGGTATCCCTTGGAGAGGGGCGGCCGCTCGTACGGGTGGTCGCGCTCGTCGCAGATCAGTATCACCCGCCCGGTGAAGCCCTCCGAACGGAGCGTCTCGGCCGCCTTCGCGCCGGCGAGTCCTCCGCCGACGATGACGAATGTCTGATCCGCGTCGACCACTTGATGCCTCCTCGTAAGGGTGCCGCCACATGCGAGCGTCCCGCACGCAGCGTGATGCGGGAAGAGGGGGTGACCCGATCAGGCCACGCAGGGTCACTTTCGAGTGCCCGTTCGCCCCATGTGTCTCACCCGTCGCGGGCACGTGAGGGCTCCGCGGAGAAGGCCGGCGGCGCGCCTGCCTCCCCCCGGGACAGGCGCTCCCCCCACCGCGCCAAGGGTCCCGCGATGGCCGGGAGTTGTCGGGACATTCGTTCAGAACGCAAAGGGAACGGCGCGCGCTGTGGACCCCACCCGTTCCGTGGCTACGGTGGAGAAGTTCAGCAAATGCTTGCAGAGGCCTCGGCCCGGGCAGGGTGTCGCGGATCTGGAGGTGGGCATCGACCTGGTGCTCGGCACGCCGAAGAACCGGCTCGCGCGGGAGCTGTCGCAGCTGTTCCCGAAGGCCCCGCCACGGGGGTTCCGGCGGCTGGGCGAGGGCGTCCCGCGGGCGCTGGAGCTGCTCGGCGAGGCCCTGCGCCGCTGCTACGCGGTGGCGGTGGAGCCGTATCTCCCGGCGATCCGCGCGGCGGTGGCGGCGGACCGCTCGGTCCGGGCGGAGGCGGCCCTGGCCTCGGGCCCCCGGGGCCTGCTCGACAGCTACGACACGGTCCTCGGCCGGGAGAACGACGCGCTGGTCACCGACTATCCCTTCGACCGGGGGCTGCGGCTGGACGGGCGCCCGCCGGCGATCGTCCCGGCCTTCTTCTGCGTACGCACCCCGGTCACCCTCGCCGACCCGCACCTCGACCCCGTCCTCGTCCATCCTCTGCACCCGGCGCCCGGCCGGCCGGCCCGCTCCCGGCGGGAGACCACCGGGCAGCTGCCGGTGGCCCAGCTCATCGGGCCGACCCGGGCGATGGTCCTGGACGCGCTGGAGCATCCGCGCACCACGACCGATCTCGCCGGGCTCCTCGGGCTCACGCCGCCGACGACCAGCCGGCATGCGACGGTCCTGCGGGAGGCGGGGCTGGTGGAGTCGCGGCGGCAGGGGAACCGGGTGTTCCATCTGCGGACCCGGCTCGGTGACGCCCTCATGAACGGTGCGCTTCAGCTCCTTGTGGCCGTATGGACGGTGCTTTTCAGGCCCTTTGTGTGAGCCGTGCGTGCAGTGCGCGTGCCGACGCGTCCGTCAGGGACGCGATCTGGTCGACGATCACGCGCTTGCGGGCGCGGTCGTCGGCGGCCGCGTCGAACAGGGCCCGGAACTGCGGGTCCAGCCCGTCGGGCGCCCGGGCGGTGAGTGCCTCGGCCAGTTCGGCGACCACGATCCGCTGGTCGGCGCGGAGCCGCTCCTGCTCGGCGCGCTGCATGACGTACCGGTCGGCGACCGCCTTGAGGACCGCGCACTCCAGGCGGGTGTCGCGCGGTACGACGAGTTCGGCGCCGTAGCGGGTGAGCCGGCCGTCGCCGTACGCCGCGCGCGTGGCGCTCTCGGCGGCCAGGCAGAAACGGCCGATGAGCTGGCTGGTGGCGTCCTTGAGGCGGGCCTGGGCGACGGCGGAACCGTCATAGCCGTGCGGCCACCACTCCTCGTCCTGGAGCCGGTCGAGGGCGGCGGCCAGTTCGGCCGGGTCGGTGTCCTCGGGGACGTACCGGCCGATGGCCACCGCGAAGACCGTCCGGCGTTCGGGCTCGGCGTGCAGACAGTTCGGGTCGATGTGGCCGGCGTGCAGGCCGTCCTCGACGTCGTGCACGGAGTACGCCACGTCGTCGGACCAGTCCATGACCTGGGCCTCGAAGGTGGTGCGGGCGCCGGGGGCGTCCTTGCGGACCCAGTCGAAGACGGGGCGGTCGTCCTCGTAGACACCGAACTTCGGGGACGTCGGGTCGGTGGGGTGGGCGCCGCGGGGCCAGGGGTACTTGGTGGCGGCGTCGAGGGTGGCCCGGGTGAGGTTGAGGCCCACGGAGCCCTCCGGGGTGAACCGTTTGGGTTCGATGCGGGTGAGGAGCCGAAGGGACTGGGCGTTGCCCTCGAAGCCGCCGCAGTCCTCGGCGAACTCGTTGAGGGCGACCTCGCCGTTGTGGCCGAACGGGGGGTGGCCGAGGTCGTGGGAGAGGCAGGCCGCCTCCACGAGGTCGGGGTCGCAGCCGAGGGCCGCGCCCAACTCTCGGCCTACCTGGGCGCACTCCAGGGAGTGCGTGAGGCGGGTTCTCGGGCTGGGGTCCCAGGCGTTGCTGTGGGTTCCTGGGGTGACCACCTGGGTCTTGCCGGCGAGCCTTCTGAGGGCAGCGGAGTGCAGTACGCGGGCGCGATCACGTTGGAAGGCCGTGCGGCCTGGTCGTTTGTCGGGTTCGGGGGCCCAGCGTTCTACTGCCGACTCGTCGTAGTGCATGGACCGACAGTACGGGCAGACACTGACAAACGGAGGGCTGTGTTGCGCCTACTCGTCTACTCGTCTGCCGGGTGTTGTTCGTTTGCGAGTGCGGGTTGTGGGGGCTGGTCGCGCCCACGCGGCGGAGCCGCACATCGATACAGCCCCGCGCCCCTGGGTTGGCTGTCCCTCCCGGCGATTCAAGCCGACGCCAGTTCCGGTGCTGCCGTGACCGGCGTCGCCGCCATCTGGTCGTAGCGGTGGAGGAGCAGTCTCGCCATCGCCGGGTGCGTTCCCAGCGGTGCCGACGCGATCCACGGTGCCGCCTCCGCGCACTCCGTCGCGAAGCGGCCGGGGGCCGTGAAGTAGGAGGCGACCGCCACCCTGGTGCGGCCTCGGGCGGCCAGGGACCGGATGGCGTCGGGGACTGTGGGGGCCGCCGTCGTCGCGTAGGCCGGGATCACCGGGACGCCCAGCCGGTTGGCGAGGAGGTGGGCCGTGCGGGAGGTGTCCACCTTGGACTCGGGGTCGCGGGAACCCGCCGCCGCGAGGACCACCGCGCTGCCGCGGCGGGTGTCCTCGTCCATGCGGGTGCGCCAGCCGGCCTCGACCAGGCGGGTGTACAGGGCCTCGACCAGCAGGGGGTGCGGGCCGAGTGCGCCGGCCACGCGGGCGCGTACCCGCGACTCGGCGGCCATCTCGGGGATGTCGCGCTTGATGTGGTAGCCGCGGCTGAGGAGGAGCGGGACGAGGATCGCCTCGCGGTCACCGAGAGCGGCGAGGGTGTCGGGGAGCAGGGGCTCGTTCAGCTCGATGTGGCCGAGGTGGACCGGCAGGGTGGGGCGCAGCTCGCGCACCTTGTCGAGGAGCGCGCTCACGGTGCTCAGGGCGCGCGGGTCGCGGCTGCCGTGGGCCACGACGACGAGCGCGGGCGGCTCGGGGCGCCGCCTGCCGTCGCGCGACACGAGGCTGAGCTGGCTGGCGAGCTGGCTGCTGATCCGGTTCATGATGTGCGCCGTACTGTCGAGGTGGGCCCCCGGGCCGGGGAGGGTCGTGGACTCGTCGCGAGGAGGTTTCGACGCCGTCATGGATCGATGGTGAGGGCGGGACGTTGCCTCCCCGTTGCGCGTGGATAACGGGTGTTTACGCCGGGTTCACGGTGGGGCTCCTGGAGGCTGTGAGGTGGCGTGACCTGCGGATTCGTGGGGTGAAGTGAAGCTGGTCACGTTCGATGCGGTGAACCGACGGGGCTGACAGGACGTCCCTGACTGTCGAGGAACAGGTCGAGAGACAGGCTCTGTGCCGACCGGGAGGGACCGTCCGATGCGCCGACCGAAGCTGCGCCGACCACGTCTGCCGCGCACCCGCACGGGGCAGCGGCGGCTCGTGCAGACCGTGATGCTCGGGTGCGTGCTGGCGCTGCTTCCGGCCACCTGGATGTACGTCGTCACCGGTGACCGGCTGCGGACCACGGCCGACGCGCCGCGCACCGACGTCGCCGTCGTCTTCGGCGCCGGGCTCTGGGCCGGCGAGCCCTCCCCGTACCTCGCCCACCGGCTGGACGCGGCGGCCGAGCTGTACCGTGCGGGCCGGGTCGAGGTCGTCCTCGTCACCGGCGACAACAGCCGCAAGGACTACGACGAGCCCGACGCCATGCGGACGTATCTCACCAGGCACGGCGTGCCCGACACCCGCATCGTCAGCGACTACGCCGGCTTCGACACCTGGGACTCCTGCGTACGCGCCAAGAAGATCTTCGGTGTCGACGAGGCGGTGCTCATCAGCCAGGGGTTCCACATCCGGCGGGCGGTCGCGCTGTGCGAGGAGGCGGGAGTGACGTCGTACGGCGTGGGGGTCGACGCCAAGCACGACGCGACCTGGTACTACGGCGGCACCCGCGAGATCTTCGCGGCCGGCAAGGCCGCCCTGGACGCCCTCTTCGAGCCGGATCCCCGGTTCCTCGGGCCACGGGAGCCGGGGGTGGCGAACGCGCTGGCGGCGGGGCGATAGCGGCGCCCGAAGCGAGCGGCACATGCCCTCACACGCAGGTTTTGACGCGCGCACGCCAGCCAACCGTGTGAACAACCCGGCAGAGACGTTCCGTGACCGGATGGCTACCCATAGCGTCCGTGGGTGTGCGGCGGCGGATCGGGCCGCCCGCCGCGACCTGGGGGAAAGGACATCTGATGACTCGTCTTCGGTCCGTACTCGCCGCGATCGCCGCGGCGATGCTGATCACCGGGGGTACCGCTGCGGGTACCGCCACCGCGGCCGAGGCCGCACAGGCGAGGGAGCCGGGCTGCGCCCACCTCCTCGGCTACGGCTCCGGATGGGCGGACATCTACAACGAGTGCGGCCACACGGTCTTCGCCACCGTCGAGGTCGACGGCTTCGACCCGCCGTGCATCCAGATCGGCCCGGGCGCGGTCGCGACCATCGGTCTGGAGCCGGGCGACGTCCCGTACTACGCCTACGAGTGCTGACCAAGGGCGTCCTCTGACCAAGGACCGGCCCTGACCGGGCGGGAGCGGGGCCTGTGCCCTGCTCCCGCCCTTCGCGTGCGACTGCGCCCCGAAGGGGGTCCTCACCGCCACCGAGCCGCCGCGGGGAGGTCACCGTCCCGGCCGCGTAACAGGGAGCCGTCCCGCACGTAACACGCCCGACTCACGCTGGACGGTATGCCGAACTCCGCGACGCCCACGCACTGCCCGTACTGCGCCCTGCAGTGCGGAATGAACCTCACGCCGCTGCAGGACGGGGGTGTCGCGGTGGTCGAGCGCCCGGACTTCCCGGTGAACAAGGGGGCGCTGTGCGGCAAGGGCCGTACGGCGCCTGCGGTGCTGGCTTCGGGCGTCCGGCTGACCTCACCGTTGGTGCGGTCGGGCGGCACGCTCGTGCCGGCGAGCTGGGACGAGGCGCTGGACCGCGTCGCCGAGGGCCTGGGCCGCACGCGTACGGAACATGGCCCGGACGCGTGCGGGGTCTTCGGCGGTGGCGGCCTGACGAACGAGAAGGCGTACAGCCTCGGCAAGTTCGCGAGGATCGTGCTGGGCACCTCGCAGATCGACTACAACGGGCGTTTCTGCATGTCGTCGGCGGCAGCGGCCGGGATGAAGGCCTTCGGGCTCGACCGGGGGCTGCCGTTCCCGCTGGAGGACATCCCGAAGACGGGTTGCGTCATCCTGGTCGGCTCCAACCTCGCGGAGACGATGCCTCCCGCGCTCCGCTACTTCAGCGAGCTGCGCGAGAACGGCGGCAAGCTCATCGTCATCGACCCGCGCCGCACCAAGACCGCCGAGCAGGCCGACGTGCACCTGGCCCCCCGCCCCGGCACCGACCTCGCGCTGGCCCTCGGCCTGCTGCACCTGGTCGTCGCCGAGGGGCGGGTCGACGAGGAGTACGTCCAGGAGCGCACGGTCGGCTGGGAGGACGCGCGGGCCGCGGCGATGGCGCACTGGCCGGAGTACGTGGAGCGGATCACGGGGGTGTCCGTTCCCCAACTCCGGGAGACCGTACGGCTGTTCTGCGAGCCGGAGCACGCGATGGTGCTGACCGCGCGCGGGCCCGAGCAGCAGTCCAAGGGCACGGACACCGTGGGCGCGTGGATCAACCTGTGCCTGGCGACGGGACGGGCGGGCCGCCCGCTGTCCGGGTACGGCTGTCTCACCGGGCAGGGCAACGGGCAGGGCGGGCGCGAACACGGCCAGAAGGCCGACCAGTTGCCCGGCTACCGCAAGCTGGACGATCCGGCGGCACGGCGGCATGTCGCCGAGGTGTGGGGTGTGGACCCGGACAGCCTGCCCGGGCCGGGGCGCAGCGCGTACGAGCTGCTCGACGCACTGGGTACGGACATCAGGGCCCTGCTGCTGATGGCCTCGAACCCGGTGGTGTCGGCGCCGCGTGCCGCGCACATCGAGGAGCGCATCAAGTCGCTCGACTTCCTTGCCGTCTGTGACGTCGTGCTGTCGGAGACCGCGGAACTCGCGGACGTCGTCCTGCCGGTCACGCAGTGGGCCGAGGAGACGGGCACGACGACCAACCTGGAGGGCCGCGTACTGCTCCGCAGGCGCGCGATCACCCCGCCCGAGGGCATCCGCAGCGACCTGGAGGTCATGCACGAGCTCGCGGCGCGGCTGGGCGGCGAGAGGGGCCTGGAGAAGGGCTTCCCGACCGACCCCGAGGAGGTCTTCGAGGAGCTGCGCCGGGCGAGTGCCGGCGGGCCCGCGGACTACTCCGGGATCACGTACCGGAGGCTGGTGGAGGAGAACGGCGTGTTCTGGCCGTGTCCGGCGCCGGCGGCCGTCCATGACGGCTCGGCCGACGCCGAGGACTCCGAGGACTCCCAGGACTGCGAGGACGCCTCGTTGGACGCGGTCGCGGGAGCCGACGACCCGGCGCAGGACGCCGAGACCGACGCGCCCACGGACGGCGCGGTGCACCCGGGTACCCCCCGCCTCTTCCTCGACCGGTTCGCCACCCCCGACGGGCGGGCGCGGTTCGTCCCCGTCTCGCACCGCGCCATCGCCGAGGAACCCGACGACGAGTACCCGGTGCTGCTGACGACCGGCCGGGTCGTGGCGCAGTACCAGTCCGGCGCCCAGACCCGCCGCGTCGACGAGCTGAACAACGCCGCACCGGGCCCGTTCGTGGAACTCCACCCCCGGCTGGCGGCACGACTCGGGGCGGCCGAGGGCGATCCGGTGGCCGTGGTCTCGCGCCGGGGCCGGGCGGTCGCCCCCGCCCGCATCACGACCGGCATCCGCCCCGACACCGTCTTCATGCCGTTCCACTGGCCGGGCGAGGGCCGCGCCAACACCCTGACCAACCCGGCGCTCGACCCGACGTCGCGGATGCCGGAGTTCAAGGCGTGTGCGGTGCGGGTGGAAGCCGTCAAGTCGTAGGCGTCCGGGGCCGGACGGCCGCATACGGATCAGGCGGACTGCCGCACACGAATCAGGCGAACTACCGCCTACGGATCAACTGGACCGGACCGCCCAGTCGCCGCCCTCGATGAGCGTGCCGCGCCTGCGCAGGCGCGCGGCCACCGACGGGGCGGCGACATACACCCACGCCCGTACG
The DNA here is from genome assembly GCF_039537145.1 of Streptomyces shaanxiensis. NCBI lineage: Bacteria > Bacillati > Actinomycetota > Actinomycetes > Kitasatosporales > Streptomycetaceae > Streptomyces > Streptomyces shaanxiensis. The sequence goes on from NZ_BAAAZY010000007.1 coordinate 327,270, forward strand.
GCCGTTCCGTCCGCGTCGCGGAGCACCTCGCGGGCGACGCGTTCGTAGAGGTTGCGCGGGTCGTCCGGGGCGTACTCCTCCAGGTGGTCGAGGGCGGCGAGCAGCGCGGGGTATTCCTCGGGGCGGGCGGTGACGAGGTCGCCGCGCACGGTGCCGCCGCCCGGTTCCTCCACGGCGTACGGATAGCCCGGGCCGTCGTACAGCAACGCCCCGACCAGTCGTGCCGGTTCCTCCGCGAACGTGCGGTCGCGGAGGAAGGCGTCGTGGTTGGGCTCGCCGGGGCGCAGGGTGCCGTAGACGAAGAACGGGAGTCGGGGAGAGGGGCTCACAGGAACGATTCTCTCCCCTCACACACCTGCACGTATTCACCCTGGCCATGGCATGTGCACGACCCCTTGAATCTTGGTCATCCTCTGCGCCGCCAAGCTTCAAGGAGACCGATGAGCCGAATACGGCCGCACATTCGAGGTTCCCGTCTCGCCAAGGTGGGCCTCTCCGTCACCGCCGCCGGCCTGTTGGCCGCGGCGCTCTCCCCCACCGCCGGTGCGGACGACAGTCCGACCAGGGCCACCGCGCTCGAGAACGCCGCGTCCGTCCTCGCGGACCGCGCGGCGAGCCTCGGGCTGACCGCCGCGCAGGGCACCACCGTGCGGGACGTGGTCGTGGACGCGGACGGCACACAGCACGTGCGCTACGACCGCACCTACCGCCACCTCCCCGTTCTCGGCGGCGACTTCGTCGTCCACCTGGCCAAGGACGGCACGTACCGCGGCGCCTCCCGCGCCACCGAGGGCGCGCTCTCCCTGTCGAGCATCACCCCCAAGGTCTCCGCACCGAAGGCGGCCGACCTCGCGGCGACCGCGCTGCGTGCCGCGAACGTCGGCGAGACGCTGAAGCGGCTGACGTCCAAGCCCCAGCTGGTCGTCGACGCCCTGCACGGCACCCCGAAGCTGGCCTGGCGGACCGACGCCGTCGCCCAGGACTCGCTCGGCAACCCGGTCGCCCGCACGGTGCTGACCGACGCCCGCACCGGCGCGAAGATCGACGCGTGGGACAGCATCGAGACGGCGTCGGGCGACGGGAAGTCGCTGTACGGCGGCACGGTGCCGCTGGAGACGACGCAGTCGGGATCGACGTACCAGCTGAAGGACGCGACGCGCGGCGGCACTTACACCGGTGACGCCGCGAACAAGACCGACCTGTGCGTCCTGACCGTCTGCCTCAGCCGCGCCCCGGCGACGGTGTTCACGGACGCCGACAACCACTGGGGCACGGGTGCGGCGACCGACCGGTCGACCGTCGCGGTGGACGCGCAGTACGGCACGGACGTGACGTGGGACTACTACGAGGACGTCCACGGCCGCAAGGGCATCGCGGGGGACGGCAAGGGCTCGTTCAACCGCGTGCACTACGGCAACGCCTACAACAACGCCTTCTGGGACGACAGTTGCTTCTGCATGACGTACGGCGACGGTGACGGCACCCAGCTCGGTCCGCTGGTGTCGCTGGACGTGGCCGGGCACGAGATGACGCACGGCGTGACGTCGAAGACCGCGGCGCTGACGTACTCGGGCGAGTCCGGCGGGCTGAACGAGGCGACGTCCGACATCTTCGGCACGCTGGTGGAGTTCCACGCGGGCAACACCTCGGATCCGGGCGACTATCTGATCGGCGAGAAGATCGTGCGGTCGGGGCTGGGGCGGGACGCCCTGCGGTACATGGACAAGCCGTCCAAGGACGGTGTCTCGGTGGACTGCTGGAGCACGACGACAGCGGACCTCGACGTCCACTACTCGTCCGGCGTCGGCAACCACTTCGCCTATCTGCTCGCCGAGGGGAGCGGGGCGAAGACCGTCAACGGGGTCGGCTACAACTCGCCCACCTGCAACGGCTCTTCGGTGGACGGGATCGGGCGGGACAAGCTCGGGGCGATCTGGTACCGGGCGCTGACCGTCTACATGACGTCCTCGACGAAGTACGCGGGTGCGCGGACGGCGACGCTGAACGCGGCGAGGGATCTGTACGGGGCCGACAGTGCGGAGCGCTCCGCGGTGGCGGCGGCCTGGAGTGCGGTGAACGTGGGCTGAGGGTCCGGCAGAGAGCGGAACAGCGCCGTTGGGGTGGGCTTGCGTGGCCGGCTGCGGGTCGTACGTAGCCGGTCGCGCCCACGCGGCGGAGCCGCATAGTGACACAGCCCCGCGCCCCTGGGTTGGCCGGACTCGCGCCGGTTCCAGCCTTCACGGAGTCGTATGTCCTCCTCGCCCGCCCGGCAGCGCCCGGCAGGGCGGCACCCTCCGCCTCCCTCAGTGGGAGGCGCTCCCGTCTGGCTGCGCTTCGACGACGAAGGCTCCGGCCCGGCGGGTCACCCGTTCACACCCCCCGGCCCGCGCCCATCAGGTTCTCTTCCGCGGCACCCCCGGCACGCCGCGATGACCTGCTGAAACACCTCCGCGTCGGCGATCCCGCGCGCCCTCTCCGACACCCATTCACCCTATTTTTGACGTTTCCTCAGGAAGCGCTCCCGCCCTGCTGCCTCTTACCTCGGAAGGGCACGGGCTCGGCCGAGGCGGCGGCACATGGGGGTGTCGCGGGTCGTGAGTCCGTGAGCTCGGAGGAACATCGATGCGACGTACCGCCCGTCTGCTGACCGGGACCGCGCTGGCTGTCGGCACCGCCGGTCTCGTCGTCACGCCCGCGTACGGCGACGGTGGCAGCCTGGAGGTGTCCCCGTCCTCGGTCGTGCCGGGCGGACAGGTGCGGGTGCACACGGCCGCGTGCCGGGACGGCGGTGCGGCGGGCGACGCCAGCGCCGTGGGCGCCGGTGCGTTCACGCTGGCGCCGGGCTCGGACGAGCAGGACGCGAGCGGGCAGTTCCGGGTGCCGCCGAGCGCACAGCCGGGGACGTACGAGATCGTCGCCACCTGCGCCGAAGGCGGCCGGCGGGTGAGCGGGGACCTGGTGGTCACCCTGACGGCCCCGCGCGAGCAGGTGCATCCGAAAGGAAGTGTGAAGACGGGGGTCGGCGGCGCTCTCGGCGACGACGACCCCGTGCAGACCGCGGCCGGCGTGACGGCTCTCGCCGTCGCCGCCGCGGGCGGTACCTGGCTCCTGCATCGCCGGGCGAGAGGCGACGGGATCTGACGGACACCCTCCGCTGTCCGTCCACCGGTACCGCACGTCCCCTCCCCCTCCGGGTCCGACGCCCCTCGCGGCCCGGAGGGGGATCGGGCGACCCGGCAGAGCTCTCAGGAGGCTCGCGTGCGCAGTCACCGCGGCGTCGGCAACGCCGCCATATCCGCCGTCACCGTCCTCGCCCTGTGCTCCGGCGCCTGGCTGCTGAGCGACGGCGCCGAGACACACGCCCCGCCACAGCCGTCGGCCGCGCAGGGGCGGGGGGCCGGGCAGTCCGAGCGGGACGGGGAGACCGGGCGGTCCGGGGAGACCGAGCGGGCCGGGGAGACCCGTGGTTCGCACGCCGAGCCGCGCTCCTCGCACCCCACGCGCCCCGCCGCCCCCGCACTCCCGCCCTCCCCTCCCGACCGCATCCGCATCCCCGCGATCCGCGTCGACGCCCCCCTCATGGGCCTGGGCCTGACGAGGACGGGCAGCCTCGACGTGCCGCCCGCCGAGCGGAAGAACCTGGCCGGCTGGTACGAGGCCGGCACCACGCCCGGCGAGACCGGCACCGCGATCGTCGCCGGGCACGTGGACAACGCCGACGGGCCCGCCGTCTTCTACCGCCTCGGCGCCCTGAAGAAGGGCAGCACGATCGAGGTGGACCGGCGCGACGGCGGCACGGCGCTCTTCTCCGTGGACGCCGTCGAGGTGTACGACGCGAAGGGCTTCCCGGACGAGAAGGTGTACGGCGCGGCGCCGCGCCCCGAGCTGCGGGTGATCACCTGCGGCGGCGGTTACTCACGGACGACCGGCTACCAGGGCAACGTCGTCGTCTTCGCGCACCTCACCGGCAGCCGCTGACCTCTCCTCACGGTCATCCAGGATGTTCTCCCGGCCCCATGCCGCGAGCGGTGCCAGGGCGCGCCGGGCGGTCGGTAGGCGGGTGCCTTCGGGGACGCTCCGGGCCTTCGGGGGCGGGTGCCTCCGGGGGCTTCGCCAACCCCGTCTGACGGGCCGACAGGTCTGCCGCGAGAAAGCCGCCGCACGCCGATGACCTGCGATGTCGCGTCGGCGCGACAGACATTCTGCGGAGCCTTAGCCTGAATGGGGAACGCACGCTAGGAGGCCCAGATGCGGCCGACAGCCAGAACGTACGTCGCCGCCGCGTCCGCCGCCGCCTTGGGTTTCGGCATGACGGCGACCGACGCGCGGGCGGACGATCCGAAGGAGATCTTCGAGCGGGTGGCGCCCGCGACCGTGCAGGTGCAGGCGGGAGAGGGTTTCGGCACCGGGGTCGTCTACGACGCGGACAACGGCCTCATCCTGACCAACGCGCACGTGGTCGCCGGGCAGACCGCTCTGAAGGTCCGCATCGGGGACAAAGAGCCCGTCCCCGTGCGGCTGATGGGCAGCGATCCCTGTGAGGACCTGGCGGTTCTGAAGCTCCAGACGCCACAAGAGGATCTCAAGCAGGTGGAGTTCGGCGACAGCGGCGATCTGGCGCAGGGCGACGAGGTCACGGCGATCGGCTATCCGCAGGGCGCCGGCGACGTCTCGCGCGAGAAGGCTGTCCTCACCACCGGCGTGGTCCAGTCGCCGGACGTCGCGTCCACGGGTCTGCCGAGCGAGCCCGACCTGCCGTCCACCGTGCAGCATTCGGCGGCCCTCAATCCCGGCAACTCCGGGGGTCCCCTGCTCGACAGCGACGGGAAGCTCGTCGGTGTCAACACCTTCAGCGTCGGCGGCACCCAGGGCCAGTACTACTCCATCAGCAGCGACCACGCGGAGCCACTTCTCCAAGGGCTCGCCGACGGCAAGAGCAAGAACGACCCCGGCTGGGGAGACCTGTGGGCCATCTCCGACGACTCTTTCGAGCTGTACTTCCCCGAGGAGAGCCAGGACGACGCTCTGGCGCTCAAGGAGCGGCTCCAGGAGCAGGAGATCGACGGCCTCTACGTGTCCAGCGTGTCCAGCAACTCACAGGCCGGCAAGGCGAAGTTGATGGCCGGCGACGTCATCACCCACCTCAAGGACACGGCGGTCGGCACCGATCAGCAGGTGTGCGACATCCTGCAGTCCGCGGCCCCGGGCGAGAAGATCACCGTCGACGGTGTCTTCACGTACGACGGGACGGACAACGAGGGGAACACGTTCTCACCCGGCACTCCCTGGCAGGTCGAGATGACGCTGGACCAGTGACGCCCCTCCACCCGCGGACACCTGCCGCTAGGCGATCCACTGCTCGTACGCCAGCTTCGCCACCAGCGCGAACACCACCGTCAGCAGCACGCCCCGGACGAAACCGCTGCCCTTCTTCAGCGCCGTACGGGCCCCCAGGGTGCCGCCCGCCAGGTTGAACACGGCCATCACCGCGGCCAGTTGCCACAGGACCGTGCCCTGCCAGGCGAAGGTGGCCAGCGCGCCGGCGTTGGTGCAGCAGTTGACGATCTTGGCGGTGGCGGAGGCGGTGACGAGGTCGAGGTGGAGTACGGCGGTGAGGGCGAGGACCAGGAACGTGCCGGTGCCGGGGCCGATCAGGCCGTCGTAGAAGCCGATGCCCAGGCCCGCGAGGCCGATCGCGGCGAGGATCTGGCGGCGGGTGGCGGGGCCCGTCGCCGGGGCCGTGCCGAAGGCGGGGCGCAGGATCACGAAGGCGGCGACGGCGAGCAGCACGACCATGATCACGGGCTTCAGTACTTCGGTGCTCATGCCGGCCGCGAAGAAGGCGCCGGCGGAGGAACCCGCGAGCGCCGCCAGTCCGATGCGCACGGCGAGGCGCACGTCCACGGGTGCCTTGCGGGCGTAGGTGACCGCGGCGCCCGTCGTGCCGACGATCGCGACCGCCTTGTTGGTGCCGAGCGCGTACGCGGCCGGGGTGCTCGCGGGGAGGCCGAGCAGCAGGGCCGGGAGCAGGAGCAGGCCTCCGCCGCCGACCACGGCGTCGATCCAGCCGGCCGCGAGGGCCGCGAGACACAGGACGACGAACGTGGTCAGCGATATGTCGGGCATGATCGCGACCCTAGGCGGATGATGCGTGCGCGGTCCATGTACATGAGGAGTATCTGAGATTCGGAGTGAGACGGCCCTCGTACGATCCTCCGGGCGCACAGCACGGCGGCATCACGGATGGCCGGGCCGGGGCCGGAAACCGGGATCATCCGGACATCGTTCTGGATGCTTCCCCCTGGACGCGCGATGGACGCGAGCTCGGTGTGAGCTGGTGAAACCGGGCCTCTCCAGGGTTCGGGCCCGCCCGTTCGTAGACGATGGTGGCTGCACGGAAACCCGGGGCGGGGTCGGCCCCACCCCGCCTTCCCGGACCGACCTCACAGCCGGCCCCCACCGCCCCCGCCGAACCCTCACACCGGCCCCCGACCCCCGCTGAGGGCAGCGTTCCTCGCGGGAAACAGAGGTGATGCGGTCGGGTAACACCCGCATCGCACGCTCCTGGACATGACCTCGAATACGCGTGTGGTGGTGATCGGCGCCGGACTCGCGGGCGTACGACTCGCCCGGCGGCTCGGCGAGCTGGGCACGCCCGTGACGCTCGTCGGCGACGAGGAGCACCGCCCGTACAACCGGGTGCTGCTCGCCGAGGTGCTGGCCGGACGGTACAGCCCCGATGTGATCGCCCTCCCGGCGCCCGCGGAGCTGGTGCGCGGCCGGGTCACCGGCATCGACCGCGAGATGCGAGCCGTACATCTCGCGGACGGCTCGGAGATCGCATACGACACGCTCGTGCTGGCCACCGGCTCCAACCCGGTGCTCCCGCCCCTGCGCGGCCTGTTCACCCCCGACCACGTGTTGCCCGAGGGTGTGCACGCGTTCCGGACGATGGACGACTGCCTGGGGCTTTCGAAGGCCGTACGGCCGGGGGTCCGGGCGGTCGTCATCGGCGGCGGGCTCCTCGGGGTCTCCGCGGCCCGCGCGCTCGCCCAGCGCGGCGCGCAGGTCGTCCTCGCCCAGCAGGCCGAGCGGCTCATGGAACGCCAGCTCGACCCGAGCGCGTCGAAGCTGGTCAAGCGGCACCTCAAGGACCTCGGCGTCGAGGTCCACACCGAGTGCCGCGTCCGTGACGTGCGCTGCGTCGGCGGCGCGGTCCGCTCGGTGGAGATGGCCGACGGATACGCCCTCGACGCCGACCTCGTGGTCCTGGCCTGCGGGGTCCACCCGCGCGCGGGCCTCGCGCAGGCCGCCGGCCTTGATGTGCGCAAGGGGATCGTCGTCGACGACGAGCTCCGTACGTCCGACCCGCACATCCGGGCCATAGGCGACTGCGTCCAGCACGACGGCAACGTCTACGGGCTCGCCACTCCGGCGCTCGAACAGGCCGAGGTACTGGCCGAGCTGCTGGCCGGCGAATCCGGTGACGCGGGCGCCCGTTACACCGGTACCCGTGCGCTGACCCGGCTCACGCTCGTCGGGCACGACTCCCCCTTCGACCTCGCCGCCTTCGGCGAGACCGAGCCGCGGCCCGGGGATGACGTCGTGCAGCTCGCGGACGCCACCCGCGGCACCTACCGCAAGGTCGTCGTCCGCGACGACCGCCTGGTCGGCGGGGTTCTCGTCGGCGAACTCGGCACCGTCGGCGCGCTCGCCCGCGCCTGGGAGGGAGCAGAGCCGCTCCCCGACGACGGCCCTCTGCTCCACCTGCTCACCAACGATGGAGGCTCCTGATGACCGCCACCCCGGAGGCCACGGAGGCCACCCCCACGATCGTGCTCGTCGGCCACGGCATGGTCGGCCAGCGCTTCCTCGAAGCGCTCGCCGAGCGCGGCCTGACCGCCACGCACCGCGTGGTCGTGCTGTGCGAGGAGCCGCGTCCCGCGTACGACCGCGTCGCCCTCACCTCGTACTTCTCGGGCAAGACGCCCGAGGACCTCTCCATGACCGACATGGAGTTCATCAACGACCACGGCATCGAGCTGTACGTCGGCGACCCGGCCGAGACGGTCGACCGCGAGACGAAGCAGGTCACGGCCAGGTCCGGCAAGGTCTTCAGGTACGACACCCTCGTCCTCGCCACCGGCTCCTTCCCCTTCGTGCCCCCGGTCCCGAACAAGGACGCCGAGGGCTGCTTCGTCTACCGCACGATCGACGACCTCCTCGCCATCGAGGAGTACGCCAAGACCCGCACGACCGGTGCCGTGGTCGGCGGCGGTCTGCTGGGACTCGAGGCCGCGGGCGCGCTCAAGGGCCTCGGGCTCACCTCCCACATCGTGGAGTTCGCGCCCCGGCTGATGCCGGTCCAGGTCGACGAGGGCGGCGGCGCCGCGCTGCTGCGCACCATCGAGGACATGGGCCTGACCGTCCACACGGGCGTCGGCACGCAGGAGATCGTCGTCGACGAGTCCGGCGCGGTCACCGGCATGAAGCTCTCCGACGGCTCCGAACTCGCCACCGACCTGGTGGTGTTCTCCGCCGGTGTCCGCCCCCGCGACCAGCTGGCCCGCGACTGCGGCCTGACCGTCGGCGAGCGCGGCGGCATCACGGTCGACGAGCAGTGCCGTACGGTCGCCGACCCGCACGTGTTCGCGATCGGCGAGTGCGCGCTGGCCTCCGACGGCCGGGTGTACGGCCTGGTGGCCCCGGGTTACGAGCAGGCCGAGACGGCCGCGGCGGCGATCGCCGCCGACGAGACGGAACAGTTGACGTTCACCGGCGCCGACCTCTCCACCAAGCTGAAGCTCCTCGGCGTCGACGTGGCGTCCTTCGGTGACGCGCACGGCACCGCCGAGGACTGCCTGGACGTCGTGTACTCCGACTCCCGCGCGGGCCTGTACAAGAAGCTGGTCATCGGCCGCGACGGCACGCTGCTCGGCGGCATCCTGGTCGGCGACGCGGAGGCGTACGGCACGCTGAAGGCCTTCACCGGCTCGGTCCCGCCGGTCTCGCCCGAGTCGCTCGTCCTGCCCGCCGGCGCCGGAGCGCCCGTCCAGCTCGGCCCGTCCGCGCTGCCGGACGAGGCGATCATCTGCTCCTGCAACAACGTCACCAAGGGCACGATCCGCGGCGCGGTCACCGACCACCAGTGCACGACCGTGCCCGAGGTGAAGAAGTGCACCAAGGCCGGTACGACCTGCGGCAGTTGCGTCAAGGTCCTCGGCCAGCTGATCAACGCCGAGCTGGAGGCCAGCGGCGTCGAGGTCGACAAGGGCCTGTGCGGCTGCTTCTCGCAGACCCGCGAGGAGCTGTACGAGATCGTCCTCGCCCTGCGCATCAACACCTACCAGGACCTCCTCGACCGCTACGGCCGCGACGGCGCCAAGGGCGGCGACGGCTGCGAGGTCTGCAAGCCGGCGGTGGCCTCGATCATCGCCTCCCTCGCCCCGACGATCGGCGCGAGCGGCTACGTCCTGGACGGCGAGCAGGCGTCCCTGCAGGACAGCAACGACCACTTCCTCGCCAACATCCAGAAGAACGGCTCGTACTCGGTCGTACCGCGGATCGCCGGCGGTGAGATCACCCCCGAGGGGCTGATCGTGATCGGCGAGATCGCCCGCGACTTCGGCCTCTACACGAAGATCACCGGCGGCCAGCGGATCGACATGTTCGGCGCGCGGGTGGAGCAACTCCCACTGATCTGGGCACGGTTGGTGGACGCGGGCTTCGAGTCCGGGCACGCGTACGGCAAGTCCCTGCGGACCGTGAAGTCCTGCGTCGGCCAGACCTGGTGCCGCTACGGCGTCCAGGACTCCGTCCGGATGGCGATCGACCTGGAGCTGCGCTACCGGGGCCTGCGCTCGCCGCACAAGCTGAAGTCGGCGGTCTCCGGCTGCCAGCGCGAGTGCGCGGAGGCCCAGTCGAAGGACTTCGGCGTCATCGCCACCGCCAACGGCTGGAACCTCTACGTCGGCGGCAACGGCGGCGCGACCCCACGCCACGCGGACCTGCTGGCGCAGGACCTGTCCGAGGCCGAGCTGATCCGCCTGATCGACCGCTTCCTGATGTTCTACATCCGCACCGCGGACCGCCTGGAGCGCACGAGCGTGTGGCTGGAACGGATCCCCGGCGGCCTGGACCATGTGCGCGACGTGGTCGTCGAGGACTCCCTCGGCATCTGCGAGGAGCTGGAGTCGCTGATGGCGGCCCATGTCGCGAACTACCGCGACGAGTGGGCGGAGACCATCAAGGACCCGGAGAAGCTGGCCCGCTTCGTCTCCTTCATCAACGCGCCCGACACCCCCGACCCCGTCGTCGGCTTCGTCCCCGAGCGCGACCAGATCAAGCCCGACCTGCCGCTGCTGACCATCGGCCACCGCCCCCTGGAAGGAAGCGCCCAGCGATGACCCTGGCACCCGAGACGACCGACCTGAAGGTCCAAGTACGCGTGGGCGAGGACTGGTTGACGGTCTGCGACCTGACTCGTCTGCTCCCCGGCCGCGGTGTGGCGGCCCTGCTGCCGGACGGCAACCAGGTGGCCCTCTTCCGCGACCGCGCGGGCCGGCTGTACGCCATCGACAACCGCGACCCGTTCGGTGGGGCGGCGGTCCTCTCCCGCGGCCTGACCGGCAGCCACCAGGGCCGCCCGTTCGTGGCCTCGCCCCTGCTGAAGCAGCGGTTCGACCTGGAGTCCGGGCAGTGCCTGGACGACGAGGCGGTGCGGGTGGCGACGTACGAGATCCGTACGTCCTGACCCCTCAGCTTGACCGATCGTTCCAGAAAATCCTAGGCTGCACCACATGGCCAGGACCAAGGAGTTCGATCCCGAAGCCGCGCTGCAGGCAGCCCTGGAGCTGTTCTGGCAGCGCGGCTACGAGGCGACGTCGATGTCCGACCTCGTCGAGCGTCTCGGCATCGGCCGCGCCAGCATCTACGCGACCTTCGGCAACAAGCACGAGCTCTACCTGAAGGCGCTGGAGCGCTACGACCGGGCGGGACTCCCGCCGATCGTGCGGGAGCTGTCCCAGCCGGGGCCCGCGCTGCCGGCCGTGCGGAAGGTCGTCCGGCGGTACGCGGCCGAGGCCGCCGACGCACAACTGCGCCTGAACGGCTGCCTGGTCACCAACACGGCGGCGGAACTCGCCCCGCACGACCGGGCCGCCGCGCGGCAGGTGGAGCGCAACTGGGACCAGCTGGAGACCGTGCTGCACTCGGCACTGGTCCGCGCCCAGGCCCAGGGAGAACTGTCCGCAGACCGCGACCCGCTCACCCTCGCCCGGATGCTGCTGGTCCTGCTGCAGGGCCTCAGGGTCGTGGGCAAGGCGTCGCCGGACCCGGCCCGCGTCCGGGACGCGGCGGAGCAGGCGCTGACCCTGCTCGACTGAAGCGCCTTCCGTCCGGAGGGCGTTTTTTCAGGCCCGAATACTGAACCGATCGGTCAAGAAAAAGGGGAGATCATGACCACCGCAGCACACCGCACGCGCTTCACCGACAGGACCGCCCTCGTCACCGGCGCGGGCTCCGGCATCGGACGGACCATCGCACGGGCGCTCGCAGCCGAGGGAGCGAACGTCGTCGTGGTCGGCCGCGGGCGGGAGGCGCTCGACGGGACGGTGGCGCTGATCGAGGAGGCGGGAGGCAAGGCCCTGGCGGTCACGGCGGACGTCTCGCGCGCCGCCGACGTACAGGCGGCCGTGGCCACCACGGTGGACCGCTTCGGCTCCCTGGACGTGGCGGTGAACAACGCGGGCGTCTTCCGGGGCGGCGCCCCGCTGGCCGACCTCTCCGAGGAGGACTGGCACACCCAGCTCGGCATCAACGTCACGGGCGTGTTCCTCGCCCTGCAGGCCGAGATCCACCAGATGCGCACCCAGCCGAACGGCGGCGCGATCGTCAACATCGCCTCCACCTTCGGCGTGCACGCCCGTCACCCCGGCGCCGCCGCCTACGCCGCCACCAAGGCCGCCGTCTCCGTCCTCACCAGGGGCGCCGCCCTCGACCACATCCGCGACGGCGTCCGCATCAACGCGGTCAGCCCCGGCGCCGTGGACACACCCATGTCCCTGCGCCCCGGCGAGACGGACTCCGACCGGGCCGACCGCGCCCGCACGGCCCTTCCCCTCGGCCGCGTCTCGACCACGCACGAGGTGGCCGCGGCGGTCCTCTACCTGGCCTCGGACGACGCCACGTCGGTGGTCGGCACCGACCTGGTGGTGGACAGCGGCGCGACGGCCTGAGCGCACGCCCAGGCGCTCGCTCACACCTTCACGGCCTCGTACCTCACCCCGGTCAACCGCGCCGATTCCCCCCACAGCAGTTCGCCCGCCCGGTCGTCGAGGGTCCAGGGCGCCCGCCAGGACGGGGCGGGTGAGCCGCGCCAGCCGGCGAAGGACGGGCCGGTGAAGGAGTCGGGGCGGACGCCAGGGGCCGTGGCGGCGTACAGGATGGGCAGGGCGCCGGCCTCGGCGGACTGGGCGAAGACGCGGTTGCCGATCCGCATGAGGCGCTCGCCGGCCCGGCGCCCGGACATGCGCGGCCCGGCGGTCTGCAGGTTGGTGTCCGCGTACCCGGGATGGGCGGCGGCCGCCACCACCTCCGCTCCCTGGGCCGCGAGCCTGCGGGCCAGCTCATGCGTGAAGAGCAGGTTGGCGGTCTTGGACCGGGCGTAGGCGATCCAACGCCGGTACCGGCGCTCGCTGTTGAGGTCGCCGATGTCGATGTTGGCCATCGCGTGCATCGGACTGGAGACGGTCACCACCCGCGCGCCCGGCGTCCCGAGCAGCGCGGGCAGCAGCAGGCCGGTGAGCGCGAAGTGCCCGAGGTGGTTGACGCCGAACTGCGTCTCGAAGCCGTCCACCGTCGTGCCGTACGGCAACGCCATCACCCCGGCATTGTTCACGAGCAGGTCAAGGCGGTCGTCCGGGAACGTCGCGGCGAACTCCCGCACGGAACCGAGGTCTCCGAGGTCCAGCCGCCGCAACTCCGCCTGCGCGCCCGGCACTTCGGAACGGAGTCGCTCCACGGCCGCCACGCCCCGCGCCTCACTCCGGCACGCGAGCACCACCCGGGCACCCCTGCGCGCCAGCTCCCGCGCCGTGACGTACCCGAGCCCACTGTTGGCCCCGGTGACGACGGCGACCCGGCCGCCCTGGTCGGGGATGTCGTACGCGTTCCAGCCGGACATGACGAAGCTCCTTCCGGTGGCCACTGGGGTTCAGCCTACGAGGGTGGGGACAGCCGAGCTCACGCAGAGTCGCGGCGTCGCGAGGGAGTCGTCACCGTGCTCGTGGCCGCGGTCTGACGTCCGTCGGTTGCGGGCCGAGGTGTCCGGTGCGACCGTTTTCGAGGGGGTCGTGCCGCGAGCCCGGCAAGGGACGCCCTTGCAGGCGACGGCATTTCGCGTCGATGCACGACCGCACCTCGATCCACCTTCCCCGGCTACGTGCCGCTCCGTGCATCGGCGTGTGTCCAACCAGCGGGGGCAAGCACACAGAAAGCGGGAAATTCAATGGCGAACGGACCCATGGACAGGCGCGCCTTCGGCGAGCAGCCCGATCGACCCAGCGGCCCCATGACGGGCCAGAGCTCGGAGTACACCGGTCGGTACGTGGTCCTGCTCGACCCGAGCAACCAGGAAAGCGGCCTGAACGCACTGCGTTCCAACGCTGACATCGCGCCCGTCGAACGTGTCCGAGGATCCGACACCACAAACATCGCCGAGCTCCTCGAGCGCCCCGACGTCTCGGTGCTCTTCGAGGACCTCGCCGCCGCCGTCGTCGAGGTGCGGCCCGACCAGCGCCACGCGCTGGTGACCACGGCCGAGGCGGAGCCCTCGATCATCGCCGCCGAACCGGAGCGCATGGTCTACGCCATGCCGATCACGGCTCCGCACCAGGCGCCGACCGAGTTCTTCCCTGCCTTCCGCAGCGACGAGGACGTGGTCAGCGCCCACACCCAGGCCGAGATGGCGATCACCCAGGGCCCGGCCTGGGACGAAAAGACCTCGACCTGGGGCCTTCAGGCGATCAAGGCCAACATGACCCACCTGACCGGCAAGAACGTGAAGATCGCCGTCCTCGACACAGGCGTCGACACCGACCACCCGGACCTGGCCGGGCGCATCGCCGGGGCGGTCTCCTTCGTACCCGGCGAGAGCGCCGAGGACGGCAACGGACATGGCACGCACTGCATCGGCACCGCCGCCGGTCCGGCCAGCCCCCAGCAGGGCCCCCGCTACGGCGTGGCACCCGACGCACAGATCCTCGCGGCGAAGGTGCTCAGCAACGTGGGCACCGGCAGCGACGGCCAGATCCTGGCGGGCATCGCCTGGGCCATCTCCCAGGGCGCGAAGGTGATCTCCATGTCGCTGGGCGCCCGGGTCCGGCCGGGTGAGCTCTTCCCGAAGACGTACGAGGACCTGGCGCAGCGCGCGCTCAAGCTCGGGACGGTGATCGTCGCCGCCGCGGGCAACGACAGCCTCCGGCCGGGCGCCATCGTGCCCGTCAGCCGGCCCGCCAACTGCCCGTCCATCCTCTCGGTGGCCGCGCTCGACAAGGCGCTCTGTCCGTCGTACTTCTCCAACGGAGGGATCAACGGCGCGGGTGGCGAGATCAACATCGCCGCGCCCGGCAGGGACGTGCGCTCGGCCGCCCCTGGCGGTGGGTACCAGAACCTGAGCGGCACCAGCATGGCCACACCGCACGCCGCGGGTGTCGTCGCGCTGCTCGCCCAGGCGTTCCCCAACGCCTCCGCGACCCATCTCATGTCCCTGCTGAAGGGCAGTGCGTTCCCGCTGGTACAGCCTGCGGGAGACGTCGGCACGGGCCTGCTCCAGGCTCCGTGAACGAGTCCCCCCAGCCCGAGGCGGTCGGGGTCATCCTCGCGGTCGACCCCGACCGGTTCGCGGAAGTGGTGGATGCCCTGCGGCGCGCAGGCCTGACGGTCACGGGTGAGCAGCCGATGCTCGGCACGCTCTCCGGCACCGTGGCCGGGGACCGGATACCGGCCCTTCAGGCGGTCGACGGCGTCGAATCCGTCGATCTGGAGCGGATCGTCCAGCTCCCGCCGCCCGACTCTCCGATCCAGTGAGACCGAGACGGTTGCCCCGGATCCTCGGACCGGGGCAACCGTCTGCCCGTCAGCTGTCGCAGCCCACCCCGTCGTTGTCGCGGTCCAGGTGGGAGGCGTAGCCGGGCTCGCCCCGGTGGACCGGGGCGGCACCGGCGGCACGGGCCTCGCTGCAGTTGGCGTAGTAGACGTCGTCGCCGGACGAGTCGCCGCTGTCGACGGAGGTGGAACCGCTGTCGGCAGCGGGCGCCGCGGTGACCGTCGCGGTGACCTTGATCGTCTTCGTGGCCGTCACGGTCGGCGCCGGTTCGGGTTCCTCCGCCGGTGCCGTCGTGGTCGCCGTGACGGTGACCGTGGGCTGCGGTGAAGCCGCTGTCGGCTTCGCCTCGGTGTTCTTCGAGTCCTCGCCGGATGTGCCACCCGCGCCGATGCCCACAAAGAAGGCCAGGGCGAGTGCGGGCAGTACGTAGCGTTTCCGGGCCCATTTCGGCGCCGGGCGGTATGGCGGCTGCGGCATGTGTGGTGCGACGTACGGATTGGTCATGTCATCCCCCCACTGGTGTTGCGTGAGGGGATGACCGTAATGCCCAGCGTCCGAATGTGGAGGAGATGTGTCTGTTCCGTGACCGCTGTCGCTACGAGCGGAACGGACCCGTCACCTCATAGGTGATCCCGCCCGACGAACTGCCGCTCGTCCCCCGCTGGCTGGAGAAGTACAGCCGTGCCCCGTTCGGCGAGAACGCCGGCCCCGTGATCTCCGAGCTCGACTGGCCGTCGATCCGCAGGAACGTGGCGACGATGTCGTCCGGCGTGATCAGGCAGATCTCCATGTTGCCGCCGTCCTCGGCGACGAAGAGGTCGCCGGAGGAGGAGCCGGTGATGTTGTCGACGCCGGTGAGGGGGGCCGTGCCGTTGACGAGGGAGTCGTCGTACGCCAACTCGTAGGTGCTGTTGGTGAGGTTGAGCTGCCAGACGCGGTTGTCGCCCTTGGTCGTGAACCAGACCGTGTTGTCGGCGTAGTGGCAGCCCTCGCCGCCGTTGAAGGACTTGGAGCCCGAGACCTGGGAGCGGGTGGCGGTCGGGGAGCCGTCGGGGTCGGGGACGTTCGCCCAGCTGAAGGAGCCCGAGGTGCCGGAGCCCGCGACCATGACCTGGAGCGTGCCGGAGGACAGGTTGCCCCAGGTCGTCGGGACGAAGCGGTAGAAGCGGCCGTTGGACTCGTCCTCGGTCAGGTAGATCACCTGACGCACCGGGTCGGCGGCGGCCGCCTCGTGCTTGAAGCGGCCCATCGCGTCCCGGCGGGTCGCCGCGTTGACGCCCCACGGGTCGGTCTCGTAGACGTAGCCGAGGGACACCTCCTCGCAGGACAGCCAGGTGTTCCACGGGGTCTTGCCGCCGGCGCAGTTCTGCCGGGTGTTGGACAGGATGCGGTACGCGCCCGTGATCGCGCCGGTCGACGAGAACTTCACCGCGCTCGCGCCGCCGGACGGGTTGATCTCCGAGTTGGAGACGTAGATCCAGCCGCTGCCGTCGGTGTAACAGGCGCCGCCGTCAGGGGCGTTGTGCCAGGTGTACGACGTTCCGGAGACCGTCTGGCCGGATCGGGCGATGACCCGGCTGGTGAAGCCGCTGGGGAGTCTGATGCCGTTGGCGTCAGGGGAGCCGAGCGGCCCGTAGGGGCTGGGGCCGGGTTGCGCGGGGGCCGCGTACGCGGCGCCGCGCCACAGGGTTCCGCCGAAGACGGCGGCAGAGCCGCCGAGGACGGCCGCACGCAGGAGGTTACGACGTTCCACTCTCACTCCAAGAGGTGGAGTACCGCCCCGCCGCCGGTCGGCGGCGGGGGTCGTGCCTGGGGGGCGGCATGGAACCTAGGGCCGCATGGTGGACGGGCCGTGGCCAACGCATGACCGTCGGACGGCGTGCCTGGGTGCTGCCTGTGCACCGCCCATGAGTGCTCAGTTGAGTGCTACCCGCGCGCGCTCCCCGGAGTGCAGTCACCTGTATGCGCCCCTCGCGTGGCCTCGCGGTATGCGCCCGCCCGAGTACCGCCGCGGGTATACGCCCGCCTGAGTCCCGTCGCGCGTAAACGCCCTCCTGAGTACCGCGGCCCGCCTGCACCCCCGTAAGCACGGCCGCGCGTATCGGCCCCCCTGAGCCCCGCCGCGCGCATGCGCCACCCTGAGTACCCCGGCACGCGTGCACCCCTGCGTACGGCCGCCCGCATGCGCCCCCTGAGCCCCCCCGGGCACACTCACGCCCGCAACGCCGGCACCCCCCGCTTCCGCTGCCCGGGCTTGTCGGGCGCCGGACCATGACCCTCGCGCGGCGCCTCCGCCGAGGGCAGCCGGATCACCGCGTCCAACCCGCCCGCGGCCGCCGCGTGCAGGCTCGCCTCGCCGCCGCTCGCGTGCGCGAGCCGTTGGACCAGGGACAGCCCCAGTCCCGTCCCGCCCTTGGGGGCGCCCGGCGCGCGCCAGAAGCGGTCGAAGGCGCGGGCGCACTGCTCCGGGGTCATACCGGGGCCCTCGTCGGTGATGTGCAGGTCGACCCAGGCGGGGCGGGCGTCGCGCAGGGCGCGGCGGGCCGGCACATGGAGTCGTAGTTCCATGGTCACGGTGCTGTCGGACGGCGAGGCGCGCAGGGCGTTGGACAGCAGGTTGTCCACGATCTGCTCGACGCCGCCGGGCACGGCGAGCACCGGCCCCACACTGCCCGCGAACAGCACCAGCGAGACCCGTTGCTTCTCGAAGAGCGGCTGCCAGGTGCGGTGCCGTTCCGCGCAGATCGCACCCACGTCGACCGGGCCGGGTGTCGCGGCGTTCTCCTCCAGGCGGGCCATCGCCAGCAGGCCCTCCACCATCCGCGAGAGCCGGTCCGTCTCGGTCACCGCCGCGGTGAGGCTGCCCCGGCCGCGGGCGGCGACGTTCGGCTCCAGGTTCTCCAGCCGCAGTCGCAGCGCCGCGAGCGGCGTCCTGAGCTGATGGGACGCCTCACCCGCGAACGCGTGCTGGGCGTCGAGGAGATGGGCGAGCCGGGCGGCCGTCCGGTTGAACGCGGCGGCCAGCGCCCGCACTTCGGGCGGGCCCTTGGTGATGGTCACCGGTGTGGCCACCCCGCCGTCCGCCAACTCGTGGGTGGCGAGCTCCAGTTCACGGATCGGGCGGCCGGTCCAGCGGGCGATGGCGAAGCCGACCACCGCGACCGCGGTGAGCACACCGAGCCCGCCGAGGCCGAGCAGCAGCCAGACGTGATGGACGCGTTCGTGCACCGTCCGCGTCGGCAGCGTCAGCCATACGGCCCCCTGCAGCCCCGAGGTGTGCCGGATGGGCACGGCGACCGACAGGTACTCCACGCCGCCGATGGTCGACGTGCGCACGTCCACCGTGGAGGTGCCGTGCAGGGCGGCCGCGATGCCGGGGCGGGAGGCGAGGTTGGAGGACATGACGGCGGCCAGTGGGTGCGAGGTGGCGAGCAGGGCGCCCGAGGCGTCCACGACCACGACCTTCCCGCCGACGCGCTCGGCGCAGTGGATCACCCGGCGCGGCAGGTCCCGCTCCGCCCGCCCCGCGCTGAGGGACAGCGAGGCGTACGCCGACACCGACTCGGCCTCGTCCTTCGCCACGCTCACCACCCGCTCCCGCTCACTGCGCGAGTACACGAAGCCCAGCGGGATCTCCAGGCAGACCAGGACGAGCGCGGCGAGGCTCAGATAGCTGAGCAGCAGCCGGCGGGTCATGGTGAGGACACCTGCTGCCCGCCCGGCTCGGTCTGCACCGCCAGCCGGAAGCCGACGCCGCGCAGCGTCTGGATCCACGCCGGGTCGCCCAACTTCCGCCGCAGCGAGGCGACATGGACGTCCAGCGTCTTGGTCGGACCCTCGTAGTGCGGATCCCACACCCGGTCCAGGATCTGCTGCCGGGAGTAGACCGCGCCCGGATCCTCGGCCAGCAGCGCCAGCAGCTCGAACTCCTTGGGCGTGAGGGCCACGGGCATCTCCCCGACCCAGACCTGGCGGGTGCGGCGGTCGACGACGAGGGGACCGGGGGCGTACGCGGGTCGGGCCACGGTCTCGTCGTACGACGCGGGCGGCGCGGCCTCCTGCGCCGGGGGCGGCGCGATCTCGTACGACGGTGACGGCCCGGTCTCGTACGACGACCGCGGCAACGCGGCAGCCGCCGGCTCCGCCACCGCCTCCGTGCGCTGGGTCCGCCGGGTCACCGCACGCACCCGGGCCACCAACTCCCGCACGCTGAACGGCTTCGCCAGATAGTCGTCCGCCCCGAGCTCCAGCCCGAGCACCCGGTCGGCCTCCTCACCCCGCGCACTCAGGATGATGACCGGCACGTCCGAGACCTGTCGGATGCCGCGGCAGACGTCGATGCCGTCCATGTCCGGCAACCCGAGGTCGAGCAGGACGACATCGCCGTACGGCCTTCTCAACCCCTCCGCGCCGGTGGTGACGTGATCGACCGTCAGGCCGAAGTTGCCCAGTCCCTCGGCGAGCGGTTCGGCGATCGTCTCGTCGTCCTCTATGAGCAGCACTTGTATGCCCATGGGTCCCGTCTCTCGAATTGACAATCTCTGCCCTGAAGTCAACACGCTACAGCCGACAAGCGCTTTCATGGACATGCGACAAAGAATGTCCAATTCCTGGGCGCGCTCTGGCCTTCGCTTAACCTTCGTCTGGTGCGGCCCCCTCTACGGTGTGATGACCTGGCCGAACTCCCCGCTGAGGAGAGACCGTTGAAGGCATTGCTGGACCGCGCGCGCTCGTTCAAACGACGGGTTGATTTCGAGAGCGGTGAATACCGGAAACTGGCCGACGGGCAATATCCCGAGGCACTCTTCATTACCTGCTCGGACTCACGGGTCATACCCGCCCTGATTACCGGCGCACGACCCGGAGAGATATTCGAGCTGCGAAACGCGGGCAATATCGTCCCGCCGTACGGCAGCCCCGGCGCGTCCGGGGAGGCCGCCACCGTCGAGTACGCGTTGGAGGTGCTCGGCGTTCAGGACATCATCGTGTGCGGTCACTCACACTGCGGCGCGATGGGGGCCCTGAAGTCCGGCGACGACCTCTCCTCACTGCCCGGTGTGGACGCCTGGCTGCGACTGGCCCGCCCCGAACTGGCGTCGGTCCTCACGTCCGCCACCGACGACCCGTCGCTGCCGGACGTGGCGCAGGGCAACGTCGTCAACCAGCTTGCCGTGCTGCGGACCTACCCGGTGGTGCGGCAGCGGCTGGACGCGGGGCGGCTGCGGCTGCACGGCTGGTACTACGAGGTCGACACCGGGCAGGTGCACGAGTTGGAGGGTGACGGTCTGTTCCGGGTGCACAGCGGATGAGCGGGGCGCATGCGCGCGGGCGTACGCGCACCAAGGGCGGTCCACCGAAGAGCGGGGCCGCCTGGGCGCCGAAACCGCCGAAGGCCGGGGCGACCGGAGGGCCGAAACCGCCGAAGGGCGGGGGCGTCGGCGCTGGGGGTGGCAAGCTCGACCTCGCCAACGAGATCACCGCCTCCCTCGTCGTCTTCCTCGTCGCCCTGCCGCTGTGCATCGGCGTGGCCGTCGCCTCCGGTGTCCCCGCCGAGCTCGGGATCATCTCCGGGGTCATCGGCGGTCTGGTCGTCGGCGCGGTGCGGGGCAGCACGCTCCAGGTCAGCGGGCCGGCCGCCGGGCTCGCCGCGCTGGTCGCGGAGACGGTGCTGGAGCACGGCGTGGCGATGCTCGGGGTGATCGTCCTGTTCTCCGGCATCCTGCAGATCGTCCTCGGCGTCGTACGCCTCGGCCGGATGTTCCAGGCGATCTCCATCGCCGTGGTGCAGGGGATGCTCGCCGGCATCGGGCTGCCGCTGATGTTCAGCCAGGCCTACCCGATGGCCGACCACAAGGCCCCCGGCACGCCGATCGAGAACATGGCCGGAATACCGGACCTGTTCGCCGACATCCTCACCGACTCGCAGGCGATGATCGCCACGCTGCTCGGCGTCGTCACTATCGTGCTGAGCTTCCTGTGGAAGAAGGTGCCGGGCCCGGCCAAGAAGATCCCGGCCGCGCTGGTCGCGGTCGGCATCGGCATCGCGGTCGCCGCGCTGCCCGGCGTGGACGTCAAGACGCTCCAGGTCGGCAATCTGCTGGCGTCGGTGCAGCCGCCGGGCGCCGAGCAGTTCGCCGGCCTCGCCGACACCGCGGTCATCACCGCCATCCTCACCTTCACGGTCATCGCCTCCGCGGAGAGCCTGTTCACCGCGGCCGCCGTGGACCGTATGCACAGCGGCCCCCGCACCCGCTACAACACCGAGCTCATCGCCCAGGGCGCCGGCAACACGGTCGCGGGCGTCCTCGGCGCCCTCCCGATCACCGCCGTCGTCGCGCGCAGCTCGGCGAACGTCCAGGCCGGCGCGAAGACCCGCCTCTCCCGCACCCTGCACGGCCTGTGGCTGCTGGCCTTCGCGCTGCTGCTGCCACAGGTCCTCGCCCTGATCCCGATCTCGGTGCTGGCGGGCGTCCTCGTGCACAGCGGCTGGAAGCTGTTCGCGCCGGAGGAGTTCCCGAAGATGTGGCGGCAGGACCGGGGCGAGTTCGTCGTCATGACGGTGACGACGCTGGTCATCGTGGCGACGGCACTGCTCGAAGGCGTCCTGCTCGGTCTCGCGGCCGGGATCGTGCTGGCCGCCCTGCGGATGTCCCAGACGGTGATCCGGCAGCACATCGAGGACGACACCGCGAAGGTCGTCATGGCCGGCAACGCGACGTTCCTGCGGCTGCCGCAGGTGATCGACGCGCTGGAGTCCGCGGCGGCCGCGGGCAAGGCCCGCATCCGCCTGGACCTGACCGGCGTGACCCACCTGGACCACGCCTGCCGCAACCAGGTGGAGGAGTTCACGGCACAGCAGCGGGGGCTGGGGCTGCGCGTGGAGCTGCTGATGCCGGGCCCGGCGAAGACGGAGCCCCCCGTCACCACGGCACCCGAGCCGACGCCGGCCCCGACTCCGACCGCACCGCCGGCCCCGAGCCCGGACGCCGAGTGGTTCTACCTGGACACGCGGCCGCTTCCCGGCGGTTACGACGACTATGTGGAGCGCCCGCCGCTGGTGCGCTGAGCGGACCCGCGCCATGGGCCCTCGAAAGAACGCGTTCCGGCTCGGTGAACCACCCGCACCGCAGGCCCGTCTCTCCTCGTGACCACCACACGCACAGGGGGAGCAGACACCTTGACGGGCAAGGACGTTGAGCAGACCGACGAGCGGGGTTACGGCCCGGGGCCCTGGTGGGCGGAGCTCGGGACCTGGGGGGCCGTCGGACTGATCGCCTTCGGGTGTCTCGTGGCGGCGTGGGGCTTCCTCCGGCTGCCCGGCGCCCCGGAGGAGATGGCGACCGGCTACTACATGGCCGCCAAGATCGTCGCCGTCGGCCTGGTGGTCGCGGGAAGCTCCCTCCTGGGCCGCCGCTGCGGCCGAGTCGCGGCCACCGGGGGGACGAACGGGACGGATCGCGCCTGACTGATCGCACGACGCCGAGACAGCCTCCGGGCAGAGAAGAGGGCGGCACCCCCGCACGGGTGCCGCCTCACCTGCGTCTACCTGCGAACTCTCCGTTTTGTAGGGTCGGCAGGGCACTTTCAGGGCACGTCCGCCAGAGCCTCATCAATGAGTGCGGCCGTCGTGTCCTCGTCGTCCTCGTACAGATGCACGTACAGATCCAAGGTGATCGACGGCTTAGCGTGACCGAGGCGCCGCTGCACCTTCTTCACCGACGCGCCATGCTTGATGAGCACCGAGGCGTAAAAGTGCCTCAGATCGTGCGTCGTCGTCCCCTGGGGGACGCGCAGCGGCGACTCGGCGGCGGCCAGTTGCTTGTCTGCCCGCTTCACCATGCGGGCCCACAGCTTCGCCCACGACCCGCGCCGGATCGGGTCGCCCGTCTCGCTCACGAACAGCAGCCGGGCCTTCCTGGTCCTCGGCTTCCTCGGGTCCGTCCGGTCCTCGATCTCCACTTCGGCCGGCGGGTACGCCTTCAGGTGCTCCTCGATAGCTGCCACGGCAGACACCGACAGCGGCACTGTGCGGTAGCTCTTCTCCGTCTTCGGCTCCCCGATGTACGGCACGCCCTTGTCGGGGCCGATGAGCTGCTGCTCAACCTCGACCGTTCCGGCCACCAGGTCGACGTGCTCAGCCTCCAGTCCGAACAGCTCGGCCTGCCGCAGGCCCGTGGTCGCTGCCAGGCGCATCAAGGCCCGGTAGCGGGACGAGGCTGCGGCCAACAGGGCTCGCACTACTGCGGGGTCAAGCGGCACCACCTCGGGCTTGCGGATCTCGGGGAGGTCGATGCCGTGGCAAGGGTTCGCACGGATGATGCCGTCGTAGTGGGCTGCGGCCATCACGCCGAACAGGGCATTCCACGGGGTCCGAAGGCTGGACGGGGCCAGGACGGCGGAGCGGTCCTTTACCCATGCCCTGATGTCCGATCGCTTGATGCCGGCGATCTGCCGGGTACCGAGCAGCGGGTAGACGTGCAGCCGCAGCCCCCGCTCGACGTTGGACTCCGTCCGCTCGCGGTGTGTCGCCGTGGTACGCCACTCCTCGGCGTAGTCCCGGAGCGTCTGGCGGCGCGTGACGCGGTCTACGTACTCACCCTTGTCCAGCTCGTTGGTGATCTCGGCCGCCCGCGCGTCGGCTGCGGTGCGCTTGGCGAAGTTTTCCTTCTTCTGCTCGCCGGACGGGTCCCGGTAGCGAACCTGCCAGCGCTTCCCCACGCCATGCTCAGCGGACGGACACACGGTCTTGGTCTTCGTGCTGTGTTCCTTGCACGGCTCGGCGTCGGCCGGCGGTCGGGACAGGTGCCAGCGGTCATACACGTCAGCCATCAGTTCCCCCTCCCGCCAGAGCAAACCGAGTCAGCCATGAAGTGGCGCGCATTCTGGTGGGGTTCGTCACCGTTTCGGGTCATGCCGCGCATCGGCCTCCGATCTCTTCAGCGTCGTACTTGTCGAGCGCTTCGGCGTCGTACAGAACATGCCGACCACGCCTGATGAAGCACTTCGGGCCGGTTCCGGCGTAGCGCCAGTAGCGGACAGTTGCGGGCGACGTGCGGTAGCGCTCGGCGACTTCCGCAGTCGTCAAGTACCTCTTCATGACGTCCTTCCTGAAAATCAGGGGTGGCGGCGGGCAGAGTGCCAGCGTGTGTCCGAGGTGCGGATTTCTGCGTCATTGCGTCAGGCACGTCATTTGCGGGTCTGACCTGCGGCTATGCGGTGACGCAAGCCGCTCGGGGCGTGTCACAGGGCGGGGCCGGGTTCCGTCACGCGTGACGCGGGTGACGCGGGATGACTCAGATGTCGGCCGTCTGCGTCACCGCTGGAACCCCTGGTCAGGGAGCGGCTGCGGGTGGCTGATGACGCGGGTGACGCAGCGTCTCTTCTCCTAGGAAAAAAGAGGGGGTGATGTCTGTGGTGGTGCGGCGCGGCTCGGGACGTGAAGAAGGAGCCGCGTTGCGGCACGACCCTTGCCGGGCGGCAAGCCGCCGGAACAGCAAGAGGAGCACGCCGGTCGCGGGGGTGCTCCTCTTGCTTGTTCAATGCGGTGCAATGCGGTGCAATGGTCCCGCAGATCAGAACGCCGCTTCCTGCTGGTGCGGCGAGATGGGGCGGCGGGTCATCTCGATGTAGCGGGCAGCGCTGGTGCGGCCCCAGTCGATGAGCACGCCGCGTGCGGCGAGGGTCGGCTGTAGCCGCTTGAGCCGGTCGGAGAGGACCTTGCCTGTGGTGGGCCAGCCCTTGGGCAGGGGACGGCACTCCTCCCCGCTGTAGAGGCCGGTGAGGCAGTGCAGCCACTCCGATGACGTCATACGGACTTCCGCGCTTGCGTCGAGGTCGGCGGCGTATTTGAGGACCGTCTGGGCGAGCAGGTCACCTTCGATGACGTCGTCGTTGAGGTCATCGAGGCTGGCCCGGTAGGCGGCGAGCGAGCCGAAGCCGGTGGCCGCGTCGAGCTGCGCGCACAGATGGGCGAAGTCGGCCATGCGCAGGTCGGTGGGAGTTTCCGCTTGAGCGGCCCGCACCTTCACCGTCAGGTCCAGCAGGGAACCGAGAACGACCGGCAGGATCTCCGCGTACTCCGCCCACAGCTCTGCCTCGGTCCGCCGCACCCGGGGCCGCACGAGACGCAGCGGGAGGAGGCGTTCGGCGAGGTCGGGGCGGATGACGCCCACGTCGATACCGGTCAGCAGCATGGGGCGCCGGTAGCGGGAGCGGACGACGTCGCCGTCGGTGAACAGCGCGCGCTTGATGCTCTCGGCGCCGGTCACGATGCAGCACATGAGGTCGGACAGGTCCGGGGGGAGGTGGGAGAGGTTGTCCAGGGCGGTGACCCATCCGGCCGCCACGGCCGTGATCATGTTCTCCTCGTCCTTCGGCGCCCGGCGCAGATCGCCACTCATCCCTTCGATGATCCGCACCAGCATCCGGCCGCCGGTGGACTTGCCCGCGCCCTGGGGGCCGGTGAGGAACGGGGCGGGGACGGGCACGGACGGCTCAAGGCAGCCGATGAGCCAGGCGATGGCCAGGCACTCGGTCTCGGCGCTGGCGAAGTTGCAGAGCCGCAGCAGGAGGTCGATGCCCTTGCCGTCAGTGTCCTTGGCCGGCAGAGGGAGTTCTCCGGTGAGCTGGGTACGCCGCCAGCACACTTCCTGTGGATCGGGGACTGCAATGTCCCAGCCGCCAGGGTGGATACGAACGGACATGCCGTCGTCGCGGCCCAAGTCGAGCCAGGTGGCACCGTCGAACCCGGGGGCCACGCGAATGTGAGTGGGCTGTACGTCCTCGGTCAGTGCGAGTGCTTCGATCAGGTCCAACGCCTCCTTCAGAGCCGTGCCGTTGAAGACACCCAGTCCGTCTCTGAACAGGCCGACCATGAGTTCCTGGCGGTGGCTGCCGGTTGTGCCCTGGGAGCGGATCGGGCGGGCGACGGGGTGGCCGTTGCGCTGCGCGTAGACGGTGCCGTCGGCGGTGCGGAAGTACCGGAAGTGCGCTTGCGCGTATTCGGTGATGACCTCGCGGGCAGGGTTCTTGTCGTCGTCGGCCACGGCTACAGTCCCAACCTGGTTAGGGCGTTGGTCCACGCGTCGGTGCAGTGCCTCGGGGATTCGCCCTTGGTCTGCGCGGCGGTGAACAACCGCGCGACATGGGCATCGGTGAGGCAGCCGCAGCGGCCATGGGCGGACAGCACGGCGAGGAAGGTGCGGTACACGGTGGCGTGGACCGCACTGCGGGCCTCGGTGATGCGCTTCTCGGCCATGGCGATGCCACGGTCGAGGTAGGTGGGCGTGCGATGCCGGCACTCACCTTGCCCGCCCCTCAGGGGCGCTGTGAGCGTCTGTGGCGCACTGCGGGACAGGGACGGCTCCTTTACTGCCAGCGCGCGCACAGCATCTGGGAGAGCTGCCGTGGCGCCGATGCCGGGACCGAGCCAACGGGCGTAGGCCATCGTGGACTTGATGTCGACGCCGGGCCGAACAGCGTTCGACGACGGCATGGTGCCCCGGTAGATCCAGTGCTCACCCCGCGTCGTGGGCACGATCCGGGTGGCGGGCAGGGTAGTGCGGGCCCACTGGACGGCGGCGGAGTCGTCCAGGTCGACCACGGTCACGCCGGCGCCGCCGGGGTGGTAGGCGACCGCCGCCGCATGCCGCCACGCCGTCGCCCACGCCCGCGACGTAAGGACGTGCGGGTCGATGGTGGCGGCGGCCCAGCCGTGGCACGGCTGCGGGCAGGTGCAGGGGCCGGGGGTCTTCATGTTCGGCCGGCCGCCGCACGCGTTCTTCGCGCAGGCCCGGCAGTTGCCGAACGGCACCTTCCCGGCTCGTAACGGCAGCACCGGCACGCCGGAGGCTGCCAGGGAGAGAGCCGTACGCAGCTGCTCTCCCCGAATGTCGGTCGGTTGCGTCATGCTGGGAGACCTCCACAGGTCTGTAATGGCAGGTGGACAAGGGCGGCCCCGCGTCATTGGCGTGAGGTGGGGGCCGCCCTTGGCGTAGCTACTGGTCGGCGGTGAGGGCGTGGGCGTACTGCTGGCGGACGTAGGTGCGCGGGTCGCAGATCACGCCGGGTCGGTCCATGTCGAGCAGGTACCGGGCTGCCGCGACGGCGGTTTCGGTGGCCTCGCCGGGTGTGTCGGGCTCGTCGAGCAGTGCGATGCGGTCCAGTAGGGCCGCCTTGCGCAGGTAGAACTCCCGGTCCAGCTCGGTGAAGCACTCCGGGGTGGCCAGGGTGCGGGTCGTCCATCCGATCTCGTCGAGGATGCTCGGGGCGTTCGCGTACGCCTGCTCCGGCGTCGGGAACGGCCCTGTGGTGGTGGGCAGTTGGCTCACTGGTGGGGATCTCCTGTCAGCGCTTGGAGCCGAAGAGTTTGAGGCTGATCCCGCCGAGGCTGATCGGGCCGGTTGCGGCGGCGATCTGGACGGCGGTGTGGACGGCGAAGTCGAGCAGCGCGAGGAACGCGGCGACGGTGGCGAACACCCCGACCGCACCCGCGCCGGCGACGGCGAGCGGGTACAGGAAGCTGCGCAGCGGGCGGCCGGTCGGGTCGGTGGTGTGGACGACGATGACGACCGGCTGGCCGGTGGCTTCGGCGCGGCGGTAGGCGTCGGCGGGGATGTGCGGGGCGATGATCCCCGGCGGGTCACGGTGCATGCGGAATCCCTTCCGGTGCTGGTTCAGGGAGGCGGAGACACCCCCTTACGGAGGCCTCTGGAGGGGGTTTTCGGGGGTCTGACCTGCGTGCCTCCCTACCTCCCTGAGTGATCATTTGTGCAGGTCAGGGCCAGGGAGGCGGGTCAGGGAGGCGTTCAGGGAGTTCTCCCTGCCTCCCTGACCCCGGCGGGGTGCGCCTCTCTGTGTCAGGAGGCGGAAGCGGAACCGTCGCCGTCGCGGTTGCGGAGGGCGCGCAGGACGCGGTCCCGGGCGACGACCATGCGGCCGTCGGACTTGTACGGCTCCGCGCCGTAGGCCTCCAGGACGCGCTTGAGGTCGCCGTTGGTCCAGTCGCCGTAGGCGTCCTCGTTCAGGCTCGCGAGCCGCTTGAGGACGTCCTGGGTGAGCACGCGCGGCGCGTCCCCGAGCACGCTGGCGATGTCGGCGAGGGGGTCGCGCTGCTCGCCTTTCTCGATGACGTGCAGGGTGGTGACGCCGTCACGCATGGCCTTGGCGCGGTCGGTGATGGCTATGGCCGCGTCGTCGTCGATGTAGTGCGTGCGCACCGTGATGGACGCCTGTCCGGCCGGGATGGCGATGCCGTCGGAGGCGACGACCAGGGTTCCCCGATCCAGGCCAGGACGCAGCAGGTTCGGTGCCGCGCCGCCGTCAACGGCCTTGTCGCCCAGCGCCATGCGGGCCTGCGACTCCGTGCCCAGCGCGAGCGAAGCCCTGGTGTGCGCCCCTTCGCGGACCAGCTTGGGGAGGTTCTGGTCGGTGGGGTCCTGGGTGCCCTGCCACATCAGCACGTTCACGGCACGGCCCTGGTTGTGGATCTTGCGGACGGCCATGAAGTACCGGGACGTGGCCTTGGAGCCGCCGTAGGGCCGCTTGTCCTCGTCCTTGAGCGGGCACATGAACGCCACCTGTGCCTCGTCGACCAGCACAATCAGGGGCGGGAACACCGTTCCGGGCGGCGCCTGGATACGGCGGTTCATCTCCTCCACGGCGCCTTCGACCATCTCGGTCACCTGGATCACGTGCTCATCCGTCGGACCCTGGATCAGCGTCGTGGCGAGCCCGTCGAACATGGCCCAGTCGCCCACGCCCTTGAGGTCGCCCATGAGGAACTGCACCGACTTGTCCAGCGACAGCCACAGCGCGAGCGAGCGCAGGGCGACCGTCTTGCCCTGGTTGGACAGGCCCGTGATGAGCAGGTGGCGCTGATACAGGCTCAGCGCGGCCGCATCCCCGCGCAGATCCTGACCCCAGGGGGCGCGGCCCTTGGCGTAGTCGGCGGTCATCGTCTCGTCGGTGACCAGCGGCGACGGGCCGATCGGCTCATCGAGCGCACCGGAGTCGGCGATCCAAAGGCGCACCGTACGGGCGGCCTGCGGGATGGTGATGAACACCTCGTGCTCGTGCCGGGTGAGGTTCTCCGCGAGCTTGCGTCGACGCTGCTGGACCTCGTTGGTCGACACCCCGGAGGGGAGGGTGACGTCGACTTCGACGCCGCATCCGGCGATCCGGATCGGGCCGAGCATGGAGGCGCCGGCGTCGCCCATCTCCTTGATGGCGTTGCGCATCGCCGGGATGCCCAGGTCCCGCAGGGCCTTGACGACGATCGACGGGGTGATGGGCTCGCCCTCGCCGTCGCGGATGTTGGCGGGCATGGCCCACTGGGGTGCTGCCTTCTGGTGGGCGCCGACGGACCACACGGCGAGCAGGGCGAGCAATGGGCCGAGGGTGATGGCATAGGGCCACACCACCTGCACGATGGTGATGAGCAGACCGATGAACTTGATCACCGCCATGAGCGGGGTGACCACGTCGGTGAAGTCCTCATTGGCAATCGCCAGCGCCACCCCGAGCGCGACCAGCGCGCCGATGCCCAGACCGGTGCCGACCAGGGCGCCCTTGGCGACGTCGACGGGCGAGGTGAGCAGGTCCATGCGGCGGCGGTGGCGAGCGTCGCGGAAGTGCTGCAAGCGCTCTTCCCACTCACCGGCCAGTTCCATGTTCCCCGCGGCTTCCGCCGCCCGCAGGAAGCGCTCGTAACGGGCACCGGTGCGGCCGTCCCAGGTACGGCGGGCCACGATCCGGCTCCCGCCCCACACATAGAGGGAGTGGCGGGCAACGGCGCGGGCGGCGGTCGTGGTGCGCTCGTCGGTGGCGATGCGCCTAACGGCGCGGCCGGAGCGCACCCACAGCGGCGCCGTCGGGGCATCCGGAACCACCGTCAGCATGGTCACCGACGCGTCCTCAGCGGGCGGTTCAGAGCTCTTGTGGAGGTGAACGACGTTCTCGCTCATGCTGGAAGTTCTCCTGACTGCCCTCATCGGGGCGGGAGTTGAGGGGTGCTGGGGTGGCCCGCATCCGTGGCAGGGCAGGGCCACCCCAGCGAATTGAGCGGTGCGGTGCGGGAGTTGCGGGTCAGGCGGCGGCGCCGTAGCCGAGCTGCTTGTGGAGGTACTCGTGGCCGTAGGCCTCGGCCTCTTCCTGCCGCATCAGCCGCTCGTGCTCGCGGGCATCGCGGCGGGACTGCCGCTCGATGCCGAGCCCGTCGCGCACGGCCCGCTGATAGCGCTCGGGGACGTCCTTGCGGCTGAACTGCATGGCGTGCACCAGCTCGTGCACGAGAATCACGGCGAACTCCGCCGGGCTGGTGGCCTTGTGCGCGTTGACCAGGATCAACGCACTGCCGTCCGGCCGGGGGATCGCGCGGGCGGAGCTGGTGCGGGCGATCTCCTTGGCCCACCGCTCCGCACGCCTCTTGACCTTGCGGTCATCGCTGCCCGCAACGGCGAGGTTGGCGGCGGCGCCAAGGTCGGTCATGCCGCGTTCGTTGGTCAGGATGACCTCGACGTCCGGCATCCGGCCGGGCACGGCCCGGTGGACCAGGCGCACGGCCTGCTCGGTCATGCGCTTGGCGGTGCGCAGGGTGGCGCCGTAGCCGGGGAGTTGGTGCGTACTGACGGTGATCTTCACACGGGTCTCCGTCTCAAATCGCCGCAGGTCAAGCGGCGGCAGCGGTGTCGGGAAAGGCGCAGGGCACGCACAGGCCGAGCGAGGTGGGGATGACGTATCCGGCATCGCGCCGGCAGGCCGGGCAGCGGCGGCGGGCAGCATGGGCCTTGGCCAGAGCCGCCCACCGCGCCGGCGTCATCGGCCGCACCGGCTTGGCGAGGTCGACGCGGTAGAGGTAGGCCACCAGCGGGCCACGGCGGCGGCGCGGCCGTTCGAGCTGAGCGGCCACGCCCTGACCACCAGGGCGCAGGCCCCGTGCGCGCAACTGTCGGCGGGTGGCGTAGCCGTCCGGGGCGAGGTGCCACCGGAACACCGGCAGCGTGGCCATCAGCCGGTCGGGGCGGTAGCCCGCTCAGCGAGCAGGGCATCCCGCAGCTTGCGCGCGTTCGCGGGCGAAGTGCGGATCGCGCGGCGGATGCCTTCGGCGGTCACCTTCGCGTCCGGCAGTCCGGCCGTGGCCGTGCGTGCCTCATCGAGTAACTGATCCGGCGTGCGCTTGGGCCGGGGCGATCGGGCCACCTCGGGGAGTCGACCGGTCGCCCGTCGAGGCGGAGTCGACTCCGCCGGAACGGTCCGCCGTACGGGCCTCGTGACCGCAGGCTCGATCGGGCCGAGGATCGCGGGCAGAGGCTTGAGCGGAGGAATCGACTTGCCCAGGTCGACCGCGACCGGATCCGGCACCGTCAACCGGGTCAGCGTCACCGCCGACCCCGGGGTCGATTCCCGCAGCTCAGCCATAGACCGTTTCATTGTGGTCTTGGTGGATTCCTCCGCATCTGCGGCCGGTGCGGGATTGAGGGCAGCGGCGCCGAACATCGACGCGAGCGCGGCATCTGCTCCGGCCGTGACCCGATCGCGCTGCACGTCCAGCAGCCTCGATCCGAGCGCGGTGTCGCCGACGCCGACCTTGCGGGCGAGCCGCCACGACGTCCGATCCGACCGCTTCCTGACACGATCGCTCGGATGCTGGGTGGCACGGGCGCGGTGGTAGGCGAGGGACTGCACCAGGTCGGCGGTGCGCCGCTCGTGCTCCGCGTCGCGGCCGTCGATGTGGACGACGATCCGCCGGGCGAGGAACGCCATGCCCTCCGCCGACACAGACATGCCCATCGGGGTCAGGGCGTAGATCACGGTGCGGCCCGCATCAGGTGCGGCCATGGCACCCATGACAGCGGCGGCGGCCGGCAGCGCCCACAAACCCGCCCGGACGATCCGTGGGGAGGACTGGCCCAGCATGGTCAAGCCGAGCAGGACCAGCGCGAGCACAGCGGTGGCACCCTCACCGGCGGCGAGCGCACCCAGCGCGGTGCCCTTGCCATAGGCGTGCCCGATGTTGCTGTAGGTTCCGATCCCGCCGAACACGCCCGTGGCGAGCATCGGCACGAACGCGGCAGCCAGCACACCGATCTGAACCTTCGTCAGCTTGGCGGTGGTCATCGGACACCCCCGAGCGTGAGCAGGGCGGCGAGGATGAGCAGGGCGCCGCCGCTCAGGGTGAGGTCGACCGCGCGGCGCAGGCAGGTGAACTTGGCGACCGCGAGCCGGGACAGCCCGGCGATATCGGCGGCCAGATCGGTGCAGACGGCGGCGGGGATCTCGTCTGCGGTGAGGGTGGCCCACAGCGGGAAGCCGTGCCGTCCGCGCAGGTTCGGCCGCGTGGAGCGCAGCAGCAGCCCGGCAGCACCGACCAGAAGCGTCATACCGAGCCCGCCCACCACGACCCCGGGAATGGTCAGGCGCAGGTCGCGGGCGATGGTCCAGGTTCCGGCGAGGACTGCGCCGACGAATGCCAGAAACAGGCCGGTCTTGGTGTCGGTCCGTGTGATCTCCGCCTTCACTTCGGCGTGCGCGGCGGCCAGGCTCCGGGTGGTGGTGCTCATGCGGCACCCCCCGGCAGCGTCACGTCGACGGTGCGGTTGGCCAGGTGACGGCGCTCGGTCAGCACCCGGCGGTGGGCGCGGCGGATGCGGCGGGCGTCCAGCTCGGTCGGGGTCCGGTCGAGGGTGATGATCTGCGCGTCCAACAGGTCGACGTCCGCGAGGATGACGGGCATCTCCTGCTCGATCGCGTCCAGCTCCGCATCCGTCGGCTCGATCCAGTCGGCGAACGCGGTAACAGCGTCCTGAACAGTGACGATGGGGCTCATGGGTCGTGGTTCCTCTCGAAGGGTGAACGGCCCGAACAGCGGCTCCCGGGTGGCACCCCGGGAGCCGCGCGCCGTTAGGAAGGGATGACGCCGCACCCGGGGTGCGGCGGAAAGGCGGCCAGGAACGAGGGGCCGCAGTGCCCCGGACCGGACTCGAACCGGTCGGGCTGCTGTACGGGGCACGCCGGTCTTCTCCGCCTTGTTTCCGACCCCTTCGGGCAGGCGGACCACGGGTTACCGGCAGTTCCCTGTTTGAAGTTCTCAAAGATCGATCGCTTCCTTCGAGCCCGTTTCACGGAGCCCTCCGGGCGTTCTGTGATGCAGTACCTGTTTTACAGGTACTGCACATGGGTTCGTCAAGTACGACGCCGGAACTTCTTGGCTTCGCACCGGAACTTCTTGGTGCACCATCAGAGTCGGTCCAGGTCAGGGGAGTTGGTCACCCCGTGCATGGACAGCTCAGGTTGTTCTGGCTACCTTCAAGAGGTCCCTAGACGTCCCATCGGGGGTGGAGATGTCCAACGAGCGTCTACGGTCAGCCCTCTTGGCGCAGAACATGACCGTGCAGCAGCTCGCGGAAGCGATAGAGGTCAACCCGAAGACAGTCGAGCGCTGGATCACGCAGGGCAAGGTGCCTTACCGACGCCACCAGTACGCCACTGCGTCCCTGCTGAACGTCGACGTGACGACGCTGTGGGATGACACGCGCTCGCTCGACAGCGCAACTGACCTGTGCAAGGCCGAGATCGTCACGGTGTACCCGCACCGCCACGTCGTACCGACCGAGCTTTGGCGGGAGATGTGCGAACGCGCCAAAGAGCGCATCGACATCCTTGTGTACGCAGGCATCGGTCTGGCGGAAGACCCACGCTTCCTGTCAGTCCTCAAAGTGAAATCGCAGAGCGTCGCCATTCGCGTCCTGATGGGCGATCCTGCATGCGAGGCCGTCATCCGGCGCGGTATCGACGAAGGACACCGCATCATGGACGGCAAGATCCGCAACGCGCTGGTCAACTATCGCCCTCTGTTCACCAGCCATCCTGAGATTGCCTTCCGGCTGCATGACACGGTGCTCTACAACTCGATCTACCGTGTGGATGACGAGATGCTCGTCAACACGCATGTGTACGGCATCGGCGCCTACCTGGCTCCGGTTCTTCACCTGCGGCGACTTCCTGGAGGCGGGCTTTTCGACACCTTCGCCAATAGCGTTCAGCAGACCTGGGAAGGCGCCAGGCCAGTGGCCGAACACGACATCACAGGAGCATGAGGCATGGGACGCATCGACTACCTTCACGACCCCGACGCCCCGCCGGCCAACTCTGTGGTGCCATCCGTCGTGGCATTCGTGCAGAACGACGCGGGCCAGGTGCTGATGATCCAGCGATCCGATAACGGCCGTTGGGCGCTGCCCGGCGGTGGGCACGACGTCGGCGAGTCCATCAGTGACACCGTCGTACGTGAAGTTTGGGAAGAGACGGGGATCAAGGCGGAAGTCGTCGACATGTCCGGGATCTACACCGACCCTGGTCACCGGATGCAATACGACGACGGCGAGATCCGCCAGCAGTTCAGCATCTGCTTCCGCGCGCGGCCGGTCGGCGGTGAGGTGCGTACGAGCAACGAGACGACACAGGTCCGCTGGGTGGACCCAGCGGACCTGTCCAAGCTCGACATCCACCCCACGATGCGGCTCCGGATTGAGCACGCCATGGATCGGACGCGGACGGCTCCCTACATCGGCTGACGCTTGGCGGCAGCGACGCGTTCGAGCACACGCGACGTGCTCGCGAGGATCTCCGGCTCGGCACGGCGAATGAAGGTGCCGATCAGGCTGTCGGGCCCGTACCGGCTGGCAATCTCGTTGACGCGGTCGACCGGATTCGTGGGCGTGCCGTCCGGGGTGGTGTTCATGTCGCAGAAGCAGAGAGCGTCATTGAGGTGTGCAGGCTCGCGGGGGAATTCGCCCTCCAACTCTTCGCGCAGGCCGCGCGCTTCGGCCTCCATCCATGAGCACGAGTGGTGGGCCACCAGGTTCACGACCCGTGCGTCGGCTTGCGCCACGTCACGGAGGTAGCGAGCGCCGTCGAGCGGGTGGAAGCCCGTCTTGGCCAGGTCTGGCGAGTAGCCAATGTCATGAAGGACGGCTGATGCTTCGAGCAGTTCGGCGTCCTGCCCGAGGATGAGCGCGATGGTGCGCGCTCGCTCGGCTACCCCCAGCGAGTGTTGCCAGCGTCGCGGCAGCGGCTCGGCGAGCAACGACTCGGCGAGGGGATAGGCCCACTCCGTCAGGTCCGACAAGCTACGAACGCTCCTCTCGAATCGGCATGGCGCGGACGGTCCGCACCCTGCCCTGTCCTCCACTCGTCAGTAGGCCGGCGGCTTCCAGCTTGTCGAGCGCTTTCGTCACGGTGGGCCGTGAGACTCCGAACCGCTCAGCCAAGACGGAGGCGCTGGGGAACGGTGCCCCGGCTTCAAGGCCTTCATCCCTGACGATGTCTGCGATGCGCTCTTCCAGGGGGCGCCGGTCCTCTTGCACGCCAGCCCGTACCACGCGCCACCGACCGCCGGGTACTGGCTCAGCAATGCCCTCCTTCCGAAGAACACTGAAGGCGCGCAGGGCCACCCCGCGCGAGATCTTGTAGTCGCGCATGAGGTCAGTCGCTGACGGAAGCTCCGTCAGCTCTGGATCCGCCTCGACCTTGGCCTTCACCGCATCCGCGACCTTCAAGAAGGTCCCCCGAGGGCTGGCCTGTTGCGACACGCGCTCTCCCTCCCTGTCAGCTCGTTGTCCACCCAAGCTTCCCACGCCTAGCTCTCAGTTGAGGAGGCGGCGAATCGTGCCGAGCTTCACGCCGTTAGTCGCGAGGAGACGCTGTTCGGGTGCGGTCGTAGACCACGGTGTCCTTAAGCACCCGGTTGACCAGGTTCCAAAATCTTCTGTACACGCTCGGCGAGCAACTTGACAGCTTCGTCTTCCTTGACCTTTTCCAGGTATCCATCCTGGAAGGCACAAAACTTACTCAGGCAGAGCAGTACGAGCAGTTGCAGAGACTCGGCCATCCAATAGAACTGTGAGTTTGATGCTCTAGGTCCCTTTTTCTCGTCGTGGTGCACCATCCGGTTGCGGGTGTTGGTGACCGCCTTAGCCCATTGGTCGGCATCACAGTTGAGTACGAGAGGAAGCTCGCAGAACTCTGCCAACTCCTTGATCCGTCCCCGCAGCCTGGGCTCATTTGAGAAGGCGAGCTGGTCCTTCAGCCACTTTTGGTGTTCTTCGGGTACGTGGCTAACCAGGAGGTCTCTAAATTTCTTATATTCCGCCTTAGGGAGGACGGAATTCGAGAACTCCATCCTGTGGAGCGTTTCCGCAGCCGAGACTGCGTTGAAGAACTTGTTTTCTACGTACATCCCTCTATATCGCGAAGATAGGGCAAGTCCGAGAATGATTCGCCTGCTTCGAAGGAAATTCAGCCATCGAGCTACGGCAGGGAGGCCACCGATGTCGCTCAGATGGAGCAGGAAGTCAACGGACTTCGATTTCTTGGCGGTGGACTGGGCTGACTGTTGGCCGTACACATTGAGTCGTTCCTTGCCGTTGCCCTCATCAGAATCATCCGTGACCCACAGGGAAATGTCAGTGGGAAGGCAAGCACTATCGCTAGTCGCGGAGATTAGGTCCTGAAGCGCGGCTACGTCTGTTCGAATGTAACTGAAATCAACCGGATCGTCATATGTCAACCTGAGTGAGAAGTCCTGCTCAAACCCGATGTTCTGGCGATTTCCAGGCATCTTCCAAGTTGAGAGCAGAGCAATCTCCCCTCCTTCGATCTCGTGCTCCTCAGTCTCATGTGGAGTGAGGGTGATTGTTGCAGTAGTCAGCTTATGGGAGTCGGTATCGAAAGAGTAATTGTGAGAGACGATGGACCTGTTCGTCCAGTTCCACAAGTTGTTAAAGCGAACCGTAACCTCCGTAAATTTCTCATTCTCTGAACTCAAAAGCGAGTGCCCCGCGAACAAGAATTCAGCCCTGTACTCCTCCCGTAGGGTCCCCGGGAATTCCAGACGATAGCTCGAACGTGCGCATCCTTGCAGGGTCAAGTATCGCTTCCCGGCTACTCCGTGAATGATAGGAAACTGGATTGCGCTATCCAGGTTTGCGAAAGAGGACGTATCTGAAAACCCTCCGATGAGGGCCAATTTCACGCCGTCGGAAGCCGTGAAGGAAATCCTTCCTGCCACCTTCTCTTCTTCAGACTCTGGCAGCCAGAACAACCCATCGCTCTCGAACGGCTCCATGACGCCTCCCCTGTCGAAATGTCCCGTTGCGAAAGTCTAGAGGCTAGCGGTCGGGGTGTAACGGGTTTTGCACAGATAGGCATTTATGGGCGAAGTGCCTCACCCACGGCTGGTCAGGTCCATGCGCTCAAGTTCCCGAGGTAGGGTGTCTCCCAGGGCGGAGGGAATCCTGGACGAAGAGGTCACTACCTCCGGACCACTGCAAAGCGCAAATTAGCTGCTGGCACGCTGGGACGCCTCCCAGGCCTGCTGCTGCCAGAACAGCACGAGGAAGAGTGCCAGGACAAGATCGTCGGACAGTGACTGACTCTCGTCATGCAGCCGCACGCGAATGGGACGACTGCCGAGTCGGTCGTAGAAGATCTCAAGCGGGCCGATACCACGAACACGAGTGCCGCCTCTGTCGTGCCTCAGTTCATAGGGCCCAAGGCGCAGTAGCCGGTTGCCGAATCTGCTGCATTCACAGCTCCATTGACCGATGGTGCGGGGCTGGGTGGACCATCTGCGGTAGGTGATTTCGACACCGCCCACGGCTCGCAGAGTTGTTCCGAACCGCTGGTACTCAAGCGGCCATGAACCCAGGGCGCGCGGTGTGGCGTCCAGCCATTCCCTTCGGCCGTAGGAGACCTCCACGTCGCCGATGCTGCGCAGCAGCCCTTTCCTGTACGTCAGCTCGATGTCCATGCTGCGGTTCCCCTAGGCGCTGCGTGGTCGCCGCCCCGATGCCTTGTGCGCCGCCTTCTTCGCAGCCGTCTTCTTGGCCGTCGCTTTCTTGGCAGCGGTCTTCTTCTTCGGCTGCTTGTGCGTCTCGGCCGAGTCTTCGCCGCGTGAGGCTTTCGCTTTGGCCACGGACTCGTTGAGGGCGGCCATCAGGTCGAAGACCTTGCCGTTCTGTGCCTCGGGCTCGGGTGCTTCGGGTAGGGGTTTGTCCTCTCGCTTCGCCTCGATGACCTGTGCCAGCGCGTCGGTGTAGGTGTCGTGGAACTCCGGGCCTTCGAGGTCGTCGCGGGTCATGTTGTCCATGAGTGCGAGCGCGCCCTCGATCTCCTCGTCGGTCAGTTCCACGGGCGGGGGCAGTAGTTCGGCGGGGTCGCGGATCTCGTCGGGCCAGCGCATGGCGTGTAGCACGATCACGTCGTCCTTCACCCGCAGC
This sequence comes from Streptomyces shaanxiensis, assembly GCF_039537145.1. Taxonomy (NCBI): domain Bacteria; kingdom Bacillati; phylum Actinomycetota; class Actinomycetes; order Kitasatosporales; family Streptomycetaceae; genus Streptomyces; species Streptomyces shaanxiensis. The sequence goes on from NZ_BAAAZY010000007.1 coordinate 365,652, forward strand.
AGTCCCAGCCGTTCGCGCCCGGACCAGGCGTATTTGGCGATGGCGACCTTCGACGAGCGTCCCAGTGCCTGAACGAGGAGTTTGTACGGTTTGGCTGCGACCGGCTGGGCTGGCTGGAGGTAGTAGCCCTCGGCGATGCGGATGGGGTCGATGGACTCCAGCGGCATGAAGGCTTCGATCTCGATCGCTTTGGCGGTCGGCAGGGGCAGGTCGCGCAGTTCCTCGTCGCTGATCGGGATGACCTGGGTTTTGGTCAGCTCGTAGCCCTTGCCGATCTCAGCGCTGGTGACCTCGCGGTCCTCGGTCTCGCAGTACTTGCGCACCCGGACCCGGCCCATGTCCTCCAGGTGGTACTGGTGGAAGCGGATGCTGTGGTCCTCGGTGGCGCTGACCACGTTGACCGGCACCGTGACCAGGCCGAAGCTGATCGCGCCGGACCAGATGGTTCGGGGCATGGCCCACCTCCGCGACTACCCCGAGCAGCACCAGCCTAAGGACGCCACGCGCGCACCGCACGCGCGCTCCCGACGCAGGTCGTACCGCGGCCTACGCGTCCGGGACCTGGCGCAGGTCCAGGAAGCAGCGCAGCCGTACGCCCGGCTCGCCGGGTTCCCGCGTCGTGCGGTCCGCTGGCGCGACCACGCACCGCGCGGCAAGCAGCTGCTGGATGGCAAACGCGGTCTCGTCATCGGCTGCCGCGACCTCCACCACGGCCAGCCCCGGCTCCGCCACATGCGCTTCGTTGATCGTCCTCACGCACCGCATGACGCTCCGGAGGCTGCGGAAGTTCTCCCGCTCCCGGCGGGTTCACCCGCCCGAGTGCGGTCGCGGTGCTGGACAGGGCACGCGGAGCTCCGCTGGCGGGCGGGCGCGATCGGTCGCTAGGCACGAGTGCTGACGTAGCGCACGGCCGGCCCCCAGTGCTCCATCACCGGCTTCATGCACCACTGGCACAGCGGGCAGCCGCCACTGCCGTACCTGTGCGTCTTGCGCTGGCAACCAGCGCATTGACCGACACGGTCACCGGGGCAGGTCAGCGCGGACGGGTCCGGCTCTGAGATCGGGGGCGCGGGAGTCGACATCGCGGGGGGTCCTGTTCTGGGTGACGAACACTCGTCACCTCTCCGCAGGATAGCCGCCCGAGTGGAACGGACGTTCGATCGACGTGCCCGGGTCACGGCGGGGCGCCAACCAGTCGCCTCACGCTCTAGAATCGAACGCATGTCCGACATGCTGCCGTCCGAGCGCCTCGCCAAGTTGCGCGCCCTTGAGGAATGGCTCGCGTGGCAGCTGCGGGTCACACGGCACAGGATTGAGCAGGTTGCTGAGCAGGTGCGGGCCACGGGCGGCTATGTCACGGAGCAGGACCGGCGTGCAGGCAAGCCTGTCGGGGTCACCATCCATGCCGCCGACTGCGCCAAAATCCACCAGCCCGTCACCACCGTCGATGCCGCCAAGGCCCGATACGCGCTGGTGAAGGACTCATCCTTCAATCACCCCTGCCAGCACTGCCGACCGGACAAGCTCCTCGGGATCACCAAGGACTAGGCGGACCAACGTTGCGCGCCCGTCGCCTTCCTCGCTTCTGCATGAGCCTGGCGACGCTCTCCGGCGATGGCGGGAGCTGGCCGTAGAGGGGAGCGACACGGACGGGGGGCGTGTCAGGTTCACGCGGGTGAAGTGAGTTGGGTCACAGTCGCGCAATTGCACGACTGTGACATGTTTGCGCAAATCATGGCGGATGTTGGCGCTTGCTAAAGCGTCGCAGGTGGTGGGGGTGGCGCGCAGGGTGGCGTATTGCGGCGGGGGATGGTGCGAATAAGCGTGCGGATTTGCTGTAAACGGAAAGCTACTCTCCGTTAAAAAGTGGTGGTGGGGTGCTCTGCACGAACCAGCGGGGAGAGGTTGTTTGCTGGTGTCCAGGAGCAACGAGGCTCCAGGCGCCGGTAGTTCAGAACGCGGGGAGGCACCCGGTGCTGCACGAGATTCAAAGGATCCACCGTGACACTGGACGACGTTGCCAGCCTCGTGCTGGCCTCGGCCGCCGCGGCAAGGGCGTTCGCGCCCGACGTCCGCGCCGGCATGCGGCGCCTTTTGCGCGCCGGTGTCCGCCTCGGTGCGGAAAGCCTCATCGCCCAGCACCAGCCGGCCGTACGCCCCGACGCGGCGCAACTGGACGAGGCGGGAGGCAGCCGATGACCGGACAGCCTCCCGACGACACGGGCGAGCAGGCACTGCAGGACTCCAGCGATCTGATGCCGCCGGCCTTCTGGGCGTTCCACGAGCTCTACCACCAGGCCTACTTCGAGTACGCCTTCGTGCAGTTAGGTAACCAGATCGCCGCCGACAGGCTGGTCAACCAGACCTTTGTGTTCCTGGCCGTCATCTGGCGGGACGTCACCACCCAGGAAAAGCCTGAAGCGTTCGCCTGGACCCTGCTCAAGGAGCGCGTGGCCGCCGAACTCGAAGCCCAGGGGCGACCAGCGGCAGCCCTGGAGACACTGGCGTTCGAACGCGCGATACGCGCGGCCTGCGATCCGATCCTGGACAGCTTCCGCGACGAATTCCGCGCGCAGGTTACCGAACTCGAAGACAGCATGGGCCTGTATGCGGCAATGGCCCGCTTGCCGGAGCGCCAGTTTGATGTGATGGTCCTGCAGTTCGCCCTCGGCTTTCCCACCAAGAAGACTGCCCTGATCATGGGCGTCTGCGAGGCCACAGTGCGCTCCACCCGCCGTGCCGCCAAGCGCCGCCTGGCCGCAGACGTGGGCCTGGAACTCGGTGAGGACACCGACGATGAGGAGTGAGACCCCGATGCGCCCGCAGCAGCCGCGCACCCTAAACGAAGCTCTCGCACGCGCACGCGTCGTCGACCAGGAGACGTACACCCCCTCCCACCGGGAAGCCTCCCGCCGCCGCATCAGCGAACAGCTGCGCGAACTGCGCTGGATGCAGGCACTCACCGAACCTACTGGCACGGCCCAGCGCCCGCACGCCCAGCCGCTGTTACTGCACGAGCGTGCCGCACACGAACTGCGCGCCCTGTGTCAGGGGATCCTCCATGACACCGACGCCGCCCGCCGCATCGCCCGCTTCGACACCGCGCGCGACCCTGGCGGCGCCCTAGCCTTCGCTAGCCTCCTGGTCCTGGCCGATCGGGAAGAAGGCGCCCAATTCTGGCTCCAGTTCGCCGCCGGCGGCGGCCAGGCCACCGGCGCCATCTGCCTCTACCTCATGCACCTACGCCGCGGAGAATGGCGCGACGCAAAGTACTGGGCCAGGCAGATCGAAACCCTGGAACGCGAACCCTGCCAATACGCACCCGTACCGCACGAGGTCGTCGACACCACCACCAGCGCCGCCGGCCCCGATGGCGCCCTGACCGTTTTCCTCGACCTACCCGACGACGCGGCCGCTGTCCCTGAAGACGCCGTCAAGGACGCCGTGGAGGACCTGGACGTCGACCGCATCGACGGCCTCGGCATCATCCCCCAGCCGAATGCCGATCTCGCCCACCAACTCGAAGACCTCGTCACCACCAACCACTGAGAGCCCGCAGGGGTCTTGCACGCCGTTCTTGTAGTGCAGTGAGTGCGTAGGACTAGCCTCCCCCACTGGCGCTCAGGGGGGAGGCTAGGTGGGCGCTAACGAAGCGCCGCTGCGTGGAGACGCTGGGCGGTGGAAGCGAGGAGACGGCGAAGCTTCTGCCTATTGACGCCGTAGGTCTTGAGGGCGTGGCAGTTCGGACACAGAGCAATCATGTTCCAGGGGACATCGGGTCCCCCCTTGGCCAGATCCATGACGTGGTCGACCTGCAGGATCGGTAGGCCGGCTGTGGTTCGCTCGGTGGGGTGGCCGGCGCACTCAGGGCTTTCGCACCTGTTCTGGCAGCGCTTGATGACCGCCGCTCTCGCGCTGGGGTCGCGGACGTACTTGTCGGCCAGCGTCGGCTTCTTCATCTGGCCCCGGCGCTTAGCGTTCGCTTCCGCCTTCTGCGTCAGGCGCCTGTACGCATCCTCGTCACTCTCTCCGGTGCCGGAGGCTTCAGGATCGAGGTCGCTGGGCCGGTAGTCGCCTGTGTCGTCGTGCAGTTCGCCCGTATCAGTGTCCAGTGCTTCAAGAACCTCTAGGGGCCAGCTCTCACGCTCTGGGGAAGGGACGGGCGCCAGCACCCAGAGGAACTCGCGGCGAGGCTGCTTGTCAGCTCCGATGCCCCAGCGCAGCCGGCGTTGCACGATCACGGCCCACGTTTCAAAGCTGAACTGCCCCTGAAACGGCTTGTGCCAATAGCGCAGTGGGCGGCCAGTGGCCTGGTGCTCGGCCATGAGCTCGTTGCCATCAGTGAGCTTCTGGTCGCCAGAAAGCCCGTCGCCGACGTAGGCAATCCAGTTTGTGTCCGGAATGCGTCCGTCGGCGTAGGGGCCCTTGTCGTCCGAGAAGACGCTCAGGATGCCGTCGGCGAGGCAGCCGATTCCTGCCATCTTCTGTCCACCGTAGGTGCGCCAGATGGCCTCTCGGTCTTTGAAAGACTCCCCGAGCAGAGGCCGCAGAGCATCGGGCCACCTGCCGGCGAGCAGCTCGTGGAGGCCGAAGTCTTCCAACAAGCCTGTCGGAAGGGGGTGGAAGTAGCGGAGGATCAGTCCTGCCGCCGCTGAGGCTGCGGCATCAGGGTGCGAGCGGAGCAGGTTGTAATCGTCCTCGCGTAGGCCGCCAGAGGGGTTGACCTCGTTCAGAGATTCCAGCGTGGGGCGCCGCCCTCGGCTAGTCAGGATAAGTCCCTGTCCCTGCTGAATGGTCCAGAGTTCATCGCGGGTGAGGGCCCAGAACGGGTAACGGGTTCCGTCCGCACCGTCTTCGACCTGGCCGTACTTCTCCATGAGGGGAGCGACGGCGTCACGAGTGGCCGACCATGGCTGCATGCGGGGGGCTCCGGCCACGGCCTGCCCGATTGCCCAGAGGAGAAGTACGGGGCGGTGCAGGGCAGGGCCTGTCGCACGACGGGCTGGCCGGACATCTCCCACCCGCCGGTGGAAGGACTTGGGGAGCTCCACGACGGTGAAGCCCTCTCTCCTCAACCAAGCCACTGCGTGCTTGAGGCCACCACTGAGCCCAGGGGAAGAGGGTTTGAGCGCTACACCGAAGTCGTACTTGTGGGCGACGCCAGCTATCGCTTTCGAATCGTACAGCTTCCCCTCGTGTTCAAGGACGTAGGTAGCCGCGGCGCGGTAGCCGTAGGTGTCCCGGAACGCTTCCGGGCCAAGCCTGTCGTGCTCTGCTATCGCCTGCAGGATGCCTGCACGAGTGATCTCAGACGGTGCCATGGCCGACACCGTAGAGCAGGGCACTGACAGCGGACTCTGGCACACCTCGCCTGGACATCGTCATTGGCTGACCTCGCAGGTTATGCACCGCATCCTGCTACGCCTCCCCCCACGTGTGAAGTGCAGCCGGACGTGTTGCTTGTTGGCTCTGGCCTTGCCTCGACTTTGCAGGGCGGGCACTTGCCACTAGGACGGGTCAATCGGACGCCGATGCAAGGTCGTTGACGTTCTCTCGCCATCGCTGAGCCAATCATTGGCGCGTCATAACTGGCCCTCAACAGTCGTCCAAGCTGTATGTCGACTTCTGGCGTTCACCCTTCTGGGTGATTCAATCGGACTCCCGTGTCTGCCATCCAGGCCTTACGTTGAACTGATGTAACCGAACCAAACGCGAAGCACCCCTAGCCCGTCCCCCATGGCGGAGAACGGGCTAAGGATGCAAACGGGCAGAACGGAGGTCAGGCCGCGTGAATCATGCGACGCATCTTGACCTTCACCCACAGCACAATCTGTGGTGCGCGCAGCGATACACACAGTGCTGCCGTGAGGCATGCCGAGGGGGCAATGGCTTCCCAGTGCCCGATGCCCTCACAAACAACTTGTTCGAACCAGGCAGCGCCGCCCACAACCCCGAGAACCGCATCAGCGATCGGGGAATGAGCGCGACCACCGCGGACGACGCGGTGGTCGCGGCCTGCCGGGTTGCCCGGCAGGCCAGCAGAGGTGGTCTTCATGGCTCTCCTCTGTTGTCGCGCGGCACCCTCACCCCATCTCGCTTCTTGGCCGGAGTAGATCAAGGATGAGGGTGCCGCAGTGGCAGGACGCTTGGAACTGCGTCCTGCCTTCTACAACGATGCCCGCTAAGCAGATGTAACGCGTTTGGCCCCACCATCACCCCTATGGGTGATCCGTTCGCTACTTGCGTTCACCAATTACGTGCCGAATTGACAGTGTGATTCCAGATGGACGGCTTCGACGCCTGGTGGGTGGAGTAGCCTCCGCAGACTCTCCAGGCGCGGACACTCCTCTACTGCGTGGTCGTCCAGGCGATAGAACAGCTCGACTGGATGCAGGCTGAGACGCGGTACTTCGCGAAATATCCGGTACTTTGCCACCGAGTGGCCTTCGACACGTAGGCGACGCCGACAGGTAAGTGGTAGCCAGGTGAGGCATGCCCCTCTAGAGCTAACATGTGCGCGCCTGCGTTATGACCCAACGGCTCAAAGTGTCTCGGCCCGCAGGACCGGCTCCAAGAGCTGGCCCAGCCCACTCCTCGTGATCGTTTCGGGACGTGATTTCCCCAGACGTCCCCGGGAGATGCCGAGGGTTGAGAAATGCCCTGCTACAGGCCGGACCGTCGGCCCGCTGTACATCTGCCGAGTCCACGCTCCAGACTCAGCTCGGGCCGTCTGTGGGCCTTCGAAGGACGACCCAGGGCGACGAATGACGACCAATAACGACTGCTCGGGCGTCTGCCAGGGCTGCTCGGAAGTCGACCACGCGAGGCCGCTTCTGGGCCGCATGACTTCCTGCGCAACAAACACCCGGAGCGGGTGCTCTTGGTGTGCGCTGCTATTCCCGCCTCAGCCTTTTCGGCCCGTAGCGTTCGACAAATGCCTCCACCGTGGCGGGGTCTCGGCGCATCGCCGCCATCAGCTGATTCTTGCGGAAGCCTTCACGGCCAGCCTCGATGACTTTCTCGTAGCCATCCTTAGCATCCACGAGGCGTTCAACGATCAGAAACTCGATGACGTCCTCAAGGCAAGGCCGGAACCGCTTGCCCCCTACTGGGAAGTGCACCTGCGCCAGCGACCGGCCAACATCACGCCTCGGGTCATTGAGGGTCGTGAACAGCTCAGACGATGCGTCAACCTGCAAGTGGGCGTCCGGGTAGCCGTCCGCCTTGTCCCGCTCATAGTCGTAGTGGAACAAGCCATGCTTGGCATCCTGCGCCCCAAAGAGACCGAAGAACGACTTGTGGACCATGAGGTGTTCGCGTTCTGCATCTAAGCGAAGCTGGAAGCTGACATCCATCCACAGCTCTGCCTTCGGGGCTCGCGGCTTCAGCTTGAAGCGTTGGGCCGTCAGTGTGTTCTTGGTGAGCAGGTGGCCGAGCATGAAAAGGCGGTCGTCACCCTTGGAGAGTGCGACCGCCTTTACCTGAACGTGATGAGCAATGGTGCAGTTCAGGAGCGCCTGGATCTCCTTCGCGAACCTAGTCGTCTGGTCACGAAGCCTGTCAGAGATCAAGTGCACCGCCGATTGACACCCATAGCGACTGGGCCTGTGCCGAACTGAAGTCACGTCGGCGGGCCATGTCACGCAGCTGCGCGTAGGTCAGGCCGAGCCGGTCCAAAGCCGCGTAGGCGGCCTCCCGGAACTCTGCCTCCGACACCTCAGTGATCACGTCGTCGTCGTGGTCCGAAGTCCGCTGCTCTTGAATGGTCATCCGAATCGCCCCTACCCCCCGGTAGCTATCTCGATGACGTTAGTGTCCCCCAAGGGTCTGACACTGTGACCCAGCCCACTGAGTGCTGTCCAGCCAAAGACCATACCTGCCCCAATTCTTCCCACTCCAGCGTGACCTGCACCCAAACTCGACCCATCTGCACCAAACCGGCCCGACGCGCGGGCCCCTACCCAGCGTCCGGCAGTTCGACCTCCCGCGCCTCAGCCTCGGCTGTGGCCAACCGCTCAGCCTGCCGCCCGTTCTCCCCCCGAAGCGCCGTCAACCACGGCCACAAATCCGGGAGCCCCTGCTCGGCGCACGCCAGCCGATGCTCAATACGGCACCGCTGATCCGCCTCAGGCGGACAAACTCCGTACACCGCCACCCGGCCATCCGACAGAACAATCCACCGATGCTCCGCCGGCACCAAATGCGCCAGCACCTCCACGTCCGGCTCCAGCAACACCCAATCCTGCTCCAGCGTCGCCACCCGATCCTGCGGCAGCCCGCAGAACACACACGCATACTGGCCGACCTCTAACCGGCGCACCCCACCATCTGCCCCCATACAGTCAGCGTCCGTACCCAACAGGCCCGCGAGTAGGGCGCAAACCGGACTGGACATCAGAGGCGCAGCGATGCAATCGGGACGCGAGGCGGCCCGGCAGGTTAAACCAGCAACCACCGCCGACCAGGCCACGGCCGAGATACCTACACTGCCGCCCTCTGTACCCGCCACGCCTGTTCGACCGCAGCCAAGAACTTTTGCAACGCGTCCCACTGCCCCCACGTGAACATGAGCGTGCGCGGGCTCCCTGTCGACTGTTGCTATGGCGTCGACTGCAACGTCCGCACCGCACCCGGATCCTCTGCCGCCATCAGGTGCACATGCCCGTTCACCATCCGCGTCGCGACACTTGATGGGTCCTCAGGACGTCCGCCAGCAGAACCGAGCCGGAGCGGTACCGCTGAGATGTGCAATGTGAGGCCTCTGTTGTGACGGCTGGTGACGGGACCCAGCGGCATGTGGAGGGCACAAGGAGGGCACAACGGCTTCCCGTAGGTTCAACGGCAACCAACGCCAGCAAACGCCATTCTCCCTGGTCAGCGAGGTACCTTGACAGTCTCCCCCAGATGATGCAGGTGAGGGCGGCACCCCCGCACGGGTGCCGCCCTCCTTGGTGCACCGGAGTCGCCGCCCATCGGTCTTGAGGGTCGGGGACAGGCGACGACTCCGGAGTTTCGGTGGCCGTAGGCCTAGCGGTGGTCGCTGCCCTCCGACTGCGTCGCCGCGCGCCCCGCCTCCAGGCGCGCCACCGGGATCCGGAACGGCGAGCAGGAGACGTAGTCGAGACCGACCTCGTGGAAGAAGTGCACCGACTCGGGGTCACCGCCGTGCTCGCCGCAGACGCCGAGCTTCAGGTCGGGGCGGGTCGCGCGGCCCGCCTTCGCCGCGGCCGCTACGAGCGAGCCCACGCCGTCCTTGTCGATCGTCTCGAACGGGGAGACACCGAAGATGCCCTTCTCCAGGTACGCCGTGAAGAACGAGGCCTCCACGTCGTCCCGGCTGAAGCCCCACACGGTCTGGGTGAGGTCGTTCGTGCCGAAGGAGAAGAACTCCGCCGCCTCGGCGATCTGACCGGCCGTGAGGGCGGCGCGCGGGAGCTCGATCATCGTGCCGATCGACAGCTTCAGCTGCGTACCGGTCGCCGCCTCGACCTCCGCGATGACCTGGTCGGCCTCCTCGCGGACGATCTCCAGCTCCTGGACCGTGCCGACGAGCGGGATCATGATCTCGGCGCGCGGGTCGCCCTTGGCGTTCTTGCGCTCGGCTGCCGCCTCGGCGATGGCGCGGACCTGCATCGTGAACAGGCCGGGGATGACCAGGCCCAGGCGTACGCCGCGCAGGCCCAGCATCGGGTTCTGCTCGTGCAGGCGGTGCACCGCCTGGAGCAGCCGCAGCTCGTTCTCGTGCGGCTCCTGGCGGGACTCGGCGAGCGCCACGCGGACCGACAGCTCGGTGATGTCCGGCAGGAACTCGTGCAGCGGCGGGTCCAGCAGACGGACCGTCACCGGCAGGCCGTCCATCGCCGAGAACAGCTCCACGAAGTCCTTCTTCTGGAGCGGGAGCAGCGCCTTCAGGCTCTCCTCGCGCTCCTCCTCCGTGTGCGCCAGGATGAGGCGCTCGACCAGCTCACGGCGGTCACCGAGGAACATGTGCTCGGTACGGCACAGGCCGATGCCCTGCGCGCCGAAGCGACGGGCGCGCAGCGCGTCCTCGGCGTTGTCCGCGTTGGCGCGCACCCGCAGTCGGCGCTTGCGGTCGGCGAACGCCATGATCCGGTGCACGGCCTCGACCAGCTCGTCGGCGTCCTGGGCGCCCGCGTGCATCCGGCCCTCGAAGTACTCCACGACGGGGGACGGAACGACCGGCACCTCACCGAGGTACACCTTGCCGCTGGAGCCGTCGATGGAGATGAGGTCGCCCTCCTCCACCACATGCCCGCCCGGCACCGTCATCCGGCGCCGCTTGGTGTCGACCTCGAGCTCCTCGGCGCCGCAGACACAGGTCTTGCCCATGCCGCGCGCGACCACGGCCGCGTGGGAGGTCTTGCCGCCGCGCGACGTCAGGATGCCCTCGGCGGCGATCATGCCGTCCAGGTCGTCGGGGTTGGTCTCCCGGCGGACCAGGATGACCTTCTCGCCCGAGCGCGACCACTTCACCGCGGTGTAGGAGTCGAAGACCGCCTTGCCGACCGCCGCACCCGGCGAGGCCGCGATGCCCCGGCCGACCTGCTCGACCTTCGCCTCGTCGTCGAACTTCGGGAACATCAGCTGGGCGAGCTGGGCGCCGTTGACGCGCTGCAGCGCCTCCGCCTCGTCGATGAGGCCCTGGTCCACCAGCTGGGTCGCGATCCGGAAGGCGGCGCCCGCCGTGCGCTTGCCCACGCGGGTCTGGAGCATCCACAGCTGACCGCGCTCGATGGTGAACTCGATGTCGCAGAGGTCCTTGTAGTGGTTCTCCAGCGTCTCCATGATCTGCATCAGCTGGTCGTACGACTTCTTGTCGATCGTCTCCAGCTCCGCGAGCGGCACGGTGTTGCGGATACCCGCGACCACGTCCTCGCCCTGGGCGTTCTGCAGGTAGTCGCCGTAGACGCCCTGGTGGCCGGAGGCGGGGTCACGGGTGAAGGCGACGCCCGTGCCGGAGTCGGGGCCCAGGTTGCCGAAGACCATGGAACAGACGTTGACGGCCGTGCCGAGGTCGCCCGGGATGCGCTCCTGGCGGCGGTACAGCTTGGCGCGGTCGGTGTTCCAGGAGTTGAAGACCGCCTCGATGGCGAGGTCCATCTGCTCGCGCGGGTCCTGCGGGAAGTCCCGGCCGGCCTCCTTCTTGACGATCTTCTTGAAGGAGGTGACCAGCTTCTTGAGGTCGGCGGCCTCGAGGTCGGTGTCGACCGTGACCTTCTTGACCTCCTTGGCCTTGTCGAGGGCGTCCTCGAAGAGCTCGCCGTCGACGCCGAGGACCGTCTTGCCGAACATCTGGATGAGGCGGCGGTAGGAGTCCCAGGCGAACCGCTCGTCGCCGGCCTGGTCGGCGAGGCCCTTCACGGACTTGTCGGAGAGCCCGATGTTGAGGACCGTGTCCATCATTCCGGGCATCGAGAACTTGGCGCCGGAGCGGACGGAGACCAGGAGCGGGTTGTCGGGCTGGCCGAGCTTCTTGCCCATGCGGGTCTCGAGAGCGTCGAGGTGCGCACTCACCTCGTCACGCAGTGCCGCGGGCTCCTCACCGCTTTCGAGGTAGACCTTGCAGGCTTCCGTCGTGATGGTGAAGCCAGGGGGAACCGGGAGTCCCAGGTTGGTCATCTCGGCGAGGTTGGCACCCTTGCCACCCAAGAGGTCCTTGAGGTCCTTGTTTCCCTCGGTGAAGTCGTAAACGAACTTCGCTACGTGGGGTTCTTTGTTTTCCGACACGGTCTCGACTCCCTCGAGGACGCGGTGGCTGCCCTGACGGCGAGGAACATACCCAGATCGAAGGCGCCTGGGTACGTCTACTCACGCGTCATGCGCCTGTAACCACCCGTCCGCCAGTGGATCGAAAGTCAAAGCTTGGCAAGCGCTGACGGCCGGATGTTTTCACTTCTTGAACACAAGGGTGCCCACAGGTGCGGATTTTCGCTCAGATGAGCGCCCTTACCGCACGTCTGATTTCGATCGATGAACGATCAAGGGGTGGCACCGAGTGCCACCCCTTGGAGAAGTGCAACCGCTCAAGATCCGCTCATCTGAGCGCAACCCTTATCAAGGGTGGCGAGAATCACGCTGCCACAGCCAGGGAATTTCCACCATGCGGACGGCTGACCTGGCCGAAACGTCCTGGTTACACGCCGAGCGCCAGCAGCCGTTCCTCCACCCGCTCCGGCGCGTACAGATGCTCCACGACCAGCGCACCGGCCCCCACCAGCCCGGCCTGCTCCCCCAGCCGCGACGTCATGACGTCCAGATGAGCGGTGGAGCGCGGCAGCGCCCGCTGGTACAGCAACTCCCGTACGCCGGTGAGGAAGGGCGTCCCGGCCAGGTCCCCGGCGATCATCAGCACCCCGGGGTTGAGCAGCGTCACGACCGTCGCCAGCACGTCCCCGACCTGCCGCCCGGCTTCCCGGGCCAGCGCGGCCGCCCCCGGATGCCCGGACGCCAGCAAGTCCCGCACATCTGAGCCCGACGCCGCGGGAACCCCGGTCTCGGCCAGCCGCCGGGCCACGGCACCGCCACTGGCGACGGCGGCCAGGCAGCCGTACGAACCACACCGGCACAGCGCGTCGGCGCCCACCCGGATGTGCCCGATGTCGCCCGCGCCCCCGTCGACGCCCCGGAACACCGAGCCGTCCACCACGACCCCCGCGCCGATACCGGTCGACACCTTGACCAGCACGAACGCCGAGCAGTCCGGGTATCCGGTGCGCTGTTCGCCGTACGCCATGAGGTTGGCGTCGTTGTCGACGAGGACCGGCACCGGCGCGGCCCCCGTGTGCTCACCGAACGCCCCGGCGAGGCGGCCTCTTATGTCGTAGCCGTCCCAGCCCGGCATGATCGGCGGCTGGACCACCCGGCCGGTCTCGCTGTCCACCGGCCCCGGCACCGCCAGCCCGATGCCGCCCACCTCGTCGGCCCGGCGCCCGGCCTTCTCCAGCAGTTCGGCGAACCAGCGCCCCAGCTCGCCCAGCACCACGTCCGGCCCGTCCTCGATGACCAGCACCCCACCGTGCTCGGCGAGGATCTCGCCGGTCAGGGACAGGACCGCGGCGCGCGCGTGCCGGGTGTCCAGGTCGGCGGCGAGGACGACCGCGTGCTCGCCGTCGAACTCCAGGGTGATGGAGGGGCGGCCGCCCAGCGGGGAGCCCACGGGACCGCCGGCGCCCTCGCGCAGCCAGCCCGCGCGGAAGAGCCGGTCGAGGCGCTGGCCGACGGTCGCACGGGAGAGTCCGGTGGCCTGCTGGAGGGCGCCGCGCGTGGTGGCGCGCCCGCTGCGCACGAGTTCGAGCAGATCGCCGGCGCCCGCCTGACTGCCGCTCCTGGTCGCCCTGCCCGTCCGTCCCGGCTGACCGGTCATGCGCACCCCCTTGTGTTTCTCAACTCTGCATTACATATTGAGTTTTGCGTGTTAAATAGACGTAACCCTACGGTAGCCATGACCGAACCGGTCGGCCGGACGTCTTTCGGGGAGCCCCGAGTGGATCGCACTGCCCAGCTCACAGCCCGTCGCGCCGAGCGTGACATTGCATACGATCCGCCCCCAGTGGCGGATTCGCTGCACGTCAGGGCCGCCCGGGTACTGGAGGCCAACTGGACCGGCACCTCGACGGTGCCCTCGCGCAGCCTGTATCCGCACCAGTGGTCCTGGGACTCGGCGTTCATCGCGATCGGCCTCAGGCACCTCTCGCCGCTGCGGGCCCAGACGGAGCTGGAGACGCTGCTGGACGCCCAGTGGGGTGACGGGCGCATCCCGCACATCGTGTTCAACCCCTCCGTGCCGCTCGACGCCTACTTCCCGAGCCCCGACTTCTGGCGCTCCTCGACCGCGGGGCGCGCTGCGGGCGCCCCGCGCACCGTACAGACCTCCGGCATCGTGCAGCCACCGGTGCACGCGCTGGCGGCCTGGCTGGTGCACCGCGCCGACCCCGGGCTGTCCCGGGCGCGCGGCTTCCTCACCCGGATGTATCCCCGCCTGGCCGCCTGGCACCGCTATCTGCTGCACCGGCGCGACCTCGGCTCAGGCGGCCTCGCGTCCGTCGTGCACCCCTGGGAACAGGGTATGGACAACAGCCCCTGCTGGGACGCCCCGCTCTCCCGCATCACCCCGGCCCCGGCCCGCTCCTTCCGCCGCGCCGACCTCGACCACGGGGCGGCCGAGGACCGGCCGACGGATCTGGACTACGGGCGGTACGTGCGGCTGGCGACGGAGTACCGGGACGCCGGCTATGCCGACGGGGCCGGGGACTTCGCGGTCGAGGACCCCTCCTTCAACGCCCTGCTCATCGCGTCCGAGCACGCGCTGGCCCGGATCGCACGGGAGCTCGGGGCGACGGGCACGGCCCGGCACGCACGCGCCGAGCGGCTGACGGCGGCGCTGATCGAGCGGATGTGGGACCCGGCGGAGGGGATGTTCTTCTGCCGCGACGTGCGCGGCGGCGCACTCGTGCCCGAGCGCAGCGTCTCCGGCCTGATCCCACTCCTGCTGCCGGGTCTGCCGCGGGACATCTCCTCCGCCTTGGTGCGTACGGCGACGTCCAAGCACTTCGGCCTCGGCGACTCGACCCGCCTCGTGCCGTCGTACGACCTCCTCGGCGAGGCCTTCGACCCGCACCGCTACTGGCGCGGCCCGGCCTGGTTCAACACGAGCTGGCTACTGGAACGGGGACTGCGGACACAGGGGGAACACCAGCGGGCCGACGCGCTGCGCGAGGCGTTCCTGGACATCGCGCAGTCTTCCGACTTCGCCGAGTACGTCGACCCGTACACCGGCGAGGCCTGCGGAGCCACCGGCTTCGGCTGGACCGCCGCCCTCGCACTCGACCTGCTGCACAGCGACACCGAAGCCACTGCGATCACGGGATTCAAGGGAGGTAACCGGGGATGACGGACCGCCATCATCTGCTCGTGTACGGGGGCACGTTCGCCGCCGTGGGAGACCGTGGGGACATCAGCGGCGTACGGGGCGTCAGCTCCCCGGAGGGGTTATTCGTACGTGACGCCCGGCACCTGAGCCGCTGGCAGCTCACGATCGACGGAGCGGTTCCCGAGACGCTCAGCCCGGTGGCCGACGGCGACACCGCCCGCTGCGTCCTGGTCCCGCGCGGCGGCCGCAACGAACCGCCCGCGTACACGTTCTTCCGCGAGCAGGCCGTCGGGGACGCCTCGTTCATCGAATCGCTCCGGGTGACCAGCAACCGTCCGGTGCCGACGACGGTCCGCCTCGCAATCACCGCCGACGCCGACTTCACCGACCAGTTCGAGCTCCGCTCCGACCACCGCACCTACGCCAAGACCGGCGCCACCCGCTCCCGCCAGGTCCTCGACCACGGCGTGGAGTTCACCTACCAGCGCGGCGAATGGCGGTCGGTCACGACCGTGACCGCCGACCCCGCCCCCGACGGCGTCGAGGAGACGGGCACCGGAGCCCGCCGCCTCGTCTGGACCCTGGACCTCGAACCGCACGGCACGGCGGAACTGACCCTCCGGGTGATGGCCCGCCCGCACGGCGACAAACGGGCGCTGCGCGTACCGCGCTCCCCCGCCGCCCTGACCGAACAACTCCTCTCCCAGGAGGGCGAGTTCGTGGAGGGCGTGGCCTTCCCGACCGGCTGGCCGGAGCTGGCCGCCGCCTGCGCCCGGGGCCTGGCCGACCTGGCCGCGCTCCAGGTCCCGGCGACGGGCCCGGAGGGCGAGGAGCTCCGCGTCCCGGCCGCCGGCGCGCCCTGGTTCCTGACCCTCCTGGGCCGCGACGCCCTGCTCACATCCCTCTTCGCCCTCCCCTACCGCCCCCAGCTGGCCGCCGCGACCCTCCCCGCGCTGGCCGCGACCCAGGCGACGGAGACGGGCCCCGAGTCGGTCGCCCAGCCCGGCAAGATCGTGCACGAGGTACGGCACGGCGAGCTGGCGCACTTCGGGCAGGTGCCGTACGGCCGTTACTACGGCTCGGTGGACGCGACGCCGCTGTTCCTGATCCTGCTGGGCGCGTACGTCGAGCAGACCGGCGACACGACCCTCGCGCGGCGCCTCGAGCCGTACGCCCGCGCGGCCATCGGCTGGATGCTGGACCACGGCGGCCTGACCTCCCGCGGCTACCTCGTCTACCGCGCCGACCAGGGCGGCCTCGCCAACCAGAACTGGAAGGACTCCCCCGGCGCCATCTGCTCCGCCGACGGCACCCGCCCCGCCGGACCGGTGATGGCGGCGGGCGCCCAGGGCTATGCGTACGACGCCCTGCGCCGCACGGCCTGGCTGTCCCGCACGGTGTGGCAGGACGAGACCTACGCGGCCCTCCTGGAACAGGCGGCCGGCGACCTCCGGGACCGATTCCAGCGGGACTTCTGGATGCCGGAGCACTCCTTCCCCGCCCTGGCACTGGACGGCGCCGGCAACCAGGTGAACGCACTCGCGTCGGACGCGGGGCATCTGCTCTGGTCGGGCCTGCTGGACAAGGAGTACGGCGAACTGGTGGGCCGCCGCCTGCTGGAACCCGACTTCTTCTCGGGCTGGGGCGTACGCACCCTCGCCTCCGGCCAACCGGCGTTCCACCCCCTCTCCTACCACCGGGGCTCGGTCTGGCCGCACGACAACGCCCTGATCACCCTGGGCCTGGCCCGCTACGGCCTGCACGACGAGGCCCGCACGGTCGCCCACGCCCTGGTCGACGCGGCGACGACCACCGGCCACCGCCTGCCGGAGGTCATCGCGGGCTACGGCCGCGACACCCACGCGGAGCCGGTGCCGTACCCGCACGCCTGCGTCCGCGAATCCCGCTCGGCGGCGGCCCCGTTGGCGCTGCTGACAGCGGTGGGAGGGGCGTAGGAGGAGGTGCGGGAGAGAGGCGCGGGAGAAGGGTAGGGGCCCCGGCGGGCCTGTTGGCCTGGCGTTTGCCGAGCGTTTGCCGAGCGCTGGGGCACCGGGGCTGAACACCGGCCGGGGGCCGGCCGTACGGGATGACGGCGGGCCCCCAGCCTCCCCAGCGAGGCCCGCCACACCACTCCACCAGGGGCCTCGCACGGAAGGACCTTCGGGTGCCCGTCTTCACGCGCCTACGTCAACTGCCCGGTAAGAAGCACGACTTGCCCGTCGAGGACGCCGTCACCGAGTCCGCCCCGGAGAACCCGCCGACGGACACACCCGCACCCACCGACGACGAACCCGCGGCCGCCGGCGATGGCCGCACGGGTGATGCGGACGGGAACGACTCGCCCGAAGGCGAAGCCGAGGCCGAACAGCCGCCGACCACCACCCGCACTTGGCGCACCACATACCTCCCGTGGACGATCACCGCCCTGGCCGCCGCCCTCATCCACATCTGCCTGCAGATGCCGAACACCCTCGGCAACCTCAAGGCAACGGAGTTCATACGCCTCCCCGCCGAGGCCATCATCGGCGCCGCCGTACTCCTCACCCTCCCGCGCCGCCCCCGCCTGATCGTCGCGGCGACGGCCGGCGCCGCCCTGGGCGCCCTGACCGCCCTGAACATCCTCGACATCGGCTACAACGAATTCCTGGGCCGGCACTTCAACATCGTCCTCGACTGGGAACTCCTCGACGACGCCCAGTCGTACCTGAAGGACTCCCTGGGCGGCACGACCACCACGCTCCTCACGATCGGCGTGATCCTCCTCGTGGTCCTCCTCATAGCCGCGGTCGCCCTGGCCACCGTCCGAGTCGCCGACGTCCTGGCCCGCCACAAGGCGGACGCGTCCAGAGGCGCTCTCATCGCCGGCACCGTCTGGATCACCTGCACGGCGTTCGGCCTCCAGGTCGCCGGCGTGCCGATCGCCGCGGACCACACCGCCGGCGTCCTCAAGGTCCACGCACGCCGGGCGATGGACACCCTCCGCGACGAGGCCCAGTTCGCGAGGGACGCGAAGGCCGACACCTTCGGCAACACACCGCCCGACCAGCTCGTCCCGGACCTGCGCGGCAAGGACGTCATCTTCACGTTCATCGAGAGCTACGGCCGCAGCGCGCTGGAGGACCCGGAGATCGCCCCCGGAGTCACCGACACCCTCGACACCAGCGCCGAGGCCCTGGCCGACGCCGGCTTCCACGCCAAGAGCGGCTGGCTGACGTCGGCGACGTACGGCGGCAGCAGCTGGCTCGGCCACTCCACCACACTCTCCGGCCTGTGGATCGACAACCAACAGCGCTACCGCACCGTCATGGCCAGCGACCACCTCAGCCTCACCAAGGCCTTTCAGAAGACCGGCGAGTGGGACACGGTCGGCGTGATGCCCGGCGTGCAGAAGGCCTGGCCGGAACAGCGGTACTACGGCCTCGACAAGGTCTACAACGCCTTCCAACTCGGCTACAAGGGACCGAAGTTCAGCTGGTCGACGATGCCCGACCAGTACGCCCTCGAAGCCTTCCAGCGCCAGGTCCACGGCAAGAAGCGCGACAAGCCCCTGATGTCGGAGATCATCCTGACCTCCAGTCACCAGCCCTGGGCCCCCATCCCCGAGATGGTCGACTGGGACGACCTGGGCGACGGCTCGGTCTTCAGGCCCATCCAACAGTCGGGCACGAAACCGGCGGACATCATCTCCGACTCCACCCGCTCCAAGCAGGAGTACGGCAAGTCGATCTCGTACTCCGTCACCAGCCTCACCCAGTGGCTGGAGCGCTACGGCACCGACGACACCGTCCTCGTCTTCCTCGGCGACCACCAGCCGATGTCCCGGGTCAGCGGCACGAAGGCCAGCAGGGACGTCCCGATCTCGATCGTCGCCAAGGACCCCGAGATGCTGGACAAGATCGCCGACTGGAACTGGACGGACGGCCTCCAGCCGGGCCCCCAGACCCCGGTCTGGAAGATGAGCTCCTTCCGAGACCGCTTCCTGACGGCGTACGGCTCGACCCCCAGCCCGTCGAAGTAGCCCAGAGTTCCCTCGCCCCCGCCGCCCCTACCCGTCCCGTCCCTGGGGGCTGCCGCCCCCAGACCCCCGCTTCGGCCCTGAAAGGGCCTCGTCCTCAAACGCCGGACGGGCTGACATTGCCTGGGTCGGCGTCCAGAGGTGACGGCCCGCTGAGGGGGTGGGTGGGGGCTGGGACGGAGTCCCCCACGCGCCCGCGGTCGCGTACGGCGGGAAGGGGACGTGCCGGGGGGTGTCCGCCCGCAGTGGCCGGCGTCAACACGCAGCACCTCCCGGCCTAAGCCCAGCCGCCGGTCCGAGGACGGACACCCCCCGGCACGGCCCCGACCCACAACCCACCCGCAGGCGCTACGCGAACCCCACCAAGGCCGCACAGGCCGCCGCAGGCACCCCACCCTCAACCGCCGGAGGTATCCAGCTCCGCGTCCTCGCTCACACCCGCACAGTCATACGGATCCTTCAGCCACCCCTCCGGCAGCACCACCCGGTTGTTACCGGACGTACGACCACGGGGCCCGTCGGCGCCCACCGGCCACGGCTGGTCGAGGTCCAACTCGTCCAGCCCGCCCCGCAGTTCCTCCAGCGACGACGTGATCGCCAGCCGCTTGCGCATCTCGGAGCCGACCGCGAAGCCCTTCAGGTACCACGCCACATGCTTGCGGAAGTCGATGACCCCGCGCGCCTCGTCCCCGATCCACTCACCGAGCAGCGTGGCATGCCGCACCATGACGTCGGCGACCTCCCGCAGCGAAGGACGCGCACTGCATCCATCAGTGCCTCCGGCACGGGCGTCCTCCCGCCCCTCGAAGGCCGCGACCAGGTCCGAGAACAGCCAAGGCCGCCCCAGGCACCCCCGCCCGACCACCACCCCGTCGCACCCGGTCTCCCGCACCATCCGCACGGCGTCCTCGGCCGACCAGATGTCACCGTTCCCGAGCACGGGAATCTCCGGCACATGCTCCTTGAGCCGCGCGATGGCGTCCCAGTCGGCCGTACCGCCGTAGTGCTGGGCGGCCGTACGGCCGTGCAGCGCGATGGCCGTCACGCCCTCCTCCACCGCGATCCGCCCGGCGTCGAGGTAGGTGATGTGATCGTCGTCGATGCCCTTGCGCATCTTCATCGTGACGGGCAGATCCCCCGCCCCGCTGACCGCCTCCCGCAGAATCGCCCGCAGCAGATTCCGCTTGAACGGCAGCGCCGATCCCCCACCCTTCCGGGTCACCTTCGGCACCGGGCACCCGAAGTTCAGGTCGATGTGGTCGGCCAGCCCCTCCTCCGCGATCATGCGGACGGCTTTGCCGACGGTGGCCGGGTCGACGCCGTACAGCTGGATCGAGCGCGGCGTCTCGGTCGCGTCGAAGTGGATCAGCTGCATGGTCTTCTCGTTGCGCTCGACCAGAGCCCGCGTTGTGATCATCTCGCTGACGAACAACCCCTTGCCACCGCTGAACTCCCTGCACAGCGTGCGGAAGGGCGCGTTCGTGATCCCGGCCATCGGGGCCAGGACGACGGGCGGCTGGACGGTGTGCGGGCCGATCTCCAGGGGAGCGGCGACGGGCGAGGCGGTCATGGGCATTCCCCCATTCTCACGTACCGGACGCACTGCGGCGAAATTCATTAGTTAGGCGTACTATTCAAGGATGCCGCAGCTCAGCCCTCGCCGCCGCCTGCTGGTCCTCGCGATCTGCTGCATGAGCCTGCTGATCGTGAGCCTCGACAACACGGTGCTCAACGTCGCCCTGCCCGCCCTCCAGCGCGACCTCGACGCGAGCACGTCGGGCCTGCAGTGGACCATCGACGCGTACACCCTCGTCCTCGCCTCGCTGCTGATGCTGGCCGGTTCCACCGCGGACCGTATCGGCCGCAAGCGCGTCTTCATGGCGGGCCTGGTCGTCTTCACCATCGGCTCGGCCCTGTGCTCCCTCGCACCGAACCTCGACGCCCTGATCGCGTTCCGGATGGTGCAGGCGGTGGGCGGCTCGATGCTCAACCCGGTCGCGATGTCGATCATCACCAACACCTTCACGGACCCGCGGGAGCGGGCCCGGGCGATAGGCGTGTGGGGCGCGGTCGTCGGCATCTCCATGGCCGCGGGCCCGCTGGTCGGCGGACTACTGGTGGACTCGGTCGGCTGGCGGTCGATCTTCTGGGTCAACCTCCCGGTCGGGCTGGCGGCACTGCTCCTCACCCTCCGCTACGTCCCGGAGTCCCGCGCCGCGAAGCCACGCCGCCCCGACCCGATCGGACAGATGCTGGTCATCGCCCTGTTCGGCTCACTGACGTACGCGATCATCGAGGCACCCACCGCGCCGGCCCCCGAGCTCCTTCTCTTCGGCGGCATCGCCCTGACCGCACTGACCGCCCTCCTCGTCTACGAGCCCCGCCGCGCCGAGCCCCTCATCGACCTGCGGTTCTTCCGCTCGGCACCGTTCAGCGGAGCCACGGTGATCGCGATCAGCGCGTTCGCGGCGCTCGGTGGCTTCCTGTTCCTGTCGACGCTGTACCTGCAGAACGTACGCGGGCTGGACGCGCTGCACGCGGGCCTGTGGATGCTGCCGATGGCCGCGCTGTGCTTCGTCTGCGCGCCGCTCGCGGGACGGGTGGTCGGCAACCGGGGGCCTCGGCTGCCGCTGCTGATCGCGGGGGTGGCGATGACGACGTCCGGAGTGCTGTTCGCGGCCTTCGAGGCGGAGACCAGGAACGCGACGCTGGTCCTCGGATACGTCCTGTTCGGGCTCGGCTTCGGCTTCGTCAACGCGCCGATCACGAACACGGCGGTGTCCGGCATGCCGCGCGCGCAGGCGGGAGTCGCGGCCGCCGTCGCCTCGACCAGCCGGCAGTTGGGACAGACGCTGGGCGTGGCGGTCGTCGGTGCGGTGCTGGCCTCCGGCGTGGGGGCGGCGTCGTATCGGAGCGCGTTCGTCGATGCCGCTCGGCCGGCCTGGTGGATTGTCGCCGGGTGCGGGCTTGCGGTGCTGGTCGTGGGGTTGGTGACCAGCGGGGCGTGGGCACGTCGTACTGCCGAGCGGACGGCTGAGAAGCTGGAGTCGGCCGAGGTGCGCGAGGCGTCTCGGGTCAGCGCGTAGTTCGGCGACTACCGGCCGCCGACCGGTGGGGGCTGGTCGCGCCCACGCGGCGGAGCCCCATGTCCACTCAGCCCCGCGCCCCTTCAAGGGCGATTTCGTGCAGCTTCTTCAGACGTTCCCTCGACTCCTCGTCCACCGGCACATACGTCACCATCCGCGGCCCCACCTCCGGACTCAGCCACAGATCCGTGTGGTCGACCACCAACCGCCCCACGTACCGGTTGATGAACTCCTTCCGCTTGCTCCGGTGCGCCACCACCTCATGGCGGTCCCATGCCTCGCAGAACTCGGGGGACTCCGTGCGCAGGCGCTTGAGGAGCATCTTCCAGGCGGGTTCGCCGAGGTGGCCGGCCATCGCGGCGCGGAAGCGGGCGGCCATGAGGCGCTGGGTCGCCTCCAGGTGCACGATCGACGAACGCCACTCGTCGTGCGTGTACGACAGGATCATGCAGTTGCGGTCCTCGGGCGGCAGCGCGTCCAGGTCGCACAGCAGGAGGCCGTACGTGCGGTTGTAGGCGAGGATGTCGTACCGGCTGTTCTGCAGGCAGGCCGGGTACGGCTCCAGTTGCTCCAGTACCGCCCGCAGGGCCGGGATGACCGAGGGGCAGGTCGTCGCCGGTGTCGGGTCGACCGCGCCGGCGAGCTGGAAGAGGTGGGTCCGCTCGCTGGGGTCCAGCATCAGCGTGCGGGCGAGGGCGTCGAGGACCTGCACGGAGACCTGGATGTCGCGGGCCTGTTCCAGCCAGGTGTACCAGGTGACGCCGACCGCGGAGAGCTGGGCGACCTCCTCGCGGCGCAGGCCGGGCGTACGGCGTCGGCGGCCGCGGGGCAGTCCGACCTGCTCGGGGGCGATGTGCTCGCGGCGGTGGCGCAGGAACGCGGCGAGCTCGTGGCGCCGGATCGCGGAGGCGGCCGTAGCGGGTGGGGCTTCGGGCGGTGTCTGCGTCCGCGTCTGCTCGGCCATGCTCGTCATGCCTCCAGCCTGCCCCCGCCCGGACCCTGTTTCCAGGTGGTTCTGCTACCAGGATAAGGACACTCTGGTACCAGTCTCGGAGCGGCGGCAGCCTCGTAACCGTGACCGAAACCATCACTTCGCACAAGGCCCCGGCCGCCGCCGCACCACCCTCGCTCGGCGGCCTCGGCCTCTTCACGGTGCTGCTCGCGGCGGCACTCCCCCTCATCGACTTCTTCATCGTCAACGTCGCCCTGCCCACGATCGGCCACGACCTCGCGGCGAGCGAGACCATGCTCGAACTCGTCGTCGCGGGTTACGGGTTGGCGTACGCCGTCCTCCTCGTCCTCGGCGGGCGGCTCGGCGACCTGTTCGGCCGGCGGCGGCTCTTCCTGGGCGGCATGGCGGCCTTCGGGCTGACCTCGCTGGCGTGCGGGCTCGCGCCCAGCGCGTGGGCGCTCGTCGCGGCGCGGGTCGCGCAGGGCGCGGCGTCGGCGGCGATGCTGCCGCAGGTGCTCGCCACGATCCAGGCGGCGACCAGCGGTCAGCGCCGCGCCAAGGCCATGGGGCTGTACGGCGCCACGGCCGGGCTGTCCATGGTCGCCGGGCAGATCCTCGGCGGCGTCCTGGTCGCGGCCGACATCGCGGGCACAGGCTGGCGCTCGGTGTTCCTGGTGAACGTCCCCGTCGTCCTCGTCGGCCTCTTCCTGGCCGCCCGCGCGGTCCCGGAGACCCGCTCGCAGCACCCGGAACCGGTGGACGGACCCGGCACGGTCCTGCTCGCCGCCGCCCTCCTCACGCTCCTGGCCCCGCTCACCGAGGGCCGGGCGGCGGGCTGGCCGCTGTGGACGTGGCTGTCGCTGGCGGCGTTCCCCCTCGTGGCGGCGGCGTTCTACGCGGTGGAGCGCAGGGCGGACCGCCAGGGCCGTACGCCACTGGTTCCGCCGAGCCTGTTCGCCCTCACGTCCCTGCGGCGCGGCCTGGCGTTGATCGTGCCGTTCTCGATCGGCTTCAGCGGCTTCATGTTCGTGATCGCGGTGGCACTGCAGCAGGGCGCGGGGCGGGGCCCGGTCGCGGCGGGACTGGCCCTCGCTCCCATGGCGGTGGTGTTCTTCTTCGTCTCGCTGGCCGGTCCGCGGCTGGTTGCCCGCTACGGCACCCGGGTCGTGACCGCCGGTGCGGCCATCCAGGGGGTGGGCGTGGCTCTGATGGCGCTGGCCGCCTGGTACTCCTGGCCGGACCTCGGCCTCGTCGAGCTGCTCCCCGGTGCGGCCGTCGCGGGCGCGGGCCAGGCACTCCAACTCCCCGTCGTCTTCCGGATCGTGCTCTCCGAGGTGCCGACGGCGCGGGCGGGCGTGGGCAGCGGGGTGATGATCACGACCCAGCAGTCGTCCCTGGCCCTGGGCGTGGCGACGCTGGGCACGCTCTTCCTCTCCCTGGTCCCCGGGCTGGGCATGCGCGACGCCCTGGTGACCACGCTCCTGGTCCAGTTGGCCGGAGTGGCGCTGACGGGGCTGCTCAGCCTGCGTCTGCCGCGCACGATCGGCTGACGGACCTGTGCTCGTCCGGCGGACATGTGAGGGTGTGGCCACAGGTTGGTCAACTCGCCGGGGAAGTGTCCCTGTTGATGTTGGTCTTGCTGCACACTCCTTGCTGCGCACGGCCGATCGGGGCCGCGCACGCAGACTCGATGTCCTCGGACGCTGGAGGCGTCATGCTGGAGATCAACACGAGCAAGGTGAGCCGCTGGGACCAGCACGGACGGGAGCACGTCGTACAAGTACTGCGCAGGGGCGCGCAACGCACGGTCAGATGTGACACGTGCGGTTGGCGCAAGGGCGCGCAGTTCCTGCCGTGGCTGAAGGCGGAGGAACATCTGGCGGAGGCACACCAGGCGACGGTGGACCCGACGGAGGCGCAGTCGGACCGATGACGCGCATCCGTCGGTACCGCCCCGAGGACCGCGAGGCCGTCGAGGACATCTGCGTCCGCACGGCCCACGAGGGCGGCGACAGCCGACCGCACTACCAGGACCCCGGCATCTTCCCGACGACGTTCGCGCTGCCGTACGTCACGCTGGAACCGGACCTGTCCTTCGTCCTGGACGACGGAGGCAATGGGGGAACGGGCCGGGCGGTCGGCTACATCCTCGGCACCGCGGACACCCCCCGCTTCGTCGAGGCCTTCCGCACCAAGTGGCTGCCCCTGGCGGCCCCCCGCTACCCCGAGCCGCCGGGCCCACCGAGCACCCCGGACGAGGAGATGATCCGCCTCCTCCACCACCCGGAACGCATGCTCGTCCCCGAGGTCGCCGCCTACCCGGCCCACCTCCACATCGACCTGCTGCCCGCCTGGCAGGGCCAGGGCCACGGCCGCGCCCTGATACGCAGGCTCCTGCGCGCCCTCCAGGACCAGGGCGTCCCGGCCGTCCACCTCTCCATGGTCACGGCCAACACCCCGGCGAGAGCCTTCTACGACCGCCTCGGCTTCCACGAGATCGACGTTCCGGACCCGGGCCCGGTCACGTACCTCGGCCGCACGACACAGGAGCTGGACACGCTCTGACGGCCCAGTCCCTCAGTCCCGGGCCCGCAGCCCCCGCACGAGCAGATCCATGACCGCCTCGAACTCCCCCTCCACGCCAGGCTGTTGCCATTCCTGGGCGTAGCCGGGGTCGTGGAAGCGGCCCGTGGCCTGGAAGAGGGCGCGGGCCGCGGTGGCCGGGTCCTGGGCGGTGAAGACGCCCGCGTCGACGCCGGCGCGCACGATGTCGGTGAGCTGGCCGGTGAGTTCGGCGATGTGCTGGCCGACCACCTCGCCCTGATCGCCGACCAGCACCTGGTACGTGGCGAAGAGCTCGGGGTCGCCGCCCGCCTTGTGCCGCTTGGCGGCGAACAGGGCCGCGAACCACTCGCGCACCCGGGCCTCCGGGTCCCGCTCCCCATCCGCGGCGATGCCGGCCAGCACCTGGGTCGTACGGTCCAGCCAGCGCTTCGTCACCGCCCCCCGCAGCTCCGCCTTCGTCCGGAAGTGGCGGTAGACGCTGCCATGGCTGACGCCGAGCGCGCGGGCCACGTCGACCACGGTGGCCTTGGCCGGTCCGTGGCGGCGCAGCACCTCCTCGGTGGTGGCGAGGATGCGCTCGGCGGTCAGGGTTTCGCTGGTCGGAGGCATGCCTAGACGGTACCCGGCACCGCGATCAGCGTTCGCTGTCGAGCATGGCCATCTGCGTGGGGGCGTACCGCTCGCCGGCCGCCGCGTCCGCCGGTACGGCGGCCTCGACGGTGGCGAGGTCGGCCGCGTCCAGGGTCACGTCCAGGGCGCCCAGTGCCTCGCCGAGCCGCTCACGGGTGCGGGCGCCGACCAGCGGCACGATGTCCTCGCCGCGGGACAGCACCCAGGCGATGGCGATCTGGGCGACGGAGACGCCCTTCTGTTCGGCGATCTTGCGCAGGGATTCGACCAGGGTGAGGTTGTGCCGGAGGTTCTCGCCCTGGAAGCGGGGTGAGTGGGCGCGGAAGTCGGCCGCCGCGTATTCCTGGCCGGGCGTGACATGGCCCGAGATCAGCCCGCGGGAGAGCACGCCGTACGCGGTGACGGCGATGCCCAGCTCGCGCAGGGTGGGCAGGATCTCCCGCTCGGGGCCGCGGGAGATGAGCGCGTACTCGATCTGGAGGTCGGCGATCGGGGCGGTGGCGGCGGCCCGGCGGATGGTGTCCGCGCCGACCTCGCTGAGCCCGATGTGGCGGACGTACCCCTCCTCGACCAGTTCCGCGATCGCGCCGACGGTCTCCTCGATCGGCACGTCCGGGTCGAGCCGGGCGGGGCGGTAGACGTCGATGTGGTCGACGCCGAGGCGCTGGAGGGAGTACGCGGCGAAGGTCTTCACGGCGGCCGGGCGCCCGTCGAAGCCGTACCAGTCGCCGCCGGGGCCGCGCAGGGCGCCGAACTTGACGCTGACCAGCGCGTTCTCGCGCAGGGCGGCCGGGGCGGTGCGCAGCGCCTCGTTGATCAGCAGTTCGTTGTGGCCCATGCCGTAGAAGTCGCCGGTGTCGAGCAGGGTCACGCCGGCTTCCAGGGCGGCGTGGATGGTGGCGACGGAGGCGGCGCGGTCCGCCTCGCCGTACATGCCGGACATGCCCATGCAGCCGAGACCGAGGGCGAAGACCCCGGGGCCGGTGGTTCCGAGTGTGCGCGTATGCATCGTCATGCCCCCCACTCTCACATGACAGATGACAGATTTCAATATCTGTCATTCCATAGTTGCCAGCATGGTCCAGACCTATTGACGAGAGGTCTGGACCACGAGCACTGTCATGCCTACGACATCTCAGCCCTACGGCATCTCAGCCCTACGACACCTCACCGCACCCCCACCGGGAGGATCCGCATGCTCCGCCGCACGCTCAGCCTGCTCATCGCAGCACTGGCGACCGCCTGTCTCACCCAGTTCCCCGCCGCCCCCGCGGCCTCCGCCGCCGACACCTGTGCCGTGAAGTCGAAGCCGTCCGGCAAGGTCCTCCAGGGCTACTGGGAGAACTGGGACGGCGCCGCCAACGGCGTCCACCCGCCCTTTGGATGGACCCCGATCACCGACTCCCGCATCTCCTCCCACGGCTACAACGTGATCAACGCGGCGTTCCCGGTCATCCGCTCCGACGGCACCGCGCTCTGGGAGGACGGCATGGACACGGGCGTGAAGGTGGCCACGCCCGCGGAGATGTGCGCGGCGAAGGCGTCGGGCCGGACGATCCTGCTGTCGATAGGCGGCGCGACGGCCGGCATCGACCTCAACTCGACCGCGGTGGCGGACCGCTTCGTGGCGACGATCGTCCCGATCCTGAAGAAGTACAACTTCGACGGCATCGACATAGACATCGAGACGGGCCTGGTCGGCAGCGGCAACATCAGCCAACTGTCCACGTCCCAGGCCAACCTGATCCGCATCATCGACGGGGTACTGGCCCAGATGCCGTCCAACTTCGGGCTGACGATGGCCCCGGAGACGGCATACGTCACCGGCGGCAGCGTCGTCTACGGCTCGATCTGGGGCGCGTACCTGCCCATCATCAAGAAGTACGCCGACAACGGCCGCCTGTGGTGGCTGAACATGCAGTACTACAACGGCAGCATGTACGGCTGCTCCGGCGACTCCTACTCCGCCGGCACCGTCGAGGGCTTCGTCGCCCAGACGGACTGCCTCAACAAGGGCCTCGTCATTCAAGGTACGACGATCAAGGTCCCGTACGACAAGCAGGTCCCGGGCCTGCCCGCCCAGCCGGGCGCGGGCGGCGGCCACATGTCCCCGTCCCTCGTCGCCCAGGCCTGGCGGCACTACGGCACCGCGCTCAAGGGCCTGATGACCTGGTCGATCAACTGGGACGGCTCGAAGAACTGGACGTTCGGCGACAACGTGAAGGCACTTCAGGGACGTTGAGCCCCGAGTCGCAGGCCGGTCGGCGGCAGCGTGGAAAAGGGCACGACAGTGGCAGGAGGCCCATGCTTCCCTGACGCCCGTGAACAACTCGACACACCACGACAACCACGCCCGCGGCCCCTACACGCGGGAGGCCCTGGCCCGGCTCGTGCTCAGCCAGGCCGCGGCCGACCTCGCCAGGGGCGCGGGCGCGTTGGTGGTCACCCGCAACGACGCCGACACCGGCCCCGGCGGCCGGGTGAGCGAGGCCCGGCAGCTGGTGGAGCACGCCGAAGAGCTGCTGGGGCGGGCGGTCGTGTTCGAGCGGGAGCGGGGCGCCTCGTGGGAGGACATCGCCCACTACCTCGACGTGGCCCCGCAGGCGGCCGAGGAACGATATGCACCCGAACTCGCGGGCTGGAGCGAGGCGTTGGCAGAACCATGCCGGTTCGACGAGGCCCGCCGCAGGTATGTCCGGCGACTGCCCACCGCCGCGCACGCGCCGGACCACACCCGCCGCGAGCTCGATCTCTGGGCGCACCTTCACGTCACCGTCAGGGACCTGTACGCGGTCGGCGCCGGGCTGCGTATGACCGACCCGGCGCGGCAGGAGACGTACCCGGAAACCGAGCCGGACGAGATGACCGGCACCGTCTGGAAGGAGTCCCGCCTCCGCCCCTTCCTCGAACTCCTCGCCGACTACGTCAACTACCCCTTCGACGACACCGACTGGGAGACGATCGAGATCGGCCTCGATCCGACCGACAACGAGGACCCGGACGCCTGGTACTCCTACCCGCTGATCGGCCCCGCCCACTCCCTGGAGATCCGCGTCGCGCGGGACGTCGAAGAAGGTGACATGGTCTCGGTGGCCGTCAGTGGCGCCACCGCGGCCGACCTGCGCCTGCGCATCGACACCCTCTTCGCCGCCTTCGCCTGGTGATCACGTCCACGCGAGCTTCGCCCCCAGCGCCACGAACGCGCCCGCGAAGGTCCGCCGCAGCCACGACATCACGCGGGGCCGGGAGGTGATGTGGCTGCGCACGGAGGCCGCGAGCACGCCGTACGCCGCGAAGACCGCGAACGTCATCCCCATGAACACCCCGCTCAGAGCCAGCATGCGCGGCAGGGCGTTCGCCTCGCCCGGGTGCACGAACTGCGGGAGAAAGGCGAAGAAGAAGATGGTCAGCTTCGGATTGAGGACGTTGACCAGCACACCCCGCACGATCACCCGCCCCGAGGAGAGCGGCGCGGCGCCCTCGTCCACCGCGATGGCGTCCTTGTCCCTGAGCATGGCCCACGCCATGTACAGCAGATAGGCGACACCGGCGTACTTGAGGATCTGGAACGCGGTCGCGCTCGCGTGCAGCAGCGCGGCCAGGCCGGTGATGGTGGCCAGCATGTGCGGCACGATCCCGAGCGTGCAGGCGAACGCGGCGACGACACTCGCCCGGCGCCCGCGGGAGAGGCCTGCGGCGAGGGTGTAGACGACGCCGGTGCCGGGGGTGGCGACGACGACGAGGGTGGTGAGGAGGAACGCGATGCTCATGCGGACCACCCTGTCGCCGCCCCCAGCGCGGGGTACAGGGCCAATCGCGCGCCGGGCAAGGGGACCAATCACCGCTCCGTTCGACACGGTTGCGCAGCGGCCCGAGAATCGAAGAGTCGGCGAGCAGCCCCTGGTGGCGCCTGCCCCGGCCGCGCGGATGCCCCTGCGCCACCGCAGAGGAGGCGCCATGACAATCCGTATCGCCACCTTCAACGCGGAGAACCTCTTCCGCCGCCCCAGGGCCTTCGCCCTCGAGGACGACGCCGCGCGCGACAAGATCCTTGCCGATTTCAACGAACTGGTCGCCCTCCTCGAGAAGGAGACGTACCAGCAGAAGGACAAGGACCGGATGGTCGAGCTGATCAAGGAGCACCAGGTCCACAACTCGGAGAAGGACAGCCCAAGGCCGTTCTTCATCAACCAACTCAAGGGAGCGGGCGCCAAGCTCTTCCAGGTAGACGGACCCGTGGACAATCCCACCATCGTGATCAAGGCCGACGGCCGCGGGAAGTGGCCGGGCTGGGCGGAACTCGTGCGCGGCGATCTCAGCTGGACGGCCGTGCAGAACACCGCGCGAGTGGTGGCGGAGGTCAACGCCGACGTGCTGCTCATGGTGGAGGTCGAGGACCGTCTCACCCTGGAGCGGTTCAACGAGCACGTCCTGGGCGAGGCGTTGGGACACCAGCCGTACCCGTTCAACCTGCTCGTCGACGGCAACGATCCCCGCGGCATCGACGTCGGAATCCTCAGCCGCCATCCGATCACGTCCGTGCGCTCGCACATCTTCGACCCCGGACAGGGCGGTATGCGGCTGTTCAGCCGGGACTGCCCCGAGTTCGAGATAGCCCTCAACGGGACGCCCCTGTGGATACTGGGCAACCACTTCAAGAGCATGATCGGCGGCGGCGCGGGGCTGCGTAAGCGCCAGGCCGAGCGCGTGCGGGAGATCTACGAGGCCGCGCTCCAGCGCTCCGAGCGCGTGGTGGTCGCCGGGGACCTCAACGACGTGATGGCCAGCACCCCGGTCAAGAAGCTGCTGGACGCGGGCCTGAAGGACGCGATGACCCACCCCACCTACACGGGAGACCCGGGCACGCACGGTCCGGGCACCGGCGACGACGACAAGCTCGACTACCTCATGTTCTCGCCGAAGCTGTGGGACCGCGTCGAGCATGTGGAGGTGGAGCGCCGCGGCATCTGGGCACCCCGGACCTTCAAGTCGTTTCAGACCGTGACGTCCAAGGCGACCCAGGCCTCCGACCACGCCGCCGTCTATGCCGACCTGGACCTGTAGACGCCGCCCCCGCACCCCGCCCAAGGGGTGCGGGGAACAGCCGGTCTCAGCCCTGCCGCAGCGGTATCGCCAGGTCCACCACCTGCCGCCCCTGCGGGAAGGCCCCGACCGAAGTCGCCCTACCCGTCAGCAGGTTGACCCGGAACACCCGCGAACCGCTGACCGCGTACCCGGTGTTGGTGCCCGAGTTCGCCGAGCTGTAGATGTCGAAGCCCGAGTCGCGCGGGACGTCCACGCCCGTCTTGCCGGTCGGGGCGAGGTTGCCCGCGTTGGCCGGGGACTGGACCGACACCTGGTCCTGGGTCGTGTCGAGGTCGAAGAGGGTCGTGGCAGTCGTCGCGTCGAGGTCGTTGTTCGTGTACGCCGCCCCGGTCACGCCCGTCGCCGTCGCGCCCGTCGTCGCGGGCGGCACCGGCGGGTTGGTGAGGGTGCCGTCGGCGGCCGTGGTGCCCGCGGCGGGGGCGCCCGCCGGGTCGTCGATGTTGTGGCGGAGGTTCTGGCCGGTGTCGCTGATGACGCGCAGCCGGTTGGCGGCCGGGTTGAAGTCGACGCCGAAGCTGGTGCCCTGGAGGCCGACGCTCAGCTGCGAGACCTTGGTGGCCTTGGCCCCGATCTCACGGATCGTGTAGATGCCGCCCTTGTCGCCGACGCCGTACAGCGTGTTGTTCTGCACCCGGTAGTCGATGCCGACGAGCCTGCTGTCGCCGTTGAGGCCGCTCACCTTGCCGAGCGGGAGGACGACGCCGGGCCGGTCGACGCGGAAGCGGACGAGACGCTGGTCGCCGGTCAGCCCGACCGCGACGAGCCGGTCACCGGATGCCTGCGGCCGCCCGGCCGCGGTGCCGGACTGGGTGGAGAGCGCCGGAGAGGACCCGCTGTCGTCCTTCGCGGCGACAAAACCGATGGTCCCGACGGCCAGGGCCAGCGTGGTCACGCCGATGACTGCTTGCTTGCGCATGATGCCCCCGTAAGAGACGCGTGGCCCCCTGCGGGCCGCGCATGCCTCCCCTTCGGAGCCGTATGCGCCCTGGATGGGCAAAACCCCGGTTTCGTTACGTCTGTTACGTCCGTAACGAAACCGGGGTTTTCCGTAGATCCCTAGATCCCTCAGGCGCCGAGCAGGCGGCCCGCCAGGTAGCCCTCGATCTGGTCCAGCGACACGCGCTCCTGCTTCATCGAGTCACGCTCGCGGACCGTCACCGCGTTGTCGTCCAGCGTGTCGAAGTCGACCGTCACGCAGTACGGCGTACCGATCTCGTCCTGGCGACGGTAGCGGCGGCCGATCGCACCGGCGTCGTCGAACTCGATGTTCCAGTTCTGGCGGAGCGCCTGCGCGAGGCCCTTGGCCTTCGGGGACAGCTCGGGGTTGCGGGAGAGCGGCAGCACGGCCACCTTCACCGGCGCCAGACGGTGGTCCAGGCGCAGCACCGTGCGCTTCTCCATCTTGCCCTTGGCGTTCGGCGCCTCGTCCTCGACGTACGCGTCGAGCAGGAACGCCAGCATCGCGCGGCCGACACCGGCCGCCGGCTCGATGACGTACGGCGTCCAGCGCTCGCCGGCCTCCTGGTCGAAGTAGGAGAGGTCCTGGCCGGAGGCCTTGGAGTGCGCGCCGAGGTCGTAGTCGGTGCGGTTGGCGACACCCTCCAGCTCGCCCCACTCGTTGCCGCCGAACTGGAAGCGGTACTCGATGTCAGCGGTGCGCTTGGAGTAGTGGGAGAGCTTCTCCTTCGGGTGCTCGTACCACCGCATGTTCTCCTCGCGCAGGCCCAGGCCGGTGTACCAGTTCCAGCGCTGCTCCATCCAGTACTCCTGCCACTTCTCGTCCTCGCCCGGCTTGACGAAGAACTCCATCTCCATCTGCTCGAACTCGCGGGTGCGGAAGATGAAGTTGCCGGGCGTGATCTCGTTGCGGAAGGACTTGCCCATCTGCGCGATGCCGAACGGCGGCTTGCGACGCGAAGTGGTCTGCACCTGGGCGAAGTTGGTGAAGATGCCCTGGGCGGTCTCCGGGCGCAGGTAGGCGATGGAGCCGCTGTCCTGGGTCGGGCCGAGGTGGGTGGAGAGCAGACCCGAGAACTGCTTGGGTTCGGTGAACTGGCCCTTGTTGCCGCAGTTCGGGCAGTTGATGTCGGCGAGGCCGTTCTCCGGGAGGTGGCCCTTCTTCGCCTCGTAGGCCTCCTCGAGGTGGTCCGCGCGGAACCGCTTGTGGCAGGAGGTGCACTCGGTGAGCGGGTCCGTGAAAGTGGCGACGTGGCCGGAGGCGACCCAGACCTCGGGGGCCAGGATCACGGACGAGTCGATACCGACCACGTCCTCGCGCGACGTCACCATGTAGCGCCACCACTGGCGCTTCAGGTTCTCCTTGAGCTCGACACCCAGCGGCCCGTAGTCCCAGGCGGCGCGCTGGCCGCCGTAGATCTCACTGCAGGGGAATACGAAGCCACGGCGCTTGCTCAGGCTGACGATGGTGTCGATCTTGTCGGCGGCCACGGTGCTCTCTTCATTACGACGACGGGCGACGAAGCGAGGCGCTTCACAGCGAATGCTTCAGGGTACCGGCGGGGGCTGGCCCTCAACCAAATCGGTTGCCCTCTGTGGACAGCCGCTCACGTTTGTTGACAATGGTTTCCATATTTGCTGAAAATGAGTGTCATGAACGTACGACGACACCACATATCCGGGGTTGCCATCGCCGCCGTGACCGCCCTCGGTCTCGGCACGCTGTCCGCCTGCTCCTCGGACAGCGCGGCCGCCGGCAACACGGAGAAGTTCGACGTGGTCGCGTCGTTCTACCCGATGGCCTTCCTCGCCGAGCAGATAGGCGGCGACCATGTGAAGGTCACCAGTCTGACCCAGCCCGGCCAGGAACCGCACGACCTGGAGGTCAGCGCGCAGCAGCGGGCGCAGATAGAGGAGTCCGACGCGGCGCTGTACCTCAAGGGTCTCCAGCCGGCCGTCGACGAGGCCGTGACGCAGTCCGGCGCCAAGACGAAGATCGACGCCGCCGCCCTGACCAAGCTGGAGGACCACGGCAGCCTCGAGGACAGCCACGAGCACGAGGGCGAGGAGGCACACTCCGAAGAGGAGGAGGAGCACGCCCTCGACCCGCACGTCTGGCTCGACCCGGTGAAGTACGCCGAGATCGCCGAGGGCGTCGGCGCGGCCTTCGAGAAGGCGGACCCGGATCACGCGGCCGACTACAAGAAGAACACCGCCGCCCTGGTCAAGAAGCTCGACGGCCTCGACACGCAGTTCGAGGACGGTCTGAAGAACACCACGACCAAGGTCTTCTTCACCAATCACGCCGCCTTCGGTTATCTCGCCGAGCGCTACGGCCTGACCATGGAGGCCATCTCCGGCCTCGACCCGGAGAGCGAGCCCAGCCCGGCCCGGATCAAGGAACTCCAGCAGGAGGCCAAGGCCGACGGCGTGACCACCGTGTTCTACGAGACACTGGTGTCCGACAAGACCGCGAAGACCCTCGCCGACGACGCCGGCCTGAAGACGGACGTGCTCGATCCGCTGGAGGGCATCACCGACAAGTCCAAGGGCGACGACTACTTCGGGGTCATGGAGGCCAACCTCGCGGCCCTGAAGACCGCCCTGGGAGCCAAATGACCAACCCCACGGAGGACGGCATGACCGAGCCCGTCATTTCGCTGCGCGGCGTCCGCGCCGAGCTGGGCTCGCGCCCCGTCCTGCGCGGCATCGACCTCACCGTGCACCGCGGTGAGGTCGTCGCGCTGCTCGGCGCCAACGGCTCCGGCAAGTCGACGGCCGTGCGCAGCGTCATCGGCCAGGTGCCGGTCAGCGCCGGCGAGATCGAGCTGTTCGGCACCCCGCGGGCACGGTTCCGCGACTGGGCGCGGGTCGGGTACGTTCCGCAGCGCACGACGGCCGCGGGCGGCGTCCCGGCCACGGTGACGGAGATCGTCTCGTCCGGCCGCCTGTCCCGCACCCGCTTCGGCGTCTTCCGCAAGGCCGACCGCACGGCCGTACGCCGTGCCCTGGAGCTCGTCGGCATGGCCGACCGTGCCAAGGACTCAGTGGACGCCCTCTCCGGCGGCCAGCACCAGCGGGTGCTCATCGCCCGCGCCCTGGCCTCCGACCCTGAACTGCTGATCATGGACGAGCCGATGGCGGGCGTGGACCTGGCCAGCCAGGAGGTGCTCGCGCACACGCTCCGGGAACAGGTCGCGGCGGGCGCGACGGTCCTCCTCGTCCTGCACGAACTCGGCCCGCTGGAGCCCTTGATCGACCGGGCGGTCGTCCTGCGCGACGGCTGCGTGCTGCACGACGGCCCGCCCCCGAAGGCCGTCGGCCAGCACGCGCTGCCCGGCCACGACCACGTACACCCGCACGCGGCTCACGACGCCGAACCGATCCGGACGGGACTGCTGAGCTGATGGACTTCCTGAACTACGACTTCATGCAGCGGGCGCTGCTCGCCGCGGTCCTGGTCGGCATCACGGCACCCGCCGTGGGCATCTATCTGGTCCAGCGCCGCCAGGCCCTGATGGGCGACGGAATCGGCCACGTCGCGATGACCGGCGTCGGCCTGGGCTTCCTGCTCTCCTGGTCCCCGGTGTGGATGGCGACGCTGGTCTCCGTCCTCGGCGCGGTCCTGATGGAGCTGATCCGCTGGTACGGCCGCACCCGTGGCGACATCGCCCTCGCGATGCTCTTCTACGGCGGTATGGCCGGCGGCGTGATGTTCATCAACCTCGCGCCGACGGGCTCGAACGCGAACCTGACGTCGTACCTGTTCGGCTCGCTCTCGACAGTGAGCGAGTCGGACGTGACGGCGATCGTCCTGCTCGCCGCCTTCGTGGTGTTGGTCACCCTCGGTCTGCGCCGCCAGCTCTTCGCGGTGAGCCAGGACGAGGAGTTCGCGAGGGTCACCGGGCTTCCGGTGCGCGCCCTCAACCTGCTGACGGCGATCACGGCGGCGGTGACCGTGACCGTCGCCATGCGGGTGGTCGGCCTGCTGCTGGTCAGCGCGCTGATGGTCGTCCCCGTGGCGGCGGCCCAGCAGTTGAGCCGCAGCTTCGCGGCGACGTTCGCGATCGCCGTCGGCATCGGCGTCACGGTGACGATCGGCGGCACGGTCACGTCCTACTACCAGGACGTCCCGCCCGGCGCGACCATCGTGCTGCTGACCATCGGCGCGTTCATCGCGCTGACGGCTTTGGCGGCCCCGCTGGCCCGCCGCAGAGCCCGTGCCATGGCCGCGGCGGAGCCCGCCGGCGACCCGGCGGAGTGCGCGATTCCGGCCAGCAGGGAGTCCGACGGAAAGGTCGGCGTCTGACCGCTGTGGGTCCGGGCTGGCACAATGGCCCGGCAAGTGCAGACGTGAGGAGGCAACGGTGACGACCGCTGGACCGCCCGTGAAGGGCCGCGCAACCCGGCAGCGGGCAGCCGTGGCAGCGGCCCTCGACGAGGTCGACGAGTTCCGCAGCGCGCAGGATCTCCACGACATGCTCAAGCACAAGGGCGACTCGGTCGGCCTGACCACGGTCTACCGCACCCTCCAGTCCCTCGCCGACGCCGGCGAGGTCGACGTCCTGCGCACCTCCGACGGCGAGTCGGTCTACCGCCGCTGCTCGACCGGCGAACACCACCACCACCTCGTCTGCCGCGTCTGCGGCAAGGCGGTGGAGGTCGAGGGCCCGG
This sequence comes from Streptomyces shaanxiensis, assembly GCF_039537145.1. NCBI lineage: Bacteria > Bacillati > Actinomycetota > Actinomycetes > Kitasatosporales > Streptomycetaceae > Streptomyces > Streptomyces shaanxiensis. The sequence goes on from NZ_BAAAZY010000007.1 coordinate 402,527, forward strand.
CGGTGGAGAAATGGGCGGACGCGATCGCAGCGGAGCACGGGTTCGTGAACGTGGCGCACACGGTGGAGATCTTCGGTACGTGCGCGGATTGCGCCGCAGGTTGAGCCGTTGAACAGTGCGGGTCCGCGGGGGTGACCGTCCCCTGGGGGCTGCGCCCCCAGACCCCCGCTTCGGCCCTGAAGGGGCCTCGTCCTCAAACGCCGGACGGGCTGAAATACACGGGCCGGCGTCCAGAGGTGGCGGCCCCAAAAATCAGCGCCGCCAGCAAAATCCAGCCCCTCCGGCGTTTGAGGAGCGGGGTCTGGGGCGGAGCCCCAGAAGGACGGGACGGGTAGGGGCGGCGGGGGCGAAAACCCTCTCGCGCGCCCCAGCGCACCGTCAGTCCTCCGTCCGGCCCTCCATCGCCAGCAGCTCCTCGTTCGGGATCGCCCCACCGAACCGCCGATCCCGCGAGGCGAACTCCACGCACGCCCGCCACAGATCACGCCGGTCGAAGTCCGGCCACAGCACGTCCTGGAAGACCATCTCGGCGTAAGCGCTCTGCCAGAGAAGGTAGTTGGAGGTGCGCTGCTCGCCGCTCGGGCGCAGGAACAGGTCCACGTCCGGCATGTCCGGGTAGTACATGTACTTGGCGAAGGTCTTCTCGTTGACCTTGGACGGGTCCAGCCGCCCCGCCTTCACATCCTCCGCGAGCGCCTGCGCCGCGTCCGCGATCTCGGCCCGCCCGCCGTAGTTCATGCAGAAGTACAAGGTCAGCTTGTCATTGCCCTTGGTCTGCTCCTGCGCGACCTGAAGCTCCTTGGCGACCGACTTCCACAGCTTCGGCATCCGCCCGACCCACCGCACCCGGATCCCCAGCTCGTCGAGCTGATCACGGGTCTTGCGGATGAAGTCGCGGTTGAAGTTCATCAGGAAGCGCACCTCGTCCGGCGACCGCTTCCAGTTCTCGGTGGAGAAGGCGTACAGCGAGATCGCCCCGACGCCCATCTCGACGGCGCCCTGCAGAACGTCCAGCACCCGCTCGGCACCGACCTTGTGCCCCTCGGTACGCGGCAGCCCCCGCTCCTTCGCCCAGCGGCCGTTCCCGTCCATGACGATCGCCACATGCTTCGGAACCAGCTCGCCGGGGAGCTTCGGCGCGCGGGCACCGGACGGGTGCGGCTCCGGCGCCTTGTACTCGCGTCGCCGGCGCCCCAGGATCCCGCTTACCACCATGTGCTTCTCGTCTCCTCTTCCGGCTAACTTCTCTTCCGGCTTACTTCTCTACGTAACGAAGCGAACGCAGCCCGCGTTCGAGATGCCAGTGCAGATACGCCGACACCAACCCGCTGCCCTCGCGGACGTACCGCGACTCACAGGCGTCCGCGGTCTCCCAGTCTCCCGTGAGCAACGCACCCAGCAGTTCCAGCGTCTGCGGCGACGGAACGACGCTACCGGGCACCCGGCAGTCGACACAGACCGAGCCCCCGGAGGCGACCGAGAAGAAGCGGTTCGGTCCGGGCATACCGCACTTCGCACAGTCGCTGAAGGTCGGGGCGTAGCCGTTGACGGCGAGCGACCGCAGCAGGAACGCGTCGAGAACAAGGTGCGGGGCGTGCTCACCGCGCGCGAGCGTCCGCAGCGCCCCCACCAGCAGCAGGTACTGCTGCACCGCGGGCTCGCCCTCGTGATCCGTGAACCGCTCCGCCGTCTCCAGCATGGCCGTCCCGGCGGTGTACCGCGCGTAGTCCGTCACGATCCCACCGCCGTACGGCGCGATCGTCTCGCTCTGCGTGCACAGCGGCAGCCCCCGCCCGATCAGCTCGCTCCCCCGCGCGAAGAACTGCACGTCGACATGGGAGAAGGGTTCGAGCCGGGCACCGAACTTGGACTTCGTACGCCGCACACCCCGGGCCACGGCCCGTACCCGCCCGTGACCGCGCGTGAGCAGGGTGATGATCCGGTCCGCCTCACCCAGCTTCTGGGTGCGCAGCACGATGCCGTCGTCGCGGAACAGACTCATGGGCTCATTCTCGCGTACGGCAGGGGTCAGCGGGTGCGGTCGGGGTGGCTTATGGCGTCCCAGGGGGCCATGTTCCATGGGCTGGCGCGGTTCGCCGGGTCCAGAAGGGCCTGTAGATGGGCGTCGGCCACCGACTGCGACGCCGGCAGGCCGGAGGAGTCCTCCCCGCCGCGCAGTCCGTCCCGCCACACCTGCCGCCCGAGCAGATAGTGATCGGCGTACTCGCTCCACGAGCCGTACGTCCCCACCACCCTCGGCACGATGTTCTTCAGCGCGGTCCAGGCGTCGGACTCGTCGATCAGCCCGCAGGCGAAGCCACGGCGGGCGATGTCCACGTACAAGGCGGCGTCCCAGGCGAGCGGCGCGACGCCGGTGAGGCGGTACGCCCGTGCCCGGTACCCGCTGCGGGACAGCCCGTCGAGCCGGCCGACAAGCTGCTCACGCGTGGTGATCTCCCACTGCTCGGCCAACCAGCGCCGGGCCCCGTCCCCGTCGATCCGCGCGAACGGGTACAGCGTGGTGCGCGAGACGCCCCGGTCCCTGCTCACCGGCGCGCTCAGCGACACCATCCACAACTGGTGCATGGTGAGCGGCACGGGGTAGCGGCGGGACGCCTTGGCCCCTCTTCTCCTCCATCTCCACAGACCCATGCCGCCGCACCCTATGCGCCCGTCCCTACGTCAAGGAACCTCACCCCGGCTGCGTGCGTTGGCGTACGCGGTCGCCGCGCGGAGCCGCTCGGCGGGGGTGGCGTTGCGTACGGCCCCCGGGGCGGCGTCCCACTCCTTCCCGCCCCCGTACGGTCTCAGCTGTACATACGGCCCCTCATGCCCCATCACGATGCCGATCCGACCCGAACGGGTGTCGACGACGTACGAGCCGATCGGCGGCTTCATCGCAGAACCGCCGTGAGCCGCTGCACCGTCTCGACGGAACATCGACCCAATTCCACGAGCGGGCAAGGGGCTTCACGCGCGAGACTCGCCGGGTCGAGCCGGAGTGTCGGGAGCGTAATTCCTGCCTTTTCCAGCACCGCCCGCAATTCCTTCACTGCTTCCTCCGCTTCTTCGACGCAGCGCGCCGAGTGTCGTGCCGTCACTGAACTCCCCTCCTATTCGGGTTTCACTCTTTGCACTTCCATGGTGACCTGCGACGCCTACACTCGGCAGGAGTCTGTGCTCTACAAGTACGGGGCAGTACAAGGGGGTTGGCCATGGCCAACGATTCGCGGTTGGCGGCATGGGAGTTCTTCGGAAGCGAGCTGAAGCGACGCCGGGAGAACGCGGGGATGACTCAAGTGGAACTGGGGTCACGAGTCTTCGTATCCGGTGGCTATATCGGCCAATTCGAACAGGCGATTCGTAAGCCTCAGCTTGATGTCGCGCAGCGCATTGACGAGGTCCTGCAAACCGACGGTTTTTTCGAGCGGACGTGGCGGCAGCTCATCAACGACAAGCGGTACGCGGATTACTTCGCGGCGGTCGTGGAGCTGGAGCGGCTGGCGACGAAGATCTGTGAGTTCGCGCCCACGGTGGTGCCGGGGCTGTTGCAGACGGCTGCGTACGCCCAGGCGGTCACCTTGGCGGCCAACCCCTTCGTCACCGACGGGTACGTCGAGGAGAAGGTTACGGCCCGCCTGGAACGGGCGGACATCCTCAAGGACGCTACAAGGCCGGAGTATTGGGCGATCCTGCACGAGAACGTGCTGCGCACCCCGGTAGGCGGTCTGGAGGCGATGGCCGAGCAGCTGGAGCACATCGCGCAGCTGATGCGCGAGCGCACGGTGTGGGTGACGGTGCTCCCGTACGCGGCTGGAGCGCACGCGTCGATGGGCGGGTCCCTGAAGCTCATGGAGTTCGAGGATGCCCCGCCGGTCGCCTATACAGAGACGGAGTATTCGGGGACGCTCATCGACGATCCGGCCATGGTGAAGCGCACCCAGCGCACATACGATCTACTCAGGGGCACCGCACTGTCGCCGTCGGCGTCCCTGGCCCTGATCGAGTCGGCGGCTGAGGACTACAGACGATGCGCGAGTACGACCTGAGCAACGCCAGCTGGTTCAAGAGCAGTTACAGCAACGGGCAGGGCGGCGACTGCGTCGAGGTAGCCGACGGAGTCCCCGGCGTGATCCCCGTCCGAGACACCAAACTCGCCTCGGACAGCCCCGTACTCCTCATCCCCGCCCCCGCCTGGAGCGGTTTCCTCACGCTCCTGAAGTGACCGTCGGCTGCGGCTCGGGGCCCGTCTGGCGCTCCGATTCCGCCCACAGCTTGGCGAACTGGGTGACGCGGTCCTCGATGTGGTCCGGCTCGGCGCTCAGCCAGGTCCCGTCCGGGTTGGACTCCTGGTCCGGCTTGGTCTCGTAGCAGAGTTCGCCGTCGAAGACGATGAAGTCGTCCACCCTGGGGTTGGACTCCATCAGCGACCGCACCGCTATGCGCGCGTCGATGCCACGCCTGCGCTGCCTCTCGCAGAGCGCTCTGAGCTCCGGCGTGACCTCGGCCTCGTCCCGCACGACGAACAGGCGCCGGATCTCCACGCCCCGCCTCTTGATCGCCTTCTCCTGCGCGGCGAGATACCGCTCGGCGGACCCGCTGTTCCAGAAGGCCCGGTCCACCGAGGTGCTGGTGGCGTCGAGGGTCATCTTGACGCAGTCGGTGATGTCGATCAGCCACTCGTTGTTCTCGCCGGGGCAGTCCGCGCTGCCGCTGCCGAGCCCTTCCATCGTCTTGGCGAGGCGGCCCAGTTCCTTCTCCGCGAAGGCCTGCACGATGTCGCCGCCCCGCTCGCGGACCTTGGTGTACCCGAGGACCAGCCGGGTCACCTCGTCGGAGCGCAGCACGGAACCGTCGACCTGGCTGAACAGCGTCGTCGCGGCGAGGATCTCGTTGAAGCGGGTGTCGACCTTCTCGAACCGCTCGCCGAAGTCGATCAGGAACTGCACGATCAGCGCCGCGCTGCCGATGACGATGGACGCCGTCCACTGCCAGATGTTCCCGTCGTTCTCGCTCAGCAGGCTGGTCAGCAGGAAGGTGCCGCCCGCCGCCCCGGCGGTGAACAGGATCCGCCAGAACATCTTGGGCATGCGTGGCTCCTGGCTCGGTGCCTGTCCTCCGTTACTGCCTGTTCCTAAGGGCGCTCCGCTCATTTCTTCTCCCCCGTCTGTATGTGGTTCGGGTTCCGTCCCTCAGCCCGCGCTGAGCGCCTGCTGCGGCGTCGCCACGGCCTGGAGGGCCAGTCGGTCTCTGATGCGCCGGCTCAGGTTCTCCCACTGTCGGGAGAACCCCGGCTTCTGTTCCAGTACGTCCCACAGATGACCCAGCGCGGGGTCCACATGCGCCCGCGGCATCCACAGGTGCAGCAGATGAACCACGACCGGTTGCAGCGCCTCCACGACCGAAGGCCCGTCCGCCGTGCCGAGACGGCTGTTGTCAAGCATGTGCTGAACGGTCGTCAAAAGCCAGTCGTGCAAGGCGAGATCCTCGCAAATGCCCGCTGCGGATGCGGCTGGGATGTGCTCCGGCAGCCGTAGCTCCATGGTCCGCAGTCCGCCCTCGGCCACGATGAAGCTCACCAGGGACGCCCGCTCGCCCTCCGGTTCGCGCCGGGCCACCCAACGCAGCCTCGTGGGGCTGGACTTGAACGGCACGCGGCGGTCGAGGAGAGCGTGGCGGCGGAGTTGCGCCAGCAGGCCCTCGGCGATCATCCCCAGGTCGAGTTCGCCGCGCCCCGCCCCACGCAACACGCCCTCTGCGGCGGCCTGTTGGGGCAGCTTGCCGAACGGTTCGACCAGGCCGGGGCGTACCAGGTACTGGCCCCAGGGGCGCCGGATGTCGGGCCCGGCGGCCGGGAGGCTGAAGTACGCGGTCGACTGCAGGAGACGGCCCTCGGTCAGCGCCGCGCGGGCGGCCACCGTACCGACGGCCCGGACCTTGCTGCCGTTGGAGGTGGGCAGCCGGCAGTCCACGCCGGTCAGGATCTCCGGGGAGAGGGCGTACATCGTGGGCCGTTCGGAGATCCGCACGTTGACGTCGGCACGGAGCCTGAGCAACTGGGCGGCGGCCCGGCGATCCAGTGCCTGGAAGGACGGGAGCAGACAGGTGCGTACCTCGCCGCAGGCGAGGACCGAGCGTGCGGGCTGTCCGGGGGCCGCCGTCATCTCAGGTCTCCTCGGCCTCGGAGGAGTCGCCGGGCTCCTCGTAGAAGACGTAGGTGGCGCGTTGCGCGACCGCCGCCGGCACCGGAATCCCCTCGGCGGCGGACCGCTCCTCGACCTGCTTCAGGGCCCCGGCGTCGACGTCTATCTGATCCAGGATGAGCCGTACGGCGTCCTCGACGGCGAGGAAGCGGTTCGGCATGAGCGTGCAGGTGCGGTACGCGCTGAACGGCACCTTGGTGTCGGTGAGCCTGAGCAGGGGGTCGAGCCGGTCCCAGTCGTGCGGGAAGTCCTCGCCCTGCCACTCCTTCGGCACCAGCACGGGCTCACCGAGGTGCCGTAGGAGCCCGAGGCGGGCCAGTTGCCATACGGCGGCCAGGAACGGGCAGGACCACAGCCGCCGTCCGTCCTTCTCGGACCACAGCTCGACGTCCATGAAGACCGAGTGGTTGCGGGCCGCGGTCTCCTGGGGCGGCTCCCAGCCCTTGGCCTTGCTCAGGGCGGGACCGGGCATCGTGGGGGTGCGCTGGCCGTTGGCGAGCCAGCCGGTCTGGCTGACGGGCGGGCGGGAGCCGTAGCTGCCGGGCGGCGGTGACTCGACGAGACGGTGCATGACCGATTCCGCGAGGTCGATGCGGTCGGCGACCGCGCAGGCCGACTCACGGGCGAGGTAGTCGATGACCAGCCCCGCCTTCTCGGCCTCCTTCAGCACCATGGGGATGAGTTCGGCCGGGGTGGAGAAGCGGGTGAAGTAGTCGTCGATGAGGAAGCAGGTGCTGATGCGCGGGCGCTTGCTGCGGCGGGCCATCGACGCCCGTACGGCGTCCACCCAGATCCGTACCTCGGCGAAGTGCTCGCCGAGGCGCTTGGGGCCCGCCTCGAAGTCCTCCATGTAGAGGTGGCCCAGCTCCAGCGAGAGGTGCGCCAGCGGCACGGACTGGGTGCGCAGCTCCGCGGTGGTCTCCTGGAACACGGCTTCGGTCACGCCTGCTCCCAGTACTTGTCGTCGGTCAGGCGTCCGGCGAGCTGGTTCAGCGCCTGCCAGGTCGCCTCGTTGGCGATCTGGCTGTCGAGCACGTCCTCGTCGGTGATGAGCTGCTCACGCCATTGCAGGACCGGTTCGAGAGGTACGGAGCCGAGGACCTGGCTGTAGCCGATGCCGTGGTTGGAGGCGAGCTGCTTGAGGTCGCCGTCGGTCTTGCGCATCCATGCCGACTGGGTGGGCGAGACCTGGGACCACAGCGGGGACTCGGGGTCGGGTACGGCGGCCCGTACGAAGCGGATGGAGTTGCGCAGTTCCTCCTCGTCGTGGCCCCGGTCGACTCCGCCAGCGAGGATGCCGCGCTTGCCGAAGACCAGGCTGGCGGCGGCGCCCACATGCTGGCGGGTCCAGCGGTGGAAGACCAGCCAGCGGGCCGTGACCTCGCTCATCTCGGGTTGTGCGGTGGCCTCCAGGACCATGTCGACGGCGTAGGAGCGGCCGGCGCTGAGGTCGATGACGACCAGGTCGAACTCGTAGTAGAGCGTCATCAGCAGGTCGACGCACCGGCGCAGGTTCTCCTCGCCGGTGGCGAACTCGCCGCCGCTGACGTCGCCGGGCATCAGCACGAGGCGGCCGCAGCCGGGCGGCGGGAAGCGCAGTACCTGGTGCTCGGTCTCGGACCAGACGTCGATCCGGGCCGGTTCGCTCACCTCGCCTATGAGATAGGCGTGCAGGCCGCGGTCCTCGGTGTCCTGGCGGGCGTCGACCACGTCGAAGACGGCCGCCGCGGTGGGCGAGCCGAAGTCGAAGTCCAGGTAGCAGACGTCGTCCCCGGCCAGCGCGCGGTGGTAGGCGAGGTTGGCGCTGGTCACGGAGCGGCCCGTGCCTCCCTTGTCGGAGGCGGCGAAGATCAGCACGGTTCACACTCCCCGGTCCGCGGCTTCGCGGGCCCGGGCGAGCGCGTCGAGCTGTCCCAGCACCTCCAGCGTCAACGCGTAGGCCGTGCCCGGCTGTTCGTCCACGAGGGTGCGGGCTCGGCGCAACTTGACCTCGATGTTCCTGAGCTGCATCCCGTGCCGGCCGTCGTCCTTGGGCGCGGGTTCCATCTGTTCGTTGCCCAGCAGGTGGGCCGACTCACTGAGCAACGCCCTGGAGAGCTCGGTGAGTTCGAGGCTGCGGATCGGTGGCTGCTGGTACATCTGGTGAGCCTGCACCATGACCTCGGTGACCCGCTCGGTGATGCTCCAGGACACCGGTACGCGCCGCTTGTGGATCTCCGCCTCGGGATAAGCCGCGTGGATGTTGTCCCACAGGCCGACGCCCTCGCCGTCCCGGATGCGGCGCTTCCACATGTGGTCGAAGATGCCCTCGGCGAGCCTGAGCAGCCGGTCGTGCGAGGCGAGGTTGCGCGACAGCGTGCACAGCTGGACGGTTCGTTTCAGCAGCTGCGCCGAGAAGTCGGTCATGGACCACGTCATCGGCGGGCCGACCCGCTCGCTGCCCTGCAACGGCAGGGCGACGCCCACGTTGTGCAGCTCGTGGACCATGGGGTCCTCGCGGGTCATCCGGCTGGTGATGCGGCCGCGCTCGGCGAGACGCTCCACGACGGCGACGGTACGGGTCAGGTCGTCGTCGGTGGCCCGGCGCCGCATCAGGTCGTGGACGAGGATGGCGGCGACGGAGAGGGAGAAGTACGCGGACTCCAGCTTCTGGCCCGTCGTACGCCAGGGAATGTCCTCCAGGGGCCAGCGGTCGGCGTCGAAGCGGGCGATGCCGGACCAGTACTGCTGGGTCAGCTCCCAGCGCAGTCGGAGCGCCTCGGCGAGCTTCTGCTGTTCGGTGTTGAGCAGGCCGAGGGTGAGGGTGCGGTCGGAGAACAGGTCCTGGATACCGTCGAGGGCGACCACGGTGAAGTACAGATACGGCACCGCGTTGGCGACGCCCTCGGGCTGCGGTCCGATGGGTTCGCTGGTCTCGACCTCGGGGGCGTCCTTCACCATGCTCCACGCCCAGCCGCACTCGAAGAGCTGGTTCTCGTCCTTGAGGCCTTCCTGGACGTCGATACCGAGGAAGACGCTCTCGTTGATCGCCGCGCGCAGCGAACGGAAGCGGTTCTGGAACTTGTTGAGCACCTGGCGCTGCGACAGCCGTCCCTGACCGAGGAGTTCGCAGAGCGTGGCGCCCTGCGAGGAGTCGGTGTCGAAGACGTTGACGGTGAAGGAGCGCAGCAGGCTCACCATGGCGGCGGTGAGCCGGATGCTGGTGTCCTGGCGCAGCTCGGCGATCGTCTCCTTGATGTCGCTGCGCCGGGTCCTGGTCTCGTAGACCTTGAGGAAGCCGAGCGTGGCGAGGCACAGGGTGACCGACATGGAGAACGAGTCGACGACGCCGAGTTGGCGCTGCTCCTCGGTGAGCGGCTTGGTCTTGTCGGCGGAGCCGAAGTAGTAACCCCCGGCGAAGGTGGGCCTCTTGTCCTCACCGGTGTGCGCCCGCATGAAGTCGGCCGCGGCCGTGACGAGGCTGGCCGGGACCTCCAGGCGTCCGCCGGCCCGCTTCAGGGCCTGCTGGACGTCCTCCTGCGTGGTGTCCGGGTCGTCCAGCCGGAACGCCGGGATCTCGGTGGCGGGGTACAGCAGGCAGAGCAACCGCTCCGCGTCCGCGACACTGCTCTCCTTGCCCCAGTCGCCCCATTGCCACCCTCCCGCGTCGAAAGAGTGGCGGGCGATTGCCTGCCAGATGTCCAGCAGATGCTGGCGTGGCTTGATCTGCATCCCATGCCCCTCACACAGGCCGCACTGCCATTACCTGAGGAATAACCCTCTTCTGTTGTGAAGATTCACCATGACGATTCTTCGATCAGTGGTTCTGTCAGCGGTTCGTTCAGTGGATCGGGTCTTCGGATCGGACAACGGATCCGTCAGCGGATCGGAATGTCCGCGTCCGAATTCCGGCGCCAGCCGTAGGCGACGATCATTCCCGAATATCCGTCGCGTACCTCGGCCTCGGATTCGAGCCGTTGCACCTTGAAGTCACGCGCGAATGCCTCAAGGCTCGCACGCACCTCGGATTCTCCCACGTCACAGGCCGGGAAGAAATGTTCGCCCGCGTGATAGCCCCTCGAATGTTCCATGAAGGCGGCGGCGAAGGGGGCACCGGGGGCCAGGGCGCGCAGAAACCGCTCGACACCGAGCGCGAACTCGTCGTGGTCGGTGGTCATCGATTCCGCGACGAAGAACATGGTCCCCATGGACCACCGGCCCGCGTACCGCGCCAGGCCGAAGAGGTCACCCTCCTCGACATGGACGACCTTGCGGAACCTCTCGCGCGGGTCCGCGCCCAGGGAGCCGTAGGCCTCGTGCTCGCACAGGGCGCCCCAGAACTGGTCCCAGTTCGTGTCATAGGCGTCGACCTGGCTCTCCAGGTACTTGACGTTGGCGGGCGAGCGTTCGAAGAGGGTGATCTCCTCGCACCACGGCATCATGGCCAGTGCGGGATAGAGATTGGCTCCGGCACCTACGTCGATACCGGAAACCGGACCGCCACCCTGCTTCCGGAAATGATCGACGAAATGATCCCGGATCAGGTGCAGGATCTCAGCGTCCTCCGCCTGTAAGACACTGTAGTTGTGCTGCACGTAGGCGATCGGGTCGAACTCGGCCCAGTGCACCTGCGCGTTCAGCTGGGCGTCCCCCGACGATCTCTGGGTCATTCACTCACGGTACCAAAAGAAGGCGCACTGGGAGCGCGTCGAGGCATAGCCAAGTCACGGCCTTGAACCGCCGGATTGGCCCTGCTCAAGATGGGCGGATCTCCAACCGAGCGCCTGAAACGGCGGGCAACGGGTGCTCACCCGCACGGGTGACTCCATTCCATCCCATAGGGGGCAGTTGATGGCCGTGCCGGAGGAACGTTTCCCTGTTCTGGGTCACCGCACTGACCAGGCGTTCTTCGCCGACAGCAGCGATCGGCCGCTGACGATGCGGGGTGTCACCGAGGCGGACCTGCCCGAACTCCTCCGCGTGGACAGAGAGGTCTTCCCCGAGGACCCCTACCCGTACTTCGTGCTCCGCCAGCATCTCGACGTGCACGGCGACCGCATCCTGGTCCTCGACGACGGCGAGTGCCTGCACGGCTACGTCCTCTTCGTCACCACCTCGGACGGCTATGTGTGCTGGGTCCTGAGCCTGGCCGTCAGCGCCGACCAGCGCGGCCGGGGGCTCGGCAAGCGGCTGATGCTGGAGGTGCTGCGGCAGTTGCGCCGGGAGCGGGTCCGCGAGGTGCGGCTCACTGTCGAGCCGACGAACGCCGCGGCGATCATGCTGTACCGGTCGCTGGGGTTCGCCGCCGAGGGCGGGGTGTTCCGGGACTATCTGGGGCCCGGGGAGGACCGGCTGATCATGGTGCTGGGACTGGGCATGGGGCCGGGGCGGGGGTAAACCCCACCCTGCTGACCCCACCGGGTAAACCCCAGTGAACATAGGGGAGTTACCAGGATGTGACGCTCCGTCAAGGTCGGTCAGGCTGCTGTGCATGAAGCAGATCACGAAGAGTGCCGCCCTGATCGCCGCCGCCTCCGCAGTCGTCTTCGGAGTCGTCACCCCGCTCACCGCGTCCGCGACCGACACGGCGGCGCCGCTGAAGCCGAAGTGGAAGAAGTGCGCGGGCGAGGGGCTCGATCCGCGGCAGGAGTGCGCCACCCTCTCCGTACCGATGGACTACGCCGACCCAGGCGGCCGGAAGATCGACATCGCCGTCTCCCGCATCCCCAGCGAGAAGCCGTCCGCCCGGCGCGGCGCGCTGCTGCTGATCGCCGGCGGGCCCGGCGGTGACAGCCTCGGCGACCCCTCGGGCAAAGGGCAGAAGCTGCCGCAGTCGGTGCGGGACGCCTACGACCTCATCGGGTTCGCGCCGCGCGGCAACGCCCCCTCGACGTCGGTGAACTGCGAGGTCGGGCACGAGGACCTCGCCCGCACGAGCCTGCTCCCCTGGCCCGCCCCCGACGGCTCCGTCACCGCGAACATGGCCACGGCCCGACGCATCTCCGACGCCTGCGCCCGCAACGGCGGCGAGCTGATGAAGCACATCAGCACCCTCAACAACGCCCGCGACATCGACAGCATCCGGGCCGCGCTCGGCGAGCGGAAACTGTCGGCGTGGGGCGTCTCGTACGGTACGTACGTCGGCTCCGCCTACGCCGAGCTGTTCCCGCACCGCACCGATCGCATCGTGCTGGACAGCAGCGACAACGCCGACCCCGTGCGGGCCGAGCGCACCTGGCTCCAGGCGTTCGAGGTGGGCGTCGAGGACAACTTCCCCGAGTTCGCCAAGTGGGCGTCCACGCCGGGCAATCCGTACCGGCTCGCCGACACGGCGGCCGAGGTAAGGCCGCTCTTCCTGCGCCTCGCCGCCCGCCTGGACCGCGAGCCGATCCTGTGGCCCGGCGCCAACCCGGAGGAGCTGAACGGCAACGTCCTGCGCCAGACCATGCTGGACAGCTTCTACGACCCCGACGACTACCCGGTGCTGGCCGAGCTGATCCTGGCCGCGCAGAAGGGCACGGTGCCGGCGGCTCCGCCCGCCCCGCCGGAGTCGGCCCTGCAGAACTACACCGCCGTCGGCGCCGCCACCATCTGCAACGACGCCGCCTGGCCGAGGTCGGCCGCGGTGTACGAGAAGGGCGTCGCCGAGAGCCGGGCCAAGTACCCGCTGACCGCGGGCATGCCGAGGAACGCGATGGTGTGTGCCGCGTGGCCTTGGCTGCCGAAGGAGGCGCCGCTGCGGGTGACGGATCGGGGGCCGTCCAATGTGCTGCTCGTGCAGAACGAGCGGGATGTGGCCACGCCGTTGAGCGGGGCGGTGAAGCTCCGCGAGGATTTCGGGAGGCGGGCCGTCATGGTCACCGTTGACGCCACTGGTCATGACTCGTATCTGGACAACGGCAACGCTTGTGGGGACGCGGTGGTTTCACGGTTCCTCGCGACTGGGAAGCGGCCCCGCGCGGACCTGTACTGCGAGTGAGTGGTTCATTGGATTTGGCGCGATGGGTTGCGGGTTGTCTGCTGCGCCGTTGTGGCTGGTCGCGCAGTTCCCCGCGCCCCTAGGGGCACATCCTGTACCGGCGTGACAAAGTGCGGAACGCCTCCTTCGGTTCCCAATGCCACTCCGAACTGGGGTCGTCGGGGTGGTCCTTGATGGTCTTGGTGATGCTGTAGCTCGCCAGGTCCAGGTCGTAGCGCGGGTTGTCGGTGCGGTGGGGAGCGTCGGGGGTGACGAACTCGAAGGCCATTGCCGCGTACAGGTTCATCGACTCGAAGACGTCCAGGAGATCTGCCAGGTAGGCGGCCTGTGTGTGCTCGCTGCGCACCAGGTCGCCCTTGATCTCCGGTGGGTTCTTGTCGTAGTCGACGATGTACCAACCCATGCCGCCGGATTCGGGGGCACCGACGTACGCGCACGTGCCGAACTCGGTGATGGCCAGCGGCTTGCCCCAGCGCAGGTAGCGCTTCAACTCCCGGACATAGTCGGCTGGTTGACGGTGGTAGGAGTAGTAGTCGATGCCGACCACGTCGAAGAGGGTCCAGTCCACCGGCTCGAAGTCCTCGTCCTGGGCGGCGGCGTAGCTCAGGCGGCCGTGGAAGACGGAGCGGCCGACCGCCGCCGCCTTCGCGGTGAAGCGGGCCAGGCGGCGTTGCATCTTCGCCATGTCGACCGTGCCCTTCTGGAGGTTGGCGACGCGGTCGAGGACCGTCTCCCCCGGCACGATTCCGGGCACGAACAGCCAGAACTCGCAGCCCACGCTGAAGTCGACGCTCGCGCCCTGCCGGCGCAGCCGTTCCGCGAACCGGCCGCACTCGGCGATGCTCTCCAGGATCTCCCGCTCCGGCACGTCGCCGAGGGTCGGCTGGAGCCACACGTGCAGCCCGCGCTCGGCGGCTTCGGCGGCCGTGGCGGTGAGGCGCTCGACGCCGTCGCCGGTGACGTCGAGGGTGTCGGCGTGCAGGTCGTCGCGGATGACCCGGACGTCCCGGCGCATCCTGGCCGCGCTCCACGCGGTTCCGGGCGTCTCCCCCGCGCCGACGGTGTAGACGACACCCCGGTGTTTCAGTCCCCTGTGCCGTCGGCCTTGTCCACTCGTTCCGGTCGCCGCGGCCGGTCCGGCGGGCAGCACCGCCCCCGTCAGTCCGACGGCCGCCGCCCCCGCCAGAAACCGTGCCCGGCTGATCCCGTTGGTCTTCTCCATACGGCCACTGTGGCGAGCGCGCGCCCGCCGCGCCGTCGGCCGATGGTCTACGGCGTCGCAACCAAGGGATGAGACAGGGCGTCGATCACTGGAGAGATCGTCGACGACTCATGAGCGAAGGAGAGCAAGATCTTGGTCCCCGCCAGGTCCCCGATGACCCGACGCACGCTCCTCACGGCCGGCACCGCCGCCACCGCGGCCGCCCTGTTGGCGAGCGCCCCCGCCCATGCCACCGGGAGCGAGGGCGACGTCTCCGCGCGCCTCCGTGCGCTGGAGGAACAACACGGCGCCCGCCTGGGCGTGTTCGCGCACAACCTCGCCACGAAGCGGACCGTCCGGTACCGCGCGGACGAACGGTTTCCGATCTGCTCCCTGTTCAAGCCCCTGGCCGCCGCGGCCGTCCTGCGCGACCTGGACCGGCACGGCGAGGTGCTGAACAAGCGCATCCACTACACCGAGGCCGACCTGGTGGAGAACTCCAAGCAGACCGAGGCTCATCTGGCCACCGGCATGACCGTCGCCGAACTCGCCGACGTGGCCATCCGCTTCAGCGACAACACGGCCGGCAACCTCCTGTTGCGCGAGCTCGGCGGCCCGACCGCCATCACCCGTTTCGCCCGCTCCCTCGGCGACCCGGTGACCCGCCTCGACCGCTGGGAGACGGAGCTCAACTCGGCGGAGCCGTGGCGGGTCACGGACACCACGAGCCCGCGCGCGATCGGCCGGACGTACGCCCGACTCGTCCTCGGCAACGCCCTGAACCGCCCGGACCGCGACCTCCTCACCCACTGGCTGCTGAACAACACGACCAGCTTCAACCGCTTCCGCGCCGGCCTGCCCAAGACCTGGACGATCGCCGACAAGACGGGCGGCGGTTTCTACGGCGCGAACAACGACGCGGGGATCGCCTGGACCGATGACGGCACCCCGCTCGTGCTGGTGGTCCAGACGACACAGCCCGAGCAGGACGCGGCGTACGACCACGCCCTGATCGTCGAGACGGCCGAGCTGTTGGCGGAAACGCTCACCTGAAGCGCCGCACGTACCTGCGCTGCCAGGGCGTCTCCACGGCGTGCCGGTCGTAGTTGCGCCGTACGAAGTCCACGGCCTCCTCGGCCGGTACGCCGTCCAGGACCGCCAGACACGCCAGCGCCGTACCCGTACGACCACGGCCGCCGCCGCACGCGATCTCGACCCGTGCGGTGGCGGCTCGCTCCCAGGCCTCGGTGAGCGCGGTGCGGGCGGCGGCGCGGTCGGCCGGGAGCCTGAAGTCGGGCCAGCGGAGCCAGTGGGACTCCCAGGGGACCTCGGGTGGTCGTCTGCCGAGCAGGTAAAGGGCGTATGCGGGGGCCGGTGCCGTCGGGTCCAGGGGACGGCGCAGGCCCCGGCCCCGGACCAGGCGTCCGGACGGCAGCCGGAGGACTCCGGCGTCGTTCTCGTCCCACCGCTTCCCGCTCTCCATGTGCTGCTCGGCTTCCATGGCCCCTATTCGAAAGGTGCCCGAGCGGCCGGGCAACCGAATCCTGCGTATCCGTGGTCTGGAGGGCGAGGGAGGGTGCTTGATGCAGGCCGAACCAGAGGCCCAGTTCCAGGAGTTCGTCAGGGCGCGGTGGTCCCATCTCGTGCGGACCGCGTATCTGCTCACGGGTGACGCGCACCATGCCGAGGACCTGACGCAGACCGCGCTGGCGAAGGCGTACCGCTCATGGCGGCGGGTGTCGCGCGCCGACAATCCGGAGGCGTACGTGCGGCGGATGCTGGTCAGCTGCAACAGCGACCGGTTCCGCAAGCGGCGCGTCACCGAGGCGCTGACCGACGCGCCGCCGGAGGTGGCGGGGCGCGACGCGGGCTACGCGGGCGTGGACGAGCGCGGCGCGCTGCTCGGCGCACTCGCCCAACTGCCGGCCAAACAGCGGGCGGTGGTGGTCATGCGCTACTGGGAGGACCTGTCCGAGGCAGAGGTCGCCGACGTGCTCGGCTGCTCCGTCGGCACGGTCAAGAGCCAGGCGTCGAAGGGGCTGGCGAAGTTGCGTACGTTCCCGGGGCTCGCGCGGGTCCCGGAGGGGCAGGGAGGTGGCAGGTGAGCGACGAGGAGCAGCAACAGGGCGCGCCGGGCGAGCAGGGCTTCGAGGAGCGGTTGCGGAAGTTGCTCGCCGAGGACGCGTACACGATCAGGCCGTCGCCGGCGCCGTATCCGGCGATCCGGCGGCAGGGCGTGGTCGAGCGGCGGCGCCGGGTGGCGGCGGCCGGGGCGGCGCTGGTGACGTTGGCGGCGATGCCGGTCGGGGCGTACGCGCTGGGCGGTGGCGGGAAGGGCGGGGGCACGGCGACGGACCCGAGGCCCTCGGCCAGTGCCACGCGGGCCCCTTCGCCGACGCCGTCCGCGACGGCGAACCGGCCCGAGCGGCCGGGCACGGCACGGCAGCTGTTCGACGGGATCACCTTCGAGCAGGCGGCGGACGGGCTGGAGAACTGCCTCGCCTACGACACGGGGGGCCTCGCGCCCTCGGGCGACGCGGGCGGGGGCACGGCGGACGACTACCGGATCCTGCTGGCGATGCGCAGCACCGGCGACTCCAACGCCGCCGGTGACGGGATGTTCGTCGTCGCGGTGCGGGAAAAGGACCCGGAGCGGATTTCTCTGATGTGCCGCATCAACGACGGCGAGACCCAGGGCATCTCCGGCTTCGGCGACGACACCGGCCTCATCGAGGACGAGGGCCCCGTGTACGTCAACCCCAACTCCGGCAAGCTGTACCAGCAGTCGATCATCGACCGCGGCAACTGGAAACTGCCGTTCCGCTGGGGTGTGGTCGGCATCGTCAAGCCGTCGGTGGCCGAGGTGACGGTCTCCTACGGCGGCTCCAGCAGCGAGGCCGCCCTCGACGACGGCTTCTTCGTGGCGTCCGGTGAGCTGAGCCGGCAGGTCACCGTGGCACCGCACATCAAGGGCTACGACGCCGACGGCAAGTTGGTCTACGACTCCGACGGCGACAAGTACTACCAGCAGACCCTTCCGTAACAACCACGGGCCGGGGGCGCCGCACTGGGGACGGCGCCCCCGGCCCGTCAGGATGCCTGCTGCTCGCCGACGGGCGTTTCGCGGTCGCCCGGCGCTTCGCGGTTCCTGAGCGGCCTGGTCGCCTGCTTGTACAGGCACGACGGCAGCCCCGCCGTCGTGTCGGCCGTCGGGTCCGCCGCCTGCCGGCGGTAGGCGCTCGGCGACATGCCGACCAGCTCCGTGAAGCGCGTGCTGAAGGTGCCCAGCGACGAGCAACCGACCTCGAAGCACACCTCGGTGACGCTGAGGTCGCCCCGGCGCAGCAGTGCCATCGCGCGCTCGATGCGGCGCGTCATGAGGTAGCCGTACGGCGACTCGCCGTAGGCGGCCCGGAACTCGCGGCTGAGGTGCCCGGCCGACATGTGCACGCCGCGCGCGAGCGCCTCGACGTCCAGCGGCTGTGCGTACTCACGGTCCATCCGGTCGCGGACGCGACGCAGCGCGGCGAGGGTCCGCAGGCGCTGCTCCTCGGGCGTGGAGTGGTTGGATCGCACACCCGCATCATCCCGAACCCCTTCCCGACCCGTCCACTCCCGTGCCCGCCCCGGGGAGAGGGCCGTCTCCCGGGAACGGGCCACCTCCCGGGAGCGGGCCGCGACGAAGGACCTGGCCGGTGACGTGGTGAAGCACATCGGGGTCAGCCGCCGACGTAGGCCGCGAGGTGCTCACCGGTGAGGGTGGAGCGCTCGGCGACCAGGTCGGCGGGGGTGCCCTCGAAGACGATCCGGCCGCCGTCGTGGCCGGCTCCGGGGCCGAGGTCGATGATCCAGTCGGCGTGCGCCATGACCGCCTGATGGTGCTCGATGACGATGACCGACTTGCCCGAGTCGACGAGCCGGTCGAGCAGGCCGAGCAGTTGCTCGACGTCGGCGAGGTGGAGGCCGGTGGTCGGCTCGTCGAGGACGTAGACGCCGCCCTTGTCGCCCATGTGCGTGGCCAGTTTCAGCCGCTGCCGCTCGCCGCCGGACAGCGTGGTCAGCGGCTGGCCGAGGGTGAGGTAGCCGAGTCCGACGTCCGCCATCCGCTCCAGGATCCGGTGGGCGGCCGGGGTGGCGGCCTCGCCGCTCGCGAAGAACTCCTCGGCCTCGGTCACCGACATCGCGAGCACCTCGCTGATGTCCCGTCCGCCGAGGTGGTACTCCAGCACCGACGCCTGGAACCGCTTCCCCTCGCAGTCCTCGCAGGGGGTGTCGACGCCGGCCATCATCCCGAGGTCGACGTAGATGACCCCGGCGCCGTTGCAGGTGGGACAGGCGCCCTCGGAGTTGGCGCTGAACAGGGCCGGCTTCACGCCGTTGACCTTCGCGAACGCCTTGCGGATCGGGTCCGCCAGCCCGGTGTACGTCGCCGGGTTGCTGCGCCGCGAGCCGCGGATCGGCGTCTGGTCCACCGAGATCACGCCCTCCGGCGCCGGGATGGACCCGTGGATGAGGGAGCTCTTGCCGGAGCCGGCGACGCCGGTGACCACGCAGAGCACACCGAGCGGGATGTCGACGTCGACGCTCTGGAGGTTGTTCGTGGTCGCGCCGCGGATCTCCAGCGTGCCGGTGGCCTTGCGCACGGTGTCGCGAAGCCTGGCGCGGTCGTCGAGGTGGCGCCCGGTGACGGTGTCGCTCGCCCGCAGCCCTTCCACGGTGCCCTCGAAGCAGACGGTGCCGCCCGCCGTGCCGGCGCCGGGGCCGAGGTCCACGACGTGGTCGGCGATGGCGATGGCCTCCGGCTTGTGCTCCACGACGAGCACCGTGTTGCCCTTGTCGCGCAGGCGCAGCAGCAGGTCGTTCATGCGCTGGATGTCGTGCGGGTGCAGCCCGATGGTGGGCTCGTCGAAGACGTAGGTGACGTCGGTGAGCGAGGAGCCGAGGTGGCGGATCATTTTCACGCGCTGCGCCTCGCCGCCGGACAGGGTGCCGGCGGACCGGTCGAGGGAGAGATACCCGAGGCCGATCTCCGTGAAGGAGTCGAGGGTGTGCTGGAGCGCGGTGAGCAGCGGCGCCACGGTCGGCTCCTTGAGCCCGCGGACCCATTCGGCGAGGTCGCGGATCTCCATGGAGCAGGCGTCCGCGATGCTGACCTTCCCGATCTTCGAGGACCGGGCGCCCTCGCTGAGCCGGGTGCCGTCGCACTCGGGGCAGGTGGTGAAGGTGACCGCACGCTCCACGAAGGCCCGGATGTGGGGCTGCATCGACTCCTTGTCCTTGGACAGGAACGACTTCTGGATCTTGGGGATCAGGCCCTCGTAGGTGAGGTTGATGCCGTTGACCTTGATCTTGGTCGGCTCGCCGTAGAGGAAGGCGTGCATCTCCTTCTTGGTGTACCGGCGGATCGGCTTGTCCGGGTCGACGAAGCCGGACTGGGCGTAGAGCTGCACGGTCCACTGGCTGTCCGACTTCCAGCCGGGGATGGTGAACGCGCCCTCGGACAGCGACTTGGAGTCGTCGTAGAGCTGGGTGAGGTCGATGTCGGAGACCGAGCCACGGCCCTCGCAGCGGTTGCACATGCCGCCGGTGCGCTCGAACGTCGCCTTCTGGGCCTTGGTCTTCGCGCCGCGCTCCACGGTGATCGCGCCGCTCGCCCGGACCGAGGCGGTGTTGAAGGAGTACGCGCTGGGCGGGCCGATGTGGGGCTTGCCGAGCCGGCTGAACAGGATGCGCAGCATCGCGTTGGCGTCGGTGGCGGTGCCGACGGTGGAGCGGGGGTCGCCGCCCATGCGCTGCTGGTCGACGGTGATCGCGGTGGTGAGGCCGTCCAGGACGTCCACCTCGGGGCGGGCCACGTTCGGCATGAAGCCCTGCAGGAAGGCGCTGTAGGTCTCGTTGATCAGCCGCTGCGACTCGGCGGCGATCGTGTCGAACACCAGCGAGCTCTTGCCCGAGCCGGAGACGCCGGTGAAGACCGTCAGCCGGCGCTTGGGGATCTCGATGCTGACGTCCTTGAGGTTGTTCTCGCGCGCGCCGTGCACGCGGATCAGCTCATGGCTGTCGGCGGCGTGCGGCGCGGGCGACTGCGCGTCCGTCCTCGTGGCCCTGGCCCTGCTCATCGTGTGCTCTCCCTCCGGTGGGTGGCTCAGCCCCGCTGCTGGATTCGGATCATGTTGCCCGCGGGGTCGCGGAAGGCGCAGTCGCGGACCCCGTACGGCTGGTCGATCGGCTCCTGGACGACGTCGGCGCCGCCGGCCTGCACGCGCTCGAACGTCGCGTCGACGTCGGGGGTGGCCAGGACGATGCCGCCGTAGGTGCCCTTGGCCATCATCTCGGCGATGACCTTGCGCTCGTCGTCGGTGACGCCGGGGTCGGCGGCGGGGGGAGTCAGCACGATGGAGGTGCCGGGCTGGCCGGCCGGGCCGACCGTGATCCAGCGCATGCCGCCGTAGCCGACGTCGTTTCTGACCTCGAAGCCGAGGATGTCGCGGTAGAAGCCGAGGGCGGCGTCCGGATCGTCCTGGGGGAGAAAGCTGGCGTGAATCGAGATGTCCATGGCCGTCACGCTATCGGCGGGTGGGGGGCGGCGCTTCTTGATTCCTGACCGCTCTTTTTTCGCCCCCGCCGCCCCTACCCGTCCCGTCCCTGGGGGCTGCCGCCCCCAGACCCCCGCTTCGGCCCTGAACGGGCCTCGTCCTCAAACGCCGGACGGGCTGAAACCAGCCCCTCCGGCGTTTGAGGAGCGGGGGTCCAGGGGGCAGAGCCCCCTGGCGGGGTCGAAGGGGCGGAGCCCCTGGAGGACGGGACGGGTAGGGGCGGCGGGGGCGAAAACCCTCCCGACCCCAGCCGTCAGCCGACCCCCCGCGCCGCGATCCCCCGAAAATGCACAGCCATCGCCCGCTGCGCCCCCTCCACGTCACGCGCCCGCAGCGCGGTGACGATGTCGCGGTGCCACCGGGCCGTGAGCTCGGGCGACGGGGCGTCGGGCCGGCCGCGGGCGCCCGAGACACGCCGGAAGACCGTCCAGAAGGCGGCAAGCAGCTGCGGCACCAGGTCGTTGCCCAACGAGGCGTACAGCAACTCGTGGAACTCACGGTCCAGTTCGGGGAACGAACGCCCCGCGCGGCCGGCCTCCTCCATCTTCGCCACCACCCCCTCCAGCCGATCCAGCTCCCCCTCGGTGACCGTCGCCGCCACCCGCCGGATCAGCCCCTCCTCCAGCACCTCCCGCACCTGGAGGATCTCGGCCAGCGCCCCCGAGTCGTCGTGGTCGTGCCGGGCGAGCGTGCGGAAGGTCAGCCCGTCGATCAGCGGGGTCAGCGAGGCCTGGCCGACGTACGTGCCGTAGCCGTGCCGGATCTCCACGATGTCCAGGGCCTGGAGTGCCTTGAGCGCCTCGCGGACGGAGTTGCGGCTGACGCCGAGGTCCTCCATGAGCTCGGCCTCGGTGGGCAGCAGGGCGCCGGCCTGGAGCCTGCGGTCGATGATCAGCTGCATGACCCTGCGCTGGATGCGGCTGTTCCTGGACTCCTCGGACGTACGGCTGTTCCTGGGCTGCCCGGGCATGCGGCGCATGGTACGCGCAGCGGACGTCCCACATCCCATGTCTGCCCGATCCGCAGCTGACAGGGGGTCAACTCGCGCCATTTCACAGCGCCATTGGTCCGACCTGTGGCAGATGCGCCATTCGTGTGAGATCCCTTGACCGCCCCCACCACCCCACCTATGGTCGCGCTGACCGTCAGGACGTAGGACGTCGTATCTCCTCAGACCTTCCGAGATCCTTCCGAGATCCTTCCGAGATCCTTCCGAGCCCCTTTCCGAGCTCTTCTTCGCTGGAGGAACCGTGCGCGACGTGACCCACGACGTGCCGGCGCTGCACCGCCGGTCGTTCCTGAAGTACACCGGCGCGCTGGGCGCGGCCGCCGCCGTCTCCGCGTCGCTGTCGGCCTGTTCGTCGGGGCCGGAGTCCACCAACGAGACCGGCGGGGGCGGCGGCCAGAACCGGACGCTGACCGCGGTGATCGGCTACGGCAACGACGGCAGCTGGGACCCCACCCAGACGGCGTCCGCCTTCTGCATGGCCGCCAACAACCACATCTACGAGGGGCTCCTCGACACCGACCCGATCTCCCGGGAGCCGTACGCCGCGCTCGCCACCCAGGTGCCGGCCGACCCGAACGCCACGTCCTGGAAGTTCACCCTGCGCGCCGGCGCCAAGTTCCACGACGGGAAGCCGGTCACCGCCGACGACGTGGTCTTCGTGTTCGACCGGATCCTCGATCCGAAGACCCAGACCCTCGCCAAGGGGTTCTTCGCGAGTTGGCTGAAGGAAGTGCGGAAGATCGACGCGCAGAACGTCGAGCTGGTGCTCAAGTTCCCCTTCCCGGACGGGATCTCGCGGCTCACCCTGGCCAAGATCATGCCGAAGCACGTCTTCTCCCAGCCGGGCGCCTGGGAGGACGCCATCAAGGGCAAGGCGATCGGCTCGGGGCCGTACCGGCAGACCGCGCACCACCCGAAGTCCAACACCACCTTCGAGGCGTTCGCCGACTACAACGGCCCGCGCAAGCCGGCCTTCAAGAAGATGAACTGGCTGACGATCGTGGACGCGGCGCCGCGCGTGGCCAGGATCTCGGGGGCGAGTGCCGGCGCCCAGATCGCGGACAACATCCCGTACGCCAACATCGGGCAGCTGGAGAGCGGTGGGCTCACGGTCGCGGGCGGCGCCGGGATGAACAACCTCTTCCTGATGTTCAACACCCAGCACAAGCCCTTCGACGACGTACGCGTCCGCCAGGCGCTGCACTACGCCATCGACACCGAGAAGATGATCGAGGTCGCGCTCAAGGGGCACGGAAAGCCGTCGTCGTCCTTCCTCAACGAGGCCAATCCCAGCTACCGGCGCGCGAAGACCGTCTACGACTACGACCCCGACAAGGCGAAGGCGCTGCTGAAGGAGGCCGGGGTCAGCGGGCTGGAGATCGAGATCCTGGCCGTGAACGTGAGCTGGATCGTCGACTGTCTGCCGACCGTCAAGGCGTCCTGGGACGCGATCGGTGTCAAGACCACCCTCTCCCCGCAGGAGACCACGGCCGTCTTCACCAAGATGGACCAGAAGCAGGACTACCAGGTCGTCGCCGCCGCCTCGAACCCCAACCAGTTCGGCCTCGACGCCGACCTGATCATGCACTACAACTACGGTCCCGAGAACCTGTGGATGCAGTACACGCGGTGGGCCGGCAACTCCGTCGCCAAGGCGCTCTTCAAGGACATGGACCGGGCGACCCAGGAGCCGGACGCCGACAAGAAGAGGACGATGGTCCAGGACTACATCGACGTCGTCGCCGAGCAGGCCGTGCTCTACCCGGTCGTCCACAACGAGCTGATGACGGCCTGGAACCCGAAGCAGCTCACCGGCATAAGGGCGCAGCCGTATCCCGGCATCAACCTCCTCCAGGCCAAGTGGTCCTAGGCCCCAGGAGTCCCTGAGTGGTCACCGTCGTCCGGATCCTGGCCCGTCGCGTCGCGCTGCTCGTGCCGCTGATGCTGGGCATCGTGCTGTTCGTGTTCCTGGTCATGCGGTTCTCGGACGTCGACCCGGCGTCCGCGTTCTTCCAGGGCGCCAACCCCACCGCCCAGCAGCTGCACGACTTCCGCGAGGAGAACGGCCTGCTGGATCCCCTCCCCGTCCGCTACGTCGCCTTCATCGGCGACCTGATCCACGGCGACATGGGCACCAGCGCCCTGACCCGGGCGCCGGTCGTCGACCAGGTCATGACCGCGCTGCCGCTGACCCTCCAGCTCACCTTCCTGGGCCTCGGCATCGCGGTCGTGCTGTCGCTGCTCGGCGGCGTCACGGCGGCCATCTACCGCGACCGCCTCCCCGACCAGATCATCCGCGTCGTCTCCCTCACCGGGGTCGCCGCCCCCGGCTTCTGGCTGGCGCTGCTGATGATCCAGTACCTCGCCGTCGACCTCGGCTGGTTCCCGACCGGCGGCTACATCAACCCGGCGGACTCCTTCACCGGCTGGCTGAAGACCATGACCCTGCCCGCCTTCGCACTGTCCCTGCCGGTGGCGGCGCAGCTGACGCGGATCGTGCGGACGGCGGTGGTGGAGGAACTGGACAAGGACTACGTGCGGACGGCGATCGGCAGCGGGCTGCCGCCGGTGGTGGTCGTCGGCCGGAACGTCCTGCGCAACGCGCTCATCAACCCGCTGACCGTCCTCGGCCTGCGGGTCGGCTATCTCCTCGGCGGCGCGGTCGTCATCGAGACGATCTTCTCCCTTCCCGGGATGGGAAAGCTGATGATCGACGCCGTGAAGAACGGTGACCCGGCGGTCGTCCAGGGCGTCGTCCTGACGACGGCGACCGGGTTCGTGGTCGTGAACCTCGTCATCGACATCCTGTATCTGCTGGTCAACCCGCGACTGCGGGAGGCGACGTGACGTTCAACCGCAAGCGCCTGGCCGAGGCGCTGTCCCGGCCCGGCATCCGGCTGCGCGGCTGGCGCAGGCTGCCGCTGCTGTCGAAGGTGGCCGTCTGCTTCCTGGCCGTCGTGGTCCTGATGGCCCTGTTCGCGCCCCTGCTCGCGCCGCACGACCCGCTCGACCAGCAGGCCCCCGTCGACGGCACCGGGCATCCCTCCGCCGAGCACTGGATGGGCCAGGACAGCCTCGGCCGGGACATCCTCAGCCGGCTGATGTACGGCGCCCGCTGGTCGCTGGCGATCGGGCTCGGCGCGACCGGGCTCGCGCTCGTCGTCGGCGCCCTGATCGGCGCGGTCGCGGCGACCTCCCGCAAGGCGGTCGACGAGACGCTGATGCGCTGCCTGGACGTGGTGATGGCGTTCCCGGGCATCGCGCTGGCCGCCGTACTGGTCGCGGTCTTCGGCGGCGGGATCACGGTCCTGATCTGCGCGATCGCCTTCCTCTTCACCCCACCCGTGGCGAGGGTCGTCCGGGCGAACGTCCTCGACCAGTACGGCGAGGACTATGTGACGGCGGAGCGGGTGATCGGGGCACGGACGCCCCACATCGTGCTGCGGCACGTGGCGATCAACTGCGCCGCCCCGGTGCTGGTGTTCTGCACGGTCCAGGTGGCCGAGGCGATCGTCTTCGAGGCGTCGCTGTCCTTCATCGGGGCGGGCGTGCGGCCGCCGGACCCGTCCTGGGGCAGTGTCATCGCGGACGGCAAGAACATGGTGCTGACCGGGGGCTGGTGGGCGACCGTCTTCCCGGGCCTGCTGATGCTGGTGACCGTCCTCTCCCTGAACATCCTCTCCGAGGGCGTGTCGGACGCGTGGGCGGCGCCCTCGGCACGCGAGGTCGACGTCCAGGACGCCGAGGACCGGCTGGAGGCTCCGGAGCCGGGCAGCGGCGAGGTGCTGCAGCTGCCGGGGCTGACGGAGGCGGCGGTGCGGCTGCGGTCGAGGGCGCGGCCGTTGCCGGACCGGGCCGGGCAGCCGGTGCTGGCGGTGGAGAACCTCGCCATCGGCTTCGAGGGCCGGCACGGCGGCGTGGACATCGTCGACGGGATCAGCTTCGAGGTACAGCCCGGTGAGGTGCTGGGCCTGGTCGGCGAGTCGGGCTGCGGCAAGTCGCTGACGGCCCTGGCGGTGATGGGCCTGGAGCCGAAGGGCGCCCGGGTGCGCGGCCATGTCCGGTTCAACCAGCGGCAGTTGGTGGGCGAGCCGATGCGCGTGAAGCGACGGCTCCTGGGCCACGAGATGGCGATGATCTACCAGGACGCCCTGTCGTCCCTGAACCCGGCGATGACGATCCGCTCGCAGCTCAAGCAGGTCGTACGCCGCGGCGGCCGCCGCTCCCCCCACGAACTGCTGACGTTGGTCGGCCTCGACCCCGAACGCACCCTGCGCAGCTACCCGCACGAACTCTCCGGCGGCCAGCGTCAGCGCGTCCTGATCGCCATGGCCCTGTCCCGCGACCCGAGGCTGATCGTCGCCGACGAGCCGACGACCGCGCTGGACGTCACCGTGCAGGCGCAGATCATAGAGCTGCTGCTGAGGCTGCGGGAGGAGCTGGGCTTCGCCCTGATCCTGGTCTCGCACGACCTCGCGCTGATCGCGGACGTCACCGACCGGGTGGTCGTGATGTACGGCGGCCAGATCGTGGAGACGGGCGTGACCGCCGACCTGGTGGAGGCACCCGCGCACCACTACACACGCGGCCTGCTGGGCAGCGTGCTGTCGCTGGAGTCGGCCCAGGAGCGGATGACGCAGATCAAGGGCGTGGTCCCCTCCCCCGCCGACTTCCCCGCGGGCTGCCGTTTCGCGGACCGCTGCCCACTGGCGAGCGAGGAGTGCCGGACGACGGCACCGGACCTGGTGGGAACACCGACACATACGGCGGCCTGCCATCACCCGGCGGTGGTGCTGGCTCCCATCGACCGCTCCGAAAGCGGGGTCGTCCAGTGAACGCACTGGTGGAGTTGGCCGACGCGCACGTCGTGCACAAGGCGCGCAGCGGCGGGCTGTTCACCCGGGACAAGGTGTACGCCCTGACCGGCGCCGATCTCGTCATCGCGCCCGGCGAGACGGTGGGCGTGGTCGGCGAGTCGGGGTGCGGGAAGTCGACGCTGGCGAAGGTGCTGGTGGGAGTGCAGCGGCCGACGGCGGGGACGGTGGCCTTCCGCGGACGCGACCTGTGGACCATGACCCCGGCCGAGCGCAGGACGGCGGTGGGTGCCGGCACCGGGATGATCTTCCAGGACCCGTCGACGGCCCTGAACCGTCGCCTGCCGGTCCGGCAGATACTGCGCGACCCGCTGGACGTGCACGAGCGCGGCACGAAGCGCCAACGCGAGGATCGCGTAAGGGAGTTGATGTCTCTCGTAGGCCTCCCACGCGCCCTCACCGACGCGCTGCCCGGCCAGCTGTCGGGCGGTCAGCGCCAGCGCGTGGCGATCGCGCGGGCGTTGGCCCTGGACCCCGACCTGGTGGTGGCCGACGAGCCGACGAGCGCGCTGGACGTGTCGGTCCGCGCCCAGATCCTGAACCTCCTCCTGGACCTGAAGGAGCGGCTGGGCCTGGCCCTGGTCTTCGTCTCGCACGACATCCAGACGGTACGGCGGATGAGTGACCGCGTGATCACGATGTACCTGGGCCGGATCGTCGAGGAGGCACCGGCGGCCGATGTCACCGACGGCTCCCGGCACCCGTACACCCGCGCCCTCTTCTCCGCGACGCCCGGCCTGCTGGACCCCATCGAGCCGATCCCGCTGACCGGCCCGGTGCCGTCGGCGACGCGGCCGCCGAGCGGGTGCCCGTTCCGGACGCGGTGCTGGAAGGCGGACGGGGTGTGCGCGGACGTGATGCCGGACTTCTCGGCCACGTCTCGCCCGGAGCATCGTTACAGGTGTCACCATCCAGTGGAGGAGGGCGAGGCCACCCGCGACCTCGTACGACAGAGTCACCTTTCCAAGGAGCCTTGATGACGTTCCCCACCCCGCTCACCGGTGTCGTCCCGCCCGTCTGCACGCCCCTGACGCCGGACCGCGAGGTGGACGTCCCCTCACTGCTCAGACTGGTCGACCACCTGGTCGAGGGCGGGGTGCACGGTCTGTTCGTGCTGGGTTCGTCGTCGGAGGCGGCGTATCTGACGGACCGGCAGCGCAGGCTGGTGGTGGAGGCGGTGGCCGGGCATGTCGCCGGGCAGCTTCCGCTGCTGGCGGGCGTGATCGACATGACCACGCCGAGGGTGCTGGACCATGTGCGGGAGGTCACCGCCGCCGGTGCGGACGCGGTGGTGGCGACGGCGCCCTTCTACGCCCGCACCCACCGTGCCGAGATCGCCCGCCACTACCGCCTGATCGCGGCGGGCTCCCCGGTGCCGGTCATCGCGTACGACCTCCCGGTCGCCGTCCACACCAAGCTGCCCGCCGACGTGATCCTCGAGCTCGCCGCTGAGGGCGCCCTGGCGGGCCTGAAGGACTCCAGTGGCGACCTCGCCGGGTTCCGCGAGGTCGTCACCGGCGCCCGCACCCGCCCCGACGTGCAGGGCTTCAGCGTGCTGACCGGCTCGGAGCTCGTCGTCGACGCGGCGCTCGCGATCGGTGCCGACGGGGCGGTGCCGGGTCTCGCCAACGTCGATCCGCACGGCTACGTCCGCCTCGACCGGCTGTGCCGTTCCGGCGACTGGGAGGGGGCGCGGTCCGAACAGGAGCGGCTGTGCGCCCTGTTCGGTCTGGTCACCGTGGGCGATCCCGAGCGGATGGGGGGCGGTTCTTCGGCGCTGGGTGCGTTCAAGGCCGCGCTGCATCTGCGGGGGATCATCGACTGCCCGGCGACGGCGGAGCCGCAGGTGCCGCTGGCGGCGGAGGAGGTGGAGCGGGTGGGGAAGTATCTGGCCGGGGCGGGGTTGCTGTAAGGCGTTTCTCGCCCCCGCCGCCCCTACCCTTCCCGTCCTTCTGGGGCTCCGCCCCAGACCCCGCTCCTCAAACGCCGGAGGGGCTGGTTCTTAGCCCGTCCGGCGTTTGAGGACGAGGCCCCTTAAGGGCCGAAGCGGGGGTCTGGGGGCGGCAGCCCCCAGGGACGGGACGGGTAGGGGCGGCGGGGGCGAAAAACCTCCCGGCCCGAGCCCGCTATCCCAGATCAGCCACCGCCAACCGGCGAAACTCGATCGTCTCGTACGCCCCCGCCACCCCCGTCTCGTACAGAATCCCCACCGCATGCCGGTCGAGCGGCACCAGATCGGAGTACGCCGCCCGCTGCCGGGACAGCGTCAGCGCCTTCGTGAAGGTGGCCCCACCGTCCACGCTCCGCCACACGGCCATCGCCTGCCGCGCGGTCGGGACGGAGGGCCCGGAGAAGAGCAACGGGGCCCCACGGCCGGGGAGTTGGAGGACACTCGCCTCCACCACGGGGACGTCGTTCAGAGAGGGCTGGACGGCGTACGGGAGGTCCAGCGTCTCACCGCCGTCGCTGGAGTACGCATCGAGCCGGTTCCCCGCACTCGTGCCGAGCTGATCACGCGAGTTGAAGTACACCCTGCCGTCGGGAAGTTCGGCCGCCGTCGACTCGTTGGCGTTGCTGCGACCGTCGTAGGAGTCGTCCACGAAGCCCGTGCGCCAGGTGAGCCCGGCGTCGTCGCTGTAAATGGCGTGCCCGCCGTAGTACTTGGGCTCCTGACCGGTGTCGGACGAGCCGGACGCCGGCGCCACAGAGTGGTTCGAGGGGACGACCAGCCGCCCGGCGTGCGGCCCCTTCCTGAGGGCGATCGCGTGCCCCGGCCCCGTCGCGTACCAGCGCCAGTTCGCCGGCTTCACCTGCCGCGTGATGTCCCGGGGTGAGGAGAAGCGCCGACCGTCGTCCAGGCTCCGTTGGACGAACACCCGCCGGCTCTCCTCCGGCGTCGCCTCGCCCCGCATGATCTCCGCCTCCGTCACAGCACCGCTGTTGTAGGAGGTGACCAGCACGACCGTGCCCGTGCGCGGATCCACCACGGGCGCCGGATTGCCCCGCGTGTCCCCGTCCCCGGCGGCGACCAGCGTCAGCGGGCCCCAGGTGCAGCCGCCGTCGATGGAACGTCTGACGACGACATCGATGTCGCCGGTGTCCCCCGCACCGTCGTGCCGGCCCTCGGCGAAGGCCAGGACCGTGCCGCGCGGGGTCGTGACGGCCGCCGGGATGCGGTAGGTGTCGTAGCCGCCCTCGCCCGACACGTACGGGACGGAGGACGTGCAGCCGGCGTCGCCCGCCGAGGCGTGGCCGGCCGTGGTGAGGGGGGCGGTCAGGAGTGCTGCGGTGACTAGGAAAGTACGACTGAGTGTGCGACTCAGGATGGTCATCGAGTTCCCTTGAGTTCCCTTGACGGGGTGTCAGCATTGACCTGTCCGTCACAGGTTCCCCGGTGTCACCATCCCTGACTCATACGCCACGATGACCAACTGCGCCCGGTCCCGCGCCCCCAGTTTCCCCATGATCCGGCTGACGTGGGTCTTCGCCGTCAGCGGGCTCAGTCCCAACGCGTCCGCGATCTCCGTGTTGTTGAGGCCGCGCGCGACCAGCGTCAGCACTTCGCGTTCACGTTCGGACAGGCATTCGGGTCCGTCGGCAGTGGGCGCGGAGGGGCTGCGCAGGAACCGCTCGATCAGCCGTGCGGTCGGCCCGGGGGACAGCAGCGATTCCCCCGCCGCCACCGTGCGGATGGCGTCGAGGAGTTCGGCGGGCCGGGTGTCCTTGACGAGGAATCCGGAGGCGCCGGCGCGCAGCGCGTCCACGATGTTCTCGTCGGTGTCGTAGGTGGTGAGGACCAGGATGCGCACCCCGGCCAGGTCCTCGTCGGCCGCGATGAGCCGGGTCGCCTCGATGCCGTCCAGGTCGGGCATGCGGATGTCCATCACGACGAGGTCGGCGCGTGAGCTGCGGACCAGTTCCGCGGCCTGGCGGCCGGTGCCCGCCTGGCCGACGACCTCCATGTCCGGGGCCGACTCGACCAGCATGGCGAACGCCTCCCGGACGAGCGTCTGGTCGTCCGCGAGCAGGACGCGGATCATCGCTCTCCCTCCCGGTCCGTTCCGACGGGCAGTACGGCCCTCACCTCGAAACCCCCCTCGCGTCGCGGTCCGGCGTCGAGTGTGCCACCCACACTGCGGGCCCGTTCCCGCATGCCGACGAGGCCGTAGCCGGGGGCCGCGTCCGCGCCCTCGGGGCCCTCGTCGGTGACCGACACGCGCAGGGCGCCCTGCTCCTCGTACAGCTCGACGCGTACGGCGGGTTCGGGCCCCGCGTGCCGTACGACGTTCGTCAGCGCCTCCTGCACGATGCGGTACGCGGCCGCGCCCACGGCGGGCGGTGCCTGGCTCACCCGTACCGCCGACTCCACCCGCGCCCCGGCCAGCCGCGCCGCCTCCACCAGGTCCGGCAGGCCGTCGAGCCCGGGCAGCGGGCCGCGTGCCTCGCCGGCGACCCCCTGCTCGCGCAGCACGTCCAGCGTCGTACGGAGTTCGCCGCGTGCCGTGCGGCAGGTCCCGGCGATGTCGTCCAGGGCCTTCGCGACGGTCTCGCGGTCCAGCCGCTCGGGGTCGGCGGCCAGGACATGGGCGGCCACCGAGGTCTGCACGCCGATGAGCGTGATGCTGTGGGCGAGCAGGTCGTGCAGGTCCCGGGCGATGCGCAGGCGTTCCTCGGCGACGCGGCGGCGGGCCTCCTCCTCGCGGGTGCGTTCGGCTCGTTCGGCTCGTTCGACGATGGCGGCGACGTACTGGCGGTAGTAGCGGACGTCGATGCCGCAGAAGAGGACCGCGATGACCCAGCCGGAGATCCGCAGCAGTTCGCGTACGCCGTCGGGGTTGGTGAGGGCGTTGAGGATCAGCGTCACACCGAGGACGGAGGCGCCGGTGAGCAGCGTGCGGCGGACCGTGCCGGTCGCGGCGACCGTGTACAGGACCACCATGGTGGCGGGGATGGGCGCCACGTGGTTGTTGTCGAGCGCGTGGTACGGCGCGATGCAGGCCAGCACCGCGAGCAGGACCAGCAGCGGACGGCGGCGGCGCCATACGAGGGGCACATGTGCCGCGAACAGCAGGGTCCAGCCGAGTGCGTCGGGGCGGAGCCCTTTGCCGCCGACCAGGGCGAAGGCCGTGGCGAGGGCGGCCAGCGCCGCGGCCAGCAGTGCGTCGTTGCGGGTGGCGTGCGGGGCGGTGCGGGGGTCGCGGTTGATCGCCGCCATCACCCGCTCGCCCACCCGGGGCCGGCCCGCCGCCTTCGTCGTCTGCTGCACCGGCTCATCCTCCGCCACGCGGGCGCCCCTCCGGGAGAGGAGGGACGCCCTGACGGTGCGCGGGAGGCTCACACCGGCTCCGGCTGGCGTTCCCGCCGGACCGGGGGCTCCGGCGCCCGGGAGAGCCCGCCCGGCCACCACACCTTGCGGCGCAGCGCGACGCTCGCGCTGGTGACCAGGTAGGTGCGGACCAGGAAGGTGTCGAGCAGCACGCCCACCGCGATGACGAAGCCCAGCTCGACGAGCGGGACCAACGGCATGTTGGTGAGCACCGCGAAGGTCGCGGCGAGGACGAGCCCTGCGGAGGCGATGACGCCGCCCGTCGTGCGCAGCGCGGTGAGCGCGGCCGTGGCCGGTTCGGCGCCGTTCAGGCACTCCTCGCGCATCCGGTGCATCAGGAAGATGCCGTAGTCGACGCCGAGGGCCACCAGGAACACGAAGGACAGCAGGCCGAGTCCCGGGTCCGTGCCCTCGAAGCCGAAGAGCGGCCCGAAGACGAGCCCGCCGATGCCGAGCGCCGCGCCCCACACCGCGACCACGGCCGCGACCAGGATCAGCGGCGCGACGAGCGAGCGCAGCAGGGCGACCAGGATGAGCAGCACGGACAGCAGCACGATCGGCACGACGACCAGACGGTCCCGGGCGTTGGTGTCCTTCAGGTCGATCTGCTCGGCGCTGGGCCCGCCGACGTAGGAGCCGTCGAGCTTGTCGCGCAGGGCCTCGATGGTGGCCGTCTCGCCGGTCGACTGGGGTGGTGCGGCGGCGAGGACGGAGATCTCGGTCCAGCCGTCTCCGGTACGTCCCTTCTGTGCGCTGTCGACGCCCCGGGTTTCGCGGATCGACGCGAGCGTCTCGGCGGCGCGGTCTTCCGGCGTGATGACGCTGATGGGCTGGGTGCCGCGCTCGGGGTAGGCCTTTGCGAGCGTCTCCATGGCGGCGACCGCGTCGGGCTTGCTGGTGAAGGAGTCCTCCTGCTTGAGGCTGCCGGGCAGGTTCAGCACACCGAGGGCCAGTGCGCCGAGCAGGACGGCGCCGCCCGCGAGGACGGTGAGGGGCCGGCGTCCGGCGGAGCTGCCCATCGCGGTGAACAGGGACCGGCGGGCCTTGGGCGTGCTGCCGAAGCGCGGCACGAGCGGCCAGAACACGCGCCGGCCGAGCAGCACGAGGATCGCGGGCAGCAGGGTCAGCATGGCGGCGAGCGCGCACAGCACACCGACGGTGCCGAGCGGGCCCATGCCCCGGCTGGAGTTGAGGTCGGCGGCGAGCAGGCACAGCAGCCCGGCGGCGACGGTGCCGGAGGAGGCGAGCACGGCGGGCCCGCAGCCCTTCAGCGCGGCGACCATCGCGTCGTACGGCCGCTCGATGCGCCGTAGCTCCTCGCGGTAGCGGGAGACGAGGAGAAGCGCGTAGTCGGTGCCCGCCCCGAACACGAGGATGGTCATGATCCCGGAGCTCTGGCCGGAAACAGACGTCCCGAACCCCTGGTTGAGGCCGTAGGCGACGCCCATCGACAGATAGTCGGCCATGCCCGCGACGGCGAGCGGCACGAGCCACAGGAACGGGCTGCGGTAGATGAGGATCAGCAGCAGGGCGACGACGCCGGCGGTGGTGTAGAGCAGCGGTCCGTCGAGCGAGTTGTAGACCTCGCTCGCGTCCGTGGCCAGCGCGCCCTCGCCGCCGACGTCGACGCCGAGCCCGTCGCCGCCCTTCGCCATGTCCCGTACGGCGTTGACCAGTTCGTCGCGGGCCTCCTCGTCCTGGCCCGGTTCGGTGCTGGCCACCGGGTACATCAGGGTGGTGCCGTCCCGGGACGGGATGCCCTGGGGCTCGCCGGTGAGCTTGTGGGCACTCGCGATCCGGTCGATCTGGTCGGCGGCGGTGGCCTTGTCGGCGGCGGTCAGCCCGCCGTCGCGGTGGTAGACGACGACCATCTCGGTGGCCTCGCCGCCGGGCAGCCGGTCCTGGATCTTGGCGACCTGCGTGGAGTCGGCGCTCGCCGGCAGGTAGTCGATGGCGCGGTCACGCTGGACGTCCGCCAGCTTCGACGCGAACGGCGAGGCGAGCGCGAGCACGGCTATCCACAGCCCGAGCACGAGCCAGGGCACGGCACGCCTGCGCCGCACTGCTGTCCTTACGGCCCCCATCTGACGGGCCTCCCTCCGGTCCGGGTGTCTGGGTCGATTCCAGACTCCCGGCGCGGCGGGGCCGATTCGTCGGACGGAAGGGCGAGTTGGGGGCTACTGCCGGGGGCGGTGCGATGCCGCGATTACTCCCTGGGGAGTACTGCGGGACGCGGCACCTGAGTATCCGTACTCAGGCACCGGCGCTGCCTTCCGGGAAGGCTTGCCCCCATGACTGCCCCGACCGGCCTCCCACACTTCCGCGGCGCCGATGTGCCGCCCCCGCCCGGGAGACGCCGGCGGCTGCCCGTCGCGGGGGACATCGCCCTGGCGGTCGGACTGCTCGTCCTGGACGTCCTCGGGGCCGTCCTGGCCTTCGTGCTCGGCATCGACGTCAGCGGCGACTGGAAGCCGTTCGACCCGGGCGCGGACAACTCCGACGTCACGTTCACGACCGACTGGCTCTACGTGGGCATCGCCGGCGGCATCGTGCTGCTGACCGCCGCGCTGCTGTGTCTGCTCCGGGCCTTCGTCAGCGCCTCGCTTCAGGTGCTCGTCGGGATGGTCGTGCTGGTCGTCGCGGTGAGCGGCGCACAGTTCGACGAGCGGCGCGAGGACCGGGCCCACACGGCCGTGTCCGCGCCCGCGGCGTACCGCTGAGCGTCCCGTTTCAGGAAGGCGTCCGCGCCGCCGCGGCCAGCAGCCGGGTCACGTCCTCGGCGCAGATGGTGAGGGCCGCGCCGACCGTCGCGAGAACGTCGCGCTCGGCGGGCGTGTACGGGCCGTCGGCCAGGGCGATGCGGGCGCCCTGGAGCAGGATGGACTCGCGGCCGGCCGGGGCGAGATGCGGGGCGAGCGGGTCGAGGGCCTCATGGAGCTCTATGGCCAGCCCGGCACCGCACGGCTCGGAGAAGACCCGCCCGGTGTCCGCCGCCAGCGCCTCGACGAGGGCGTTGAGCTGTTCCTCCGTGCAGTCGTCGAAGCCGGCCGCGCGCACCGTGACCGCCGCGGCCTCCAGGGCCGGACGGGCGCAGGTGCCGCCCGCCGCCAGCACCGCCAGGGCGACGGTGTGCACGGCGTCGCGGAGCATCGCGGAGAAGCGGGTCGTGGTCGGGTGGTCCAGGACGTCGGTGCCGAAGTGACGGCGGCAGGCCGCGCACTCCACGACGGGCGCGGTCTCACCGCGCGGCAGGACGGGCACGCCGAGCAGAGTGAAGCGGCGGTGCCCGGTCAGCCGCTGGTAGTTGCGGTCGCCCCCGCATCCGGGGCAGAAGAACTCGCCGTCGCCGACCGGCGACCACGCGGTGCGGGTGCCCAGGATGCGCGCAACCCTGGCGGCACGGCCGTCTTGTCCCCGTCCTGGCAGCACGTCGCACCTCCGTAACGCCGCGGCAACATCGCCGCGCTTGCGTGATGTTAGCCACATCACGGACGCGGAGTCAGTACCCCGAACGAGACCTTTCCGTGACCTGCACAGGTCAATGGCCGGAAACAGAGGTACCCCGCCCACCGAGAAACGGCGGACGGGGCAACCTCCAGGGGCGCGGGCTGTGTCGACTTGCGGCTCCGCCGCGTGGGCGCGACCAGCCACGACGGCGCCGCAGCCGACCGACAACACACCGCGGCACTTCCGTGGTCGCGCCCCTCCCTCGGTGGAAGGAACCGTCAGCGAGCAGCCCGATTGACGGCGGAGACGACCGCCTTCAGCGACGCCCGCGTCGTGTTGGCGTCGATCCCGATACCCCACAGCACCTTGCCGTCGATCGCACACTCGATGTACGACGCGGCCTGCGCGGACGCGCCCTCGCTCATCGTGTGCTCCTGGTAGTCCAGCAGCCGCGCGTCCACACCCACGGCGTCCAGCGCGTCGAAGAAGGCCGAGATCGGACCGTTGCCGGTACCGGACAGGACGGTGTCGACGCCGTCGACCGTCGCCTCCACCTTCAGCGTGTCCACGCCGTCCGTGTCCGTCGTCGACTGGCCGTTCTTGACCTGGATACGACCCCACGGGTTCTCCGGGTTCGGCAGGTACTCGTCCTGGAACACCGCCCAGATGTCACCGCCGGTGACCTCGCCGCCCTCGGCGTCCGTCTTCGCCTGGATGATCTTGGAGAACTCGATCTGCATCCGGCGCGGCAGGTCCAGCTTGTGGTCGTTCTTCAGGACGTACGCGATACCGCCCTTGCCGGACTGCGAGTTGACGCGGATGACCGCCTCGTAGGAGCGGCCGACGTCCTTGGGGTCGATCGGCAGGTAGGGAACGGCCCACTCGATGTCGTCCACCGTCACACCCTTGGCGGCCGCGTCGGCCTCCATGGCGTCGAAGCCCTTCTTGATGGCGTCCTGGTGGGAGCCGGAGAAGGACGTGTAGACCAGGTCGCCCACGTACGGGTGGCGCGGGTGGACCTCCATCTGGTTGCAGTACTCCCACGTACGACGGATCTCGTCGATGTCGGAGAAGTCGATCTGCGGGTCGACGCCCTGCGAGAACAGGTTCATGCCCAGGGTGACCAGGTCGACGTTGCCGGTGCGCTCGCCCTGCCCGAACAGACAGCCCTCGACGCGGTCGGCGCCGGCCATCAGCGCCAGCTCGGCGGCGGCCACGGCCGTACCGCGGTCGTTGTGCGGGTGGACGGAGACGCAGACGTACTCGCGGCGGGAGAGGTTGCGGCTCATCCACTCGAAGCGGTCGGCGTGCGTGGACGGCGTCGAACGCTCAACGGTGGCGGGCAGGTTGAGGATGATCTCGCGGCCCGGGCCGGGCTGGTAGACGTCCATCACCGCCTCGCAGACCTCCAGCGCGAAGTCCAGCTCGGTGTCGGTGAAGATCTCGGGGCTGTACTGGTAGCCGAACTCGGTCTCCGGGCCCAGCAGCTTCTCCGCGTACTCCATGACCAGGCGCGTGCCGTCGACGGCGATCTGCTTGATGTCGTCCTTGGAGCCGCGGAAGACGACCCGGCGGAAGACCGGCGCAGTGGCGTTGTACAGGTGGACGGTCGCCCGCTTGGCGCCCTTCAGCGATTCGACGGTCCGCTCGATCAGGTCCTCGCGGGCCTGGGTCAGTACGGAGATGGTGACGTCGTCGGGGATCGCGCCCGGCTCCTCGATGATCGACCGTACGAAATCGAAGTCCGTCTGACCCGAGGCCGGGAAGCCGACCTCGATCTCCTTGTAGCCCATCTTGACCAGCTGGTCGAACATCCGGCGCTTGCGCTCGGGCGACATCGGGTCGATCAGGGCCTGGTTGCCGTCGCGCAGGTCGGTGGAGAGCCAGCGGGGGGCGACGGTGACGCGGTTGTCCGGCCAGGTGCGGTCCGGGATGTCGACCTGCTCGTAGCGGCCGTACTTGTGGATCGGCATGGAACTGGGCTGCTGGCGGTTCGCCATGTTTGCGGGGCTCCTCAGGATGTCCGGAAGGACGGCCGACGACGCAACGCGAAGCTCCGCGGGGAGGGAGTCGACCTGGACTACAGGCCCTCGCCGCGGCAGCTAAGAAGAAGCAGCCCGAAACGCATGATGCTCCGCATGCTAGCCGAGCCCCTTCGGATGCGGGGCGCCGTATCAGTATGCGGGACCCCCGGAACGAATGGGGCAAAAAGTGCGCCATACCACTTCGTCACGGAGCGTGCGGCTCCCTGTCCGCATATTTCACCAATCATGGTTGCGGGTAGTGACAGAGGCATAACTCAGTGCAAGTGTGCCGGGCATGACGACCAACGGGGGCTTCGTGCCCGTCTTCTGCACCGTCGTACCGCCACATGTCCTCGACAAGCTGGCCCGGAACGACGACCCCGCACTCTCCGGTCCCGCCCAGCGGACCTTGATGCGAGACAGCGAGCTGCGCGGCAGGCGCCGCGTCACGACCGAGTTCGCCCTCGCGGCCGCCCCGACGGCGAAGGCACCGTCGGACCAGCCGCTGCGCACCATCTACGACGCCGAGCACAAGGCCGCCCTGCCCGGCACCAAGGTCCGCGGCGAGGGCCAGGACCCCGGCCAGGACGCCACCGTCAACCGGGCCTACTCCGGCCTCGGCGCGACCTTCGAGCTCTTCCTCAAGGCCTACCAGCGGCACTCCATCGACGGCGACGGCCTGCCCCTGGACGCCACCGTCCACTACGACGAGAACTACAACAACGCCTTCTGGAACGGCGAGCAGATGGTGTTCGGCGACGGTGACGGCGAGATCTTCCTCGACTTCACCATCCCGATCGACGTCATCGGCCACGAGCTCACCCACGGCGTCACGCAGTACACGGCCAACCTGACCTACTACGGCCAGCCCGGCGCCCTGAACGAGTCCATGTCGGATGTCTTCGGCGCCCTGATCAAGCAGTACACCCTCGGCCAGACCGCCGCCGAGGCCGACTGGCTGATCGGCGCGGGCCTGCTCGCCCCCAGCGTCTCCGGCAAGGCCCTGCGCTCCATGAAGGAGCCGGGCAGCGCGTACGACGACGACGTGCTCGGCAAGGACCCGCAGCCCGCGACCATGGACGACTACGTCCGCACCGGCCGCGACAACGGCGGCGTCCACATCAATTCCGGCATCCCCAACCACGCCTTCTACCTGGCCGCCACCGCGCTCGGCGGCCACGCCTGGGAGAAGGCGGGACAGATCTGGTACGACGTCCTGACCGGCGGCGAGCTGACGGACCGGGCCATGTTCACCGACTTCGCGGCGCTGACCGTCAAGGCCGCGCGCGAGCGCTTCGGCGACGGCGGCGAGGAGCTCCAGGCCGTGTCGAAGGCGTGGGAGCAGGTCGGGGTGCGGATCCCGTAAGTCCGTACTAGACAGGGACCCATGCGTATTCAGGTACGGCGCACGGGTGGATTCGCGGGCATCGAGCGGCTCGCCGAGGTGGACACCTCGGGGCGGCCCGACGCCCAGGAGTGGCACGCCCTGGCCGAGCGCGCGGTCGCGTCCGGCCGGGGCACGCCACCGATCGGGGTTCCGGACGGCTTCAGCTACCAGATCACCGTCGACGGCAAGACGGTGTACTGCTCGGATCCCCGGCTCACGGACGAGCAGCGCAAGCTGATCTCCAGGGTGCTGAAGGAAGGAGCGTGACGGGCTCACGCGGAGGGTGGTAACGGGCAGTTCACGCCGGGGCGTTGACTTCCGTTACCGCCGGTACGGATGATCCGGCGCATGGTGACTGATGCGCGCGGCGCGACGAACCCGATACCGCAGTTCCCGGCCGGCTTCCTGTGGGGCGTCTCGACCTCGGCCCACCAGATCGAGGGTGCGACGGACGAGCGCGGAGCATCCGTGTGGGACGCCTTCACGGCCGAGCCGGGCAAGGTGAAGGACGGCTCCACGGCCGCGGTGGCCTGCGACCACTACCACCGCTACCGCGAGGACGTGGCGCTCCTGGCCGACCTGGGCGTGAGCGCGTACCGCTTCTCGATCTCGTGGCCCCGGGTGAACGCGCCGAAGGGCCTCGACTTCTACGACCGTCTGGTCGACGAGCTGTGCGCGGCGGGCGTACGGCCGGTGCCGACGCTCTTCCACTGGGATCTGCCGGTCGCCCTGGACTGGCTCGACCGGGACACCGCCGCCCGTTTCGCCGAGTACGTGTCGGTGGTCGCCGAGCGCCTGGGCGACCGCGTCCAGAAGTGGATCACGATCAACGAACCCGCCGAACACACCCTCCTCGGCCACGCCCTCGGCACCCACGCCCCCGGCAAGCAGCTCCTCTTCGACGCCCTCCCCGCCGCCCACCACCAGCTGCTGGCCCACGGCCGGGCCGTCCAGGCCCTGCGCGCGGCCGGCGCCACGGACATCGGCATCGCCAACTCGCACGGGCCGACATGGCCGGCCTCGGAGGAGCAGGCGGACGTGGAGGCGGCCGACTTCTACGACCTCCTGCTCAACCGGCTGTTCGCCGACCCGGTTCTGCTGGGCGAATACCCGCACGGAGTCGGCGAGTTGATGCCCGGGGACGTCGAGGCGGACCTCAAGGTCATCGGGGAGCCGCTCGACTTCTACGGCATCAACTACTACGCGCCGACCC
Source organism: Streptomyces shaanxiensis (assembly GCF_039537145.1). Taxonomy (NCBI): domain Bacteria; kingdom Bacillati; phylum Actinomycetota; class Actinomycetes; order Kitasatosporales; family Streptomycetaceae; genus Streptomyces; species Streptomyces shaanxiensis. The sequence goes on from NZ_BAAAZY010000007.1 coordinate 442,765, forward strand.
GCGTGGGCGCCCCGCAGGGCACCGAGATCGAGTTCGGCGGGATCAGCATGCCCGCCGAACTTCCCTTCTCGGTGCGGGAGATCGAGGGCGTGCCGACGACGGACTTCGGCTGGCCGGTCGTCCCCGAGGGCCTCACCGAGCTGCTCACCGGCTTCCGTGACCGCTACGGCGACCGGCTCCCGCCGATCGTCATCACCGAGAACGGCTGCTCGTACGAGGGCGTCGACGACCAGGAGCGGATCGCCTACCTGGACGGCCACCTCCGCGCGCTGCACCGGGCGGTGGAGGCGGGTGTGGACGTCCGCGGGTACTTCGTCTGGTCGCTGCTCGACAACTTCGAGTGGGCGGAGGGGTACGCGCGCCGGTTCGGGCTGGTGCACGTGGACTTCGAGGACGCCACGACGCTGACGCGGACGCCCAAGGCGTCGTACGGCTGGTTCCAGGAGCTGCTCCGGGCCCAGAGATGACCGCGGCCCCACCGCATGCCCTCGCCGAGCCCGTCGACCGGGTCGGCGGCGGCTGGACGGCGGCGCTCTCGCTGGCCAACGTGGCGATCTGGGTGGGCTGGTACGGCCCGCTGCAGATCCTGCTGGCCCAGCAGGCGGAGGACTTCGCGCCCGGCACGGGCATGTCGAAGGAGACGCTGCTGGCGTGGGTGACCGGCGTCGGGGCCGTGGTGTCCCTGTTCGCGAACCCGCTCTTCGGCGCGCTGTCGGACCGCACCACGGCCCACTGGGGCCGCCGTAGGCCGTGGATCGTGGCCGGTGCGGCGGGCGGCGCGCTGTCGCTGCTGCTGCTCGCCGGTGCGGGCGGGCTGTGGACCATGGTGGCCGGCTGGTGCCTGGTCCAGCTGACCCTGAACGCGGCCTTCGCGGCGGTGACGGCGGCGGTACCGGACCGGGTGCCGCGGCTCCAACGGGGCGCGGTGGGCGGCTGGTTGGGAGCGGCGCAGATTCTCGGGGCGGTCGCCGGTACGGGTCTGGCGACGGCGACGGGCGGGATCGCGGCGGGGTATGCGGCGTGCGCGGTGTTCGCGCTGGCGGGTGTGCTGCCGTACGTCCTGCGGCACCGGGATCCGAGGCTGGGGGTCGCGGACCGGCCGGCCTGGTCCTGGGGCGCGTTCGTACGCGGCTTCTGGCTGAGCCCGCGCCGCTACCCGGACTTCGGCTGGGCCTGGCTGACCCGCTTCCTGATCAACCTCAGCAACGCGCTGGTGATCCTCTATCTCCTCTACTACCTGCGGGACCGCCTGCACCACGACGACCCCGAGCAGGGCGTGCTCATCCTGACCGCGGTGAACAGCGTGACCCTGCTGGCCACGGTCGTGGTGGGCGGCGTCTGGTCGGACCGGGTGGGGCGTCGGAAGCCGTTCGTGATGTGGTCCGGGCTGCTGATGGCCGCCGCCACACTCCTGCTGGCCGCCTGGCAGACCTGGCCGAGCGCGATCGTCGTGGCGGCGCTGCTGGGGCTCGGCCTCGGGGTGTTCATGTCGGTCGACTTCGCGTTGATGACGGACGTGCTGCCGAAGGCGCTGGACCGGGGCAAGGACCTCGGCGTCATCAACGTGGCGAACGCCCTGCCCCAGGTGGCCGCCCCGGCCCTCGCCGCCCCGATCGTCACCTACCTGGGGGGATACCGGGTGCTGTATCTGGTGGCGGCGGTGGCCGGGTTGGCGGGGGCGGTGCTGGTGGGCCGTATTCGAGGGGTGGACTAGAGAGCCGAGGGTGGGGTTAGAGCGCTCCGGCCTCCCGCGCGGCGTACACCGACGGATACAGCGGCCGATACCCCAGCTCACGGCGGATCCGCTCCGTGGAGGTGATCACGAGCCACGGGTCGGGATCGGTGCGGTCATACAGCTCCTCGGGAACCTCGACTCCGTTGAGCTGGTGCAGCTCGACCGCCGTGACGGGGGCGTCGTCGGCGATGTTGTAGATCCGGCCGGCGATGCCCGGCGCGTGCAGGATCCGCAGCAGCCCCTGGGCGACGTCCGCGTGATGACCCATCTGCAGCCGCTGGGTCGCAGCCCAGTTCCGGGCCCACATCAGGGACTGGGCGAGGTGCGGATCGCCCTCGCCGTAGACGAAGGGGAGGCGGGCGACGCGCACGTCCAGCCCTTCCAGGGCGAGCAGCTCCCGCTCGGCCGCGGCCTTGGACTCGGGGTACGCACCCCACATCGCCCCGCCGGGCCGGGTCTCGTCGTCCTCGGTGAGCGGGCGGCCCCGTCCGACGCCGTACACCAGCCCCGTGCTGACCTGCACGAACCTCCCCACCCCGGCGGCCAGCGCGACCCGCCCCAGTTCCACGGCCGCGTCCCGGTTGACGGCCCACGCCTCCTCGTCGGGCACCCCGCGGAAGGACGCGGCGACGTTCACGACCGCGTCGACCCCGGCGACGGCCTTGCCGAGCGCCTCGGAGTCCCGCAGATCCCCTACGACGACCTGGGCGCCCAGTTCCGCGAAGTGTTCGCCGCGCGAGGCGTCACGCACGAGAACCCGTACCTCCTCCCCCGGCCGCCGCTGCGCCAGCAGCCTCGGCACGAAGCGCCGCCCGACCTGACCCGTCGTCCCTGTCACCAAAGTCAGCATGTTCCGCTCCTCTCGTCACCGACCACCCTCGGACGGAGCCGGCGCGCGCGGGAGAGACCCGTTGATCAGGGGATCGGCAGTCCCTGGATAAGCCGGGCGGCGTGCCGCAGCCTGGAGGGGTGAACCGAGCCGAACTCGCCGACTTCCTCCGCCGCGGCCGTGCCCGCCTCGACCCGTCCGACGTGGGCCTCACGGCCGGCACCCGCCGCCGTACGCCGGGGCTGCGCCGGGAGGAGGTGGCGGCGCTGGCCGGGATGTCCGTGGACTACTACGCGCGGCTGGAGCAGTCCCGGGGGCCGCGCCCGTCCCGCCAGATGCTGACGGCGCTGGCCCGGGCGCTGCGCCTCGCCGACGTCGAGAGCGATCACCTGTTTCACCTGGCCGGCGAGGAGCCGCCGCGCCGCGAGACGGCGTCCGGGCACGTCCGTCCCGGGTTGCTGCTGATCCTGGACCGCCTGCACGACACCCCGGCGCAGGTGGTGACCGACTGCGGCGAGGTACTCGCCCAGAACGCCATGGCCAGGGCGTTGGTCGGCGACGTGATGTCCCGCCCTCCGCGCGACCGCAACCTGGCCCGCCTGTTCTTCCTGGACCCGGACGCACGCGGCCTGTTCCCGGAGGAGGACCGCGCGGAACACGCCCGCGGCCACGTCGCGAGCCTGCGCGCGGTGGCCGCCGCGCGCCCGGACGACCCGGAACCGGCCGCCCTGGTCGCCGAACTCAGGTCATCCAGCGAGGAGTTCGCCCGCCTCTGGGACGAACACCAGGTGTCCCTGCGCAACCGCGCCACGAAGCGCTTCCTGCACCCCTTGGTCGGCCTGCTGGAACTGGACTGCGAGGTCATGCTCAGCCACCAGCACCACCACCTCCTGATCGTGCACACGGCACGACCGGGGACGGAGGCGTACGAGCGGCTGCAATTGTTGCGGGTGGTGGGCCTGCAGGACATGGCACCAAGCCGGAAATAACAGCACGGGGGCCGTCACTTCTCGACGCAGGCCCAGGCAAGTTCAGCCCGTCCGGCGTTTGAGGACGAGGCCCCTTCAGGGCCGAAGCGGGGGTCTGGGGGCGGCAGCCCCCAGGGACGGGACGGGTAGGGGCGGCGGGGGCGAGAAAACCCTCAGAACCCCAACTTCCGCAACTGCCGAGGATCCCGCTGCCAGTCCTTCGCCACCTTCACATGAAGGTCCAGGAACACCGGCGTCCCCAACAACGCCTCGATCTGCTTCCGCGACTTGATCCCGACCTCCTTCAACCGCTTGCCCTTGGGCCCGATGATGATGCCCTTCTGGCTGGGCCGCTCGATGTAGACGAAGGCGTGGATGTCGAGGAGCGGCTTGTCGGCGGGCCGGTCCTCACGCGGCAGCATCTCCTCCACCACGACGGCGATGGAGTGCGGCAGCTCGTCGCGCACACCCTCCAGCGCGGCCTCACGGATCAGCTCCGCGATCATGACCTGCTCGGGCTCGTCGGTGAGCTCACCGTCGGGATAGAGGGCGGGCCCCTCCGGCAGCAGCGGGACGATCAGATCGGCCAGCAGACCCACCTGCTTGTCGCCGACCGCCGAGACGGGAACGATCTCGGCCCACTCGAACCCGAGCTCCTTGCCCAGCTGATCGATCGCGATCAACTGCTCGGCCAGGGTCTTCGGATCCACCAGGTCGGTCTTCGTGACGATCGCGATCTTCGGCGTCTTCTTGATCGACGCCAGTTCCTTCGCGATGAAACGGTCACCGGGACCCAGCTTCTCGTTCGCGGGCAGGCAGAAGCCGATCACGTCGACCTCGGCCCAGGTGGTGCGTACGACGTCGTTCAGCCGCTCACCCAGCAGCGTGCGCGGCTTGTGCAGGCCCGGGGTGTCGACCAGGATCAGCTGGGCGTCGGGCCGGTGCACGATCCCGCGCACCGTGTGCCGCGTCGTCTGCGGCTGGTTCGCGGTGATCGCCACCTTCTGGCCGACCAGAGCATTCGTAAGGGTGGACTTGCCCGCGTTGGGGCGGCCCACGAAGCAGGCGAAGCCGGCGCGGTGGGGGGCCTCGGACGGCTCGGATGACTGGTGGCGAACGCTCATGGCGCCCATTCTCCCTGATCCACAAGGCCCTGCCGCACAAGGGAGCGACCACCCCGCCACACGATCCCGCCGTGTGGGCTTCCGGAGAAAAGAAGGTCAAGAAGCAGGCTTGGCTTCCTCCCCCTCCTGAAGGAGGGGGATTCCTACGGCTTGCGCCGTGGGGTTTCCTGCTTCATCGCCGGCTGCCCGCCCGGAGTGCTCCGTTGAGGTCTTACACCGGCTCCACAGGCCGATACCGCCAGCCCGGCGGCCCGAAGGTTCCGCGCCGCGTTCACATCGCGGTCATGGGTGACGCCACAGCCGCACGTCCAGGTACGGATGTGCAACGGCATCTTGTCCTGCAGGCTTCCGCAGTTCGAGCACAGCCTGGAGGAGGGAAACCAGCGGTCGACCACGATCACCTCGCGGCCGTACCACCTGGCCTTGTACTCCAGCGTGCTGCGGAAGTCGCTCCACGCCGCATCGCTGATGGCGCGAGCGAGCCTGCCGTTCTTCAGAAGGTTCCGAACAGTGAGGTCCTCGATCACGATCGTTTGGTTTTCACGAACGAGCCGAGTGGTGAGCTTGTGCAAGGTGTCGCGTCGCCGGTCGGCGATCCTGGCATGGATGCGGGCGACCCTCCGGCGCGCTTTCTCCCGGTTCGCCGACCCCTTGGCCTTGCGGGCGAGTTCCCGCTGAGCCCTGGCGAGACGGGCGCGTTCCCGCCGCTCGTGCCGAGGATTGGCGACCTTCTCCCCGGTGGACAGCGTCAGCAGGTGATCCAACCCGGCATCCACACCCACCGCCGCGTCGGTGGCGGGAAACGCCTTCACGCCAGGATCCTCGACAAGGAGGGAGACGAACCAGCGCCCGGCCGCGTCCTGCGACACGGTCACCGTCGAGGGCTGCGCCCCCTCGGGCAGGGGACGGGACCAGACGATGTTCAGCGGCTCCGCCGTCTTGGCCAAAGTCAATTCGCCGTCGCGGAACCGGAACGCGCTGGAGGTGTACTCGGCGCTCTTGCGGGATTTCTTCCGCGACTTGAACCGCGGGTACTTCGCCTGCTTGCCGAAGAAGTTCGTGAACGCCATCTGCAAGTGCCGCAGCGCCTGCTGGAGCGGGACGGAGGAGACATCGTTGAGGTACGCGAGTTCCTCGGTCTTCTTCCACGCCGTCAGCATCGCCGAGGTCGCGTTGTAGTTGACCCGCTCAGCCCGCAGCGTCCACGCCTGCGTACGGGCCGCGAGCGCCATGTTGTAGACCTTCCGCACACAGCCGAACGTGCGCGACAGCTCTGCTGCCTGCGCATCTGTCGGATAGAAGCGGTACTTGAACGCCCGCTTCACGTGAGTCGGCATGCCTCACAAACTAGCATCCAGCCTTGTGAGTGAGTGGCGGATCATCGACAATGGACACCGAATCGCCCCGACGGCGATTCGACTCTCTCTGTCCTGCTCCGCAGGAGTCCGATTCCTCCCCGCCCGTGGGCAGGGGTTTCCTCGGAGGATCCGATGAAGCTGATCACCGCGATCGTCAAGCCGTACCGGCTCGACGAGGTCAAGACCGCTCTCCAGGAGATCGGTGTGCACGGTCTGACCGTGACCGAGGCGAGCGGCTACGGCCGTCAGCGCGGCCACACCGAGGTGTACCGCGGCGCGGAGTACCAGGTGGACCTGGTGCCGAAGGTCCGGATCGAGGTCGTCGTGGACGACGCGGCGTCCGACGACGTCATCGACGCCATCGTGAAGGCCGCCCAGACCGGCAAGATCGGCGACGGCAAGGTCTGGGCGCTGCCGGTCGACACGGTCGTACGGGTGCGGACGGGCGAGCGCGGCCCCGACGCGCTGTAAGCGCCGGGCGCCGGGACCGCGCCCCCCTTCAGAACGTCAGCGCGTCACGCGCGCCGTGTGTGTCAGTCGAACACGAACGGGCCCGGCGACTGCGGCCCGGTCGCCGTGCACGTGATGGTGATGCCGAAGACGGTCATCTGCAGCGAGCCGCCGAAGGCCTCCAGGCTGTCCCCGGAGGCGACGGTGCCGCTGAGCGGGCCGACCTGGACGGGGTCGCCGGCGGCCATCGCCGGGTTCTCCGTGCCGGTGAAGGCGGTGGTGCCGCCGCTCGCCTTCACCAGGGTCAGTGTCGAGGAGATCGAGTCCTCCCCCAGCGCGATCGGCGCGGTGATCGCGGAGGAGTTGACGGTGATGGTGGCGGCGGTGCCGTTCTGCGTCGCCGTGAGGGTGGCCTCGCCGCCGCCGAAGCTGCCGCAGTCGGCGGTGATCGTGGCGGTTTCGGGGGTGACGGCGAGGGCTGCGGGCGCGAAGGCCAGTCCGGTGACCGCGAGGGCACCGGCCACCAGCGCCGCACCTGCTCCGATGCGCGTTCGTCTCATGGGGATGAGCTCCCTTCCCGTGGGGGACTGCCATGTGGGGATGGACGGGAGGTGCATGAGCAGGCCGTCGGCCGCAGGCGAGCGTGGTGCGGGACGCCGCATGGGGGTGAATCTGACGGTCCGTCGGAACTGCTGTTTCCATTGATACGCGTGGGGCGGGGCCCGGCAAGGGTGATTTCCGGACGACAACAAGCGCTCTCCCTCGGGCAGGCTCCGCCGGGAACAGCGGCCAGGGGACAGCGGCCAGGGGACAGCGGCCAGGGGACAGCGGAGCGTGACCGGACGAGTACCGGACGCGAGGAGTCGCGAGAAGCTCGGCCCGCCGGTGAAAACGGCCACCGAGAAAAGGCCTACGGCGTTGTCAGTCCCCCGGCGTACTCTTGAAATCGCCAGGCCGCCCACGTGGCAGGCGAGTCGTATCGAGGAGGATGAGCAGGCCTACAGAGCCGGCCCATGACTCAGACACCCACAGCTCACACCCCCGCGCAGGGGCACGCACGAGCACAGTTCACCGTCCCCGCCCAGCACCCCATGGTGACCGTCCTGGGGTCCGGCGACTCGCTTCTGCGCGTGATCGAGAAGGCCTTCCCGGCGACCGACATCCATGTCCGGGGCAATGAGATCAGCGCGGTCGGCGACAGCCATGAAGTCGCCCTTGTCCAGCGTCTGTTCGACGAGATGATGCTGGTGCTCCGCACCGGACAACCGATGACGGAGGACGCAGTGGAACGCTCGATCGCGATGCTCAGGGCAAGTGAGAACGGGGAGGGCCCGGAGGAGACTCCGGCCGAGGTCCTCACCCAGAACATCCTCTCCTCCCGCGGCCGCACGATCCGCCCCAAGACCCTCAACCAGAAGCGGTACGTCGACGCGATCGACAAGCACACGATCGTCTTCGGCATCGGCCCCGCCGGTACGGGCAAGACCTACCTCGCCATGGCCAAGGCGGTGCAGGCCCTGCAGTCCAAGCAGGTCAACCGCATCATCCTGACCCGCCCCGCGGTGGAGGCGGGCGAGCGGCTCGGGTTCCTGCCGGGCACGCTCTACGAGAAGATCGACCCGTACCTGCGCCCGCTGTACGACGCGCTGCACGACATGCTCGACCCCGACTCCATCCCCAGGCTCATGGCCGCCGGGACCATCGAGGTCGCGCCGCTGGCGTACATGCGTGGCCGGACGCTGAACGACGCCTTCATCATTCTCGACGAGGCCCAGAACACCAGCCCCGAGCAGATGAAGATGTTCCTCACCCGTCTCGGCTTCGACTCGAAGATAGTCATCACCGGTGACGTGACCCAGGTCGACCTCCCGGACGGCACCAAGTCCGGTCTGCGGCAGGTGCAGGACATCCTGGACGGCGTGGACGACGTCCACTTCTCCCGGCTCTCCTCGCACGATGTCGTCCGGCACAAGCTGGTCGGCCGTATCGTCGACGCGTACGAGTTGTACGACAGCAAGCACGGCACCCAGAACGGCACGCACAAGGGCCGCGGCGGCAAGGCCGGGCACAAGGGGAAGTAGAGAACACGCGCGACCATGTCGATCGACGTCAACAACGAGTCCGGAACCGAGGTCGACGAGCAGGCGATCCTCGACATCGCCCGCTACGCACTCGCGCGGATGCGCATCCACCCGCTCTCCGAGCTCTCGGTGATCGTCGTGGACGCCGACGCCATGGAGCAACTGCACATCCAGTGGATGGACCTGCCCGGGCCCACCGATGTCATGTCCTTCCCGATGGACGAGCTGCGTCCGCCGTCGAAGGACGACGAAGAGCCGCCCCAGGGGCTGCTCGGCGACATCGTGCTGTGCCCCGAAGTCGCCACCAAGCAGGGGGCCGAGGCACCCACGCAGCACACCATGGACGAGGAGCTCCAACTGCTCACCGTCCACGGTGTGCTGCATCTGCTCGGGTACGACCACGAGGAGCCCGACGAGAAGGCCGAGATGTTCGGCCTGCAGGCCGCCATCGTGGACGGCTGGCGCTCGGAGAAGGGCCTGACCGGGCCCTCCCCCGCCCCGACCGTGTCATGAGCGTCCCCCTCATCTCCGGCGCGATCGCCCTGGTGGTCGTCGCCTGGCTCGCCGCCTGCGCGGAGGCGGGCCTGGCGCGTGTCTCCAGCTTCCGCGCCGAGGAGGCCGTACGCAGCGGGCGGCGCGGCAGCGAGAAGCTCGCGTTGGTCGCCGCCGATCCGACCCGCTATCTGAACGTCGCGCTGCTGGTCCGGGTGGCCTGCGAGATGGCCGCCGCCGCGATCGTCACGTACGCCAGCCTCCAGGAGTTCGACAGCACCACCGAGGCGCTCCTGGTCGCCATAGCGGTCATGGTGCTGGTGTCGTACGTCGCCGTCGGGGTCTCCCCGCGCACCATCGGCCGCCAGCACCCGCTGAACACGGCGACCGCGGCGGCGTACGTCCTGCTGCCCCTCGCGCGGATCATGGGACCGATCCCCTATCTGCTGATCCTCATCGGCAACGCGCTCACCCCGGGCAAGGGATTCCGCCGCGGCCCCTTCGCCTCCGAGGCGGAGCTGCGCGCACTGGTCGACCTCGCCGAGAAGGAGTCGCTGATCGAGGACGAGGAGCGCCGTATGGTGCACTCGATCTTCGAGCTGGGCGACACGCTGGTGCGCGAGGTCATGGTCCCGCGCACCGACCTCGTCGTGATCGAGCGCTACAAGACCATCCGCCAGGCCCTCACCCTCGCCCTGCGCTCCGGCTTCTCGCGCATACCGGTCGTCGGGGAGAGCGAGGACGACGTGGTCGGGATGGTGTATCTGAAGGACCTGACCCGCAAGACGCACATCTCCCGGGACGCGGAGAGCGAGCTGGTGTCGACGGCGATGCGGCCCGCGTTCTTCGTGCCCGACACCAAGAACGCCGGCGACCTGCTGCGCGAGATGCAGAAGGAACGCAACCACGTCGCCGTGGTCATCGACGAGTACGGCGGCACCGCCGGCATCGTCACCATCGAGGACATCCTCGAGGAGATCGTCGGCGAGATCACCGACGAGTACGACCGTGAGCTGCCGCCGGTGGAGGATCTGGCCGAGGACCGCTACCGGGTCACCGCCCGGCTGGACATCACCGACCTGGGCGAGCTGTACGGCCTCGACGAGTACGACGACGAGGACGTGGAGACGGTCGGCGGGCTGCTGGCGAAGGCACTGGGCCGGGTACCGATCGCGGGGGCGTCCTCTACGGTCGAACTGCCCGACGGCCGTGAGCTGCGGCTGACGGCGGAGGCGGCGGCCGGCCGCCGGAACAAGATCGTGACGGTGCTGGTGGAGCCGGTGGGACCCACCGGGGCCAAGGAGGAGCAGGACGAGTGACGGACGCCGACGGGCGGCGAGGAGACCCCGGTATGACCCCTCAGGAACTGCGTGCCTTCTGCCTGTCCTTCAACGCGGCCGTGGAGGACTTCCCCTTCGCCCCGGAGATCTCGGTCTTCAAGGTGCTGGGCAGGATGTTCGCGCTGAGCTGGATCGACGCCCGCCCCCTCAAGGTCAACCTCAAGTGCGACCCGGAGGACGCGCTGCGGCTCCGCGGCGAGCACGCGGGGCTGATCATCCCCGGGTATCACATGAACAAGCGGCACTGGAACACCGTCACGGTGGACGGCGAACTCCCGGACCGCCTGGTCCGGGAGCTCATCGAGGACTCGTACGACCTCGTCGTGGCCGGTCTACCGAGAGCCGAACGACTCCGCCTCGACCGCCCCTGAGCCGGCCGTCCGCCGGGTCCGCAGGCCGAACGCGACCAGGGCGGCGGCGGCCAGCACGATCGCCGCGTTGAGCGCCAGCACCGTGCGGGTGCCGGACAGCAGGTCGTCGGAGGTCGTGGCGAGGACGCCCAGCAGCGGGATGCCGACCGTGAGCCCGATCTGCTGGGTCGAGGTGACCAGGCCGGTGGCCAGGCCCTGCTCCTCGTCGGGGACTCCGGAGGTGGCTGTCAGGCCGTAGGAGATGATCGCGCCCAGGTGGAACATGCTCGCCAGCGAGACGGCGGCCGTGGCGAGCCAGACGGACCAGGTGTGGGTGTCGAGGAACAGCAGGGCGGCCACGAAGGCGCCCTGGCCGGCGAGCGAGACCGCCAGGGTGCGGCGGGCGCCGAGCCGGCTGACGAACCTCGGGGTGAGCGTGCCCGCGAGCACCGACATGACGCCCTGGACGCCGAAGACCAGGCCCGTCTCCCAGGCCGACAGGTGCAGGATCTCCTGCAGGTACAGGGTGAGGACGAAGATCACCGTCGACATCATCGAGAAGGTGACCAGGCCGCCCAGGTTGCCCCACGCCACCGTGCGGCGGCGCAGCATGGGCAGGGAGACCAGCGGTGCCGCGGTGCGGGACTCGACGACCACGAAGGCCGCCAGGAGCACGAGGCCGACGATCAAGGTCACGATGACATCGGTGCGGGCGAAGCCGTGGTCCGCGGCCGTCGTCAGGGCGTAGATCAGGGACAGCAGACCGCCGGTGACGGTGACCGCGCCGGGCACGTCGAGGTGCGGGCGGTCCGGGGTGCGGGACTCGGGCAGCAGGCCGGGCGCGAGGGGCAGCACGACCAGCGCGAAGATCGCGAGCAGGCCCATCGTGGAGCGCCAGCCGAGCGCGTCGGTCAGGACGCCGCCCGCCACCATGCCGATGGTGAAGCCGAGGGACATCAGCGTCCCCGAGATACCGAGGGCGCGGTCCCGGGCGGGGCCCTCGGCGAAGGTGGTGGTGAGCAGGGACATGCCCGACGGGACGATGACCGCCGCGCCGAGGCCCTGCAGGGCGCGGCCCGCGAGGAAGGACGCCGGGTCCCAGGCGAACGTCGCGAGCACCGAGGCCGCGGCGAACAGGGCGAGGCCCATGAGGAACAGCTTGCGGCGGCCGTAGAGGTCGCCGATGCGGCCGAAGAGGAGCAGGAAGCCGCCGGACGGCAGCGCGAACGCCGTGACCGCCCACTGCAGCGCCGACTGGCTCATGCCGAGGTCGGCGCCGAGGACGGGGAGGGCGACGTTCAGGACGGAGAAGTCCAGCGCGACCATGAACTGGGCGGCGCACAGGACGAACAGGACGAGTTTGTCGCGCGTCGACATCCGGGGGGTGTCGAGCGGCGGGGTCGTGGTGGAACCGGGGGTGGGACTGTCGGTGTCGATCGCCATGGGCAAGAGACTGCAGGCGCCGGAATAGCCGTGGGGAGCGGGCAGTTGTCCTGGTGGTGGCACCACCAGCCAACAGCACAAGGGGGATCCGTACGTGTCTCAGGGCACGCTGAAGAGCAGGCGGCGGCACGAGCTGCGCGAGTTCCTGATGAGCAGGCGGGCGCGGGTGACGCCGGCCGAGGCGGGTCTGCCGGACGGCGGGGCGCGGCGCCGCACACCGGGGTTGCGGCGCGAGGAGGTCGCCGTGCTCGCCGGGGTGGGCGCCTCCTGGTACCAGTGGCTGGAGCAGGGGCGGGAGATATCCGTGTCGCCTCAGGTGCTGGACTCGGTGGGGCGGGTGCTGCGGCTGAGCAACGCCGAACGGCGGCATCTGTACCTGCTGGCCGGGCTGAATCCGCCCGAGCGCGAAGTGGCGCCCGAGAAGCAGCACATGTGCGACGGGCTGCGACGGCTGATCGACGCGTGGATGCCGTATCCGGCGCACATCATGGACCGGTACTACAACGGCGTGATGTACAACGAGGCGGCCGCGACGGTGCTCGGCATGCGGCCCGGCAAGCGGTGGAACTGCCTGATCGACTTCTTCACGGATCCCATGTACCGGGCGCGGGCGAAGAACTGGGAGGAGAACGCCGGAACGGTCGTGGCCCAGTTCCGCGCGGTGTGCTCGGCCTCCCCCGACGACGAGGGGTTCCAGGCGGTGCTGGCCGAGGCGAAGGCGTCCAGCCCGGAGTTCGGCGAGCTGTGGGAGCGGCGGGACATCGAGGACGCCGGGCAGATCCGCAAGGAGCTGGACCATCCGCTGGTCGGGGTGCTGTGCCTGGAGTCGAGCGTGATGCAGATGCCGGTGCGGCCCGATCTGTCGATCGTCCTGCACACGCCGCTGGACGAGGCGAACACGGCGGCGAAGCTCGAGTGGCTGGCCTCGCCGGAGGGGCGGCGCGGGGCCATGTACCCCGTGGCCGGTTAGGCGGGGCGTCGCTTCGTATGCTCAGGTCATGACCGACAACAGCGCGCTTGACCCCGAGGACCGCAAGATCGTCACCCTGGCCCGTTCCGCCCGGGCCCGCAACGGCGTGCCCGAGGGCGCGGCCGTACGGGACGAGACCGGCCGTACGTATGTCGCAGGGACCGTCGCCCTGGACTCCCTGAAGCTGAGCGCGCTGCGGACGGCGGTGGCGATGGCGGTGGCGTCCGGGGCCAAGTCGCTGGAGGCGGCGGCGGTCGTGACGGAGGCGGAGTCACCGTCGGCGGAGGACCGGGCGGCGGTACGGGATCTGGGCGGGCCGGAGACGCCGGTGCTGGTGGCGGGGCCGGACGGGGCGGTGCGTACGACGGTTACGGCGGGTTGAGGCTCGGGGCGTTGTCGCCCCTGCCCTGGGGGCCTGCGGCCCCCAGACCCCCGCTTCGGCCCTGAAAGGGCCTCGTCCTCAAACGCCGGACGGGCTGACATATGCGGACCGGCGCTTCAAGTCCGGGCCGCCGCCGTGATGTGGCTGAGCACGCAGCGCCAGCCGCCGTCGCCCCTCACGAAGACATCGGTCGTCCACTCGTCGGCGTCGAAGCGCTCGCCCTTGTAGTGAGCCGTGTTCGTCACCCGCACCGTCACCACCGCCGAGTCGCCGTACACCTGGACGCGCGGCTCGCCGACGAGCCGGAACGCCGAGTGGGTCAGGTCGCCGGACTCGACGTACGCCAGGAACTGCGCCTTGGTGGAGATGCCCGACTCGGAGACGATGACCCAGTCGTCGGCCATGAAGTCGGCGATCCGGGCGGGGTCGTCGGAGACCATGGCCGCCGCCCAGTCGTGGGCGAGGGCGGCGAGCCGGTCGGCGTCCTGTGCTTCCGGGGCCGCACGCGCGTCGTCGCTCATGGCCGGATGCTAACCAGAGCAGGCCGACTCCGCGCCCGGGGAGCATCCGGCGGGCGATTGTCAGTGCCGGGTGTCACGCTGAGGTCAGAGGATCTGCGAAGGGAATCGCCATGATCACCACCGACCTCACCCCCGGCTCCCCCTGTTGGCTCGACCTCGGCGCCCCCGACGTGCGGGCCGCCGCGGCCTTCTACGGCGCGGTGCTCGGCTGGGAGTACGAGCCCATGGGCGAGGCGGAGGACTTCGACGGCGGGATGTTCAAGAAGGACGGCAAGACGGTCGCCGGGCTCGGCAAGCTCACCGAGGAGGGCGCCCGCTCGGCCTGGATGATCTACTACACCGTCACCGACGCGGACGCCGCGAAGCAGGCGGTCGAGGGCGCGGGCGGCACGGTGCGGGTGGCGCCGATGGACCTCGAGGACTGGGGTCGGATGGCCCAGTTCAGCGACCCGCTGGGCGGTCAGTTCGCCGTCTGGCAGCCGGGGAAGGACACGGGCTTCGAGCTGGCGGACGAGACGGGGTCGCTGTCGTGGACCGAGCTGTACACGAGCGACGCGGGGGCCGCGAAGGAGTTCTACGGCTCCGTCTTCGGCTGGCAGTACAGCGACATGGCGATGCCGGGCGGCGAGGGCACGTACACCCTCATCACGCCCGCCGGGCAGCCCGAGGAGCGCATGCAGGGCGGCCTCATGGAGCTGCCGAAGGAGAACCTCGCGCTGGCGGGCGGGCAGCCGTACTGGCACCCGGTCTTCAACGTCGACGACTGCGACGCCGCGGTCGCCAAGGTCACCGAGAACGGTGGCAGCGTGCAGATGGGGCCGGCGGACGCGGAGGGCGTGGGGCGCCTGGCGGTGTGCCTCGACCCTTCGGACGCGGACTTCGTGGTGCTGAAGCCGGCGCCGCCGAGCTGACCCTGCCGACGGGCACTGTCGCTGTCACGCCGACCGTCTGAACCCGATCGTCGGCACCGCCCGCCGCAGCGGCCATGGTCTGCCCACGTCCTCCGGCACCAGGTCCGCCAGGAACGCGTACCGGCGCAGGGCCTCGGGGTCCTGCCGGTCCAGGGACTGGACCTGGCGCCACCAGGCGCCGATCTCCGCCCAGCCGGGGGCCGAGAGGGAGCCGCCGAACTCCTGGACGGAGAGGGCAGCGGTCAGGCCCGCGAACGCGAGGCGGTCCGCGAGGGGCCAGTCGGCCAGGGTGCCGGCGACGAAGCCGGCGACGAAGACGTCCCCGGCGCCGGTCGGGTCGAGGGCCTCCACCGCGATGGCCGGGACCACGGCGGTCTCCCCGGTCCTGCCGTCCACCGCGTACGCGCCCTCCGCGCCGAGGGTGACCACCGCGACCGGGACGTACTCGGTGAGTGCGTGCGCCGCCTCACGCGGGCTTTCTGCGCCCGTGTACCGCATCGCCTCCTGGGCGTTCGGCAGGAACGCCTCGCAGTGCTCCAGGTCGGCCAGCCCCGCCAGGTCCCACGCCCCGGTGTCGTCCCAGCCGACGTCGGCGAAGATGCGGGCGCCCTTGCTCGCGGCCTGGGCGATCCAGGGTGCCCGGGTGCCCGGCACCAGGGAGGCGACGGCGGCTCGCGCGCGGGGCGGGCAGTCCGGCGCCGGCTCCTCCGGGGGCGGCTCGTGGCCGTGGGAGACCATCGTGCGCTCCCCCTCGTACGCCATCGAGACCGTCACCGGCGAGTGCCAGTCCGGCACCGTCCGCGACGGTGAGAGGTCGATGCCCTCGCCGTGCTCCAGCGCGTCCCAGCAGTACTCGCCGTAGTGGTCGTCGCCGAAGGCCGCCGCGAGCGACGTCTTCAGGCCCAGGCGGGCCAGGGCCGTCGCCATGTTCGCGACGCCGCCGGGACTCGATCCCATCCCGCGCGCCCACGACTCGGTCCCGCGCACCGGGGCCGAGTCGAGGCCGGTGAAGATGATGTCGAGGAAGACCGTGCCCGTGAGGTAGACGTCCCAGGGCGGGTCGGCGGGCGTGCGCAGGCCGGCGAGGGGGTCGACCTGGGCCGATGGGGCAGCCTGGGCCCGGCGGTACGGCCCGCCTGCCATGGCTGTCTTCCCCACGGCTGTCGTCCCCGTGGCTGTTTTCCCCCTGGCCGCCTTCCCCTGCGGCGAGGGTCCCTTCCCATTGGGCGCGGTGGGCGTGGTCACGGTGCGCTCCCTGGCGTGGTGCTGATCTGGCCAGTGTGCACCACGCCACCGACAACGCCACGGCGATCCGGCCCGATCCACCCCGTCCGGGCAGGTCGGCGGCCTCCTACCAGCGCGGCACCGTTGGCGTCACCCACCCGGGATCGGCGATCCGCATGGCGGCCGCGTCGTCGCGCTCCCGCAGCGAGCCGTCGTCTTCCAGCCACCGCCGGTGCAGCACGGCGAGCCGGTCACGGTCCAGGTCGACGCCGAGGCCGGGCGCGTCCGACACGGTGACCTTGCCGTCGTCGAAGGTGAGGCGCTCGGTGAGGACGTCCTCGGACTGCCAGGGGTAGTGGGAGTCGCAGGCGTGGTGGAGGTCCGGCACGGTCGACGCCACGTGGGTCATCGCGGCCAGGGAGATGCCCAGGTGGGTGTTGGAGTGCATGGACACCCCGACGCCGAAGGCGCGGCAGATCGCCGCAAGCTGCTGGGTGTTGCGCAGCCCGCCCCAGTAGTGGTGGTCGGAGAGGACGACCTGCACGGCGTCCTTGGTGAACGCCTCCTTGATCTCCGCGAACGTCGTCACGCACATGTTGGTCGCCAGCGGCACCCCGCTGCGCGCGGCCACCTCGGCCATCGCGGCCGTACCGAGGGCCGGATCCTCCAGGTACTCCAGGACCTCCCCCAGCTCCCGCGCGACCTTCAGTGAAGTCTCCACGGACCAGGCCCCGTTGGGGTCGAGGCGCAGGGGGTGCCCGGGAAAGGCCCGCGCGAGCGCACGTACGGCGGCGATCTCCTCCTCCGGCGGGAAGACACCGCCCTTGAGCTTGAAGGACGTGAACCCGTACCGCTCCTTGAACCGCCGCGCCTGCTCGACGACCCCGGCCGGATCGACGGCGGCACCCCAGTCGTCCTTCTCCGCGCGGACGCCCTCCGGGTGGTCGGCCCACTTGTAGAACAGGTACGCGCTGTACTCGACCGCGTCCCGCACCTTGCCGCCGAGCAGCGCGTGCACGGGCAGCCCGAGCGCCTTGCCGAGGGCGTCGAGGCAGGCCACCTCGAAGCCGGAGACGACGGACAGCCGCAGCTTGTCCGCGGTCTGCACGCCCCGCAGCCCGCCGACGTCGACCTGCCCGGACACCCGGGACCTATCGACGGCCACCTCCTCCACGACGACGAACAGGCCGTTGAGATCGCCGACTTGACGACCGATCAGCTTCTGCGCGAACGGCCGGGCGAGTTCCAGGTACTTGGTGTCGCCGTACGTCTCACCGACACCGACGACCCCGCCCGCCGTCTCGACCTCCACGATCAGCCGGGGCGTGTACGGCTGGTGGACGCCCTGGGTGTTCAGCAGGGGCGGGTCGGCCACCAGGATCGGCGTCAGACGGACATCGGTGATCGTGAGGTTCACAGGGTGGCTCCTACGAGGTCGAGTCCGGCGGCGAGGAGGGTGCGCAGCTCGGCCAGGTCGGCGGCCGACGGGTCGGTGAGCGGGGCGCGTACGGGGCCGACGGGGCGGCCGCGCAGCCGGGCCGCCGCCTTGACCAGGGACACGGCGTATCCGGGCACGCGGTCGCGGAGTTCGACGAGCGGGACGTAGAAGTCGCGCAGCAGCTTGTCGACCGTGCCGTGGTCGCCGTCCTGGAGGGCGGTGAAGAAGGCGTCGGCGATCTCGGGGGCGAAGGCGTGCACGGCGGAGGAGTAGGCGGGGACGCCGACGGCGGCGTAGGCGCGGGCCTGGATCTCGGCGGTGAGGGCCCCGTTGAAGAAGAGGAAGTCCTCGGGGGCGGCGAGGGTGAGGCGCTGGAGGCGGTCGAGGTCGCTGTGGCCGTCCTTGAGGCCGATGACGTTCGGAATGGCGGCGATGCGCTTCAACGAGGCGACGGTGAAGGCGACCTGACCGCGCTGGTAGGCGATGAGCGGGAGGCGGGTGCGGGCGGCGATGTGCTCCAGCTGGGCGACCAGGCCGTCCTGCGGGGCGGCGATCAGATAGTGCGGCAGGACGAGCAGGGCGTCGGCGCCGGCCTCCTCGGCGATGCGGGCGAACCGGACGGCCTGCGCCCAGCCGTATCCGGTCCCGGCGACGACGGGCACGCGGCCGCCCGACTCCTCGACGGCGATCGAGACGACCTGCCGGTACTCGTCCTCGTCCAGCGAGAAGAACTCGCCGGTGCCGCAGGCGGGGAAGAGGGCGCCGGGGGCGGTGGCGAGCCGATCGGCGACGTAGGCGCGGAAGCCGTCCGGGTCCAGTGAGCCGTCCTCGGCAAAGCTCGTGAGCGGGAACGACAGCACGCCCTGTGCCATGCCGTCCCGCAGACGCCGGGCCGTGCGCGTATCGAGGCTCGTATCGAGACTCACCCTCGTCATCTCCCCATGTAGATGTCATCCACGTATGAAAATGGAGATTAGATACGCGAACACCGACCGTCAATGGCGCGGTCGAGCCGATTCGATCCGATTACCATCGCCCCATGTCAGAGACAGGCGGCGTCCGCGAGGTGAAGTCCGCGGCGCGGACGGTCGAGTTGCTGGAACTCCTCGCCGCGCGCGGCGACCGCCCGGCACGCCTCCAGGAGCTGGCCGACGAGCTGGACGTGCCGCGCAGCTCCATGTACGCGCTGCTGCAGACCCTGATCTCCCGCGGCTGGGTCCGCACCGACGTCACCGGCTCGCTCTACGGCATCGGCATCCACGCCCTGCTCACCGGCACCAGCTACCTCGACTCCGACCCGCGCGTCCGCGTCGTACGCCCGTATCTCGACGAGGCCTCCGACGCGCTGGGCGAGACGATCCACCTGGGACGGCTGGACGGCCGGGACGTGGCGTACCTGGCGACGCGCGAGTCGCACGAATACCTGCGGACCATCAGCCGCGTCGGCCGCCGCCTCCCGGCGCACGCGGGGGCGCTGGGCAAGGCACTCCTGGCGGAGCGCCCGGAGGCGGAACTGGCCGAGGGCCCGTACGAGGCCCTCACCCCCAACACCCACACCACGCGCGACTCCCTCGCCGCGGACCTCGCCGAGGTGCGGGCGCGGGGCTACTCGGTCGACCGCGAGGAGGGCGTCCTCGGCATCGTCGGCTTCGGATTCGCCCTGCGCTACGACATCCCGGCCCAGGACGCGATCAGTTGCTCGGTGCCGGTGGCACGGCTGTCGGCGGGGCACGAGGAGCGGATCGTCGCGGTGATGCGGGAGATCAGGGCGAAGATCGAGGCGACGGTTCCGGGTGGCGGCGGGTCGGTGCACTGGCGCAGGTGAGGACCGGGGCCGGGGCACTTGGGGGCACTTGAGGGGTGTTTGCGGGGCCCTCGTCTACCCGGCCTCCCTCACCCCAAACAGAACGTGCCCCACATCACACCGCCCCCACTTCTTCGCGGCTCCCCCTCCTTGATACAAATTCTCCGCGCGTTCCTGTCCGTCGACGGCCTGCGCCCCTCCCCCTCTTGGCTCCTCTCGAGCCGCTCCTTTCGCATGCCCTGGGAACGCCCGTGTTCGCCCCCCGCACCACCCCCTGGCCCCTCGTCGCCCTTTTCACGGCCGGGTACCTCGCCCCGTATCTGCTGCCGACGGTCGTCGGCAGGCTCGACTCCGGGCTTCCGCTCTCCCCCACCCAGGCGGGTGCCGTCGGCAGCGCACTGCTGCTGAGCTCGGCATCGGCGGGGTTCGCGCTGGCATCGCGGGTCGAACGGATCGGGGCTCGCAGACTGGCCCGCGTCGGCCTCACCCTCGCGCTCCTCGGCTACGGCGGCGCTGCCCTCGCGCACCCCGTGCCGGCCGTCGTCCTCGGCGTGCTCGTCGGCGGCTTCGGATCCGGTACGGCCACCGCGGTCGCCGCCACCCGCATCGCCGCCCAGCCGGACCCGCACCGGGCCACCACGGTCGGCCTCCTGGGCGTCTCCGCCCTCGCGGGCGCCGTCTATCTGACGGTCCCCCACCTGGGCCCCGGCCACGGACTCCCGCTCGCCGCGATCGCCCTCACCGCACTGGCCGTATGGCCGCTGACGGGCCGGCTCCCGGCCGCCACCGCCAGGTCGCACCGAAGCGGTTGGGACAAGTCCCCGCTCCCCCACCGCCGCCAGGGCCTGACCCTCGCCGCCTGCATGCTGTGCTGGTCCCTCGCCCAGAACTCCCTCTGGGGCGTCAGCGGCCGGATCGGCCTGACGCAGGCGCACCTGACCGAGACCACGGTCGGCGCGGTGTTCGCCGTGGCGCTCGGCGCCGGGCTGCTCGGCGTCACCGGAGCGGGCGCGCTCGGCCCGCGCCTCGGCCGCGCGCTGCCCATCGGCGCGGGCACGGCCCTCATCGCGGCCTGCATCGCGCTCAGCGCGTCCGCCACCGACCTGCCGACCTTCGCGACCGGCGAGATCGCCTGGAACACTCTCTACCCGATCGTCCTGTCGTACGTCATCGGCCTCGCCGCCTCCCTCGACGGGCGCGGCCGCTGGGCGGTGCTCGTCGGTTCGGCGTCGTCGCTGGGCACGGCGGCGGGCCCGCTGACCGGGAGCCTGCTGTCGGCGCAGGCCGGCTTCCCGGTCATGGGGGCGGTGCTGGCGGCCGGGCTGCTGGTGATCGCCGTACCGCTGACGGCGGTGGCGCTGGGTGCGGGCAGGCGCCCACTGCCGGTGGTGGAGATCCCGGTGGAGGCACCTGCCTACGACAAGGCAACGGCAGCCTGAGCGCCCTGAAGGGGCACTCGGCTAGGGGAACTCGTACGCCTCGACCTCCGCGAGATACCTCTCCCGCCGCTCCTCGTCATCCTCCAGGAAGGACGCCACAAAGGAGTTCCGGGCGAGCTCGCGCAACCGGTCCTCGCTCAGGCCCAGCGCCGAGCGCACCGCGTCGAAGTTGTCGCCGACGTAGCCGCCGAAGTAGGCCGGGTCGTCGGAGTTGACCGTGCACATCAACCCGGCGTCGAGCATCGCGGGCAGCGGGTGGTCGGCGAGGACGTCGACGGTCCGCAGCCGCACGTTCGACAGCGGACACAGCGTCAACGGCACCCGCTCCCGCACCAGCCGCTCGACCAGCGCCGGGTCCTCCATGCACCGCAGCCCGTGGTCGACGCGCTCGACGCCGAGGACGTCGAGGGCCTCGGTGATGTAGGCGGGCGGCCCCTCCTCGCCGGCGTGCGCGACGCGGCGCAGCCCGAGCGCGGCGGCGGCCTCGTACACCTCGCGGAACTTCACCGGCGGATGCCCGACCTCGGCCGAGTCGAGGCCGACGCCGGTGATCCGGTCGAGATACGGCTCGGCGGCCCGGAGCGTCTCCATGGCCGACTCGGCGGAGTCGTCGCGCAGGAAGCACATGATGAGCCGGGTGGAGACGCCGTGCTCCGCCTCGCTGCTCCCCAGCGCCCGCCACAGCCCCTCGACGACCGTGCCCAGCTCGACGCCCCGCTTGGTGTGCGCCTGCGGGTCGAAGAAGATCTCCGCGTGCCGCACGCCCTGGGCGGCGGCGCGGGCGAGATAGGCGTTCGCGAGGTCCGCGACGTCCTGCTCGGTGCGCAGGACGGCCATGAGCTCGTAGTACAGGTTCAGAAAGGACTGGAGGTCCTCGAACTGGTAGGCCTTGCGCAGCTCGTCGGTGTCGCCGTACGGCAGCCGCACGCCGTTGCGGGCGGCCAGCTCGAAGGCGAGCTCGGGTTCGAGGGTGCCCTCGATGTGGAGGTGCAGTTCTGCTTTGGGGAGGGGCATCGAAGCATCGTACGGCGAGGTCAGCGCCGCTTCGGCAACGGCACCCGCAGCAGGTCGTGCGCGACCGTCAGCTCCCCGTCGAAGCCGGCGTCCCGGGCCTGCCGCTCGAACTCGTCGGGCTCGGTGTAGCGCTGGCTGAAGTGGGTGAGCACGAGATGCCGTACGCCGCAGTCGAGGGCGACGCGAGCGGCCTGACCGGCGGTCAGATGCCCGTGCTCGACGGCGAGTTCGGTGTCCTCGTCCAGGAAGGTGGACTCGATGACGAGCATGTCGCAGCCGTCGGCGAGGGTGTACACCCCGTCGCACAGCCGGGTGTCCATGACGAACGCGAACCGCTGCCCGCGCCGCACCTCACTGACGTCGTCGAGGGAGACCCCGCCGAGCACCCCTTCCCGCTGGAGCCGCCCGACGTCCGGCCCCTTGATGCCGTGCGCGGCGAGCCGGTCGGGGAGCATGCGGCGCCCGTCGGGTTCGACCAGGCGATAGCCGTACGACTCGACGGGGTGCGACAGCCGGGCGGTGTGCAGCGCGTAGCCGCCGGTGTCGGCGATGACCCCGTCGGCGCTGATGGGCGCCTGGGCGATGTCGACGGTCTCGCGGTAGGCGGTGGCGTAGCGCAGCCGGTCGAAGAAGCGCTGCCCGGAGCGCGGGTAGTGGGCGGTGAGGGGGTGCGGGACCTTGTCGAGGTTGATCCGCTGGATGACACCGGCGAGACCGAGCGAGTGGTCCCCGTGGAAGTGGGTGACGCAGATCCGGTTCAGGTCGTGCGCCGCGACTCCGGCACGCAGCATCTGCCGCTGCGTGCCCTCGCCGGGATCGAAGAGGATGCCCTCCCCGTCCCAGCGCAGCAGGTAGCCATTGTGGTTGCGGTGCCGGGTCGGGACCTGGCTCGCGGTCCCGAGGACGACCAATTCACGTACGGACACGGTGACTTCGGCTTACTTCTCGTTACCCGGGGGGCCACTGCATGCCGCGCCCGCCGAGGATGTGGGCGTGGGCGTGCCAGACCGTCTGCCCGGCGCCCGCACCGGTGTTGAAGACGATGCGGTAGCTCTCCAGCTTGTCCTCGTCGGCGACGGCCTGGGCCTCACGCAGGACGTCCGCGGCGAGCGTCGGCTCGGCGGCGGCGAGGGCGGCGGCGTCCGGGTAGTGCGCCTTGGGAATGACCAGGACGTGCGTGGGCGCCTGGGGGTTTATGTCCCGGAAGGCGACGGTCGTCTCCGTCTCCCGCACGATCGTCGCCGGGACATGCCCCTCGACGATCTTGCAGAACAGGCAGTCGTCCTGCGGCTCCGCTGCCATGCGGGTTCCCTCCGGGGGTTGGGCGGGTCTTTACGGGGGGCATCGTATCGTCGTCGGGTGCGGGTGATCGGTGGCTGGTCGCGCCCACGCGGCGGAGCCGCATATCGATACAGCCCCGCGCCCCCATCAGGTTGGCAGAGCTGGGGGCGTCTTCGCCGGACTGGTCTCCAGTCCCTCCAACGCGATGCGGATCGCCTCGTCCAGTTGGGCGTCGCGCCCCGCCACCCAGTCCTGCGGGCGCTGGACCACCTCCACGTCCGGGTCGACCCCGTGGTTCTCCACGTCCCAGCCGTAGCCCTCCAGCCAGATGGCGTACTTCGGCTGGGTGATCAGGGTGCCGTCGACCAGCCGGTAGCGGCTGTCGATGCCGATCACGCCGCCCCACGTCCGGGTTCCCACCACCGGTCCGAGACCCAGCGCCTTGATGGCCGCGTTGACGATGTCCCCGTCGGAGCCGGAGAACTCGTTCGCCACCGCCACCACGGGCCCTCGCGGGGCGTCCGTCGGATAGCTGTACGGCCGCATCCCGCGCGGCAGTTCCCAGCCCACGATCCGGCGGGCCAGCTTCTCCACGACGAGCTGCGAGGTGTGGCCGCCGCCGTTCTCGCGGACGTCCACGACGAGCCCTTCCCGCGCCACCTCGACCCGCAGGTCACGGTGGATCTGGGCCCATCCGGGCGCCTGCATGTCCGGCACGTGCAGATAGCCCAGCCGTCCGCCGGACTTCTCGTGGACGTACGCCCGCCGGTCGGCGACCCACGCGTGGTACCTGAGCGGCTGCTCGTCCGCGATCGGGACCACGACGGCATGCCGTACGTCCCCGCCGCCCGCCGGCGAGATCGTCAGCTCCACCGCCTTGCCCGCCGTACCGACCAGCAGCGCCCCGGGCCCGGTCACCGGATCCACCGGCACCCCGGCCACGGCCACGATCGCGTCGCCGGCCCGCACCGCGACCCCGGGCGCGGCCAGCGGCGCCCGGGCCTCGGGATCGGAGGTCTCCGAGGGCAGGATCCGGTCGATGCGCCAACTCCCGTCCGGGTGGCGGGAGATGTCGGCGCCGAGAAGACCTTGCCGGGCCCCGCCGCCGTAGCCGCCGCGCGGCGCGACGTACGCGTGCGAGGTGCCCAGCTCGCCCTGGACCTCCCACAGCAGGTCCATCAGGTCGTCATGGGTCGCCACGCGATCCACCAGCGGCCGGTAGCGGTCCAGCACACCCGCCCAGTCCACGCCGCTCATGTCCGGCCGCCAGAAGTGGTCCCGCATGATGCGGCCGGTCTCCTCGAACATCTGCCGCCACTCGGCCGACGGGTCGACCGTCTGCCGTACGCGCGACAGGTCCACGGTGATGTTCGAGTCGCTGTCCTCGTCGCCGGAGGCCCGCCGGTCGCTCGGTACGACCTTGAGCCGGCCGTCGGTCCACAGCAGCACCCGCTTGCCGTCGCCGCTGACCTCGAAGTGGTCGGCGTCGTCGGCGAGATGCTCGACGCGCCGCTGGACGAGGTCGTAGCGCTCCAGCTCGGTCTTGGGCTCGGGGTCGTCGGGTGTGGCCCGGGCGGCGCCGAGGGCGCCGCGCACGGGGTGCCGCAGCCACAGCACGCCGTCCTTCGCGGCCCGCAGGTTGGTGTAGCGGGCGGCCTCGACCGGGAACGGCACGATCCGGTCGGCGAGCCCTTCGAGGTCGATGCGGGTGGTCGGGGTGCCCTCGCTGTCGGGTGTCTCGTCCTTGTCGGGCGCGTCGAAGGGGCGGCCGTGCCGCTGCGGGCCGAAGGGGGACGGGGTGGTCGCGGCGAGGGTGATCAGGTGCGGGCGGGAGCCGACCACGAAGGCGAGATCGAAGACGTGCTCGTCGTAGACCGGGTCGAAGGCCCGCGTCGACAGGAACACCAGGTGCTTGCCGTCCTGCGTGAACGCCGGCGCGTAGTCCTGGAAGCGCAGCGGGGTCGCCTCGGAGACCGACAGGTCGGTGGTGTTGGCGAGCTTCAGCTGGGACAGCGGGCGCGGTCCGGGGTGCGACCAGGCGAGCCAGGCCGAGTCGGGCGAGAAGACCAGCCCGTCCACGTCGCCGTCCGCGCTGCGGTCGACCTCGCGCACCTCGCCGGTCTCCCGCTCGACGAGCAGCACCCGCCCGTCGTGCGCGGCGACCGCGGCCCGGCTCCCGTCGGGCGCCATGGCGAGCCCCAGCACCCGCCCGAGCTGCCCGGCGGCCAGCCTGCGCGGGGTGGCCCCGGGCGCGAGCCCGGTCGCGGGAGCGAACTCCAGGGCGTCGTCGCCCTCCGCGTCCGTCACCCAGACGACCCACTCCTCGCCCTCCGCCCGGAAGGTACGGGGCCGCCGGGCCCGTACGCCCGGCTCGGCGGCGAGCGCGCGGGCGGGACCGGAGCGGTGGGTGACCCAGTGCACGGCGCCGCGCACGGCGACCGCGCTGCCGCGCGCGGTGTGGTCCGGGGCCGCCGACCCGAACCAGCGGGCGGCGTTCACCGGGAACGGCTGCCGGTCGGTGCGCTGCCCCCCGAGCCGGATGTCGAGCCGGCGCGGCTCGGCCCCGTCGAGGTCGTCGAGGATCCACAGTTCACCGGCGGAGGCGTAGACGACGCGCGTGCCGTCGCTCGCGGCGTGCCGGGCGTAGAAGCCGTCGATCGGCGTGTGCTTTCGCAGATCGGATCCGTCGGCGAGGGAGGAGTACACCGCACCGACGCCCTCGTGGTCGGAGAGGAAGGCGATCCGCTCCCCCACCCACACGGGGTACTCGATGTTCCCGTCCAACTCCTCGTGGAGCCGTACGAACTCCCCGGCGCCCTCCCGGTCGATCCACAACTTGCCCGCCGTACCGCCCCGGTAGCGCTTCCACCGCGCCGCCTCCAGGCCCATGGGCGCGGACGCGAGCACGAGGTGCGGTCCGTAGGCGACATCGGCGACGGGGCCGTACGACAGCCTGGTGGCCGGTCCGCCGTCGAGCGGGACCGTGTGGGCCCAGGTGCGGCGGCGGCCCGCCTGGCCGTGGGTGCTGATCGCGAGGACCTGGCCGTCGGGGGTCCAGCCGCGCACCCGGGTCTGCCCGCTGCCCCAGTGGGTGAGCCGCCTGGACGGGCCGCCGTCGACCGGCGCGATGTGCACCTCGGGGGCGCCGTCGCGGGTGGAGGTCCAGGCGACGGTCGTGCCGTCGGGCGAGATGCGCGGCAGGCTGACCGGGACGTTGTCGGCGCTGACCCGCCAGGCGCGGCCGCCGTCGAGCGGGGCGAGCCAGACGTCGTCCTCCGCGGTGAAGGCGACCAGGTCGCCGTGCGGATGCGGATACCGGAGATATGAGGACGAGGACGGGGCCGGGGCCGGGGCCGGGGTCGAGGTCTGTGTCACCCGATCACCCTAAGCAAGGGCGGCGGCCACGGACAGGCCTTTGGATCTCTTGCCCGAACTCCCCTGCGGGCCCGCTCACTTGCCCTCCGGCCAGCAGTTCGGATGCTCCTTGCAGTACACGGTCTTGGTCACGGTCACCGTGACGGTGGGCCCGGGCTGCTGTCCGTTGCCGGGATTGACGGGCGAGGGCGCGGAGTCGCAGTCACCGAGGCCGTTGACGTGGAACCACTCCTTGCCGTCGATCTTGGCGACGAGGTCCCCGCGCACACACGAACCGCTGACGGCCCGGGTGATCCGGCCGGTGACGACGATGTCCTTGCCGTCCTTGGTCTCGCCCTCGCAGTCGACCTTGACCACGGTGTTCTCGGTCGCCGTCGGCGCGGCGGAGCCGCCCTTGCCGCCCTCGTACGAGCCCGTGCAGTTGAGCCACTGCACATCGGCCTTCTGCCGCTCCAGTTCCTCGGTCACGGTCTGGTCGGTCGTGAACGCCACGGTCGCGCTGCTCAGCCCGCCCGGATCACAGGCCACCGCCCCGCCGACGGCGACCACGGCGAGCCCCGCCACACCTGCCACCCGTGCGCCGTAGGCACGGCGAACGGCGGAACGTGCGCTACCTGTGCGGCCCGTGCGACCCCAAACCCTCCTGAATGCCCCCATGGACGGCAGCCTGCCACTGTCCCCGCCGACGCGGTAGGGCGCATACGGCCACTCCCTGCTCGCACACGTCACAATCGGGTGTCGCCGCCCGACCGCCCCTGCCCGGAGGACCGTTGGCCCCCTCGCGGATCCCCGCCCGCACTGCCGTACCCACGCCCCGCGCCTCGGACGACGCCGACCGCAGCGGCGTCGACGCCGTGCCGGCCCCGGCGGCGGGACCGCCCGCGCCGCCGCGCCGGCGCCGGGTCCGGATACTCGTCGACGTGGTCGACCATCCGGACGAAGTGGCGTACGTGACCGCCCTGTTCGAGGAGCGCGGCTGGACCGTGCGCCCGGCGGAGGACGACGAGGCGGCGCCCGGCGTGGCGCACCGCTGCACGCTCGTCGTCGAGGTCCGGCTGCACGGGGCCCGCCTCGGTGCCCTGCGCACCGCCACGCTGGAGGTCGAACGCCTCGCCCAGCAGGCCGAGTTGGGCGCATGGGTGCGGGACGCCGCCCTGGTCGAGCACGAGCGGCCGGCCCGGACGACGTACAACGTCCACCGTGCGCTGCCGACGCTGGGGCGGCTGTGGATCCGGCTGGGCGGGGCGGACGAGCAGCGTGCCGTGACCGTACCGGCGGGCCCGCGCTCCCGGGAGGAGGCGGCGGCCGAGCTGGCGGCGCGTCCGCTGGGCGGCCGCCCCTTCGACCCCGAGGCGCACGGCCTGCGGGTGCCGGGCCACTCGGACGCGGACCCGCCGCGTGACGAGACTCCGCACGAGCGCCGGGTCCGGCTGGTCTGGCTGTGGGAGGGGATCGCCGGCGTCGTCCTCGCGGTGGTCTGCGGGATGTACGTCGTCTGGGCGGACGGGGCCTGGAAGCTGCTGCCCGCGCTGCTGAGCCCGGCGGGGGCGCTGCCGCTGGGCCGGACCCTCAAGGAGACACGGACACGCGGGCCCGTGGTCCAGTGGGCCGCGGGAGTCGCCGGCACCACGGCACTGGCCGCCTTCGGGGCCCTGGTGGGCCAGGACACCGAGCCCGGGGTGCTGTGGGCGGGCGCACTGGTACTCGCCGTCGGCGGGTTCACCGGCGCGGGGGTGGTCCTCGCCCTGCGCCGCACCTTCTTCACCCGGCACGCGGCGTGGCTGGTGCCGCTGTCCGTGCCGGTGCTGTGGTCGATGGTGGGCTGGCTGGGCGGGCAGATGCACGACGCCTACCTGGACCGCTTCGACATCCGCGCGGAGTGGGTGCCCGCACCGCGGCTCGGCACGTATCTGGTGGCCGCCGAGCCGATGGGCCTCGCGCTGGGCAGTGTGCTGGTCATCGTGGCGGTCGTGGGCTGGCTGCGCCACTTCCATCTGGGGCGGGACGCCGGCAGCCGCTTCTTCGCCATCGTCCTGGCCACCCTGATCGTCGTGGTCTATGCCCTGAGCGCGGTCGCCCTCGGTATCGGACAGGCGGCGAGCGCGGCCGGCCGGGATGCCGAGAACGCCGCACGCCAGGGCGACCACCCGCCCGACTACTTCGGCATCTACGGCCACTTCATGTGCGTACGCCCGGTGGACGCCGCCAAGCCCGTGGCGGTGGAGAACGGCCCGGTCCCCACCGACCACCCCGTGGTGTCCTTCGGCACCTCCGGCGACTGGATCCGGCTGTGGGACCCGGAGCGCCACAACGGCAAGGTCCAGGAGTCCTTCGCCGTCCGCCGCGAGGACGTCCGGCTCATCCCGGCGAAAAACCCGGAGACCAAGCGGTGTCCGGCGCCGTAGCGTGGCCGGGTGCGAAACGACCGCCGACTGCGCAGGCTCGTCGTGGACGAGCGGACGACGTACCTCTGGAGCGTCCGGCACAAGCACCGGGACGGTGACGTCTGCCGCGAGGTCCTCAACCTCTACCGGGACGGCGCCCGCACCCGGATCGTGTTCCGGGAGGGGGAACCGGGCTCGGGCCGTGTGGTCGCCGAGGGCTACTTCTTCTCGGGCTGCGTCGCCGACGGCCGCGGCGACCTCCTCAACCTGCGCGAACCCGGCGTCGTACGGGCCCTCGTCGACGAGGCCGAGACGCGCGGACTGCTGTCGGGCGGCGCGGAGCTGGACGGCTGGGAGCTGTTCCCCGCGGTCGCCGAGGCGGTCGACCTCAGGCGCGCGGCAGCAGCCACTCCATAGGGTTGCGCACCGAACCCGCCACCGACGTCAGGACCAGCGGCCGGTACGGCCGAGGAGCAGTGCCGTCGCCGCGGTCCCGGCGGTGGAGGTACGCAGGACGGAACGGCCCAGACGGTACGCCTTGGCGCCCGCCTCCTCGAAGAGGGCCAACTCCTCCGGGGACACACCGCCCTCGGGCCCGACGACCAGCACGATCTCGCCCTCGGCGGGCAGCTCGGCGGTCGCGAGCGGCTCGCTGCCGTAGTCGCGCTCCTCGTGCAGTACGGCGGCGAAGTCGGCCTCGGCGAGCAGCGCGGCGACCTGCTTGGTCGTCGCCGCGTCCGCGACCTCCGGGAAGCGCAGGCGCCTGGACTGCTTGCCGGCCTCGCGGGCCGTGGCCCGCCACTTGGCGAGCGCCTTGAGGCCGCGGTCGCCCTTCCACTGGGTGATGCAGCGGGCGGCGGACCAGGGCACGATCGCGTCCACGCCGGTCTCGGTCATCGTCTCGACCGCCAGCTCGCCGCGGTCACCCTTGGGGAGGGCCTGGACGACGGTGATCCGGGGGCTGGGCTCGGGTTCGACAGGGAACTCGAAGGGCTCGACGACCAGGTGGTCCTTGCCCGACGCGCTGAGAACGACGCCGGCCGCGCCCCGGCCCCGCCCGTCGGTGATCACCACGTCCTCGCCGGGCTGCAGCCGTCGTACGGAGACGGCGTGCCGCCCCTCCGGGCCCTCCACGTCGATGATCGAACCGGGGCCCACGCCCTCCAGGGAGTCGACCACGAACACCGGCGCGGTCATCGGATCTCACCCTTGGCCGACAACGCTGTCCTGGCGGCGTCGAGTTCGGCCGCCAGCACCTCCACCAGCTGCCCGGCGGGCAGTTCACGTGCCATCCGGTGCCCCTGCCCCGCCCACAGTGCCAGGCCCTGCGGGTCGCCGGACGAGGCGGCCTTCTTGCGCAGCGGCGAGGTGAGGTGGTGGACCTCGGGGTAGGCGGCGGGGGCGTACGGCCCGTGCTCGCGCAGGAAGCGGTTGACGAGGCCACGGGCCGGCCGCCCGGAGAACGCGCGCGTCAACTCGGTGCGTGCGAACAGGGGGTTGGTCAGCGCCTGCTTGTGCAGGGCGGTGGCGCCGGACTCCGGGGTGGCGAGGAAGGCGGTCCCCAGCTGGGCGGCACTGGCACCGGCGGCGAGCGCGGCGGCGATCTGGCTGCCGCGCATGATGCCGCCGGCGGCGACGATGGGCAGGCCGACGGCCTCGCGGATCTGGGCGATGAGCGAGAGCAGCCCGATGCCGGTGCCGTCGGTCTCGGGATTGTCGCGATGAGTCCCCTGATGGCCACCCGCCTCGACGCCCTGCGCGATCACCGCGTCCGCACCGGCCCGCTCCACGGCGAGGGCCTCGTCGGGGGTGGTGGCGGTGACGAGGGTGAAGGTTCCGGCACGCCGGAGGGACTCCAGCACATCGCTGCTGGGCACGCCGAAGTGGAAGGAGGCGACGGGCACCGGATTGTCGAGCAGCACGGCCAGCTTGGCCTCGTACCCGTCGTCCCGCCCGCTGTCCGGATCCCCGAGCTCGGTGTCGTACCAGGCGGCCTCGCCGGCCAGCTGATGCGCGTAGACGTCGACCGCGGCCCTGTCGGCGTACTCGGGCTGCGGCATGAAGAGGTTGACCCCGAAGGGTTTCGTGGTCAGCCCCCGCAACTGCTTGATCTCCTGGTACATCCCGTCGGCGGTCTTGTACCCGGCGGCAAGGAACCCCAGCCCACCGGCCTCGGACACAGCCTGGGCGAGATGCGGCACGGAGACGCCGCCCGCCATGGGGGCCTGCACGATCGGGAAGGGGAAGAGATCGGTCAGTGCGGAGGACATGACGGCATGTTGTCACGTCCCCCGAACAAGTCCGAATCGGCCCTGTCTCTTGGTGCAGGCCAACGAAAATCAGCCCGTCCGGCGTTTGAGGACAAGGCCCCTTCAGGGCCGAAGCGGGTGCCTGGGGCGGCAGCCCCCAGCCACGGCGAGCAACCCCCACTCGGGCGAGCAACCCCACCCACCGGTCAGCGACCGTTGAACGCGTCCTTCAACCGCGAGAACAACCCCTGCTGCCCCGGCTGGAACTGCCCCTGCGGCCGCTCCTCACCCCGCAGCTTGGCCAGCTCCCGCAGCAACCGCTCCTGCTCGGGATCCAGCTTGGTCGGCGTCTGCACCTCGACGTGGACGATCAGATCGCCCCGCCCGCCACCGCGCAGATGCGTCACGCCCCGCCCGTGCAGCGGAATCGACTGCCCGGACTGGGTCCCCGGCCGGATGTCGACCTCCTCCAGCCCGTCCAGCGTCTCCAACGGCACCTTCGTACCGAGAGACGCCGCGGTCATCGGAATCGTCACCGTGCAGTGCAGGTCGTCGCCGCGCCGCTGGAAGGTCGAGTGCGGCAGCTCGTGGATCTCGACGTACAGGTCACCAGCGGGACCGCCACCCGGCCCGACCTCGCCCTCACCGGCGAGCTGGATCCGCGTGCCGTTGTCGACACCGGCCGGGATCTTGACCGTCAGGGTCCGGCGGGACCGTACGCGGCCATCGCCCGCACACTCGGGACACGGCGTCGGTACCACCGTGCCGAATCCCTGGCACTGCGGGCAGGGACGCGAGGTCATGACCTGGCCCAGGAAGGACCGCGTCACCTGGGACACCTCGCCGCGACCGCGGCACATGTCACATGTCTGCGCCGAGGTCCCCGGCGCCGCGCCCTCACCGTTACAGGTGTTGCAGACGACGGCCGTGTCGACCTGGATGTCCTTCGTCGTACCGAAGGCCGCCTCGTCGAGCTCGACCTCCAGCCGGATCATCGCGTCCTGGCCGCGCCGGGTGCGCGAGCGCGGACCGCGCTGGGACGCCGTACCGAAGAACGCGTCCATGATGTCCGAGAAGTTGCCGAAGCCACCGGCCCCGAAGCCGCCCGCGCCCGCGCCGCCCGCCTGGGACAGCGGGTCGCCGCCGAGGTCGTAGACCTGCTTCTTCTGCGGGTCCGACAGCACCTCGTAAGCGGCGTTGATCTCCTTGAACCGCTCCTGGGTCTTCGGATCCGGGTTGACGTCCGGGTGCAGCTCGCGTGCGAGCCGCCGGAAGGCCTTCTTGATCTCTTCCTGCGACGCGTCGCGACGCACGCCGAGAACGGCGTAGTAGTCCGTGGCCACTTACGACTCCGCCAGGATCTGTCCGACGTACCGTGCCACTGCGCGTACCGCTCCCATCGTTCCCGGGTAATCCATGCGGGTCGGTCCGACCACGCCGAGCTTGGCGACTGCCTCGCCGCCCGAACCGTAGCCGACCGACACGACGGACGTGGAGTTGAGTCCCTCATAGGCGTTCTCATGACCGATGCGTACGGTCATGCCCGAATCCCCGGCCTCGCCAAGCAACTTGAGGAGCACGACCTGCTCCTCCAGCGCCTCCAGGACCGGTCGGATAGTGAGGGGGAAGTCATGTCCGAAGCGGGTGAGATTGGCGGTGCCGCCGATCATCAGCCGCTCCTCGTTCTCCTCGACGAGCGTCTCCAGGAGGGTGGAGAGCACGGTCGAGACGGTGCCGCGGTCCTCCACGTCGAAGGCCTCGGGGAGGTCCTCGACGAGCGTCGGCACATCGGTGAAGCGCCGCCCCGCGACCCTGCTGTTCAGCCGCGCGCGTAGATCCGCGAGCGAGGCCTCGCCGAAGGGCGCCGGGCAGTCCACCATCCGCTGCTCGACCCGCCCGGTGTCCGTGATCAGCACGAGCATCACACGCGCGGGCGCGAGCGAGAGCAGCTCGACGTGCCGGACGGTGGACCGGGTGAGCGAGGGGTACTGCACGACGGCGACCTGCCGCGTGAGCTGCGCGAGCAGCCGTACGGTCCGGGCCACGACATCGTCGAGGTCGACGGCCCCGTCCAGGAAGTTCTGGATGGCGCGCCGCTCCGGCGGGCTCATCGGCTTGACGCCGGCGAGCTTGTCGACGAACAGCCGGTAGCCCTTGTCGGTCGGGATCCGCCCGGCGCTGGTGTGCGGCTGGGCGATGTACCCCTCGTCCTCCAGGGCCGCCATGTCGTTGCGGATGGTCGCCGGGGAGACGCCGAGGCTGTGCCGCTCGGTCAGGGCCTTCGAGCCCACCGGCTCCTCGGTCCCGACGTAGTCCTGGACGATGGCGCGCAGCACCTGGAGCCTGCGTTCACTCAGCATCTCGCGCACACCTCCAGATGTCGTTCCCCTTGGCGCCTTCCTGGCACTCTGTGCTTGTGAGTGCCAGCCGTCCCCGGCCCAGTGTACGGCTGTGGGGTACGCCCCGGGCAAGGCCGGTCCGGCACGACAGTGCCGGCCGGTCGTGTCTTGGTTAGCGTCCCTGTATGACGGTGACTTGGGAAGAGCTGGGATGGGAGCGGCTGGCGGCCGGGGTGGGGCGGTGCCGGCTTCCGGTGTGGGACTGCACGGCGGGGCTGGTCGTCGGGGACGGGACCGCGTTGATCGTCGACGCCGGGTCAAGCCTCGGAGAGGGCGCGCGGTTGCGTACCCAGGCGCAGTGGCTCGCGGGTCACCGTGTGACTCATCTCGCGCTGACCCATCCCCACTTCGACCATGCCTTCGGGGCGGCGGCCTTCGCGGGCGCGGAGGTGTACGGCGCGGTGGGCATGGACACGGTCTTCGCCGGACGGCACGCGCGCGAGGAGCTGCGCGCGGACGCGGTCCGCCACGGCCTGGACGCGGCCGTCGCGGAGGAGGCCGTGGACGCGCTGATCCACCCCCACCATCAGGTGAGCGGCGAGTGGACCCTCGACCTTGACGACGGCCGCCAGGTCCTGCTGGCGAACGTGGGCCCGGCCCATACGGCCCACGACCTGGTGGTGCTCGTGCCGGGCGACCCGGAGGTGGTCTTCTGCGGCGACCTGGTGGAGGAGTCCGGCGAGCCCCAGGCCGGCGCGGACGCCGTACCGTCCCACTGGCCGGCGGCCCTGGACCGCCTGCTGGAGCTGGGCGGCGAGGACGCGCTGTACGTGCCCGGTCACGGAGCGGTGGTGGACGCGGAGTTCGTACGGCGCCAGCGCGACGCCCTCGCGGCCCGCTTCGGCGTGTCGGGGTGATCCGTACGCCACACGGCCCACGCTTCTCCTATCGTCATCCGAATGCGCCAGTACTCGCCGGACCTGACTCCGCCGTGGAAGAAGCCCAAGCCGGTACCGGAGGTACCCGCCGACCCGGGCCTGGTCGTCGAGGAAGCGGGCACGGGGTTCTGCGGCGCGGTGATCCGCTGTGAGGCGGGCACGGTGACCCTGGAGGACCGCTTCGGCAAGCACCGGGTGTTCCCGCTGGAGCCGCGCGGGTTCCTGCTGGAGGGCAAGGTGGTGACTCTCGTACGCCCCTCGTCGTCGGCTCCGGTACGTCCCACCCGTACGGCATCCGGTTCGGTCGCCGTCCCGCAGGCACGCGCGCGCGTGGCCCGCGCCGGCCGTATCTATGTCGAGGGCCGGCACGACGCCGAGCTGGTCGAGAAGGTGTGGGGCGACGATCTGCGCATCGAGGGCGTGGTCGTGGAGTACCTGGAGGGCGTCGACGACCTGCCGTCGATCGTCGCCGACTTCGCCCCGGGCCCGGACGCCCGCCTCGGTGTCCTGGTCGACCACCTGGTCCCCGGCACGAAGGAGTGGCGCATCGCCGAGTCGGTGACCAGCGAGCACGCCCTGGTGGTGGGCCACCCGTACATCGACATCTGGGAGGCGGTGAAGCCGTCGTCCCTGGGCATCCCGGGGTGGCCGCGGGTGCCGCACGGGCAGGACTGGAAGACGGGGGTGTGCCGGGCGCTGGGGTGGCCGTCGGAGAACACCGGCGCGGTGTGGCAGGCGATTCTGGCCCGGGTGGGGTCCTACAAGGATCTGGAGCCGGAGTTGCTGGGGCGGGTGGAGGAGCTGATCGACTTCGTGACGGCTCCGGCGTAGCGCCGTAGCGCCCCTCAGTCCACCAGGTCCCGCACCACCGCGTCCGCCAGCAGGCGCCCGCGCAGCGTCAGTACCGCGCGTCCCTCGTCGTACGGCTCCTGCTGGAGAAGTCCGTCCGACAGGGCGCGGCGGGAGGCCCTGAGGCCGTCCGCCCGCAGCAGCTCCAGCGGCACCCCCTCCAGAAGCCTGAGCTCCAGCAGGATCCGCTCCACCCTGCGGTCCTCCTCCGACAGCAGCTCCCGCCCGGCCCCCGGCGACCGCCCCGCCGCCAGCGCCGCCGCGTACGCGCCCGGATGCTTGACGTTCCACCAGCGGACCCCGCCGACGTGCGAGTGGGCTCCCGGACCCGCGCCCCACCAGTCGGCGCCCCGCCAGTACAGCTCGTTGTGCAGGCAGCGGGCGGCCTCGGAGGTCGACCAGTTGGAAACCTCGTACCAGTCGAAACCGGCCGCCGTGAGCGTCTCCTCGGCGATCAGGTACCGGTCCGCGTGGACGTCGTCGTCCGTCATCGGAACCTCGCCCCGGCGGATCCGGCGGGCCAGCTGGGTGCCCTCCTCGACGATCAGGGCGTATGCCGAGATGTGGTCCGGTCCGGCCCCCAGTGCCGCCTCCAGCGAGGCCCGCCAGTCGTCGTCCGACTCGCCCGGGGTGCCGTAGATCAGGTCCAGGTTGACGTGCTCGAAGCCCGCCGCGCGGGCCTCCGCGACGCATGCCTCGGGACGGCCGGGCGTGTGCGTGCGGTCCAGGATCTTCAGCACGTGCTGCTTCGCGCTCTGCATGCCGAAGGAGAGGCGGTTGAAACCGCCCCGGCGCAGCGTGGCCAGGTACTCCGGGTTCACCGACTCCGGGTTCGCCTCCGTGGTGATCTCCGCGTCCGGCGCCAGTCCGAACTCGTCGCGGATCGCCCCCAGCATCCGTACGAGATCGTCGGCGGCCAGCAGCGTCGGCGTACCGCCGCCGACGAAGACCGTGCGGACCTCGCGCGGGTCGTCGCCGAGGACCTTGCGGGCCAGGCGGATCTCGTCGATCAGCGTCTCGGCGTAGTTGTCGCGGGACGCCAGCACCCCGCCCGTGCCGCGCAGCTCGGTCGCCGTGTAGGTGTTGAAGTCGCAGTAGCCGCAGCGGGTCGCGCAGTACGGGACGTGCAGGTAGAAGCCGAGGGGGCGGTCGGCCGCGTCGGCGAGCGCGGACGCGGGGAGCGCGCCGTCGGCGGAGACGGGCTCGCCGTCGGGGAGTGCGGAGGGCATGGGTTCTATTGTCCCGTACCCCGCCGGCTACTCGGTCTGCAGCACCAGCAGCGCCAGATCGTCCTCCGGCGGGCGGCCGCCGAACTCGTGCACCAGCCTGCGGATCCGTTCCGCGATCAGCTGGGCGTTCAGGCCCGCGCACCCGGCGAGGGCGGTCGCGAGGCCGTCGCCGTCGTCGAACTGGCGGGAGCCGCTGCGCCGCTCGGTCACCCCGTCCGTCACGCACAGCAAGGTGTCGCCGGAGCGCAGCTCGAAGGTCTCGCTGGTGTACGTCGCGTCCTCGAAGACCCCGAGGAGGGTCTGGGGCTGCGCGGCCGTGTGCACCTCGCCGCCCGCGCCGAGGAGGAGCGGCAGGGGGTGTCCGGCGGAGGCGAGGGTGCAGCGGATGCCGCCGTCGAAGGGGGTCAGTTCGCCGTACAGCAGGGACAGGAAGCGGGTCTGCGGGCCGTCGCCGGGTGCCATCGGGCCGACCAGGGCGCGGGCGGCGGCGTCGGCGGCCTCCGTGGCGTCGTCGAGGAGGAGCTGGTTGAGGCGGTCGAGGACGTCGGCGACCCGGTAGCCCTCCCGGGCGAGGAGCCGCAGCCAGGGCCGCGCGATGCCGATCACCACGGCGGCCTCCGGGCCCTTGCCCTGGACGTCGCCGATGGCGAAGCACCAGCGGCCGTCGCCGGCCGGGAAGAGGTCGTAGAAGTCGCCGCTCGGGCCGCCCTTGTCGCACGGCTCGTACACCAGGGCGCTGACCACCCCGGGGATCTCCGCGACCGCGCCGGGCAGCAGTCCACGCTGCAGG
The DNA here is from genome assembly GCF_039537145.1 of Streptomyces shaanxiensis. Lineage (NCBI taxonomy): Bacteria > Bacillati > Actinomycetota > Actinomycetes > Kitasatosporales > Streptomycetaceae > Streptomyces > Streptomyces shaanxiensis. The sequence goes on from NZ_BAAAZY010000007.1 coordinate 480,072, forward strand.
ACCCGGCTGATGGTGGCCTGCCGGGCGTACTGGCGGGCCGCGCCGATGGCGAGGGCCACCCGGCGGCTGAGGTCCTCCACGAGCCCGGTGACCTCGTCGGGGAAGCGGCTGAGGCCGGCCCGCCCGATGACCAGCGTGCCCAGCGGGCGGCCGCCCGCGATCAGGCGGTACGCGAGCGCCGTGCCGCGGATCCCGCGCTCACCGAGCGCCTCACCGGGCCAGGGGTAGGGGACGGGGCCGGTGCGGTGCTGGTCGGACGGTTCGGGCGGCTCCTTCTCCAGGGCGCGGCGGAGTTCCTCGATGAGGTTCTCGGAGCCGTGCCAGACGCGGGCGAGCCGGGGCCCGGCCCCCGCGCCGCCGTCCATCGGCCGGCCTCCCTCGCCCCCGGCCTCACCTGATCGGGGGTAGCCCCAGCGCCCGGCGACCTCGTCCTCCAGCCACACCGCGCACCAGTCCGCCAGCCGCGGCACGATCAGCTGACCGGCGAGCGCGGCGACGAGGTTCTCGTCGAGCTGCCCGGCGAGCAGGTCGGAGGCCTCGGCGAGGAAGGACAGGGCGCCTCGGTTGAGCCAGTCCCGTTCGGGGCGAGGGGGAGGGGGAAGGTGAGGATCCCCCTGATCGAGGGAAGCCGGGGCGCTCCCCTGATCGAGCGACGCCGGAGCGCCCCCTTGATCGAGCGACGCCGGAGCGCTCCCTTGGTCGAGTGACACCGAAGTGCCGCCCTGATCGCCCCGATCGCCCTGATCCCCCTGATCGCCCGAAGCCGCGACCGGGCGCCCGGCCGAGAGCGGCAGCGGCTCCGGCGCGAGAATCTCCGCGACGCGCAGCCCGCGCTCCAGCGCACGCTCCTCGGCGTACGCCTCGATGTCGTCCCTGGCCGCCACGGGATCCTCGGCGGGCAGCCGTGCCCACACGGTCTTGGCACCGGTGCGGTAGGTGACGCCCCAGGACTCGGCGAGCCGGGACACCAGCCTGAGGCCACGGCCGTACTCCGGTGTCTCGTACACAGCGTCGACCTCGCCGTCGCGCGGGGCGCGCGAGGGGTGGTGGTCCAGCACCTCGACGAGGAGTGCGCCGGTGTCCTCCTCCAGCCGGCAGCTGAGCTCGACATCGGTACCGGCGTGCACGACGGCGTTGGTGACGAGTTCGCTGACGGCGAGGACGGCGTCCTCGACCAGGCGGTCGCTGACGCGCTCGGTGCCGGGAAGTCCGGAGGCGGCCCACTCGGTGAGGGCGGCGCGCACGAGGGAGCGGGCGGAGCCCGGGGAGAGGGGGGTGCCGGGGAGGGTCGTACGGGTCTGGGGGCGCACACCTTCCCCGGTACGCGGGCGCGCGCCCTCATGCGCAGGCACATCAGAGGCACGGGTAACGGTCTCCCGTTGCACCGGAATGGCCCCCATGGACAGCTCCCCGAGCGGTTCGGACGAATACGCCTCAGTCGACGCCGACAGAGTGACAGACTGGCCACGCCCATAAGCACCGAGTTACCGAAGTGGGCCGCCATGAGTGAGAACCGTGCTACGCGTGTGCTCGAAGACGGACAGAAAGACGGTCAGATTCGAGCATCGGAACTGCGCGCGCTGCTCGCCGCGATGACCGCGGCTCGAGACGGCGACTTCCGCAAGCTCCCGGAGACGGGTGACGGGGTCGTCGCCGAGCTGACGGCTGTCTTCAACCAGATCGTGGACCGCAGCACCCACTTCAACGGTGAAGTGCAGCGCGTCAAGAGGGAGTTGGTGCGGCACGGCCGACTCGACGAGCGGCTGTCCGCGAGCCCGGGGCAGGGCTGCTGGATGACCCGGGTCAACGACGTCAACCAGCTGCTCGACGCCCTGGTGGCCCCGGCGGCGAACGCGACGCGCGTCCTGGACGCGGTGGCCGGCGGCGACCTCACCCAGCGCGTCGACCTGCACGACGGCACCCGCCTGTTACGCGGCGACCTGCGCCGCCTCGGCCGGGCCGTGAACAAGATGGTCGACCAGCTCTCCCTGTTCACCGGCGAGGTCACCCGCGTCGCCCGCGAGGTCGGCACCGAGGGCCGGCTCGGCGGCCGGGCCAAGGTGACGGGTCTGTCCGGCAGTTGGCGGGACGTGACCGAGGCGGTCAACACGATGGCGTCCCGGCTGACAGCCCAGGTGCGCGACATCGCCCTGGTGACCACGGCGGTGGCCCGCGGGGACCTGACCCGCACGGTCACCGTGGAGGCGACCGGCGAGCTGCTCGAACTCAAGCTGACCGTCAACACGATGGTCGACCAGCTCTCCGCCTTCGCCGACGAGGTGACGAGGGTCGCCCGCGAGGTGGGCACCGAGGGCCAGTTGGGCGGACGCGCCCAGGTCCGGGGCGTCTCCGGAGTCTGGAAGGACCTCACCGACAACGTCAACTTCATGGCGTCGAACCTGACCTCCCAGGTCCGCAACATCGCCCAGGTCACCACCGCCGTCGCCAACGGCGACCTGAGCCAGAAGATCACCGTCGACGCCCAGGGCGAGATCCTCGAACTGAAGTCGACCATCAACACGATGGTCGACCAGCTTTCCGCCTTCGCCGACGAGGTCACCCGCGTCGCCCGCGAGGTCGGCACCGAAGGAAACCTCGGCGGCCGGGCCCAGGTACGCGGCGTCAGCGGCGTATGGAAAGACCTCACCGACAACGTCAACTTCATGGCGGACAACCTGACCTCCCAGGTCCGCAACATCGCCCTCGTGTCCACGGCCGTGGCCCAGGGCGACCTCGGCAAGAAGATCACGGTCGAGGCGAAGGGCGAGATCCTCGAACTCAAGTCGACCATCAACACGATGGTCGACCAGCTCTCCGCCTTCGCCGACGAGGTCACCCGCGTCGCCCGCGAGGTCGGCACCGAAGGAAACCTCGGCGGTCAGGCCCAGGTACGCGGCGTCAGCGGCGTATGGAAAGACCTCACCGACAACGTCAACTTCATGGCGCTGAACCTGACCTCCCAGGTCCGCAACATCGCCCAGGTCACCACCGCCGTCGCCAACGGCGACCTCTCCAAGAAGATCACCGTGGACGCCCGCGGCGAGATCCTCGAACTCAAGGACACCGTCAACACGATGGTGCAGCAGCTGCGCGCCTTCGCCGACGAGGTCACCCGCGTCGCCCGCGAGGTCGGCACCGACGGCCGGCTCGGCGGGCGGGCGCAGGTGCTGGGCGTCTCCGGGGTCTGGCGGGACCTGACGGACAACGTCAACTACATGGCCGACAACCTCACCTCCCAGGTGCGGAACATCGCCCAGGTCACCACGGCCGTCGCCAACGGCGACCTCTCCAAGAAGATCGACGTCGACGCGCGCGGCGAGATCCTGGAGCTGAAGACCGCCATCAACACGATGGTCGACACCCTGTCCTCCTTCTCCTCCGAGGTCACCCGCGTGGCCCGCGAGGTGGGTTCCGAGGGGCAACTCGGCGGCCAGGCCCGGGTGGAGGGCGTCTACGGCACCTGGAAGCGCCTGACGACGAACGTGAACGAACTCGCGTCGAACCTGACCACCCAGGTCCGCGCGATCGCCGAGGTCGCCTCCGCCGTGGCCCAGGGCGACATGTCCCGCTCGATCACGGTCGAGACGCGCGGCGAGGTCGCCGAGCTGAAGGACAACATCAACCTGATGGTGGCCAACCTGCGCGAGACGACCCGCGCCAAGGACTGGCTGGAGTCCAACCTGGCCCGCCTGGCCGCCCTGATGCAGGGCCACCGCGACCTGATGGAGGTCGCCGACCTGCTGCTGCGCGAGCTGACCCCGCTGGTCAACGCCCAGTACGGCGCGTTCTTCCTGGCCGACCCGGACGAGGAGAGCGCCGCACTGCGTACGACCGTTCCGGCGAAGGGGCTCGCGTTCATCGCCGGGTACGGCTCGGCGCAGGGCGCGACCGTCGAGACCGGCGGCCTCCCCGTGCACGGCCTGGTCCGGCAGGCGGCCCGCGAGAAGAAGCGGATCCTCGTCGAGGAGGCCCCGCCGGACTACATCAAGATCAACAGCGGGCTCGGCGAGGCGGCGCCCACGAGCGTCGTCATCATCCCGATCCTCTTCGAGGACAAGCTCCTCGGCGTGATCGAGCTGGCGTCCTTCTCCCGCTTCTCCGACGTGCACCTGGCGTTCTTCGACCAGTTCGTGAACACCATCGCCGTCGCCATCAACACGATCATCGCCAACTCCCGTACGGAGTCCCTGCTCGGCGAGTCCCAGCGCCTGGCCATGCAGCTCCAGGAACGCTCGGACGAACTCCAGATGCAGCAGGCGGAGCTGCAGCGCTCGAACGCGGAACTGGAGGAGAAGGCGGCCCTGTTGGCCACATCCTCCCAGTACAAGTCGGAGTTCCTGGCGAACATGTCGCACGAGCTGCGCACGCCGCTGAACTCGCTGCTGATCCTGGCGCGCCTGCTGTCGGACAACCCGGACGGCCATCTGTCGGACCAGGAAGTGCAGTTCGCGACGACGATCCACCGCTCCGGCTCCGACCTCCTCCAGCTGATCAACGACATCCTGGACCTGTCGAAGATCGAGGCGGGCCGGATGGACGTACGCCCGAAGAAACTCCCGCTCATCAAACTCCTCGACTACGTCCACGCCACCTTCCGCCCCCTCACCCTGGACCGGGGGCTCGCCTTCGAGGTGTCGGTCGGCGAGGACGTGCCGCGCGAGATGTACTCGGACGAGCAGCGCCTGCAGCAGATCCTGCGCAACCTCCTGTCCAACGCGATCAAGTTCACCGCGACCGGCCGGGTCGAGCTGCGTGTGAACCGGGTGAAGGACCCCGACAACCACTACGTCCGCGAGGGCGACGAGGTGATCGCGTTCGCCGTGTCCGACACCGGCATCGGCATCGCGCAGGAGAAACTCCCGGTGATCTTCGAGGCGTTCCAGCAGGCCGACGGCACCACCAACCGCAAGTACGGCGGCACCGGCCTCGGCCTGTCCATCAGCCGGGAGATCGCGGGCCTGCTGGGCGGCCGTATCGTCGCCGAGAGCGAGCCCGGCGAGGGCTCCACGTTCACGCTGTACGTCCCGGTCGTCAGCCCCGGCCACGCCGCGACCGGGCCGGTCTCCGAGAACCGCGCTCTCCCCATCCCGGAGCAACTGTCGACCGAGCCCTTCACGGCCACCCACGACGCCGACGAGAGCTGGCCGACACCGACCAAGCTGGAGGCGTGGCAGACGGGCCGGGCGGGCCGTGTGCTCCCCGGCCGACGGGTGCTGATCGTCGACGACGACATCCGCAACGTCTTCGCGCTCACCCATGTCCTGGGCCGGGTCGGCATGCCGGTGCTGTACGCGGAGAACGGCCGCGAGGGCATCGAGACCCTGGAGCGCAACCCGGACGTCGAACTCGTCCTGATGGACATCATGATGCCGGAGATGGACGGCTACGAGACGATCTCCGCCATCCGCCGCACCCCGCGCTGGACCGACCTGCCCATCGTCGCGCTGACCGCGAAGGCGATGCCCGGAGACCGGGAGAAATCCATCGCGCGGGGCGCCAACGACTACGTACCGAAGCCGGTGGACGTGGATCAGCTGTTGACCGTCGTCTGCGACCTCCTGGACCCCGAGGGCGCGGAACGCGGAGAGGAACAGTCCGCGGAGCCGGAGAACACCGCAGAACCGGGACCGAACACTTCCAAGGAGGAAGAGGTCCCGCCGACCATCACCGAATGAGGCCACTACACCATGAGCGCTGAGGCAACGACCGACGAGCGCGCCGGCATCCTCCTGGTCGACGACATGGAGGACAACCTGATCGCGCTGGAGGCCGTCCTGGGGTCCCTCAACGAGCCGCTCGTCCGCGCACGTTCGGGCGAGGAGGCGATGAAGGCGCTGCTGCGCCAACGCTTCGCCCTGGTCCTGCTCGACGTCCGCATGCCGGGCATGGACGGCTTCGAAACGGCGACGAACATCAAACGGCTCGACCAGACCAAGGACGTCCCGATCATCTTCCTGACCGGAGCGGAGGACGACCCCGGCTACGCCTTCCGCGGCTACGCGACGGGCGCCGCGGACTACCTGACCAAGCCGTTCGATCCGTGGGTGCTGCGTGCGAAGGTGACGGTGTTCCTGGACCTGTACCGCAAGAGCCGGGAGCTGGAACGGCTCCTGTCCCGGAACCCGAAGCACAACACCGAGTTCCTCATACGGCTGGCAGCCCTGGAGGAGGAACTGGACGCGAAGGAACCAGACCTCGAAAGGCTGCGCGACCAGGTCCGAGAGCTACGGCACCTGGCAGGCGGACGGCAAGTGTCCTGACCCGAGGGGCGCGGGACCGTATCGATGTGCGGCTTCGCCGCGTGGGCGCGACCAGCCACAACGGACCGGCCAGTCGCACACAAGCCCCGCCACCCCCCTTGGGCGCTACGCCTCCCGCGTACCCGCGTACATCTCCTCGATCAGCCCCTTGTACTCCCGCTCCACAACCGGCCGCTTCAGCTTCAGACTCGGCGTGATCTCCCCGTGCTCCACATCGAGATCCCGCGGCAGCAACCGGAACTTCTTGATGGTCTGCCACTTCTGCAGCCCGGCGTTGAGCTGCTTCACATAGCCGTCGACCATCTCGACGGTGGCCGGCGCGGCCACGATCTCCGCGTACGACTTCCCGGCCAGCCCGTTCTCCTCCGCCCAGGCCAGAATCGAGGGCTCGTCCAGCGCGATCAGCGCCGTGCAGAAGTTCCGGTCGGCGCCGTGCACCAGGATGTTGGAGACGTACGGGCACACCGCCTTGAACTGCCCCTCGACCTCGGCCGGCGCGATGTACTTGCCGCCCGACGTCTTGATGAGGTCCTTCTTGCGGTCCGTGATGCGCAGGTAGCCGTCCGGGGACAGCTCGCCGATGTCACCGGTGTGGAACCAGCCGTCGGCCTCCAGCACCTCGGCGGTCTTGTCGGGCAGCCCGTGGTAGCCCTCCATGATGCCGGGGCCGCGCAGCAGGATCTCGCCGTCGTCCGCGATGCGCACCTCCGTGCCGGGCAGCGGCTTGCCGACCGTGCCGGTGCGGTAGGCCTCGCCCGGGTTCACGAAGGACGCCGCGGAGGACTCGGTGAGGCCGTAGCCCTCGAGGATGTGGATGCCGGCGCCGGCGAAGAAGTAGCCGATCTCCGGGGAGAGGGCGGCCGAGCCGGAGACGCAGGCACGCAGGTTGCCGCCGAAGGCCTCGCGGATCTTGGCGAAGACGAGCGTGTCGGCGACCTTGTGCTTGGCGGCGAGGCCGAACGGCGCGGAGTGGGTGCCGGTGCGGCGGAAGTTGTCCTGGGTGACCTTGGCGTACTCACGGCCGACCCCGGCGGCCCACTGGAAGATCTTGTACTTGGCGCCGCCGCCCGCGCGGGCCTTCGCGGCGACCCCGTTGTAGACCTTCTCGAAGATGCGCGGCACGGCAGCCATGTACGTCGGCTGCACGACCGGCAGATTCTCGATGATCTTGTCGACGCGGCCGTCGACGGCGGTGACGTGACCGACCTCGATCTGGCCGGAGGTGAGCACCTTGCCGAAGACGTGCGCGAGCGGCAGCCACAGGTACTGCACGTCCTCGGCGCCGACCAGCCCGGTCGCGGCGATCGCCTTCGCCATGTACGCCCAGTTGTCGTGCGGCAGCCGTACACCCTTGGGGCGGCCGGTGGTGCCGGAGGTGTAGATCAGGGTGGCGAGCTGGTCCTTGGTGATCGCGCCGACGCGCTCCTTGACCAGGTCGGCGTCCTTCTCCAGCCGGGCCGCGCCGCGCTTCTCCAGCTCGTCGAGGGTGAGGATCCAGTCGGCGGTCTCGACACCGGCCGGGTCGATCACGACGACATGCGTGAGGTGCGGGAGCTCGGCGCGCTTCTCCTTGGCCTTGGCCAGCTGCGCCGCGTCCTCGGCGATCAGCACGCGGCTCTCGGAGTCGGCGAGGATGAACGCCGACTCGTCGGCGTTGGTCTGCGGATAGACGGTGGTGGTGGCCGCGCCGGCGCACATGATGCCCAGGTCGGCGAGTATCCACTCGATCCGGGTCGAGGAGGCGAGGGCCACCCGCTGCTCGGGCTGGACGCCCAGCTCGATGAGCCCGGCCGCGATCGCGTAGACCCGCTCGGCGGCCTGCCCCCAGCTCAGCGACTTCCATTCGTCCGGGCCCTGGCCGGTGGCGGCGGGCACCGGATAGCGGTATGCCTCGGCGTCCGGCGTGGCCGCTACGCGCTCCAGGAAGAGGGTCGCCACGCTCGGCGGGCGGTTCTCGATCAGTGTCTGTGTGTCGCTCACGACGTCCTCCGGGGCCCGCGACAGTGCGGCTGGCTCAGGTTGCGGCTGTTGTTTAACTCGCGAGTAACTATCGAGCAGGGATCAGAGTAGATGCCGACCGGCCGGTGCGTAAGGGGCGGCGGGCTGTCACTTCCTACAGAGGAAAGCGGAGGGCCCGCCACACTACGGCGCGACGGGCCCATCGAATCGGTACACCTCGGGACTATTTCTTGCCCTTGCCCGATCCCGCGCTGTCATCACTGCTCAGTACGGCGATGAAGGCCTCCTGCGGAACCTCCACGGAACCCACCATCTTCATCCGCTTCTTGCCTTCCTTCTGCTTCTCCAGCAGCTTCCGCTTACGGGAGATGTCACCGCCGTAGCACTTGGCGAGGACGTCCTTGCGGATGGCGCGGATGGTCTCGCGGGCGATCACCCGGGAGCCGATGGCGGCCTGGACGGGCACCTCGAAGGCCTGCCGCGGGATGAGCTCCTTGAGCTTGGCGACGAGCCGTACGCCGTACGCGTACGCCTGGTCCTTGTGGGTGATCGCGGAGAAGGCGTCGACCTTGTCGCCGTGCAGCAGGATGTCGACCTTGACCAGGCTGGAGGTCTGCTCACCGGTGGGCTCGTAGTCGAGCGAGGCGTAGCCGCGGGTCTTGGACTTCAGCTGGTCGAAGAAGTCGAAGACGATCTCGGCGAGCGGCAGGGTGTAGCGGATCTCGACCCGGTCCTCGGACAGGTAGTCCATGCCGAGGAGGGTGCCGCGCCGGGTCTGGCACAGCTCCATGATCGAGCCGATGAACTCGGTCGGCGCGAGGATCGTGGCACGTACGACCGGCTCGTACACCTCGTTGATCTTGCCCTCGGGGAACTCGCTCGGGTTGGTGACGGTGTGCTCGGTTCCGTCCTCCATCACGACCCGGTAGACCACGTTCGGCGCGGTGGCGATCAGGTCGAGACCGAACTCGCGCTCCAGCCGCTCGCGGATCACGTCGAGGTGCAGCAGGCCGAGGAAGCCGACGCGGAAGCCGAAGCCGAGCGCGGCGGAGGTCTCCGGCTCGTAGACGAGCGCGGCGTCGTTGAGCTGGAGCTTGTCGAGGGCCTCGCGCAGCTCGGGGTAGTCGGAGCCGTCCAGCGGATACAGACCGGAGAAGACCATCGGCTTCGGGTCCTTGTACCCGCCGAGCGCCTCGGTGGCTCCCTTGTGCTGGCTGGTGACGGTGTCACCGACCTTGGACTGGCGGACGTCCTTCACACCCGTGATCAGATAGCCCACCTCGCCGACGCCGAGACCGTCGGCGGACAGCATCTCGGGCGAGTTCGTCCCGATCTCCAGCAGCTCGTGCGTGGCGCCCGTCGACATCATCCTGATGCGCTCGCGCTTGTTGAGCTGGCCGTCGATGACACGGACGTACGTCACGACGCCGCGGTAGGAGTCGTAGACCGAGTCGAAGATCATCGCGCGGGCGGGGGCGTCCTTGACGCCGACCGGGGCCGGGATCTCCTTGACCACCTTGTCGAGCAGCGCGTCGACGCCGAGGCCGGTCTTCGCGGACACCCGCAGCACGTCGTCCGGGTCGCAGCCGACGAGGTTGGCGAGCTCCTCGGCGAACTTCTCGGGCTGCGCGGCCGGCAGGTCGATCTTGTTCAGTACGGGGATGATCGTGAGGTCGTTCTCCATCGCCAGGTAGAGGTTGGCGAGGGTCTGCGCCTCGATGCCCTGGGCGGCGTCGACGAGGAGGACGGTCCCCTCACAGGCCGCGAGCGACCGTGAGACCTCGTAGGTGAAGTCGACGTGCCCCGGGGTGTCGATCATGTTGAGGATGTGCGTGTTGCCGGGTTCGTGGGTGGGAGCCCACGGCAGCCGCACCGCCTGGGACTTGATCGTGATGCCGCGCTCGCGCTCGATGTCCATCCGGTCGAGGTACTGAGCACGCATCTGCCGCTGCTCGACCACACCGGTCAGCTGGAGCATCCGGTCGGCGAGCGTGGACTTGCCGTGGTCGATGTGCGCGATGATGCAGAAATTGCGGATCAGAGCCGGGTCGGTACGGCTCGGCTCGGGCACATTGTTAGGGGTCGCGGGCACGCAGGGTCCTGTCTCTTGAGGCGCCTTATGCCTCGGGTCGGATCGATACGTAGGTTCCATGGTCCCACGGGCGGCGACCGGCGACCGTTTTGGGCCGTCGGCCGGGCCACTGGTACTCTGGGTGGCTGTGTCTCATGCCCCTCTCAGCACGAGGCACTCTCCAGAAAATCACCGGTGCGGGACCCTTGCGGTCCTGTGCCTGAACCTGAAAAGGCTCATTCGTGGCGAACATCAAGTCCCAGATCAAGCGGATCAAGACCAACGAGAAGGCCCGGCTGCGCAACAAGGCCGTCAAGTCCTCTCTGAAGACCGCGATCCGCAAGGCCCGTGAGGCTGCTGCCGCGGGTGACGTCGAGAAGGCCACCGAGTACCAGCGCGCCGCGTCGCGTGCGCTCGACAAGGCCGTCTCGAAGGGCGTCATCCACAAGAACCAGGCCGCCAACAAGAAGTCGGCGCTTGCTTCGAAGGTCGAATCCCTCAAGGGCTGAACCTCTTCTTTGATCTGACCGCCGGAGGGAATCGAGCGGGCCCTCTCTCATCCGCTCCCGTCCGGCACCCCGAGCCTGTACGCGGCCTGCGTTCGCCACGCGGGTACGGGCTCAGCAGCTTGAACCGAAGGCCCCGCCGCTCGCCCTTCCCCAGGGCGAGCGGCGGGGCCTTTGGCATGAGCGGGGTACGGAGCCTTCGGCATGGGAGGTCCGGGCCTTCGGTATGGGCGAGGCGCGGATCTCACGACCAGAACTCGTTGCCCTTCTCGATGTCCTCGACGCACTCGTCGATGTCGGTGACCTTGTCTCCGACGATCCGGAAGACGAGGGCTCCGTTCTCGCTTATGCGCTTGCCCTGGCGCTCGGCGGTGAAGCGGTGCACGGACACGGCATGGCCTCGGCCGTCTACGAGGACGTTGCTCATTTCGACGCGAAACGTCCCGTTCGTCTCGGTGAAGAGCCGACCGTACATGTCGATACACGCGTCCTGCCCCTTGTAGTCCCCCGAGAGCGGGTGGCTGCCGGGCACGTGGTGCGTGCAGTCTCCGGAGAGCAAGGTGCGCAGGGTGTCCATGTCACCCCGTGAGAAGGCTTCGTAGCCCTTGCGGACGAGTTGTGCGTGCGGGTGTTCAGCCATGTCGGTCGCCACCTTTCCCAGTCCGGCGATACGGCTGATACGCCCGATTCTCCTCTCCTGCCCCTAGCCGCGCCCTCTGGACCGAGCCGCCCGCGCGACCGCCACGACCGCCTTCTCCAGGGCGTAGCCGGGGTCGTCCCCGCCGCCCTTCACTCCGGCGTCGGCCTCGGCGACCGCCTGCAGCGCGACCGCCACTCCGTCCGGTGTCCATCCCCGCATCTGCTGCCGGACGCGGTCGATCTTCCACGGCGGCATGCCAAGCTCACGCGCGAGGTCGGCGGGCCGCCCACCCCGGGCCGAGGACAGCTTCCCGATGGCCCGCACGCCCTGCGCGAGCGCGCTGGTGATCATGACCGGCGCCACGCCCGTCGCCAGCGACCACCGCAGCGCCTCCAGCGCCTCCGCGGCCCGCCCCTCGACCGCCCGGTCGGCGACGGTGAAGCTCGACGCCTCGGCCCGGCCGGTGTAGTACCGGCCGACGACCGCCTCGTCGACGGTCCCCTCGACATCGGCGACCAGCTGGCTCACCGCGGACGCCAGCTCCCGCAGATCGCTCCCGATGGCATCGACCAGCGCCTGACAGGCCTCCGGCGTCGCGGACCGCCCGGTCGCCCGGAACTCCTGCCTGACGAACGCCAGCCGGTCCGCCGGCTTCGTCATCTTCGGGCACGCCACCTCCCGCGCCCCCGCCTTGCGCGCGGCGTCGAGCAGCTTCTTGCCCTTGGCCTGGCCCGCGTGCAGCAGCACCAGGGTGATCTCCTCGGCGGGCGCCCCCAGATACGCCGTCACGTCCTTGATCGTGTCGGCCGACAGATCCTGCGCATTGCGCACGACCACGACCTTGCGCTCCGCGAACAGCGAGGGGCTGGTCAACTCGGCCAGCGTGCCCGGCTGCAACTGGTCCGAAGTCAGCTCCCGCACGTCCGTGTCGGCATCGGCGGCCCTGGCGGCAACCACCACCTCCCGCACGGCACGATCGAGCAGCAGCTCCTCCTGACCCACGGCGAGGGTCACAGGGGCAAGGGGGTCGTCGTTCGCAGTCTTCCTGGCCATCGCGTACAGCATGGCACGGGGGACTGACAGCGGGGGCGGGAGCGGTGTCTGCGCAGGCGGGGGCGGTCGGGCGCCGGGGCCCGCTCAGCGTGGGGGCGGTCGTGCCGCTGGGGCAGCGCGGGTGGGCGCCGGCGGCATGGGTGGGGGCTGGGGGCGGCACAGGTGGACGCCGGGGCGCCTCCTGCCGCAGGTGGACACCGGGGGCGCCCCCTGCTCGAAGAGTTTGGGCCCCCGTCGGCTCCGGGCGACGCGGCCCATCCTCGGCCCAGCCCCGGCCCACGCCGAGCAGGCGTCCGGCTACGGCTCCTCCCGCCACCCGTCCCACTCCCCCGCGAACTCGTCCAGCTCCCCCGGATCCAGCCGCCCCGCCTCGTCCCGCAGCACCACCAGCCACTGCGCGTCCTCGGCATCGTCCTCCCCGGCCAGCGCATCCCGTACCAGCCGCGGCTGCTCATCGATCGCGAACCGCTCCCCGAGCGCCTCCGCGGCCTCCTCCGCCGCGTCACGATCGGGCAGCACCAGTACATGTCTCACATCGCTCACGGAGCAATTCTCAGGCACCCGAGGAGGCACGAACGCACGCCGGGGTCCGAGCGCGGACAGCCGCCCGTCGGCACAGCGCAGCCCTGAGGCACCCGGGGCAACCCCATGCACCCCGGCCAACCCGTGAACCCCGGGCAACCCGTGAACCCCACGGTCGGATTCGCCGGATTCGCCCGAGCGGCCTCTCTGCCCAGCTCGGGCTCGGGATCAGCCCTCCCTGCCCGGCTTCCGTACCGTCGGCACCCTGTCCAGCTCGATCCCGAACCGCTCCCGGTACACCTCCAGCACCTCCTCGTCCGTGCCCAACTCCCGCTCCTCACGCGTCCCGTCGGCCGCCGTCGCCTTGAACGTGCGGCCGCTGAGCGTGATCCGCCCTCCTTCCTCCGTCACCCGCGAACACACCAGGGACTGCGTGAAGTGCGACCCGGGCGAGGTGCTGTGCCACCACGCCCCCGCCACGAAGTCGCCGAGCACCCGCGGCCGCTGCTCCAGCCGGTACTCCGGCCGACCGGCCATACCGACCTCCAGGTCCGCCGCCTCCGCCACGTCGTGCCCGCCACGCACCCCGGCCTCATCCGGCCCGGCCTCCACGATCCGGAACACGCCCGCGGGATCCACCTGCTCACCCCGCGCCTCGAACGCCAGCGGATAGTGACTGTGCGCCCCGAAGCCGACGTCCGCCAGCCACGCTCCCCCGTCCACCGTCCTGACCTTGAGCGCCATGTGGTCGTAGGGGATCCCGAGCCGCCCCTCCTTCCCGTGCACCCGCGCCGCGAGCAGTGTCACGTCGAAGCCCAGCGCGGTGAGCAACGCCCCGAACGCCCCGTTCAGTTCGTAGCAGAACCCACCCCGTCCGGCACCCACCACCTTGTCCAGCAGTCGCTTCTCGTCCAGCACGATCTCCTCGCCGAGGTGGATCGACAGGTTCTCGAACGGCACGGTCTGCAGATGGCGCAGATGCAGCTCGCGCAGCACGTCCACGGTGGGCCAGGCCGGGTGCTCGACCCCCAGGCGACGGAGATAGGCATCAACCTCAACGGAATCCATGCCCTCAGTCTCCCGCCACCGCGAGCTCCGCGCCCGTACCCACGACCGCCAGCGCCCCGTCCTCGTCCGTCCGCAGCACCACCGCACCCTGCGCCCGCAGTGCCGCGACGGTGCCGGGAGCGGGGTGCCCGTACGGGTTGTCCTCACCGCAGCTGATCAACGCCAGCCGCGGCGCCGCCCGGCGTATGAGCTCCGGGTCCTGGTACGCCGAGCCATGGTGGGCGACCTTGAGCACATCCACGCCGCCCAGCAGCGACCCGGCCGGCGATCTCAACAGCGCCCGCTGGGCCGGGGGTTCGAGATCCCCGAGCAGCAGGAGCCGCAGCCCGGCCGACCGGACGAGCAGGGTGACACTGGCGTCGTTCGGCCCCTCCGGGGCGGGCACCGGGTGGGTCGGCGGCCACACCACCTGCCAGCTCAGCGCCCCGGTCCGCCGCTCCTCCCCGGCCGCGGCCCGCGCCAGGGGGATGCCCCGAGCGGCCGCCTCCCTGCGTACGAACTCCACTTGGTCCACGGGCTCTTCGTGCCCCGTGGTCTCGATCGCACCCACCTCACGCCCCCGCAGCACGCCGGGCAGGCCCGCGACGTGGTCCGCGTGGTAGTGGGTCAGCACGACGAGCGGGATCCTGGTGATCCCCAGCGTGCGCAGGCACCGGTCGACCAGCGTCGGATCGGGGCCGGCGTCCACGACCACACCCGTGCCCTCGCCCGCCGCGAGCACCGTCGCGTCGCCCTGCCCCACATCGCACATGGCGAACCGCCACCCTGGCGGCGGCCACCCCGTGACCACCCTGGTCAGCGGCGGCGGCTGCAGCACCACCAGCAGGAGCAGCAGCCCGCAGACACCGCACCACCAGGGGTGCCGCAACAGGCGCCGACCGGCGAGCAGGACGACCACCGTGGCGAGGGCGAGCAGCGCCGCCCCCGTCCAGCTGCCGGGCCAGTCCACGCCCGCCCCGGGCAGTGCGGCGCCTGTCCGGGCGACGTCCGCGATCCACCCGGCCGGCCAACTCGCGCACCAGGCCAGCGCCTTGGCCACCGGCATCGCGAGCGGTGCCGTCGCCAGTGCCGCGAAGCCCAGCACCGTGGCCGGTGCGATCGCGAACTCCGCAAGCAGATTGCACGGCACCGCAACCAGGCTCACCCGGGCCGAGAGCACGGCCACGACCGGCGCGCACAGTGCCTGCGCGGCAGCCGCGGCCGCCAGCGCCTCGGCCAACCGTGGTGGCACCCGTCGGCGGCGCAGCGCCGCACTCCAGCGGGGCGCGAGGGTGAGCAGGGCTCCCGTGGCGAGCACGGAGAGCAGAAAGCCGTAACTACGGGCCAGCCACGGGTCGTACAGCACCAGCAGCAGTACGGCCGTCGCCAGCGCCGGGACCAGTGATCTACGGCGTCCGGTCGCCAGTGCCAGCAGCGCGACGGTCCCGCAGGCCGCGGCCCGCAGCACGCTCGGGTCCGGCCGGCACACAATGACGAACGCCAGAGTGAGACCTCCGCCGAGCAGCGCGGTGGTCCGCAGGGAGATGCCGAGGCGAGGTGCGAGGCCACGACGCTCGACCCGCTGGGCCAGGCCGGGTGGGCCGATCAGCAGGGCGAGGATGATCGTGAGGTTGCTGCCGGAGACGGCGAGCGTGTGCGCGAGGTCGGTCTCCTTGAACGCCTCGTCCAGCTCCGGCGTGATCCGCGACGTGTCGCCCACGACCAGCCCCGGCAGCAGCGCCCGCGCGTCCGCCGGCAACCCGTCGGTCGCCTCCCGCAATCCGCCCCGCAACCGACCCGCCAACCGCTGCGCCGCAGTCGGCTGCCCCACGACCTCCGGCACGGCCGAGTCCCGGACTCGCAGTACGGCAGCGATCCGGTCCCCGTCGGCCAAGGAGGGCGCGAGGCGGGCGGTCACGCGCAGCCGCGTGGAGGGGAGAAGCCGCAGCCAGGGCGAATGCCGGGCGGCAGCGGAGTGGGACGGCCCATCGGCGTCGCCGGAGGCCCCCCATCCACCGTCGACGATCACCAGCACCGGCGCCCGCGTCACCACGGCCGTGCCGTCCGCCTCTTCGACGCGCCGTACGTCCGCGTTGATCAGCACGGACGTCGGCGCCATGTGATTCCCTCGGACCCGGGGCCGGGTGAGCCGCGGATCGGCGGTGACCTCGACCTCGGCGGTCACGGTGGCGTACTCCCGGGCCAGCCCCGGCACCGGCCCCCGCCGCAGATCGGCCCCGTGCAGCCCGGCGGAGACGGCGGCCGCGGCGACGCAGAGCAGCACGGCGGTGACCGAGGTACGCGGCCAGGTGAGTCGCACGGGCGCGGTGTCCTGCCTGCGCGGCCACCTGAGCGGACCTGCCGGAGACGCCTGCCGGGCCGCTCTGTCCCACCCGGCAGCGGAACCCCGTGGAAGTTCGGTCGCATGACCGGCGCGCCCACCGCCCCGCCGTACCACCACCAGTACGCCTGCCACGACCAGACAGAGCACAGCCGCACCGGCCACCCACACTGGTGAGGCATCGAGCATCAGCGCCGCGGTTCCCCAGGCGGCGAGCGCGGGTGGGACGAGTCGGAGGTCCGTCGGTCCTTCCTGTCGGGGGTGGGAGGTGCCGAGCCGGCTTCCCGACGCGGCGTGAACGGCGGCGCGGGAGGGCGCGAGGACGGGTGTGCGGGCGGGTGTGCGGGCGTCGTGGCTCATGGCCGCACGAGATTCCGGAGATCGGCGAAACGACGCGTGCCGATGCCGTTGACCTCTTGCAGCTCGTCCACCGAGCGGAAGCCGCCGTGCTGGGTGCGGTAGTCGATGATGTGCTGGGCCAGCACCGGGCCGACGCCCGGGAGGGTGTCCAGCTGGTCCACGGTGGCCGTGTTGAGGGAGACCGGCGCGGCAGGCGCCGCACCGGCGACCGCAGTACCGCCCGAGCCACCCGTACCAGCCGCTGCCCCCGGCACGGCCACCGGACCGCCGACGATCACCTGCTCGCCGTCCACCAGGAACCGGGCCCGGTTGAGACCGTCGGTGTTCGTGCCGGGACGCACTCCACCGGCCACGCGCAATGCGTCCGCGACCCGCGAGCCCGCCGGAAGGCGATGGATCCCCGGCTCACGCACCTTGCCGCTGACATCCACGACGATCTCCGCCGCTGCCGCGCCCTCAGCACCCGGCACGCCGCCCGCCGACGCCCCCGCACCGGCTTCCCCGCCCGACTCACCGCCCCCGTACGGGGCACCCGGCTCCCCGCTCCCGTGCGGAGGCGCCGCCCGCACCACCTCGGGCGCCCGCACGGACTGCGTCCGGCCGCTCCAGAAGTGCTGCACGGCGAACCCGGCGGCCAGGACGAGCACCACGGTGAGCGCGACCACGCTCCGCCGCTCCAGCCCGCACCTCGCCTGCAGCCACACCGGCATCCGCTCCCGCAGCGCCAGCCCGGCCCGCGCACGCCAGTCCCCGCTCCCGGAGCCACTGCTCCCAACACTCCCAAGGCTCCCGGGATTTTCGGGACTCCCTGGACGCGGGGAACTCGCGGGACCTTCCGGATCAGCACCGTGACCATGCCTGTCCACGGCGACCGCAGCGACATCCACCGCGCCCGAGGCCAGCACCGCAGCATCATCACCCCGGGCATCGCCCGTCGGCGGCCCCGCCCCCGACTCCCTCCACTCCTCGGCCCGTTCGGCGAAAATCACCTCCGCCCGTCGGCGCAGCTCCTCCGCCGACGCATACCGCCGCCGTGCCCGGCCACGCAGGCGTTGGTGACGAGCGCGGACGTCGGAGTGAGGACCGCGGCCCGGGCCGCTGGTGACCGTGGCCGTGCGTGTGCGGGTACGTGTGGGTGTGGGTGAGCCCGTACGTGTACGTGATCGAAGTGCCATGCGACGAGGATCGAACACCTCGCCCAACTCGCGATGATCTTGCTCAATTCCCGGGGATTACCGCCCAGTTGTGGATAACTCGGCCACCCACACGAGTGACTCAACCGCCTGACAGGCCGGCCAACTCGGTCATCGCAGCCATCGCGGTCATCGCAGCCATCGCGGACTTCATCGTCATCGCGGACTTCATCGTCATCGCGGACTTCATAGTCATCGCGGCGAAACCACTACCCCCAACAACCCGGGCCCCGTATGCGCCCCGATCACCGCCCCCACCTCACTCACATGCAGATCGGCCAGCCCGGGCACCCGCGTCCGCAGCCGATCCGCCAGCGCCGACGCCCGGTCGGGAGCGGCGAGATGGTGCACCGCGATGTCGACCTGTGCGCTGCCCGCACGGTCGGCCGCGATCTCCTCGAGGCGGGCGATCGCCTTGGACGCCGTCCGTACCTTCTCCAGAGGGCCGATCCGGCCGCCCTCCAGCTGCAGCAGCGGCTTCACCGCGAGCGCGGAGCCCAGCAGGGCCTGCGCGGCGCCGATACGGCCACCGCGGCGCAGATAGTCGAGGGTGTCGACGTAGAAGTAGGCGGCCGTGGCCCCGGCTCGCTTCTCCGCGGCCGTCACGGCGTCGTCCACGGTGCCGCCCGTCTCCGCCGCCTCGGCCGCGGCGAGCGCGCAGAAGCCGAGCGCCATGGCGACCATCCCGGTGTCCACCACCCGCACCGGCACCGGTGCCTCACGCGCCGCGAGGACCGCCGCGTCGTAGGTGCCGGAGAGCTCGGCGGACAGGTGCAGGGAGACGATGCCGGTGGCGCCGGACTCGGCGACCTTGCGGTAGTGCTCCGCGAAGACCTGGGGGCTGGGGCGCGAGGTGGTGACGGGGCGTCGCTTCTGCAACGCCTGGGCGAGGGAACGGGTCGAGATCTCGGTGCCCTCGTCCAGCGCCTGATCGCCGAGGACCACGGTCAGGGGCACCGCGGTGATGCCGTGGCGCTCCATCGTCCGCTGCGGCAGGTAGGCCGTTGAATCGGTGACGATCGCGACATGGCGGGACATGAGCTGGAGGTTACCTGGCGTAGCGCCCGGGCGGCAGCCCGACCCCGCTCAGCCGGTGCTTCCTTGACCGGATCATCGCGTGCTCCGCAGGCTCAAGTCGTGCTCTCGGGGCGGGTCTTCTTCTGCCAGGGGTACGTCGGCCGGGGGCCGGGCGGGGTGATGGCGGGCCTGGTCGGCTCCTCGGCCCGCTGTGTCTGAGGGGTGTCCGGCCAGGTCTGCTCGGTCGTCGCGGCGGCCTCGGGAGCCGGAGCCTCCGGCCACGGGGGCGGCGTCGACGGACGTTCCGGCGCCGGACGTTCCGACCCCGGCGCCGACGTGGGCGCCGAAGTCGACGCCGCCGCCGACGCCGAGGGCTCCGTCGTCTGCCAGTGCCGCAGGGCACCGGTCTCCACGTCGATCTGCGCGCTGAGGGAGTCCAGGTCGTCGTCGGCGAAGCGGTGGGCGCGGTCGCGGGCCGCCCAGCGCAGGGAGTCCGCTGCCTGCACGATGCGTGCGGTGCGCTCGCGCAGGTCGGGCAGCCGCTCGGCAAGGGTCGAGCGGTCGGGCTCGGACTCCAGGCGCCGCAGTTCGGCGTCCAGTTCGTGCCCGTGCGCGCTGAGGCGCTCGAAGAGGCCGAGGGACTCCTTGAGGGACTCGTCCTCGGTCGCGCCCGCGTGCAGCGCGTCCTGGGTGGCCCGCATGGAGGTACGCAGCTTCAGCCGCAGCTGGGCGAGCTCTCCGGCCGAGCCCGGCTGGGCCAGGGACTTTGCCCGCAGGGTCGTGTCCTCGACCGTGCGCCGGGCGTGGGTGATCGTCTCGTCCACACGACGCTTGGCCGCGCCGACCACCTTCACCGTGGCGTACGCGCCAAGCACGACGAAGAGCACGAAAAGCAGGGCTACGACTGCGATCACTGCTTCCACGAGCTCCTCCTCCAGCCTGACACGACACACGCCGCGTCACTCCTCAACGGTAAACGCAGCGGGCAGGCCCGGAGTTCCAACAGAACCCCGAACCTGCCCGTAAGGGATCACCCCGAGCCAAGCTCACGCAACCCCGAGCCGCCCGCACGCTCCCGGCAACCCAGAGCCGCCCGGCGACCGGCCCCGGCCCAACCGCCGGAGCCAAACCGCCGGAGCCCCACCACCGCAGCCCTGCGCCGAAGGCCTGCGGCGCAGGCCCCCACCGAGCCCTACGCCGGAACGATGTTCACCAGCTTCGGCGCCCGCACGATCACCTTCCGGATCCCGGCCCCGTCCAGAGCCGCCACGACCTTCTCGTCGGACAGCGCGACCTTCTCCAGCTCCTCCTCGGAGATGGCCGGCGAGACCTCCAGGCGGGCCTTGACCTTGCCCTTGATCTGCACGACACAGGTCACGGTCTCGTCGACGACGTACGCCGGGTCGGCGACCGGGAAGTCCTGGTGGACCACCGAGTCGGTGCGCCCCAGCTTGCGCCACAGCTCCTCGGCGATGTGCGGGGCCAGCGGCGCGGCCATCAGCACCAGCGACTCGGCGACAGAGCGCGGCAGCGCGCCTCCCGCCTTGGTCAGGTGGTTGTTCAGCTCGGTGACCTTGGCGATCGCGGTGTTGAAGCGCATGCCCTCCAGGTCCCCGCGCACCCCGTCGATCGCCTTGTGCAGGGCACGCAGCGTGTCCTCGTCGGGCTCGGCGTCCACCACCGTCACGGCACCGGTCGTCTCGTCGACGACGTTGCGCCACAGCCGCTGCAGCAGCCGGAACTGACCGACCACCGCGCGCGTGTCCCACGGCCGGGACACGTCCAGCGGGCCCATCGCCATCTCGTACAGCCGCAGCGTGTCGGCGCCGTACTCGGCACAGATCTCGTCCGGAGTGACCGCGTTCTTCAGGGACTTGCCCATCTTGCCCAGCAGCCGGGAGACCTTCTCGCCCTGGTAGTAGTACGCGCCGTCGCGCTCCTCCACCTCGGCGGCCGGCACGGCGATGCCACGGCTGTCGCGGTAGACGTAGGCCTGGATCATGCCCTGGTTGAACAGCTTGTGGAATGGCTCCGCGGAGGAGACGTGCCCCAGGTCGAACAGGACCTTGGACCAGAAGCGGGCGTACAGCAGGTGCAGCACGGCGTGCTCGGCGCCACCGACGTACAGGTCGACACCGCCGTGCGGCTGGCCCTCGCGCGGGCCCATCCAGTACTGCTCGATCTCCGGGTCGACCAGCTGCTCGCTGTTGTGCGGGTCCAGGTAGCGCAGCTCGTACCAGCAGGAACCGGCCCAGTTGGGCATGGTGTTGGTCTCACGCCGGTACCGCTTGGGGCCGTCGCCCAGGTCCAGCGTGACGTTGACCCATTCCTCGTTGCGCGACAGCGGCGTCTCGGGCTGGGTGTCGGCGTCGTCCGGGTCGAAGGTGCGCGGCGAGTAGTCCTCGACCTCGGGCAGCTCCAGCGGCAGCATCGACTCGGGCAGCGCGTGGGCGATGCCGTCCTCGTCGTAGACGATCGGGAAGGGCTCGCCCCAGTAGCGCTGACGGCTGAACAGCCAGTCGCGCAGCCGGAAGTTGACGGTGCCCTCGCCGATGCCCTCGCGCTCCAGCCACTCGGTGATGCGCACCTTGGCCTCGGCGACGCCCAGGCCGTCCAGGGAGACACCCTCACCCGTGGAGTTGATGATCTTCGCGTCGTACGACCCGAAGGCGTTCTCCCACGTCGAGGTGTCCGTGCCCCGCCCGTCCGTCGGCTCGACGATGCACACGATCGGCAGCTCGAAGGCGCGCGCGAACTCGAAGTCGCGCTGGTCGCCGGCCGGTACGGCCATGATCGCGCCGGTGCCGTAGCCCATCAGGACGTAGTCGGCAATGAAGACGGGGATCTTCTCGCCGTTGACCGGGTTGGTCGCGTACGAGCCGATGAAGACGCCCGTCTTGTCCTTGGCCTCGGCCTGGCGCTCGACGTCGGACTTGGAGGCGGCCTGCGCACGGTAGGCGGCGACGGCCTCGGCCGGGGTGGCGTGACCGCCGGTCCACACATCGTGGGTGCCCTCGGGCCAGGCGTCCGGGGTGAACTTGTCGACCAGCGGGTGCTCGGGAGCCAGCACCATGTAGCTCGCGCCGAACAGGGTGTCGGGGCGGGTGGTGAAGACCGTGATGTTCTCGCCGTCGATGGGGAAGTCGACGCGGGCGCCCTCGGAGCGGCCGATCCAGTTGCGCTGCTGCAGCTTGATGGCCTCGGGCCAGTCCAGCTCGTCCAGGTCGTCCAGCAGCCGGTCGGCGTAGGCGGTGATCCGCATGTTCCACTGGCGCAGCTTGGCCTTGAACACCGGGAAGTTGCCGCGCTCGGAGCGGCCCTCGGCGGTGACCTCCTCGTTGGCCAGCACGGTGCCCAGGCCGGGGCACCAGTTGACCGGCGCGTCGGAGGCGTACGCCAGCCGGTACTCGCCCAGGACGTCGGCGCGCTCGGCGGCGCTCAGCTCGCTCCACGCGCGCGTGCCGCCATCGGCACCGCCGTCGGCGCCGGGTACGGCACGCTCACCGGACTCGAACTCGGCGACCAGCTCGGAGATCGGCCGGGCCTTCTTCGCCTCGTCGTCGTACCAGGAGTTGAAGATCTGCAGGAAGATCCACTGGGTCCACTTGTAGTAGTCCGGGTCGATCGTGGCGAACGACCGGCGCTTGTCGTGGCCCAGGCCCAGCCGGCGCAGCTGGACCTTCATGTTCTCGATGTTGGCCTCGGTGGAGACACGCGGGTGCGTGCCGGTCTGCACGGCGTACTGCTCGGCGGGCAGGCCGAAGGCGTCGAAGCCCAGGGTGTGCAGGACGTTGTGGCCGGTCATGCGCTGGAAGCGCGCGAAGACGTCGGTGGCGATGTACCCCAGCGGGTGACCGACGTGCAGGCCCGCACCGGAGGGGTACGGGAACATGTCCATGATGAACTTCTTGGGCCGGGCGACGACCGCGGGGTCGCCCGCCAGGTCACCCTTCGGGTTCGGCGCGGCGTACGTGCCCTCGGCGTCCCAGAAGTCCTGCCAGCGTGCCTCGATCTCGGCCGCCATGGCGGCCGTGTAGCGGTGCGGCGCTGCTGCCTCGGCGGCGGCAGCGGGGTTCGTCTCGCTCATGATCCTCAAAGCTCCATCGATCGTCTCTGCCGGCGGCTGCGGTTCTCTGGAAACGAAAAATCCCCTCGCACAGGAGGGGACGCCGCGCCGATTCCGACCATCCGATTCACCCGGCGGTCGGGACTGATCAGCGCGGCCCGCTAAGCAGAAGGCGTACGGCACGCATGGCGTCAGGGTACCGCAGCGCACGAGCGGGTCGCGACGAGGTTCCGGAGGGGGCGCGCGGGAGCTTCCGGAGGGTCCACGCATGAACAACAGCGCCCCCGATTGCGTACCTCAGAGTTGTGAAGACCTCAAGAAGTTGAACAACGCTCAACTGTTACCTGGCGTAACAGTCGCTAAGGGACATCACAAGCCCCATACAGCCCGTAGATAACAACGCAATAACTCAAACGCCGTACCCACCGGTATGGAGCCACTTAGAGTGCGGCAGCGGGACCGCCTTCCCGAACCGCTCGGAGTTGCCCCCATGAACCCTCGTCGTAGTAACAGTTCGCTCCCCAGGACGGGCCGGTCGGCCTACGGGGTGGCGACCGCTGCTGTTGTGCTGCTCATACCCCTGGTCGTGCTGCTCGGCGGCACCTGGCTCCAGGAGTTCCTCAACTTCGGTGCCGGTGTCCTGTCGCTCGTCTGCCTCACCTGCTCGGTGATCTGGGGCCTGGTCGCCCAGGACCGGATGATCCTCAACACCCGCCAGCGGATCATCGCGCAGGGCGTCCACCGGGTGACCGCCGTGGCCTCCATCGCGTTCCTCCTGGTGCACATCGGCGTCAAGCTGGCGCTGGAGCACGCAAGCCCGATCGCCGCGCTGATCCCCTTCAGCCTCGTGCTCTTCGGCGGCGACGAGATCCCCGGCAGCGCCTTCCTCATCGGCCTGGGCTCCCTGGCCGCGCTGCTCATGATCTTCGTGGGCGTCACCGGCGCGCTGCGCAACCGGTTCGCCTCCCCCGCGCCGGTCGCCGCGCGCTGGCGCGCGATGCACATGCTGGCCTACCCCGCCTGGTGTGCCGCCCTGATCCACGGCCTGTTCGCGGGCCGCCCGGCGAAGACCTTCTTCATGGTCTGCTACGAGCTGTGCGTGGTGGCCGTCGCCGCGGCCCTCGCGCTGCGCGCCGCCCCGCGCCCGGTCAAGCGCAAGTTCGCCGACCGGATCGCCCAGATCATCGGCAACGAGCCGGGAGCCCGCGAGGACCTGGAGGAGAGCCGCGCCAGGGCGGCGTCCGGGCTGCCGGGTTACGAGGACCAGCGCCCGTCCCGCTCGTCACGGCCGTCGCGCGACGAACGGACCGGCCCGCTGCCCGGCATGCCCGCCCAGTCCCCGTCGGCCGCGGAGACCACGGGCGGCTTCGCAGCCGCCTACCGTGCCGTCAACCCCCGCTCCCGCGGGCAACAACAGCAGCCGTACGCCGACCAGACCGCGCGCATGGACCTGCCCCTGGACATGCAGCCGACGGAGGCGATCCCCCGCGTCGACGGCGGCGCAGGCGGCACCGGCAGCTGGCCGATTCCCTCCCCACCGCCGGTCGGCGAGGCCCCCCCGTCGTCCTACGATCCACTCAACGACACGGGATACAACATCCCGGTCTACGACAATTCAGGCACCCCGGGCTACGGCTCGGGCGCTTCGGGCTATGGCTCGAGTGACGTGTACGACACCTCTGAGACAAACGCCGTCTTCGGTACGTACAACCAGAACGACACGTACAACAACAGCGGTCCCGCCACTGAAACTTTCCCCGGTGCGTCCTACGACTTCGACGCACCGGGTTCGGGCGAACCTTGGAACACGCCTTCCGGAGGCTTTAAGTGAACGAGGCCCTGCCCGACGTACCCGAAGTCCGCGTGGTCGGACTTCCCCAGCTCACGTCGGGCTTCGACCTTGTCGAAAGACTTGACCTACCCATGCACCTGAAGGTGCACGGGCCGCTCGAACCGTTGGGCGGCGAGCAGCTCGCGAAGCTCGCCGAGAACATCAACCTGAAGGGCCGCGGCGGCGCGGGCTTCCCCTTCCACAAGAAGCTGCGCTCGGTCGCGGAGGCCGCGATCAAGCGCGGGGTGCGTCCGGTCGTGGTCGTCAACGGCAGTGAGGACGAACCGGCCTGCCGCAAGGACACGGTGATGATCAACCGTGCCCCGCATCTCATCCTGGACGGTGCCCTGCTGTGCGCCGAGGCCATGGGTGCCCGCACGCTCGTGGTTGCGGTCACCCGGGAATCGACCCAGCGCTCCATGGAGGCCGCCCTCGCCGAGCGCGGCCTCAGCAACAGCCGTCGCTCCGCGCTACGCGCGTTCGTCCAGCGCAACCCGGTGCGCATGGTCACCGGCGCCGCCGCCTCCGTGATCCGCTCCATCGACGGCGGCCCGGCGATCCCGCCCGGCCGCAAGGTCAGCGCCTCGCAGAACGGCGTCGGCGGCGCCCCGACCCTGCTGTCGAACGCCGAGACGTTCGCCCAGCTGGCCATCGCCGCCCGCATCGGCCCGGAGCGCTACGGCAACACCGGCCTGTACGACGAGCCGGGCACCGTCATGCTCACGGTCTCCGGCGCGGTCGCCCGACCGATGGTCATCGAGGTGCCCACGGGCGTACCGCTGCGCTACGTCCTCCAGCTCGCCGGCGCTCCGCCGGTCCCACAGGGCGTGCTCACCGGCGGCTACCACGGCAAGTGGATCGACGCGGCGACGGTCAACGAGGCGATCGTCTCCCGCAACTCCCTGGACGCGGTGGGCGGTTCGCTGGGCGCCGGGGCGATCCTGCCGATCACTCAGGAGACGTGCCCCCTGGGCGAGTCCCTCCGCGTCGCACAGTGGCTGGCCGAGGAGAGCGCGGGCCAGTGCGGCCCCTGCTACCTCGGTCTGCCGGCCGCCGCGCGCGGCATGGAGGACATCCTCAACGGCGGTGGTCCCGCCGCCCTGGAGGCGCTCAAGCAGGTTGCGAAGAACGTGAAGCGGCGCGGCGCGTGCTCACACCCGGACGGCTCCGCGATGTTCCTGGAGTCGACCATCAAGGCGTTCACCGACGACCTCGCGGCGCACGTCCTCGGCAACGGCTGCGGACGGCCCGTGGAGGGCGTTCTGCCGCTCTTCGAGGGCGGCAGGGGCCCCTCGGGCATCCCGGGCGGCGCCGAGGCGGAGGAGAACGGCCCCAGCCGCCAGAAGATCTACGTCGACTGGACCCTGTGCCGCGGCCACGGCCTGTGCGCTGACATCCTCCCGGAGGTCTTCCAGCTCGGCGCCGACGGCTTCCCGACCGTCGCCCAGGCGAAGGTGCCGCGCTACGCCGAGGCCAAGGCCCTGCGCGCGGTGCGCCGTTGCCCGGCCCTCGCCCTGCGCCTCGAGGAGGACACGCGCGCACAGGACTCCTCCCGCAACAACCTGCCGGTCCTCTCCCAGGGCCGCGGCAGGCGCGCACTGGGACGCTGACACCGGGCACGCACGCCTAGAGGGGCCGTCCAAGCGGGACGGCCCCTCTGCCTGTTCCTCAACGGCCTCCGCAGCAGCGGCTTCCGCGGACACAAAAAAATCCCGCCGGATCAACTGACCCGGCGGGATCTACTGTGGAGCTAAGGAGAATTGAACTCCTGACCTCCTGCATGCCATGCAGGCGCTCTACCAACTGAGCTATAGCCCCTTGCTTTGGTCCGCCCGGTTTCCCCGGCGGCGACGCCAACATTACCGGTCGACCTGGTGCAGCACCAAATCGTTTCCGGTCCGCTCCGATACGGGCGTTAATGTCGGCCTTCGTGACCGTGATCGCGTCCCTCGCAGTCCGCCGTCGAGCGCCGGTCGCCCTGGTCGCCTGCCTGGTCTCCTTCGCCGCGTTCTGGGTCGCACAGCGCGCCGCGCAGGTCTCGATGATCGACCTGATGGTGTACCGGGCCGAGGGCGCGACCGTCCGGGCCGGAGGTGACCTGTACGCGCTGCGGACGACGGCCGCCCGGCTCCCGACCACCTACCCGCCGTTCGCGGCCCTGCTGTTCACCCCGCTGACGCTCCTCGACACGGCGACGATGCGCACCCTGGGGACCGCGGGGAACCTCGCGCTGTTCGTGGTGTTCGTACGGCTGTCCCTGCGGCTGGCCGGACACGCGCGCGTGGCGAGCCTTTGGTGGGTCGCGGCGCTTGCCGTCTGGTGCGAACCGGTGTGGACGACGCTGCGGTACGGGCAGATCAACCTGCTGGTGGCCGTCCTGGTGCTGTGGGATCTGTCACGGCGCCCGGGCGAGCGCTGGGCCGGCGTCGGCATCGGCCTCGCGGCGGCCGTCAAGCTGACGCCCGCGCTGTTCGCGGTGTTCCTGCTCGTCACGGGTGTCGTCGCGCGTCGTCGGCACGGCTCGGGCGGCCCTTGGCTGCGGCACGCGCGCGTGGCGGCCGCCTCGTTCGCCGGAGCGACCCTGCTGGCCGCGGCTGTACTGCCGTACGACTCCTGGCGTTTCTGGACCCGCGTGGTGTTCGCGGCGAGCCGCGCCGGGCATGCCGAGGACACCGCGAACCAGTCCCTGCGCGGCGTTCTCGCGCGGCTGCTGCACACACCGGAGCCCGGGGCCGTCTGGGCGGTCACGGCGGCCGTGGTGGCTGCGGCGGGGCTGGGCGTGGCGGTGGCGGCGGAGTTGCGCGGGCGGCGGGCCTGGGCGGTGACCGTGTGCGCGGTGACGGCGCTGCTCGTCAGCCCGGTGTCCTGGTCGCATCACTGGGTGTGGTGCGTGCCGGTCGTCCTGCTTCTCGCCACGCACGCGTACCGGGCCGCAGCCCTGGGCACGCTGCTGCTGTTCTCCTCGTACGCCCTGTGGTGGGTGCCACACGGCCCGGGGCGGCACGAACTGCGTCAGAACGGCATCGAGTTGATGTTGTCAGCCGGCTACGGAACGGCAGGCTGCCTTTTCCTCTTGATCGCCGGGGTCACTCTGCGAAACCCCGGCCGTCGTCAAGCCGTGACGAAGGAATAGAAGCGCTTGAGTGTGCAGTGCTCTTCGAGGAGGCGGCCGTAGATCGGTTCGCCCTCGAGTTCACGGTAGGTCTCGATGGGGTCGCCTTTTATGATCAGCGCCCGGGCGCATTCCTCGCACCAGTACTGGTAGTCGGGGTTCACCGGTTCCATGTCACGGACGATCGGCGTTCCGCTGCCGCACCAGTCGCACTTTCGCCTGTGTGCACCCATCGATCAGCTCCAGCTGTGGCCGCAGGCCGTGCACACGTAGGAAATTCCGCCGTTGTCTCCGAGGAGCTGGGCGACATGGACGGAGCCGCAGGAAGGGCAGCTGAGGCGGGTGATCGTATCCCGTGTCAACGCTGCTTCGAAGAGGTGACCGACCTCTCCGAGGATGCTCGCAGGCATCACCACTCCCTCCCGTCGGGTCGCGCCCCCTTCCGGCCGTTTGATTCTGCCACGGCCGGACCAATACGGTCAGCGACGCCTCAGTACCAGTCCGGACACGGCAGCCGTGGCGGCCGTACGAACCGTGCGAACACGCACCCCAAAGCGCCTCTTGAGAGGTATACGCCTCGGAGGCCCAAGTGACTCAAGCCGGGCGCGGAACAGTTCGGGGCGGATACCAGAAGATCCCGCCGATCGAAGCGATCGGCGGGATCTTGTTGTCTCACTGTGGAGCTAAGGAGAATTGAACTCCTGACCTCCTGCATGCCATGCAGGCGCTCTACCAACTGAGCTATAGCCCCGCGCCACGCGGCGTAAGCCGCATGTCGTCTCGTCCTCCCGCTCGGCGGGCGAACAAGAAGAACTGTAGCCTGCGACCTGCCGGAAAGTGAAATCCGACGTCAGTCGTCGTCGCCGAGCACCGGCTCCGGCAGGGTGCCGGCGTTGTGCTCCAGCAGACGCCAGCCGCGGGCGCCCTCGCCGAGGACGGACCAGCAGCAGTTGGTCAGGCCGCCGAGGCTCTCCCAGTACCGGGGTTCCAGGCCCAGGAGGCGGCCGATGGTCGTACGGATCGTGCCGCCGTGGCTGACGACGACGAGCGTGCCGTCGTCCGGGAGCTTCTCGGCGTGCCGGAGCACCACGGGCGCGGCGCGGTCGGCGACCTCGGTCTCCAGCTCACCGCCGCCGCGGCGCACCGGCTCGCCGCGCTTCCACGCGGCGTACTCCTCGCCGTGGCGGGCGATGATCTCGTCGTGCGTCAGCCCCTGCCAGACGCCCGCGTAGGTCTCGCGCAGGCCCTCGTCGTGCGTCACCTCCAGGCCGGTGAGCCCGGCCAGCTCGGCGGCCGTGTGGGCGGCGCGCTGGAGGTCGGAGGCGATGATCGCGTCGGGCTTGAGGCTGACGAGCAGCCGGGCGGCGCGGCGGGCCTGGGAGACGCCGGCCTCGGTGAGGGCGACGTCCGTGGAGCCCTGGAAGCGGCGCTCCACGTTCCAGGAGGTCTGGCCGTGCCGCCACAGGATGACGCGGCGGCCCCGGCCGGGCTTGCCCGCGAGCACCTCGCCGGTGGCGCTCATCGCCACTCACCGCCCAGCTCGGCCGCCTCCTCGGAGGCCTGCAGCTTGGCGTGCTCCTCGGCCTTGCCGCGGGTGGCCTTGGCGTCGTCGGGCAGCTCGAGCTCGGGGCAGTCCTTCCACAGCCGCTCCAGGGCGTAGAAGACGCGCTCCTCGCTGTGCTGGACGTGCACCACGATGTCGACGTAGTCGAGCAGCACCCAGCGGGCCTCGCGGTCGCCCTCACGGCGCACCGGCTTGGCGCCGAGCTCCTTCTGGAGCCGCTCCTCGATCTCGTCGACGATCGACTTGACCTGGCGGTCGTTGGGTGCGGAGGCCAGCAGGAAGGCGTCCGTGATCGACAGCACGTCGCTGACGTCGTAGGCGATGATGTCGTGCGCGAGCTTGTCGGCGGCCGCCTGGGCGGCGGTGGTGACGAGCTCGAGGGAACGGTCGGTAGCGGTCACTACAAGGCTTTCGGGTCGGTGGGCACTTGACACCAAGGGTCTCACGGACCGCCGACAGCACCCCACGTGATTATCGGCTCACGTGGGGTGCCCTGTGGTTATCCGCTCACGTGGGGTGCCCTGTGGTCATGAGGACGAGGGCGCGTAGTCCTGGCCCAGGACCACCGAGACGTCCGCGTTCCCCGAGACCTCGCCCTTGGTGACCGCGCCGGCGGACAGGCCGAGGGTCTTGGCGACCTCGGTGGCGTTCGCCTTGTCGGCGGCGTCGGCGTAGACGACCTCGGACGTGGCCTCCGCGGACGCCGTACCGCCCTCCAGGAAGGTGAAGCCGCCGTTCAGCAGCACCACGCGGGCCTTCTCGGTGTTGTCCTTGGTGCCGCTGGCGTTCTGGACGGACACGCGGACCGCGGCGTCCTTGTCGGGGCTCTTGGCGGTGCCGCCGAGGACGTTCTTGACGACGCTGCCGCTGGCCTGGGCGCTCAGCGTGCCGTCGGTCTGGACGGGCAGCATGGCCGTCTTGTAGTCGCCGCCCTTGGCGAGTTCGGCGAGCTTGGCGAGGAAGGCGCCGAGGTCCTTGTCGGTCAGCGGCGGCTCGATGATCATGCCCAGCGTCTGCACGGTGACGGTGGCGCCCTGGGTGTCGGAGGTCAACTTGCGCAGCACGGCCTGCATGACCTGCCCGAACCGCTCCAGCTGGGCGTTCTGGGCCTCGCCGGAGGCCTGGTACGTGGCGTAGGCGACGGCCGTCTTGCCGCTGAGGGTCTGGGCCTTGCCCTTGCGGACGAGCGGTGCGGCGCCCTTGGTCTTGGCGTCCGGGTCGGGCACGTCGGTGTTGGTGTCGACCTCGATGTTGCCGACCAGGTCGACGAGGTTCTGCAGATACGGGGTGTCCAGCCGCCAGGTGCCCTGGATCTCGGTGCCGAGGACGGTGTCGATCGCGTCGCGCGTCCCGGAGGAGCCGTCGTCGTCGACCGACTTGGCCAGGGTGGTCGTGGCGCCGTCGTCGCCGGACAGGGCGAGGGAGTTGGGCAGCAGGACGGTGGTGCCCTGGTTGGTGGTGGTGTTGTCGACGAGCAGCGCCGTGGAGGTGCCGCCCTTCTTGGTGTTGTGCAGATGGACGACGATCACGTCCCGCTTCTGGGCGGCCACCGGGGTGTCGGTGCCGGTCTTGTCGTCCGTCGACGACAGTCCGGGCAGCTTCCCGGCGTACCAGAGGTAGCCGACGCCACCGGCCGCGACGAGCGCCAGTACGACCACGAGGGCGACCACACGCGCGCGTGCCCGGCGCTTGGCCTCCTCGCGACGCTCGGTGCGGTTCTCGGTGAACTTCAGCCAGTCGATGACGTCCTCGGAGTCCTGGTCTGGCTCCTCGACGAAGGCGAACTGCTCGGTGCGGTAGTCCCGGTCCCCCTGGTCCCCCCGGCCCTGGGTCAGGGGCTCCTCGACCGGCCCGGCCTGATGCGGGATGTAGGCGGTCTGCTCGGCGACCCGGGGCTGGTGACCGCTGGTGGCGGTGCGGCCGTAGGGGTCGTACGGGGGTGAGTGCCCGCCGGCCTGCTGCTGGTGCGTGCCGGTGCCGTACGGGTCGTAGGAGGGCGTGGGCGGCTGCTGACCGGTGTCGCCATGGGCGTACGGGTCGTACGGCGGGACCGGCTGCTGCCGGCCGGTCGCGTACGGGTCGTAGCCGTACCCCTGCTGTGCGTAGGGGTCGTACTGCTGCTGGGGCTGCTGCTGCGCCACCTGTCGGTACACCGGCCGCCCGTACTCGTCGTAGCCGACGAGTTCGTACTGGTCGTCTCCATACCCCGCGTCGTATCGGTCGTTCACCGTCGCCCCTCTCGGCTCACTCGCCTCACTCGCCGCGGTACAGCTCACGCTTGTCGATGTAGCGCACGACTCCGTCCGGCACCAGATACCAGATGGGGTCGCCCTTTGCGACTCTCGCGCGGCAATCGGTGGACGAGATGGCCAGCGCGGGAACCTCGACCAACGACACGCCGCCCTCCGGGAGCCCGGCGTCGTCGAGATGGTGGCCGGGCCGGGTGACCCCGACGAAGTGCGCGAGGGAGAACAGCTCCACCGAGTCCCGCCAGGTCAGGATCTGGCCGAGGGCGTCGGCGCCGGTGATGAAGAAGAGGTCGGTGTCGGGGTTGAGCGCGCGCAGGTCGCGCAGAGTGTCCACGGTGTACGTCGGGCCGCCTCGGTCGATGTCGATGCGGCTGACGGAGAACTGCGGGTTCTCGGCGGTGGCGATGACCGTCATCAGATAGCGGTCCTCGGCCGGGGAGACGTGCCGGTGGCTCTTCTGCCACGGCTGGCCGGTCGGTACGAACACGACCTCGTCGAGGTGGAACTGCGCGGCGACCTCACTGGCCGCGACGAGGTGCCCGTGGTGGATCGGGTCAAACGTTCCGCCCATGACGCCGAGACGGCGCTTGCCGGGGTTCGACGGGCCGTTTCCGGGGCCGGTAGGCATGTCCTGCTCTCCCATGCGTGCAGACCCTACCGGCCCCGCCTGAGAGCTCCGGCCGACAGCTGTCCGGGCGGAGCGGGAGGGGCCTGGCAGACGATCAGCGGTCGCGGTTGAAGCGGGTCGTGATCCACAGCAGCAGCATGAGGATGATGAACGCGCCACCGCCGGTGGCCAGGGCGCTGATGCTGTCGTGGTTGCCGCCGTGCTCCTCGCCCTCGGCGGCGAGGGTGACCAACTGGGCAGCGGCGCTGTGGAGGCTCATCTTCGGCGTGACCTATCGGTGTGGGCGGGATAAAGATGTCGGCCCATCGTAAGCGGGCGCCATGACGGCGCTCACGCCGACTCCACCGTTGGGGCGCCCGGACGAACCGGCGGGGAACCTTCCCGGCGGCTCAATCGTCCTTCCGCCTGTAGCCCCGCAACAGGAACCACGCGGTCAGCACACAGCCCACGACCATCACGATCAGCACGACCCGGAGCAGATTCCCCGCCCCCTGCTGCTCGGCCGCGCTCGCGGCCTGGGTGAGCCAGTCGGCTGCGGGGTTGTGCTCCATGGCGCGGAACTCCTTCGCTGTAGTGCCCGTCCACGGTAACTCCGCCTAGGCTGGGCTCTGCTTCGGGGGCGCAAAGGGCGGAAAAAGGCTCCGCAAAGGGCCGCACAGATCCATCCACACGCACATGGGGGAAGACATGTCCGACGGCCACGAGCACAACGGGCACGAGAACGTGCCGAGCAGGCAGCGCAGGCGTTTCCCGGGGATCTCCTCGCGTGCGTACGAACACCCGGCGGACCGCTCGGCCCTGGTGGCCCTGCGCAAGCTCAGCGGCTTCGACACGGTCTTCAAGGCGCTGAGCGGCCTGCTTCCCGAGCGCAGCCTCAGGCTGCTGTTCCTGTCGGACTCGGTGCGGGTGTCGGACCAGCAGTTCGCGCACCTCAACGACATGCTGCGGGACGCCTGTTACATCCTGGACCTGGAAAAGATCCCGCCGATGTACGTCAACCAGGACCCGGTGCCGAACGCGATGTGCATCGGCCTGGACGAGCCGATCATCGTCGTCACCACCGGT
Organism: Streptomyces shaanxiensis; assembly: GCF_039537145.1. Classification (NCBI taxonomy): domain Bacteria; kingdom Bacillati; phylum Actinomycetota; class Actinomycetes; order Kitasatosporales; family Streptomycetaceae; genus Streptomyces; species Streptomyces shaanxiensis. The sequence goes on from NZ_BAAAZY010000007.1 coordinate 513,556, forward strand.
CTGGTCGAGCTGCTCGACGAGGAGGAGATGCGGGCGGTGGTCGGCCACGAGGTGGGCCACGCCCTCTCCGGCCACTCCGTGTACCGCACGATCCTGCTGTTCCTGACCAGCCTGGCCGTCCGGGTCGCCTGGATCCCGCTGGGCAACCTCGCGATCATGGCGATCGTGACGGCGCTGCGGGAGTGGTTCCGCAAGTCCGAGCTCTCCGCCGACCGGGCCGGCCTGCTCGTCGGCCAGGACCTCCAGTCCTCGATGCGCGGTCTGATGAAGCTCGCGGGCGGCCACCATCTGCACGAGATGAACGTGGACGCGTTCCTGAAGCAGGCCGAGGAGTACGAGGCGGGCGGCGACCTGCGCGACTCGGTCCTGAAGATCCTGAACGTCCTGCCCCGCTCGCACCCGTTCACCACGGTCCGCGCGGCCGAGCTGAAGAAGTGGGCCGAGACGCGCGACTACCAGCGGATCATGGACGGCCACTACCCGCGCCGCACCGAGGACAAGGACACGTCGGTCACCGACTCCTTCCGCGAGTCGGCGTCCCATTACGCCGATCACGTGAAGTCCTCCAAGGACCCCCTGATGAAGCTGGTCACGGACATCGCCGGCGGTGCGGGGGACCTGGGCGGCCGGGTGCGGCGGGGATTCGGCGGGTTCACGGGCACGGGCACGACGACGACCTCGACACCGAAGGACGAGCCGAGGCGGGACGACACGGACGACCAGGGGTCCGGCAGCTGAGGCAGCTGACGACGGACGCACACCGCCGGCGGGCTCACATCACCTGAGGAGGGGCTCACACCTTCGGCTGGGCCCCCGCCGCCAGCGACCCGCACAGCGCCGTGGCCCCACCCGTGGCATAGGGGTCGGTCCCCGCCGGGCCGCCCTCCTTCGCCGTCTGCCCGGCCAGGAGCGGGTGGAGCCGGTTCGTGGAGTCCTCGGCGCAGGACAGCGGGCCGGCCTGCACGTAGGACACCACCAGCTGCGCCTGGTGCAGCCGCAGGTCCTCGCGGTCGAAACGGAAGTGCAGCTCGCGCCGGACGGTGAACAGTGACGCCTCGCCCGCCTGCTCCGCCTGAGCGGCCCGCAGCGCGTACACGAAGGTGTGGTCGGCCGTGACCTCGAGGGTGGAGGAGTCGGTCTCGGCGGCCTGGAGCGTGCCCTGCACCCGGACCTTGCGATCGGCCAGCTCGGCCTCAGAGGGGTCGAAGCGAACCAGCCACCCGGTCGGCGCGTGCCGCCCGTCCGCGGCCGGCTGCCTGAAGCTCTGGTCGAACTGGTCCAGTTGATCGGGGTCGAGCAGCACCCGGACCGACCGGACCTGGTCTCCGGTGAGCACCTCGGGATACAGCGAGGAATGCACGATGTAGTCCTTCGCGATGCTCAGCGCGTTGGTCACCTGGCTGTCCGAGAAGTGCGCCGTCCGCCGCGCGGCCGGAAGCGGAATGCCCTCCGCGCCGATGCGGAACTGCGCGGCGGGGCTCTGCGCGTACAGGTGGTCGGTGTCGGTCGCCCCGGGCACCTTGCCCTGCGGGGCGAGCGGGATGACGGTCATCCGCAGGGGCTCGGCGGGCGGCCCGGAACCGGCGGGGCTCTGATAGGGATGCCGTACACCCATATAGATCGCCGTACCGAAGGCCACGGCGATCAACAGGACGAGGATCAGCGCCTGCCGGGACAGTCCCCGGCGCATGGGTGCACGGCGGCGTACGGCGGGCGCGTGGTCGCTCAGGCGCTCCTGTGCGGAGAACTCCTGGAGGCGGGCAGCGCGCACGAACGACTCGTCGAAGACGACGGATCGGTACTCGTCCTCGCCACCTCCGGGTCCGCCCTCGGGTGTCCCCTCAGGTGGCTCTCCAGGCCCTCCCATATATTCAGGGTAGGTCGCCGGGAGCCCCGGTAAACGCCCTGGTACACGACAAGTTCTGACAGGTTCTCACCAGGACGGCCGGGCAGCTCCCGGCCACGCTCAGGGCCGGTCAGGGAGTGCGCGGGGTCGCCGAGATGGCGGGCTGGGAGTGGTCGGCGGAGGCGGAGGGAGCCGCTCCGCTGCCCTGCTCCAGCCCGGTGGAAGCGGGCGGCGGGACCTGCTGGTCCTGGCTGCTGGAGGAGGCGCCGCGGTAGACCGCCGCGAAGGCCAGCGCGACCATGCCGACGCCCATCACGAGGGCGAGGATCCAGGCGACGGGACGATGCCAGCGGACCTGCTTGCCGTAGGTCCCCGGGGCGCCGTAACGGCCCTCGAGTATGTCCGTGTCGTCCAGATCGTCGAAGTCCGGATCATGGCCGAAAGCGGTGTGGCCGTCGGGGCCGTACCCGTCGTCGTACCGCTCGCCGCGGCCGTGTGCCCGGCGCGCTTCCGCCTCGGAGGCCTCCGCTCTCGCCTGAGCGGCGGCAAGGAGGCGTTCGACGGCGGTCGGCTCGTGCACCACGGCCGCCTGTACGAAGGCCTCGTCGAAGACCACGGAGGCGAACTCTTCGTCCGACACCCCGCGGTCGTGGTCGTCGTCGGGCTCCCAGCCGTCAGGGAACGGCGTGCCCCCCACGTCCTCCGGCACGGCTCCAGAGTAGTCCTGGGGGGTCAATTTGGGCAGACGGTATGGAAATTCATCCGCCTTGTGAGACACCTCCTGTGCGTCACGGAGGCAGCCGGGGGCGCGTGTCGGGCGCATATGCCCTGGCCGCACACCCCGCGCCCCGATGACCCGCCTACGCGCCCCCGACGTCCCGGACGGCCCGGATACGGCGCGACTCAGCGTCGTACGTGCCCGTCCCCCGTGACGATGTACTTCGTGCTGGTCAGCTCCGGCAGCCCCATCGGGCCGCGGGCGTGCAGCTTCTGCGTGGAGATGCCGATCTCCGCGCCGAAGCCGAACTGGCCGCCGTCCGTGAAGCGCGTGGAGGCGTTCACCGCGACCGTCGTGGAGTCGACCAGCTGGGTGAAGCGGCGGGCGGCCTGCTGCGAGGTGGTGACGATGGCCTCGGTGTGGCCGGAGGTCCAGAGGCGGATGTGCTCGACGGCCTTGTCCAGCGAGTCCACGACCGCGGCGGCGATGTCGTACGACAGGTACTCGGTCTCCCAGTCCTCCGCCGTGGCCTCGACGACGGTCGCCTTGGAGTCCTTGGCGTACGCCAGCACCCTCTCGTCGGCATGCACGGTCACCCCGGCCTCCGCGAGGGCGTCCAGGGCCCGCGGCAGGAACTCGGGGGCGATGTCCTGGTGGACGAGGAGGGTCTCGGCGGCGTTGCAGACGCTGACGCGCTGGGCCTTGGAGTTGATCAGGATCTCGATCGCCATGTCGAGGTCGGCGTGGGCGTCGACGTAGACGTGGCAGTTGCCGGTGCCGGTCTCGATGACGGGGACGATCGACTCGTTGACGACGGTCTGGATCAGCGAGGCGCCGCCGCGCGGGATCAGCACGTCGACCAGGCCGCGGGCCCGCATCAGCTCGCGCACGCTCTCCCGGCTCTCCCCGGGCACCAGCTGCACGGCGTCGGCGGGCAGCCCGGCCCCGCCGACGGCGTCGCGGAGCACCCGGACGAGTGCGCTGTTCGACTCGTACGCCGAGGCCGAGCCGCGCAGCAGCACCGCGTTGCCGGACTTCAGGCAGAGGGCGGCGGCGTCCACGGTGACGTTCGGGCGGGCCTCGTAGATGATCCCGACGACGCCCAGCGGTACGCGGACCTGCCGCAGGTCGATGCCGTTGGGGAGCGTGGACCCGCGCACGACCTCGCCGACCGGGTCGGGCAGCGCGACGACGTCCCGCACGTCGGAGGCGATGGCCCGCACACGCTCCGGCGTCAGCGTCAGCCGGTCGATGATCGCCTCGCTGGTGCCGGCCTCGCGGGCCTTGGCGATGTCCTTGGCGTTGGCCTCGACGATCTCGCTCGTACGGACCTCCAGGGCGTCCGCGATGGCGAGCAGCGCGTCGTCCTTCTCGGCCCGCGGCAGCGGGGCGAGGTCGGCGGCGGCGGACTTGGCGCGGTAGGCGGCCTGGGTGACCGGGGTCATGGAGTCGTACGGCGAGAGCGTGGTCATGAAAGAAGGGTAGTGCGCTCGCGCGGCCGGTCCATCGGGCATTCCGAACCGCGAGACGAGCCTCCCGGGTGCCGAGAGCGGGGCCGGTTCGGGCGCGCCAGACCCGCGACATGGGCATGATCAGCCGGCCGGACGGTCCCTAGTACGGGTGGACACCCACCGGAGTCGCCGGTGGCGGACCGTATCCCTCCGCGATGCGCTGGTGGTAGGTCTCCCGGTCGATGACCTCCAGGCCGACGATCTCCCAGGGCGGCAGCCCCGCGCTCTGCCGGTGCTCGCCCCACAGACGCAGGGCCACGGCGGCCGCGTCGTGCAGGTCGCGGGCCTCTTCCCAGTAGCGGATCTCGGCGTGGTCGTTGGCGTACCTGCTGGTCAGCAGAAAGGGGTGGTCGTGCGCCAGCTGTTCGAGGGCGCGCCGCACCTCCTTCAGCGGGGCCTCCCGGCCGGAGACGCTGAGGGTGACATGCCACAGGCGGGGCAGGTCCTTGGGCTCCTCGTACCGTCCGCCGGCCGCGACGCTCGTCAAGGCGCGCTCCTCACCGGCCGCACGGGACGAGGCCCCTCCGGCACCGCGGGACACCGTCCCAGGGCGCACTCGTCTCACGACGGCCTCCTTTACGCAGTGACCGAACCGGGGTCGCGCGGAATGTCTCCCTGAGACAAAGTTGAGCAGGCCGCAAGCGATCGCGGGGCGCTTTTGCGGAACGTCCACCTCAGGGCGACATGCGTGGCAGGGCGTTCCCCCCGTTTTCGGCCGGGGGTCCGGGGGTTGCCCCCCGGGGCAATGCAGCGCGGAACGTCCACCTCAGGGCGACATGCGTGGCAGGGCGTTCCCCCCGTTTTCGGCCGGGGGTCCGGGGGTTGCCCCCCGGGGCAATGCAGCGCGGAACGTCCACCTCAGGTCGACACCTGCGACGGGGCGTTCCCCCCGACCCCCGTTCTCGGCCGGGGCCCAAGGGCCCGCCGGCCCCGGCTCACCCGGCCCTCAGGGGTGCAGGATCACCAGATCGTCCCGGTGGACGACCTCCCGCTCGTACTCCGCTCCCAACTCCCGCGCCAGCTCCCGTGTCGACCGCCCGAGCAGCTGCGGGATCTCCTTGGCATCGAAATTGACGAGCCCGCGGGCTACCGCGCGTCCCGTGCTGTCGCGCAGCTCGACCGGGTCGCCCGCGCTGAACTCGCCCTCGACGGCCGCGATTCCGGCCGGCAGCAGGGACTTTCGGCGCTCCACGACCGCCCGTACCGCACCGTCGTCGAGGGTGAGCGACCCCTGGGGCGTGGAGGCGTGCTGCAGCCACAGCAGCCGGTCGGCGGAGCGCTTGCCGGTGGGGTGGAAGTACGTGCCGGTGTCGCCGCCGTGCAGCGCCTCGGCGGCGTGGATCGCGCTGGTGAGGACGACCGGGATGCCGGCTGCGGCCGCGATCCGGGCGGCCTCGACCTTGGTCACCATGCCGCCGGTGCCCACGCCGGCCTTGCCCGTGCTGCCGATGTCGACGTGGGCGAGATCCTCCGGGCCCCGTACCTCCGCTATCCGCGAGGTGCCCGGCTTGCTGGGGTCGCCGTCGTACACGCCGTCCACGTCGGACAGCAGCACCAGCAGATCCGCCCGTACGAGATGAGCGACCAGGGCGGCGAGCCGGTCGTTGTCGCCGAAGCGGATCTCGTCCGTGGCGACGGTGTCGTTCTCGTTGACGATCGGGAACGCGCCCATCGCGAGCAGCTTGTCCAGGGTGCGGGAGGCGTTGCGGTGGTGGGCGCGGCGGCTCATGTCGTCGCTGGTCAGCAGGACCTGGCCGACGCGGACGCCGTAGCGGGCGAAGGAGGCCGCGTAGCGGGCCACGAGCAGGCCCTGGCCGACGCTGGCGGCTGCCTGCTGGCGGGCCAGGTCCTTGGGGCGCCGGCGCAGGCCCAGCGGGGCGAGTCCGGCCGCGATGGCGCCGGAGGAGACGAGGACGACCTCCTTCTCCCCGCCGCTGCGACTCTTGGCGAGAACGTCGACGAGCGCGTCCACGCGGTCGGCGTCCAGGCCGCCGGACGCGGTGGTCAGCGACGAGGACCCCACCTTGACGACGATCCTGCGGGCCTCGCGCACACCCTGCCTTGCCCCTGCCACCTGTGCTCTTTCCCCTCGCGTACGTCCGGTTCCGTGCTCGGCAATCTACGCGAAGCGGATCGTGTGGCGCGCGGGGATTCCAGCCTCCGGACAGGCGGGCGGTAACTGTTCGCTCACGGTTTGCGTACGGCAAAAAGGTTGCGTTCGTTGCCTATAGAAAACAACGACCGGGCAAACTTATTTTGAACGCTGTGTCACACAATGCCCATCATGGTCACCGCGCGAAGCGCATCCTGCTCCGCTCGGGCAAGAGCCCCTACGACGTCGTCCCCGTGGAGGAAGCCCTCCACCGGGACGTCATCGCCACCAACGCCGGCAACCTGATCTTCAGCGACGCCACCCACAAGATCCTCGAGACCCCGCACACCGAGGTCGTCTCGAACGGCATCCGTACCGATGTCTCGGCCGCGGGCCGGATCAACGAGGAGTACGACGCGTTCGTCGTCCCGCTCGCCAACGCGTTCCGGCCCTCGTTCGAGGGCCAGTTGAAGCGGCTGACGCGGCTGATCGGCAAGCTGAGGATCCCGGTGGTCGTGGTCGGGGTCGGCGCGCAGGCGGGGCTCGGCTACAACGCGGCGCGGCTGAAGGGCATCGAGCCCGCGGTGCGCGAGTTCGTCTCCGCCGTGCTCGACCGCAGCGCCTCGATCGGTGTCCGGGGCGAGTTCACCGAGAAGTACCTCAAGGACCTGGGCTTCCGGGACGTCGAGGTCATCGGCTGCCCGTCGCTCTTCATGTACGGCAAGGAACTCACCGTCACCAAGCGGGAGCCGGCCCTCGGTGCCGGCTCCCGGATCGCGGTCAACGGCTCGCACAGCGCGGTGCGGTCCCAGGGCCTTGACCGGGTCATCAACCGCGCCCACGCCCGCTACCCGTACCTGCGTTTCATCGGCCAGAACATCAGCGACGCACGGCAGTTGCACTGGCGTGACCTGTCCGACCCGAACGGCCTGGTGACGGCGATGCCGACGCATCCCGAGCACCCGATGTACCGGGAGGACAAGGTCCGCGTCTACATCGACCCGGTCACCTGGATCGACGACCTGCGCGCGTTCGACTTCTCCTTCGGCTCCCGCATCCACGGCAACATCGCGGCGCTGCTCGCGGGCACACCGGCGACGGTCCTGTGCGGCGACTCCCGCACCCTGGAGCTGTGCCGCTACTTCGGCATCCCGCACCGCCGGATCGACAAGCTGCCCGAGGACCTGGACCCGGCGGCGCTGTACGAGGAGGCGGACTTCGGCGCCCTGATGAGCGGCCACCAGGAGCGGTTCGAGCGGTTCACGGCGTTCCTGGACCGCAACGGCCTGGACAACACGTTCACGCACGGCGACGGCGGTGCCGCCCACGAGGAGCGCATGCGGTCGCTGTCCTTCCCGGCGGGCATCCGCCCCTGGAACGACGCCGACCTCGCCTCGCTCACCAGCCGGTTCGGCTGGCTGCAGGGCCGTATCTCCGAACTCGCCGCGGACAACGACCGGTTGAGGCGGGAAGTGGCCCGCACCGGCAAGGGGGGTGCTGCCCTTCCGGCGGCGTCCGTCTACCGGCGGGCGCGGCGGATGGTGGGGCAGCCTATCCGGAAGGTGATCCGGCCGGCGCGAGGGTAGTGCCCGCTCGGCCGCGCTCGCTTCCGCGATGTCGGCGACAACCCTGAACACCCGGCGGTTCACTCCAAACCATCCGGACACTCGCGTGTCGTCCGGAGGTCGGCGCACGTTAACCCGGACGCACGACGTCCCGCGCCGACCTTGGAGTGACCGCAGTTGCCCACACCCCTGTCCCGCATCCCGGCGAGAGCCCTCGTCACGGCTCTCCTGGGCGCAGCCTTCTGCGCCCAGGCCGTGGCAGCGCTGCGCCCGCACATCCCGCTGCTGGTCGCCGCGACGGTCGCTTCGCTGGCCGTCGAGGGCATGCTGTACCGCTGGCACCGGGGCATGCTGTCGGTGTTCGCCAAGTCGCACGCGGACATCACCGTGCGGCACGTGCTGCGGGACCTGCTGCTGGTCGTGGCCCTGCTACGGCTCGGCGAGCAGCACCGGGAGACGCTGTACACCCCGCTCGTCGCGGGCCTGCTCGCCTTCTACGCGCTGCACTGCGCGATCCAGGCGGTCTCGGTGCTGGTCCGCCGCACCCGCACCCTCCCGGTGGTCACCCGCAACATCGACGCCTCCGCCCTGCGCCTGTCCCCCGCCCCGCCGGCCCTGCTGCGCCGCCCCGGCGACCGCCTGCCGGCCTTCGGCCTCCCGGCCACCGCGGGCCTGCTGACCACGGCGGCCACCGACGACCCGCGCTGCGCGGCCCTGGGCATCGCGCTGTCCCTCGGGCTCGCCCTGCTGGGCCTGTACGACCTTCTCGTACGGCTGCTGCCGAGCCGTCGCCCGGCGGGCGAGCGGGAGGCGCTGGCCTGGCTGGACGCGTGGCTGGCGGCGTACCGGCCGACGGTCGGCCTGTACTTCTCCGGTGGAGCCGCGTCGGCGTACCAGGCGAACATGTGGCTGGAGCCGCTCGCGCAGCTGGAGGGGCGTCCGCTGATCGTGCTGCGCGAGCGGTTCATGGTGCAGAAGATCGGCCCGACGGACGTGCCGATCCTGTGCCTGCCGAAGGTCTCCACGCTGATGCGCCTGGAGCAGTCCACGCTCCAGGCCCTCATCCACCCCTCGAACTCCGGCAAGACCTCCCAGGTCCTGCGCATCCCCACGCTGAAGCACACCTTCGTCAACCACGGGGAGAGCGACAAGCTGTCGTCCTGCAACCCGTACGCGAAGGCCTACGACGAGGTGTGGGTGGCCGGTCCGGCGGCGCGGGAGCGGTACGCGCTGGCCGAGGTCGGCGTCGAGGACAAGGACGTGGTGGAGATCGGCCGCCCGCAGCTGGACGCCGTACAGCCGTACGCGGGCCCGCCGACCGGTGCCCGCGGCGGAGCCGCTGACGGACACCGCACGACCGTCCTGTACGCGCCGACGTGGGAGGGCTGGGACGGCAACCCGGGCAACACCTCGGTGATCGAGGCCGGCGAGAACGTCGTACGGGCGCTGCTCGCGGACCCTGGTGTACGGGTGCTGTACAAGCCGCATCCGCTGACCGGGTCGGTGGATCCGCGGGCCGGGGCGGCCGATCTGCGCATCCGTGAGCTGATCCGGGCGGCGAACCGGGAGCGGGCGGGCGAGCAGCCGCGCGAGACCGCTGAACTCGAGCGGTGTGCACGGGAGTTGGACCGCCTCACCACGACGACCGTCCGGGCGAGCGCCGACCAGGTCGAGCGGATGCTGCTGCAGTCGGCGCCGGAGCCGGGGCGAGCGGAGGCGGTGGCGCGGGCGACGGCCGCCTGGGAGGAGGCGTACTGGGCGTCGCTGCCGGAGGGGGAGCACCAGGTCGTCACGGATGTCCGGCCCACGCTGTACGCCTGCTTCAACCAGGCGGACCTGCTGATCAGCGATGTGTCGAGCGTGATCAGCGACTTCCTGGCGAGCGGGAAGCCGTACGCCGTGGCGAACACCAGCGGGCTGGCGGAGGACGTGTTCCGCAAGACCTTCCCGACCGTACGCGCGGCGACCGTGCTGACGCCGGACGCGGCCGGGATGCCGGAGCTGCTGGACGCGGTGCGGCATCCCGAGAAGGACGAACTGGTCGAGGCGCGGGCCGAGTTGAAGCGGCACCTGCTGGGGCCGGACGAGCCGACGTCGCAGGTGCGCTTCAACGAGGCCGTACAGGCGCTGTGTTCGGCGGCCCGGGAGCACCAGGTCCGGATGGCGGAGCGGCTGGCGGCCGAGCTCCCCGCGGAGATCCCGGACCAGCGCCGGTCCGTCACGCCGCAGCAGCCCGCCCACCCGGCGTAGCCCCGCCCGAGGTCTTCAGCATCCGGCGCGCCTTGCGCACCGCCCGCCGCAGGAACGAGTCGACCCCGCCCTCCCGGTACCCCGGGAAGGCGCGGGCCTCGCGCGGTTCGGCGAGGTACACCGAGTCGGGTATCCCCGCGGCCGCGTCCCGGAAGTGCGGGTAGGCGAGGTAGACACGGCGGCCCTTCTTCTCCAGGAGGGCCGCCGCCTGCTTCTTGGCCTTGACGAACTCCACGACGGGCAGCAGGAGTTCGGGGCGCTGTTCGGCGACCAGGTGCAGCCGCAGGCGCTCCTCGACCTTGAGGCGGCGGGCGACGCCCTCGGACCAGTGGGCGGCCATGAGGGGCGCCGCCAGTTCGAGCTTGTGCCGGCGCACCTTCTCGCTGTCCTTGGCGTACTTGGGGCCGAACTGCGGCAGCAGGGTGATGAGGAACGGGCGCACCATGAGCAGGTCGCGCCGGTCGCCGGCGGGCACGAGCTCGGCTATCAGGTTCATCAGGGCCCGCGCGGAGTCGAAGCGCAGGGTGTAACCGCCGCTCTTCGTCACGTGCTTGCCGTCGTCCCGGCCCACCAGGTAGTAGCAGGTGTGGTCGGCGATCACGGAGACGCCGTCGGCCCGCAGATAGGCCTCCATCGTGAACAGCGCGTCCTCGCCGGTCCACAGGGACTCGTCGAAACGCATGTTGTGCCGGGTCAGCAGGTCGCGACGGAACAGCTTCTGCGCGCTCAGCGTGAACTTGATGTTGGAGGAGAAGACGTCGGTCCGGTCCAGCGTCTTGCCCCACATCGACTTCGGCGCGGTGCGGTTGACGCCCTCGACCCGGCCGAGCACCACGTCGGTGCCGTTCCTGTCGGCCATCGCGACCATGCGCTCCAGGGCCTCGGGGCCCAGCCGGTCGTCGGCGTCCAGGAAGAAGACGTAACGCCCGGCCGCCTTGCCCAGGCCGACGTTGCGCGGCCCGCTGGGGCCCCCGGAGTTCTCCTGCCGGATCACGGTCACCGACATCGGCACTCGGGCGGCGAACTCCTCCAGGCACTCCCCCGTGCCGTCCGTCGACCCGTCGTCGACGGCGATGACCTCGATGCGCTCCGGGTCGATGGTCTGTGCCTCCACTGACGCAAGGCACTCGACGAGATACGGCATCGCTTCGTACGCCCCGATGATCACAGTCACATCAGGCTGCGTGACGGTCACGTTTCCCCCTTGTCAACGGGATATTTCCCCCGTATCGCCTCATTCGCTACTTGGTAGACGGCTGGACACTGCAAGCGGTTGCCTCACATCCCCGCATTTGTGACTCAAGCCACACAGCGAACTGACATGGAGTCACGGTATTCGGGCAACGTAAGAGGCCTGCCAGAGGCGGTTCGGCCGCCCACAAGAAACGGCGCGGCCCCCGAGGAACACACCTCGGGGGCCGCGCCGTTGGATTCGCGGGTGACCTTGTGGGTCAGGCCGTCACATCGTCCCCGGCCGCCGACATCCGCTGCCCGGGTACGGCCGCCAGCTCTGCCCCGGCGGCTCCGGCCGCCGCCCGTGACTCCTGGCCGACGTTGCGCGTCTGGGCCTTGATCGCGAGGTTCGCCACCGCGGTGTTGAACTGCTCGATGGAGGTCGGCTCGTCCGGCCCCAGCAGGTACCGCTTGAGGTCCCCCCGGTCCTCGGCCAGCGGGTCGGCGGCCGGGTCCCGCACGGCGTCCAGCAACTCACCCAGCTCGCCCGCGCTGTTGGACAGGATCGTCGCGGCGCGCACGGCCGTGTTCTGCCGCTTGAACTCCTCCACGCCCAGCTCGGCGGAGTCGGTGACGGCGTACGGCTTGCCGCTGGCGATGAAGTCGGAGACCACGCTGGAGATGTCGGAGACCATCGCGTCGGAGACGTTGAAGCAGTCGTAGAGGCGCGGCTCGGCTCCCGTGATGACACGGTGCTCGTGGCTGCCGAAGGAGAGCCAGTACGCGGCGTTCCACTCGGCGCGCAGCCGGGCGACCTCCTCGTGCCTGGCGATGTCGACCAGACCGTCGCGGGTGGCCTCGGCCTCGTCACCCCGGCCGTTGCCGTTGCCCTTGCCCTTGCCGGACAGCTCGGCGAGGCGGGCCTCGATACGGGCCAGCTCGGCCCGCGCGGCGGCCTGCGCGGCGCCGTCGACCTGGAAGCGCGAGTCGGCGGCGCGCTCGGTGGCGGCCTGCTCGACCAGGGCGGTGATCCGGCGGTGCGCGGCGCCGGCCTCCTTGCTGACGGTGCCGGTGAAGGGGTGCGGCTTGTACAGGACACGGACCGGCGGGTCGGCCTTGACCAGCTTCTTCACGATGTTCTCGCCGGCCAGCACGATCGAGGTGTTGCCGGGGTTGCCGTCCCAGCCCTCCCAGGTCGGCGCGTACAGGACCGTCGGGATCCGGCCCTCCGGGACACCGTCCCAGCCCTGGATCGGCGCCAGCTGCGGGCGGCCGACCTCGACGATGTCGTCGTCACGGACGCCGACGTCGGCGATGGCGTAGCGGTCGCGGCCCGCGCGCCCGGCGGTCCACACCTCGTCGTAGACCTTGCTGTACGGGTTGACGCTGGCCAGCTTGTCGCTGTCGCCGTGGCCGATGAAGACGTGCTTCATGGTCGGGACGCGCAGCAGGTGGATGTTCTTGCCGACGTTCGCCGCGTAGAGCGCGACACGCACGTTGGACAGGTCCATGTTCATCAGGTGCACACCGCCGGGCACGCAGATGACGGGGACCGTGGTGGGCGCCATGTTGTTCAGGATGACCCGCTCGCGCAGGATGATCAGCGGCTTGGAGTCGAGCTGCTCCATGGTCTCCAGCCACATGTTGACCTGGTAGGCCGAGTCCTTGGAGCCGGAGAAGTACAGCACCGTCTCGGGCCGGTACTCGCCCAGCCAGTCGTCGACGGCGGCGAGAACGGTCTCCGCGTTCGGCGGAACCTTGCGGCCGCGGACGTACGGCACGAGCGCGACCACGTACAGGCAGCCCAGGCCCACGGTGACGCCGATGCCGATGAATCCGGCGACGGCCGACTCCAGGGCGGCCGAGACGAGGATGCCGGCGACGGCGGCGACGTCGAGGTGCAGCATCTTCTCGGCGGAGCGGTGCAGCAGCCGGCGCGGCGGGGCGTCCGGGATGCGGATGCGCGAGGCGAGGTCGACGTTGCGGGTGGCGACCGGCATACGGCGGCGGTTGCGGATCAGGGTGACCAGCGCGCCGTGCGGGGCCTGGAGGCCGTAGAACGCTATGAAGCAGGCGATCGCGCCGTAGTAGACCAGGTCGTCCGCGAAGCCGAGCCGGGCCAGCAGCAGGATCAGCAGCAGCTGCCTGATCAGGAAGCGGATCGACAGACCGGCCCGGACCTTGCTCAGGCGGTTGACCAGATAACTGCCCTTGCGGTGCAGATAGTGGTCCGCCAGGTACGTCACGGCGGCCGCGGCCGCGAAGGCGGGGACGCTCGGGACGAGCGCGGCCAGCATGAGCGCCGGGAAGCCCAGGATCATGAGGGCCGCCGCGGCCAGCTCGGCCGGGCTGCCCACCCGGGCGACGCGAATAGCGGTGGATATCACGGAGAACCTGCTCAGGGAGAGGGGCCGGTCTGAGGGGTGAAGGACTCAGGCCCCTGTGAATTCTTCGTGAACGAAGAATCGCAGAGGCCTGAATTCCATAAGGCTATTGACTGCTGATTATGCCACGCCGTCCTGGCGGTCCAGGACACTGGCGAGCGCCTGCTCGAAGCCGGACGCCTTGCCGGCGGGCGCCGTCGGGTCCTGCTGGCGGACGTCGATCACATGGCCGGTCAGCTCGGAGAGCAGGACGTCGAGCGAGGTGCGGGCGACGGCCTCGGAGGAGAGCAGGCTGCCCGCGGGCTCCTGGCCGAAGGCCTTGGTGCGCATCGGGGTGGCGGTGCGCTCCGGGTTGATGCAGTTGACGCGGATGCCGTCGCCGGCCCACTCGTCGGACAGGGCCTGGGTGAGATTCACCATGGCGGCCTTGGTCGAGGAGTACAGGCTGTACTCGGCGCGGCCGCGGGTGTAGCTGCTGGAGGTGTACAGCAGCAACTGGCCCTTGGTCTCCGACAGGTACTTGTACGAGGAGCGCGCGATCTGCACCGGGGCCAGGTAGTTGACCTTCAGCGCCTCCTCGATGGTGGCGTTGTCGGTCTCGGCGAGCTTGCCGATGCGCAGCACACCGGCGGTGTTGACGACGTAGTCGATGCGCCCGGTCTCGGCGTACGCCTTGGACAGCGCGTCGTCGACCTCCTCCGGGTTCTCCACGTGCGTGCCGGTGGTGGAGCGGCCCAGCGCGTACACCTTGGCGCCGTAGGACTCGGCGAGTTCGGCGATGTCCTTGCCGATGCCGTACGAGCCGCCGAAGACAACGATGGTCTTGCCGGTCAGCAGCTGGCGGTAGGCCTCCTCGCTCACCTGCTCGGGAGCGGCGGTGGAGGCCAGCTGGAAGAGCTTGTCGGCGATGAAGACGTCGACGGGCTGGGTGACCTTCATGTTGTACTCGTCACCCGCGACGACGTGGATCGGCACGTCCGGCAGGTACTTGAGCACGACGGAGCAGTCGTCGGTGGCCTGGAAGTTCGGGTCGCCCGCGGCGACCTCGTAGGCCCGCTTGATCGTGGACAGCTTGAAGGCCTGCGGCGTCTGGCCGCGGCGCAGCCGGGAGCGGTCCGGGATCTCGGTGATGAACTCGCCGTCCTCGCCGTGCGTGCGCGTGACGATGATGGTGTCCGCGGACGGGATGGCGACGTCGACGGCCTGGAAGCGCTCCAGCGCCACCACGCAGTCGTCGATCACACGCTGTGACAGCAGGGGGCGTACGGCGTCGTGGAAGAGGACGTTGAGGTCCTCGCCCTCGGCCAGGCCCTCGCCGAGGGCGTCGATGGCGCGCTCGGTCGTCTCGTTCCGGGTGGAGCCGCCCTCGATGATCTTCTTGACCTTCGTGAACCCGGCCTTGGCCACGATCTTCTCGATGTCCGGCACATAACCGGGCGCCATCAGGACGATGACGTCATCGATCGAGTCGGCGTTCTCGAAGGTGGTCAGGGTGTGCTCGATGACTGCCTTGCCGGCGATCTTCAGCAGCTGCTTGGGGATCGACAGACCCACGCGCTGACCGGTACCGCCGGCCAGGATCACTGCGGTGGTACGGGGCTTGGCTATGTGCTGGGACACAGGTGACCTACCTTGTGGCGACTGGGAACTTCGAAATGGTCCCACTTGGGGTTACCGCAGTGCAAGGTGAGCGTCCCCGGCTGCATATGTGCGCGCAACCTGTCATTCACCTTGTACGCATGGTCATTGTGGAGACCCTCTCCGGAAGTTCACGGTATTTGCTGTGAGTAACGGCACAGGTGTTCAGCGAAGCCGTAGCCGCTTGAGGCAACGGTGGCCGAGTACCCGCACGAGCTCCTTCGACGAGGTCTGGTGAACCGTACGCGACTTGGCGGCCGCGGTGTGCCGCACGGGCGCGGCGGCCGCCGCGGCGAGGACCCCGTAGAGCGCCTGCGCCGCGGCCTCGGGGGCGATACGCGGCTCGGTGGCGGTCGGGGGCGCGGATTTCTGCGTGGCGGACAACTGCACAGCGGACAAAAGACGCATATCACCGATAACTCGCACCCCCGCCCCGCCGATACGCTCCGCGATCTCCGCACCGATCTCGGCGGCGGCCTCGACGGCCCACTGCGGAGTGCGGATCTTCACGTCGCCGGGACCGGGAGCGCACGTGTTCTTCATATGCATCACAGCGCCGTTCCGGACGAGCTGTGAATAGAGCTCCTCGGGCAGTTCATTGGCGCGGAATTCCTTATTAAGATTCCGCAGCATTTCGGTCTCGGCGAGGGTGAGTGACCGATTCGCGGCATCCGGAGCGGGGCGCAGAAGGTGGGCGGGCAGTCCGAGCAGCGCCTCGAAGGTGCGCATCAGACCCTCCCGGTCCCGGTCGTCGACCACGACGACGGTGATCCGCTCCGGCCCGACCACCCGGGCCCAGCGCCCGACCAGCCGGTCGTGCCGGTGCCGGTGCCAGAAGCTGGGGTTGGGCTTGTCGTACGGCGGCTTCCTGAGCATGTGCTCCAGCCAGTCCTCGTAGCCCATGCGCAGACCGTTCTGCACGTACTGCTGCCACTGCGAGGGCATGATCCGCGCCAGTGGGCGCAGCGTGACCAGGACGTGCACGCGGTCACCGCCGAGCTGCCCGACGATCCGCCCGATCGTCGCCTCGTCCGGGGCGTCGGCGAAGAACTCGCTGCTGATCACGGATGTACGCCGCCCCGACGCGCGCACCCGCTCCAGCAGCCGTTCCCAGTGCCGCGCGGTGGGCGCGGTGTCGCCCATCATGCCGGTGCGGTCGCAGGCGGCCAGGACCGCTTCCATGGGGTGCCGGGTGGTGGCCGGCCACTCGACGCCGTACCGGGCCACCTCGTCCCTGGCCTCGAACAGCGCGCCCTGGATCGAGGTGGTGCCCGTTTTGTGCGGGCCGATGTGCAGCAGGCGGGTGCCGGTGGGCAGCGGGGTGATCACGCCGCCGTTCGCAGGGATCTCATCTCTCGTACAGTCCGTCTCCATGGTCAGAGGACGGTAAGAGCACTTCCTGAGACTGCCCTGAGAGTGACCTGGGACACGGATGAGTCCCAGGTCCCCCCACCAGGAGTTACGGGAGTTGCCGGAGTTACGAGGGTTACCCGACCTCGACGCCCGGCCGCCCCGCCTCCACGCGCAGCCGCGCCAGCGTGCTCGGCGTGGCCGTCGGCTGCCGGACCGTGTCCACGATCCGCACCTGGGCGTCGATGCCGTCGCGGCGGATGTCGAAGAGGTGATAGCCGCGGTGGGCGTCGAGCAGCTTCCAGTGCGGGTTGTCCGGGACGCGCGGGTCCCACTCCCGGTGGAAGGCGGCCTGGTCCTGGTCGCCGTTGCTGGAGATGGACGTACCGACGAACTCGGCGCCCACGACGGCCGAGCCCGGATCGGCGTAGTCCTCCTTGAGGTCGCTGATCATCGTCAGGTGGCGGTCGCCGGTGAACACGACCGGGTTGCGGACCTGCTTGAGCTCCTGCATCAGGGCGTTGCGTTCGACCTGGTAGCCGTCCCAGGCGTCGTAGTACCAGAGCTTGCCCTCGCCGACCTTGAGGTCGGTCTCGGCCATCATGATCTGCGAGCCGATCATGTTCCAGCGGGCCGGCGAGTGACGCAGCCCGTCGATCAGCCACTCCTTCTGCTCGGCGCCGAGCATGGTGAGCGACGGGTCCTGCGCCGCCTCCTGGCTCTTGACCTGGTCGCTGCGGTACTGCCGGGTGTCCAGCACGCTGAGCCGGGCGAGGCGGCCGAACTCCAGTCGGCGGTACATCTGGATGTGCGGGCCGTTCGGGATGGCGCTCGCCCGGACCGGCATGTGCTCGTAGAAGGCCTGGTAGGCCGCGGTCAGCCGGGCCACGAACGCGTCGTGCGGCTGCTTGTCCGGGTCCTGCGGGATGTCGCCGGCGAAGTCGTTGTCGACCTCGTGGTCGTCGAAGGTGACCACCCAGGGCGCGTTCGCGTGCATCGCGGCGAGGTCCGGGTCGGTGCGGTACTGGGCGTACCGGTTGCGGTACTGCACCAGGGTGTACGGCTCACCCGTGCCCTCGTGCTTGCGCAGGGCCGTCGTCGACGGCGTGGACTCGTAGATGTAGTCGCCGACGAACAGGACGAAGTCGGGGTCCTGGGCCAGCATGTCGGCGTACGGCGTGAAGTAGCCGTGCTGCCAGTTCTGGCAGGAGGCCAGCGCCATGCGCAGCCGGCCGCCGGAGCTGTGCGGGTGGGGCGCGGTGCGGGTGCGCCCGACGGGCGAGATCTGCCCGTCGACGCGGAAGCGGTACCAGTACGTACGGCCCGGACGCAGCCGCCGTACGTCCACGTGCACGCTGTGCCCCAGCTCGGGCCGGGCCTGGGCGACACCGCGCCGCACCGGCTTTCTGAACCGCTCCTCCTCGGCGAGCTCCCACTCGACGGTCACCACGCGGTCGGGCATCCCGCCGCCGTTCAGCGGGTCGGGTGCGAGCCGGGTCCACAGCACGATGCCGTCCGGCAGCGGGTCGCCGGAGGCGACGCCGAGGCTGAACACTCCGTCGGGCAGCGGGGTTTCGGCTGCTCGGGCGGCGGTCGGCAGCCACAGCTGGGCGGAGGCCGCGGCGCCGAGCACGGCGGCTCCGGCGGTCAGAAAGCGGCGTCGGTCGGGCGATACGGATCCGGAAACACCGGTCATCGGCGAACTCCCCTGCCTCGCTGGCCTCTTGGACACTTCGGATGCTCACGCCCGTGGGCGGCCTGGCTGCTGAACTGCGAGCTTCGCGTGCATGACAAATAGGGAGACAACAGAAGACCCGTTGCGGCACCGGAACGTGCCCTTGCCACAACGGGTCTGTCGATCGATCAGTAGTTGAACCCGGAACCCAGCTTCGCGTTCGCCGCGACCGTGCCGAGGGTCCCGGCCCCGAAGGTGAACGAACCGGTCGGCGTGATCCCTGCCGACGTGGGCTGGAACACCCACACCGACCCGGCGTTCGCGTTCTCCCCCGTGGCACCGACGACGAGTTCGGCGCGGCCGTCGTGGTCGGCGTCCACGAGGTGAGTGGTGGCGCCGAAGGCGTCGTTCGTCTCCGCCGCGCCCGGCACGCCCGTGGTGTCCTGGTTGACACCCGTCGCGCCGGCGCCGGTCAGGCCGTTCGCGCCGCCGCGCAGCACGATGGCCCCGCCGGCGTTGCTCAGCCCGTCGAAGTCCTCGCCCAGAACGCCGGTCGAGACGTCGGCGTACCCGTCGCCGTTGACGTCGGCGACCGAGACGTCGGAGCCGAAGCCGTCCCCCCGCTCGGCGGCGCCCGGGACTCCGGCGCTGTCCTGGTTGACGTACATCGCCTTGGTGCCTATGGGCCCGTTCGCGGAGCCCGGGACGAAGGCGACCCGGCCGCCCTTGGGGATCGGGGTGTCGAGGTCGCTGTCGTAGCCGTCCACGGGACGCCCGACGACGATGTCCGCGTACCCGTCCCCGTTCACGTCACCGAGGTCGAGGGACTCGCCGCCCTGCACCCGCCAGTCCCTGCTGTCCCGGAGCACGACCCCGTCGGCGGCGAGCCCCTCCGGCGTGCCCTGCCAGTAGGTGATGCGGCGGGCGTCGTACTCGTCGCCGTCGTTCATCGTGCCGACGACGTCGTCGATGCCGTCGCCGTTCACGTCACCGGCGGCCAGGTCCAGGAACCGGGGGTCGGAGTCGTCGAGGACGATCTGCTCCCCGCCGCTCGCGGCGCCGTCCCGCCCGAAGGGGCCCTTGACGACCCGCAGCTTGACCATGCTCTCGACGACCACGAGGTCCGGCGCCCCGTCCCCGTTCACATCGCCGACGGTGAGCTCGCCCCGGGCACTGAGCCCGTCGTACGTGTTGTGTCCGTACGCCAGCGGCGCCCCGCCCGACAGTCCGTTCGCCCCGCCCCAGACGACCTGCACGAGGCCGGTCTCGGCACCCCCTTCGACGGAGTCCTCGCCGGTGACGCCGACGATCAGGTCGGTGTACCCGTCCCGGTCGAGGTCGGCGCTGCTCACCGCGCTGCCGAACAGGTCGCCGGTCTCGGCGGAGTCGGTGACACCGGCGGTGTTCTGGCTGATGACCTGCTTGGAGGTGGTCTTGAGCCCGCTGGCCGACCCGTACAGCACGGCGACGTATCCGGCCCGCGTCTTGCCGTCGACGGTCGCCTCGGGCGCGGCCACGGCGAGGTCGGAGTAGCCGTCGCCGTTGAAGTCGTCCTGAGTCTTCGCCGTGGCCGACGGGACGTCCCCGGCCGCGTGGGCGGAGGGCAGAACGGCCGCTCCCGTCACCGCCAAGACGACGGCGAGTCCCGTGCGCCAGGTTCCTTTGCGCCTGTTCATGGTGCTGTCTCCTGTCGATTTCGTGGGGGGATGGTCGTACGGAGAGTCGTCGGAATACGGGGATGTATGCGTCGTACGAGGCTGTCGTGCCGTCAGTCCGCCAGCGAGGCGCCGAACCTGGCCCCGGTCGCGGGCAGGCCCATGGTGGCCGGGCCGAACGAGAAGGAGCCGCTGGCGGTGATGCCGCCGGAGCCGGCCGAGAAGACCCAGACCGAGCCGAAGTCGGCGTTCTCGGCCGGGTCGCCGACGATCAGGCCGTCCTTCTTGTCGCCGTTGGCGTCGACGAGGGCGGTCTGCTCACCGAACCGGTCCAGCTTCTCGGCGGTGCCCGGCACCCCGGCGGTGTTCTGGCTGAACGACTTGTAGCCGGTGGTGGTCAGGCCGTTCGCGCTGCCCCGCAGCACGAGCACGGTGCCGGCGTCGGTGATGCCGTCGAAGTCCTCGCCGGGCAGCCCGGTCGCCACGTCGAGGTAGCCGTCACCGTTGGTGTCGCCGATCGACAGCCCCCAGCCCATGCCGTCGCGGTACTCACCGACGCCCGGCACACCGGGGGTGTCCTGATTGATCCACACCGGCTTGCGGGTGGTGGACGTGCCGTCGGGGCCGCCGTAGACGACGATCAACGCGCCCCCCTTGCTGGGGAGTTCGACGTCGCTGTCGTAGGTGTCGATGAAGTGACCGACGACGATGTCGCCGTACCCGTCCTTGTTCAGGTCACCGATCTCGACGTCCTCACCACCGATGCGGCGGCCCTGGGCGTCCTTGAGATTGCCCTTGCGGGTGAACCCGTCGGGGCCGCCCAGAAGGAGGGTGACCGCTCGCGAGTCGGACTCGTCCTGGAACGTGTTGGGCACCGCGAGGTCGGCGAAGCCGTCACCGTTGACGTCGCCGGCGGCCGGGGCGTCGTAGAAGGAGTACTGATCGGGATCGATGCCGAAGGAGGACTTCTTCGCGGACTCTCCGGTACGGGTGAACGGGCCGTGCCACACCGTGCCGGCCCCGCGGTGGGCCCCGTCCGCCCACCGGTCGGTGGCGACCGTCACCAGATCCTGTCGCTTGTCGCCGTCCACGTCGGCCACGGTGAACCCGCCGTGCCACTCGTTGTCCGGCGCCCACAGCAGCCTCGTCGGCGTGGTCGAAAGCCCCTGGGGTCCGCCCCAGTTGACGACGACCGCGTACCCGGAGTCGATGTCCATCACGTACTCCGAGACGGACGAGAGCAGATCCGCGTACCCGTCCCCGTCCAGGTCGGCGCTCTGCAGTGCGGTGCCGTACAGCTGCTGCGGCGGCTCGGCGTTCTCCCGCGACGGCCAGGTCAGCACCTGCTTGCGGGAGGTCGACAATCCGCCGGCCGAGCCGTACAGCACGCTCACCGCGCCCGCCTTGACCTGCTCGCCCCGCTTGGCCTGCGGCGCGCCGATCGCCAGGTCGGGATAGCCGTCTCCGTTGAAGTCGTCGTGCAGCCGCTTGGTGCTCGGCGTGGCGGCGGTCGTGGCCTCGGTGGTGGCGGCGTTGACCGCGGGCACCGCCAGCGCTCCGGCGACGACGGCGATGCCGGTGGCGAGGGCGAGACGTCTGCGCCGGGTGAGGAGGGTGCGGCGGTGAGAGGGCGAAGCCATGTGATTCCTGACGTGAGGAGGGCGCGCGAGTTGACGTGGGGGGCAGCTGATCAGCGTGGGAACCGGTCACCGAGCCAGGCGCCGCTCGCGAGCGTCCCGAGCGTGCGGGCGCCGAAGGCGAAGGAGTCCTTGGCGGTGACACCGGCCGAGCCGGACCGGAACACCCACACGCCACCGGCGTACGAGTCCTCCCCGACCGCGGCCACGACGGGTTCGGCCCGCCCGTCGCCGTTGCCGTCGACGAGGTGAACGTTCTCGCCGAAGCGGTCGTCCTTCTCGACGGTGCCGGGAACGTCCGCGCTGTTCTGGCCGAGAAGCCTGGAGCCGGCCCCGGTCGGCCCGTTCGGGCCGCCGGGCACGACGACGAAGGCGCCAGCCTGCTGCACCGTGCCCAGGTCCTCGAACGGGTCGCCGGCCAGGACGTCGCCGTAGCCGTCGCCGTTGACGTCGCCGACCGCGAGGTCGTGGCCGAACACGTCCCCGGCCTCGTCGGCACCGGGCACGCCGGGGGTGTCCTGGGTGATGCCGTGGGGGGCGACGGAGTTGGCCGGGCCGTTCGCCGTGCCGTAGATGAACCTGAGCCGTCCGTAGCCCATGACGATGTCCCCGCGGTGGTCGCCGTTGACGTCGCCGATGGCCAGGGACCAGCCAGGTTCGATCTTCTCGCCCTGCGCGTCCTTGAGGACGACGAGCGGCCGCAGGCCGTCGCGGCTGCCGCGCAGGAAGTTCAGATGCTCGCCCCGGTTGCCCTCGTCGTCATCGTCGAACGACTGAGCGAGGGTGACCACGTCGGTGATGCCGTCGCCGTCCACGTCACCGGCCACCACCTTGACCAGCTGGATGTCGCCGTCGACGAGCTGCACGCCGGTCGTGCCGGCGGGCGCACCGTCACGGCCGAAGGGCCCGTACTCCACACGGCCGTTGTCGAGCAGGTCCTGATGCCCGTCACCGTTGAAGTCGCCGGTGACGGTCCCTTCGCCGCTCTGGTACCGGCCGTCGCCGACGGCGGGCCGCACCTTCCCCGAGGTGAAGCCGCCCGGGCCGCCCCACAGCACGGTCCGGCTGCCCTCCCTGGCGATACCGCCCTGTTCCCACTGCTCGTCGTCGGCCGACACCTGCAGGTCGCTGTACCCGTCGCCGTCCAGATCGGCGGTGACCAGGTCCGAGCCGAAGCGGTCACCGGCCTCGACGGTGCCCGGAATGCCGGCGGATGCCTGCGTGTACACCTTCTTGGCCGTGCCGCGCAGCCCGTTCGCGGACCCGTACAGCACGGCGACGTAGCCCGCCTTGGCCTTGCCGTTCACGGTGGCGTTGGGAGCGGCCACGGCCAGATCGCCGTACCCGTCGCCGTTGAAGTCCTGCGGCACGGTGCCGGTCGCCGCACGGGCGGGCCCGGCCGGCAGCACTCCGGCGCACGCGGCCACCAGGGCGACAGCTATGGCAACGGTACGCAGCGTCCTGCGTGGAACAGCCTCGACCACGTCGACTCCGGGAATCAGATGGGCAGTTGACGGTGGAGAGGACCTCAAAGTTCAAGATCCTCATCCACGCCGCCCAGTACGACTCACCGCGAGGCGAAGGGGTTGCCCTGGAATGCGCCGCGAATTTTCCCGACGTTAACCAAACCGGCCGTATTCAGCCCGGCCGGCAGGTAAGGGCAAGGGCACGTTCAGAGCCGAAGCAGGGGTCCGGGAGCGGCAGCCCCCGGACAACGGCCACGACAGCGCCGGGCGCCCGGAATCAGAACGGCTCGAAGTCGTCGAACTCCTGCGCCGCCTCATCCCGTTCGGCCTGCCGGTCACGCCTGCGCTGCGCGGCCGGTCGCGGTGCCTCGAAGCGGTGGTCCTCGCCACGCCGCCCCAGCATCTCCGCCCCGGCCACCACCGTCGGCTCCCAGTCGAAGACGACGGCGTTCTCCTCGGGCCCGATGGCGACGCCGTCACCGGAGCGGGCCCCCGCCTTCATCAACTCCTCTTCCACACCAAGCCGGTTGAGCCGGTCCGCGAGATACCCCACGGCCTCGTCGTTGTTGAAGTCGGTCTGCCGCACCCAGCGCTCGGGCTTCTCACCGCGCACCCGGAACAGCAGCTCGCCGCCGATCTCCTCGCGGGTCACGGTGAAGCCCGCGTCGTCGACGGCCTTCGGCCGGATCACGATCCGCGTCGCCTCTTCCTTCGGCTTCGCGGCCCGCGCCCTGCCCACCAGCTCGGCCAGCGCGAACGACAGCTCCTTCAGCCCCATGTGCGCGACGGCCGACACCTCGAAGACCCGGTATCCACGGGCCTCCAGGTCCGGCCGCACCATCTCGGCGAGGTCCTTGCCGTCCGGCACGTCGATCTTGTTCAGGACCACGATCCGGGGCCGGTTGTCCAGCCCGCCGTACTCCCGCAGCTCCGCCTCGATGATGTCGAGGTCGGAGACGGGGTCCCGGTCGGACTCCAGCGTCGCGGTGTCCAGGACGTGCACGAGCACACTGCACCGCTCGACGTGCCGCAGGAACTCCAGCCCCAGGCCCTTGCCCTGGCTGGCGCCCGGGATGAGCCCCGGGACGTCGGCGATGGTGTAGACGGTCGAACCGGCGGTCACCACACCGAGGTTCGGCACGAGAGTCGTGAAGGGGTAGTCCGCGATCTTCGGCTTGGCGGCGCTCAGCACGGAGATCAGCGAGGACTTGCCGGCGCTCGGGTACCCGACCAGTGCCACGTCGGCGACGGTCTTCAGCTCCAGGACGACATCCTGGAGATCACCCGGCTCACCCAGCAGCGCGAACCCCGGCGCCTTCCGCCGCGCCGACGCCAGCGCCGCGTTTCCGAGCCCGCCCCGGCCGCCCTGCGCGGCGACGTACGACGTGCCGTGCCCGACCAGGTCGGCGAGTACGTTGCCGGCCTTGTCGAGGACGACGGTGCCGTCCGGCACGGGAAGGACCAGGTCCTGCCCGTCCTTGCCGGACCGGTTGCCGCCCTCGCCGGGTTTGCCGTTGGTGGCCTTGCGGTGCGGGGAGTGGTGGTAGTCGAGCAGCGTGGTGATCGACTGGTCGACGGTGAGGATCACGTCCCCGCCGCGCCCGCCGTTACCGCCGTCGGGTCCACCGAGCGGCTTGAACTTCTCACGGTGGACGGAGGCACAGCCGTGACCTCCGCTACCCGCGGCGACGTGCAGCTCGACGCGGTCCACGAAGGTGGTCATGGTTCAGTGCCTCCAGAAACGTACGGATGTGTCTTTGTACTAACACGCGAAAGGCGGACCCGCCTTCCCGGAAGGGAAGTGAGGTCCGCCTCGCGAAACGTTCGGTCGAAGCCTTGAGTCAGAGGACTCAGGCAACCGGAACGATGTTCACGACCTTGCGGCCACGGTGGGTGCCGAACTGCACCGAACCGGCCTGCAGGGCGAACAGCGTGTCGTCGCCGCCACGGCCGACGCCCGAACCCGGGTGGAAGTGCGTGCCACGCTGGCGGACCAGGATCTCGCCCGCGTTGACGACCTGACCACCGAAGCGCTTCACGCCGAGGCGCTGAGCGTTGGAGTCACGACCGTTACGGGTGGACGATGCGCCCTTCTTGTGTGCCATCTCTCCTCAGTCCCTTACTTCGCAGCCGCGGGGATCTCAGTGACCTTGATCGCCGTGTACTGCTGGCGGTGGCCCTGACGACGGCGGTAGCCGGTCTTGTTCTTGTAGCGCAGAATGTCGATCTTCTGGCCCTTGTGGTGGTCCACGACCTCGGCCTGGACCTTGATGCCGGCCAGCACCCACGGGTCGCTGGTCACAGCGTCGCCGTCGACAACGAGCAGGGTCGAGAGCTCGACCGTGTCGCCAACCTTGGCAGTGGAAATCTTGTCAACCTCAACGATGTCGCCGACAGCAACCTTGTGCTGGCGACCACCGCTGCGCACGATGGCGTACACGCGGATCTCACTCTCTCGCTCGGGAACGGCACCCCCGAAGTCCAGCCACCCGGCAGGCGAGCAGCCTCTCCGGAACACCCTGTGCTCCGGAGGAAGAGGTTTACGGGGATGTGGCGCGCCTATATCCACGGACACGCCGACGGTCAAGGTTACGGGGCCGTGGCCGAGGGGGTCAAACCGGGCCGGGCCCCAACGAAGTGCGGCCGGTCACAAAGGACCGGCCGCACCACACATCACTCTCGGATGAGCGTCACTCGTCGGTGAGCGTCACTCGTCGATGAGCGTCACTCGTCGGTGGCCGCCGAGACCGTGGTCTTCTTCGCCGCCGACTTGGCCGCGGCCGTCTTGGCGGTCTTCGCCGCCTTCTTGGCCGTCACCTTCTTCGCGGCCGTCTTCTTGGCCGCGGTCTTCTTGGTGGCGGCCTTCTTCGCCGTGGCCTTCTTGGCCGTCTTACGGGCCGTCTTCTTGGCCGGAGCGGCCTCCTCGACGCCCTCCTCGGCAGCCGTGGCCTCCGCCACCGCGGGCTCCGCCTGGGCCTCCCCCGCCGGGACGACCACGACGGCCGCCTCGTCGGACGCGGTCGGCGCGGTGGCCTTGCGCACGGCACGGCGCCGCGGACGGGCCGGAGCCGCGCTCTCGGCGACCTCCTCGGCCGCAGCCGACTCGGCCGGGGCCTCGGTCACCTGCTCGGTCGCCGGCGCAGCGGCCTCGCCGACCGTCACCACGGCGGCCTCGGCCCCCGCGGGCGACCCGGCGGGCGCGGACACCTTACGGGTCGCGCGACGCCTCGTACGTCCCTTGGGCGCGGCCTCCTCGGCGACCGGAGCCTCGGCCTCGGTGACCGAAGCCTCGACCACCGCGTCCTCCGCCGCCACCGGCTCGGCCTTCGCCTCCGCGGCCGACTCCGGCCGCACCGGGCGCTCGACCTCCTCGGCAACGGTCACGTCCTGAGCCGTGGGAACCGTCTCGGCCTTCTTCGGCGCACCGGCCGGAGCCGACACCCGCCGGCCGCCACGGCGCCGCGAACGACCGCCGCGCACGGCGGCCTCCGCCTCGGCGACGCTGCTGTACAGCTCCTCGTCCGGCGCGAAGGCCGGCTCGGGCAGCGCGGCCGGCTCGGCGACCTCCGCGACGACCTCGGCCTCGGTCTCCGCCTCCTCCTCGGCCGTCTCGACCGGCTCGGTGGCGACGGACGCCTCGTGCACCTGCTCGGGACCGGCACCGGCACGCGCGCGCTTCTTGCGCTTGCCGCCGCCACCGACGGCCGTCGGCTGCTCCATGTGCACGATGACGCCGCGCCCGTTGCAGTGGACGCAGGTCTCGGAGAACGACTCCAGCAGCCCCTGGCCGACCCGCTTACGGGTCATCTGCACGAGCCCCAGCGAGGTCACCTCGGCGACCTGGTGCTTCGTACGGTCCCGGCCCAGGCACTCCAGCAGGCGCCGCAGCACCAGGTCCCGGTTGGACTCCAGCACCATGTCGATGAAGTCGATGACGATGATGCCGCCGAGGTCGCGCAGCCGCAGCTGGCGGACGATCTCCTCGGCCGCCTCCAGGTTGTTCCTGGTGACCGTCTCCTCGAGGTTGCCGCCCTGACCTGTGAACTTGCCGGTGTTGACGTCGACGACGACCATCGCCTCGGTCCGGTCGATCACCAGCGAACCGCCGCTGGGCAGCCAGACCTTGCGGTCCAGTGCCTTGGCGAGCTGCTCGTCGATCCGGTACGTGGCGAAGACGTCGACCTCGGAGGTCCACTTCGACAGCCGGTCGGCCAGGTCGGGTGCGACGTGCGAGACGTATCCGTGGATGGTCTCCCACGCGTCGTCACCGCTCACGACGACCTTGGTGAAGTCCTCGTTGAAGATGTCGCGGACGACCCGGACGGTCATGTCCGGCTCGCCGTACAGCAGCGTCGGCGCGTTGCCGTTCTTGGCCTTCTTCTGGATGTCCTCCCACTGCGACTGCAGTCGCTCGACATCGCGGCGCAGCTCGTCCTCGGAGGCGCCCTCCGCGGCCGTACGGACGATGACGCCCGCGTCCTCGGGGACGATCTTCTTGAGGATGGTCTTCAGCCGCGCCCGCTCGGTGTCGGGCAGCTTGCGGCTGATGCCGGTCATCGAGCCCTCGGGGACATACACGAGGTAACGGCCCGGCAGGGAGACCTGGCTGGTCAGACGCGCGCCCTTGTGCCCGATCGGGTCCTTGGTGACCTGGACGAGCACGGACTGGCCGGACTTCAGGGCGGACTCGATGCGCCGCGGCCCGTTGGCCATGCCCAGCGCCTCGAAGTTGACCTCACCGGCGTACAGCACGGCGTTGCGGCCCTTGCCGATGTCGATGAAGGCGGCCTCCATCGACGGCAGCACGTTCTGGACCTTGCCCAGGTAGACGTTGCCGACGTACGAGGTCGACTGCTCCTTGTTGACGTAGTGCTCGACGAGCACGTTGTCCTCGAGGACGCCGATCTGCGTACGGTCGCCGTGCTGGCGGACGACCATCACGCGCTCGACGGCCTCGCGGCGGGCCAGGAACTCGGCCTCGGTGATGATCGGGACGCGACGGCGGCCCTGCTCACGGCCTTCCCGGCGGCGCTGCTTCTTGGCCTCCAGACGCGTGGAGCCCTTGATGGACTGCACCTCGTCGGACGGCTCGGCACCCTTTTCCCGCGCGGGACGGGGCTCGCGGACCTTGACAACGGTGCGCTCGGGGTCGCCCTCGCCGGGCTCGGTGTCGACGCCGCTGTCACCGGCGCGACGACGACGGCGCCGGCGGCGACGGGTGCTGGAGCTGGAGCCACCGCCCTCTTCGCGGGCGTCCTCGGCGTCCTCTTCCTCCTGCTCGGCGGTGTCCTCGGCGTCCTGCGCGGCCTGCGCGGCGGCGAGTTCCTCACCCTCGGCGTCACCGGCCTCGCCGGCCTCGGCATCGGCGGACTCACCACGACGACGGCGACGACCACCGCGGCGACGACGCCGACGCGACCCGGTCTCCTCGCTCTCCTCGGCCTCCTCGCCGTCGGCGACGTCCTCGGCGGCCTCTTCGGCTTCCTCGGTCTCGTCCTCGGCGGCGGCCTCGACGCCCTGAGCCTCGGGCTCCTCGCCGAACGCGCCGCCCCGGCGCCGGCGACGACGCCGCGACGCGCCCGCCTGCTCCTCCGGGAACTCCTCGACGTCCTCGACCTCGGCCTCCGCGGCAGCCTCGGCCGCGGCCCGCTGGGGCGTCTGGAACTGGGGCTCGGTGAACACGGGCGCCTGGAACACGGCCACGGAGGGACGCGCCGGGCGCGGAGCCTCGGCCGACTCGGCGGCGCGGGACTGAGCCGGCGCGGCGAACCCGGTGGCGGCGCGGCTGACGACCCGACGGCGACGGCGCGGGGCGGCCTCCTCGCCGGCCTCGGCGGCGGGTGCCTCGGCGAGCACATCGGCACCGGTCGCGGCAGCGACCTCGGTCTCGGGGGTCGCGGGAGTCTCCGCGGCCGCCGGAGTCTCGGCGGCGGCGGGAGCCTCGGCGACAGCGGCCTCGTCGGATGCGGCGGGCGCGGTCACACGCCGCGTGGCACGCCGACGCGTACGACGCGGAGCGGCTTCGGCGGCTTCGGCGGCCTCGCCCGACTCGGCGGCCTCCTTCGGCACCTCGGCCTCAGCGGCGACCTCGGCACTCACGGGCGCCTCGACGCTCTCACCGGCCTCGGCGGGAGCAGCGGCCTCGGCGGGCGCGGACGAACGACGCACCGCACGCCGACGCGTACGACGCGGCGCGGCCTCCTCGGCGGGTGCGGCGTCCTCTGCAGCGGCGGCGGGCACCTCGGCGACCTCGGGGCTCGCGGCCTCCTCGGCAGCGGCACCGGAGACCACGGTCTCAGCGGCCTCCGCCGAACCCGGAGCACCAGCAGGCGCCGACGCCCGACGCACCGCACGCCGACGCGTACGAGGGGGCGCGACCTCTTCGGTGACGGCCGTGCTCGCCGCTTCGGCGACCGGCGCGGGAGCGGCAGCAGCCGGGACCACGGTCTCGGCCGCCTCGGCAGCCGCAGGGGCTCCGGCGGGCGCGGACGCGCGACGCACGGCACGCCGACGCGTACGACCGGCAGGCGCGGCCTCCGCCGTCTCCTCGGCCTCTACAGCCTCTTCGGCTTCTGCGGCCTCGGGAGTCACCTCGGCCTCAAGGGCCTCGACGTTCTCCTCGGCCGTCTCGGCCTCTTCGGTCACCGCCGCGACATCGGCGGCATCGGCGACCGGTATGGCCGGCTCGACCACCTCTGCGGCCTGCGTCTCGGCGCCGGCCGCAGGCGGGCCCGCCGGGCGGGACGCGGCACGGCGCCGACGACGCGGCGGCAAGGTGTCGCTGGGAGTGTTCAGTTCGGAACCCTCGGTGGGTTCGGTCGGTTCGAGCATGCGGGCGTTTCTCCCGTCAGGCTCCCGGGCGCCGCGCCTGGTCCGGCGATATGCCGGTGACGTCCGCGGCTCGCGCGATGCGCGACTACCGCCGTCCGGGGCGCGGGCGCCGCACGGGAGCTTTCTGTGTCCTGTCTCGCCGGTTCCGTACGCCTCATGCGCACGGCCTGGCGAAAGTCTTCTGGTCGGTGCGCTGCCCGACCCAGGTGGCTCCCGAGTACGAGGGCGGCGCTTCGACGTACGTCCCTACGCGGAACCTTCCTTACGCCGGCGCCGTCGCGGCGGCAGCGGTCTCGGCCTCGGATGGGGCCGTCGCTGCCTCGCGGTCGGGCGCGAGCGGGTCGGTCACCGTGCCGGTCTCTTCATCGAACAGCCCCTGCGCCAGCCTGGTCACCGCTGCGGGGACCGGCGGCGCCAGGTCGGCCACGGCGCGGAGACCGGACAGGACGTCGTCGGGTCGTACGGCAGGCGTCACGTGCCGAACAACCAGCCGCAGTATCGCACAGGGCTGGTCGGTCGGCCTATCAGCCGTCGAACTGTGCGTTTCTGTTCCTTCGGTGCTTTCCAGGTGGACGACCGCCGGACGGGCGTCGAAGGTGCGCACGCCGTTCTTGGTCATGCGCTGGACCTCGACGGCATCGGCGGCGTTGAAAGCGGCGACCGCGCGCCCGGCCTCGGCCGGGTCCACACCGTCGAGCCGCAGCTCCCAGACGGACGCCGTGAGACGGTCGGCGAGCCCGGAGGTCCGGGCCTGGACCGCCTCGATGACGTCGAGCCCGGCGGGCATCGACTCGTCGAGGAGCACTCTCAACTGCTCCGGATCGCGCGCCTCGGTGAGCGCGATCTCCAGGTACTCCGCCTCACTGCCCGTGCCGGTGGGTGCGGCATTGGCATACGACACCTTCGGATGCGGCGTGAACCCCGCCGAGTACGCCATCGGCACCTCGGCACGGCGCAGCGCACGCTCGAAGGCGCGCTGGAAGTCACGGTGGCTGGTGAACCGGAGGCGGCCGCGCTTGGTGTAGCGCAGTCGGATGCGCTGCACCGCAGGTGCGGGCGGCGGGCCTTCGGGCTGTCGCTTGCCCAGTGTCGTTCAGTCCTTCGTGAGAGCGGTCGTACTGCTACCAAGAGTACGTGTCTCACGGCCCTCAGGTTCCCGCCGGGCGACCACCTCCCGCTGCTTCGGCTCCCCGAACAGCATCCGCCGGAAGTCGGCGCGGGCCTGCCGTACGGACTCGCGGGCGGCCGTGAGGGCCTGCCGGGTGGCCCGCCCCACGCTGCGCGCCGCCTCGGCGACGGGCCGCAGCACCATGTCCCGTACGACATGCCCGACCGGCGTGAGCACCGTCCGGTACACCCACCGCACCGGCTCGACGAACGTCCACCGGAACAGAGTCGCGAGGAACCGGCCGACGGCGAGCGAGAGCCGCCCGGCGACCCGCCAGGCGTGCCCGAGCGCGTCCCAGATCTCCCTGCCGATGACGGCGAACAGCCGGCCGACGGGCGCGAGAACCCACCGGTACAGGCCCAGCGCGGGCAGCACGAACAGCACACGGACGATCCAGTACAGGGCGGTCCCGATCCCGGTGACGACTGTGCTCACGGCCCATACGAGGCCCCGGGCGCACCAGGCGATCGCCCGCCCCACGGGCGTGAGGATCCACTCGTACACCCACAGGGCGGGGACGACGACCAGATACCTCACCAGCCACGCCACCACGCCGAACACGCCGATCCCGATCGCGGCGAGCACCGTACCGAGCCCCTTGAGGACCCACATCACCGCATGCCCGACGGGCGTGAGCACGCGCGCGTAGAGCCACGCGAGCCCTGCGCCGATCCCATGCGCAACCCAGGCGAGCCCTGCGCCGATCCCACGCGCCACCCACGCGAGTCCTGCTCCGATCCCACGCGCCACCCACGCGCACGCGTGCCCCACCGGAGTCAGCGCATACCGGTACAGCCACACCGCGGGCACGACGACGAGCACGTTCCCCAGCCAGGCGAGCCCCTTCGCCACGGGCACGACCACATACCGCCACAGCCCCACGAACGGCCACACGAACACCGCCCGCCCGAGCCACAGCAGCGCCCGCCCCACCGGCCGCAACACCGTGTCGTTCAGAAACCGCCCGGCAACGACGAGCGCGTCCCACGCCATCCGCACCGGCATGACCAGTACGAGCACGACGATCCGCACCGGCAGGCGAATCGCGACGACCAGACACCCTTCGGGTTCCTGGCGCGGTGGTGGCGGCTTTTCGAGATCCATACCGTCGTAGACGCCTGAACGGCCTGGGCGGATGCAGAGCAAGGACAAAAGCCGAGGCCGTCGCGCGGCCGCCGCCAGGCGAAGGCAGGGATGGCCTCGGCTTTTGTCCTTTGGTTCGGTGAAGGAGCGGGCGAGGCGTCCCGCGATTAGTTCCGGCCGGTCCGCGGGTCTCTTCTGATGTCGTGGAACGCCGTCGTACGACACCGCCCGGCACGAGACATCACGGAGGACGCCATGACGACCACGCCCAGTGACCCGACCGCCGCGCTGCCCGGCCGCCCTCCCGTCGTCGACCTGGCCACCTGGCAGGCCGCCCGTGACGAGCTCCTGGTCCGCGAGAAGGCCTACACCCGCGAGGGAGACGCCCTCGCCGCGGCCCGCCGCCGGCTGCCGATGGTGGAGTTCGACGGGGCGGTCGAGGTCGTCGGACCTGACGGCCCGGTCCCGTTCCTGGACCTGTTCCAGGGCCGCGACGAGCTCGTGGTCTACCAGCACATGTGGTACGACGGGGCGCCGCACCAGGGGCAGTGCGAGGGCTGCACCACCACGGCCTGGCACCTCAAGGACGCCGTCTACCTCAACGCCCGCGGCGTTTCGTTCGCCGTCCTGACCACGGGCCCGTGGGACGAAGTGGCCTCCTACGTCGCGTTCATGGGCTACACCCAGCCCTGGTACTCGGTGCGCGACGTGGCGGAGCCGGTCGGCGGCGAGATGGGCTACCTCGCCTGCTTCCTGCGCGAAGGCGACCGCGTGTTCCTCACCTACTCCACGACGGGCCGCGGCAACGAGCGGGTCAACGGGTCCCTCGGCCTGCTCGACATGACGCCCTACGGCCGCGGCGAGGCATGGGAGGACAACCCCGAGGGCCGGCCCAAGGGAAGCGACCCGTGCTGGTCCTGGCGCTCGGACGCGGACGGCAACGCCACCTGGGGCCCGACCAGCCGCCCCGTCCCGCAGTGGACCCGCCCCGGCGCGACCCCTGTGGAGACCCTGGGCCGGCAGGGTCATCACCACTGACGCGCCTTCGGCGTGGGAGTAAACCTTGAGCCCCCTCTGGATCTCTCGATCCAGAGGGGGCTCAGGGGCGCCGTACGAGGCGTCAGCGAGGTCCGGGGCCATCAACCGCCGGATCGAGCGCCTCGACCCTTCAGTGCGCGTGCCCGCTGGGCACCGGCCCCGCGTTCTTGACCGTCAGCGGGAGCAGCTTCTTGCCCGTGGGGCCGATCTGAATGTGGGTGTCCATCTGCGGGCACACGCCGCAGTCGAAGCACGGCGTCCACCGGCAGTCCTCGACCTCGGTCTCGTCGAGGGCGTCCTGCCAGTCCTCCCAGAGCCAGTCCTTGTCGAGGCCGGAGTCCAGGTGGTCCCAGGGAAGGACCTCCTCGTACGTCCGCTCACGCGTCGTGTACCAGTCGACGTCGACGCCGAAGGGGGCCAGCGCCTTGTCCGCGCACTGCATCCAGCGGTCGTACGAGAAGTGCTCACGCCAGCCGTCGAAGCGGCCGCCGTCTTCGTAGACCGCGCGGATGACGGCGCCGATCCGGCGGTCGCCGCGGGACAGCAGGCCCTCGACGATGCCGGGCTTGCCGTCGTGGTAGCGGAAGCCGATGGAGCGGCCGTACTTCTTGTCGCCGCGGATCTTGTCGCGGAGCTTCTCCAGGCGGGCGTCCGTCTCCTCCGCGCTGAGCTGCGGGGCCCACTGGAAGGGGGTGTGGGGCTTGGGGACGAAGCCGCCGATGGAGACCGTGCAGCGGATGTCGTTGGAGCGGGAGACCTCGCGGCCCTTGGCGATGACCTTCGTCGCCATGTCGGCGATCTGCAGGACGTCGTCGTCGGTCTCCGTCGGCAGGCCGCACATGAAGTACAGCTTCACCTGGCGCCAGCCGTTGCCGTACGCCGTCGCGACGGTCCGGATCAGGTCGTCTTCCGAGACCATCTTGTTGATGACCTTACGGATGCGCTCCGAGCCGCCCTCGGGGGCGAAGGTCAGACCGGAGCGGCGGCCGTTGCGCGTGAGTTCGTTCGCCAGGTCGATGTTGAAGGCGTCGACGCGGGTGGAGGGGAGGGACAGGCCGATCTTGTCCTCCGTGTAGCGGTCGGCCAGACCCTTCGCGATGTCGCCGATCTCGCTGTGGTCCGCCGACGACAGCGAGAGGAGGCCGACCTCCTCGAAGCCCGTCGCCTTCAGGCCCTTGTCGACCATGTCGCCGATGCCGGTGATCGAGCGCTCGCGCACCGGGCGCGTGATCATGCCCGCCTGGCAGAAGCGGCAACCTCGGGTGCAGCCGCGGAAGATCTCCACCGACATGCGCTCGTGGACCGTCTCGGCGAGCGGCACGAGGGGCTGCTTGGGGTACGGCCACTCGTCCAGGTCCATGACGGTGTGCTTGGACACCCGCCACGGGACGCCCGACTTGTTCGGCACGACTCGGGCGATACGGCCGTCCGCGAGGTACTCGACGTCGTAGAACGCCGGGATGTACACCGAGCCGGTCTTGGCGAGGCGGAAGAGGACCTCCTCGCGGCCGCCGGGGCAGCCCTCCGCCTTCCACTCGCGGATGATCTTCGTCATGTCGAGCACGGCCTGCTCGCCGTCGCCGATGACGGCGGCGTCGATGAAGTCGGCGATCGGCTCGGGGTTGAAGGCCGCGTGGCCGCCGGCCAGGACGATCGGGTCGTCGATGGTCCGGTCCTTGGACTCCAGCGGGATACCGGCCAGGTCCAGGGCCGTGAGCATGTTGGTGTAGCCGAGCTCGGTGGAGAAGGACAGGCCGAACACGTCGAAGGCCTTCACCGGGCGGTGGCTGTCCACCGTGAACTGCGGGACGCCGTGCTCCCGCATCAGCGCCTCCAGGTCCGGCCACACGCTGTACGTGCGCTCGGCGAGGACGCCCTCCTGCTCGTTCAGGACCTCGTAAAGGATCATGACGCCCTGGTTGGGCAGTCCGACCTCGTAGGCATCGGGGTACATGAGCGCCCAGCGGACGTCGCAGGACTCCCACGGCTTGACCGTGGAGTTGAGCTCTCCGCCGACGTACTGGATCGGCTTCTGCACATGCGGGAGCAGAGCTTCGAGCTGCGGGAACACGGACTCGGCGGCCGCAGCGGCTTCGGCAGGCATGTCGCGAACCTTCGTGAGCTGGACTGAACTGACAGGGGTGACCATCTAGCCTAACGCGACCGCGGACACCCCCCGTACGTCCGAACGCTCAGAGGACCTCCGCCGCGCCCTTGGTGCCGGCCCAGAACCCGGGCAGCTCGGCCTCCACGGCCGCCGCACGCTGCTCCTCACGCCCGTACAGCAGGCCGTACGTGAAGGCGCTCTCCCCGGCCGCGTGCGCGACCGCGGACAGCTCGCGCAGGGTCCCGCGGGCCATGACGCTGTCCTGGTGCTCGCCGAGCAGGTTCTGCAAGGACTTCATGGTCTTGACCAGGTCCTTGGCCGGCTTGCCGAGCGCCGGGGTGGCCGCCTCCGCCGCGTAACGGGTGCGCTTGGTCTTCTTGCGGGCCTCGTGGATGGCGACGTCCCGGTCGCTGCCGGGGTCCAGCTCCAGCGCCTGCTCGACGAGCCCGGTCACCTTGCGGAAGTCCTTCTTCACGGCCTTGGGCAGCACCTTGCCGGGTTTCTTCCCGGCCGCCTTCCGCAGCGGCGGGTCGGTGAGCAACGCGTCCAGGGTGTCGAGCAGGGCCAGGTAGCGGTGGGAGTCCAGGACCCCGATCAGCCGGCCGCTCGCCCCGCCGGGGCTGTCACCCGCCCACTTGCTCACACGCTCGGCGACCGGACCGGAGACCAGCCCGGAGGGCACCTCGTCGAGAGCGGCCGACAGGCGTTCGTTCAGCACCTCGCGGTCCCGGTCCACGCCCAGCTCGCCGGCCAGCCACTTCAGCTCATCACCGATCGGGTCGGTGACCGCCCGGTCCAGGACCTTGCCGAAGGACTTGAAGGTGCTGCGCAACCGGCGGGTGGCGACGCGCATGCTGTGGACGGAATCCTCGACGTCCTGGCGCACCGCGGGATCGAGCTCGACGACCGCGTCCCGCTGGGCGCGGACGTACGCGAGCACGTGATCGCCGGCGGTCACGGCCTCCTCGGCGGACCCGGAAGCGAGCTTCTTCTTCGGGGCGGTCTCGGCCAGGGCGCGCGCGAGCTTCGACGTCGACTTCGACGGCCGTACCCCCGCCTTGCGCAACCGCTTCTCCACCTTGTCGAGCAGGACCGGGTCGACGTCGTCGGCCAGCTCCACCTCGATCTCGGTCCACTGTGCGGTGCCACTGCCACCGCTGAGGCGTTCCGCCCGTACGGCGTCCACGCTGACCTCGGCCAGCACCCGGCCCTCGGTGTCGACGAGGTCCCGCACATCGCGCTCGGAACGCAGCCGGACCACAGGCACCAGCTCGGCGTCCCGGACCCGGGAGCGGACGAGTCCGGCGAGGTCGCCGGGCAGGGTGTCGGACAGCGGGGCCTGGATCTCGTCCCGTACGCCCGGGCTGACGGGGAACTTCAGATGCCAGCCCGCGTCGGAGCCGCCCGTCCTGCGCCGCAGGGTGACGGACGACGCGGCGAGGCGTTCGTCCACGGTGTCGTAGTAGGTGGCGTCCAACTGCGCGACACCTTTGTCGATGACCGCCGCGACCCCGGCGACGCCGGTCAGATCGGGCAGGCCGCTCTCGTCGGACTCGTACTTCCGCTCGATCTCGCGCTTTGTGTCCGCCATGACCCGAATCTAGTTGGTGTCACGACGTGATAACAGGGCCCACCCGACATGGACACCGGGCAAACGGGCGATGGCGGCAGGGCAGCCGATGGCTCGGTCTCGGGGTTCGGACCCCGGTCCGGCCCGGCGCTACGCGGACATCGGACGCTGCACCCGGATCGACTGCAACAACCCCACCGCCACCCACACCGCGAACATCGACGACCCTCCGTACGACACGAACGGCAGCGGCAGACCGGTCACCGGCATGATCCCCAGCGTCATCCCGATGTTCTCGAACGACTGGAAGGCGAACCACGCCACGATCCCTGCCGCGACGATCGTCCCGTACAGCTCGGTCGTCTCCCGCGCGATCCGGCAGGCCCGCCACAGGATCACACCGAGGAGCAGGATGATCAGCCCGCCGCCGACGAAGCCCAACTCCTCCCCCGCCACCGTGAAGACGAAGTCGGTCTGCTGCTCCGGCACGAACTGGCCGGTCGTCTGCGAGCCGTGGAACAGACCCGAGCCGGTGAGCCCGCCCGAACCGATCGCGATACGCGCCTGGTTGGTGTTGTAGCCGACGCCCGCCGGGTCGAGCTCGGGGTTGGCGAAGGCCGCGAAACGGGCGATCTGGTAGTCGTCCAGAACTCCCAGCTGCCAGATCGCGATCGCACCGATCGTCCCCGTGCCGATCAGCCCGAAGACCCAGCGGTTGGAGGCACCGGACGCGAGCAGCACGCCCAGCACGATCACGACCATCACCATGACCGAGCCGAGGTCGGGCATGAGCATCACGATCAGCATGGGCACGGTGGCCAGGCCCAGGGCCTGCACGACCGTGCGGTGGTCGGGGTACTGCTTGTCGCCCGCGTCCACTCTCGTCGCCAGCAGCATCGCCATGCCCAGGATGATCGTGACCTTCACGAACTCCGAGGGCTGGAGGGAGAAACCGCCGGGAAGCTTGATCCAGGAGTGGGCGCCGTTGATGGTCGAGCCGAGCGGGGTGAGCACCAGCAGGATCAGGAAGACCGAGACGCCGTACAGGATCGGCACGGCGGTGCGCAGGGTGCGGTGGCCGAGCCAGACCGTGCCGATCATCAGGGCGAAGCCGATGCCGGCGTTCAGCAGATGCCGGACCAGGAAGTAGTACTGGTCGCCCTGGTTGAGCTCGGTGCGGTTACGGGTCGCCGAGAAGACGAGCAGGGAGCCGATCAGCGACAGGCCGATCGCCGCCAGCAGTATCGTCCAGTCGAGCCTGCGGGCGAGCGAGTCACGGGCGAACAGGCGGGTCCAGCCCGCCCGTTCCGGCCCGTACCCGGAGACCTGGAAGCTGTTGGCGCCGGTCATGTGAGCATCCTTCGGCTTCCCCGCCTGCGGCTGCGCCGCCGCCTGCGCCGTGTGTCCCGGTTCTCGGCCGACGGCGTCGCCACCGTGCCGGCGAGCTGCTGCTGGTCCGTCGAGTCGCTGCCCTTCTGGCGGGCCCGCTCCTCCTTCGCCGGGTCCTTGGAGACCTTCGGCGAGGTGATGGTGCCGTCCGTCCGGACCTTGGGCAGGCTCTTCTGCGGCGTCGGCAGCAGCGCCTTCTTCTTGTCGATCGCGCCGTCGTCGGAGACGCCGTACAGCGCGTCGTAGATGTTGCGCACGGCCGGACCCGAGGCGCCGGAACCCGTACCACCCTGGGAGATCGTCATGACGACCGCGTAGTCCTTGGTGTACGTGGCGAACCACGAGGTCGTCTGCTTGCCGTAGACCTCCGCGGTACCGGTCTTGGCGTGCATCGGGATCTTGTCCTGCGGCCAGCCGACGTCCGCGAACCGCCAGGCGGCGGTACCGCGGGTGGCGACGCCGGCGAGGGCCTCGTCCATCTCGGCCAGCGTCTGCCTGCTTATGGGCAGCTTGCCGTGGGATTTGGGCTTGATCTCCTCGACGTTCTTGCCGTCGGCGCTGACGATCGCCTTGCCGACGGTGGGGTCGTACAAGGTGCCGCCGTTGGAGATGGCCCCGTAGATCGTGGCCATCTGGATCGGCGTGACCAGGGTGTCGCCCTGGCCGATGGAGTAGTTGACCGAGTCACCGGCGCGCAGCCGGTTGCCTTCGAGGCAGTTCTCGTAGGCGATCTTCTCGGCGTACGAGCCGTCCTTCTTGCCGTACTTGCACCAGGCGTCCTTGTTGGCCTTCCAGTAGTCCTGCTTCCACTGGCGGTCCGGAATGCGCCCGGTGACCTCGTTGGGCAGGTCGATCCCGGTCTCCGCGCCGAGGCCGAACTGGTGCGCCGTCTTGTAGAACCAGTCGTTGGCGTTCTTCTTCGGCTTCGTGCCGCCGTCGCGCTGCCATTCCTGGTGGGAGAGGCGGTAGAAGACGGTGTCGCAGGAGACCTCCAGCGCACGCCCCAGGCTGATCGGGCCGTACCCCTTGGACTCGAAGTTCTTGAAGACCTGGCCGCCGATCGAGTACGAGCTCGAGCATTGGTAGGGGCCGTCGAAGGAGTAGCCGGCGTTGACCGCGGCCGCCGTCGGGACGACCTTGAAGATCGAGCCGGGGGCGGACTGGCCCTGGATCGCGCGGTTGAGCAGCGGGTAGTTGGACTCCTTGCCGGTCAGCCTCGTGTAGTCCTTGGCGGAGATGCCGCCCACCCAGGCGTTGGGGTCGTAGGTCGGGTTTGACGCCATGGCGACGATCCGGCCGGTCTTGGCCTCCATCACCACCACGGCGCCGGAGTCGGCCTTGTACGGCTCATTGGTGTTGCGGTCCCACTCCTTGCGGGCCTGCTTCATCGCGTCGTTCAGCTCGTACTCGGCGACCCGCTGCACCCGTGCGTCGATGCTGGTGACGAGATTGGAGCCGGCCTGCGCGGCGTCCGCCTTGGCCTGGCCGATGACCCGGCCGAGATTGTCCACCTCGTACCGGGTGACACCGGCCTTGCCCCGCAGCTCCTTGTCGTACTCGCGCTCCAGACCCGAGCGGCCGACCTGGTCCGAGCGCAGGTAGGGCGAGTCACTGTCCTGGGCCTGCTGGATCTCCTCGTCCGTGACCGGGGAGAGGTAGCCGAGGACCTGGGCGGTGTTGGCCGCGCCGGGGCTCGGGTAGCGGCGCACGGCCTGGGGCTCGGCGGTGATTCCGGGGAAGTCCTCGGCGCGCTCGCGGATCTGCAGGGCCTGCTTCGGCGTGGCCTCGTCGGTGATCGGGATCGGCTGGTACGGCGAGCCGTTCCAGCAGGGCTGCGGCGTCTGCGCGTCGCACAGCCGGACCTTCTCCTTCACCTCCTTCGGGGTCATTCCCAGTACACCCGCCAGCTTGGTCAGGACCGCCTTGCCGTCGTCCGGCATCTTCAGCAGATCCGTGCGCGAGGCGGACACCACCAACCGCGTCTCGTTGTCCGCCAGCGCCACCCCGCGCGCGTCCAGGATCGACCCGCGCACCGCGGGCTGCACGACCTGCTGGACATGGTTGCCCGACGCCTCCTTGGCGTAGGCGTCGCCCTCGCGGATCTGCAGGTACCACAGGCGGCCGCCGAGGGTGCCGAGGAGGGAGAGGACGAGGACTTGGATGACGACGAGCCGGATCTGGACGCGTGGCGTCCGGCCCGTCTCGGGAATGTTGGTCACGTCTGCTGCTCCCCCTCTCAGCTCATGGACGAATAGGTGTGCGCGAAGAACGGCCGGGTGCGAACGAACGACTGCCGTCTGCGTACGAGTGATGAACGTCGGGCCTGCGCGGCGCGGTTCCGGTGATCGTCACCCGTTCCGGTGAACTCTGCTGCGGTCACAGCCGCTTGACCCCCTTGATGCGCCCGGCGCGCGCCGTCCGCGCCCGCCCGGCCTTGACCTTCAGTCCGCCCAGCCCACCGCGCTGACTGCCGATGCGCAGGCCGGTGCCGCCGGAGAGCCAGCCGGAGGAGATGTTGGGTTTCTTCGCCTGGGAGTTGGTCTCGGCGAGCGGGTCGTTCTCCGCGCGCCGGGCCAGCGCCATGATCCCGGGGACCACGAAGGGCGCGAGCAGCAGGTCGTACAGCGCGGCCGTGAAGAGCAGGCTGCCGAGGCCGACATGGCGGGCGGCGGTGTCCCCGACGAGGGCGCCGACACCGGCGTACAGCAGGGTCGAGGCGATCGCGGCGACGACCACGACGACCATCGGCCCGGTGGCCGACTTGAGTCGCCCGTTCTCCGGTTTGACGAGCCCGGCGAGGTAGCCGATGACGCACAGCACCAGCGCATAGCGGCCGGCAGCGTGGTCGGCGGGCGGGGCGAGATCGGCGAGCAGACCGGCGCCGAAGCCGACGAGGGCGCCGCCGACATGGCCGTAGACGAGGGCGAGGCCCAGCACGGTGAGCAGCAGCAGGTCGGGGACGGCGCCCGGGAGGTGGAGGCGGGCGAGGACGCTCACCTGGAGCACCAGGGCGACGACGACCAGCGAGGACGAGAGCAGGATTCGGTTGACGCGCATGGGGCTTCAGCTCCTACTGCTCTTGCTCGTACTGGTTCTGGCCGTCGACCGGGGGCACGCCGGACGGTGTGACGGTGACCGTCACGGTCGGCCTCGGGGTCGGCTTGGGCTTGTCCGGGAGCACCGTGTCGCGCGGGTCCTTCTCGGGGGCCTGGACGACGACGCCGACGATGTCGAGCTTGCTGAAGCCGACGTAGGGCGCGACATACAGGGTGCGGGTGAGGTTGCCGCCGGACGGGTCGACACGTGAGACGACGCCGACGGGGACACCTGGCACGAAGGGCTTGTCGGCCTGCGAACCGAAGGTGACGAGGCGGTCGCCCTTCTTCACCTCGGCCTTGCCGTTGAGGAGTTCGACACGCAGCGGACGGTCGCCCTGGCCGGAGGCGAAGCCGAGCTCGTCGGTGGATTCCATGCGGGTGCCGACGGTGAAGTCGGGGTCGTTGGCGAGGAGTACGGTCGCGGTGTTCGGGCCGACGGTGGTGACCCGCCCGACCAGCCCGTCCCCGTTCAGGACCGTCATGTCGCGCTTGATGCCGTCGTTGGCGCCGACGTCGATGGTGATCGTCCAGGAGAAGCCCTGGGCCGCTCCTATGGCGATGACCTCGGCGCCCTTGATGCCGTACTGGCCCTGGCCCGCGATCTTCAGCATCTTGTCGAGCTGCCGCAGCCGGCTGCGGTCACGGTCGTCGCTGCCGAGCTTCGCCTTGAGGGCTGCGTTCTCCTGCTCCAGCTGGGCGAGCCGGTCATGGCGCTCGCCGGAGTCGCGGATCGCGGCGACCGCGTTGCCGACCGGGTTCACCCCGGCCGACACGCCGTCCTCGATCGGGCCGAACACCGCTGCGGCTGCGGACCGGGCGCCGTCGACGGGGGAATCCTCACCGCCGCGGATGTCCACCGTGATCAGTGCGAACGCGATGGCGATCAGCAGCACCAGGAGCAGCCGGCTCTCTCGTGTGTCCCTCACGTGCGGCGGCCGTGCCCTTCCTCATAGGAATTCGGGAAACCCCCGGTAAACCCGAGGGGTTCTGTATACGGAGGTTGTACGCGGAGTTGTCTGCGAGGTTTCGAGGCTCATTGTGGAGCTTATGCCTCTATATCAACGATCCGCCGTACGAGAGGAGATCATCCCGTACGGCGGAATCGAAGAGTTATGTCATCTGCGCGGCTGGGCGTCCAACACCTGCTGCAACGCCTCGAACTCCTCGACACACTTGCCGGACCCGAGCGCCACGCTGTCCAGCGGGTCCTCGGCGATGTGGATCGGCATGCCGGTCTCGCGGCGCAGCCGCTCGTCGAGGCCGCGCAGCAGGGCGCCGCCGCCGGTCAGAACGATTCCTCGGTCCATGATGTCGCCGGACAGCTCCGGCGGGCACTTGTCGAGGGTCGTCTTGACGGCGTCGACAATCGCGTTGACCGGCTCCTCGATGGCCTTGCGCACTTCGCCCGCGGAGATGACGACGGTCTTCGGCAGCCCGGAGACAAGGTCCCGGCCGCGGATTTCGGTGTGCTCGTCAGCGTCGAGATCGTACGCAGAACCGATCGTGATCTTGATCTGCTCGGCCGTCCGCTCACCCAGCAGAAGGGAGTACTCCTTCTTGATGTGCTGGATGATCGCGTTGTCCAGCTCGTCGCCCGCGACACGGATGGACTGGGCGGTGACGATGCCGCCGAGGGAGATGACCGCGACCTCCGTGGTGCCGCCGCCGATGTCGACCACCATGTTGCCCGTGGCCTCGTGGACCGGCAGGCCAGAGCCGATGGCCGCGGCCATGGGCTCCTCGATGATGTGCACCTGGCGGGCGCCGGCCTGGGACGACGCCTCGATGACGGCGCGGCGCTCGACGCCGGTGATGCCGGAGGGCACACAGACGACGACCCGCGGACGGGCCAGATACCGCCGCTTGTGGATCTTCAGAATGAAGTAGCGGAGCATCCGCTCGGTGATCTCGAAGTCGGCGATCACGCCGTCCTTCAGCGGACGTACGGCAACGATGTTGCCGGGCGTGCGCCCGATCATCTTCTTCGCTTCGGCGCCGACCGCGAGGATGCCACCGGTGTTGGTGTTGATCGCGACGACGGACGGCTCGTTGAGTACGATCCCGCGACCCCTGACGTACACCAGCGTGTTGGCGGTCCCGAGGTCGACAGCCATGTCACGGCCGATGAACGACATTGAGTTCCCCATCAGGATTCGTCTGGCCTTCCTGGGAGCTTTTGATGGCTTTTCAGGTCGGCGAAGTGGGTGCTGTGACGTGAAGGCTTCTATCGTAGACGCGCCTTCGCGAACACTGCGGGAGGGTCTTCGCCATTGTCAGCAGATGACGAGCCGCCCCGCTTGTAGGGACGGGCCATCGGGGGCACTCGTTCCCTCGATCGCCACGCATATGCCGCAGGGCGGCCGGGTTTCTACGGCCGCCCCGGATCGGGCCGGTTGAAGGGGCTCAGGCGCGGCCCGGGAAGAAGATCTTCACCTCGCGCTCGGCGGACTCCTCGGAGTCGGAGGCGTGGATGAGGTTCTCGCGGACGATCACACCGTAGTCACCACGAATGGAGCCGGGCGCGGCGGCGATCGGGTCGGTCGGGCCGGCGAGCTGGCGCAGCCCCTCGATGACCCGCTCGCCCTCGACGATCAGGGCGACGACCGGGCCGGAGGCCATGAACTCCACCAGCGGCTCGTAGAAGGGCTTGCCCTTGTGCTCGCCGTAGTGCTGCTCCAGCGTCTCCTGGTCCAGCGTGCGCAGCTCCAGCGCCGTGATCTGCCAGCCGGCCTTGCGCTCGATGCGGCTGATGATCTCGCCGGTCAGGCCGCGGCGGACTGCGTCGGGCTTGAGCAGGACGAGGGTGCGCTGGGTCACGAGGGGGCTCCTTC
The DNA here is from genome assembly GCF_039537145.1 of Streptomyces shaanxiensis. Classification (NCBI taxonomy): domain Bacteria; kingdom Bacillati; phylum Actinomycetota; class Actinomycetes; order Kitasatosporales; family Streptomycetaceae; genus Streptomyces; species Streptomyces shaanxiensis. The sequence continues at coordinate 557,631 of NZ_BAAAZY010000007.1, forward strand.
TTACAGCCGGTGGTGCGGTGGGATGAGGCTACAGTGCGTACCCAGGTGCCTGTTACGCAGTGTCAGCTTGCGCTCAAGCCCCGGACGGGCTGCCTTCACCGCTCTGCGCCGCGAACCTCGCCTTCGCCTCGTCGACCTTCCTGCCGAAGTGCACCGAGGCCCACCACAGCGCCGCGAAGATCGCGCCGAGGAAGAACATCGTGGGGACGATGAAGCCCGAGGCGATGAGGGCGATCTGCAGGGCCCAGCCGAGGGCGACGCCGCCGGGGCGGGTCACCACGCCGCACAGCACCAGGCACAGGAACATCGCGATGCCGCTGACCGTCCACACCTGCGACATGGACAGGTCGGGGTCCTTCATGGCGACCAGACCGGCGAAGCCGATGACGAAGAACTCGCCGATCAGAGTCGAGGAACAGAGCGTACGCATCTTTCGGACTCAGCCCTTCCGCAGGAGCAGCCGGGCTTCGCCGACCGTGATGACGGACCCGGTGACCAGCACGCCACCACCCGCGAACTCGCCCTCCTCCTCGGCCAGCGTGATCGCCGCCTCCAAGGCGTCCGGCAGCCGCGGCTCGACCTGCACGCGCTCCTCGCCGAACACCTCGACGGCGATGGCGGCCAGTTCGTCGGCGTCCATGGCGCGGTGGGAGGAGTTCTGCGTGACGACGATCTCGGCGAAGATCGGCTCAAAGGCCTCCAGCAGCCCCTGCACGTTCTTGTCGCCGCTCGCCCCCACAACGCCGATCAGCCGACTGAAGTCGAAGGCCTCCCCGATCGCCTCGGCGGTCACCCGCGCGCCGGCCGGGTTGTGGGCGGCGTCGAGCACGACGGTGGGAGAGCGCCGTACGACCTCCATACGGCCCGGCGAGGCGACGGCGGCGAAGGCCTTGCGGACGGTGTCGATGTCCAGCGGCTCGGCCCGCGCGGCGCCGACACCGAAGAACGCCTCCACGGCGGAGAGGGCGACGGCGGCGTTGTGCGCCTGATGTGCGCCGTGCAGCGGCAGATACACCTCGGGGTACTCGCCGCCCAGTCCGCGCAGGGTGACCAGCTGTCCGCCCACGGCGACCTGACGCGCCACGACCCCGAACTCCAGGCCCTCCCGGGCGACGGTCGCGTCGACCTCCACGGCCTTCTTCAGCAGCACCTGCGCGGCGTCCACCGGCTGCTGGGCCATGATCACGGTGGCGTCCTGCTTGATGATCCCGGCCTTCTCGAGGGCGATCTCACCCGGGGTGGTGCCGAGCCGGTCGGTGTGGTCGAGGTCTATGGGCGTCACGACGGCGACGTCACCGTCGATGACATTGGTGGCGTCCCAGGCGCCGCCCATCCCGACCTCCACGACGGCGACGTCGACGGGCGCGTCGGCGAAGGCGGCGTAGGCCATGCCGGTCAGCACCTCGAAGAAGGACAGCCGGTACTCCTGCTGCCCGTCGACCATCTCGACGTACGGCTTGATGTCGTTGTACGTCTCGACGAAGCGCTCGGCGGAGATCGCGGCGCCGTCCAGGCTGATCCGCTCGGTGACCGACTGCACGTGCGGCGAGGTGTAGCGGCCGGTGCGCAGCTCGAAGGCGCCGAGAAGGGCCTCGATCATGCGGGCCGTCGACGTCTTGCCGTTGGTGCCGGTGATGTGGATGGAGGGGTACGACCGCTGCGGCTCGCCGAGCACGTCCATGAGCGCGGCGATACGGCTGACGGACGGCTCCAGCTTGGTCTCGCCCCAGCGTGTCGCGAGCTCCGCCTCGACCTCGCGCAAGGCCTTGTCGACCTCGGGGTCCTCGGGGCGCGCGGGCACGTCGGCCTCCGGCGGGCCGCCCTGGGTACGCAGGGTGCGGCTGCCGGCCTCGATGACCGCGAGATCGGGGTCGCGGTCGGTTTCTGCCGCGATGATCTCGTCGAAGGGGTCGTCGCTCTCACTCACGGGGTCAGTCTACGGAGGGGGACTGACAGAGTGCCTACGGAGTGGGGTGGTGCGGGTTGTCGGGCCGCTGCGGGCCGCCGGGGCTGTTCACGCCCACGCGGCGGAGCCGCACATCGATACAGTGCCGCGCCCCTTGGGACACGAAGGCCCCCGGCGCCTGCACGGCACCGGGGGCCTTCATTGACGCGCTGACACCTACGCCTGCGGCAGCCTGTCCAGCTGGGCCTTGATCCGGGCGATGTCCTCGTCGGCCTTGGCGAGCCGCCCGCGGATCTTCTCCACCACCTGATCCGGTGCCTTCGCCAGGAACGCCTCGTTGCCGAGCTTGGCCGTGGCCTGGGCCTTCTCCTTCTCGGCCGCCGCCAGGTCCTTCGCGAGGCGCTTGCGCTCCGCCGCCACGTCGATCACGCCCGAGAGGTCCAGCGCGACCTCCGCGCCCGCCACCGGCAGCGTCGCCGTGGCCGTGAAGGCGTCGCCCTCCGGCTGGAGGCGCAGCAGCTGGCGGATGGCCGGCTCGTGCGGGGCCAGGGCCGTGCCGTCGAGGGTCAGGCGGGCCGGGACACGCTGGCCCGGCTGCAGTCCCTGGTCGGCGCGGAAGCGGCGGACCTCGGTGATGACCCGCTGGAGGACATCGATCTCCTGCTCGGCCGCCGAGTCCCGGAAGCCGCTGTCCTGCGGCCAGTCGGCGATCACGATCGACTCGCCGCCGGTCAGCGTCGTCCAGAGGGTCTCCGTGACGAACGGAACCACCGGGTGCAGCAGCTTGAGGGTGACGTCGAGGACCTCGCCGAGGACACGCTTGGAGACCTCGGCGGCCTCGCCGCCCGCCTGGAACGTCGTCTTGGACAGCTCGACGTACCAGTCGAAGACCTCGTCCCACGCGAAGTGGAAGAGGGCGTCGGACAGCTTGGCGAACTGGAAGTCCTCGTAGAGCGCGTCGACTTCGGCCACGACCGAGTTGAGACGGGAGAGAATCCAGCGGTCCGTCGAGGACATGACCGACGGGTCCGGCAAGGGCCCGTCCACCGTCGCGCCGTTCATCAGCGCGAAGCGCGTCGCGTTCCAGATCTTGTTGGCGAAGTTCCGGGAACCCTGGACCCAGTCCTCGCCGATCGGGACGTCGACGCCCGGGTTGGCGCCGCGGGCGAGGGTGAAGCGCAGGGCGTCGGAGCCGTACTTGTCCATCCAGTCCAGCGGGTTGACCGCATTGCCGAAGGACTTCGACATCTTCTTGCCGAACTGGTCGCGGACCATGCCGTGCAGGGCGATGGTGTGGAACGGCGGGGTGCCGTCCATCGCGTACAGGCCGAACATCATCATCCGGGCGACCCAGAAGAACAGGATGTCGTAGCCGGTGACCAGGACGGAGTTCGGGTAGAACTTCGCGAGCGACTCGGTCTGTTCGGGCCAGCCGAGCGTGGAGAACGGCCAAAGGCCGGACGAGAACCAGGTGTCGAGGACGTCGGTGTCCTGGTGCCAGCCCTCGCCGCTGGGGGCCTCGTCGTCGGGGCCGACGCAGACGACCTCGCCGTTCGGGCCGTACCAGACCGGAATCCGGTGACCCCACCACAACTGCCGCGAAATACACCAGTCGTGGAGGTTGTCGACCCAGTCGAAGTACCGCTTCTCCATCTCCTGCGGGTGGATCTTGACCCGGCCGTCGCGGACCGCGTCACCGGCGGCCTTGGCGAGCGGGCCGACCTTGACCCACCACTGCATGGACAGGCGCGGTTCGATGGTGGTCTTGCAGCGCGAACAGTGGCCGACGCTGTGGACGTACGGCCGCTTCTCCGCGACGATCCGGCCCTCGGCGCGCAGCGCGCCGACGATGGCCGAGCGGGCCTCGAGACGGTCCAGGCCCTGGAAGGGGCCGTGTGCGGTGATGACCGCGTGCTCGTCCATCACCGAGAGGGACGGCAGGTTGTGACGCTGGCCGATCTCGAAGTCGTTCGGGTCGTGCGCCGGGGTGACCTTGACGGCGCCCGTGCCGAACTCGGGGTCGACGTGCTCGTCGGCGACGACGGGGATACGGCGGCCGGTGAGCGGCAGCTCGATCTCGCGGCCGACGAGGTGGCGGTAGCGCTCGTCGTCGGGGTGGACGGCGACAGCGGTGTCGCCGAGCATCGTCTCGGCACGCGTCGTCGCCACGACGATGGACTCGTCGCCCTCGCCGTACCGGATGGAGACGAGCTCGCCGTCGTCGTCCTGGTACTCGACCTCGATGTCCGAGATGGCCGTCAGACACCGGGGGCACCAGTTGATGATGCGCTCGGCGCGGTAGATCAGCTCGTCGTCGTAGAGGCGCTTGAAGATGGTCTGGACGGCCTGGGACAGGCCCTCGTCCATGGTGAAGCGCTCGCGCGACCAGGCGACGCCGTCACCGAGGCGGCGCATCTGACCGGAGATCTGCCCACCGGACTCGGCCTTCCACTGCCAGACCCGCTCGACGAAGGCCTCACGGCCGAGGTCGTGCCGGGACTTGCTCTCCTTCGCGAGCTCCCGCTCGACGACGTTCTGCGTGGCGATACCGGCGTGGTCCATGCCGGGCTGCCACAGCGTCTCGTAGCCCTGCATGCGCTTGCGGCGCGTCAGGGCGTCGATGAGGGTGTGCTCGAAGGCATGCCCGAGGTGCAGGCTCCCCGTGACGTTCGGCGGCGGGATGACAATGGTGTACGGCTGCTTGTCGCTCTTCGCGTCCGCCTCGAAGTAACCGCGCTCTACCCAGCGCTCGTACAGCGGCCCCTCTACGTCGGCCGGCGCGTACTGGGTCGGCAGTTCGGTGCTGGGCGCTGGTGGCTGCTGCTGAGCGTTCTCGGTCACCCGCTCAGTTTAGGGGTGTCGCAGCGGTGTCCCGAAACGCGTTTGTTCTGTAACGGTGCGCCCCCCGATGCAACGTGCTTCCCCGGCCTGCGCCAGGATGTCGGGAACACATAAACATCTGGAGGGGAACCCAGAAATGAGCTACAACCAGCCGGGCCCGTACGGCGGGCAGCCCCAGCAGCCCGGTCCGTACGGCGGGCAGCCTCAGCAGCCCGGTCCGTACGGCCAGCAGCCGCAGGCGCCCCAGCCCGGCTATGGCTACCCTCAGCAGGCGCCGCCGCCCCAGCCCCCGGCCCAGCCCCAGGGCCAGCCCGGTTACGGCTACCCGCAGCAGGCGCCGCCCGCCCAGCCGGGCTACGGCTACCCGCAGGGCGTCCCGCCGCAGCAGCCGCCGTACGGCCAGGCCCCGTACGGGGTGCCGCAGCCGCCGGCGCCGGGTGGCGGCAACAAGAAGGCCGGCCTGATCATCGGCGCGGTGGCCGTCGTGGTGGCGATCGGTGTCGGGGCGTACTTCGTCTTCGGCGGGGGCGGTGGCGCGGGCGCCATCGACGACGACGGGGCGCACAAGCTGGCGTCGCCGGAGAAGGTGCTCAACGAGTACACGCTGGCCCCCACGGCCGGGGAGACCGCGGGCAAGAACAACGACACCGCGGACGAGCTGGCGAAGAACGGCGTCAAGAACGGCAAGAGCGTGGTCAGCGTCTACTCGACGACCGACCTGAGCAGCTACGACCCGAGCGACCCCTCGACCGCGCCCGACGCGTCCGACCTCGCGACGAACAAGACCATCGTGGTCTTCGGCGCCTACGGTGAGATCGCCGACCCCGAGACGGCTCTGGACGAGTTCTTCACCGCGTTCAAGAAGGGCGCCTCCGACTCCAGCTCTACCGGCTCGGGCAAGACCGAGCTGCTCGGTGAGCCCGAGGCGGTCGACCTGGACGGCGCGCTCATGAAGTGCCAGGGCATCAAGGGGCAGGACCTGCTGACCCAGAAGGAGAAGACCGACTGGTTCTGCGTCTGGGCCGACTACAGCACCATCGCCATGGTGACGCCGGGTGACGCCACGCAGGGCATCACCAAGGACGTCGCCGCGGACATCGCCAAGAAGCTCCGCCCGGAGATCCGCGTCGAGGCCTGACCCACGCCGGCTCGTCAACTGCGAAGGGGCCCCGGTCGGTTGACCGGGGCCCCTTCGTGTGTCCGTGGTGCGGTTACGCCGTCTTCTGCTCGCCGGGACCGCGCCCGCGCGCGTCGCGCGGGATCAGCGTGGGGTTGACGTTCGAGTGGACGACGTCCGCCGTGATGACGACCCTCGCGACGTCCTTGCGTGAGGGAACCTCGTACATCACCGACATCAGGACCTCCTCCATGATGGCGCGCAGGCCGCGCGCGCCGGTCTGGCGGAGGATGGCCTGGTCGGCGATGGCCTCCAGGGCCTCGCGCTCGAAGTCGAGTTCCACGCCGTCGAGTTCGAAGAGGCGCTGGTACTGCTTCACCAGCGCGTTGCGCGGCTCGACGAGGATCTGGAGCAGCGCCTCGCGGTCCAGGTTGTGGACCGAGGTGATGACGGGCAGTCGGCCGATGAACTCGGGGATCATGCCGAACTTGACCAGGTCCTCGGGCATGACGTCCTCGAACTGGTCCTTGGCCTCCAGCTCGCGCTTGGAGCGGATCGTCGCGCCGAAGCCGATGCCCTTGGCGCCGGCCCGGGACTCGATGATCTTCTCCAGGCCCGCGAACGCGCCGCCCACGATGAACAGGACGTTCGTCGTGTCGATCTGGATGAACTCCTGGTGCGGGTGCTTACGGCCGCCCTGCGGGGGAACCGACGCCGTGGTGCCCTCCAGGATCTTCAGCAGGGCCTGCTGGACGCCCTCGCCGCTCACGTCGCGGGTGATCGACGGATTTTCACTCTTCCGCGCGACCTTGTCGATCTCGTCGATGTAGATGATCCCGGTCTCGGCCTTCTTGACGTCGTAGTCGGCCGCCTGGATCAGCTTCAGCAGGATGTTCTCGACGTCCTCACCGACGTACCCGGCCTCCGTCAGCGCCGTCGCGTCCGCGATCGCGAACGGGACGTTCAGCATCCGGGCCAGCGTCTGCGCGAGCAGCGTCTTGCCGGAGCCCGTGGGGCCCAGCAGGAGGATGTTGGACTTGGCCAACTCGATGGCGTCCTCGCGGCTTTGGCCGCCGCCGTTCTCACCGGCCTGGACGCGCTTGTAGTGGTTGTAGACGGCGACGGAGAGCGCCTTCTTGGCTGCTTCCTGGCCGACCACATAGCCCTCGAGGAACTCGTAGATCTCGCGCGGCTTGGGCAGTTCCTCCCAGCGGACCTCACTGGTCTCCGCGAGTTCTTCCTCGATGATCTCGTTGCAGAGATCGATGCACTCGTCGCAGATGTACACACCAGGGCCTGCGATGAGCTTCTTGACCTGCTTCTGGCTCTTGCCGCAGAACGAGCACTTGAGCAGATCGCCGCCGTCACCGATGCGTGCCACGGTGTGCTTCCCCTTCGCCTGGGAGACGACTGGACGTTTTCGAATCCAGCGGCTCCTGGTGCTGCCTTATGTCGACGGTACCTTGCTTGGCCCCCCGTTCGGGCCCCCCTTGGCGCGGTTCACTTTGACGTGCACCGTCCCAAACCGTGCCAAGGGGCAGCAGACAATACCGGGTCCGCGTCAGCGAACGTCGGCGTTGTTCATCTTCCGCGTGGAGATGATCTGGTCGATCAGCCCGTACGACAGCGCGTCCTCGGCCGTGAGGATCTTGTCGCGCTCGATGTCCTCGCGGATCTTCTCGATCGGCGTGGTGGAGTGCTTGGCCAGCATCTCCTCCAGCTGCGAGCGCATCCGGAGGATTTCGTTGGCGGCGATCTCCAGGTCGGAGACCTGACCGCGGCCGGTCTCGCTGTACGGCTGGTGGATCAGCACACGGGCGTTCGGCAGCGCCATGCGCTTGCCGGGCGTGCCGGCGGCCAGCAGGACGGCGGCGGCGGAGGCCGCCTGGCCCATGCAGACCGTCTGGATGTCCGGCTTCACGAACTGCATCGTGTCGTAGATGGCCGTGAGCGCGGTGAAGGAACCGCCGGGGCTGTTGATGTAGACCGAGATGTCCCGGTCGGGGTCCATCGACTCCAGGCACAGCAGCTGCGCCATGACGTCATTGGCGGAGGCGTCGTCGATCTGCACGCCGAGGAAGATCACGCGCTCCTCGAAGAGCTTCGCGTACGGATCGTACTCGCGGATGCCCTGCGAGGTGCGCTCGACGAAGCGCGGGATGACGTACCGGGACTCGGCCACGGGACCCGCGTACTCGGCGCGCGAGCGGTCGTACAGGCTGCTGCCGGGGAAGTCGTTCACTGTCTGTCTCCTAGGGGCTGAGGCGGTCGGCTGGGGGCGCTGCGGGGGTCTCAGGCCCCGGTGCCGCCGCCGCCCGGCATGCCGGCGGCCGTGGCGATCACGTCGTCGATGAGGCCGTACTCCTTGGCCTCGAAGGCGTCGAACCAGCGGTCGCGGTCCGAGTCACGGGTGATCTGCTCGATCGTCTGACCGGTGTGCTGCGAGGTGAGCTCGGCCATGCGCTTCTTGGTGTGCAGCAGCCGCTCTGCGTGGATCTTGATGTCGGAGGCCGAGCCGGCCAGGCCCGCGGAGGGCTGGTGGATCAGGATCTCGGCGTTCGGCAGCGCGAAGCGCTTGCCCGGGGTGCCCGCGCTGAGCAGGAACTGTCCCATCGAGGCGGCGAGGCCCATGGCGATGGTCACCACGTCGTTCTTGATGTACTGCATGGTGTCGTAGATCGCCATGCCGGCCGTGATCGAGCCGCCCGGGCTGTTGATGTAAAGGTAAATGTCCTTTTCCGGGTCAGCGGCAAGGAGCAGCAGCTGCGCGGTGATCTTGTTCGCGATGTCGTCGTCGACCGGCTGGCCGAGGAAGATGATCCGCTCGTTGAGCAGCCGGTTGTAGACATGGTCGCCGAGGCCACCGCCGATGGAGGGCTCGCCGGCGGCGGAGGGCATCAGATTCGTCACGTATCCACCTGCTCGTCTTACGACGGCGCCGGGCCGTCTGCACGTGTTCCCTGCGGGGCGGGAGCGGATTCGGGTGCTCCCCTGCCCTCATACTCATGGACCCTAACGCGCAGGCTGGGCGGTGCCATCCCGGTTCCGGGAGTGTTCGCCGGGGGCGTAGAGCCGTGGGGACTTCGGCAGGTGGGCGGCTGCGGGTCCGTCGCGGCCGTTCGCGCCCCTGAGGGGCGCGCTCCCACCGGTACGTCGAAGGGCCCCGGGGATCGTGCCTCCCCGGGGCCCTTCCTACGAGCTACTCGGCGCCGTGGGCTCAGCCCTCGGACTTCTCCTCGGCGGCGGCGTCGGCGGTGCCCTCGGCGGCCTCCACCGTCTCCGTGGCCTGCTCGACCTCGTCCTCGTCGTCCAGGTCGATGACCTCGCCGTTGGTGTCCTTGACCACGGCCTTCTCGACGACGACGGCCAGGGCCTTGCCGCGGGCGACCTCGCCGACCAGGAGCGGAACCTGGCCGCCCTCGACGACCGCCTGGGCGAACTGGTCGGGGGACATGCCGGAGGAGGCGGCGCGGCGCATGAGGTGCTCGGTGAGCTCCTCCTGGTTGACGTTCAGCTTCTCCTGCTTGACGAGCTCGTCGAGGACGAACTGCGTCTTGATGCCCTTGACCGCGGCTTCCTTGGTCTCGGCGTCGAACTCCTCGACCGTCTTGCCCTGGATCTCGAGGTACTTCTCGAGGTCGAGGCCCATCTGGCCGAGCTGGTGGTGCTCGAGGTTGTGCTTACGGGTGTTGATCTCGTCCTCGAGCAGCTTCTCGGGGACGGGCACCTCGACGAGCTCCAGCAGCTTCTCCAGGACGCGCTCCTGGGCCTGCGTGGCCTGGTCGAACTGCTTCATGTTCTCGAGGCGCTTGCGGCTGTCGGCCTTGAGCTCGTCGAGGGTGTCGAACTCGGAGGCGAGCTGCGCGAAGTCGTCGTCCAGCTCGGGCAGTTCGCGCGCGGCGACCTGGGTGACCTTGACGGTGACCTCGGCCTCCTTGCCGGCCGCCGAGCCGCCCTTGAGCTCGGAGGTGAAGGTGGCCTCGCCACCGGCCTCCAGGCCCTTCACGGCGTCGTCGATGCCGTCCAGCAGCTCACCGGAGCCGATGGTGTAGGAGACGCCGTCGGCGACGCCGTCCTCGAGGACCTCGCCGTCGACCTTGGCCTGCAGGTCGATGGTGACGACGTCGCCCTCCTCGGCGGCACGCTCGACGGGAGACGTCGACGCGAAGCGCTCACGCAGCTGCTCCACGGACTTCTCGATGTCCTCGTCGGTCACCTCGACGGCGTCGACCTCGACCTCGATGCCGGAGTAGTCCGGGATCTCGATGGCCGGGCGGATGTCGACCTCGGCGGTGAAGTTCAGCGTCTCGCCGTCCTTCAGCTCGGTGATGTCGACCTCGGGCTGGCCCAGGACGTTGAGCTCGGCCTCGTTGACCGCCTCGGTGTAGAACTTCGGAAGCGCGTCGTTGACCGCCTCCTCCAGGACCGCACCGCGGCCGAACCGCTGGTCGATGACGCGCGCCGGGATCTTGCCCTTCCGGAAGCCCTTCACCGTGACCTGCTGGTTGATCTTCTTGTACGCCGCGTCGAGGCTGTCCTTGAGCTCCTCGAAGGGCACCTCGACAGTGAGCCGAACCCGAGTCGGGTTCAGGGTCTCCACGGCGCTCTTCACGGTTCGGTCTCCTTGTGGCTGACTTCTTGGTTTCTGCCGGAGCCAGACTGGTCCGGCGGATTCGCCGCCCGGAGGACTTCGTGACTTCGTACGGAGAGACACACGGGCGTGCAGCTTGCATAGTAACGGCAGCGACGACACGCCCTCAAAGGCGATCACAGGACGCGATCACACGAGGTCGCCGCGCGTGTGGCCAATGGTGACCGGTCATGGTCGGGGTGGCGGGATTTGAACCCACGGCCTTCCGCTCCCAAAGCGGACGCGCTACCAAGCTGCGCCACACCCCGTGCTGGTGCGACACGTAGGGTACATGCCCGCAGGCAGTGCGGCTGCCGCATTTCCCGAGGGCCGGGACTACGGCAATGGAGTGTGCGTCGAGGGGCCACGACCCGCTACGATGCCTGCAGTGCCGCGGTCACCTGACCTGCGGCGCGTCCTGTGCGGGCGTAGCTCAATGGTAGAGCCCTAGTCTTCCAAACTAGCTACGCGGGTTCGATTCCCGTCGCCCGCTCTGTATGGCTCAGGGCCAGGTCAGAGGAGTAATCCTCCGCCTGGCCCTGACTCGTTTCCCGGCAGCGGCCCGGTTCACAGGTGCCTCACGTCCACGGTGTAGACGGAGCGGACGCCGTACGGGACGTAGAGCGCGTCGCCGACCAGGACGGGCGGGGCGGTGATGCCGGTGGTGAGGAGATCGAGGTCGCCGCCGTCGTCGCGGCCCGCGCGGGTGGCCTGGACCTTTCCGGTGCGCACGTCGATGGCGGCGACGCGGCCGCTGGGGGAACCGAGATAGAGACGGGTGGCGGAGGCGACCGGGGGTCCCGACTTCTCCACCGTGGAGTCGGTCTTCCAGAGCTGGCGTCCCGTGCTCGGATCGACGGCGCGAACACTGCCGGCAGGGAGCGTGAAGTACAGGGTGCCGCGCACGAGGTGGACGGACGATTCCTCCGGCTGGGCCTCGGACAGCCTTACGGTCGTCAGGACGTGCGACTTGGCGTTGATCAGGGTCAACGTGCGGTGGGTGCCGAGGGCGCGGGCCAGCACGAGGCGTCCGTTCGTCTGTCCCGCGATGTCCAGGTCGCCCTTCACCCTCACGGTCCAGCCGGGCCGTCCTGTGGCCGGGTCGAGTTGCGAGATGCTCGTGCTGGTGATGTCGGTACCGGTGAAGACCGCGCAGACCAGGTACGCGTGCCGGGCTGCGCTGCGCAGCAGGCAGGGCTGGTCCTCCGGGTCGGGCAGCGGGCGCTTCCAGCGGACCTTGCCGTCGTCGGCGCCGAGCAGCGCGTAGTACTTCGACTCGTCGCCGTAGGTGGCGATGACGCCGTCGGGCAGGGCGACGGACGCGCCGCGGTCGCTGTTCGGCTCCGTTGCCGCGTCCCCTTCGCCGGTGGCGGTCTTCCAGATCACCTTGCCGGACTCGGCGTCGAGGGCCTGGACCGTGTAGCGGGTCGTGGACATCCCTTCGCCACCGATGGGCCGGTCGTCGGCACCGTAGACGTACACACGCCCGCTACGGGCGGCGATGATCGTGCCTCCGGAGCTGCCGCCGAGGTCGTCCGCCGTCTCGTCGATGGGCCGGGCCCAGGTGTTGCGGCCGTCGGCGAGGGCGAAGCGGGTCGCCATGATGTCGTCGCCGGCACACACCAGGGACCTGCCGGTGGCAGCACAGCGGTTGAACGGATTACTGGGGCCCACCGGCTCCTTGTCGACGCTCGGGTCCCTCGACTTCTTCTGCCAGGCCTGCCACCCGGCCGGCAGATCGCCGGGAGCGGCGGCGTCGGGGGTGACGGCGACCGTGGTGGCGAGGACGCCGGCGAGGAGCGCGGCCCCCAGGGCGGTGACCGCCGGCCACAGGCGTCTGCGGCGCTTGGGGACGCGTACGGGGCGGGTGCCCTCGTCCGCCGGTATCGGCTCCGGGAGCCGGCCGTCACGCAGCAGGGCCAGCAACTCGTCCGGCGTGGGGCGGGACTTGGCGTGCTTTTCCAGACAGAGGCGGACGAACGGGAGCAACTCATCCGGCACACCGTCGAGTTCCGGGGTGCCGTCGACGACGCGCATGGCCGTCTCATAGGGGCTCGGGCTGTCGAAGGGGCCATGGCCGGTCGCGGCGTAGGCGACGACCGAGCCGAGGGAGAAGATGTCCGCGGCCGGGCCCACGTCCTGGGGGGACGAGAACTGCTCGGGGGACATGTAGGGCGGGGTGCCCATCACGCGGCCGGTCTGGGTGAGGACGTCGGAGGCCGCGAACTCGGTGGCGCGGGAGATGCCGAAGTCGATGACGCGGGGGCCGTCCTCGGCGAGCATCACATTGGCCGGTTTCAGGTCACGATGGACCATTCCGGCACGGTGGATGTCACGCAGCGCCTCGGAGAGGCCGGCGGCGAGTTCACGCAATTTCGGCAGCGGCAGCGGGCCGTGGCGGCGGACGTGGGTGCCGAGGTCCTCGCCGGGGATGTAGAGCGTGGCCATCCAGGGGCGCGGCGCATCGGCGTCCGCGTCCACGACGGGGGCCGTGAAGGCGCCACTGACCCGGCGAGCGGCGGCCACCTCGCGGCGGAAGCGGGTGCGGAACTCGTCGTCGTCGGCGTACTGCGCGTGCACGACCTTGAGGGCGAGACGGCGGCCGGAGGCGGAGCGGGCCAGGTACACCACGCCCATGCCGCCGGAGCCGAGGCGGTCCTCGATCCGGTAGCCGCCCACTTCCGCCGGGTCGGACTCGCGCAGCGCCATCCCGTACGTCCCCCGTTCCGCACCGTCGTTCCGCAGCGTTCGACGATCACGAACGAGGGTATCCGTACCCTTCCGGGCCGCCCCACGGACCCTAGAACTGGATGGAGTTGATCGTCTCCGCTATCGAGTTGAGGAACCGCTGGATGTCGTCGGCCATGCCCGTCGAGGCAAGGAAGAAGCCGAACAGCACAGCGACTACGGCGGGGCCGGCCTTCAGGGATCCGCCACGGATCAGCACTACCAAGATGATCGCCAACAGCAGCACCACTGACAGCGAAATGGCCACAACAGATCACACCCTCGGTCGGTCCGCTCTCCCGGCCAGGGGATGCAACCCCGCGCACCCCCGCCAGAACCATCGTGCCACCAACCGGGCTCCGCTATGCGGCACGTGACGTTTCGTTCGCCACACCTGTGCTGGATCCGTGCGGGCCCGACGCGCCCCGGACCGGTCACCTTGCCCCGTACGGCTTTTCGACGGGACACCCCCACAAGGAATTCGGCGGGATCGTTTCCATTGGCACACAACATGTTCGCGGGTATTTCGAATTACCGACGCGATGATCACTTCATCGATCGCTTCCTCGATCATTACACCGGAAGCAACTCCTAGCCATATGCACCTTTTAGTCAGGATGAATCCGGACAAGACGGGTGACCGAGAGGTGTCCGGCAGGTGCATGTTCGCTGTACACACGTCATCGATCGCAATAACCGCGAACGACCTCGGTGGTTTTACGAAATCACACAGACAACGCTAGGGTGCCTCAGATGTTCCACGCCGCCTCGTCCCCCGCATGCGCAGCGAGGTTCTCGATCGACTCCCCCGGATTCCCGCGGGAGGGTCTGTGACGAACTCACTGCGACCGCACGGCCACAACAGAGCGCCCCTCCCCCCGGCACAGTCGCCGGCGGACGGAGTGCCGAGTCCGCGCTCGCCGCAGAGCCAGCAGGCTCAGGCGGACAACAGACCCGCGTCCAGCGGTGCCAAGCAGCGCGACGCGTTCTTCGACAACGCCAAGTACCTGGCGATCGTGCTCGTCGCCATAGGACACGCCTGGGAGCCGATCAAGGGCGACAGCCGGATCCTGGAGGCCGTGTACACCGTCGTGTACACCTTCCACATGCCGGCGTTCATCATCATCTCCGGCTTCTTCTCGCGCAGTTTCGACGCGACCCCCAGCCGGCTCAAGCGGCTGATCACCGGCGTCGCCGTGCCGTACATCGTCTTCGAGACGGCCTATCCGCTCTTCAAGCGCTGGATCGACGACGACCCGGGCCAGGAGATCAGCCTCCTGGACCCGTGGTACCTGACCTGGTTCCTGTGCGCGCTGTTCATCTGGCGGATGACCACCCCCATCTGGAAGATGGTGCGCTGGCCGCTGCCGATCGCGCTCGGCCTCGCCATGGCGGCGACGGTCACCCCGGAGATCGGCGACGACCTCGACCTTCAGCGGGTCCTGCAGTTCCTGCCGTACTTCGTGCTGGGTCTGATCATGAAGCCCGAGCACTTCCACATGGTGCGTACGCGCACGGTGCGGATCCTGTCCGTGCCGGTGTTCACCGTGGCGCTGGCCTTCGGCTGGTGGGCGGTGCCGCGTATGAACACCGCGTGGTTCTACCACCGTGACGCCGCGCAGGAGCTGGCCGCGCCGTGGTGGAGCGGGCCGGTGATGGTGCTGGCGATGTTCGGCTGCTCGCTGGTGCTGACGGCGTGCTTCTTCGCCTGGGTGCCGCGCCGCCACATGTGGTTCACGGCGCTCGGTGCGGGCACGCTGTACGGCTATCTGCTGCACGGCTTCGTCGTGAAGGCCGGTGACTACCAGGGCTGGTTCGACCACGCCTGGCTGCACCGTCCGCTCGGCGAGATCTTCGTCAGCGTCCTCGCGGCGATCGGCGTCACGCTGCTGTGCACCAAGCCTGTGCAGCGGGTGTTCCGGTTCGCGATGGAGCCGAAGATGGAGTGGGCGTTCAAGCGGGATGCCGCGCAGTTGGCGCGTGAGCGGGAGAAGCGTGAGGGCGCTACAGCGCGTGAGAAGGTCAACGCCTGATCTGAGCTGAACCTCGAAGTTCCCCCCGCGGGATCACTCGCCGACCAGACCGAGGAGTGCGCGCATCCGTGCGTACTTCTCGGTCAGTCGTTTCCGGGTCGGTTCGTCGAGGGCCGCGAGGCGTGACGGGTCCGCGTTGTGCGCCAGGTCCGCCTCCTTCACCAGCAGGGCGCCGGGGGTGGTGAGGATGCGTTGTGCGTACGCCTCAGGGGGCTCTCCGGGGCGCTTGGTGAGGGCGCGTACGACGTCCTTTGTGCGGCGGCTCAGTGGGGCGTCTTCCAGCCACTGTTCGGAGAGTGCGTCGTCCTCTACGGCGTCGTGCAGCCAGGCTGCCGCGATCTGCTCGTCGTCGCCGCCGCGTGTGCGTACGCCCTCGGCGACGGCCCTCAGGTGCTCGGTGTAGGGGCGGCCGGCCTTGTCGGTCTGGGTTGCGTGGGCTGTGCGGGCTATGGCCTCTACGTCGGTGAGGGTCAGCCTGTGCGGATGCTTCTGCGGTGTCTCGGTCACCGGTCCAGTGTCTCGCCCCCGCCGCCCCTACCCTTCCCGTCCTCCAGGGGCTCCGCCCCTTCGACCCCGGGGCCTTCTGGGGGCTGCCGCCCCCAGACCCCCGCTTCGGCCCTTAAGGGGCCTCGTCCTCAAACGCCGGACGGGCTGAAAAACACGGGCCGGCCCCGAGAAGTCGTCCTCGTCCGGATGACGTCCCCTGCGGGTGGGTGGGGGCTCGGGACGGTGGGGTCCTGTCCTCAAACGCCGGACCGGCTGACATTGCCTGAACCGGCCCCGAGAAGTCGCCCTCGTCCGGATGACGCCCCCTGCGGGTGGGTGGGGGCTCGGGACGGTGGGGTCCTGTCCTCAAACGCCGGACCGGATGGAATGCCCGGATCGGCGTCCAGAGGTGGCGCCGCTGCCAGGGGTGGGTGGGGGGCGGGGCGCAGGCCCCCGGTGTGTGGGGGTTCGGGGTGGTGCGATCTCGTCCTCAGGCGCCAGGGCGGCTGGCCGGCGTGGGGCCGGCGAAGAGGTCAGCGTGGTGTCGACTGTGCTGTTGGGCCTTCTCGGCAGATCAGGAGGAGGGCGCGGTCGTCGTTGACGTCCTTTGCCACTGCCTCGATGAGGTGCCAGGCGGCGCCGTGGAAGCCGCCGGCCACGTAGCGGTCGGCCTCGCCGGTGAGGCGGTCTATGCCCTCGACGATGTCGCGGTCGGAGGTTTCGACCAGGCCGTCGGTGAAGAGCATCAGGACGTCGCCGGGGCGGAGCGAGCCCTTCACCGGGTCGAACTGGGCGCCGTCGTAGACGCCCAGGAGAGGGCCCTCGGCGGCCTTCTCCTCCCAGCGGCCGCTGCCCGCGCTCAGTTGCAGGCCCGGCGGGTGGCCCGCGGAGTAGAGCTCGTAGTCGCCGGAGTCCAGGTCCAGGACGAGGTGGATCGAGGTCGCGAAGCCCTCGTCCCAGTCCTGGCGGAGCAAGTAGCCGTTCGCCGCCGGGAGGAACGCGTGCGGGGGAAGGCTGCCCAGGAGGCCGCCGAAGGCTCCCGAGAGGAGGAGGGCGCGTGAGGCCGCGTCCATGCCCTTGCCCGACACGTCCGTCAGGACGACCTCCAGCGTGCGGCCGCCGTTCGTGCGGGCCGCGACCACGAAGTCGCCGGAGAAGGACTGGCCGCCCGCCGGGCGCAGGGCCATCTCGCGATGCCAACCGTGGGGCAGTTGTGGGAGCTTGCTCTGGACTCGGATGCGTTCGCGCAGGTCGAAGAGCATCGTGCCGCCACGACGCCACGGCACGCCCACCCGGCTGCGGAACTGGGCGATCAGGAGGCCGAAGAAGCCGCACGCCGCCACGACGAGGACGATGCCCGGGGTGACTCGGGAAGGGCCCTCCGTGTACGGGCCCAGCTGCACCGACTCCACGATCAGCGCGGTGGCCGCCGCCGCGTACAGGCCCAGCAGGCTCGCCGGGCGCAGCAGCAACCCGCCCGCGACGATGGGGAGGACCAGCGCGGCCGGGGAGAACCACACCGGGTTGGCCATGGTCACGGAACAGATCAGCGGAACCGTAAGGAGCAGGCCGGCCAGCGCGATCCAGTCCGAGCCGTCGCCGCGGAAGTAGTCCACGGCACTTCTGCGCACGCCGACGCGGGCCCGGTGCCAGTGCATCTTCAACCGGGCCATGAACGTCTCGGCCGCCGTGCGCCGCTCTCGTCCTGCTGCCATTAGTTCGGGACCCTATCCATCGGACCAGCTGCTTGGCACGGGAGGTCCCACTTGTCCCCCGTCCGAGGTTCAACTTCACAGTGAACTTCACAGAAAGGGGTCTCGCCGCCGCCAACGAGAAATTCCCTCGCTCGTCCCGCAATGCCCTGGTAGGCATGGTTCATGGCGAAAGACAGTGCGAGCGAGGCCGACCGTCCCGAGCTGCGGGTGCTGCGCAAGGACGAGTGGGGCATCTGGTACGACACGCTCATCCGCGCCTTCGGTGGCGTCGCGGAGTCGGCCGAGGAGCGGGAGTTGTGGGACGCGCTCACCGAGGTCGACCGCTCCATCGGCGCCTGGGACGGGGACGCGTGCGTGGGAACGGCCGGTGTGTTCAGCTTCCGGCTCACGGTGCCCGGCGGCGCTTCCGTCCCGGCCGCCGGTGTGACCATGGTCAGCGTCGCCGCCACGCACCGTCGGCGCGGCGTCCTGCGGTCGATGATGCGGCGGCAGCTGGACGACGTACGCGAATGGGGCTGGCCGCTGGCCGTTCTGACCGCCTCCGAGCCGGAGATCTACGGCCGGTTCGGTTACGGCGTCGGCACCTTCCAGGCGAGCGTCGAGATCGACACGACCCGCGTCCGGCTGTCCGTGCCGCCCGGCACCGACGACGTACGGCTGCGCTACGCCGTACCGGCCGACGTCCTCGACGTCTGCGAGGCCGTGTACGCGCGCAAGGTGGGCGACCGG
This sequence comes from Streptomyces shaanxiensis, assembly GCF_039537145.1. Lineage (NCBI taxonomy): Bacteria > Bacillati > Actinomycetota > Actinomycetes > Kitasatosporales > Streptomycetaceae > Streptomyces > Streptomyces shaanxiensis. The sequence goes on from NZ_BAAAZY010000007.1 coordinate 575,815, forward strand.
CCCGGAATGCTCGCCCGGCAGCCCGGCTGGGAGCGGCTCGGGGTGCTCGACCCGGAGAGCGACCGGGATGGCGCGTCGCCGCTGCAGTGCGTGCTGGCGGAGCGGGACGGCGAGGTGGTCGGGTACGCGCGCTTCCACGTCAAGCCGGAGTGGGACGGCAACGGGCCCAAGGGTGCCGTGAATCTGCGGGACGTACAGGCCCTCGACCCGGTGGCGCAGGCCGCGTTGTGGCGGTTCCTGTTCGGCATCGACCTGACGTCCACGGTGACGGCACGCGCGCGTCCGTTGGACGAGGCGTGGCAGCACCAGGTGTCCGACATCCGGCGGTGCGCGGTGCGGGTGCGGGACGGGTTGCATGTGCGGCTGGTGGACGTCGGGGCGGCGCTTGGGGCGCGGACGTATCAGGCGCCGGTGGACGTGGTGTTCGAGGTGGAGGATGCCTTCTGCCCCTGGAACACCGGGCGTTGGCGGCTGAGCGGGGACGCCAAGGGGGCGTCGTGCGAGCGTACGACGGACGCGGCCGATCTCTCCCTGTCCGTACGGGAGTTGGGGGCGACCTACCTCGGTGGCGTGAGCCTCACGGCGCTGGGGGCGGCCGGGCGGGTGCGGGAGGTTCGGCAGGGGGCGTTGGCGGAGGCGTCGGTGGGGTTCGCGTCCGCTGTGGCGCCTTGGTTGCCGCACGGGTTCTGACGCGGAGGTTCTGGCGCGTGGGATCTGGCGGCGTGGGTTCCGGCACGTGGGATCTGGCGGCGTGGGACCTGGCGGGTGCGATCTGGCGGGTGCGATCTGGCGCGTGGGACCTGGCGGGTGCGATCTGGCGCGTGGGTGACGCTCAGTCGGGTCGTCTACGGCGTCTGGCAGGCCGGACACCAGAAGAGGTTGCGGGCGGCGAGGTCGGCGGTGCGGATCTCGCCGCCACAGATGTGGCAGGGCAGGTTGGCCCGGCGGTAGACGTAGACCTCGCCGCCGTGGTCGTCGACGCGCGGCGGGCGACCCATGGCCTCCGGGGTGTGCTCCGGGCGGACGGTGTCGATGCGGTTGTTGCGGACGCCCTCGTGCATGAGCTCGACGAGGTCCGTCCAGATGGCGTCCCACTGCGCGGGGGTGATGTCCTTGCCCGCGCGGTAGGGATCGATGCGGTGCCGGAAGAGGACCTCGGCGCGGTAGACGTTGCCTACGCCCGCGATGACCTTCTGGTCCATGAGCAGGGCGGCGATGGTCGTACGGCTGCGGGAGACGCGTTGGTGCGCGGCGTGCGGGTCGGCGTCCTCGCGGAGGGGGTCGGGGCCGAGGCGGTCGTGTATCGCCTGCTTCTCGGTGGGGGTGATCAGGGCGCAGGTGGTGGGGCCGCGGAGGTCGACGTATGCGGTGCTGGTCGCCAGGCGGAGGCGGACGGTGTCCGTGGGTGGGGGTGCGGGGGCGTCGCCGAAGTTGACCTTGCCGAAGAGGCCGAGGTGGATGTGGATCCAGTCGGTGTCCCGGAAGCCGAGGAAGAGGTGTTTGCCGTGGGCCTCGGTGTGGGTGAGTTCGGCGCCGTTCAGGAGTTCTGCGGCGTCCGAGAACTTGCCCTGGGGGCTGGTGACGTTCGGGGTCGTGCCGAGGAATGCGGCGGCGTAGTCCTGGGCCAGCCGGTGGATGGTGTGCCCCTCAGGCACGGTGGCTCCTTCTTCGTCCTTTGTCTGTGGGTGGGGGTGCGGGGCGGCAGGTTTTCGCCCCCGCCGCCCCTACCCGTCCCGTCCTCCAGGGGCTCCGCCCCTTCGACCCCGGGGCCCTTCTGGGGGCTGCCGCCCCCAGACCCCCGCTTCGGCCCTTAAAGGGCCTCGTCCTCAAACGCCGGACGGGCTGGAATGCCGGGACCGGCGCCGAGAAGTCGCCCTCGTCCGGACGATGCCCCCTGCGGGTGGGTGGGGGTTCGGGACGGTGTGGTCCTGGCCTCGGACGCCGGACCGGCTGACATTGCCTGAACCGGCCCCGAGAAGTCGCCCCCGCCCAGATGACGCCCCCTGCGGGTGGGTGGGGGCTCGGGACGGTGCGGCCTCGTCCTCGAACGCCGGACGGGCCGACCTTGCCTGGTCCGGCGCCGAGGAGTCGCCCCGGGGCGTCCCTTCCCGGGCGCTACTGCTGCGGGTGGTGCGGCGGGATCGGGGGGAGGTCGCCCGTCGTTTCGTAGTCGGCCAGCATGTCGATGCGGCGGGTGTGGCGGTCGTCACCCGAGTACGGGGTGCTCAGGAACGTCTCGACGAACTTCGTCGCCTCGTCCTGCGTGTGCATGCGGGCGCCGACCGCGACGACGTTGGCGTTGTTGTGCTGGCGGCCCAGCGCGGCCGTCTCCTCGCTCCAGGCCAGTGCCGCGCGGACGCCCTTCACCTTGTTCGCGGCGATCTGCTCGCCGTTGCCGGAGCCGCCGATCACGATGCCGAGGGAGTCGGGGTCCGCGACCGTCCGCTCCGCCGCGCGGAGGCAGAAGGGCGGGTAGTCGTCCTGGGCGTCGTAGATGTGGGGGCCGCAGTCGACCGGGTCGTGACCCGCCGCCTTGAGCCACTCGACGAGGTGGTTCTTGAGTTCGAAGCCCGCATGGTCGGAGCCGAGATACACGCGCATGGAACGAGTGTGACACGGCTGTTTCAGGGCAGCAGCGCCGGGTGTCGACCGTGTCACATGTGACGCAAACTATGGAAGCTCAAGAAAACCTCAAGTAACAATCCCGAATCAAAGGTTCCCGAATCCGTTCTCCTCAGATTCACTGGTCCGACTCGTACACCGCTCGTTCACCATCCGTACGAGAACCGCTCCCCACGGCGCAAAGGAAATCCGTTCCATGACTTCGCAGCCGACTCAGAAGACGGCCGGACCGGCCGGACCTGCTCCCGGCGGCCACGGCCTACAGGCCGGCCTCAAGAACCGCCATCTGTCCATGATCGCCATCGGCGGTGTCATCGGCGCCGGACTCTTCGTCGGGTCCAGCTCCGGTATCGCCACCGCCGGCCCCGGCATCCTTCTCTCCTACGCCCTCGTCGGCACGCTCGTGGTGCTGGTGATGCGGATGCTGGGTGAGATGTCCGCGGCCAACCCGACGTCCGGGTCGTTCTCCGCGCACGCCGACCGGGCGCTCGGGCGCTGGGCCGGGTTCTCCATCGGCTGGCTCTACTGGTTCTTCTGGGTCGTCGTGCTGGCGGTCGAGGCGACCGCCGGTGCGGTGATCCTGGAGGGCTGGATCCCGGCCGTACCGCAGTGGGGCTGGGCCCTGATCGTGATGGTGGTGCTGACCGCCACCAACCTCGTCTCCGTCGGCTCCTACGGCGAGTTCGAGTTCTGGTTCGCCGGCATCAAGGTCGTCGCGATCGCCGCGTTCATCGTCATCGGCGGGCTGGCCGTCTTCGGGCTGCTGCCGGGCGTCGACAGCGACCAGGCCGGGCTCAGTAACCTCACCGAACACGGCGGATTCCTGCCCAACGGTGCCGGTGCCATCCTGACCGGTGTGCTGCTGGTCGTCTTCTCCTTCATGGGCAGCGAGATCGCCACCCTGGCCGCCGGTGAGTCCGAGAACCCGCAGCAGGCCGTCACCAAGGCCACCAACAGCATCATCTGGCGGGTCGCCGTCTTCTACCTCGGCTCGATCTTCGTCGTGGTGTCCCTGCTGCCCTGGGACAGCAAGGCGATCGCCAAGGACGGCTCGTACGTCGCCGCCCTCGACTCCCTCGGCATCCCGCACGCCGGTCAGATCATGAACTTCATCGTGCTGACCTCGGTGCTGTCCTGTCTCAACTCCGGCCTCTACACCGCCTCCCGCATGGCCTTCTCCCTCGGCCAGCGCGGTGACGCGCCGAAGTCCTTCGCCCGCACGACCGGCAACGGCGTGCCGCGTACGGCGATCCTGGCCTCCGTCGTCTTCGGATTCGTGGCGGTGTTCTTCAACTACGCCTACCCGAAGACCGTCTTCCTCTTCCTCGTCAACTCCTCCGGCGCGGTCGCCCTGTTCGTCTGGCTGGTCATCTGCTTCTCGCAGCTGCGTATGCGGAAGATCATCCAGCGCGAGGCGCCGGAGAAGCTCGTCGTGAAGATGTGGCTGTACCCGTACCTGACCTGGGCGACGGCCGCGCTGATCGTCTTCGTCCTCGGCTACATGCTCACCGACACCGAGCACGACGGCCGCAAGACCGTGCTGCTGTCGCTCCTCGTGGCGGCGCTCGTGCTGGTGACCGCCTTCGTGAAGGAGAAGGTCGGGCGTGGACGCGCCGCGGGTGTCGAGGCCGCCGCCCCGGTCGAACCGCGCGACGAGGTCAAGACCGGCTGAGAACGAACGCCGGCCCGTCGAGGGCCCGTCGAGTTCCCGCGGAGGGGCGGTGGGGTGCCGTGTGCACCCCACCGCCCCTCCCCTGTTTCCGGGAACATTCGACCGGTCACAGCACCGTGAAGCTGTCCCTCACCTTCTCGTACGTCTTCAGGGCCTCGGCCTCGATGTCCGGCTGGTACCACGTGTTGATCTGGTACGACTTGCCCTCCACGGTGAAGCCCAGCAGCCGGGCGTGCCAGGGGGCGCCCTGGAGGGTGAAGGTGTACTCCCAGACGACCGCCGGGTGCCCGCGGAACGTCGTCCGCTCCAGGCGGATCTTGCGGTACTGCTGACCCTGCCGGGCGTTCTCCTCCGACTTCTGCCAGGAGTCCATCAAGTCGTCGCGGGCCAGGGACGACTTGGCGGCGAGTTCCTGCTTGGCGTCCGGTGACGTGTAGTGCACCTCCGACCCCGTCTTGACGTCACGCCGCCAGCCCTCGGGCGGCACCCACGCGAACCCGCCCGCCTCCCTGCGCGACCCGGGCGGCAGGCTCTGCGGCCTCGACGTGCCCTCGACCGTGGACGACGGGCCCGTGGAGGGGGTGGACGCGGCCGAGGCGGACGGCGACGAGCCGGCTTCGCCGCCGCCCGGCGACCCCAAGTCGGTCGCCAGCACGACCGCCACGACAGCGCCCGCGGCGACGGCACCGACGGCGACGGCGATACGTCCCGTACGGCGGCGTCCGCGCCGGGGGTCGGCCGGGACCGGGGGGCCGGGGAGTTCGCCGGGTGGCATAGGGGTGTACGACCGTGCCGCGCCGGGCGCGAGCTCCGTCTCCGGGACCGGCCGCCGCTCGGTCACCGCTTCGGCGCGGGACAGGGAGACGCCGGGGCGGTGGGGAGCGGGGCCGCGGACGTTGCCGGGAGCGCGGCCACGGGAGTCGCCGGCCGGGGTTTCGGAGCGTGCCTCCGAGCGGGGTTCGGAGGCGAGTTCGGTGGAGGAGGAAGAGGGCGGGGCCCCGGGGGGTGGGGTGGTGG